>JAAWDP010000010.1 GCA_022793815.1 Clostridia bacterium | reverse complement strand
GCTATATAACGGCGTTACACGGCACTATGCGAAACGAAAAAGGACAAAAGAAAAAACCTAACCCGAACCTTATTTTGTGGTTCGTTTTAGGTTTTAGGTGGTGGAGCTAAGGGGATTCGAACCCCTGACCTATACGATGCGAACGTATCGCGCTACCAACTGTGCTATAGCCCCGAAAATGTTGTTTTTGCGGCATGTCCCGCATGAGTATTTCTTTACGGACTGTCCGTAAAGTGCTGGTGGAGCTAAGGGGATTCGAACCCCTGACCTTTTGAATGCCATTCAAACGCGCTACCAACTGCGCCATAACCCCATGTCCCGACTCGCCGAAACCGCACAATCCGTATGTATCGACGTTTGCAATACAGTAATGATACAATTGCAGCAGCGTCATATTAATGGTGGAGGTGGGGGGAATCGAACCCCCTTCCGAAACGGGTTTGCGAACGAACCTCTACACGCTTAGTACGTTGCTCGGTATTTGCAAGACGGGCGCAAGGCACAAAGCCGATGTCTGCAAAGAGCGGATAAGCCTCGACACGGAACCCGCTCGATTCCGCATTCGGTAGCCGACTTTAATGACACCGCTTGCTCCGTCCGTCGGTCGGCGGAGGGCGGCGACAGCCTTATAAGTTAGGCTGCAAGCGCAAGCGCGGGAGCGCTTACGGTTTTTGTGTTTTTAGCGTTTATTTTGTTTTGCGTTTTCAAGGCAGCCGACCCTGCCGCGTGCTATCCGAACGATTCCCGTCCCGTCGAAACCTGTACACCCCCGAGGTTGTGCGAGCCGCCGCATAAACGCCGATTGCCGCGGTTATTCGCCTGTACCGTGAGCGTACTTGCTACTTTTTGTAAAGCAGTGTACATATTATACTACGCGGCGCAAACAATGTCAATCCCTTTTGTTGCGATTTGCATGAAATTATTTGCAATTTATGCGTTTGAGCTATAAGTCATATATCAAATAGTTATAGAAAAATCATTTACAACTTCGATTTATTTATGATATAATATACAGCGTACATTTTACGGACGGTACGGTTTACCGACTGCGTTTTTTAAAGGAGAGAGTTATGGTATACGGAAATTTTCAAGGTCTGAAACTTTCCGCACTCGGATTCGGTTCGATGAGATTGCCCGTTAAAAACGGCGTCTATTCGGATATCGACGAAACCGCGGCGCGGGAAATGATTGCTTACGCAATGAAAAACGGAGTAAACTATTACGATACGGCATGGGGTTATCATGACGGAATGTCGGAAACGGTAATGGGGAAATTACTTTCCGAGTATGAGCGAGAAAGTTTTTATCTTGCGAGTAAGTTTCCCGGTTACGACCTTGGCAATATGGGAAAAGCGGAGGAAATTTTCGGGAAACAGCTGAAAAAATGCCGCGTCGAATATTTCGACTTCTATCTTATACATAACGTCTGCGAAATGAACATCGACGCCTACCTCGACGAAAAGTACGGTGTACTCGACTATTTCAGAAAACAGAAAGCAGACGGACGCATTAAGCACCTCGGGTTTTCCGCTCACGGAGATTTGGGCGTTATAAAGAGATTTCTCGAAGTATACGGTCCGTACATGGAATTCGGTCAGCTGCAGGTCAATTGGCTGGATTGGACGTTCCAAAGCGCAAAAGAGAAAATCGAACTTTTGGCAAGCCGCTCTATTCCCGTTTGGGTAATGGAACCGGTGCGAGGCGGAAAACTGGCGCGCCTTTCGGAAGAGGACGAAAAGACTTTGAAATCGCTGCGTCCCGACGAGAGCATTCCCGCATGGTCGTTCCGGTTTCTCCAAAGCCTGCCGCAGGTGACGGTTACGCTTTCGGGCATGTCGGATATGGAACAGATAAAAGACAATATAGCGACTTATTCCGAAAACAAGCCGTTGAACGAAACGGAAATGAAAACGCTTTTGCATATTGCGGAAAACATGGTCAAAAAATCAGTACTGCCTTGCACGGCATGCCGCTATTGCACAAGCCACTGCCCGAAAGGATTGGCAATTCCCGAACTTATAGGGCTTTACAACGAGCACCGTTTTACGGGCGGCGGATTTATTGCGCCCATGGTACTCGGCACTTATTCGGAAGATAAACTGCCGAGCGCTTGCGTGGGCTGTCGCAGCTGCGAAAAAGTATGCCCTCAGCAAATAAAGATTTCGGATATGATGAAAGACTTTACCGAAAGACTGAAAGTAAATTAAAGGAGATTTGACTGTTTATGATAGAAAACGTACTCGAAAAAAGAAGCGCGGCGTTTAAAACGAAGATAGCTGTAAAGACGCTTATATCTGCCGCAGTAGTTGCGCTTGCGGTAATATTGCCGCAGATAGTCCACGCCTTGGCGGGAGCCGCAGGCGGTGTGAAATGGCTTCCCATGTATTTGCCCGTTCTCATAGGCGGATGTCTGCTCGGCTGGAAGTGGGGACTGGCGGTAGGGGTTCTTTCGCCGCTTGCGTCGTTCGCAATCACAAGCATGTTTGGCGACCCCATGCCTGCCGCAGCAAGACTGCCTTATATGATTGTCGAGCTCGCCGTATTCGCAGGAATAACAGGACTGTTTTCGAAGAAAATTTCCGAGAATGTTTGGACGGCATTCGCGGCTGTTCTATTTGCCGCATTCGGCGGAAGATTGGTTTTCCTCGCCGTTGCCGCTATGTTCCAAAGCGTTTCTTCTTTGTCGGCGGCTGCGGCGTGGTCGCAGATTCAAAGCGGACTCTTCGGACTCTTGCTGCAAATAACGATTGTCCCCGTTGTCGTTATGGGACTTTCGATTGCACTTAGACGCGAAAAGCGATAATTCCGTACCGTGCTTGTCCGATAGCAGAACAATCATTTAAAAAAAATGATACATAAAAAACGGTTGTTTCGGCAACCGTTTTTGCTTGCCGTTATCGGCAAAATTATATCCGATTCCGTTTTGATTTCATTGCATTATTATCGAAAGGTCTACAATTTGATGAGTTTGACTTGTACTCTAAAAAAGTGCTATAATAATCACAATGCAAAATACCTATTCGACATCACAAATAGCGGACAAATTCGGACTGCACCCCAACACAATTCGGTTAT
>JAAWDP010000021.1 GCA_022793815.1 Clostridia bacterium | reverse complement strand
GACACCCTGATTAAGAGTCAGGTGCTCTACCAACTGAGCTAACGGCACTTGCATGGAGCGGAAGACGAGATTCGAACTCGCGACATTTGCCTTGGCAAGGCAACGCTCTACCACTGAGCCACTTCCGCATATTATGGATGGTGCGGATGAAGGGATTTGAACCCCCAACATCGAAGATATCGGATTCTAAGTCCGACGCGTCTGCCAGTTCCGCCACATCCGCTTATTGGTGATCCATCCGGGATTCGAACCCGGGACACCTTGATTAAAAGTCAAGTGCTCTACCGACTGAGCTAATGAATCATGCCTGTCCGTAAAATCATGGCGGATAAGCCCGCTGACGGACACCATAATAATATATCACATAAGGCGCAGATTGTCAAGGTTTTTTAAAAAGAAATCTGCAATTTAATAACAAATTTTTTTTAATATCGCTTTAATCGCAGTGAGGGAAAAAGTTACGATTTATATTAAAACGAATGTGGTGTAATAAAACAAAATCCAATAATTTATTTTTGTTTTTGACGAAATAAGAGTGAATCCGCTTGACAAAATTTTAGAATTGCTTTATACTTGTCGGGTAATGTTATGTGTTGTTATCGAGAAATGATTTTACGCCGTAACGATAAAAGTGACAGGAGGTGCTAAAATGGCAGTCCCTAAGCATAAAACATCCAAACAGAGGTCAAACAAGAGATTTGCGAATTGGAAAATCGCAACCCCTTCTCTTTGCGAATGCCCTCAATGCCATGAGATGAAACTCACTCACAGAGTTTGCAAGGTGTGCGGCTATTACGACGGAGTTAAGAAAATCGACGTCGCAAGCGATAAAAAATAAACCGAAATAAAAATGTTACAGCCCCGAATTTTGCGGGGCTGTTCATTTGTGCGGAGGATTTATGAAAATTATAGTTGACATATTCGGCGGTGACAATTCTCCCGAGGCTCTTGTAAAAGGCAGTATAGATGCCATGACCGAGCGGAGCGACCTTGAAATAGTAATGGTGGGCGACGAGAGCAAAATAGCCGATGAATTGAAAAAATATAAGCATGACGCCGGTAAAATCGAAATCATAGATGCAAAAGACGTTATCACGAATGACGACGTGCCAACAATGGCTATCAAGACAAAGAAAGAGTCGTCTCTTGTCAAAGCATTGGAAGCATTGAAAAGCCGCGAGGATATATGCGGAATGGTTTCGGCGGGAAGTACGGGTGCGGTGCTTACAGGCGGTATTTTCAAAGTCGGAAGAATAAAGAGTGTTTCCAGACCCGCATTGGCGCCTGTTTTGCCGACTAAGACGGGCGGGAATGTGTGTCTTATCGACTGCGGCGCCAACGTCGATTGCCGTCCCGAGTTTTTGACGCAATTTGCTCTTATGGGCAGCTGTTATATGAAGGCTGTTTTCGGAATAGAAAATCCGAGAGTAGGACTTGTTTCGGTCGGTGTAGAGGATAAAAAGGGAAATGAGCTTACGAAAGAAGTGTTTAAAGCTCTCAAAGAAATGCCGATAAATTTCGTAGGCAATATGGAAGCGAGAGATGCTTTGACCGGAAATTACGATGTTCTCGTTTGCGACGGATTCGTGGGAAACGTATTGTTGAAAACCGCCGAAGGCACTGCCGGAATGGTAATGTCGATGTTAAAGAAGGCGATTATGGGCTCTGCGTCGGCGAAATTCGGTTCGTTATTTATGAAGAAAGCTTTCGGCAAGCTTAAAAACGATATGGATTACAACAGACGAGGCGGTGCTCCGTTTCTCGGCGTGGAAAAAGTTATGGTCAAGGCACACGGCGGTTCAAACGATATCGCAATAAAAGCCGCGGTGTTGCAAACCGTGAAGATGGCTGAAAACAATTTGGTGGCAAGCATAAAACAAGAGTTGGACAGATTGCAAAACAATGAGTAATTCTCTTTTCGAATTGCAGCAGACCATGGGGTATGTTTTCCGCGATTTGGGTTTGTTGAGAACGGCGCTTACTCATTCGTCGTTTGCAAATGAGAATAAATGTGAATCGAATGAGCGTATGGAATTTCTCGGCGACAGCATTTTGAATTTTTTGGTTGCCGAAAAACTTTTCGAAAGCCGACTTGATGCCGGTGAAATGACTGTGGCGAGAGCCGCTGCCGTTTCGCGCAATCCGTTGGCTAAAGCAGTGGAGAAATTGGGCGCTCTTGATTATTTGCGTCTCGGTGTCGGTGCGGAAAAAGAAAAGCACGTTTCCGTAAAATTCAAGTCGGATATTTTCGAATGTCTTATAGGGGCCATCTATCTTGACAGTCGTTCGTTGGATGAATGTCGAAAATTTATCTTTGCATTTTTATCGCTTGACGGAAAATCAAACGACGACTATAAATCGCGCCTTCAAGAGTATGTGCAGGACAAGCAGTTGGGGACGGTAAAATATTGCACTCGGTCCGTAGGAGAAGGCAAGACGCCTTGGTTCAAGTCGGAAGTGTCGATAGACGGAAAGACGATAGGTTCGGGATACGGCTGTCGAAAAAAGGAAGCCGAGAAAGATGCCGCGCAAGAAGCATATAATTTTTTGACCTCTCACGGCGGTAAATAATTGACTTACGGGTCGATGTAATGTAAAATATAACAGTAAGATTTTTCGATGGAGTAAAGCTTGAGTTTAAAGTTCAAAAAAATCGAAGTCAGTGGATTCAAGTCATTTGCTGATAAACTCGAAATAAAATTCGGCGAAGGAATTACAGCCATAGTCGGTCCGAACGGTTGCGGAAAAAGCAACGTCGCAGATTCGATTCGATGGGTGCTGGGAGAGCAGTCCGCAAAATTGCTTCGCGGTAATTCCATGCAAGACGTAATATTCAAGGGAACGGAGAAAAGGAAATCTCTTTCTTTCTGCGAGGTTTCTTTGTATTTCGACAATACGGAGAAATGGTTTTCCGATTTGAGCTATGACGAGGTTGTGATTTCCAGAAAGCTGTACCGTTCGGGAGAGAGTGAATATTTTATAAACAAGCAGCCGTGTTTATTGAGAAACATCACGGAATATCTGCGCGATGCGGGTATGGGACGCGAAGGATATTCGATTATCGGACAGGGGCGAGTCGAGGGGCTTTTGTCGGCGAAACCCGAGGACAGACGCGCTATTTTCGAAGAGGCGGCGGGGATTTCTAAGTTCAAAGCAAGAAAGAACGATACTGAAAGAAAGCTTTTAAAAACAAGAGATAACCTTACCCGCATAAACGATATCCTCGCAGAAAAACTCAATACATTGGAACCGCTGACGAAGCAAGCCGAGGCGGCGAGAAAGTATTTGGAATTGGAAGAGTCGTTGCGGCGTAACGAAATGAATATATATATGCACCAGTACGAATCGGCTGAAATGGCGAAGTCTGCCATAAGCGAACGGCTTTCTGTGCTGAACGGTGCAATAGAAACCAAAAATCGCGAATGCGATGAGGCTGTTGCCGCATACAACGAGGCAATGCAGAATTTCGGTTCGGTCGACCGTAATATCGAAGGACTCAGGGCGCAGGAGCTGGCTCTTACCGTCGGAATGGAAAAGAAAGCAGGTGAGATAAATCTGCTTACCGTAAGACTGAAATATCTTAACACTCAAAATTCGCAGTTGATGTCTGAAAACGAGGTTATTTCCGCGGACATTCGAGATGCCGAAGAAAAGGTTGCGCAATGCAAGTCGGAGTCGGAAAAGAAAAAATACGAACTATCCATGCAACGTGCGCGGAAAGAAAAGCTGGACGATACATATTTCAAACTCATGAGCGACGTGCGTGCTCATGAAGAAGAGTTGGATACAAATCATAGAGAAATGTTGGAGGCGATGAATCGCTTGACGGAAATCAAATCCAATATGTCGAGTCTGGTTGCGGAAAAGCAGACCTTATCCAATCTTATTTCGGAATTGTCGCGTAAAAAATTCGAATATTCGGATAATCTCACGGCATTGAAAGCCGCCTGTGAAGTCGGTACGTCGGAAAAGAAAGCGCTGATAGATAAAAAGAATTCGCTGCAAGCCGAAACCGAAGTTTTGCAGGCACGTAACGCAGAGTGCGTAGATAAACTTGCCAAGCTTTCTTCCGAAATAGAAAGTTTGAATGAAAAATACTATATGTCCAAATCACGCATGAAAATGTTGAAGGACATGCATGACGCATTCGACGGATTTGCAAACAGCGTAAAGAACTTACTGCTTGCCGGCAAAAACGAAGTCGCCGTAGGGTCTAAGATTTTGGGAGTTGTCGCTCAGCTGATTAAGGTGGAGCCTAAGTTCGAAACGGCAATAGAAATGTCGCTCGGCAATGCGATGCAAAATATAGTCGTGGAGAACGAAGACGATGCCAAATATCTTATCGCATATTTGAAAAAGATGAGATACGGGCGCGTTACGTTTTTGCCCATATCGTCGGTCAAGCCCCGCAGCATAGATTCCGCATACCGCAGATTTCTGAATGCAAGCGGTGTTTTCGGTGTGGCAAGCGAGTTGATATCCTGCGACAGTCGTTTTAACTCCGTGGTTTCGGGTTTGTTGGGCGGAACCGTTATAGTGGATAATATGGATACGGCAGTGACATTGGCGCGCTCAACAGGTTTCTCGTTTAAAATCGTCACGTTGGAAGGAGATATAATAAACCCGTCGGGTGCAATTACCGGCGGCAGCAAGAAAGCCGATATTGCCAATATTTTTTCTCATGACAGAGAACTCAAAGAAATAACGGTAAAAGTGGAAGAATACGAAACCGCGCTCGGCACTATGAACGGCGAAAAGAAGAGTCTTGTATGTGACCAGCAATCCGTGAGTTCGGATTTGAAAGCGCGTAGAGAGGAATTGCATGCGGTCGAGTTGGAATTGGCCGCAAAATCGGAAGGATTGAACAAATCGGCTGCCGATGTGGATACGTTGGAGGGGCAGGTTAAATCCTTGGCGGACGACATTGCCCGGCATACGCAACGAATTGCCGATATCGATTGCGATATAAATTCCGTCGGCGATTTGGAACAGACAATCGAGGAAAAAAGAAAGATTGCGGAAGGAAGTTCGAAAGACAGACAGCAGAAATTCGACATCTTAAAAAACGAAAGAGATAAGCTTGGCAATGTGCTTGCCGACTTGCGTTTGACTATTGCCACCACCGAAAACATTCTCAATACGCTCAATAACGAAATCTCGCGTTTGGAAAACAACATAACCGCCATGTCCGATAAATTGCAGCGAGCGACAGAACAGATATCGGCAAATACTGTTCTTATTCGGCAGTTGGACGAAGAGCTTGATGCATTGAGCGGTACTCAAAGGACGGAAGATTCGTCCAGGGTTGATGATATACGCATAAAACTGTCCAATCTCGACGAATACAAATCGAGTTTACAGGAAAAGATGACGGAAGTGGATGCCGCGCGCGTCAGACTGATGAATGAACTGTCGGATTTGCGTGAAAAAAAGAGCGGCGAAGAAATGCAGCTTCTTAAGGTCGATACGGATATCGAACAAATGCAGCAGCATATTCTCGAAGCGTATAATTGCGATTATGAGCAGTGCTTGCCGTTTAAGCAGGCTGATTTCAATCTTGAAAAAGGTTCTGTCGAAAATAACAGATTGAAACGGCAGATTAAGGCATTGGGATATGTGAATGTCGGCGCGATAGAGCAGAGCAAAGTTGCATACGAAGAGTATCATAATATGGACGTTCAGCGCGAAGATTTGCAAAAAGCCGAAGCCGACCTTATGAAAATACTTAAAGAAATCAGCGATGAAATGCTCGGAAGATTCAATGAACAGTTCCAAAAGATTCGCGAAAACTTTATAAAAATATTCAAAGAACTTTTCGACGGCGGCTTTGCAGATTTGATTATACAGGAAAGCGAAGACCCGTTGGAAGCAGGAATAGAAATTGTGGCGCAACCGCCGGAAAAGAATTTGCAATCCATATCTCTTCTGTCGGGCGGAGAACGTGCGCTTACGGCAATCGCCATACTTTTCGCCATATTGAGATTGAAACCAATGCCTTTCTGTGTGTTGGACGAAATAGAGGCTGCGCTCGACGATGCGAATGCAGGACGTTTTGCCCGTTATTTGCGCAGATTCAGCGAAGAAACGCAGTTTATAGTAATTACGCACAGAAAGCCGACTATGGAACTTGCCGATAATCTTTACGGCGTTACCATGGAGGAAAAGGGCGTCAGTAAGATAGTGTCGGTTAAGCTCAGCGAGGCTGTTGCCGCCGCGGAGAGCATGAGTTAGGAGACTTGTATAATGGGATTTTTCAGTAAACTGAAAGAAGGTTTGAGAAAAACCAAGGAAGCGATAAGTTACAAGCTGAACAAGCTTTTTACTGGCGGTGTTTTGAACGACGATTTTTACGATGAGTTGGAGGAAATTCTGTTAACTTCCGATATCGGTGCGGCGGCTGCCGACGATATCTTGGAACGACTGAAAGATGCCGTAGATGAAAAGCATATTCGACATACCGACGCTGTCAAAGTCGAGCTTCGCCGCATTATGGTTGAGATTTTAGAGGAAAATCCAAAGCCGGAATATGAGTATCCTTTGGTGATAGTTATTGCGGGCGTAAACGGAGTGGGAAAAACGACGGCGATAGGAAAGCTTGCAAAGAAATTTAAATCGGAGAAAAAATCCGTTACGATTGTGGCAGGCGATACATTCCGTGCGGCGGCTGCCGACCAATTGACCGTGTGGTCGGAAAGAGCGGGGGTAAGAATAGTAAAACATGCGGAAGGTGCAGACCCCGGCGCAGTGGTATATGACGCGTTGATGAGTGCCAAGAGTAAAAAAACCGATGTTTTGCTTGTGGATACGGCTGGTCGTTTGCACAATAAAAAGAACTTAATGAACGAACTGGAAAAAATTTCCGGTATTATAGGTCGTGAAATGCCCGAAGCGATGCATTTGAATTATATTGTGCTTGACGCGACAACGGGACAAAACGCCATTTCGCAAGTGGATGTGTTTAATGAAGCGATAGATATCGACGGTATAATTCTAACCAAATTGGACGGTACGGCAAAAGGCGGTGTGGTGCTTGCGATATCTTCTCAGTTGGATATTCCCGTGGTATATGTCGGCGTAGGGGAGGGAATCGACGACTTGGAAGATTTCGACGCCGAAAATTTTGTTGACGCAATAGTGCATTAATGCTTGACAAATGTTTCGGATTGGGATAAAATAGAGGTGTAAAGTTTAATTGCTTTACACCCCTTTTTGTTGTTATGAAAAAAGATTTTAATGTAAGCGTGTTAAACGATATTTACGGTATGTTGCTGACAGACAATCAACACAATATGATTGACAGTTATTATAATTGTGATTTGTCGCTTTCGGAGATTGCCGAAAACTGCGGAATATCGCGTCAAGCGGTTCGCGACAGCATTGTCAAGGGAAAAGAAGCTTTGATGTTTTACGAAGAGAAACTGGGGTTTAAAAAAAAGCTTGACCTCATTTCAAAAGCGCTCGAACAGTGTTTGACGGAAAACGATATCGATATATTGAAAGAGAGACTATCCGAAATATCAATCAATATTTAAGATTACCGAAGGAGGTATAAATGGGCTTATTCAGCGGTCTGTCGGAAAAATTAAATCATATCTTCGGTAAACTTACCGCCAGAGGAAAATTGACCGAATTGGAAATAAAGCAGGCAATGCGCGAAATAAGAATCGCATTGTTGGAAGCGGACGTCAATTTTTCCGTTGTAAAAGAGTTTATATCCAAAGTAAGCGAACAGGCTGTCGGTGAAAAGATTATGAATAGTCTTACGCCCGGTCAGCAAGTCATTAAAATCGTCAATGAAGAATTGATTGCATTGATGGGAAGCACTAACAGCGCATTGCAGATTGCACCGAAGCCGCCGACCATTATTATGATGTGCGGACTTCAAGGCGCGGGAAAAACCACGATGTGCGGCAAGTTGGCGTTAATGCTGAAAAAACAAGGCAAAAAGCCCTTGCTTGTCGCAGGAGATATTTACCGTCCCGCAGCAATAAATCAGTTGCAGGTGGTCGGAAAAAACGTCGGAGTCGAGGTATACGAACACGGCACTCAAAAACCGTATAAAACGGCTCTCGAAGCCATAAAAGTTGCCGAAAAGAAAGGGTTGGACACCTTGATTGTCGATACCGCGGGTCGCTTGCACATAAACGACGATTTGATGCGGGAGTTGGAAGATATCGAAAGAGAAATCAATCCGACCGAGATTTTGCTTACGGTAGATGCAATGACCGGTCAAGATGCGGTGACGGTTGCCACAACATTTAATGAAAGATTAAATATTTCCGGCGTCATTTTGACAAAGCTTGACGGTGATACGAGAGGCGGGGCGGCGCTTTCCATACGGTCTGTAACCGGAAAACCCATAAAATTTTGCGGCATAGGCGAAAAGATGGGAGATATCGAACCGTTTCATCCGGAGCGAATGGCATCGAGAATCCTCGGAATGGGCGATGTGCTTACGCTGATAGAAAAAGCACAGAATGCAGTTACCGAAGAAGAGATGCAAAAACTGGAAAAGAAGTTTCGCGAGTCGAATTTTTCTCTCGACGATTTCCTGACTCAAATAGACAGCATATCCAAAATGGGAGATTTGTCGCAGCTTATTTCGATGATGCCCAATATGGGAAACATCAAATTGAGCGAAAAAGATATCGATGAAAAACGTGTCGCACGGTTTAAAGCAATTATTCAGTCAATGACAATGTACGAACGTGAGCATCCAGAGATTATCAAATCTTCACGCAGGCGTCGTATAGCCGCAGGCAGCGGAACATCGATACAGGACGTCAATCAGTTATTGAAACAGTTCGAACAAAGTAAAGAAATGATGCGCGCAATGAAGGGCGGCAGACGGCTTCCTTTCCGCAGATAAAACAAGACAGTACAATTTTAAGGAGAAATATAGAAATGGCAGTAAAAATCAGATTGACAAGAATGGGCGACAAAAAATCACCGTTTTACCGCGTGGTAGTGGCGGATTCCCGTTCGCCCCGCGACGGCAGATTTATCGACATAGTCGGTACTTATAATCCGCTTAAAAACCCTGCGGAAATCAAAATCGACGCAGAAAAAGCAAAGCAGTGGATTAACAACGGCGCGCAGCCGACCGATACAGTAAAAGGATTGCTTGTTCAGGCAGGCGTTATGGAGGCAGGCAAGAAAGCCCCTGCCAAGACCAAAGTCCAGAAAAAGAAGAAGGAATAAGGTATGACGGAGCTTGTTGAGTATCTCGTCAAGGAGTTGGTTGATTTTCCCGACAAAGTAACTGTAAGCGAGGACGGCGAAACAATCAAGGTGTCCGTTGTAAAACAGGATATGGGAAAAATCATAGGGCGTCAGGGCAGAATAGCCAAGTCTATACGCACGATTGTCAAGTCGGCGGCGGTTAAACACGGCAAAAAGTGCACTGTCGAAATTTTGGAAGTAGAGTAATAATTTCGGAGAGAGGTTTCCTCTCTCCGTATTTTGTACGGAGTATTTCTCATGGATTTTATGGAAGTCGGCGAAGTCCTTAAACCGCAAGGAATCAAAGGCGAATTGAAATTAAAACCGTTAACCGATAATCCTATGCGGTTTCGTCGGTTGCGTGTCGTTTATTTCGACGGTATTCCGTACAGAATATTGTCTTGTCGCGTTGACGGCTTTGTTTATTTGAAGTTGGAAGGCATCGATAACAGGAATGCTGCGGAAACATTTGTAGGCAAGTATGCCGAAATCGATAAAATACATGCGGTATCATTGGATGAAGGAAGCTATTTTATCGCAGACTTGATAGGATGTGCGATTAAAGACGAGCACGGTGTTGTTATAGGTAAAATAACCGATGTCAGCAACTACGGGGCTGCCGATGTTTTTACCGCAGTGACGCAAGACAAAAAAATATTCCGATTTCCGTTTTTAAAGCGCGTTGTCGCGGAAGTGGATGTGTGCAAAAAAGATTTGATTGTTTCGAGAAGCGAATTTGAGGCGGTGTGCGTTTATGAAGATTGATATACTTACGCTCTTTCCGCAAATGTTCGAGCCATTAAGACAAAGTATAATAGGTCGTGCCGTAGATAACGGTCTTTTGTCGTTAAATATAACAGACATTAGGCAATATTCCGCGGACAAGCATTGTAAATGTGACGATTATCCCTTTGGCGGCGGAGCGGGCATGGTTATGATGCCGCAACCGATTTACGATGCCGTTGCGGCAATAGATCCCGACCATTCCAGTCGGAGAATATATATGTCGCCAAAAGGGAAAAGATTGACGGACGCGTTGGCGAAAGAGCTTGCTTTTTCGGATAAAAATTTATTGATTCTTTGCGGACACTACGAAGGCGTGGATCAGCGCGTATTGGATTTGTGTTTTGACTCGGAAATATCGATAGGCGACTATGTGTTGACAGGCGGCGAGCTTGCCGCTATGGTTACCGTGGATGCTCTGTCGCGTTTTTTGCCCGGTGTACTGGGAAGCGACACTTCTAATATAGACGAAAGCATTACGTCGGGAAGATTGGAATATCCGCAGTATACGCGTCCTGCCGAATTTATGGGTTTGAAAGTTCCCGATGTTTTGTTGAGCGGTCATCACGCCAATGTGAAAAAATGGCGAAACGAGGAATCCGAGAAATTAACGCAAAGATTGCGACCTGATTTGATGAGGTGCGAAAAATGAATATCAATTGGTTTCCCGGACACATGACAAAATCGATTCGCATGATTGATGACAGTATCAAATTAACCGATATTGTAATTTATGTTCTCGATGCTCGTGCGCCGTACAGTTGCATGAACCCTCAATTCAAAAAGTATATTGCCAACAAACCTGTCATCTATGTTCTGAATAAGTCGGATTTGGGAAATAAAAGCCGTGTCGACGAATGGAAAAAAGTTTTGACCGACTCTAAAAGCATTGCGGTTACGACAGTTGGTACGACTTCCGGCAGCGCTTCCGCGATTGTCGCCGCATCTAAAAAATTATGCGGAGATAAAATCGATAAGTATCGCTTGAAAGGAATCAAAACTTCTGTCAGAGCGATTGTACTGGGTGTGCCGAATTGCGGAAAGTCAACATTGATAAACTGTCTTTGCAATGCGGTAAAAACGGTTACGGGCAACAAGGCAGGTGTCACAAGAGGCAAACAATGGGTACGTGTAAACGAGTATTTCGAGGTTCTCGATACCCCGGGAACGCTGTATCCGAAACTTACCAATCAAACTATTGCACGTCGCTTGGCTTTTATCGGCAGTATTCGGGATGAAGTGACGGATATTATCGAACTGGCGCAGTATCTTGTGGATGAGTTAAATGATTACGATGCGCTTTTATTGAAAGGCAGATACGGAGTGGACGGCGAATCCGATTCCAAGGATTTTTTGGAA
Organism: Clostridia bacterium; assembly: GCA_022793815.1. Classification (GTDB taxonomy): domain Bacteria; phylum Bacillota; class Clostridia; order Christensenellales; family Pumilibacteraceae; genus MGBC157735. The sequence continues at coordinate 88,586 of JAAWDP010000021.1, read as the reverse complement.
AAACTGGCAAAGGTGCGGGGCTATGTTTTAAAAGGCGGCGTATCGGATGTCGAGCGCGCTGCAAACGCCTTATTGGATGATTTCAGAAAAGGCAAAATAGGAAAAGTTACATTGGAGAAGGCGGATGAGTGCGACATCGGAATTATTTGAATTCGATAAAAAATTCGGCTGCATGATAGCGGGCATGGACGAGGCAGGCAGAGGACCTTTGGCTGGACCCGTGGTTTGCGCTTGTTGTATTATGCCGCTTGATACGATGATAGACGGTATCAACGACAGCAAGAAGCTTTCGGAAAAAGCGAGAGAGAAGCTTTATCTGCAAATCACGGATATGGCGGTTGCATACGGAGTGGGCATTATCGAACATGATGTTATCGATGATGTAAACATTTTGGAAGCGACTAAGCTCGGCATGAAAAAAGCATTCGATGCAATGTTTTTGAAACCCGAATTGCTTTTGATTGATGCCGTAAAGCTGAGTTTGGGCGTTGCGACTCGGTCTTTGATAAAAGGAGATTCCCAAAGCTACAATATCGCTGCGGCATCGATTATAGCCAAAGTGACCCGTGACAGAATAATGCGAGAATACGACAGGCAGTTTCCTGCATACGGATTTATTTCGAATAAGGGATACGGAACAAAAGTTCATATCGACGCTTTGAAGACCATAGGACGGTGTCCGATACACCGTAAAACATTTATTCGAAATTTCGAGGAAAAGCAATGAGAAGTAATAAAGCCAAAGGTGCAGACGGTGAAAGATTGGCGCAAACATATCTTGTAAAGCAAGGTTTGAGGATATTGTCCAAGAATTTCACAACGGATATAGGTGAAATAGACTTAATAGCCACGGATGAAACTACGCTGATTTTTGTCGAAGTCAAAACCCGTTTTAATACCGATTACGGGTATCCCGCAGAAGCGGTTGATTTCCGTAAACAGAAAAAGATTTCTCTTGTTGCGTCTCAATATATAAAAAAATTCGGATTGTATGACGTCGAGGCGCGATTTGACGTTGTGGAAGTTTACTTATCCGATTTGAGTATAAATCACATCGTAAATGCGTTTGACGGTTGTTTGAATTACTGAGTCAAATAAAAGTGTGTGGGTTAATACAAAATATCAGTAATTGCTTTAATTATATAATTGCTCCATGTGTCGGCAAAATGCTTGCAATATATTTGATATGGGTGTAAAATTATAGCAGTGGAGAATTTATGTTTGCAACTGTAATCAGTACGGAATTGCCGTCATTAAAACCAAAAACGATATTTTTCGAAAACAGTTTTTTCAAGATAACGGATACAATGATTTCCGCTATTGTTGCAACTGCGGTTTTGATTATTTTTGCGCTTGTCGTAAGAATTGCATTTATTCCGAGATGGGAAAAAACATTCGACAAAAAATCGGGATTCAGATTATTTCTCGAATCGATTGTAAATATGTTCGAAGACAATGCCGTTTCCACTGTGGGGCATAACAGTCGGTTTGTTGCTCCGTGGTACTTTGCCGCCGCCGCTTTTATTTGTATAGGTACGCTATTGGAAATGACGGGACTGCGTCCTCCGACAAGCGATTTGAATGTTGCTCTCGCGCTCGGTGTCACAACGTTTATTTTGATAAATTATTACGGATTTAAAGAAAAAAAGTGGCGTAGATTTTTAAGATTTTTAAATCCTATAAACATATTGACGGATTCCGTCGTGCCGCTTTCAATGGCGCTTAGAATGTTCGGAAGCGTATTTTCCGGGTATTTGATTATGCACTTGATTTACGGTTTGCCGTGGTTTGCCAAGATAGCATTGCCTGCGCTTGCCTCGGTAATGTTTACAATATTTCATGCATTGATTCAAAGTTATATTTTTATGTTTTTGTCTATGAGTTTTATTTCGGAAGCGACGGAATAGGGAGGTCACTGTGAGTTTGATTTTAATGAGTATGGTAAAATTGTTCGGATTTGTAATTTCCGCGGTCGGCGAGTATGCCGCAATCGGGGCGGGAATCGCGGCTTTTACGGGCGTCGGCGCAGGTATAGGCATGGGAATTGCCACCGGAAAGGCAGTGGAAGGCATAGCAAGGCAGCCGGAGGCTGAAAAGAAGATTCGTACAACTTTGCTGCTGGGGCTGGCGTTTGCCGAGACGACGGCAATTTACGGCGTATTTATAGGCATTTTGATAATAGTGATGTAGGAAGTGTGTATGTTGGGATTAAAAGGTCTGTTTTGCGGATTGATTGAAATCAATACTTCGCTGTTTTGCGAAAATGTTTTCGAAAGTCTTGGATTGGGCTGGTGGGAAATTCTTTTCCATACGGTTAATTTATTGATTTTGATTATTGCATTGAGATTTTTGTTGTTTAAGCCCGTTAAGCGAATGATAGAAAATCACAAGAAAAAGCTTGCCGATGTTGTGGAAAAGAATAAAGAGCTTGAAGAAGAATCGGCGGCGGTAAAGGCAAAATACGATAAAATGATGGATGAAGCAAAAATCGAGGCTGCCAAGATAAGTGCTGAGGTCACCAAGAATGCGCAGCGCAAATCCGAAGAGATAATCGACGACGCAAACCGACAGGCAAAAAATATTTTGGATAATGCAAAACGCGAAACGCTTATAGAACAGGAACGGTTGAAAAACGATTTGAAAGAAACGGTGAGCGTGCTTGCCGTAGATATTGCGGAGAAAGTATTGCAACGTGAAATAGACGATTCCGATAACGAAAAGATTATCGACGAATGTTTGAAAGAGTGGGAAGAAAAATGAATAACATTCGTGTAATTTCCGCAAAAGCGCTTAGTGAATCCGCAAAAAGTAAGATTGAAGCCTCTTTCAGACGAAAGCACTCGGATGAAATCGAGTTTGTATATGAAACGGATTCGGAACTTATCGGCGGCGTTTTGATAGTCGACGGCGACAAATATTATGATGCAACGGTAAGAGGGCAACTGGCGCATATTAAAAGAGAAATCAAAGTGTGAGAGTGTTATATGGCAGAGACCGTTTACAAAAAAATCAGTCAGGACATTACCGAAAAGATTAAAAAGTTTTCGGCTGATTATAACGGTCGCTCTACGGGTAGAGTGATATTTTCCGGTGACGGCGTGATTAGGGCAGACGGGCTGAGCGATGTTCAATACGGTGAGATGCTTGACATCGACGGAAAAAGTCGGGCAATAGTTTTGGATTTGCATGAGAAAGAAATCGGCGCAATAGTTCTTGACGAAGCCGACAGCGTTTATGCCAATATGCTTGTAAAGTCTACGGGACACGTCGTCGAAGTTCCCGTCGGTGTCGAATTGTTCGGACGTGTCGTGGATTCGCTCGGAAATCCGATAGACGGACTCGGACCCATCGGCGCGAAAGCTTTCCGACCGATAGAAGCTCCCGCACCGTCGATTCGCGAGCGTGCGAAAATTACGGAACCGTTGCATACGGGTATTCTTGCCGTAGATGCCATGGTGCCCATAGGCAAAGGGCAGAGAGAGCTGATTATCGGCGACAGACAGACGGGAAAAACATCCGTGGCAATCGATGCTATTCTCAATCAAAAGGGAAAGAATGTCTATTGTGTTTATGTGGCAATAGGACAAAAAGCCTCTGCCGTAAGCGGTATTGTTCATACATTGGGCGTTCGCGGAGCGCTTGAATATACTTGCGTGGTTTGCGCGACGGCAAGAGATTCCGCGCCGTTGCAATATATCGCGCCGTTTTCGGGTTGTGCTATTGCGGAAGAGATGATGTATAGCGGCAAGGATGTTCTTGTCGTTTACGACGATTTATCGAAGCATGCTGTTGCATACCGTGCCATGAGTTTGCTTTTGAAAAGACCGTCGGGTCGGGAAGCATATCCGGGTGACATATTTTATCTGCATTCCCGTCTTTTGGAACGTGCCGCTAAACTCGGCAGCGGCTTTGGGGGAGGGTCGATGACTGCACTACCCATAGTGGAAACGCAGGCGGGGGATATTTCGGCTTACGTGCCCACAAATGTTATTTCAATAACGGACGGTCAGATATATTTGGAAAGCACGCTGTTTAATGCGGGTGTCAGACCTGCTTTGAATGTGGGACTTTCGGTATCGCGTGTCGGTGGCAGCGCTCAGTCAAGAGCCATGAAAAAGGTAAGCGGAAGATTGAGATTATATTTATCACAGTACAGAGAATTATCGTCGTTTGCTCAATTCGGTTCGGAATTGGACAATTCAACGGTGCAAATGATTGAAACGGGGAAGAGAATTGTCGAAGTTTTGAAGCAGTCAAAGCACAGTGCTTACGATTCCGTGCATGAGGTCATAATCCTGTATATTGTTATGAAAGATTTGCTTCAAGAAGTGCCGACGGATAAAGTAAATGATTTTGTGAAGGCATTTTGCTCTTTTCTCGATATAAATTGTGTCGATATAGTTTGCGAAATTAACGAAAAGAATGATATAGGATTGGAAATCGGCTTGGTGATTGAAGAAAGAGTCAAAGAATTTTCCAAATTCTATTTCGAGGAAATCGTAAATGAATAATTTGCCCGACATTAAAAACCGAATGAAAGTAATTTCCGATATAGGAAAAGTTACTGGTGCAATGGAAACGGTGTCGATTGCAAAAATGAGCAAAGCATTGTCGGCATTTAGGCAAAACGAGCCGTATTTTTCAAAATATTCGAGCGTAATGAGTGATGTGGTTGCTCGTACGAAATACTCGATGCAACGGTATTTCAGTAAGTGCCGAGGTAATCGTGCCGTATTTTTGGTTATAGGTTCGGACAAAGGCTTGGTCGGCAGTTTTAATCATGACCTTTTAAAATATGCCTGTAATAAAATTGAGAAATCTTCTGTCGCGACAGTGCTGACGATAGGCAAGTGCGTAAGCGATTATTTTGCAAAACAGAAATTTCATTTTCTCGGAAATATCGATAATATTGAAAGCAAACCGTCGCTTGAAACTGCCGAGCAAATTGCAAAACGGCTGTTGATGTTTTATGATGAAAATATAGCCGATAAAGTATATCTAATCTATAACGCTTACGGCTTGGCGGGCAGTATGAAACCTAGTATTATGCAATTGATTCCTTTTGCGGCAGATGACAATAATGTAAGCGGTTATACCAGCGAATTATATTACGAATCCGATGACGAAGCGGTTTTGACCAGACTGTATTTTTCGTATTTGACAGCGATGATTTACGGTTGTTGGTTGCAGTCGTCGGTTTCGGAACATGTGCAAAGAAGATGTGCCATGGATACCGCAACCAAGAATTCCGAAGAATTGCTTTCGGAATTGAGCACTGAGTATAACAGAGTCAGGCAAAGCGCCGTTACATCCGAATTGGCGGATACGGCTCGTTTTTCGGAGTGAGTAATGAGTTTGCAAACACAAAAAAACAGCGGAAAAATCATTGCGGTTGTAGGACCTGTCGTAGATGTAAAATTCGACGGATATACTATGCCGAAAATAAACGAAAAGTTATCGGTAGAAGTCGGTGACGGATGTTTTCGTTCCTTGGAGGTTTTCTCTCATATAGGTTGCGGAGTGGCAAGATGTCTTGCCATGGAGACGACCGACGGCTTTTGCCGAGGTATGACTGTGTATGCAAGCGGAAGACCTATTTGCGTGCCCGTAGGTGAAGGTGTTTTGGGGCGTGTGATGAACGTACTCGGCAATCCGATTGATGACAAAGGCGAAATAAAAAACGATAAAATGTTGCCTATTCATAGGAAAGCCCCGGCGTTTTATAACCAATCGCCAAGCGCGGAAGTTTTGGAAACGGGAATCAAAGTTATCGATTTGCTGGCTCCGTATTCAAAAGGCGGAAAAATCGGACTGTTCGGCGGTGCGGGAGTCGGCAAAACGGTGTTGATACTCGAACTGATTCGAAACATAGCGCATGAGCATGGCGGATATTCTATTTTTGCGGGAGTGGGTGAAAGAAGCCGTGAAGGCAACGAAATGTTGTTCGATATGCATGAGAGCGGAGTGCTTGACAAGACCGCGCTGGTTTTCGGACAGATGAATGAGCCTCCGGGCGCAAGAATGCGCGCTCCGTTGGCGGGTTTGACGATTGCCGAGTATTTTAGAGATGAGTTGCATAAAGACGTGTTGTTGTTTATAGACAATATTTACCGTTTTGTTCAGGCGGGTAGCGAAGTATCGTCTTTGCTCGGGCGAATGCCGTCTGCGGTTGGGTATCAGCCGACTTTGTCTACGGAAGTAGGCATGTTGCAGGAGCGCATTGCTTCTACAAAGGACGGGTCCATAACTTCCATACAGGCGGTTTATGTGCCTGCCGACGATTTGACCGACCCGGCTCCGGCTACTATATTTTCGCATCTCGACTCCACTACGGTTCTGTCGCGTAAGATTGTGGAACAGGGGATTTATCCTGCCGTTAATCCGTTGGAGTCGACAAGCCGCATTTTAAGTGCGGATATAGTAGGCGCGCAGCATTACGCCGTTGCAGGTAAAGTTCGCGGAATCTTGCAAAGATATAAGGAATTGCAGGATATAATTGCCATTTTGGGCATGGACGAATTGAGCGAAGAAGATAAGCTCACGGTAGGGCGGGCAAGGAGAATACAAAGATTTTTTTCTCAGCCGCTTTTTGCGGCTTCGGCGTTTACTTCCGAAGAAGGAAGGTATGTGGATATAAAAACCACTGTCGAATGCTTTAAAGAAATTTTATCCGGAAAATATGACGGATATCCCGAATCGGCGTTTTATATGGTCGGTGATTTGGACGAAGTCAAATCCAAAGCAAAAGGTTGAGCGATGTCAAAGCAGTTTTTATTGGAAATAGTGACCCCGGATAGGGAATTTTTCAGCGGACTTGTAGAAGAGCTTTTCGTTGATACCCCGACGGGAGAAATGGAGGTTATGTACCATACTTTACCGATGATAGCGTCTGTCAGCGCAGGACTGATAACAATAAAACAAAACGGAAGAAAGATGGAGGCGGCTTGCTCCGACGGATTCATAAGAGTCGGCGACGTCGTGACAATGCTGTTGAATGCGTGTAAATGGCCGTATGAAGTCAATGAAGCGGAGACTAATGCGGAAATCGCACGTTTAAACAGTATTATCAGAAACGCACAGTCGGTGGAAGAGTATAAAAGCGCGAAGGCACAGCTTGCCATGAAATTCGCACAATTGAGAATCAAGGGAGTCGATAGGTATTAGCATAATTTTCTGCCGAAGCATATAAAAGTTGTGACTTAAATCGGGAGCAACTGGTATGAAGGCGGTTATAGATTTAAATGCGCTTTTGAGTAATGCAGAGACGATACGCAGTAAGACCAAAGCAAAATTATATGCTGTCGTAAAAGCAAATGCATACGGTCACGGAATGGCTATTGCTGCGTTCTTGCAGCCGTTTGTCGACGGGTTTTGCGTAGCAACTGAAAAAGAGGCGGAAACGCTTGTTAAGATTGCTGTTTATAAGCCGATTCTCATTTTGGGAAAGGTGAAGAACACACTGTCTCATGATAATATTATATATACCGTTGAAGATATAGACGGAATAAAATCATTAAAATCGGAGGACAAATTTTATATCAAGTTAAATACCGGAATGAACCGATTGGGATGCAGCGGGCATGAATATAGTGAAATTTTGACTTATGCCAGACATAGTAATGCGGTTTATTGCGGCACATATACACATTTCTTTAATTTCGATGACAATGATTTGGTTAACGGGCAGTATACGATGTTTAAAACATACGTAAAAAATTCCGATAGCGGGTCACGGCATTGTTGTTCCAGTAATGTTTTGCGCGCATCGGAAAGCATGCACGGCGATATTGTTCGTGTGGGATTGGCACTTTACGGATATTCCGCCACATCGGATAATTTAAAGCCCGTCATGAAAGTATATGCCCCTATTGTTTCCGTTAAAAAGCTTTTGAAAGGCGATTATGTGGGGTACGGTTCTTATAGGATATCGCATGATGCCAATGTGGCTGTGATTAGAGCAGGTTATGGCGACGGATACCGTCGCGTTGCAGACGCTGCAATCAGATATGTTTCGGTAAACGGTGTAAGGCGACCTGTTATAGGGCAAATATGTATGGATATGTGTATGATTGATTTGGGTAATGTCAAAGCAGAAGTAGGCGACTATGTCGGAATTATGGATGATATTATTACAGCGGAAACGCTGGCAAAAGAATACGGTACGATTGTTTACGAAGTGTTGACATCTTTTAATGAGAGGGTGGAACGAATTTATGTCGGTAACTAAAAACGAATTAAGAAAAGAAATGAAAAATCGACGCAATTCAATTGCTAATCGCGTCCGTAAAAATAGACTGATTTTTCAAAGATTAAAACAATTACTGTTGCATTTTAATGTTGATAGTATTTTTATTTATGTTTCTTTCGGGACGGAGACGGATACGCATGAAATCATAAGACAATTTATTAAGTCGGGCAAGTCTGTGTGTATTCCTTATACCGATAGCGGTACTATGTCTGTAAAAACACTTCATGCCTTACCCGAAAACTTTGCGGCGGACAAGCAGGGGAATATAGAATGTGCGGCTTATTTGCCTGACGCCGAATTTAAATGCGATTGCGCGATAGTTCCTATGCTTGCCTTCAACGACGGTCTTTATCGCCTCGGTTACGGCGGAGGCTACTATGACAGATTTTTGCGTGATTTCGAGGGTATCAAAATAGGTATTGCTTTCGACGAGCAATATAATAATGATTTTACGGAGGAAGAAACAGATGTAGGATTGGACATTATTGTTTCGCCCGAAAGAATCTTTCAAAGGAAGGAGATTTTATGAGAGTTATAAGCGGAAAGTTTAAAGGCAAACGATTATTTTCTCCCGTAGATAATAAGGTGCGTCCTACGACCGACAGAATTAAAGAAACATTGTTCAATATCCTGTACTCCAAAGATGCGGTATACGGACAAGTGTTGGATTTGTTTAGCGGGTCCGGAGCTTTGGGAATTGAGGCGTTATCGCGTGGAGCGGAACGGGTTGTTTTTGTCGACAAAGACCCTGTGAGCATTAAGCTTACTTATATGAATTTGAACCATGTACTTGCGGAAAATTACGAGGTTTACAACACGGATTTTCAAGTAGCCTTACGAAAACTTAACGGACGGAAATTTGATATCATATTTGCAGACCCACCGTATAATGCGGGACTCGAAGCAAAAATTCTTCAAGGGATTAGGGAAAACGACATTTTGTCCTACGGCGGAATAATGGTAATTGAGCATTCCAAAGAAAATGAGTTGCAAATTCGGGATAAAAGTTTTATAATAGATAAGAGAATTTGCGGAAATACCGCACTGACTTTTATTATCAACAGAGGTGATTCGAATTGAAGAAAGTTATTTTTGCCGGAACATACGACCCGTTTACATTGGGGCATTATGATGTGGCTCGACGGGCGGCAAAAATTTTTGACGAAGTCATTATCGGTGTGGCAAGCGACGCGGGTAAAAATACTTGCGCTTCGTTGGATGAGCGGCTTGAAATTGCGCGTTATTCCGTTGCTGATTTGAAAAATGTCTGCGTCAAGCCGTTCAGAGGTTTTTTGGTGGATTTTGCCGCTGCCGAGGGTGCCGAATATTTGATTCGAGGAATTCGTTCCGTGACGGATTTCGAGTACGAGAAAGGTTTGAGAGGAGTTTATAAAAGTCAAAATAGTAAAATAGAGTGTGTATATTTGATTTCGGATGCGTGTCATGCGCATATATCCGGTTCTGTCGTGCGGCAATTGTTACAGCTTGGTGGCTTGATATCGGGATATGTGTGTGAATCCGCAAACGATTTAATAAAAAGAATTTATAATGGCAGGTGCTGAGATGGATATTGTGAATTTGTTGGACGAGCTGGAAGCCGAGCTTTCGGATAAAAAAGGTTTTTTTGGAAAGAAAGTAGATTTGGATAAATGCTACGACTTGGTATGCCGTATAAAAGCAAACTTGCCCGCGACTTTGAGAGAGATGGACTATGTCATTGAAAACAAAAGAAAGATTCTCGAAAATGCCGATGTAGTCGCAAAAAACACGATAAGGGAGGCTGAGGAGCGAGCGGAGCATTTAATTGATAATTCCGAAATAATGCGTATGGCCGAATTGGAATCGAAAAAACTTATCGAGAACGCATGCATGCAATGCGATGGGTTGGTTCATCATACGAAAGACCATTTGGACAGCATGTTTAAAGACACGGAGCAGTTTTTATTGTCTACTCTGACGATGATAAGAAATAATCGAGAAGAGCTTCGAGGAGCTATGATAGTTAATCGAAAAGAGAAATACTGATATGACGGAGCATTATAATGTTTGAGACAGTAAAAGAAATAATGTCGCCTAATGAAATCAAGAAGATGCTGCCGCTTGGTGAAAATGCGAAGCGGATAAAAGCGGAGCGGGATGAATCCTTAAAAAAAATTATAAGCGGCTGCGATGACCGTAAAATTATGATTATCGGACCGTGTTCGGCGGATAACGAAACGTCTGTTTTGGATTATATCGAGCGCCTTGCCGTACTGTCCGAAAGAGTTAAAGACAGGCTTATTATTGTACCGCGTATTTATACAAATAAACCCAGAACACGCGGTGACGGTTATAAAGGGGTTTTTCATAATCCCAATCCGTGCAAGGGTACGGATATACAGGAAGGAATTATCGTAATGCGCCGTATGCATATCAGGAGTATCGAGGAAAGCGGTCTGTCTGCTGCGGATGAAATGCTTTACCCTGAAAATTACGATTATTTGGAAGATGTATTGAGTTATGTCGCAGTCGGTGCGCGTTCATCCGAAAATCAGCAACATCGTCTGGTCGCAAGCGGAATAGAGGTTCCCGTCGGAGTTAAAAACCCGATGTTCGGAAGCATGTCTGTGCTTTTGAATTCAATATATGCGGCGCAAATACCGAATGAATTCAAGTACGGTAATTTTCAGGTGAGAACATCGGGAAATTCTTATGCGCATGCGGTGTTGCGCGGAGCGGTTGATTCGTTCGGAAACAACATACCGAATTATCATTATGAAGATGTCATAAAGTTTTATGATATGTACATGAAGCAACACTTGAAAAATCCTGCCGTGATTATAGACGTCAATCACTCAAACAGTAATAAGAATCCGATTGAGCAGGTGCGGATAGTCAAAGAAATTGCCGAAAATATGAAGTCTTGCGATAAATTCAAAGAATTGGTTAAAGGATTTATGGTTGAAAGCTATCTTGTGGACGGCAATCAAAATCCCGATGACGGAGTTTACGGTAAATCGATAACGGACGGTTGTTTGGGCTGGGATAAAACAGCGCGACTGATACTTGATGTTGCGGAGAGTTTGGCATAACAAGGAGGGCGGCTGTGAAGAAAATCGGACTCGCTTTGGGGTCGGGCGGTGCACGTGGCTTTTGTCATATTGGGGTATTGCAGGCTTTTGAAGAATACAAAATACCTATTCACTGTATTGCGGGGTGTTCTCACGGCGCATTGGTGGGAGGATGTTATGCGGCCGGCGTGAGCGTCGACGAAATGAAAAAAGCAGCAAAAAAATCCACTATCGGGGCGATAATGGATGTGAACGTGTCTTTAAAAAACAACGGCTTGATGAAAGGACGTCGCGCCAGCAATATCGTGAAAAAGCTGGTGGGCGGCAAAAAAATAGAAGACTGTGCTGTTAGGTTTTGTGCAACAGCGTGCAATATAAATACGGGGAAGTTACATACTTTCAAAGACGGCGAACTGCTATATGCAATGCGTGCAAGCATGTCGATTCCGATTATATTTCATGCTGTCGAAGAGAATAAAGACACAGTATATGTCGACGGCGGCGTCATAGAACGGATTCCGATTCAAGCCGTAAAAGATATGGGTGCGGATATTGTCGTTGCTGTCGATGCTATCGGACCTCCGCAAGAAAACTTTATTCGCAAGCGTGGTTTTATAAAGATGTTTGAACGCACGTTTTATTTAATGGACTGGGAAAGCACAAAAGAAAAGATAAAACAAGCCGATATTGTGATAACTCCGATTCAGGATGACAGGTCTGTTATGGATTTTAATAGAGACAATTTACTGTCTGTGAAATGCGGTTATGATGCTGCAGTCGCTGCAATGCCCGATATTAAAAAAATAATCGATTAAGGTTATGATATTATAATATTACGAGTTTATTGGCAAATGAATAGTCGGGATTGTCTGTGAGCAGGGTGTATAATGCGTGCGCCCTTTTTTCTAAATTGAAAATGGCGCTTTCTTGCATGTCGAACGCATCTTTGTATTGAACTGAAAAAAACTGTTTCGGCAAATCGGTTAAATAAGATTTAAAGGTATTGCGGATGCCTAGTAGGCGGTATTTGTCGTGTACTATGTTAGACATAGTACTTGTTATGTCAAGCACAACATTTAAGCATATTCGCTTTAAGCGACTAAGGGGGTATCTTTTTGTTTTTAACTTATTTAAAAAAGTAGTTAAATCACATGTGGTTTTTGCGATTTCGCTCATTCTGTAATCTATACCTTCGCCTATTTCCCGTGTACATGATAATTGGTTTCGGGTGGAAGTTTTAATTTTATACATTGCAATATCGGAATAGGTTGTCGGACTTGGGAAATGATGTCGCTTTGACTGTAATGCAGATAGGGTGCAGTCGGGAACGTATTCTTTTACGGAATCGGGATATTGAGATAACATAATGCGTATTTTTGAAGATGAAATCGCGCTTTCGGTTCGGCGAATTATAACAGGTTGTATGTCGGACGCTTGGCTATTCAGCGCTTTAAGATATTCCAGGCACAACACATTGTTTGGTTTTGATAGTATTATCTGTGACATATCACTTGGTATTCCGTGTTTTTCGCCTATTTCGCAAGTTGCTGCGGCATAAGCCGAAGGAAAAGATTCTCCTTTTTTCAAATGAATATCCAAAACTTTTTTAACTTCATCCGACTTTTTGGTTTGGATTTCTGCCAATCGGTATAAAAACTCGGGGAAATCGGTTTCGCATCCCATTGCCAAATAATTTATATGAGGAAGCAAACATGCGATTTGCACTGCACCTTTTGCAAAGTTCTCTCCGTTTGCTGTGGCAAAAAGCGTGGGGAGTTGCACCACCATGTCGGCGCCCGATTCAAGGGCGCACCGTGTTCTTGTGATTTTATCTATTATTGCCGGTTCGGCGCGCTGAACAAAATCTCCGCTCATTATGCAGACAATACCGTCGCACTCCGTAATTTTTCTGATTTGTTCCAGTTGATATCTGTGACCGTTGTGAAGAGGGTTATATTCGCAGATAACGGCGCAAAGTTTCATAAAATCTCCTTTAATGGGCAAAATCATTGTTTAATAATTTGCTTTTTCTGAAATATGTGCTATAATAATAGGGTGTGATTTAAGTATAACATAAAATAAGGAATAAATCATCAATTTTAATATCATTTGAGGAGTGTTTTATGACTGCGTTGTTGGAAAGTATCAGAAGAAAAGCAAAAAAAGCCTACAAGCATATTGTGCTTGCGGAAGGCGAGGAAGAAAGAATTATAGTTGCCGCCTCGCGTATCGCCGATTTGCAAATGGCAAGAATAACGCTTATAGGCGACGAAAAGGTTATTTCCGCTAAATGTCCCGACGTCGACTTGAAGGGAGTGGAAATATTCAATCCCAAGACGCATGATTTAAGCAAATACTCGGATTTGCTGTACGAACTCAGAAAATCCAAAGGGCTCGAAAAATCGGATGCTCAGAAACTTGTGCTCAATCCGCTTTATCTCGGAGTTCTTATGGTGAAATGCGGAGATGCCGACGGTATGGTTGCCGGTTCCGTTAATGCGACCGGAGATGTATTGCGTCCCGCTTTGCAAATCATTAAAACGGCACCGGGTATAAATACCGTGAGCAGTTGTTTTATCATGGTTTTGCCCGAATTCAGCAAATACGGCGAAAACGGAATTATGGTATTCGGCGATTGTGCCGTAAATCCCAATCCGACTGCCGAGCAATTGGCTGATATTGCAATTGCTTCTGCGTCGAGCGCAAAAAGTATTGCGGGTATATCGCCGAAAGTGGCTATGTTGTCGTTCTCGACAAAAGGATCTGCCAAAGGCGAGCTTGTCGATAAAGTTCAACAAGCCGTGGAAATAGCACATAAAGCAGCTCCCGATTTGGCACTTGACGGAGAGTTGCAATTGGATGCTGCCATAGTCGAAAGCGTTGCGAAGTTGAAGGCACCTTCCAGCAAAATAGCGGGACATGCAAATGTTTTGATATTCCCCGATTTGCAGGCGGGCAATATAGGTTATAAATTGGTACAAAGACTTGCCGGGGCGGAAGCGGTCGGACCTATCTGTCAGGGGTTCAATAAGCCGGTAAATGATTTATCGAGAGGTTGCAGTGCGGACGATGTGGTAAATGTTGTCGCCATGACCGCTTTGCAGGCAATGAATTAAGGAGGAAATTATGAGGGTTTTGGTTGTTAACGCAGGTAGTTCGTCTTTAAAATACCAGCTTATCGAAATGGATAACGAAAGTGTTTTGGCAAAAGGCGTATGTGAAAGAATAGGGCAAGAGGGCGCCCGTTTGGTTCACCACGGTTCCGAATCCGTTACGCTTGACCTTGCCATGCCGACGCATTCCGAAGCGATAAAATATGTTCTCGATGCTCTGGTTCATAAGAAGTACGGAGTTATTAAAGATATGTCGGATATTGCCGCTGTCGGTCATAGGGTTTTGCACGGCGGAGAGGACTTCAAAGAAAGCGTAAAGATAGACGATGATGTTTTGAAAAGAATAGAAGGCAATGTGGATTTGGGACCGTTGCACATGCCGCCCAATATAATGGGGATTAAAGCATGTCGTAAAGTGATGCCGAAAGCCCCCATGGTTGCTGTATTCGATACTACTTTTCATTCTACGATGCCCGATTATGCATATATGTATGCAATAGATTACGACGACTATAAAAAATACAAAATCAGAAAATACGGTTTTCACGGAACGAGTCACCTGTTTATTTCCGGAGAAATCAAAAATTTGCTTAAAACGGATAAATTCAAAGCCGTTATTTGTCATCTCGGTAACGGTGCGAGTGTAAGCGCCGTCAAAGACGGTAAATGTATCGATACGTCCATGGGGTTGACTCCGCTGGAAGGTTTGGTTATGGGAACCCGCAGCGGCGACATAGACCCTGCGGTCATCGAATATTTGATGGACAAAACGGGAATGGATATTCATGAAGCTACGAACTATCTTAATAAGAAAAGCGGCGTGTTGGGAATCAGCGGCGTGGGTTCGGATTTCCGGGATTTGGTTAAAGGTTTGGAAGAAGGAAACGACAGGGCAAGACTTGCCGTCGACATGTTTTCGTATAGAGTAAAAAAATACATCGGGGCGTATTCCGCCGCGCTCGGCGGATTGGATTGCGTTGTTTTCACCGGCGGAATAGGCGAACATACGGAGCAAGTACGAGAGCGTGTTATGACGGACATGGAATATTTGGGAATAGATTTTGATTTCGACGAAAATCTTCATCCGAAGGGAGATAAATACGCACTTATATCAAAACCCGACTCGAAAGTAAAAGTTTATATAATACCAACAAATGAAGAACTTGTAATAGCGCGTGAAACTTTGCGTCTTAAATGAAAGATAAAATCAAAGAAGGATTGATTGATATTTTCTTTCCTTCCGGTATAAAATGTATCGTCTGCGGCGACGATATTCCTTACGAAAGCAGGTTTCCGATTTGCAAAGAGTGCAAACCCGAGTTTAATATTAGATATTGTATGAAGTGCGGTAGAACTATGCCTGCGGACTTGCAGTTTTGTGTTTCTTGCAAAGATAAGGCTTGGAATTTCGTTAAGGCGAGAGCGCCGTTCGCTTATTGCGGCGAGATAAAACACTTAATACATCGTTTGAAGTACGGAAACGGGAAATATATAGCGAAAGAAGTTGCGGTGTATTTGGCTGATGCCTATTATGAACACAATCTTATATCTGACATAATTACGTTTGTTCCGATGTTTTGCGCGAAACAAAAGAAACGCGGTTATAATCAGGCGGAAGAACTGGCTGTGTGGCTTGGAAAAAGCGTAGAATGCGAAGTGAAGCGTTTGTTGGATAAGACCGCAATGGGTAAGAGCATGGCTAAACTGAATGCCGCAGAACGACAGAAAGCGATTAAAGATACATTTTCCGCGGATTTGAAATCGGGCGAAAATGACGTAAACATCAAAGGCAAAAAAATTTTGATTGTAGACGATGTATTTACGACGGGTTTCACGGCAAACGAATGCGCTAAGGTTTTGATGTCATCGGGGGCTGCCGAAGTAAACATTCTTACTCTTGCTACTGCCGCCGCCGCGGATAACCGCAAGCAAGCCGAAAGGAAATTAAAAGATATTTTATAAAACGAGTAATTTTCTTGTTCGAATTTTTTCTGTAATGAGGGATAAAAGCTTGACGCGGTTTTTGCAAGAGTGTATACTGTATTTAACTGAATTTCCGAAGAAAAGACAAGTAGTTTCGGGTTTAAAGAGATTTACAGAGAGGGTTGCCGAAGGCTGTAAGCGATTCAATCTTTTCCGAAGTGAAACCACTTTTCAGGGACGTAGACTCGAAACGAATTCGGGCAAATAAGGTTGTCTTTTTTTAAGACGATGAATTAAGGTGGAACCACGGTTACAGACTAATCGTCCTTAAAGCGAATTTTGCTTTAAGGACTTATTTTTTGGAGGACGCATTTATGAAAATCAAATTGAAAGACGGCTCTTTGCTGGAAGTTAAAAGCGGAGCGACGGCAGCCGATGCGGCAAAACAAATAAGCGAGGGGCTTGCGCGCAATGCCTATGCGGCGAAAATCGACGGAAAGCTTGTCGATTTAAGCACTGCCGTAGATGAGAATTGCACTTTGGAAATAGTCACGTCAAAAGATGAGGAGAGCAGAGAGGTGTTTTTGCATACTGCGGCTCATGTGTTGGCCCAAGCCGTAAAAAGATTGTTTCCGGATGCCCAATTGGCTATCGGTCCTGCAATCAAAGACGGTTTTTATTACGATTTCGATTTTTCGGCACCGATAACCCCTGCCGATTTCGAGAAAATAGAAAAGGAAATGCAGGCGATTGTAAAAGCGGATTTTGCAATGGAGCGTGTCAACGTCACGCGTAAGCAAGCGCTTAAAATCATGAAAGAGCGGGGCGAAAATTATAAAGTCGAGCTTATCGAAGATTTGCCCGAGGACGCCGAAATATCTTTATATAAACAGGGCGATTTTTGCGATTTGTGCAGAGGTCCGCATTTGCCGTCCGTCGGAAAAATCAAATGCTTTAAGCTTATTTCGATTGCAGGCGCTTATTGGCGCGGTAACGAAAAGAATAAAATGCTTACCCGCATTTATGGGACCGCTTTTGAGAAAAAGTCGGAAATGGACGCATATTTTCAGATGCTTGAAGAGGCAAAGAAACGCGACCACACAAAACTCGGTAAAGAACTCGGATTGTTTGCGCTTATGAACGAGGGCAAAGGTTTTCCGTTCTTTTTGCCGAAGGGTATGGCTCTTAAAAATGCATTGGTCGATTATTGGCGCGAACTTCATCGTAAAGAAAATTATGTCGAGATTCAAACTCCGATAATACTTAACCGTACTCTTTGGGAAAATTCCGGACACTGGGACCACTATAAAGATAACATGTATACAACGAAAATCGATGAGGACGATTGCGCGGTTAAGCCGATGAATTGCCCCGGTTGCATGCTTGTTTATAAATTGACGCCGCACAGTTATAAGGATTTGCCTTTGCGCATTGCGGAAATGGGATTGGTTCACCGTCATGAGAAAAGCGGGCAGTTGCACGGACTTTTTCGAGTACGTTGCTTTACACAGGACGATGCGCATATATTTATGTTGCCCGAACAAATAACCGAAGAGATAAAAGATGTGGTGCGTTTGACGGACAAAATATACAGCCGTTTCGGTTTCAAGTATAAGGTTGAACTTTCCACACGACCTGAAAACAGTATGGGCAGTGAAGCGGATTGGGAAGCGGCGACCGGTGCACTGAAAGCCGCATTGGAAGAAATGAATCTCGATTATGAGTTGAATGAAGGGGACGGTGCGTTTTACGGGCCGAAAATTGATTTCCATCTTCAAGACAGTATCGGCAGAACCTGGCAGTGCGGAACCATTCAGCTTGATTTCCAAATGCCTCAGCGTTTTGAGTTGGAGTACGTGGGAGAGGACGGTCAGAAACATCGTCCCATAATGATTCACCGCGCGATTTTCGGTTCTATCGAACGGTTTATCGGCATACTGATCGAGCATTATGCCGGTAATTTCCCTTTGTGGTTGGCACCGCTGCAAGTTAAGATTTTACCTATAACAGACCGTGCCTGCGACTATGCGAAAGATATCGAAAAAACATTGAAAGATATGAATATAAGATGTGAAGTCGATGCCAGAAACGAAAAAATCGGCTATAAAATCAGAGAAGCACAGCTTGAAAAAGTGCCGTATATGGCGGTTGTCGGGGATAAGGAAGTCGAAAATCATCTCGTTGCGGTGAGAAGCAGGGCAGGCGGAGATATCGGAACCATGAGTTTGAGCGACTTTGCTGCGAAGCTTTCCGAGGAAATCGAAAAAAAGTCTAATTAGATTGAAAAATCGTTTGACAGCCCAAAAGAATAGTAGTATAATATTTTGCGTTGGAAGTAGATTGCATCTCACCGCAAGAGTTTCGAAGCGGTAACGTAAAATTAAAACAAGACTGGTATTTATGTTTTAATGAGCGGATGCAATTTCGTCCGCTCATTTATTTTATATGGAGGATACGACAATCATTAAAGACGTCGAAATTAATGAGAGAATCAGGGACAGCGAAATTCGTGTAATTGACGAGAACGGCGTACAGCTCGGGATTATGAGTGCTGCCCAAGCAAACAGAATTGCAGACGAACGCAATTTGGATTTGGTGAAAATCAGTCCTACGACTGTTCCGCCGGTATGCAAAATCATGGATTACGGCAAGTTTAAGTTCGATGCGGCAAAAAAAGAAAAGGATGCCCGCAAAAAACAAAAAACAAGCGAACTTAAAGAAGTTTGGCTGTCCATGACAATCGATACGCACGATTTGGAAACCAAGGCAAAACAGGCGCTCAAATTCTTGTCGTCGGGCGATAAAGTAAAAGTGTCTATCAGAATGAGAGGTCGTCAGCAAGCGCATGCGGATATAGGCGTGCAGGTTATGTATAAATTTTTTGCCATAGTGGAAAGCGTCAGTGTAATGGATAAAAAGCCGCTTACCGAGGGCAGAAATATTATAATGATATTAAATCCGAAAAAGAGTTAACGAAAGGAGTATACAACTATGCCTAAAATGAGAAGTCACAGCGGCGCGAAAAAGCGTTTTCGCGTAACGGCGTCCGGCAGAATCAAGCGCGGACAGCAAGGTAAGAATCATATTCTGACGAAGAAGTCAAGCAAACGTAAGATGTCTTTGCGCCAGGGCGCTTATATGGCGTCCGACAAAGAAGCGGCTACTATCAGAAATATGATTCAGAAGTAGGAGGATTGGAATTATGCGAGTTAAAAGAGCAGTAAACGCAGTTAAAAAGCGCAGAAAAATAATGAGACTGGCCAAAGGCTATTTCGGCTCGAAGTCACGTTCTTACCGTATAGCCAGAGAAGCGGTTATGAAATCGCTTATGTACGGTTTTATAGGCAGAAGAAACAAAAAAAGAGATTTCAGAAAGCTTTGGATTGCCAGAATAAACGCGGGTGCACGTGCTTACGGATTGTCCTACAGCAAATTTATGCACGGTCTTAAAGTGTCGGGCATCAATCTCAACAGAAAGATTCTTGCCGATTTGGCAGTTAACGACACGGTTGCTTTTAAAGCGCTTGCGGATACTGCGGCAAATGCCATAGCAAAATAAATTAAAGATTATGAATATAATCGAGTCGGGCGAAAACTCACTGATAAAGACGGTTATCAAACTCAAAGAACGAAAATACCGTTATCAATACGGTAAGTTTGTTTTGGAAGGATATAGATTGATAAAAGATTCTTTACTCGGCGGTTTTTCCGACTGCGGTTATATTGTCGTTATTGCACAAAGTCGTTATAACGACTATTGTGCGGAGTTCAAAAATATAACTGTCGTGAGCGACAGGCTGTTTGAGAAAATTTCCGAAACCGTAAACAGTCAAGGAATTTTGGCTATTGTGGATATTCCCGAGTTTAAAACCGCTTTTTCTTCGGATATGTGTTTATATCTGGATAGGGTGAGAGACCCGGGAAATCTCGGTACAATAGTAAGAACGGCGGCAGCATGTGATTTTCGCGATATTATTTTGGACGACTGTGTCGACTTATTTAATCCCAAAACGGTAAGGAGCAGCATGAGTGCAATTTCCGCGTGCGGCTTTTTCCATAGTGCCGATTCCGCTCAATTGAAAAGCAGCGGATATGTTATTTTGGCGGCGGATGCCAAAGGCGAGGACATAAGAGCGGTTTCTCGAAATATCAAGAATTCGAAAGTATGTCTGATAATCGGAAATGAAGCAAACGGGATAAAAGACGAATTAAAGCGCAGTGCCGATATTTCGGTGGCTTTGCCTATGGAAAACGGTATCGAGTCATTGAATGCTTCGGTTAGCGCAGGTATCTTAATGTATTATCTTAAATATTTTAACAGTTCACTGAGGAGTTAATATGTCCGGTCATAGCAAATGGGCAACCATTAAAAGAGCAAAAGGTAAAACCGATGCCGCAAGAGGAAAAGTTTTTACCAAAATAGGCAGAGAAATAGCCGTTGCGGTTAAGTTGGGCGGAGGCGACCCTTCAACCAATTCTAAGCTGAGAGACGTCATTTCCAAAGCGAAAGCCGCCAATATGCCCAATGATAACATTCAGCGCAGCATAAAAAAAGCAAGCGGCGAGTTGGGCAATATCAATTACGAGAGCATTTCGTATGAGGGGTATGGCGTCGGCGGTGTTGCTGTTATCGTAGAAACATTGACAGACAATAAAAACAGAACCGCCTCGGATGTGCGCCATATTTTCGATAAATGCGGCGGCTCTATGGGAACGAACGGTTGTGTGTCCTATATGTTCGAAACCAAAGGTATTATCGTAATTGAAAAAACCGCCGCGACGGATGACGACGAGATGATGATGATTGCGATAGACAGCGGTGCGGATGATTTTAATGTCTGTGACGGAGTGTATGAAATAACAACCGCGGCGTCTTCGTTCTCGCAGGTCAGAGAGACCTTGGAACAAAAGGGTTATGCTTTCATTAAAGCGGAAATAGATAAGGTTCCGTCGAACACGGTTGATTTGAGCGAGCCGGATTTGGAAAAATTCGCGCGCATGTTGGATATGTTCGACGATAACGACGATGTCCAGGAAGTATTCCATAATGCAAATCTTCCCGAAGAGGAAGAAGAGGATTAGTCAATGCAAGATAATGTGGTGGAAAAATGCAAAGTAGCCAAAGACGAATCTTCGTATGCGGCTACTCTTTCTACCGAAGATAAAAACCGTATTATAGGCATTATATCCGATGCATTGACTATTCACGAAAATGATATTTTGGAAGCCAATGCCAATGACGTTTCTTTATGTAAAGATAAGCCTCGGCATTTTATAGACAGATTGAAATTGAATAAGTCGCGTTTGGTTTCGATTATAAACGGAATTAAACGTCTTTCGGATTTGAAAGACCCGATAAATGAAGTTATCGAAGAATGGGTGACCGACAATACATCTCTTGTAATCAAAAAAATTCGTGTTCCGTTGGGTGTTATAGGAATAATTTACGAAGCGCGTCCGAATGTTACCGTAGATGCAATTTGTTTGGCTGTCAAAACAGGAAATGCAATAGTGTTGAGAGGCAGTAAAGACGCAATCAATACAAACATTTCTTTGGTCGACTCGATAAAAAAAGAGCTGAAAAATGGCGGATACAGAGACGGTTTTATACAGTTTATAGACGATGTTTCCCATGAAAGTGCGAATTTGTTCATGAAACAGCGCCAATATATCGATGTTTTGTTGCCGCGCGGCAGTGCTTCGTTTATTAAAAATGTTGTTGAAATTTCCAATATTCCCGTAATAGAAACAGGCGCAGGAAATTGCCATGCGTATGTTGAAAGAAGCGCGGATTTGAAGAAAGCGTCGGATATTATTCTTAACGGGAAATTATCCCGTCCGAGTGTTTGCAATGCGCTGGAAAGCATCTTGATTGACGAATGTGTTGCGCAAAAGTTCCTTCCGCCGTTATTGGATGTGCTTTCGAAAAACGGAGTCGAAATAAGAGGTTGTGCCAAAACGCTTGCAATTTGGAAGAAGGCGTTACCTGCGCAAGAGTCTGACTGGTCGAGCGAGTACGGTTCTTTGATAGTTTCCGTGCGGGTTGTTTCCGGTACGGAAGAGGCTGTAATGCATATAAACAAGTACGGAACTCACCACAGCGAAGTTATTATCTCGGAAGATGAAGATGCTGTCCGCAAGTTTATGTCGGGTGTAGACAGTGCTGTGGTTTATGCCAATGCCTCGACTCGTTTTACCGACGGATATGAATTCGGTTACGGCGCTGAAATGGGAATATCTACTCAAAAATTGCATGCCAGAGGACCGATGGGGTTAAAAGAACTTACGTCGTATAAGTATTTGGTATACGGTTGCGGTCAAATTCGTGAGTGAGGGTTGTGAATTGAGGAACGAAAGCAAAAAGAACGGAAAATCAAGCGACGAAGAAAGAAATATTCATGCGGGACATCGCATGAGAGTTTACGAATCTTTTGAAAAAGACAGATGGCTGGAAACATTTTCCGAAGTGACTTCATTGGAGCTGTTGCTGTACATTGCTTATCCGCGCCTGGACACGAATATCATTGCGCACAGATTGCTGTCGCGTTTCGGCACTATGGCGGGAGTGTTTTCCGCGCCTGTGAACGAACTGATAAAGATAGACGGAATTTCGCGCCGAATCGCACATTTTTTACGTGCGATACCTGCTGTTGCGAGAAAGTCCGAACAATGCAGAGTCAAGCCGAATACTATCAAATCCATAACCGACGCAATCAAGTATTTGAAAACACACTTTAATTATATGTATACCGAAACAATGTACATTATGTGTTTGGATGCTTCGGACAGAGTGCTTTCGGTAAGCTGCGTAGCCGCACAGGGAACGGCAACGTCTAATACGGTTTCGCTTCCGGCAATGATACATGCGCTTGTCAGCGTCGGCGGAACAAAGGTTATTTTGGCGCACAATCATCCTACGGGAATATTGATGCCATCGGTTGCGGATTTGGAAACCACGAATTTGGTATTGGACAGTCTGGCAGGACTGGATTCGGTATTGGTAGACCACTTGATTTTTGCTCCCGATGATTCCTATCTGAGTTTTTTCAATTCCGGCATAATTTCCACGCTCTACAAGAATTTCGATTTGGCGCACAATACCAATATCTCGGAAATGCTATTGAAAGAAAAGAGTCATAGTATAAACAGCAATCAAGAATATGTATTCGATATCGAAACGGCTTCGCTTTTGAAAAAAGAAGAATTCGACAGATTGATGAGTCATCGGGCGCGCACCGAAAGTATACGCACACAGTTCACAAAGGATATGCGTGCGCGGCTTAAAAAGACCGACGATGAATTGTTTTAAATAAAAAATACGGTAGCACGCTACCGTATTTTTTGTATCGCTGTTTATATCAAGATTCACTGCCGAAAAACGATAATAGAAATTTTTCGGCTTTTTTGATTTCCGCTTTGACTGCTTTTTCGGAAGGGGAGCCTTGACATTTTCTGCTGTTGACGGCATTTACGGGTTTGACGGCGTTTACTATATCGTTATCGAAGAGAGGTGAGAAACTTTTAAACTCTTCGACAGACAAATTATCCAAGTTTGTTTTATGTTCGATACAATAACGCACCAAATTTCCGACAGTGCGGTGTGCGTCTCTGAATGCGGCTCCTTTTTTAACAAGGTAGTCGGCACATTCGGTGGCAACGGTGTAACCGCCGCAAGCGCCTTCAAACAATCTTTCTTTATTGAATTTCAAAGTCGGAAGCATTGACGTAAATATTTCCAAGCAGTTTTTTACGGTATCTTCCGTATCGAAAATCAACTCTTTGTCTTCCTGCATATCTTTATTGTACGAAAGCGGCAACGATTTCATCGTGGTAAGCAATGCCATTAAATTGCCGTAGCATCTTCCTGTTTTTCCGCGAATCAGTTCGCAAATATCGGGATTTTTCTTTTGCGGCATAATACTCGAACCCGTGCTGAATTTATCGTCAAGTTCTATATAACCGAATTCATCTGTTGACCAATATATTATTTCCTCATTGAAACGCGATAAATGCATCATTAAAGTTGCACAATCGAAAAGATATTCGATTGCAAAATCTCTGTCGGATACCGCGTCCAAAGAGTTTTCGCTTACTTTGGAAAAATCCAATTTTTGCGCTACGCTTTTTCGGTTGATGGGGAATCCCGTAGCCGTGCATGCGCAACTTCCGAGCGGCATAACGTCTATGCGGGTTTTACATTCGGCAAAACGCTCGATATCGCGCATGAACATTTCCGCATAAGCCATAAAATAGTGCGCCAGGGTCGTCGGTTGCGCTTTTTGCATGTGCGTATAGGCAGCAATAACGGTGTCTGTGTTGGCTTGTGCAAGTTTAAGCAATACTTCGACAAGGGTTTTCAACAAACTTGCAATATTGTCGACGGAATCGCGAAGATACATTCGAAGGTCAAGCGCCACCTGGTCGTTACGGGAACGCGCGGTATGCAATTTCTTTCCCACATCGCCTATGCGCAAGGTGAGTTCCTCTTCGATAAACATGTGGATATCTTCGGCGCCCGTTATTTTGAGTTTGCCGTTTTTGATATCGTAGAAGATATCGGATAGGGTGGTGCATATTTTTTCGGCATCGTCCGCAGAGATAATGCCGCATTCCCCCAACATGGTGCAGTGCGCAATGCTGCCCATGATATCATGTTTATAAAGCCTTTTGTCAAATGAAAGAGAGCTGTTGAACATGTCGGCTTTGGTGTCCAGTGAATCTTTAAAACGTCCCGTCCACATTTTCATGGTTTAGTCCTTCTTTTTTGTATTGCTTAACATTTTTGCTCTTATTTTAAGCGGAAGACCAAACAAATTTATAAAGCCTTCCGAATCTTTCTGATTGTAAACTTCATCTGCGCCGAATGTTGCGATATCCATATCGTAAAGCGAGTAGGGGGATTTTACACCTGCACTCGAAATCCGACCTTTGAACAGTTTGAGTTTAACCGTACCCGTAACTGTTTGCTGAGTGCTGTCTACAAACGCGCTCAATGCTTCGCGAAGCGGAGTGAACCAATTACCGTCATACACAAGTTCAGCAAATTTGACCGAAAGCATTTCTTTGAAATGAGAGGTCTGTCTGTCCAATGTGATTTCTTCGAGATTTCGGTGCGCATAATAGAGTATTTCGCCGCCCGGTGTTTCGTACACTCCGCGGGACTTCATGCCTACAAGACGGTTTTCAACCATGTCTGCTACGCCTACACCGTGTTTTGCTCCGATTCTGTTAAGTTCGGTAAGTAAATCTACGGGGTTTTCTTTTTTACCGTTTACGGCAACGGGAATGCCTTTATCGAATTCTATTTCAACGTATTCGGGTTTATCCGGTGTTTTTGAAATAGGGTTGCAAATAAGCAACATATCTTCTTTCGGTTCATTCCACGGGTCTTCCAAGTCGCTGCCTTCATGCGAGAGATGCCATATATTTCTATCCATCGAGTAAGGGTGTTTCTTTGTAACGGGGACGTCGAGTCCGCGGGATTTTGCATATTCGATTTCTTCTTCGCGGGATTTGATATCCCAAATGCGCCAAGGTGCTATGATTTTAATATCGGGATTAAGCGCTTTTATAGACAATTCGAAACGTACTTGGTCGTTTCCTTTTCCCGTGCAGCCGTGGCAAATTGCTTCTGCTCCTTCTTGCTGTGCGATTTCCACAAGCCGTTTTGCGATGATAGGTCTTGCGAATGAAGTTCCCAAAAGATATTTTCCTTCGTAAACGGCTCCCGCTTTCAAAGTTGGGAAAATATAATCGGTCACAAATTCGCTTGTAAGGTCTTCGATATAAATTTTGGAAGCGCCGCTTTTGACGGCTTTTTCGTTGAGCGGTTCGAGTTCTTCGCCTTGTCCCACATCTGCGGCAACGGCGATTACGTCGCAATCGTAGTTTTCTTTTAACCACGGTATTATTATTGTTGTATCCAAGCCGCCGGAATATGCCAATAGTATTTTCATTTTGCTCATATACAGCTCCTCAGTCGTCAATAGCTTGACAACATAAATTAAATATTACTATAATAAGTCTGTCTTATTATAATATATTTCAATATAAATATCAACAAAATCAGGAGTACAATTTGATAATTTTAGGAATCGACCCGGGTTATGCGACAATCGGTTACGGAGTTGTGGAAAAAAACGGTTCGTATTTGCGCGCAATAGATTACGGAACAATCGAAACGCCGAAAAGCGAAAGTATACCCGTGCGTTTGGCTATGCTCGACGAAGCGCTTACAAAGATAATAGAAAAGTTTCATCCGGATGCCGTGAGCGTAGAAGAACTTTTTTTCAACACAAACATCACTACCGGTATTAAGGTTGCGCAAGCCAGAGGAGTGATTTTGGTATGTGCCATAAAGGCGTGCGGACGCTTGTACGAATATACGCCTTTGCAAATCAAACAATCGCTTACGGGAAACGGCAGAGCCGAAAAAAAACAAGTCCAGTATATGGTGCAAGCGACACTGAATTTGAAATCCATACCAAAACCGGACGATGCCGCAGATGCCCTGGCAGCCGCTATTTGCCATGCTTCCATGCCGGAGTATTCGGCGAGAATTTTGAACTGAGGAGATAATAATGGTTGCATTTATAAAAGGAATCGTTGTTTCGGTCGGTGAATCTTCGGCTGTAATAGACTGTAACGACATAGGTTACGAGATTTTTGCGTCTTCGAGATGTCTCGGCGGATTAACCGTAGGCAGTGAGGTTAAAATTCATACGCTCTTGGCTGTACGTGAGGATAATATAACTTTATACGGCTTTCGTGATACATCCGAAAAAGAGATGTTTTCACGCTTGATTACGGTATCGGGAATAGGTCCCAAACTTGCAATAGTTATTCTAAGCGGAATAGATGCACAATCCTTAATAGGGTGTATTGCTTCACAGAATGCTCAGGCACTTGCGGGAATCAAAGGAATCGGAAAGAAGACAGCCGAACGGATTCTGTTGGAATTGAAAGGAAAAATCAAAACCGAGGTTGCGAGCGGTACGGCGGAAATATCTCTTGCCGCAGATTCCGACGACGATGCGGTGCTTGCGCTGATGGCTTTGGGTTACAGCAGTTCGGAAGCGGTCAAAGCATTGAGCGTTGTCGAAAATAAAGATAATATGAGCGTTGAAGAAAAAGTTATGGCGGCATTGAGAGGATAGCGGCATGTTTGAAGACGAAAGATTTATTACAAGCACCAAGATGCTTGGGGACAGCGAATTGGATAATTCGCTGCGTCCGCAAACGCTGAACGATTATATAGGACAGGATAAAATCAAGAGCAATTTAAAAGTTTTTATCGAGGCGTCCAAAAAACGCAAAGAAGCGCTTGACCATGTTTTGCTTTACGGACCTCCCGGACTGGGTAAAACGACTTTATCCCACATCATAGCCAACGAACTCGGAGTTCAAATGAGAATAACAAGCGGACCTGCAATAGAAAGAGCGGGGGATTTGGCTGCCATACTTTCCAAGTTGGGTCCTAACGATGTGCTTTTTGTAGATGAGATACACCGTTTAAACCGTTCCGTAGAAGAAGTTTTATATCCCGCAATGGAAGATTTTGCATTGGATATCGTGTTAGGAAAAGGTCCCGGGGCGCGCAGTATGCGACTTAAATTACCACCCTTTACACTTATCGGAGCAACGACGCGGGCGGGAATGCTCACCGGACCGCTTAGGGACCGTTTCGGCGTAACGTGCAGATTGGAAATGTATACGCCGAAAGAACTTGCGGTTATATTGAAACGGTCAGCCGAAATTTTATCTGTCGCGATAGATGACAGGGCTTGTATGGAAATTGCGTCAAGGTCGCGCGGAACGCCGAGAATCGCGAACCGTTTACTGAAAAGAATACGGGATTTCGCACAGGTTTTGGGCGAGGGCGTAATTACTTCCGAGATAGCAAATAAGGCATTGATTCTTTTGGAGATAGACAAGCTCGGTTTGGATTTTACGGATATGCGTATTTTAAAAACCATGGCGGATAAGTTCGGAGGCGGTCCCGTGGGTCTGGATACTCTTGCCGCGGCAACGGGAGAAGAAAGCGTTACCATTGAAGATATAATCGAGCCTTTTTTGCTTCAGCTTGGTTTTATAGCGCGTACACCGCGCGGGCGTATATGTTTGCCTGCCGCGTACAAACACTTGAATATACCTGTTCCAAAGGCGCTACGCGAACAATTGAGTTTTTTCGATACCGAAAACGGGAGTGAAAATGAATAAAAGCGATTGGAAAACAAGTGATTTTTTTTACGAACTTCCCGAGGAATTGATTGCGCAAAAACCTATTGAGCCGAGGGACAGTGCACGCATGTTGGTGTGTCGTCGCGATGTCGGCGAAATCGAACACAAGCATTTTTACGATTTGCCTTCTTACTTGAAAAAAGGAGACGTTCTTGTCGTAAATAACACAAAAGTCATACCCGCACGAATCTACGGACATAAAAGCAGCGGTGCTAAAATAGAGTTTCTTTTGCATAAAAGAATCGACCTTACCGATTGGGAGGTATTGATAAAGCCTGCAAGAAAAACCCCTGTCGGCACAATAATCGATTTCGGAAACGAGCTGAAAGCCGAAGTGATTGCTTATGCCGAGGACGGTGCGAGGAGAGTGAAATTTATTTTCGACGGAGTGTTCGAGGATATACTTTCGAGAGTCGGCGAAATGCCTCTGCCGCATTATATTCACGAGCCGCTGAGCGACGCGGAACGCTATCAAACCGTTTATGCAAAAGAGTCGGGTTCTTGCGCGGCGCCGACAGCCGGATTGCATTTTACCGATGTATTGCTGCAAAAAATTAAAGCGCTTGGCGTAGAAATTGCAGAAGTGACATTGCAGGTCGGTTTGGGAACATTCAGACCCGTAAAAGCCGAAAATATTTCCGAACACAAAATGCACAGCGAATATTACCATATCGGACGCGATACCGCGGAAAAAATAAACAGAGCGAAAAGCGAGGGGCGGAGAATCATAGCAGTCGGAACTACGTCCGTCCGAGTATTGGAAAGCGCCGCAAGCGCCGACGGAAAACTATGCGAAAAATCCGAGTATACCGATATTTTTATTTATCCGCCGTATAACTTCAAAATAACAGACGGTTTGATAACCAACTTTCATTTACCGCAGTCTACTTTGATTATGTTGGTTTCGGCATTTTTGGGAAGAGAAAAGACATTGGCGGTTTATCGTGAGGCGGTTAAAGAAAGATACAGATTTTTCAGTTTCGGAGACGTTACATTATTGATATGAAAAAATTCGAATATAAAGTTATTCATACTTGCAAACAAAGCGGGGCGAGAGTCGGGAAATTTACTACACCGCACGGGGAAATAACAACTCCCGTATTTATGCCCGTCGGCACGCAAGCCACTGTAAAATCTTTGACGCCGGCGGAACTCGATGACGCAGGAGCGGAAATCATTTTATCAAACAGTTATCATTTGTATATGCGTCCCGGGCACAGATTAGTAGAGAGCGCAGGCGGTCTGCACCGCTTTATGGCTTGGGATAAGCCGATTTTAACGGACAGCGGCGGCTTTCAGGTTTTTTCGCTGTCGGATTTGAGAAAAATCAACGATGACGGCGTGGAATTCAAATCGCATTTGGACGGGGGAAGGCACTTCATTACTCCCGAAGACGCAATGGATATTCAGCACTGTTTGGGTGCGGATATTATAATGGCTTTCGACGAATGCAGTCGGTACGGCGCCGATTTCGATACGGCAAAAGATGCGATGCATAGAACTTTGAATTGGTTAAAACGGTGTAAGAAGTATCATGACAGCGATAATCAAATGCTGTTTCCGATTGTGCAAGGAAATATGTTTCCGGAATTGCGGCGCATTTCCATAACGGAAACATTGCCGTATGCCGAATGCGGTTTGGCTATCGGCGGATTGTCTGTCGGAGAACCCAAATCCGTAATGTATTCTCTTATGGATGAATTGCAACCGCTGTATCCCGATAACATGCCGAGGTATTTAATGGGAGTGGGAAGTCCCGATTGTCTTGTAGAAGGAGTGCTTAGGGGAATAGATATGTTCGACTGTGTTCTGCCTACGCGCATTGCGCGCAACGGAACGGCATTCACGTCCAAGGGCAAAATAACCGTAAGAAACGGAATTTACAAGGATGATTTCGGTGTGCTCGACGACAGATGCGGTTGTTATTGTTGCAGAAACTATTCCAAAGCATATTTGAGACACCTGATAAATACGGATGAAATTTTGGGCGGAAGAATGTTAAGCCTGCATAACATCACATATCTGATTGATTTGATGAAACGCATGCGAGAAGCCATAATGAACGACTGTTTTTTGGATTTCGTAAAGAAATTCAGAGAGAGTAGAGAATATTGTTAAAAGTTTTTTATATGTCAAAACAGTTGCAATTGTTAAAATAATATGGTATAATAAATAAGTGACTCGTGTGTTCCGCTCGGAATCGGATAATTGGGTTTGCCGATGAACATACGCTATTTATCAGGAGGTAAGTCATGAACAGAAGCGTTATAGCATCTATCGAGAAGGAGTACATGAAAGCGGAGGTTCCCGCAATCGAAATAGGCGATACCGTTAAGGTGTTCGTTAAAGTCGTAGAAGGAAGCCGCGAGAGATTACAGGCTTTTGAGGGCGTTGTCATCGCAAAGAAAAACGGCGGTGTCAGAGAAAGCTTTACGGTAAGACGAGTTTCGTTCGGTGTGGGTGTCGAAAGAACATTCCCGTTACATTCGCCGCGTATTGCCAAAATCGAAGTCGTGAAGCACGGCAGAGTCAGAAGAGCAAAACTTTACTACTTGCGTAAACTGTCGGGCAAAGCCGCAAAAATCAAGGAAGTCAGATAATACAGCAAAGAGTTCGATAAAAATCGAACTCTTTTTGTTTTTTTGTTTTTAAAGTATTGATTTTGTGACAAAATTCTGTTATAATCGTTAAAAAGAATAATTTTCACTGAGAGGTAAATTACGTGATAATGTTTTCCAATGCGGGTATCAATCCCGTAGCCGTAGATATTATATTTGCGATTATAATGGCCCTTTTAACCATAGGCGTTGCGGTGATAGGCGTATGGCTGTTAGTCAAGTATATAGGAAAAGATAAAAATGCGGTACCAAGCGGAGATAAAACATTTGTGAAAATATTTACACTGCTTATTTTCGGCGGTATTGTTTTCAGATTGGCTTTATCGTTATTGTTTAAAGGTTATCGCGGTGATTATGATGTAATTACCGAGGCAATGGAAACCGTGTCTGCTTCCGGATTTAAGAACTACTATCGTTCCAACGGTATTTTACTATATCCGTTGACTTTGCTTGTATATTCGTTTTTCGGACTTATCGCAAATTCTTTCGGGTTGGCGTCGACATCCTATGCCATGGGATTGTTCGTAAAACTTCCGCTGATTATAGCAGACGTTGTTACGGCGATTATACTTTACAGAGCCGCTTCGAAATATGTAAACGGATATGTTGCGCTTATTGTCAGCGGCATGTTTTTGCTGATGCCTGTGTTCATGATTTCTTCGGCAGTTTGGGGAAGTATATATTCGCTTTTGTGCGCCGCAATTGTATCGAGTCTGTACTTTATGGCAAATAGAAATTACATCGGGCTTTTCGCCTCTTACACCGCAAGTTTGCTGATAATGAAAGAAGCATTATATCTGTTCCCGTTGTTTGCGGTTTTCATAATATATAACTTTGTCAAAGCATTGAGCAAAGTAATAAAGGATAAAATACCGGCAAAAAGTATATGGAATAATGCGGAAGTGTGTCAGGTCATAAGAACTCCGATTTATTTTGCGGTATCCGTATTGGCGGCATATCTTATTTCATTACCGACTTTTATTTCATCGTACGGAGCCGGCTTTTTCGGCTGGATATACCATTTTTCGTTGAAACCTCTTGCCGACGCCGCAAAATTCGGATTTAATTCTCTCGGGATATTCAATATTTTTACGAAAAACGGAGATTTACTAGGTGCAAATTTTCCGACAGTCGTGTTTGCCGTTATTTTCGGACTCATTATTCTCGGGATAGTCTTGTTGGTTTATTTGAGCAAAAAGAATAGAGCAAATCTTGTATTTCTCGCAGGGTTTATCATTTTTACGCTTGCGACGTATTATGTAGACTTTACGGCACTTACGTTGATTCCCGTGCTTGCGATTTTCTTACTTGCGTTTATTCTTATAAAGGACAGGCGTATCCTTCATGTATTTATCGTTCTTTGTTTGTTGGTTTTTGTGAATGCCGCTTCGGTATTGATTAGCGCAGGTTATCTGAACAATGCTTCCGACTATCTGTTTGACAGTGCGTTTTATACGGGGACCGATTTGTTGGACTCGGGAGCCGGCATGGTTGTTTCGATAATCTGTTCGGTTGCGGCGGTAATTACTCATTTGTACAGCACACTTATATTGCTGGATTTGTCCATGAGCAACAAGAGAAAGTTGTTACCTTACAACAGCAGCGTATCTTTCGGAAAAAGCCTGATTGCCTTTATAAAACCTTAAAGGGAGAACTTGATGTTATCGAAAGTCAAAAGCTACGGATTGCATGGAATAAGCGGTTTCGAAGTATGCATCGAAACCGATATCAGCAACGGTTTGCCGGGGATGGATGTATTGGGGCTTCCCGACGCGGTAAATAAGGAATCGATAAAAAGGGTTAAAAGCGCCATTAAAAACAGCGGTTTTCTTTTTACGCAAAAGCATGTTACCGTTAATATGGCTCCCGCCGATATAAAAAAAGAAGGACCGTTATATGATTTGCCTATAGCGGTCGGTATTTTGACGGCAACGGGACAAATTTCCTTCGAGAAAGCAGGGGAGTTTGTTTTTGTGGGCGAGTTGTCGTTAGACGGAAAAGTCAGACCCGTCAAAGGCATTATGCCCATAATGATTTCGGCATTAAACAGAGGATATAAAAATATCGTCATACCGAAAGATAATGCGCATGAAGCCGCATTTATAGTAGGTATTACGGCTTATGCGGTGGATACGCTACAAGAAACAGTAAGTTTTTTGCGCGGCGAAAAAGAGCTTTTGCCTGTTGAATTGCATTCGGTGGACGAGTTTGTGGAAGCTCATGTCGGCGAATGCGATTTTAAATATGTAAAGGGACAGTTTACGGCGAAGAGGGCTTTGGAAATAGCCGCTGCGGGAGGTCACAATATCTTGATGATAGGACCGCCCGGAACCGGTAAAACAATGCTGGCAAAATGTTTACCCTCTATTTTGCCGGATATGAGTTTCGGCGAAATGCTGGAAACAACAAAAATTCACTCGGTTGCGGGAACTTTGGACAGCAATGCGGGAATAGTGACGACTCGCCCGTTTCGCAGTCCGCATCATACCGTTTCCGGCGTGGCTTTGACCGGAGGCGGTTCGAGTGCAAGACCGGGTGAAATAAGTTTGGCACATAACGGAGTTTTGTTTTTGGATGAGCTGCCGGAATATCCGCGCAATGTTTTGGAAACTCTGCGTCAGCCTATTGAAGACGGGAAAATCACGATATCGAGAGCGGCGAGCAAAGTCGAGTACCCTGCAGATTTTATGTTGGTTGCAAGCATGAATCCATGTCCTTGCGGAAATCTCGGGTCTACGATAAAAGAATGTACTTGTACGCAATTTCAAATAGCAAAATATTTGTCGCGACTTTCGGGACCGCTTATGGATAGAATAGATATACATATAGAAGTGGATAATGTCACATATTCGGATATTTCGTCCGACGATATGTCCGAGTGTTCTGCCGATATAAAAAAGCGTGTCGACAATGCCAGAAGCATGCAAACGGAAAGATTCAAAGATTGCGGCATATATTCAAACGGAAATATGAACAGTTTGCTTTTGAAAACCTACTGCAAACTCGATTCGGAGTGTAACGCGATAATGGAAAGTGCATTTGATAAACTTGGATTTTCGGCGCGCGGATATTCTCGGGTTTTGAAAGTTGCGAGAACTATCGCCGACCTTGACGAAAGCAAAAACATACAGAGTAAACATATTGCCGAGGCGATACAGTACAGAAGTCTGGACAGGAAGGTAAATGAATGAGCATAAATGCAAGTAAAGTTTATTATTGGCTATCGCTTGCCAATTTTTCGCCGACTGCGGTAAACAAAATACTGGACGTATATGCGCCGATGGAATTGTGGGATAATTTCGATACTATTCTTCGCAGTACGGCTCTCGGCGAACGGGAGAAATTCAAAGCTTTAAAGCAGTTCAGAAGCGAAGAGTATATTTCCGAATCGCTTAATAAACTTTACATGCAAAATATCGGCGTGGTTACGAGGGCAGTGGATAAAATGCCCGAATGCCTAATGCAAAAAGAAGTATCGCCTCCGATTGTTTTATATTATAAAGGCGATATTTCATTGATGAAGACACGATGTTTTTCCATTGTCGGCACACGGCGAAATACTTCGTACGGCGAAGACGTTGCCAAGCGTTTTTCGAAAGGACTTTGTAAATATTTTACGATAGTGAGCGGCTTGGCTATGGGGATTGACGGAATTGCTCAAAAAGCGGTGTTATCGGAAAACGGAAAGACCATAGGTGTGCTTGGCAGCGGATTCAACTGTTTTACTCCGGCATGCAACAGACGGCTGTTTGACGAAGTTTGCGAACGAGGCTTGGTTGTCAGTGAGTATGCTCCCGATGTTTCCGCTACAAAGTATACGTTTCCGTCAAGAAACAGAATTATCAGCGGATTAAGCGAAGGCGTACTTGTGGTTGAAGCAGACGACGGCAGCGGCGCATTGATTACCGCAGACTGCGCCAATTCGCAAAGCAGAGATGTTTTTGCCATTCCGGGTAACTTGGACAGAACACGTGCGGCAGGTACAAATGCTTTGATTGCAAACGGCGAGGCAAAACTCGTTATGGATTATAAGGACATACTCCGCGACTTGAAAGTGGATTTTAACGAAAAAATAGTTAAAAATGACGTTGCGGTACTGGACAATTCCGAATTAATGGTATATAATCTATTGCAAAACGGTCCTATGCATTCCGATGAAATGTGTATGAAACTCGGAATGAAAGCGTATGAGTTGACTCCGCTGCTTACGGTTATGGAAATCAAACAGATTATAAAAAAGATTTCCGCGTCGGCATATTGCTTGGTCGGATAAAAGGTGGTTTAACAAAGTGAAGCTGGTTGTTATAGAAGGTATCGGTAAAAAAGAAACAGTCGAGAAATATCTGGGTCCCGGATATAAGGTTTTTGCTACAAAAGGACATGTCGTCGATTTGCCGCAAAAGTCGCTTGCCGTTAATGTCAAAAAGAACTTCGAACCGAAATATGTCGTAATGGACGACAAGAAGGATACGGTCAAAAGTCTTATCGACGCAGCGTCAAAAGCGGAAGACGTTTTGCTTGCCACCGACCCGGACCGTGAAGGTGAGGCAATATCCTGGCACGTGGCGCATTTGCTGAATATACCGCAGGACAGACCCGCGCGTATTGAGTTTAACGAAATAAGTAAAAAAGCCGTTCAGAATGCGTTGCAAAATCCGCGGATTATCAATGAAAATCTTGTCGACGCGCAGCAAGCCCGCCGTGTTTTGGACAGATTGGTAGGTTATAAATTGTCACCCGTATTGTGTAGAAAAATACAAAGCAAGTTGAGTGCGGGAAGAGTACAGTCGGTAACTTTGCGTTTGGTTGTGGAGCGCGAGCGGGAAATAATAAATTTCAAGCCAGAAGAATACTGGCCGTTTTTCGCGATATTGGAAAATAACAGTCGATTCAAAATCAAAGCATCGCTTGCAACGAAAAACAAAACGAAAATCAAGTTGCAATCCAAAGAAGAGGTGGAAAGCGTTATTGCGGAGCTTGAGGGAAAGGATTATGTTGTTTCCAACATCAAAAAGTCCGTTACGAAGTCCAAACCGCCTGCTCCGTTTATAACAAGTACCATGCAACAGGATGCTTTGAATAAGCTTGGTATGACGCTCAAACAGACGACATCTGCCGCGCAAGCGCTTTACGAAGGCGTCGACATTCCGAATGAGGGAAAGGTAGCGCTTATAACTTATATCAGAACGGACTCTACCCGAGTTTCCGCAGATGCGCAAAACGAGGCAAGAAAATATATCGGCGAGAAGTACGGGGAAAAATACGTACCGCAAAAGCCGAATGTTTACCGAACCAAAAAGGGCGCGCAAGATGCTCACGAAGCAATCAGACCCATATCTCTTGCGCGGACACCGGACAGTGTGAAAAACTGCTTGAACAAGTATCATTACAAACTTTACAAATTGATTTACGAGCGCTTCCTTGCCAGCCAAATGAGCGAAGCCACGTACAATTCAGTTAGTGTTGATATTGTTGCAGGAGATTACGGTTTTAAGGTTGTGGGAAGAACTCCGCTGTTTCCCGGATATACTGCGGTCTACAACACTTTTGCGGATGAAGGAAAGGATGACGACGATGGCGGCAATGTAAAATTGCCAGAAATGGTGCAGGGCGAGAAACTTGTTTTCGTCGAGCATAAGTACGAGCAGAAGTTTACGAAGCCGCCTGCGCGTTTTACGGAAGCGAGCCTTGTTAAGACAATGGAAGAGAAGGGTATCGGACGTCCCGCTACGTATACTCCGACGGTCACTATACTATTTTCGAGGGAATATACCGAAAAAGAAGGAAAATATATAAAGCCTACGGAACTCGGTATGGAAGTGGTCGACATGTTAATCAAGTATTTCCCCGAAATAATGAACATCAAATTTACTGCGGATATGGAGGAAAAGCTTGATGAAATAGAGGACGGCGGAAAGATATGGCAAGATGTAGTCGCCTCGTTTTATGACGGTTTCGAAGAGAAAATCGCTATTGCGATGGGAGACAGTTTCAGTTTAAAAGAACCCGACAAAGTGACGGACATAAAGTGCGAGAATTGCGGCGCTAATATGGTGATTAAAAACGGCCGCTACGGAAAATTTCTTGCTTGTCCGAATTATCCGAGATGCCGTAATACCAAGCCCGTGGACGAGGACGGAAATGTTGTGACCGTACAAAAATCGGAAGAAACGCAATCTGACGTAATTTGCGAGAAGTGCGGCAGAACTATGGTTATTAAACAAGGAAAGTCAGGACCGTTCTTGGCGTGCCCCGGTTATCCGAAATGCAAAAACATTAAGAATATAGAAAGCAATACCGTAACGGAAGAAAAGCTGCCGCCTTGTCCCGAATGCGGAAAGCCGTTGAAAAAAATCAATTATAGAAATTCGTTTTTTTACGGATGTACGGGTTATCCCGAATGCAAATTCACATCAAGCGACAAGCCCACGGAAGGAAAATGCCCGATATGCGGAAGTTTCCTTGTCGAAAAAAAGTATGCGGCGGGTGATTTTGTTAAGTGTGGCAGAAAAGAATGCACATATAAAATCAAAGCCGAAACATCGGGCAATGAAAATGTACCGAATTAACCTTAAATAAAGATTGATTTTATTCGTAAGGTGTTGTATAATATACAGTAAGTCAGTTAGGAGCAGTTATATGGATTTTAAAGGAACAACCATAGTTGCCGTGAAGCGCGGCGGTCAAACGGTTATAGCAGGCGACGGACAAGTGACCGGCGGGCAGAGTATAGTTATGAAAAGCAATGCGATAAAGGTAAGACGCATTTACGACGGGAAAGTTATTACCGGATTTGCCGGTTCTGTTGCGGACGCATTTACTTTGTCCGAAAGGTTTGAGGAAATGTTGAACAAGTACAGCGGAAATCTTATGCGTAGCGCGGTAGAGCTCGCAATGTTGTGGCGCGGGGATAAAGCATTGCGCCAGCTGGAAGCGATGATGATAGTTGCCGATGCCGACGAAATGTATATTGTAGACGGAACCGGTAATGTAATCGAGCCCGAAAACGGAATATGCGCAATCGGCAGCGGCGGTAATTTTGCATTGGCGGCGGCGAGAGCATTGGCGGCAAACACAAAAATGTCGGCACGCAAAATCGCAGAAGAAGCAATGAGAATAGCATCGGAAATTTGCGTTTTCACAAACGGAAATCTGACTGTCGAGGAGGTGTAGTATGGAAATGTCACCCAAGCAAATAGTTGCGGAACTCGACAGGTATATCATAGGACAGCATGATGCCAAAAAAGCTGTTGCAATCGCTCTGAGAAACCGCTATCGTCGTAGTCGGTTACCGGAAGAATTAAAGGATGAAATTACGCCTAAGAATATTATTATGAAAGGACCTACGGGCGTAGGTAAAACGGAAATTTCGAGAAGGTTGGCGAAGCTCGTAAAAGCTCCGTTTATCAAAGTCGAAGCGACTAAGTTCACTGAAGTGGGTTATGTAGGGCGCGACGTCGAATCCATGATAAGAGATTTGGCGGAAGTTGCCGTGCGTCTTGTGAAAGAAGAAAAGCTTTCCGAAGTCGAAGGAAAGGCGAGAGCGGATGCCGAAAACAAGATAGCGGACGCTATTTTCGTTTCGAGAAAGAAGCAAAGTACGGAAACGCCCGACAAGATATTGAAACAAAACATTCTTGATGAGCTTCGCAGCGGAAAGCTTGATAATCATTCCGTCGAGCTGGAACTTAACGATGAGCCGAAGCCGTTGGAAGTTATACCCGGCAGCGGTGCGGAAATCAATATCGGCGAAATGTTCGGCAGCTTTTTCCCCAAGAAAAAAAAGAAGCGCAAATTGAGTGTCAAAGAAGCATTGAAATTGCTTATTCTCGAAGAGAGCGAAAAACTGATAGATATGGATGCCATTAACAGCGAAGGCGTTAAGAGAGCCGAGCAAGACGGTATTATTTTTATCGACGAGATAGATAAAATAGCGGGCAAGGGTAATTCGGGAGGTCCCGATGTTTCCCGAGAAGGCGTGCAAAGGGATATTTTGCCGATAGTCGAGGGTTGTACCGTAATGACAAAATACGGCGCCGTTAAGACCGACTATATTTTGTTTATAGCATCGGGCGCTTTTCACGTAAGCAAGATAAACGACTTGATACCGGAATTGCAGGGGCGTTTTCCCATTGTGGTGGAATTGAATTCGCTTACGTATGAAGATTTCGTAAACATTTTTACCGTTCCTGACAATGCCATTACAAAACAGTATGCGGCGCTTCTCGGAGTGGACAATATCAGTTTGCAATTTACTTCCGATGCCATAGAGGAAATGTCGAAAGTTGCGGTTGCCGAGAATGAGACCACCGAGGATATAGGTGCAAGACGCTTGCATACTATTATGGAAAGTTTATTGGAAGACGTAAGTTTTAACGCAAGCGGCGACCATCCGATGATAGACGTAAAAATAGACGCGGCTTATGTCAAAGAGCATTTAAGCAAGCAGATTAAAAAACATGATTTGAGAAAGTTCATTTTATAACGGAGCATAGGATGATTCAGATACCAAAAGGTCTTAAAGATGTTTTGCCGCAGGACAGTTATAAGTGGCAGTATGTCGAGGATGTCGCACGGAAAATATGCAAATTTTTCAATGTAAAAGAGATTCGCACGCCGACTTTTGAGCATACCGAGCTTTTTAAACGGTCGATAGGTGATGAAACCGATGTTGTGTCAAAAGAAATGTACACTTTCGAAGACAGAGCGGGGCGTTCGCTGACTCTGAAACCGGAAGGAACGGCTTGCGTTGCGAGGTGTTTTGTGGAAAACACTCTCGAAGCCAATTCCTTGCCGCTTAAAATGTTCTATTTTACGCCTGTGTTTCGATATGAGAAACCGCAAGCGGGACGATACCGCGAACACCACCAGTTCGGCGTGGAAGTTTACGGGGCATCCGATGCTTCCATGGATTACGAAGTAATACGGCTGGCTTACGAGTTTTTGACTGCATTGAAAATAGACGGATTGCAATTGCGGCTGAACAGTATAGGTTGCAAAACATGCAGAGCAGAATATAACAAAGTATTGAAAACATACTTGGAGGAAAATCTCGGCTCGCTTTGTTCTACATGCAGAGAGCGTTTCGAGAAAAACCCGTTGAGGATAATCGACTGTAAGGTTCCCGGCTGTAAAGAAGTAG
The DNA here is from genome assembly GCA_022793815.1 of Clostridia bacterium. Lineage (GTDB taxonomy): Bacteria > Bacillota > Clostridia > Christensenellales > Pumilibacteraceae > MGBC157735. Next base: position 48,252 of record JAAWDP010000021.1, on the reverse strand, counting down.
TAGCATCGGCACCGAGAATAATCGATTATATTTGCGATGATTGCAAGGCACACATGGGGCAGTTGAGAGATTATCTCGATGTTGCGAATATTCCTTATGAAATGGACCCCGATATTGTTCGCGGACTGGATTATTACAATAAAACCGTATTTGAATTCGTAACTACGGCATTGGGTGCGCAAGGTACTGTTTGCGGCGGAGGCCGCTATGACGGACTGGTGGAATCGGTGGGAGGAAAGTCCACTCCCTGCGTCGGATTCGGACTCGGCTTGGAACGGCTTCTGTTGCTTATGGAAAACTTGCATCTTCCTTTTGATAACAGCGCCGGTGTAGACGTGTTTGTCATGAGTCAAAATCCCGCTTTTGTCAAAGATTGCATGAAGATTGTTTCGGATTTGCGCAATAACGGCATAAGTGCGGACATGGATTTTACGGGTCGCAGTTTAAAAGCGCAATTTAAATACGCGGACAAAATAAGTGCAAAATATGCATTGGTGATAGGCGAAAATGAAATTGCGAATAAACAATATGCCGTTAAGCGTCTTGCGGACGGAAAAATTTTCGAAACGAATGCGGATGGTTTGTCGGATAGTTTAAAAAGGCTTTGTTTATGAATGAGTTTTCCCGCAGCGAGGCTTTAATAGGAAATTCGGGACAAACGAAGCTGAAAAACAGTAAGGTAATAATTGTCGGTTGCGGCGGTGTCGGCGGTTATGCTGCCGAGTTTCTTGTTCGCAGCGGAATAGGGTCGTTTACATTCGTAGATTACGATTCCGTGGAAATAACAAATCTCAACCGTCAAATCATAGGGCTTCGTTCCGCATTGGGACAATCAAAAGCCGATTTACTTCAAGCGCGGGCGCGGGATATCAATCGGGCGGTGAATGCGGTCGCATTAAATTGTGCCGTAACTGCGGAGAATGCGGAACAGATATTATCCGCCGACCGATTCGATTATTGCATTGATGCGATAGACAGCGTTAAGGATAAAATCGAATTGATATGCGCATGCGAAAAACTTAACATTCCGTGTATTTCGGCACTCGGAGCAGGCAACCGTTTGATTGCGGATTTTGCGGTTAAGGATATATATGCGACTTCACATGACCCGCTGGCAAAAGCGATTAGGAGCAAATTGCGTAAAAAGGGCATAGTCGCACATAAGACCGTTTGTGCTCGGACTCTTCCTGAAGTGAGTGCTATTCCCGTGGCAAGTATTTCGTATGCGCCTGCCGCTATGGCATGTGTATTGGCACAAGAGGTTTTAAAGGATTTATTATCATGCGCGTAACCGAGGAGTGCAACGTTATTAAAGCCGAAAAAGGTTTTGTGCTTATCGAATTGGTAAAAAAGCCGGAGTGCGGAAACTGTAAGCTTTGCGCGTTTAATAAAAAAAACGCCATACGTGTTTCTGCCAAATGCAGTATAGAGTGTGCTCCCGGTGACAGAGTCGTTGTGGAAATGCCGGAAAAACCGTTATGCGGCTCATCGTTGATTTTGTTTGCGATTCCATTGATACTGTTACTTATCGCGGTTCTTGCGACTGCGAATTGTAAATGGTATGTGCAGATACCGTCGATTGTAATTGCTCTTGCAGTGGGATTGATTACGGTAATACTATGCGACAAGTTGGTCAAAAAAAATTCCAAGCGTATTCCGACCGTTAAAAAAGTAATAAAAGAAAACAATATAGGAGAAAACCAATGATTGATTTGAAATTGATATCAGAAACGGACAAAGAAGTTGCAGCGAGCATGGGGCGCGAGCTTGCCCGTCAGCAAGGCAATATCGAATTGATTGCCAGCGAAAATTTTGTGAGTCCCGCCGTTATGGCTGCGGTCGGTTCGCATCTGACAAATAAGTATGCGGAAGGGTACAGCGGGAAGCGTTATTACGGCGGCTGTCAATATGTGGACGAAGTCGAAACACTGGCAATAGAACGGGCAAAAAAGCTTTTCGGTTGCGAACATGCGAATGTTCAACCTCACAGCGGCGCAAACGCCAATTTGGCGACATTTTTGGCATTGCTCGATATAGGCGATACTGTTTTGAGTATGAGTCTTGCACACGGCGGACACCTTTCTCACGGAAGTCCGGTGAACTATTCCGGTCTGAATTACAATATAGTTCCTTACGGACTCAGCGACGTTACGGAAATGATTGATTATGACGAAGTCGAGCGATTGGCTTTGCAGCATAAGCCGAAACTTATCTTGGCGGGTGCCAGCGCATATTCGAGGATAATCGATTTTAAAAGATTCAGAGAGATTGCCGACAAAGTCGGAGCGTATCTTATGGTAGATATTGCGCATATTGCTGGATTGGTTATCGCGGGAGAACATCCGAGTCCGATACCGTATGCCGATGTGGTCACGACGACGACGCATAAGACTCTTCGCGGACCGAGAGGCGGCATGATTATGTGCAGGGAAGAGCTTGCAAAAAAGATAGACAAAGCAATTTTTCCCGGAAGTCAGGGCGGACCGCTTATGCATGTAATTGCAGGCAAAGCCGTTGCTTTCAAGGAAGCCGGCACAAGCGAATTCAAGAATTATCAGAAGCAAGTTGTTAAAAATGCCAAAGTGCTTGCCGATACCTTGGTGTCGAAGGGACTCGAACTTGTTTCGGGAGGAACGGACAATCATCTTATGCTGGTAAAATTGACTAATGCCGGCATTACGGGCAAGGAATTGGAACACCTGCTTGACGAATGTCATATCACGGTAAACAAAAATGCCATTCCGAATGACCCTCAGTCGCCGTTTATTACAAGCGGAATCAGAGTAGGAACTCCTGCCGTAACGACCAGGGGAATGAAAGAATCCGAAATGAAAATAATCGGAGAATTGATTGCCGATGTTGTTCAAAACAAAAACGAAGCACTGGACAGAGTCGGCAAAAAGGTCGCCGACCTTTGCGAGAAGTTTCCTTTGTACAGCGATTTGTGCAGTAAATAAAGAACATCGATATACAACTTTAAAAATACCCTATCGTTTTGATAGGGTATTTTGCTTGACATTGACGAATACTTAATGTATAATAAGCAAGAATCGAGGTAGATGCATGAAGTTGTCCACAAAAGCAAGATACGGTTTGAGAGTTTGTTTTTTGCTCGGTGTTTCGGGCGGCATTGTATCGCTGACCAAACTGAGCGAGCAGTCCGAATTGAGTTTTAAATATCTTGAACAGCTCATGATAAAGTTAAAAAAATTCGGGGTTGTCGACAGTATGAGAGGGTTGAACGGAGGGTATTTCCTTGCAAAACCCGCAACGGACATAACCGTATGCGAGATTTTGGATGCACTGGACGACAATTTCAAATATGATTGCGATTCGAAATGTTCGGACGAATATTGTCCCAACAAAAGAATTTTCAGAAGATTGGCTCAAAGTATCAACGAAGTTTTGACAAAAACCACGTTGCAAGACATGATAGATGATTATAGGTGTGTTTAGAACATTATGAGAAGAGTATATTTGGACTATTCGGCAACTACTCCCGTAGACGAGAGAGTATTCGAAGCAATGAAACCCTATTATACAGAAATGTTCGGAAATGCAAACAGTTTGCATTGTTTCGGTCGAGAAGGCGCTACTGCCGTCGATACGTCAAGGCGAAAAATAGCCGCGCTTTTGGATGTGAAACCTACGGAAATATATTTTACTTCCGGAGGTACGGAAGGCGATAATTGGGCGCTGAAAGGGGTGGCATCGGCATATCGCAATAAAGGCAGAAGAATAATAGTCAGTTCTGTCGAGCATGCCGCTATGATTGCGTCGGCAAAACAATTGGAGTCTGACGGATTCGACGTAGTTTTTCTTCCTGTTGACGGCGGTGGACGAGTGCTTCCCGAATTTTTGGAGAAAGTTATAACCGACGATACTGTTTTGGTATCTGTTATGACGGCGAATAATGAAATAGGAACGGTGCAGCCCATAAAGGAACTTGCCGAAATCGCGCATAAGCACGGCGCTTATTTTCACACAGACGCCGTACAGGCAGTAGGTGCGATTCCGATAGACATACGCGGCTGGAATGTCGATATGTTGACTTTTTCGGCACATAAATTCTACGGACCGAAAGGTATCGGAGCGCTGTTCATCAAAAGCGGAATAAAGCCGAGCAAGATTATAACGGGCGGACATCAGGAACGCTCGATGCGCGGCGGAACGACTAATGTTCCTGCCGTGGTAGGAATGGCTGCCGCTTTGGAACTTGCATTGGATAATCTTGAAGAAAATTCCGTACGTATCGGTAAATTGCGCGATTATTTTGTCGAAGAAATCGAAAAGAAAGTACCTTACGCGATTTATAACGGAGACAGGGTGCATAGAGTGCCGCAAAATGCGAATTTTGCATTTGAATTTATCGAAGGTGAGTCATTGCTTCTGCGATTGGATATGGTCGGTATTGCCTGTTCTTCCGGTTCTGCGTGTTCTTCCGGTTCGTTAGACCCGTCACACGTGCTTTTGGCAACAGGTCTGCCCGTAGAAAAAGCGCACGGTTCGATTAGGTTTTCTTTCGGCAAGTATACAACCAAAGAAGATATAGACTATGTAATCGAAAATGTAGTTAAAGCGGTGGAAAATTTAAGAAGTATATCGCCGCTGTTCAGCGAATTTAAAGGAGATAAGCACTATGTATAACGAGAGAGTAATGGAGGAGTTCTCCAACCCAAAAAACGTCGGAGAAATTGCGGACGCAAACGGCGTAGGAACGGTGGGCAATGCGACATGCGGCGATATAATGAAAATATTCATGAAGATTGACGAAAACCGCGTTATTCAAGACGTCGGATTTCAGACGTTCGGATGTGCTGCGGCTATCGCGACATCGTCTGCGGCTACGCAAATGATTAAAGGCAAGACAATCGACGAAGCGCTGAAAATCACAAACAGTCAAGTCGTAGAATCTCTTGGCGGACTTCCCGCGCAAAAATTACATTGTTCCGTTCTTGCGGAAGAGGCGATAAAAGCCGCGATTCATGATTATCTGGAAAACTATGAAAAGAAAAAATAAATAATTTTTTTTGTTGTTGCTTCCGTATGTGTTATAATTATCTGTAAGATTACAAATAATATCAATACATTATAGGAGGTATATGATGGACGGTAAAGTTATTTTTTCGATGATTGCAGGCGCCGCGCTCGGTATGTATGTTGCAAGCAAGAACAGAAAAGTACGTAAAGCGGTTTCCGATGCGGAGGAAGTCGTTATGAGCAAAATCGCTCAAACTTCCAACGGCGGTCAACAATCTGCCGGTTCGAATCAGCAGTAAATACACTGCAGATAAAGAGTGTCGATATTAAATCGACGCTCTTTTTATTTTTGAAAAATATTGTTTAAACAGCTGACTTTTTCTCCTTAATATGATATAATTATATCATCAAAAATCGAGAGAGCTTGTTATTGAGAATTTTAGGCATAGATTACGGAGATGTACGGACAGGGATTGCCGTAAGCGACGAGTCGGCTTTTATAGCGACTCCGCTGAAAACGCATAAAGTTAAATCCATGAGAGAGACAATCGATTATGTAGCCTCTGTCGCAAAAGAGTACAACGTCGAAAAAATAGTTGTAGGACTGCCTCTCAATATGGACGGCAGCGAAGGCGTCCGTTGTCAAAAGACGCGGGCATTCGGAAAAGTATTGCAACGTGTTTGCGGGATTGAAGTGCTTTATGTCGACGAAAGGCTGACGAGTGCGGAAGCGGAAGAGATTCTGAAAGAAGGAAAAGTTAATTTACGTAAAAATAAAGAGTTGGTTGACAGTATGGCAGCGAGGTTGATTTTGCAGAGTTACCTCGATTGTAAATAAAAACAGACGGAGAGTGTTTTATGAAGAAAGAAAATGTGGAAATTTTTGAGGACAGCAGTATCGTAACTCTTTACGACGACAACGAAAATCCCGTGGATTTTTATGAAGTTGCGTGTGTAGAGTTGAATGAAAAGTTTTACGGGTTGTTGCAGCCCGTGGAACCCATGGATGGATTGGAGGACGACGAGGCGATAATATTCGAAATCGTTCGCGGAGAAGAAGGTAAGGATGATGACCTTTTCATACCGATTGCGGATGAGCAGCTGATGGAAGACGTTTTCGCCGAATATATAAAAGCCGTTTCCGATTCGGATGGCTGCGGATGTCACGGTTGTCATTGCGACGGTGATTGCGACTGTGACGATGAATGCGATTGCGATGACGAGCATTGCGATTGCCATTGCCATGACAAAAAATAATTATTGTGATTTTTTGTTATCGACTGAAAAACAGTTGATTTATCTTTTATCTTATGATATACTTTAACAAGTTAAATTCGCACCTGTGTCGGATTGACTTTTCTGTTGCGCAAAGTAAATTCTATTTCATGCTTTGCGTGTTAAAGTCGAGATGATGACCGGGGAGGAAAAAACAGGAGGCAAAAAATGACAAACAATGTTGTTTCTATGAAGCAACTGCTTGAAGCGGGCGTGCACTTCGGTCACCCTACGCGCAAGTGGAATCCGAAGATGAAGAAGTATATATATACCGCGCGAAACGATATATATATCATCAATCTCGAAAAGACGGTAGGGCTTATCGACGAAGCGTATGCTTTTATCAAAGAAGTTGCTCTTTCGGGAAAACCTATTTTGTTTGTAGGCACCAAAAAGCAAGCGCAAGAGGCTATTCAGCTGGAAGCCGAAAGATGCGGAATGTTCTATATGAAGTCGAGATGGTTGGGCGGAACGCTTACCAATTTCTCGACCATACGTTCCAGAATCGAGCGTTTAAATAAATTGAATCTTATGGAAAAAATGGGTGAGTTTGCTTTACTTCCCAAGAAAGAAGTTATAAATCTTGTTGCCGAAAGGGACAAGTTGGAAGAAAATCTCGGCGGTATCAAAGATATGCGTACTCTTCCCGGTGCTTTGTTTGTCGTAGATACGAAGAAAGAACATTTGGCAGTGGCGGAAGCAAGAAGATTGAATATTCCTATCGTCGGACTGGTCGATACCAACTGCGACCCCGATGAAGTGGACTATGTAATTGCGGGCAACGATGACGCAATAAGAGCAATAAAGCTCATCGCGGGAGCAATGGCAGACGCCGTTATCGAAGCGAAAGAGGGCGAAGAAGGTTTGGCGGCGAGAAAGCAAGCAGAGGCTGAAGCCGCAGCAAACGACGTGGCGGCGCAGGCGCAAGAGACTGCTATGGAAACCGCAGGCGAAGAAGCGTAAGAAGGAGAGAATATAATATGGCATTCACGGCTAAAGACGTTGCAAAATTGAGAGAGCAAACCGGTGCCGGTATGATGGATTGCAAAAAAGCGCTTACACATACCGACGGCGACATGGATAAGGCAGCGGAATATTTGAGAGAACAAGGTGTTAATATCGCGGCAAAAAAAGCGTCGCGTATTGCATCCGAGGGCGTGGTTTACTGCGGAGTTTCCGCAGACGGACAAACCGGAGCTATGGTGGAAATAAATTGCGAATCCGATTTCGTTGCGGCATCCGCTACGTTTGTGGAGTTGTGCAAGAAAGTCGCAGACTTGGTTATTTCTTCCAAGGCAGCTACGGTCGAGGAGCTTTTGGCAGTTAAATGCGATGAGGGTACTGTTCTCGATTTGGTGAATAACGCAACCGCAAAGATAGGCGAAAAAATTTCCGTCAGACGTTTCGTAAAACTTGCATCGAAATGCGGTATGGTCGAAGGTTATATACATTTGGGCGGCAAAATCGGCGTTTTGGTTGAAGTTGCCACGGACAAATCGATTGGAAATAATGCCGAACTTCGCACCGTTTGTCACGATGTTGCCATGCATATTGCGGCATTTGCTCCCAAGTATGTTTACGATGAGGAGGTTCCCGCCGCAGAAACCGAGCATGAAAAGGAAATTTTAACTGCTCAGGCTATGAATGAAGGCAAGCCTGCTTCGGTTGTCGAAAAGATGATTGGCGGCAGAATCAAGAAATTCTATAAAGAAATTTGCCTTATCGACCAAGATTTTGCAAAAGACTCCACCAAGACCATAAGACAGCTTATGGAAGAAACATCCAAGAAGGTAGGCTCGAATGTAAAGATAGTGCGTTTCGAGCGGTTTTTGATGGGCGAAGGGCTTGAAAAGAAGAACGAGAATTTTGCCGAAGAAATTGCAAAATTGCAAAAATAAAAAATTGAAATAATAGGACACAAAAAACTGTGTCCTATTATTTTAGGCGTATCGGAGGAAAAATCGTGTTTAAAAGAGTATTGCTGAAAATAAGCGGAGAAGCACTCGCCGGAAACGACGGAGTGGGAATAAATCCCGATATGGTCGAGCATGTCGTGAAACAGCTTGTAAAGTTACACGAAGAGGGTATGGATATCGCCGTAGTCGTCGGCGGCGGCAATTTTTGGCGCGGACGGCAAGGTATAAATATGGACCGAGTTACCGCAGACCACATGGGAATGTTGGCAACAATTATGAATTCGTTGGCATTGCAAGACGCGATTGAAAAAAAAGGTGTGCCGACGAGAGTGCAAACGGCTTTAAGTATTCCCGCTGTTGCGGAGCCCTATATTTTGAGAAAAGCACTCAGACATTTCGAATGCCGTCGTATAGTAATTTTCGCTTGCGGTACGGGTAATCCGTATTTTTCGACGGACTCGGGCGCGGCGCTTCGTGCGGCGGAAATCAAAGCCGACGTGCTTCTCATGGCGAAAAATATCGACGGCGTATATGACAGCGACCCCAAGAAAAATTCCAAAGCAGTCAAGTACGACAGTCTGTCTTATATGGACGTTATCAATAAGGGGCTTAATGTCATGGATATCACTTCCGTGACTATGTGTATGGAAAACAAGATTCCGATTATAGCATTTGCTTTGAACAGCGAAAACGGACTTATAAAAGCCGCTATGGGTGAAAAAATCGGTACATTAATCAGTATCGGTACATTAATCAGTTAAATACGATTGTTTTATTTTGTATAATCTGATATAATATCAACGAACATCAAGGAGGTTATTATGGCAATAGAAAATCCTCAAGTAAAAAGCGAATTCGAAAAATACGAATCGCAAATAAGCAAAGCACTTGACCATCTCAAAAGCGACTTGCTTACAGTCAGAGCGGGAAGAGCGAATCCCCAGATTCTCAACAAAATAGTTGTGGACTATTACGGAACGCCTACGCCGCTTAATCAAATGGCAAATATTACAGTACCCGATGCGCGTACTTTGACGATTGCGCTTTGGGATACAAGTATGCTTAAAGAAGTCAGCAAAGCTATTTCATCGTCCGAAATAGGAATCAATCCTTCGGACGACGGAAAAAACATCAGACTTGTTTTTCCGCAGCTCACCGAAGAGCGTCGTAAGGATTTGTGTAAGCAAATCAAAAAGACCGCCGAGGATTCAAAGGTTGTTTTGAGAAACGAGCGCAGAGATATCATCGAAGCAATCAAAAAATTAAAGAAAGACAATGCCGTGACAGAAGACGAAGTTGTTGTTTACGAAAAAGAAATTCAGAAGATTCTCGATAAAGCGATAGAAACTGCCGAAAAACTTTATAAAGACAAAGAGGCAGAAATTCTTGAAGTCTGATACAAAAAACAATTTGAAAATTCCCAATCATATTGCGTTTATCATGGACGGTAACGGAAGGTGGGCTACGAAAAGGCTTTTACCTCGTAAAGCAGGTCACAAAGAAGGCGTGAAAACCATGAAAAAGGTTATTGCCGACTGTGTGGAATTGGGGATTAAATATATTTCGTTTTATGCTTTTTCCACCGAAAACAAAAATCGCCCGAAAGACGAAGTCGACGCTTTGATGAAATTGATTCGAGATAACATTTACGTTATGTTGAAGGAGCTGATTGACAAAGGTGTGAGAGTTGTCTTTATGGGGGACTTATCGTATTTCAGCGAGGATATCCGTGAAAGTTTGGAGCGTGTAATTGCCGAGAGCGCCGACGGAAAAAAAGCCGTTGTGAATATAGGGTTGAATTACGGAAGTCGTGACGAAATAGTCAAAGCCGTGAACGAATGTATCGAAGAAGGCGTTTCTGTCGACGAAGCATCGTTTGCTCGGCATTTATATACCGCGCAGTTGCCTGACCCCGATGTAATTGTTCGAACAAGCGGCGAAATGAGGTTAAGCAATTTCATGTTATATCAAGCGGCATACAGCGAAATGATTGTAACAAAAACACTATGGCCCGATTTCGGCAGAAAAGATTTGGAATCTATTTTGCGGGAATATTCCGACAGGGAAAGAAGATTCGGTAAGATTTGATGAAAGTTAAAAGAATAATAACCGGTATAATAGTTTTTTTGGTCTATGCGGGCATATTGACGCTCAGTCTTACCGTATCCGAATTTGCTTTTGACATTTTTACGGTTGCACTGGCGATTGCGGTAGGGTTGGAAATGTCCAAAGCCATTTCCACGCGCTTTGCCAAAACTTTCGACCAAATAATATTATTGAATATTTTACTTGGGTATCTTGCTTTTGCACTTGTAAATCATTTCAGACACACCGGCGGAATAACGGCTTATTTCGGTGTTCTTCTCGTAAGCATCGTTATATGCATAAGCGTTACCATGTTCGGCAAAAAGCATTCCATGAGTAATGCGGCGGGAACTATTTTGACTTTGGCATATCCCGTATCTTTTATGATTTATATACTTGCCGTTAATTATTTGGATTCGCCGTACCGTTCCAGCGGTTTGTTTTTCATATTTTTGATTCCGTGTTTGACGGATACTTTTGCTTATTTGATAGGCTCTTTGCTTAAAGGTCCGAAACTGTGTCCGAAGATAAGCCCGAATAAGACAATATCGGGTGCGATAGGCGGTTGTGTGGGCGGTTTACTCGGCGGAGCATTACTTTTGTTGCTGTCCACTTACGGAATATTCGGACTGTCATCGATAGGAACGTCTGCCGTAACGAATATAACCCATTATTTGGTTATAGGATTTGTCGGTTCCGTATTCGTGCAGATGGGCGACCTTGTGGCATCGTATGTGAAGCGTGCTTGTAAAATCAAAGATTTCGGTAACGTGCTCCCCGGACACGGAGGTATTTTGGACAGAATAGACGGAATGATAGTATTTTCCGTATTCTTGTTTATTTACCTCAATATTTTATCCATGTAATGAAAAAAATTGCTATTTTAGGGAGCAGCGGCTCGATAGGCATACAAACTCTTAATGTCGTTAGAATGCATCCCGACGAATTTGAAATAACGGCGCTGTGCGTAAACAAAGACATTGATACGCTGCGTAAGCAAATAAACGAATTCCATCCGAAATTTGCAGGTATATCCGACGAAAACGCGTATCTCAAATCAAAAGACTTGTTCGCGAATAATATTACCGTATTCTCGGGAGATAATGCATTATGTGACATAGCGTCGCTCGATGTGGATATTCTTGTTGTCGCCGTTGTGGGAATGTGCGGTTTGCGCGCCGTAATGTGCGCTTTAAGCAGGGGGACAACCGTTGCGCTTGCAAACAAAGAGTCTCTTGTTGCGGGAGGAAAACTTGTTACGGATACCGCCGCTCGTGCGGGTAAGCGTATACTTCCGATAGACAGCGAACATTCCGCCGTATGGCAGTGTTTGCATTGCGGTTTCGACAGGGAACTGAAACGGATTATTTTAACCGCAAGCGGAGGACCTTTTTACGGGCATGACCGAAACTTTCTGCAAAGCGTTACGCCCGAAATGGCAGTTCGGCATCCTACTTGGAATATGGGAAAGAAAATATCGGTGGACAGCGCTACCATGATGAACAAAGCTTTGGAAATCATAGAGGCGCGTTGGTTGTTCGATACGGAGAAAATCGACTATATAATTCATCCCCAAAGCATAATTCATTCGATGGTAGAGTATATAGACGGAAGCATTATAGCGCAGATTGCCAAGCCGAGTATGGAGCTGCCTATTCAATATGCATTATCTTATCCCAAAAGAATTAAGTACGATGCCGCAGAGTTTAAGTTTGATAAAAATCTTACATTTTCCGAGCCGGACGAATCGGTGTTTCCTCTGCCGAAGCTGGCTAAGCAAGTACTGTCATGCGGCGGCAATGCGCCGTGCGTGTTTAACGCAGCAAATGAGGCATGTGTGCAACTGTTTCTCGATAATAAGATAGGATTTTGCGACATAAGTATAAATATCGAAAATATTTTGAATACATGGGATTTTATTCATAATCCTACGATAGAAGATATTTACGATACGTTTAACGAAGTATATGAAAAACTGATGACGGACTATAATAAATAACGGAGAGCGATTAAGTGAAATTCTTTTTATTTATATTACTCGGAATAGTTATACTGCTGCTTATGGTGGTTATACACGAGTTCGGTCATTACATCGCAGGCAAAATTTTGAAGTTCAAAATCGACGAGTTTTCCGTTGGGTTCGGACCTAAATTATTTCAGAAAAAGAATAAAAAGAACGGAGAAAAATTTACTCTGCGCTTGGTGCCTCTCGGAGGTTTTTGTGCGTTTGCGGGAGAGGATAACGCGGACGGAACAACGATTGGAAAGAGAGAAGATTTGGCAAGCAACACGGATTCCGTGCAGCAGCAATCCGAATCGCGTCAAAAAGACGAAACAACCAAAAGAGATTATTTATTATTCGACGAGCAGAAGCCGTGGAAGAGGATTATTGTTTTTATAGCAGGTCCGTTATGTAACTTTTTATCCGCTATTATTTTTTCTTTTATATTTATTCTTGCAGTGGGATATGCTCATCCGGTAGTGACCGGTGTTTTCGTTAGCCCCGATGACGGCACTCCTTACAATCAATTGCTTGTGGGCGATGAAATTGTTGCTGTAAACGGTAAAGACATCGGAGTCATGAAAAGTTACAATGATTTACTCGGCGTGCCTGCGCTTGGTGAAAATGTCGAAATAACTGTTTTGAGAAACGGTGAAAAAATTGTTCGGAACATTACGGTGAAGAAAATAATTCATGAAAGCGAAAACGGCGAAACAAGCGAATATAACGGATTCGGTTTCGAATTGCGCTCGACTTATAAAGGAGAAAGCTTCGGCAAATCATTGTTATATTGCGTACCGATGACATTCAAATTTTCATGGATGATTTTAGGAACTTTCGGACAGCTCTTAACGGGCAAAATCAAATTTACCGCACTTACGGGACCTATCGGTACTGTTAGTGCGTTTGCAAGCGTGGCTTCGCAAAATTGGCTGAATATACTTATTTGGCTGCCGCTTATAGCCAGCAATCTTGCAATCTTTAATATTTTGCCTATTCCAGCATTAGACGGCTCTAAGGTCGTTTTTACGGTCATAGAATGGATACGAGGTAAACCCGTAAATAAAAAAGTTGAAAATATAATACATTTTGCTGGTTTGGTATTTCTATTCGGACTTGTTATTGTTGTGGATATTATCGGCATGTTTGTCAGAGGATTTTAGGAGAGATTATGAAAAAATCCGTTTACGTAGGAAATACGATTATAGGAGGAGGCAATCCGATAAGCATTCAGTCGATGCTTAACTGCAATTCATCTGATTTCAATGCTTGTGTCAAGCAAATCGACGAATTGAAGAATGCGGGTTGCGATATTATACGTCTTGCCGTTACCGATGAAAACGGTTTGGTTTGTTCTCGTAAATTGATTGAAAAGTATTCGGAAACACCGTTTGTTGCCGACATCCAATTCGATTACCGATTGGCGGTCAAATGCAGTGAAATCGGATTTCACAAGGTCAGAATAAATCCTGGAAACATAGGCGGAAGAGAGAAAGTAAAAGCCGTAGCGGATGCATGCAGGGCTAACGATACCGCAATAAGAGTCGGCGTAAACAGCGGTTCGATTGAAAAAGAGATTGAACGAAAGTACGGAGTCGGTTCTCGCGCTTTGAGCGAAAGTGCATTAAGCGGCGTGAAACTTTTGGAAAGTTTCGGTTTTTACAATATAGTTGTTTCGGCAAAGTCGTCTTCCGTAAAAACAATGGTGGATACCTATCGATTGCTGGATAAATCATGTGATTATCCTTTGCATGTCGGCGTGACCGAGTCGGGCGGACTCGGTATGGGAAACGTAAAATCCGCAATAGGAATAGGTGCGCTGCTTTTGGACGGAATAGGCGATACGGTCAGAGTGTCGTTGACGGGTAATCCCGTTAATGAGATTTATGCCGCCTCGGATATTTTGAAAGCGCTGAATTTAAAAGATTATTGCGAGGTCGTTTCCTGTCCGACTTGCTCGCGCTGTCATTACGATATGAGCAGACTGGTTTCCGAAATATCGGAAATGACAAAGGCGGTAAAAAAACGTTTGAAATTGGCTATAATGGGGTGCATAGTAAACGGACCGGGGGAGGCGAAGGACGCCGATTTGGGAATTGCGGGAGGCGGCGATAAAGCAGCAATTTTCGAAAAAGGAAAAGTGGTACATACGTTGCCTTATGACGAGGCGGAAAAAGTATTCAAAAGAATGGTAGGAGAAATCATTGCAGACGTTCATTGAAAAATTCAGAGAAGTAACAGACGGCAGATACGATTTTTTGAAACTGCAAAACGCCGAATTTGTTATCGACGAGTTACTTTTATCGCTTACGTTTGCTTACCCCGAAGAGAAAGAACAGGATGTTTTTGCCGCTGTCGACGATATAAAAATGGGAGTTAAACTGGCGTTTGACGGCGATATAGACAATATAGATATCAAATTCGTGAAAAGTCATTTCGACAGAGAGTTTTTTTTGCTTGATGTAATGGCATTTATCAAGCAGTTTCCCATGCTTGCTACAATGCTCACGGAAAAAGATATTTTGACACATGCCGATGAAAAGGGAATTAGAATCGTATTTCGGATGAATGACGCTCTCTGCGATTATTGCAATAAAAAAAGCGCGGGACGGAAAATCGAAGAGCATATAAAAAATATGTATTGCGAAAATATCGATTTCGGTTTTGAAAAATATACGGATGAAGATGACGATATCGAAGATTTCGAGCGCGAATTGGAAGAGGAAAAAAATAGGTTTACGTTGGAAAACCTGAATGCGGGCAGAGTGATACAGCCTCAAAACGTCGAAGAATTTATCGGAAAAATAATATACGAAAAAGCGGCTTACATAGAAGATGTCATCGGTGAAACGGACCGTACGGTTCTTTGCGGAGTTATTTCGGGGCTGCGAGAGTGTGCCAAAAAAGATAATCCCAATAGGAAGTTTTATAAATTTACTATAACAGACCCGACAGACAAATCTATTTCATGTCTGTATTTTCCGAATAAGAAAACAGAAAATCAGATAACGCTTTTGAAAGACGGAAAAAGTATCGTAGGACGGGGAAAAATAACCGAGGATCAAATGAGGCACGGTAGCTTTACTTTTTGGCCTAATGATATTTCTTTCTGTACCCTTCCTGCCGATTTCAAAATCAACAGAATTGTGCGTAAAGTCGATGATGTTTATCACACCGTTTTCCCGCAGCCTTATGTTTCATTGCAGCAAACAACTCTTTTTGATGTAGTCAAAGAGCCCACACCTTATTTGCGCGGTAAAACATTTTGTGTTTTCGACTTGGAAACGACAGGATTCAAACCCGAAAGCGACCGAATAATAGAAATCGGCGCGGTTCGCATAGTGGACGGCAAGTTTGTCGATACTTTTAACACATACATAGACCCGAAAATGCCGATACCCGAAAAAATTACGGATTTGACTGGTATACGTGACAGCGATGTAATGGGACAGCCCTCGATAGAGGATGTGTTGCCTGATTTTTATAAGTATTCCGACGGAACTATTTTAGTAGGACAGAACGTACAATTCGACTACGGTTTTATATCGGTAAACGGTGCAAGACAGAATATCTACTTTGAAAACGAAATGGAAGATACCGTTGTTTTGGGAAGAAAATTTATACCCGATTTGAAAAAATACAAATTGGCAAACTTGACGCGCTATTTCAATATAGTCAATCAGAGCGCTCACCGCGGCATATATGATGCTTTGGCGACAGCAGAAGTCTTTATACGCTTGGCGGAACTTATGGATAATGCGCAATGACCTTCGAAAAATTATGTCTATGCTGAAAAGTCAAGTAAAAATGCTTGATTTTTTTGTGTAAAAGTGTTATACTTACGATAGTTGAATAAGGTAGACTTGGGAGTGGGCTGAACGGTCCGCTCTCAAAGTTTATCGGGGAGGTATATGGCTGACAGAATTGTCGAAAAAGTCGATTCGTTGATTCGGGATACGATAGAGAGACTCGGATATGAAATAGTCGACATCGAATACAAGAAGCAATACGGTCAAATGAATTTGACAGTGTTCATCGATATCGAAAAAGGAGTTTCATTGGACGATTGCGAAACCGTGCATAATGCCGTAAACCCGATACTTGACGAAGCAGACCCGATAGACGGAACGTATATTTTGAATATTTCGTCACCGGGATTGGATAGACCATTTAAAAAACAGCGTGATTTCGAACGCAATTACGGTCGTGAAGTGGAAGTAAAACTTTATGCTCCGCTCATGGGTAAAAAAAATTACGAGGGCGTATTAAAAGAAAAAACAGATAGTACGGTCACGATTGAAACCGAAAACGGTGAAATCAAGCTTGAAATGACGCGAGTTGCATTGGTGCGACCGTTAGTCAGATTTGAATAAGATAATGTTTGGAGGACAACTTTAAATGGCTGCAAAGAAAGAAATTGTCAAAAAAGATTTTTTCTTGGCATTGGATGAATTGGAGCGGGAAAAGCGCATATCGAAAGATGTGTTCATAGACGCATTGCAGACTGCGCTTGTTATAGCGTATAAGAAACATACGGGTACGGCAAAAGCGATTGAAGTAAGATTGTTTCCCGAGTCGAACAAGATTAAAATAATCGCGTATCAGACCGTTGTCGAAACGGTAGAAGACAAGGACACGCAAATCAGCTTGGAAGATGCTCGCTATATCAGTAAAAAATATAAGGTCGGCGACCGTGTATGCGAGGAGATTTCTTCCAAAGAATTCGGGCGTATAGCGGCGCAAACAGCCAAACAGGTTATTATGCAAAAGCTCCGCGAAGTCGAAGGCGAAATGGCATATACCGAGCTTGCGCAAAAAGAAGGCGACCTTGTAACTGGTATTGTCAGAAGAATCGACCCTGTCAAAGAAGGTTCGAATGTCTATGTGGAGATTAATAAGCTTGAAGCTTTGATGATGCCCCAAGACCAAGCCCCGGGTGACAGATTCAATATCGGAGATAAAATAAAGGTATTTGTGAAAAAAATACGCACCGGACCGAGAGGACCGCAGGTTTTGGTTTCGCGGACGGTTGCCGGCTTCGTACGCAAGCTTTTCGAAATTGAAGTTCCCGAAGTTGCAAGTCAAGTCGTTACCATTAAATCCATTGTTCGCGAAGCGGGTTACAGGACAAAAATGGCTGTGTATACCGAAGAAAAGAATGTCGATGCGGTGGGTTCTTGCGTTGGTAACCGCGGTATGCGTGTCAATGCCATAGTAAACGAACTCGGCGGCGAAAAAATCGATATAATCGAATGGTGTCCCGATGTTTTGGAATTTATCGCGCGTTCGCTCAGTCCCGCGCAAGTCATTGCGGTGGAAGTAAGCGATGAAGAAAAGATAGCCAGAGTAGTTGTCGATGACGACAAATTGTCTCTTGCAATCGGACGCGACGGTCAAAATGCCAGATTGGCTGCACGTCTTACGGGCTGGAAGATAGACGTCAGACCGTATTCGCAGTTTGTCGAAAGCAAACGCGCGGAGGAAAATTCCGACATGAGCGAAGATATCGAGGAAGAAACCGATATTATAGACGACAGCGTGTTTGACGAGGACCTCGGAGATTTGGAATAAATGTCGAAAGAAAAGAAGATTCCTTTGCGCATGTGCATAGCCTGTCGTGAAATGAAAGAAAAAAGCACGCTAATCAGAATCGTTCGTGACGTGGACAATAAGTTTTCCATAGATAAGACGGGCAAAAAAAGCGGCAGAGGCGCATACTTGTGCGATAACATCGAGTGCATGAAAAAGTGTGTCAAGAATCGTCTTTTGAACCGAAATTTCAAATGTGAAATACCGTGCGAGGTATATGACAAACTTGCGGAGGAATTTGCCCGTGACGGACAAAATTGAGTCGCTTATAGGATTTGCCGTAAAAGCAGGTAAGATTATATACGGTATAGACAATATCGAGACAATGCACAAAAAGCGTTTTTTGATTGTCGCATGCAATTCCTTATCGGAGCGCTCGTTGAATCATTTAAAGGATTATGCTCAAAACAAAAGGTTGCCTATGATAAGATTCAAAAACAAACTTTTGGAAGAGGCAATTCACAAAGAAAATTGCAAAGTTATTGCGATAACCGATAAACAGATGTCGCAGGCAATTATGCAATATATTAACGGAAATTATGAAGTTTTGACTTCGGAGGTAAAATAGTTGTCTAACACTCAGACGAACCGTACAACGGAAACAGTAAGGTATGCGAATATTAAAGCTTTGTTTCAATTGATGCATCAGTCTTCCGAGCTTACCGAACAGGCGCAATTGAGGGAGTGTCGTAAACAGGTCGACGCTCTTTTAAGCGAGCTTATGAAAAAAGAGCAGGAAGAAGTCAACAGAATAAAGCAAGAAGAGGACGCAAAAAATGCTGCCAAACGTCCGCAGGTTGCTGTTTCGGAAACCGTGACGGAATCGCTTGTTGCAGAACCCGCCGTCAAGGAAGATGTCAAACCTGCTGCCAAAGCAGACAAACCTGCCGACAATATGATTGTGTCCCGCTCGAAAACCTTTACGCCGGAGAAGAAGCCTGCACCAAAGGTTCCCAGTTATATCCGCGGAGTTATTACTCCCGCGCCTAATAAAGAGCCGTCGCAAAACCGCAGTGTACAGCGTACTCCCAGGCAGGACGGATTTAACAGAACTCCGCGACCGCTCGGAGGGGTATCCAATAAGCCTGTTTCGAAAATCGATTTGCCTCCCGCAAACAAACGTAGCTTCGATGTAAAAAAGAAAGAATATGTTAAGTCTTCCGACGATAAGAAGACCATGAGTAAGCGTACGCTGATTCGCAAAGGCTTTATTATGCAGGAAGTCGACGAAGAGCGTATGGGGACCCGCAAGTTAAAGAACAAAAAGCCCAAAGAGCCTATCGTGTTCACGCCCGTAAAGATAGAAAAAGCAGTAATTACGACCGAAAATCTTACGGTAAAAATTCTCAGCGAAAAAATCGGAAAGACTGCGCAGGAAATCATTAAACAATTGCTTTTCCTCGGAATCAACACCAACATCAACAGTGTTGTGGATTTCCCCACGATGGAACTGGTCGCAAACGAGCTTGGAGTCAAACTGGAACTCAAACTGGATAAATCCAAAGAAGAACAGTTGGAAGAATTCCACGAAGAGCCCGATAACGAAGAGGACCTTGTCAAACGTCCGCCCATTATTACCGTTATGGGACACGTTGACCACGGTAAGACTTCTTTGTTGGATGCCATAAGAAAAACGTCTGTGGCAAGCGGAGAGGCCGGCGGAATTACGCAACATATAGGCGCTTATTCCGTTACGGTTAAAAACGAAAAAATAACTTTCCTCGATACTCCGGGACACGAGGCATTTACGGCAATGCGTGTCCGCGGTGCTGCGGTAACCGATATTGCGGTGCTTATTGTTGCCGCCGACGACGGTGTAATGCCTCAGACGATAGAAGCGATAAACCACGCTCAAAGTGCGAAAGTTCCCATTATAGTGGCAATCAACAAAATAGACAAACCCGGAGCAAAACCCGAAGAAGTCAAACAAGAACTTACCAAATACGGACTTGTATGTGAAGAATGGGGCGGCGACACAATGATGGTGCCTATTTCCGCAAAGACGGGACAGGGTATCGACAAATTGCTTGAAAACATATTGTTTGTAGCCGAATATTATAATTTCCGCGCAAACCCCAAACGTAAAGCAAAATGCAGCGTTATAGAGTCTAAACTCGATAAGGGTAAAGGACCTATCGCAAATATCATTGTGACCAACGGCACTTTGAAAGTAGGTGATTATGTCGTTTGCGGCACTTCATACGGCAAAGTCAGAGCGATGGTGGACGATAAGGGGCGAAACGTCAAAGAAGCAGACCCCTCCATGTCCGTGTCAGTGCTCGGTCTTGCAGATGTGCCTTCCGTAGGAGATATGCTGTTTGCCGTCAACGACGAGAAGATGGCAAAAGAAGTCGCGGAAGAGAGAAAGACGAAATTACAGAACGAGAAGCTTAACGAAGGACAGAAAGTCGATATCGAAAGCTTCATGAATAAGTTCGATGAAAGCAAGTTCAAAGAATTCAATGTTATTATAAAAGCCGATGTGCAAGGTTCCGTAGAGGCAATCAAGTCTTCACTGCTCAAGCTCGATACGGAAGAAGTCCATGTCAGAGTCATTCACGGAGGCGTTGGTGCAATCAACAAGTCGGATTTGATGCTTGCCGAAGTTTCCAATGCGCTTGTTGTGGGCTTTAATGTTCGTCCGGATTCCGAATCGAAAGCACTTGCCGAAAGTAAGGGAATTGATATTCGTCTTTATAAAATCATTTATGAGGCAATTGAGGACATAGAGAGGGCTATAAAGGGTCTTGAAGAACCTAAATACAGAGAAGTCATACTCGGACGCGCACAGGTAAGGAATATTTTCAAAATCACGGGCGTCGGTATGGTCGCAGGAAGCTTTGTTCTCAACGGCAAGATGGTGAGAAACGCAAAGGCGCGTATTTACCGTAACGGCGAAGTTATATTCGACGGCGTCTTGGCTACATTGAAAAGATTTAAAGACGATGCAAAAGAAGTCGCAAAAGGCTACGAGTGCGGTATAAATATTGCCGATTTCAACGATTATGTCGAAAACGACGAAATCGAAGCATACGAATTGGAGCAAATCAAGGCGTAGTGAGGTTTAAATGAATTACCGTATCGAGCGTATTAACAGCGAAATAGCAAAATGTCTTACAGTTATTATACGAGATAAAGTTAAGGACCCGCGAGTAAGCGAAATGGTGAGCATTACGCGAGTCAGCGCTGCCAGGGATTTGAAAACCGCAAAAGTTTTTGTCAGTATTTACGGGCAAAAAGACAAAGTGCGTTCCACTTTCGAAGCATTGGTACAATGTGAAGGATTTATCCGCCATGAATTAAGTCTGGAATTGAAGCATTTGAGATGTGTGCCTCAAATAACTTTCGAAGAAGACACAACGGGTGATTACGGTCAGAGAATTGATTCGCTAATACGGGAAATAAAAGAGCATGACAATAATTGAAGCATTACAAAGCAGTAAGAATGTGCTTATTGTAGGGCATCAAAGACCGGACGGCGACTGTATAGGCTCCGGTCTTGCATTATGCCGCGTGTGCGATATAATGGGTAAAAGTGCGGATTTTTTGTGCGATTCCGATAATCCCGCTCAATATGCGTTCATGCCCGGATTCGAGAGATTGAATGACAAGCGTTTCAAAGATTACGATTTGTTGATTACCGTGGATTGTGCCGACATTTACCGTATGGGTAAGTATAACGGATATTTGAAGTCCGTACAAAATACTTTCAATATCGACCACCACAAAACCAACAATAAGTACGCAAAGCATAATATTGTTTTGCCTCTGTCAAGTACGTGCGAAATAATATACGGATTATTAAAGGATACTCGTATAATCGACGAAACCGTTGCATCTTTGTTGTTTGTCGGTCTTTCGACAGACACGGGGCATTTCATGCATTCCAACACAACTGCGGAAGTTTTTAAAGCGGCTTCCGATTTGGTTTCACTCGGTGCAAATCCTTATGCTTTGGCTACTTCGATATACAAAACCGATACCGTAAATAAAATCAAATTAACGGCAAAAGCCATTGAATCGATGCGCTTTTTTTGCAATAATAAAATTTGCGTAATAACGGTCAGACAAGAGGACTTGCAGTCTACGGGGTGCTGTATGGCCGATACCGAGGGACTGATAGACTACGCAATGAAAATAGGTTGCGTGGAAGTGGGGATATGTTTGACCGAACAGATGCGTCCGCATTTCAAAGTCAGTTTCCGTTCAAAGAAAATCGATGTCGCGGCAGCCGCGGCGACTTTCGGCGGAGGCGGACACACGCTTGCCGCAGGATGTGTCGTCAGCGGGAAATATGAAGACGTTGTAGACAAGCTTTTAAAAGCGGTGACGGACGGAATGCCTGTATGACGGGAATATTGAATATAAACAAATCCAAGGGCATGACAAGCAGCGATGTCGTCGTACAGGTCAGGAAAATTCTCGGATTTAAAAAAATCGGGCACTTCGGAACACTTGACCCTATGGGTGAAGGGGTGTTGCCGATAGGAATAGGAAAAGCCACAAGACTGTTTGATTTGATGCTTTCCAAAGATAAAATATACGAAGCGGAATTTAAATTCGGTTATACGACGGATACTTTGGACAGAGAGGGAAAGGTTACTGCTGACGGCGGCTTTGTGCCGACTGTTTCGCAAGTAAGAAATGTTTTGGGCGAATTTATCGGACGACAGTATCAAATACCTCCGTCTTTCAGTGCAAAAAGCGTTAACGGAGTTCGTGCTTATGATTTGGCACGCGCAGGTAAGCCCGTCGAATTGTCGCCTTCCGAAATCGAAATATATAATGCGGAAGTATTATCCGACGATAACTGCGATATGATAAAGTTTCGGCTTCATTGTTCTTCGGGTACTTATGTACGCTCTTTCGGAAGAGATGTTGCAAAACGGTTGGGAACTTATGCGACTATGTTTTCAATCAGAAGATTGAAGTGCGGTCCGTTTTCCATAGAGGACTCCATAACATTGGACGAGCTCTCGGCAAAAAAAAGTCACGCGATTTTGAGTATTGAAACGGCTCTTGCCGAAATTCCGAAAGTAGTTTTGGACGATAGTTGCTATAACTATTTGATTAACGGAATCAAGCTCGAAAAAAGAGATATACAGTACGAAAAATTCTCTCTTTATTGTAACGGGGAGCTGTTCGGCATAGCCGAAATAGATTCGGACGACAGAATAAATATAACATCTTATTTGCGAGAAAACGATGCTTGACATAAAATTTGAGAATTCATTTGAAAAACCTATATGTTTGGCTTTGGGGTTTTTCGACAGTGTTCATATAGGTCACCGTGCGATATTGAGTAAAGTTAAAAAGTATGCAGAAAAAAATAATTGCCTTTCTGCGGTATTCACTTTTAACAATGCAATCGTCATGCCTATTCGTCAAGACAAACGACAAGTATATACCTTTGACGAACGCATCGCAATCTTCGAAACGCTTGGAATGGATATTGTGATACACACCGCTTTCGATAATGAGTTTATGCATATCGACGCGGAAAATTTTTTAAACGAGTTATTTTCGAGATTTTGTATCAAACATATAATTTGCGGACACGATTTCGGATATGGGTACAGAAAATGCGGCAATGTCGAATCTCTGTCCGAATATTGCCATAAGCAAGGTATTGAAGCGACGGTGGTTGACAGAATATGCGCAGACGGCGAGCGCATTTCTACAACAAAAATAAAAAATCTGTTGCATAGCGGAAACATCGAAGCGGCAAATGGTTTTTTGGGCGACTCGTTTAAAATAACCGGCAAAGTAGTTCACGGCAGAAACGAAGGTCATTTATACGGGATTCCCACGGCAAATACCGATTTGCCCACAGATAAGTTTTTGCCGTCTTTCGGAGTTTACGGCACCTATATTTACATCGACGGCAAGAAGTACCGCGCAGCAACGAATATAGGCGGACAGCCTACTTTCGGCAAGTCGGATACGGTTGTGGAAAGCATGATAGACGGGAAATTCGGCAGTCTTTACGGAAAAACGGTTAAAATCGAATTTGTTAAAAGACTGAGAGATATTTGTGCTTTTTCGTCACCCGACGAGCTTGCCAAGCAAATACATAAAGATATTTCATGGAGGAATCAATGTTAAGAATCGGACCTTCGGGAAACTCTGTTTCTTTTTACGAATCGGGACATAAAAGCACTGTTGAAGCACCGAAATGGCTGCATTCGATAGGTTTATCTGCATTCGAGTATTCATTCGGGCGCGGGGTAAACATGTCTGATGAGACAGCAAGAAAAATCGGTGAAGAAGCGGAAAAATACGATATTGCCGTCAGCGTACACGCGCCGTACTATATTAATTTTGCCAATACGCAGCAGGAAATGATAGCGAAATCAATCGAATATGTTGTCAAATCTTTGATTAAAGTCAAACTTATGGGCGGAGACCGTGTTGTATTTCATCCGGCGGCTTGCGGAAAATTCGACAGAGAGACGGCTTTTCGCGCGACATACGAAAATATCGGAAAGTTGGCAGCGGCATTGAACGATTTGTCTTTTGGCGATTATATTGTTTGTCCGGAAACCATGGGAAAATTTCAGCAAATAGGCAGAGTGGAAGAAGTGATAGAACTATGTAAAATAGATTCTCATTTTTATCCCTGCTATGATTTCGGACATATTAATTGTTACATGCAGGGCGCATTGAAGTCGATAGACGATTACCGCAGGATAATCGATTTGACGTACAAAGAGCTTGGCGACAAAAAAGCGTCGAACATGCATATACATTTTTCCAAAATCGAATACGGCAAGAACGGAGAAATACGTCACCTTACTTTGGAAGATAATATATACGGTCCCGATTATGAGCCGCTTGCTAAAATCATCGATGAATACCGCATGACGCCGAGAATTATTTGCGAGTCAAAAGAAATTATGGCAGATGACGCATTATTGATGAAAAAATACCATAAAAACATTTAACTATTTCAAATAAATATGATATAATAGATACACAGGATTATAAACAGCGCAAAATATTTCAGCGCTTGGTGATACTATGGTAAACGAATTATTCGACAACAAAAAAATCGACGCCTATATGTTTTTGAGTGAAGACAACCGATTTTATTTCACTCATTTCGATACATCGTTCGGATGTATTCTCGTCAATGAAAAAGAAAAATATTTTTTGACCGATTTTCGCTACGAGAATGCAGCAAGGCAAATGTGTCCCGATTTCAATATTGTTGTAGTAGGGTACAGTGATTTATATTCGAAAGTCTGTGAAATTTTGAAGCGGATGAATGCAAAGTATGTTGGTTACGAAGACGACTATATTACCGTTGCCGAATTCAAAAATATTAAATCCGCTTTGTCCGAATTTACTTTGAAGCCTGCGAGCGAAACGATTGCACGCATGCGTGCCGTTAAAACGGAAGAGGAATTGGAATTGATTGCGGCTGCGGAAAACATCACTCAGAAAGCGCTTTCGAAAGTTATTCCTTTAATTAAAGTAGGAATTACGGAAAAGGAAGTTTCCGCGGAAATACTGTTTGAAATGATACGTTGCGGAGCACAGTCTTTGGCATTCGACAACATCGTCGCATTCGGAGAAAATTCGGCGCAGCCCCATCATAAGTCCGGGAATAAAAAATTGGAAAAAAACGATTTGATACTTATCGACATAGGTTGCAAAGCAAACGGCTATTGCTCGGATATGACGCGGACATTTACTTTGGGAGAGCCGAATTCGCAATTGATTTCGTTGCACAGCATTGTGGCGGAAGCGCAAAGCTATGCTTTGAAGAACATTCGGGCAGGGATGACTTGCCATGAAGCAGACTCTTTGGCCCGTGAGTATCTTGCGGCAAACGGCTATACGAAAGAGTTCGGGCACAGTCTCGGACACGGCGTAGGAATCAATGTGCACGAAATGCCCAGAGTCGCAAAGGGCAACAGTCAGGTATTGGAAGAGAATATGGTTATTTCGGTCGAACCGGGAGTGTATATAGACGGTTTGGGCGGAGTACGCATCGAAGACCTTGTTATCGTAAAAAAGGACGGTGTTGTGAATCTGACGCCGTTTAACAAAAATTTAAATTTTTAGGAGGACAACATGATTCAGGCAGGCGATTTCAGAAAGGGCATGACATTGGAAATCGACGGTAAAGTTTATGTAGTTGTTGATTTTCAACACGTAAAACCCGGCAAGGGTGCCGCTTTCGTCAGGGCAAAAATCAAAAATGTTATGACGGGACAAGTTTTGGAGCAGACATTCAATCCGTCGGACAAATATCCGCCCGCACATATCGAGAAAAAGGAAATGCAATATTCGTATAACGACGACGGTTTGTACTATTTTATGGACCTTGAAACTTTCGATATGATTCCTTTAAACTATGACTTAGTTGAGGATGCAATGAAGTATGTCAAGGAAGAGATGACAGTGACGGTACAGTTTTTTAAAGGAACGGCTTTCAGTGTCGTACCGCCGAATTTTGTCGAGTTGGTTGTTGCGGAAACCGAACCCGGTATTCAGGGCGATACTTCGAAAGCAGGCAATAAACCCGCCAAACTCGAAACCGGCTGTAATATAAATGTTCCGCTGTTCATAAATATGGGCGATAAAATTCGCGTCGATACAAGAGACGGCACATACATGGAACGTGTAAAATAAACATACATTCGATATTTCTCAAAGACCTTGCGCTTAATGCAAGGTCTTTTTTTATTATGACATAATGGGACAAGTAGGAAAATATATTTAAATATAGCGAAGATAGAGGAGTGTACCGTGTTAAATAAAATATTGCCGACAAAAATTTGCACCGTTTTGGAACGGAAACTCAACATGGAGCGATTGTACGAACTTAGATTGCGTGCCGACAGAAAAGTTACGGTAAATTACGGCGGCAAATTCTTTTATTTGACGGAAAACGGTTTGTCGGATAATTTACATGACGGAATGGAAATAGGGCGTCAGGCTTTAAATGACATTGTTGTGCGTGCTTCCGATTATTCTCTGTATACCGTAAACCGAAATATTTGCAGTGGATTCATAACGGTGAGCGGCGGCGTGCGCATAGGCATTGCGGGCGAATATGTTTGGGAAGAAGAAAAAATAAAGACCATAAAAAATTTCAACGGTTTGACGATTCGTATACCTCATGAAATAAAAGGATGTGCGGAAAAATTGGCGGCACCGTTCACCGACGGAGGTTTCCACAATTGTCTTATAATATCGCCGCCGGCTTGCGGAAAAACAACCATGTTGAGAGATTTATGCAGAGTTATAAGCTGTCAAAGTCCGTGCAACAATATTTTGCTTATAGACGAGCGAAGCGAAATAGCGGCTTGTTCGAACGGGGTGCCTCAATTGGATGTGGGAAATAATGTGGACATTATTTCCAATTCGACAAAGGCCGTAAGCATTTTGCACGGCATTCGCAGCATGAATCCGCATTTGATAATTACGGACGAGCTATCTCAAAACGAAGATATAGAGGCGGCGTACACAGCCGCTTGTTCTGGCGTTCGCATTATCGCTTCCGTTCATGCTTCGGACCAATATGATTTAATGAATAAGACAAATTTCGATGCGGCTATCAAACGGCGATTGTTTACACGATATGCCGTTCTCAGCGATAAGCCGTTCATAGGAACGGTAAGCGGAATTTACGACGAAAACTTCGAGAAAATATATTAAATGTTTACTACAAAATTGTTATTGCTTGCACTGGGGTGTGCATCGGGTCTGTTTGTCGGTATTTTCTTTTCAAACGAATTGAAAAAGAAAAAGTGTTTTTACGAAGAGCTTGCAATCTTCATCGACGAAATATTGGGCGATCTGGGATTCAGACAAAACGGCATAAGAACGGTGGCTTTAAACTATGCAAACGAATCCAAAAGCTATTTGAAAAATGTGCTGGAAGAATATGCGGCAAATCCGAACGTCGTACCTGCATTTTTGTTTTTAAGCGGAAATGAAAGAGTTACGGTAAAAGACTTTTTTTCGAACTTGGGTAAGACGGATATCGTAACGCAAAGAAGCGAGCTGGAAAATATAAAACCCAAAATACAGGAACTGAGAAATACTTATAAGACAAAGCATGAGAAAAAAGGAGCAATGTATATTAAACTCGGATTGCTGGCAGGGCTTGCCGTAGGAATACTTTTACTATGACGGAGATGATATTATATGGATATAATTTTTAAAATTGCCGCAATAGGTTTGCTGACCGCAATCGTAAACCAAATTTTGAAAAAAGCCGATAAAGACGAAATCGCCACGCTTGTGACGCTTGCCGGACTTGTAATTGTTCTTTTGATGATTGTAGATATGGTAGGGCAGCTGTTTGATGCGCTGAAAACTCTATTTGCGCTGTATTGATGGAAATATTCAAAATTTGTTTTGTCGGTATCGTTACGGCTTTCTGCTTCATGATACTGAAAGAAAACAAAAGCGATTTAGCCGTTGTCACTGCGATTGCCGGCGGATGTGTTATCTTGCTGATGACAATGGAGTACATTTTCGGTATTTTTTCCACAATATCGGCTCTTATGGAAAAAGCAGGTATCAATAACGGTATTTTCAATATATTGATAAAGATTATAGGTATAGGCTATATTATTGATTTTTCCGCAGGTATAATAGAAGATTCCGGGGCAAAATCGCTTTCGGAAAAGGTGGTATTATGCGGTAAGATAGTCATCATGGCAATGTCGCTGCCGATTTTGGTAAAACTTTTCGAAATTATAGAGAGTATATTATGAAAATTAAGCTGTGTGCAGTCGTTATAATCATTGCGGCATTGTTTTTTGTAGGAGAGTTTTATGATGCAAAAGCCTCCGATGCGGCTGCACCTGCCGATAACGAACTGAGCGATAATATAGAAGACATAGCCGATAATCTCGATTTATCTGCCATAGAAGAATTTATAGCATCATTAACGGATGAACAGCGTGCTTTTTTGGGCGGAGCTTCGGTAAAGGAATTCATTAAAAAAATAATAGCGGGTGATGCTGTCGATTTCGGTTCCGTTGTATCGTTTGCATTATCTGCGGTAGGCGCAAATCTGAATTTATATATACCGCTTATGCTTGCGCTGATTGCCGTTGCAATCGCTTACAACGTAATTAATTCAATCAAAGGAAAATTTGCTTCGGAGTCCGTGGAAAGCATTGTTAGATTTGCCTGCATGGGCGTTGTTTTGGTCTTGCTCGTAACGCAGGTATTTTTCCTGGTAAAATCCGTTACCGATATGCTGGGTTCGCTGAAACGGCAGGCAGACATGTTTTTCCCTTTATTATTGACGCTTATGACTGCGATAGGCGCAGGCTCATCGGTAAATGTTTACAGACCGGCCGTATTGATATTCGCATCCGGAATAGTAAATCTTATAACCGTCATCGCCGTGCCGCTGTTTTTGATTTCTCTTATATTTACGGCAGTGGGAAATCTGTCAAGCGCGGTAAAATTAAAAGAGATGTCGTCGTTTTTCTCCACGGTATCAAAATGGATATTGAATACGGCATTTTTTCTGTTTATGGGTTTTCTTTCCATACAAGGCATTACAGCGTCCGTTTACGACGGAATATCGATAAGAACAACCAAATTTGCGCTGAGCAAATATGTCCCCGTAATCGGCGGCTATTTGTCCGAAGGATTTAATCTAATAATCGCGGGGAGTGTATTGATAAAGAATTCTTTGGGTCTTACCGCCGTGATTTTGCTGCTTTTGACCATATTGCCGCATGTTATACAAATTGCATTGCTGTCTTTGACGCTTAGACTTACGGCGGCAATTGCGGAACCTCTGGGCAATAATGAAATATCCGGCGTTATAAGCGGATTCGGCAAAAATCTGAATCTTCTGATTTCTATGATTTTGGGCGTGGGATTTTTATATTTCGTGTTTATTATGTTGATTATAGCTACGGGGAATTTGAGTCTATGAAGTTCTTAACGGCGTGGATAATGAGTATATTGGGTATTGTGATTCTCGGCACCGTCGTGGACCTTTTGCTGCATAAGAGCAGGGTGAAAAATATAATACGGTCGGTATTTGCTACGGTTTCGATTTTGATAATAGTTACTCCGCTGCCGAGTTTGATTAGCAACGGACCCAATATCGATTGGAATGACATAATAAACGAATTCGAGTACGACGACAATTTTCTCGATTATATAGATAACGAAAAAATCAGCATTATGGAAAAAGCACTGATTGCGGCATTCGAAAGCGAAGGAATAAAGGGCTTAAAAATCGAAATTACAGCCGATACTGAAGGAAACGATTTGATAATAAAGCGTATAACGATAGATTTGAGCAATTCAGTCATGAACGGCGATTCGGTGAATATAAATAAGTATGAGTTTATTAAGGAAAAAGTGAAAAAATTTCTTAACGGTCAAGAGGTTGAAATAGTGTTTAATGGATAAAAGTGAAAGCAAACTCAAAACAACTTTTCAAAAGATTAAATCCATAAAACATATTGAAATCATTATAGCGGTAGCAGCCGTAATCATAATGGTTATTATTTATTTCACGACTCTCGGTTCTTCGAGTACCAAAGGAAAAACGGATACGGATAAAGTAAACGTATCTAATTATTGCGACAAAATGAAGAATGAAATTGTCGAAACCGTTGCAAGTATGTGCGGTGGCACACCCACGGTTGCAATAGGTTGGGAAAGCAGTGTCGAATCGGTAATCGCTTATGTGACAAATACCACGACAAACGGTTCTACATCCACTCCGCAATTGATTACTTCACAGGGGTCATCATCGCCGATTGTATTAAAGGAAATATATCCGAAAGCGATAGGCGTAGTAGTAATTTGTCAAGGAGGGGATAGCGTTAAAACAAAACTGGATATTATTTCGGCGATTTCGATTCTCTTGAATCTTTCGCCGGAGCGAATAAATGTTTTTCCGTCAAAAAAATAATCAAATTATCAGGAGGCTAATATGCTTAGCAAAAAAAAGAAAATCATAGTATTGGTAAGTATGGTTGCGCTGCTTGTAGTAGCAGGGGGATTGAATATTTTTCTCAATCTTTACAATAAAGATTCCGATAAACCGATAAGCGGCGATACATACGGCAGCTTTTTCGAAACATATCGCGTCGACAGGCAAACCACACGCGAGCAGACTATTCTGTATCTGGATGCCATAATAAACAATGAAGCATCTGGGCAGGAAGCAATCGCGAATGCAGAGGCAAGCAAATTGGAGCTTACGCGCAACATGGAAATCGAACTTGTTCTCGAAGGTCTTATCAAGTCTCTCGGGTTCGAAGACGCAGTAGTTACAAATTCGACCGAAAGCGTAAATATAATAGTCAAAGCAAAAGAAATCACATCGGACCAAGCGGCGCAGATTCTCGACGTCGTTGTGACGGAAACAAAAAAAGACGCCACGAATGTAAGAATAATTCCCGTTGAATAGGAAAAACGATTGTACTTTTAAAAAAAGTATGGTATAATATTCTAAAGACAGTACACGGAGATTTCGTTAAAAATGCCTTTTAAATCACGCTTTAATTCCGACTTTACCGGTGAAGTAACCTATGGACATAACGTTGTTATGTCCATTGTCGGACTTGCCGCACAAGAAATTAAAGGCGTTGTCGGTTTGCAGGGTAAGGGCATACGCACGGAAACGATAGGCAATACGATAAATGTCGATGTATTTGTAAATGTCGAATTCGGCGTTAAATGTTCGGATGTTGCGTTTCGTGTGCAGGAAAACATAAAAAGAAGCGTTGAAACAATGACATCTTTTAAAGTCGGTGTCGTAAATGTTAATATAATGGGCGTTTCTTTCGAAGAAAAAAACGAAAAATACGGCAATTAGGACTCTCGCTTTAACCGAGAGTCTTTGATATTGTTTGAGGCAATATGAGCAGAAAAACAGCAAGAGAACAAGTTTATAAATTGATATACGAGCGCTGCGTAAACGAAGAGCCCGAAGAGTTCAGTTTGCAGTTGGCATTGGACGGTTGCAATGAAGACGACGGCATATTTATACGGAAACTTTTCGAAGGCGTAAATGAAAACTATGAGTTTCTGAAAAGCATAGTTGAAAGATATTCCAAAGGGTTTTCTTTCGAGCGCATATTTAAAATCGATTGCGCCGTCATAATGGTTGCAGCCTACGAGATTTTGTATTTGGACGATATACCCGTCAAAGTGTCGGTAAATGAAGCACTGGAATTTGTGAAGGCATATTCCACGGATAAAAGTTTTTCTTTTGTGAACGGTGTTTTGGCGTCCGTGGTTAAAGAAAAGGAGGTATTACTCAGTGAGCGAGAATCTGAATTGCAGCAAGTTGATTGACGGCAAAGCTTTGTCTGCCGAAATTCGCCAATCGTTAAAATCGAGGTCTGAAGTATTCGAAAAATCTTTCGGAAGAAAGGTCGGACTTGCCGTTATTTTGGTGGGCGAAGACCCCGCAAGCAAAATTTATGTCGGGAATAAAATAAAGGCATGCGAAGAAGTCGGTTTGAAATCGTTTGCGTATTATCTTCCGGAAGGTGCGAGCAAGAAGGAAATTATCGAGTTGATAGAAACGCTTAATTCGGATTCATGCGTGGACGGTATATTGGTTCAACTGCCGTTGCCAAATAAGTCGGATGAAAGTGAAATTCTTTCTCATGTTCTTCCTTCAAAAGACGTTGACGGCTTTCACGCAGTCAATGCCGGAAATCTTTTGCTCGGAAACGAAAATCTTACGGCATGTACGCCTTCCGGCATAATTGAATTGATTAAAAGTACCGGAATTAGTATCGAAGGCAAGCATGCGGTAGTTTTGGGTCGCAGCAACATTGTCGGTAAGCCGATAGCAATGCTGTTATTGCAGAATGATGCTACTGTTACCGTATGCCATTCGAAAACCCGAAATATTTCGGACATTACGAAGCAAGCGGACATATTGGTTGTTGCAATCGGAAAAAAAGAATTCGTAACGGGTGATATGATAAAAAAAGGTGCCGTAGTAATAGATGTGGGAATGAACCGTGTCGACGGAAAACTGTACGGCGACGTAAATTTCGAGCAAGCTTCAAAGCACGCATCTTATATTACACCTGTTCCCGGCGGCGTAGGACCTATGACGATTACCATGCTTATGAGCAACACATTAAAGGCGGCAATGGGCGGTGGCAAGTAAAAGACTGTCTGTTTCGCAGTTAAACGGCTATATCAAATCCGTTTTCGACGATGAACTGATTCTACACAATATTGCGCTTTTCGGCGAATTGAGTCAATTGTCTGTGCATGACGGTATTTCGTATTTTACGGTTACGGAAGGCGGTTGCTATGTGAACTGCGTCATGTTTTCGACAGTGGAAAAAATAGAAGAAGGAGCGCAAATACTGGCATACGGTAAAGTCACTTACTATGCCAAAAGCGGAAAAGTCAACTTCACGGCAAGAAGTATTTCCGTTACCGGAAAAGGCAAACTTGTCGATGAATTTAGACGTTTAAAGGAAACTTTGCGTAAAGAAGGGTTATTCGATAATCGTCCCGACTTGCCCGTTTATATCGGCAATATCGCCGTTATTACAAGCGAATCAGGAGCAGTCATACATGATATCAACAGCGTGATATGCTCGAAAAAGTCTGACATCGATATTATGTTGCTTCCCGTATCCGTGCAAGGAAACAATGCCGAAACCGATATTATCGATGCATTGGACAAAGCCAATTCCTATGATGTTGATGCTGTAATAATAGCACGCGGTGGCGGTTCGAATTATGATTTGGATATATTTAATTCGGAAAAACTTGCCCGTGCCGTAGCAAAAAGCTCGGTTCCCGTAATTTCGGCAATAGGGCATGAAACGGACTATACTTTATGCGATTTCTGCGCCTCGGTCCGTGCAGGTACGCCGAGCATAGCCGCAGGTATAATTACAGATATCAATGCCGGATTTTTTGCAAGATTTCAAAATGCTTTGCAAAAAATAAATATTGGTATAAACAATATTTTTTGGAACAGTTTATCGGTAGCAAAATATGCCGCTCTTTGTGTAACTCATGCCATGGATAAGAAAATGCAGTCATATTGTTTCGATATCATGCGGCAACTATCGAAAATATATAATTCCATTGACGAGACATACAAAAAGAATGCAAATAAATTGGCAAATTGCGCGTCGCGCTTGGAATTTTCCAATCCGCTGAAAATTTTGTCCAAAGGCTACACGAAAGTTTTACTGTCGAATCATCTCATTGATTCCGTAACCGAATTGCGCAAAGGCGATAGAATAGATTTGATTTTTAAAGACGGACGTGCAACGGCAAATATAGAAAATACCGATAAAAAGGTTCTGAGGTAATTATATGAGCTTGGAAAACAGTTTGAATGAACTTGAAAATATAGCAAATAAATTGGAGAACGACGAAGTAAGTCTTGAAGACGGCATTGCTCTTTATGAAAAAGGCATTGCCCTGACAAAAGAATGTTTGGAATTGCTAAATAAAAACCGCAATAAAATAGACGAAATCAAAAACGAAATGTCTAAACTTACTGATAAAATCATACAAGGAGATAAATGAGGTGGCTTTCGAAAAAGATTACGAGGAAATCAAAGAGCGTTTCGAGAACTATTATAATTCTTTCATATCGGGATTAACCGACATTCCCGAACCCTTGCATTCTTCGATGGTTTATTCTCTTTCAAGCGAAGGAAAGCGCTTGCGGCCCATACTGTTTCTTTCTGCGGCTGATGTATTCGGCGCGGAAGAAACGGAAAGTCTGTATAAAACCGCATGCGCAATAGAATGCATACATACCTATTCGCTTATACATGACGATTTGCCTTGCATGGACAATTCGGACATGCGCAGAGGAAAGCCGTCCAATCATAAAGTTTACGGTGAGGACGTCGCGGTACTCGCCGGCGATGCGCTATTGAATTTGGTATACGAACTTCTTTTCGACGCCGTAACATTGGCGTCAAATGAAAGCAAGGACAAATTTATACGCGCGGGAAGAATAATTTCCGAGCGAGCCGGAGCTCGCGGTCTTATAGGCGGCCAAGTGGTTGATACATCCGTGGACATGACAAAACATGTATCGGCAAAGTTGAACTATATTTATCAGCACAAGACCGCAGACCTCATAGGCGTATCGCTTATGGCAGGTGCTTTGGTTGGAGGAGCCGATGAGTCAGAAATCAAAAAGATTCGCGAAGCAGGCGATAATATAGGTTATGCATTCCAAATAACCGACGATATACTCGATATGGAAGACAAAGACGATGACGATAAAATGAATTTCGTAAAAGTTTACGGAATTAAAGAGGCGCGCCGTGCAGTCAGCGATAAAACGGCATTGGCGCTTACGCAATTGTCTTCGTTGGACAAAGATGTTTCGTTTTTGCGCTCGCTTACGAAGCACTTGTCCATAAGGAAAAACTGATTTTACTATGGCATATTGGGAAAAAGTCAATTCAATATCCGATTTGAAATCACTTTCCGTCAGTGAACTTGAAAGTTATGCCGCAGAAGTGCGTGAACACATAATAGATACGGTTCAGAAAAACGGCGGACATTTGGCGTCAAATCTCGGGAGTGTAGAGCTTACTTTGGCTTTGCACTATGTTTTCGATATGCCGAAAGACAAAATCGTATGGGACGTCGGACACCAGTCGTATACACATAAAATAGTTACCGGAAGACGGGATGATTTCGATACCATCAGAAAAGAAGACGGCATTTCGGGGTTTCCCAAACCTTCCGAAAACGAATGTGACAGTTTTATAAGCGGACACAGTTCCACGTCGCTATCCGCGGCATTGGGATTGGCCCGCGCCCGCGATTTAACCGGTGACAATTACAATGTCATCGGTGTAATAGGGGACGGCGCTATGACCGGCGGAATGGCATACGAAGCTATTAACGATATAGGCGAAAGCAGAGAAAAACTTATAATAATCTTAAATGACAATAAAATGTCCATTTCTCCGAATGTCGGGGCATTTTCGACATATCTGGCAAGATTGCGGCTGAGCAAACCGTATGCCAAATTTAAACTCAATTTGAAGCGAGGAGTTGAAGCGCTTCCGTTTTTCGGTGATAAATTGGTCGATATTTTCGAACATACGCGCGATAATTTGAAGTCCATAATTTTATCGGATAAACTGTTCGAGAACTTCGGTATCAAGTATTATGGTCCTTTCGACGGACACAATATCGGGAATATGATTGAGCTGCTGCGTCAAATCAAGTCCGAAAAACGACCCGTGCTTGTTCATTTGATAACAAATAAAGGCAACGGTTATGAAATAGCCGAATCCGATTCGGAAAAATTTCACGGAGTCAATCCCAGCGAAGAACAAAAGTCATTCTCTTTTTCGGCGGATTGCGGCAACATCCTGTGTTCGCTTGCCGAGAAAGACGAACGCATCGTTGCTGTAACCGCCGCCATGAAATGCGGTACGGGATTGGATAAATTTTTCGGCACATACCCTTCGCGTTCGTTTGACGTGGCAATTGCCGAACAACATGCCGTAACCATGGCTGCGGGGATGGCAAAAGGCGGATTGAAACCTTATTTCGCGGTTTATTCGTCCTTCTTACAGCGCGGTATCGACCAAATCATACACGACGTATGTATCGATAACTTGCCCGTCACATTTCTTATAGACCGAGCGGGTGCGGTAGGTGCAGACGGCGTTACGCATCAAGGCGTATTCGATTTGAGTTATTTGAATATGATTCCCAACATTTCGATTTTTGCTCCGAAAGACGGCAAAGAGCTTGAAGAAATTTTGAAATTTTCACTGACATTCGATGCACCATTGGCAATACGTTACCCCAAGTCGTATTCAAAGCGCTTCGAAACTCATGAACCTATTTCTCTCGGCAAATGGGAAATACTGCACAAGTCCGACAATAAAAAATATATTATTGCCACAGGGAACAGAATGCTCGATTTGGCTATGTCTATACCCGATGTAAATGTAGTAAATGCAAAATGGATTAAGCCGCTGGATACCGAATTTTTGAAAAGTATTTGTAATGACGGAACAATACTGCTTACATTGGAAGATAATGTCTTACAAGGCGGATTCGGTCAATCCGTGCTTGCTTTTGTATCGTCTTTAAAAAGAGACATTGCGGTAAAAACCCTCGGATATAAAAAATTCGTAGAAGATATGAGCGTTTCGGCAGCCATGAAAAACGCCGGACTGAGTGTGGAAAACATAAAAAAAGTATTGAATACGTAAAAATTCCATATCGTTTATGCTTGAATATTTATTAAATATGATGTATAATAGTATGTGATGAATACTGCAATCGGAATATATACAAACTGCGATAAAGATGTAGGGCTCACTGTAACAAGTAAGCTGTATTCGGTATTAACAAATTCGGGTTTTGATGTATATTTACATAAAGACGTTGCTGCCCATGGACTCACAGGAAAATATTTCGACGAAAGCAGCAAAAAGCTTTTTGACACTTTGCTTACGGTAGGCGGTGACGGGACGATTTTAAGAATTGCTTCGTTTTGTGCCGAGCATAACATTTCAATTTTGGGCATCAATTTGGGGCATGTCGGATTTTTGACCGAGTTGGAGTTGAGCGCTTTGAATATGCTCCCGCAGTTGTTGCGCGACAATGAATTCGTTCATGAAAAAAGAACGCTTTTGTCATGCGAGCTTTTCGGCAGACATTTTACCGCACTGAATGATATAGTCGTCAGCAGACAGTCTGCCGACAGAATGATTGGCGTGGAAGTTTATGTAGACGGGCGTTTGGCGGACAAATACAACTGCGACGGTTACATCGTTAGCACACCTACGGGTTCAACGGCATACTCTTTATCCGCAGGAGGATGTGTACTTTCACCGAATGTAAAGGCTTTTTCATTGTTGCCTATTAACTCGCACTCCCTTCACAGCCGTCCCATTGTCGTAGACGACGATTCGCAAATACTTGTATCCGTCATATCCGCTTCTGACAAATGTTGTTTGATAACCGACGGTCAAACGGTAGGACAAATCGATAAGAATCAAAAAATCAAAATAGTCAAATCAAATAAAGAACTTGTATTTTTAAGACTGAAAAACAGTAATTTTTATGAAAAGCTGCTTTCAAAGCTGAATACATGGAGCGTTACGTTAGGATAGGTGGTACTTATGGCAAGAAGTTCCAGACAAATGAAAATGCTTGAATTGATTCAGGCAAACGATATCGAAACCCAAGAAGAACTTGCATCGCAGCTTCGGCAAGCAGGATTTAAGGTTACGCAAGCAACCATTTCGCGTGACATAAAAGAGCTTGGAATTATAAAAATCTCTACGGAAGGCGGACGTCAGAAGTATACTCACGATTACAGTGACTTTACATCTATTTCCGCCAAAATTTCCAATCTGTTTAAACATTCCGTACTGAAAATTGATTGTGCCGAAAATTTGATTGTCATCAAGACCATTCCGGGAAGCGCAAATATGGCGGGAATGATGGTGGACAGTCTTAACAATCAATCCGTGCTCGGCTGTGTTGCCGGCGATGACACTGTTCTTGTAATAACTAAGTCGGCTGAAGCAGCAGACGATATAACGGACATTTTAAAACAACTTATCGATTGACGGAACAGAGAGTATGTTAAAACGCTTACATATCAGAAATCTTGCATTGATATCCGAAACAGAGTTGGAGTTTTGCGGCAAACTCAATGTTCTAAGCGGCGAAACGGGTGCAGGCAAGTCAATCGTTGTGGACAGCTTGATGTTGCTGCTCGGCGGAAAGTATGACAAGACTTTATTGCGTTACGGTTGCGAGCAAGGATTTGTGGAAGGTGTTTTCGAAATATCGTCCACTCAAAGAAAACATCTTTCCGAATTCGGTCTTGACGATGATGAAATGCTTATAGTCGTAAGAAAGTTCAACTCCGACGGAAGAAACGATATTCGGGTAAACGGAAAATCTTTTACGACTTCGATGCTTAAAAATCTTATGGCGTCGTTTGTGGACATTTACGGTCAAAACGAATATCAATCGCTTAGCAGACAATCGGAACATTTGAGAATATTGGATTACTTTGTGCGTGGAATCCACGAAAATTTATTCGACCGTGTAGAGAAAGAGTATTTTAATTACCGACACATAAAAACACAAATGAAAGAGCTCGGCAATTTATCCGAGCGAGAAAAAAATATAGATATTTACCGATATCAAATAGAGGAAATCGAATCTGCAAATATAAAACAGGATGAGGAAAACGATATTGCGACTCAAAGAAAACTATTTTCTTCGGGAGAACGAATAGCCGATGCTTTGGGAGAGTCGGCGAACTTATTATCTCAAAACGACGGAGGTGCGACGGTATCGTCTTTGCTGTCGGAAGTTGTTAATTCAATGTCCGATATATCCGACATGAAACCTGTTTTTTCAGAGCTTTACGAGCGTTTAAACAGCGTGGCGATTGAGATAGACGATATTACGGAAACAATAGTAGACGAGCTGGATGATTTGAATTTTGACGAAAGAGAAGTCGACCGAATTGAAAGAAGGTACGATTTGATTCTTTCTTTAAAACGCAAATACGGTCCTTTCGAAAAAATGACCAAGTATTTGGCTGATGCCAAAGAAATGTTGGACAAGCTGGAAAACTGCTCAGAACTTTACGAAAAGCTTGAACGGCAAAAAAGCGAATCTATTGGCAAGCTATACGAATTATCGGTTGAATTATCGGAAAAAAGAAAAGAGACAGCCATGGAGCTGTCGAAAAAAATAATGTCCGAGTTGTCCGAATTAGGTATGGAAAATGCCAAATTCGAAATAGTTTTTAACGATATTCCGTCTTTGGATGATTGCGAAGACTGCCTTTCCGCCAAAGGGTTCGATAAACCCGAATTTTATTTGAGTCCGAATGTCGGGCAGCCGTTAAAACCGCTGATTAAAATCATTTCGGGCGGTGAAATGTCCCGATTTATGTTGGCTTTGAAAGTTATTACAAGTCAAACGGATGATATAGGTACGCTGATTTTCGACGAAATCGATACGGGAATAAGCGGAAAAATAGGGCAAGCCGTGGCACGTAAGCTGGCAAAAATCGCAAGTTCGCATCAAGTTCTTTGTGTGACTCACTTGGCGCAAATTGCAGCAATGGCGGACAGTCATTACTATATCAACAAATATGCCGAAAATGACTCAACCTTTACTGCGGTATCGCTTTTGGACGAGAACGGTATGGTTCGCGAAATTTCAAGGCTGTCCGGCGGTATAGATATAAGCAGTCAAGCGATGGAGAATGCCGAAGAAATGAAAAAATGGAGTACCGAATACAAACGAAAATTGTAAGGAGAGATACCTATGAAAAAGATTAAATCTATTGCGGCTCTGCTGATTATTTCAGTGCTTGCTTTGGCATGCGGGTGTTTATGTTTGGGGTGTTGGGGCTATGAAGTCACACCGGATGATAAAAATGACGAAAATAATTCTGTAACGGGCGATGAGCCTCAGCAGGAGAAACTGTCTAAGGCAATAGATGAAACTTTTTGGACTGACGGTACTCAAAGGTTTGAATTCAAAGAAGACGGCAGCGTGACCGTTTATGCCGTCGACAAAGACTACGATATTAGCGAATCAAAAGCCGAATTTACTTGGAAACACAGAGAAGAGTTGTTATATTTTTGCAACTCGGAAAATGAAGAGCTTGTGTGTATCGATTCGGATAATGAAAAAATCATATCAAAAGTTTATAATCTTGAAATTGCAAGAAGCGACGCCGTACTTGTAAATGCCATTGTTGTATCGGAGCGCAATCATTCGGAAAACAAGAAAATATTTTACGAAAATGATTCTTTTGTGTTTTTCGACAATTACAAATTTTTTGACAGTGAATCGGCTACAACGGAAACTTTTTCTCCGACATTGCCGTTATATGCGTTTCCGAATGATATTACCGCAATTGATATTTCTTTCAATCCCGACGTATATGACAAAATACATATTCACAACTATATAAGCGACGATTATGTGAATGCCAATAACATAAATCTGCCGAATGTATCGGATGAAGGGTTCTTGGGCTGGTTTTTTCAGGAGATTAAGTTCGATTCGGTAATTGATGTCATCGAGTATGCTTCGACAAAATCCGTTTATGAAATAAAGTTGGAATCGAAATACGAAATCGTGGACGAGCATACTGAATTCGTAACGGGCGAATATGTTTACACTAACCGAAAAGGAGAAACATTTACAATAATTATAGATAAAAATTATTTGAGTATTTACGATGATGCACAGATTCTTCTCGGTTGTTTCGAATGGAAGTATTCGGATGAATACGGATATGAAATATTGAAAGACGTTCAGGCAAATACGGAGATTATAGGGGCTTTCTTTGAACCGAATGACGATTGCAGCATAATCACGATTGTAGATTGTAAAGAAATAAAAAGTATTTTCGGAGTCTTGCTAAAAAACATACCGATTGAACGCATTGATAACTAACAAAAAGGCGGCAGAATTCGTTTTCTGCCGCCTTTTAATAGCTTTTAATCATGAATTTTTTTGAGAACGAAGACATCTTGTGCAAACATATTCGCTGGATTCGACGCCGTCTATTTCTACTTTGACTTTGTGTACGTTTACGCCGAAAGTACGTCTTGTCCTTCTGTTGGAATGGCTTACGTTATTTCCGCCGGATGCTCTGTCGCTTCCGCCTTTGCCGCATATTACGCAGACCTTACTCATTTCTACACCTCCACGGTTATTTCTGTTGCTTGTGTAACTATACCACAAAATACAAAGAAAATCAAGCAAATTCACGCATTTACGAGGTTTTTTTGAAGATTTTTTAATTAG
This sequence comes from Clostridia bacterium, assembly GCA_022793815.1. Lineage (GTDB taxonomy): Bacteria > Bacillota > Clostridia > Christensenellales > Pumilibacteraceae > MGBC157735. The sequence continues at coordinate 6,612 of JAAWDP010000021.1, read as the reverse complement.
GGTATGTAAAATCCTTGCATATTAAATCGGAATCGGTTAAAATAGATATATACTAAACATATACTTTATATAGGAGTATCAATGAGTGTTAATACCGCGAATGCGTATGGCAGAATAACTATTACGGAAGAAGCCATTGCGCAAGTAGCAGGTTACACCGCATTGGAATGTTACGGTATAGTAAATCTCATTTCAAAGAGATTTTCGGATAATTTCGCCGATTTATTGAAAAAGCAAAGAATTTCCAAAGGTGTTCGGGCTATAACAAGCGGAGACAGAATTTTTATAGATTTATACGTTATAATCAAGTACGGTGTGTCGATTGATGCCGTTGCTACATCTTTGAAAAAAGCAGTTAAATATGATGTTGAAAGTTTCACGGGCATGGTTGTAGATACCATAAATGTGAATGTTATGGGTGTTAAAGTTTAATAAAAAAGTTCTACTGCTGCCCGATAATTATGGAGGATTATTATGCAGAAAACCATTAACGGAGCTATGTTCCGCAAAATGATTTTAAACGGTGCAAAACTGTTGGATATAAATAAGCAACATGTGGACTCTTTGAATGTTTTTCCCGTACCCGACGGAGATACGGGTACGAATATGTCGCTGACAATGTTGTCTGCTTCAAAAGAAGTGTCAAATTGTCCCAGCAACAATATAGATGCGCTTTGCGACGCTCTTTCCAAGGGCGCGCTTAGGGGAGCACGCGGCAACAGCGGCGTTATTTTAAGTCAAATTTTAAAAGGCATGTCAACCGTGCTTGCTCAGAGCAGTGAAATTACCGCAAAGAATTTTGCAAAAGCATTGGCTGCAGGTACACAGATTGCTTATAAAGCGGTTACGAAACCAAAAGAAGGTACAATTCTTACCGTTGTCAGAACCATGAGCGACCATGCAATAAAGGTCACTAAAAAGAATATGGATATGACCGAATTTTTGGAAAGCGTAATTGCGGCAGGTGAGGAAGCACTCAGACTGACACCGGAACAACTGCCTGTTCTTAAAAAAGCGGGCGTAGTAGACGCAGGCGGGCGCGGTTTACTTATAATATTCCAAGGATTTCATCATCTTCTCATAGGTAAAGAGGATACTAATATCGAATTCGACGATTCAATTCAGGCTAACAGTCAATACGGTGAACAAGCACATTTCGATTATAATGACCTTGCCGAAATCGAATACGGATATTGCAACGAATTGTTTATAATTCATTTGCATAAGAAAACCACCGAAGCGGATATCGACAGACTGCGTGAAAATCTTATGACGATAGGCGATTGCGTTTTGGTTATCGGCGACTTGAATATGGTCAAGGTTCACGTGCATTCGAATGAACCCGGTACGGTTTTGGCGTATTGCCTTGAATTGGGTGAAATAGACAGAGTCAAAATAGAAAATATGTTGGAGCAAAACCGTGCGCTCATAGGGCAAAAGAAAGAAGATTTAAAACCTTACGGTTTGGTTTCCGTATGTGCGGGCGAAGGGTTGGCAAGCATTTTCAAAGATTTGCTTGTCGATGAAATAATCGAAGGCGGTCAGACTATGAATCCGAGCGCAGAGGATATCGCAAAAGCCTGCGACGGAATAGCCGCAAAAGATATATTTGTGTTGCCGAACAATAAAAATATTATACTTGCCGCAGAACAGGCAAAAGCATTGAGTAAGCGAAACATACACATAATTCCTACCAAAAACATTCCCCAAGGACTTTCGGCAGTCTTGGCATTTAATCCGGAGGATACGGTCGAAAACAACGATGCCGCTATGAATGAAGCGATTTCCGGAATCAAAGCAGGTATGGTCACTTATGCCGTCAGAAGCACTCAAATCGATGATTTCAATTTGAAAGAAGGCGACATTATCGGTATGGATTCGAAGTCCATTGTAGCCAAAGGCGAAAAGGTGGAAAAAGTCACAAAAGAATTGGTTGACAAAATGATGGACAATGACGTAAGCAACATCACCCTTTATTTCGGTGATGCCGTTACCGAAGATGAAGCGAATGCCATTGCACAAGAACTCACCGATAAATACAAAAAGTGCGATGTGGATATACATTTCGGAGGGCAACCGCTATATTATTATATAGTTTCTTTGGAGTAACAGCATTTAATGAGAAAAAGGGTAGTTGTAAAAGCTGCCCTTTTTTATTGACTAAATCGGTATCTGTTTATGGAATTCAGTGAAATCCGCGGATTCGGCGTAAAAAGAATCGAATATATGAAGCAAAGCGGCATTGAATCGGTTGATGACTTATTGATGCTTTTTCCTTCTAAATATATTGATTTGTCGTCGATCGAAACCGCGGCAAGCGGAGTCGGAAAAGAAAAATCCGTTATTGTGGGAACAATAAAAGCGCCTGCACAAGTAAAATATTTGCGCAAAGGGCTTTTTTTGACTACGGTAGTCATGACCGACGGAACAGATGATTTCGAGTGCGGTTGGTTCAATCAAAAATATTTAAGAAATGCTTTGCATATAGGGACAGAGTATTTTGTTTACGGAAAAGTCGAGCAATTCGGAAAAAAGTTGAGTATCGGCAATCCTACACTGATTAAAAAAACAAGCAATTCACCTAAAATACATCCGATATACAAGGCTATCAAAGGGGTGCCCGCCAATGTTTTAACGGGTGGCATAGATGCTGCTTTGAAAAATGTGCGAATCGAAAGTTTCGTAAATTGCGATATGGCAAAACACTATAATCTAACGGAACTCAACAATGCGGTGCGAATATTGCATCATCCGTCGGACATGAAAAGCCTGGCGGATGCAAAACGCAGTATTGCAATAGAAAATCTGAGCTGCAATATGGCTCTTTACGAATTGATTAAACATACGGGAAAGAAAAACCGTAAATATAGCGATAGCAAAGAGATACTTGAAAATTTTATAAGTAATTTGCCGTTTGATTTGACAAACGGTCAAAAAGCGGCACTGGATAATATAATTTACGATATGCGCTCAAACACCAAAATGAACAGACTTTTGCAAGGCGACGTCGGTTGCGGAAAAACGATAGTTGCCCTGTGTGCAATGTTGTATGCGGCCATCAGCGGTTATCAGTGCGTTCTTATGAGCCCGACCGAGTTGTTAGCCAAACAGCATTACGAAACGGCACAACGTCTATTTAAGGCGTATAAAATACGTACAGCGTTTTTAGGCTCGTCTTTAACCGCAAAAAAAAGATTGGAAGTCCTGTCCGATATATCAAAAGGCAACACGGATATAGTTATCGGAACGCATGCGGTAATATGCAAAGATGTTGTATTTAAACATCTTGCCTTAATTGTAACAGACGAGCAACAGCGTTTCGGGGTAAAACAAAGGGGGCTTTTGGAAAATAAGGCTATAAATGCGGACTGTCTTGTTATGAGCGCTACACCGATTCCAAGAACTCTGGCTTTGACGCTGTACGGAGATTTGGCGGAAAGCGCAATACATGAAGTGCCCGAGAAAAAAGCTTCTGTAACGACGCGTTTTGTCCCGACTCATAAAATCAAAGATATGCTTGCATATATCTTTGAAAAAGCAAAAAACGGCGAACAAACGTATATTGTATGTCCGCGGATAGACGACGATGAATTGGTGTCGGTAAATACTTTGTACAACCACTTGAAGAATACGGCATTGAAGGAGTACATCGGGATTCTTCACGGACAATTGCCCGACAGCGAGAAAGCAAAAATAATGAATGCATTTGCCGAAGGCTCGATTCGCGTGCTTTTGACAACGTCTATAATCGAAGTGGGTATAGATGTGAAGTCCGCCACTACTATAGTTATATTTAATGCAGACAGATATGGTTTGAGTCAGCTGCATCAATTACGGGGGCGTGTCGGGCGCGGCGAAAAAGATTCATTCTGTTTTATTCTGTCGGATAATTATGACTCGGAAAGCGCGCAAGCGCGATTGAATCATTTTTGTTCATGCAATGACGGATTTTCTCTTGCAGAGTTCGATTTTAAAATGAGAGGAGCAGGGGATTTTTTCGGCACACGACAGCATGGAAGTACCTTTTTTTCGGAAATGGATGCGCAGACAATAAAAACAGCAAGAGAAATTTCATTACTGCTCCTGCAAGATGAACATTTTTGCAAATATGCTCCTATAAAAGCAAAAAACGGACAAATTACTTTTATAGAAAAACTTACTCTGAATTGATGTTTATTATAGTAATTATGTCACACATAATACACTGTTTTTAAATTTTTAAGTTACAAATGAAGAGAATTATTAATTTCAGGACATTTTTATATACAGCCGTTAATGCGGTAATCGGCTCATTTATTTCGGTGCTTTTGCATGCACGTATTTTTTTGGGAATAATTTCTTTTTTTGTATTGATTGTCGTCAACATTCTTCTTGCCGTTTATTACCGTAAATTTGCAAAATATGTTGCGGCTTTCTCCGTCAGCGCATGTTTACTTGCAATAATGTTGATTATTGCAGGCATTTCCTGTTCATACACTCCTATTGACATCGATTACGGTAAGGAGCACGTTGTGACGGGCAGCGTTTACAGTGTCGCTTACAACCGCGATGAATGTGTCGCCGTTATCGAAAACGTAAGAGTAGACGGTATCGAAACGGACGGAAAGATTAAAATTTTCGTAGACACAAAATCCCCCGATAAATTGGAATTTCTGAGAGAAGACCATATGATTTTATTTTCCGCCGAAATTTCCAAAATAGATTTCTTTGCAGACGGATTCGTAAATAAGTATGCCACAAGCGGAATAAGATATATTTCATATCCTACGTCATCTTCGATTGAATACATTCCGCAAAAAGCAAGTCCTTTGAATCACTTACGTTCGAAACTCAAAATGCTCTTAATCGACTTTATGGGTGACAAATACGGAAATATCGCATACGGAATTCTGTCCGGAAACAGAAGCGGATTGGATTTTTCCACGCAAAATTATTTCAGTGCATCGGGACTTGGGCATGTTTTAGCCGTTTCTGGACTGCACATAGGTTTTTTATCGGCAGCCTTAATGCTGTGCATGAAAAAAGTGTCTCCGAAAATCAAAGTCCCGATAGTTGTTTTTGTTACAATTTTATATTCGGTTTTCGCAGGATTCTCCGCTTCCGTAATCAGAGCCGTAATTATGAGCAGTGTTGTTTTGGTTACCGCAATAAACGGACAAAGGTCGGACCTTCTAAACAATTTGTCGTTAGCCTTCTCGCTTATAATAGCATTTTCTCCGTTCTCGCTTTTCGATGCGGGATTCTTGATGAGCTTTTGTGCCGTATTCGGCATTGCCTGTTTTTCCAATACATTTCGCAGGCTGTTGAAGAAAATTCGTTTTCCAAACTTTTTGGCATCATCCATTGCGGTGTCTGCCGCCGCTCAATTGGGAATCACTCCATGTTTATTGTTTTTCTTTCACAATTTGCCTCTTTATTCGGTTATTGCCAATATAATCATGATGCCGCTTATAACAATAACCTTTGTAGTATTATTTCTCGTAAGCATATTGTGTTTAATAATAAATAGCGGGGTATTATTGGTTTTACCGCAGTCGTTACTTATTTTACTTGACGGCGGAGCGCACTTTATTTCAAATCTGCCGTTTTCTCAAATCACCGTATATGTAAGCGCCTTGATATTTTTGTCCGTGCCTCTTTATTTTGTGATAAGCAGATATTTTATGTTGCCCAAATTTAAATGGCTGGCAAACATCGGTGCGGTTTTATGCTGCACATTGATTTGCATATTCTCGGTAATTACATCCGATTTAAATTGTGCGGTTATTCCTATAAGCGCATATAACGACGTAAGTTCCGTTGTTTGTATCGACGACAAAGTTTTACTTGTCGGCGACTGCACAAACAGCAAAAAAATCATGAGAGTCATGGAAAACAAATATCTCGGAAGAATCGACGGTATTTATCTTACATCTATGAGTGAAGAAACAGCGCAATCCGTTATCTATCTTTCGGAACGATTTGACTGCGGCGCAATTTACTGTCCGTATTTTGAAAACGGGGAAGGGCTTACAACTTTTGTCGATAACGATATCGAAGTCAATATATTCGATGCAACGGATAATTTGCCCGTTATAAAAAGCGAATACTATGAAAGCAAATTCGTAGGTTATAGTATCGACATAAAACAAAACAAGAAAATGTTATTTGTGGGAAGCAGAACCGACTATTCGAAAATAAACCCGATTCTGCTGAATGACACTGCCGTTTTGAGATGCGGTGTTTTTACCGGGTATTTATCCGACAGAATATTTTTAACAAATTTTTCTTTACCCGAAATCGATGAAAGCGGGAAATATGTTTATTCGGCAAAAAGCGGAGAGGAATTTATATTTAACTATATGACCGGCGAACTATATAAATAAAATATTACAAGTTTTCAAAAAAAATTTGATTTTTGCGCTTAATTTTCTTGACATATTTTCAAGTTTATTGTATATTGTGTAAGTCGGTCTTGCGCCGCTCACTTTAAGGGCCTTTAGCTCAGTTGGTCAGAGCAGCCGGCTCATAACCGGCTTGTCCGGGGTTCAAGTCCCTGAAGGCCCACCATTTAACTTAATACAGCCATTTGTGGCCTGGTAGTTCAGTCGGTTAGAACGCTAGCCTGTCACG
>JAAWDP010000025.1 GCA_022793815.1 Clostridia bacterium | reverse complement strand
TTGACCGCGTTTCAAACGCTGTAAATTATACATATCGTCGAGAAGCGAGTCAAAGATTCGCCATAGTTCGAGGACATTGCGGTCATTTATGTCATATATAGACGAGTCCGTCGGGGCGGGGGTCGCGCTCCGCGCGCCCCCAACCGCCCCCGACGCGTCATGCGGCAGTTCGTACCGATACGAATGCGCCCAAGTGTTCGACGTATGCAATCTGAATCCATACGACATAACCACGCTTTTTGCTATACCCGTCATTTTGTACAGCGGAACGCATGCAAGACATTTACGGCGAACGAGGTCACGCGAACACGAAAACCGTCTGTACATCGGACGCTCCATATTCTTGTTTATGTATTTTTTAAGGTACCACGTCGGAAACGCACCGTTTATCTTTTCCGCGACAAGAAAACAGTCCTCTTTTTTGAACTCGTCGACAAAATAGTATACATTGTTTTTATAGTTGTAATGCAACTTCGGCTTTCGTTCGAAGCGCATGAAACAATGATAGTGTATAGCCTTATCCGCATGGTATTCGCTTACCGCAATATACGATACTTTCCCGTACACGCGCCGCAGACGTTTCATAACGCAAGAAAAGGAATGACGCACGCTTTCCGCACTGTACCTATCTACGTACTTTTGATTAAACGTAATACTCACAAAGAAATCGAAACGGTTTTTCTCGCATATTTCGTCAATGGCATTGCGCGCCCTGTTTATGGAAATTTCGAGGTTCTTTTTCTGTCTTTTGCAGTCCGTGAATGTGTACGGCAAAAGCTCGCCCGTTTCCACGTCTACTTTGTAATCCTCGTTGAACCGCCTTATTTTTATTCTACGGTTAAAGCACTGCGTAAGAGTTATTCGGTCGCTGTACAGTTTGAAAACAGTACGGTCGAAATCCTTGCGCTTAATGTCAAAATAGCCGTACTCGCGCTTTATATCCGCTAACATCTTTGCTTCGTTCACGTTCTGCTCTCCTGTTATCCTGCTTTACTCGGGCAAACTGTCCTCTTTTACCGCTACGGCTTTACTTTCTTCTTTCTGCGACGTTTCGTCCGTTTCGGGTTTCTCTGCTTTCACGGGCAAGAACGCCTTTTTAAACAGCGCATTTATTTCGCGTTTCTGCTTCCTGTAATCCTTGCGCGTAAAGCGTCGTTCGAGTTTACGCGAATACTTCAATTCGTAAAGACATTCGGTAAAGAAATGCCGAAACAACTTACGCAGATAAGAATACGGCAGAATATAGTCTTCGCGCATTTCGCCGAGTTGTTTTATTTGCTCATAATAGGGTGTTACAATCTCTTCTAATGTAAAATCGTCACGCATAATTTCAATCTCCCTTTTTATAATATCCGTGCGGAATGTTATAACCGTGTTCACGGTTAAACCGAGCAACGTCTTCCAAAGTCTTTTTATAGTCCGCATTGTCTATAAGAGTAAAATCCGAGTCATACCGCCCGTTATAGAAAGAATACTTTTGAACATGCGAATCGTAATGACGGAATATGTTTCCATCGAAAGTATAATAAACAAGTTCGTAATCTACTTTTTGTCCGTCTATACTTTTGAGAGCGGTGGCGGCGTTAACGTATTCACGACAGTACCAAGTCGAGCCGATGATAACACCGTAGTCGTACTTGTGTTCGAGTTCAACTACTTCAATCACCTTTTGCGCCAATTCTCGCACGTTTAATTCGATAAGTTTTGCACGTTGCGACACAAGCGTAATATTGTAGTAATTATGCCCGTGGAACTCATACGCACGGCTTACACTGTCCGCTATGTTTGTTTTGCGGCTGTTAAGATACTTTTGCGCTTCGTCGAAAAACATGTTCGAATAGGGCGGAAGAAACGCCGTTGTGTGATTCGGGTCGGGCAAACCGAAGTCGAACCCCTCTAAATCCCAAGAGCGTATTGTACCGTGCCGCGCCGTTATCTTGTAATCCGAAAACACAAGGTGCGGAAATTCCGCAGTCAAACGAAAACCGCCGCGGTTAAATTCTTCTATCTCTTTTTTTGCATTTTGCACATCGATACGCGCGTTTCGTCCTTTTATACGGTCAAGCGCGAACTTCGTCATTAAAGCCGTTTTGCCGACACGCGGTATTCCGAATATTTGTGTAATCATGGTATATTCGGCAATGCCGTATACATACGTTTCGCATGTCTACGGCATTACCTTTTCACTCCTTTATTGTTT
>JAAWDP010000009.1 GCA_022793815.1 Clostridia bacterium | reverse complement strand
CGACAGCGCCACGCTTGCCGCCGCCGAAAGAAACAGTCCGTTCCTGAAAGGAACATAGGTAGAAACCGGTTTGCCACCCGTTACGGAAAGCTGTTCGGCATAACTTTGCAGGGGTATATCTTTGGGAGAATCCGCCAATAGCGAACAGTCCGAACCTTCGAATATGACAGAAAGGTCAAGCCGCTTTAAACTAACGCCGTAAAAGTCGGCAACTTTTTGCGCTGCGTCGAGTTCTTTACTGTGGGTCTGACCGTAGTAAACGGAAAGGGCTGAAACTTCCGTTGCACCGTATTTTTGAACCGCCAGTCCGAGACAGGTTGCGCTGTCTACGCCGCCGCTTAATAAAACGAGTGCTTTCATGCCTTGTCACCCAAAAGATTTTGCAGGGAAATGTCGTCTTTGAACGCACCGAAGTAAGTTTTGGTAACCGTTTTTGACGATACGTTTTTTATACCGCGCGAAGTCATACAGCTGTGGTAGCCTTCTATCCTAACGCCGACGTCGGGCGATAAAGCCGCAAGTGAAATTATCTCGGCAATGTCCCGTCCCAGACGTTCTTGCAATTGCAACCGCTTTGCCGCCATATCGCAAATGCGCGCGATTTTGCTAAGCCCCAGTACTCTTCCGCGCGGAATGTACGCCACATTGACTTTCATATCGTACATAAGCGCCATATGATGCTCGCAATAGCTGAACGCGCTTATGTCTTTTATTACCACTGCGTCGCCTGAATTTTGGTTGGACGGAACTTCGAAAGTTTTTCCGAACATTTCCGCAATTTCGCGGTTGGTATATTTAATTCCTTCAAACGCTTCTTCGTACATTCGAGCCACGCGGGCGGGCGTTTCGCTCAGACCTTCGCGGTCGGGGTCTTCACCTATGGCGACCAATAAGCCGCGTATATGTTTTTCTATTTTTTTAATATCCATACTTTCTCCTATACACCGCGCATATCGGGTTCCCAGATGATTTTATGCAACTGTAATTGCAAGCGTACACTGTTAAGCTTACGCTCTTTCATAAACTCCACTATTTCCGCAGGTTCTATTTTTCCGAACACGGGGCTGAAATAAACATGGCACCTGTCTGTAAGTCCGTAGCTGTTTATAATCTCTTCCGCACGCAACAAATCGCGCTTATCCCCAACTACAAACTTGACCGCGTCTTGCAATGTAAGGTAAGGAAAGTTTTCTGTCAGCATATATTTTTCCATCCCGCTTGAAGGAAGCTTATAATCGGCGGTAACGGCGGGGCGGGGCGATAGGGAAGCGATATATTTTAACGACACGCTTCCGTTGGTTTCTATTTCAACTTCTGCGCCCGCCGCGCCCAACAATTCTATAAGATGCGCAATATCCGCCTGCAATAGCGGTTCGCCGCCCGTCAGGGTAACATTTTTTATGCCCGTCGATTTCACGTATTCGACAAGCTCTTCCGCAGAAGCAAGCCCGTATTTTACGTCGGCGGTATTTGCCCAGCGCGTATCGCAGTAGCCGCAATTAAGATTGCAGCCGCAAAACCGCAGAAACACGGCAAGCTCTCCCGCGCGCGGTCCTTCGCCGTTTATGCTTACAAACTTTTCGGCAACTTTAAAACAGGACATATCACTCACCGTACACCGCACAGTTTTCGGGCGTCTCGTAAACGGTCACGCAGGAAACAGGCAAGCCTTTGTTGCAAAGTTCGGCATAGATGTGCGCGGCAAAGTTTTCGGCGGTAGGTCTGAAATCCGCTTCGACCAATGAAAACCCTTCTTCTTTAAGCGCGGCAACGGTCGCAGATTTAAGGGTGTTTTTTTCATAAATAAGCGTATGGTCAAAGCTTTCCGCAAGCTCTTTTACTGCCTGCTTAAAGTCGCCGAAGTCCAAAAGCATGCCGCGCTTTTCGCCGCTTCCCTGCAATTTGCCGCCGCTTATCTTTACCTCCACAACCCAGCGGTGACCGTGGATATTTGCGCACTTGCCGTTGTATCCGTGAAGAAAGTGCGCGCTGTCAAAACAAGCCGAAGTTTTTAAATAATACATATCTCTCCCTTTGCCGAAAAAAAATACAGCCGCAACAAAACGACTGCACCTAAAAAGACTCTTCCCATTCAGATGCCCTGGTTTTGTTTAGCGACAGGATGGCGCAAACGAACTGTCCGTTTAATTAAATATATAATACCACGACGCATCGCGTATGTCAACTCAATCGAAGGGCTTGCACCGCGTATTTTCAAAACGGCGGCAAAATGTCTGCGCGGGCACGGCATTTTTGCTATTTGTGCGCAAGCCATTTGCAATCGGTTATTTCCATGTCGGTGAATACCGCTTTGAACGACGACTCTTCGGGCGAACAGGCATATATGCCGAATCGAACTTCTTCGCCGCCTTCGCACAGGTGACAAATACGCATTTGCTTAAACTCGGCGCCGTCAAGGGAACACTCGATACAATAATCCGCTTCGCGTCTGCTCAGCCGATACCACATTGTTTTGATTCGCGCGTCTATATCGGTCGTAGCCCAATCGGAATAACCGTGATTTGTTACCACGCTTCCGAGCCTTTGGATATTTTCGTTTTCGTATTCCGTTGACGCTTTCAGCCAATTCTCACTGTCGAGATATACGGCTATACCGCATTGGTCGAAACGTCTTTTACTGTCAAATTGTGTTTTGACGGTAAACGAAAAATATTTTTCATTCGAAGAAATCTGCAATACGGGCGCATTGTCATTTCTAAACCCGTAATAGGTTCTCTGCCACAAATCCGTGTTCGGCTCGGTAATGATTTGTGCGCCGTCTTTTGTTATTTTATACTTTCGGGGAGGACGAATCCACTTAAAATCGGACATATTTATCATAACATTTACCTTTTCTCTTTTCGTGCGGATTTTTTGATTTTGCTGTGATAAAAATAATTTACCATTACGGGCGGCTCGTCGAACGGACGGGTGAACGTATCGTCGTTTATCCTATACTCCAAACCCTGCTCTGCCGCAAACGCCTGCAATTCGGCGTCGAGCGCCTGCCAATAACTTTCGCTGCCTTTGACGTAAATGTCGTTATAGAGCGGCAGAAGTTCGGCATACCCGTTTTTTATATATTGCATGACTGCGGGTTTGAACGCGCCGCGCAGATTCAGATTTTCCAGCCAAATCAAATTGCAATAGCTTTTAACCCTCTTTACTATTGCTTTCACATCGGTTATTTCGGGAAATATCGGAGATATAAAGCAAGTCGTCCTTACGCCTGCGTCGTGAAAGGCTTTCATGGCGGCAAGGCGGCGTTCTACGGAAACGCCTTTGTCCATATCGTTTTTGAACCGTTCGTCAAGCGTATTTACAGACCACGAAACGCGGGCGTTCGGGAAGGTCTTTATCAAGTCCAAATCACGCAAAATAAGGTCGCTTTTCGTGGCAACGGAAAGCAGCGCTCCGCTGCCTTGCAGTTCTTCCAAAAGGGCTCGGGTACGTTTGTATTTTTCTTCGGCAGGCTGATACGGGTCGGTAACGGAGCCGATAAACAATTCTCTGCCTCCGTACTTTTTCGGATTTTTAATCGGCTGCCAATATTTAACGTCGATAAACTCTCCCCAATTTTCTCCGTGTCCGGTAAAGCGTTTCATAAAGCATGCATAACAGTATTTGCAGGCGTGTTCGCAGCCCACATAGGGATTTACCGAATATTCGCACGCAGGCAAATTGCTTTTCGTGATTATGCCGTTGACTTGTATTTCTTTGACTGTCATAATATCATGATAAAGTTTTATCGCGAAAGGCGGCGTGACCTAAGGTCGAATTTGTACGTTTCGATTCTTGGGTCGGAAAGATTGAGCATTACTTTCGGATTGCGCAAACTGCCGTCGCTGTTTCTGAAATCCGTCTGAAACCTGCCGCAAAAAGGCAAGGTTCTTTCGTTTAAAAACACGAAACAAAGACTGTCGAAATAAAAAGCCGTCTTTCTTATTCTCGAACGCGCGCCCCTTTGTATGCGCTCGGTTTCAAATCTGCTTATGCCGCCTTTAAGTTCGTCGTGCCAATGTTTGAACGAACCGTCGGTATCGTAAACGGCTTTGCCGCAGGCGACTATGAATCCGACTTCGCCGTAATCGCGAATCGCTGCGCAGGTTTCTTCGTACCCGTTTGTCGGAACATTTCCAAGCACCGGCTGTCCGTCCTTGACTGCATGAGCTTTAAAATCCCAGGGTATTTCGTTTCCGCCGTCGAAAATCACGTTTTTGTATTTCGGTCCGGGAATGTTCATAACGTCGCTCAAAATGCGCTCGCACTCGAATTGAAAATAAAATCCGTGCCATTCCATCTGCTTCCAGTTTTTACAGCCGTTTTCACGCATGTAAACAACGGCTTGTCTGCCGTCCCAAACGGGCGGAAGCGCGTTTTGCAATCTGTCGCATATCATGCGTATTTCCCGGCTTTTGTTCACCCTTGCTCCCCTTTTACCGTCCCGCTCTTGCGGCAAGCACGCGTTCTATCGTTTCGGTAAGAACGGGTATATTTATGGGTTTGGGAAGGTGCGCGTCCATTCCCGCTTTTGCGGACATCTGCTTGTCGCTTTCGAAAGCGTTTGCGCTGAGCGCGATTATGGGGATTTCCGACAGCTTGGGGTCGGTGAGTTTGCGTATGGTTTCCGACGCCTCCCATCCGTTCATTACGGGCATTTGAATGTCCATGATTATAAAATCGTAATGCCCCGAATCGGAAGAACACAGCATTTCGACTGCCTTGCGTCCGTTTTCCGCGGTTTCGACTTCGAAGCCCATTTCGCCGAGTATTTCGGTTTCTATTTCGAGGTTAAGCTCGTTGTCTTCCACGATGAGCACGCGGCGCGAAGAATACAAATTCGATGCATCGTATGCGACCGCAGGCGGCGGCACGACCGCGTCCAAGGCAAACAGCGGCACCGTCACCGTGAACGTACTGCCCTTGCCCTCGGCGCTTTCGACCGCAATTTCGCCGCCGAGGTTTTCTATTATGCCTTTGGCTATCGTGAGTCCGAGCCCGACTCCGAAAACGCCGCTTTGCGTGGTATCCTTTTCACGGACGAACGGTTCGAATATTTTGCCGAGCGCACTCTTGCTTATTCCGACACCGTTGTCGCTGACGGCAAATACGTACTCGCAGAAACCGTCGCTGCGTTCCTTTTCTTCACGGACGGATATTTTCACCATACCGCCGACGCCCGTATACTTCACCGCATTGGAAGCGAGGTTTCCGAGCGCGCGCTGCAATTTTTCCGAATCGGTACGCACTGCCGCATGCCTGAGTGCGGATTGTGCTTTTACCGTTATTTTCTTTTTACGCGCCTGCGAAGAAACCGCGTCGCAAACGTTTTTGAGTATGTCCTCTATGTTTATTTCCGTTTCGCATGCCGTGTCGTCCTTGGATTCGAGATACGACACCTGCAAAACCTGTTCTATCTGGTCGAGTATTCTCTCTCCGGCTTCCTCTATTTTTTCCAGATAGCCTTTTACGGTTTCGGGAATTTCGAGGTTCTTTTTGGCAAGCGCGGTATATCCGAATATCGCATTGAGAGGAGTTCGCATGTCGTGCGATATATTGGACAGAAACGTATTTCTCGCAATGCTTGCGAGCTCGGCTTTGTTAAGCGCCTGTTCGAGTATTTCGCGCTGGCGCATGCTGCGGCGTATCTCTTCGTCGATGTTACGGCAGCCTATTACCACCTGCGATACGCCGTGTCTTCCCACATTGACGATACGCAGTTGAAGATATTTGATTTCGGAATCGGTCTTGCAGCGGTAGTTTAAGTAGTATGTATCGTCGGCGGAGAGTTTCTCACGCAGACACTCGCGCGAGAGCGCGCGGCGCACCGAGTCCTTATCCTCGTCGTACACCCATCTGCCCACGTAGTCGGATATGAATCCGCCGTAGTCGCAAACGCCCGTATCGCCGAATTCGCCGCTCGTTCTGTCGCTTACGCGGTAAGCGACAACATTGTCGTTTTCCACGTCGACGTAAAGAATGGAATCGTAGTCCACGCTGAGTCCCTCTATTACTTCGAGGCGGCGCAGGTGTTCCTGATTTATGAGCTTTCTTTCCTTGTCGTATTCTTCGACAAGGTTTTCTATCTGTCTGTCTTTATTCTTGGCTCGGTTTATGAGATCGGCTTTTTCGCAGAAACGCCGCGTGACCTTTTCGGTGGCGTCGCTGAGGAATACGTAAAACACGTTGCCTATGCTCTTATTGTAAATATAGTGTCCGTAGTCCTCTATCCAGCGGATTTGTCCGTCCTTTCTGATTATGCGGTATTCGACGTAATCGAGGTCGTATGCGCTGCCGCAGATTTGGCTTGCGATACTCTTTTCCACGGCTTCGAGGTCGTCGGGGTGAACCAAACCGCGGAAGGAATTTTTCGTGATTTTACGGAATTGGCTTTCCGTTTCGCAGCCGAAGATACGCATGAGCGCTTTGTTTGCGAAAATTATTTCCTCGCCCTCGTCGGCGCGGTAAATCAAAAAGCCGCCCGGGATTTCATCGAGAAAATCTCTGAGCTTGTAAGCCGTATGCACTATCGGCGAATCTCTGTCGATGTCCTGAGGCAGGCTCAACAGCGTAAGCATATATTCGACTAAGTGATTGTCATTCTTTTTTTCCGCCATATAACAGTCCCCTGAATCTTTGATTGAATTTTAGCATATTTCGCTCATAATGTCAATTTATTTTTCGGATTCTCCGATTGCCGCGAAAATCTGCGCAGGTCTGTCTATGACGCAATCCGCACCCATGCTTTCCAAAAGGGCACGGTCGCGGAATCCCCAGGTGACGCCTATGAAACGCAGGCGCGAATTGCGCGCGGTGAGCGCGTCCACATCGGAATCGCCGACATACACCGCGTTTTGTCTTTCGCTTTTCAGACAGGCGAGCGCATAATCCACTCCGTCGGAAGCTGGCTTTTTACGTACGGTTCCGCTTTCTCCGACGGCGGCGTCTATGAAACCGCCGAAGCGTTCGCTCACGAGTTTTTTGACCGCGCTGTCGTACTTGTTGGACACTACGGCGGTTTTGAAACCATTTTGTTTGACGAGCGCCAGCATTTCGATTATGCCGTCGTAAGGGCGCGTCTTGTTTTCCATGTTTTTATCGTAGTGCGCGGTGAAAATCCCGAAACATGCGTCGGTATCCTTTTCGGGCGTGTTTTCGGGAACGGCGCGCTCTATCAAAAGGCGCACTCCGTTGCCGACGAAACTGCGAATCTCGTCTATGCTGCGCTCGGGAAAACCGCACTTTCGCAATGCGTAATTCGTGCTGTCAGCCAAGTCGTCGAGCGTATTGAGAAGCGTGCCGTCGAGGTCGAATATTATCGTATCGGTCATAGTTAAAGACTCCTTTGTTTTGAATGGGTTTGCTGTGTTATTTCATGCGGGCGCGCATTACGGCGGCTTTCCAGCCCTCCAACAATGCGTCGCGTTTTTCCGAAGTCATGTGCGGACGGAATATTTCGCACTCGGCGGGCGCGGATGCAAGCGTTTTCATATCGCACAGTCCGCGCGACAAAGCGCACAGATACATCACACCGAGCGCGGTGGCTTCGGTGAATGCGGGACGGATTATTTCGCGCGAAAGTATGTCCGCCTGAAAGCTCATAAGGAAGTTGTTTTTCGCCGCTCCGCCGTCGGCGCTTATTCTTTTCACTTTCTCTCCCAAATCGCGTTCCATTGCGTGCACGACGTCGAAAACACGATAAGCTATGGATTCGAGCGCGGCGCGGACGAAATGCGCGCGCGTCACGCCGCGGCTGAGTCCCGTTACCGTACCGCGCGCGGAGGCGTCCCAGTACGGCGCTCCGAGTCCCGTAAACGCGGGAACGATATACACGCCGCCGCTGTCGTTTACGCTTTTTGCCACGGTTTCGCTTTCCGCGGACGACGAAATTATGCCCATTTCGTCGCGCAGCCACTGTACGACCGCGCCTGCCGCGAAAACGCTGCCTTCGAGTACGTAATCGGGACGGTCTGCGCCGCTTGCCGCAAGCGTGGTTATCAGTCCGCGCTTGGACACAACAGGCTCGCTTCCCGTGTTCATGAGCAGAAAACAGCCCGTGCCGTATGTGTTTTTGACGCTGCCCTTTTCGAAACATTTATGCCCCGCGAGCGCGGCTTGCTGGTCGCCTGCCGCCGCGGATATTTCGATTCCCGCACAGGGCATGCCTGCACAAACCGTGCCGAAGTCCGATGCGGACGGCTGCACGCGCGGAAGCATGGACTTAGGAACGTCGAATATTTTGACGAGGTCTTCGTCCCAGTCGAGAGTGTGTATGTTAAACAGCATGGTGCGCGCTGCGTTGGTATAGTCCGTCGCATGCACCCTGCCGCCCGTAAGGTGCCATATAAGAAAGGAGTCCACCGTGCCGAACAGCAGTTCGCCGTTTTTTGCGCGCTCTTTGGCTCCCGACACGTTTTCGAGAATCCAGCCGAGTTTCGTCGCGGAAAAATATGCGTCGAGCGTGAGTCCCGTTCGCTCGTATATGAGGTCTTCGTAGCCTTCGTCCGCAAGCCGTTTGCATTCGTCCGCCGTTCTGCGGCACTGCCAGACTATCGCATTGTAAATACTTTTGCCGCTTGTCTTATCCCAAACCACGACGCTTTCGCGCTGGTTGGCTATTCCGACGGAAATTATTTCGTTTTCGCATCCTGACGAAACGGTTTTCATGACTTCGAGCTGTGACGAAAGTATTTCTTCCGGGTCGTGTTCCACCCAGCCCGAGCGCGGATATATCTGCTTAAATTCCTTTTGCGCGCTGCGCACCATGTTGCCGAGGGTGTCGAACAATATGGCGCGGCTGCTCGTTGTGCCCTGGTCCAAAGCCAGTATGTATTTCTTTTTTGCGTTCAAACCGTTCTCCTTTATAGGTGAGCCCATCACATTCCCACACAGTATATATATCTGTTTATCAGTCTTCGGATTTTATTTCCGCCCGAGAGCGCGTCGGAAACTTTTTGTACATAGTCTTTTACGAAGTGTCTTTCGTTCGGCGTTACTTCGTGCGAGCCGTATACGCAGTGTTCGATTATTTCCGTAAATCTGTCGGTGAACGAAGCGTCTACGCCCCTTTCGGCAAGCATATCCCTGCCGAAGCCGCCGAAGCGTTTGCAGTCGCGCCGCACAAGCGAATAGACGGAGCGTCCGAAATCTTCGCCTTTCAGTTCCAACACCCTGTGTTTTTCCCTCGTCACGGCGTTTCTCCTTATAAGCAGCGCAAGCACGGCGGCAAGCGCGGCAAACAAAACCGAGATTATCGGCAGCAGTATCTTCAATGCAAGCAGCAAATCCGCCTGCTGTTTGGGAAGCTCGGGCTTAGGGTCGACGTCGGGAGGAAGCTCCTCGTCGGGATTTTTCGGCGGCTCGTCGGGAAGTACGGGAACGGGCGGGTCGTCGGGCTGTTCGGGTTCGAACGGCTCGTCGGGGTCGCGTTCGGTAAAGAACGTAGGCGTTACTTCTATCGGCAGCCAGCCCATGCCGTCGAAATACACTTCCGTCCAGGCGTGTGCGTTTCTGCCCGTAACGGACACCGTTGCGGTTTCGTTCGTAGGCGCGCGGCGCACGAGATAGCCCTCGGCATAGCGCGCCGCAAAGCCGTAGCAGCGGAATATGTAAGCCGCCGCGGACGCGAAATACACGCTGTTTGCGTTCTTTATTTTTCCGCCGAAAAAGTCGGCAATGAAGTCGGACTCGATTGCGTCGGGAACTTGCGCATACACGAAATTATCGAGAAAATATCTGCGCACCAGTTGGGTAACGGCGTTTACAGTGCCTGCGCTTAATCCGCCGAAAGCCGAGTTCACAAAACGGCGTGTTTCGTCGTCCGCGCTTTTATATACGCTGCCGACAAAAACGCGGTACTCGCCCTCGAACGCGAGATAGGTCCGCATTTGTTCGGTTCTGCCCGTGTCGCCGACCACCCACGGCGCCTGAGTCACGTATTCGCTGCTTTTGTCGCTTGCGAATATTTCGAAATCGTAAGAGCGCGGAGAAAATATGCCGCGGCGCAGGTTCATGTCGTAATACGCTTTACCTTGCCGAGCGAGTACGCCGTAAGGCGCGTAAACGTATTTTGCGTTTGCGCCGACATTCTTCACTTTGAGATTGTACCTACCCGACTTGCCGCAAAGTCTTGCATAGTTGGCGTACTGCGTGAACGGTATGCCCTGATTTTCGACGTACTTCATAAGTCCGTTGTTGCCGTCTTCCACGTATACGTTTTTATCGGTGGTATGCCATTTGCCGCCCGACAGTTCGCTGCCGACGAAGCCTTTGAGATAGAGTACGGGAATTTGTCCCCCGACCGTAACTTCGAGGCGTTTTTCGCTGTCGGCGAGCAAGCCCGATGCGGCGTACAGGTCGCCCTCGGGCAGACTGTCCGTGCCGTAGAAAAGCGCTTCCGCTCCCGAGGCGATACCGCCGCGCACAAAAGCCACCGCGTCGCTACCGCCGTAAAAAAAGCACGGCACGACTGCCGCCGCGGCAAGCGCCGCAGCCGCCGTGACCGCCGAGGCGGCTTTGAGCGTAAGTCCCTTATCCGCGGCAAACAGCGCCGCCGTAGAAACGGCAAGAGCGGCTGCGGCATAAAACGCGGGAAAGAGTCCGAACGGCAGCATGAGCAGAACTGCCGCCGCGCACACCGCGGCGAACAAACTTTTGTTGTGTTTTACAAGGACGACGCAGCCTATACCCAGCCATGCCGACAGCGCGGCGGAAAATGCAAACCCGTTTGCGCCGTCATAAGCAATCGGAGGTATTCCGAAATGCATACGGGCATTGCTTAGAGCGACGGCGTCGTTTGCCAGCGATACGAAACCGCCGACGAACCCGAGCGGATTCACCGCAATGCAAACCGCGGTAACAGCCGCCGCTGCCGCAAGCAGACTCCAAAACCACACCCTTTTATGCGAGAAAACCAGCCACAGCGCCGCAATAGCGGCTCCGACGAAAACCGCGAGATAGCGCGCGGCGTCGAAACCCGCCGCGCTCGCAAGCGTAAGATAAAACGCGGCAAACGCGGCTGTTGCCGCAGTCGCCGTAAAAACCTTCATGCCCGTTTCGGGCTCGGCTTTCATCTTTATGCATGTGGACTTTGTTTTCGTCATAATCTCCTTTGTCAAAGGACACAGCCCGTCAGCGCGGTCACGTCGTCTTTCGGCACATATATCAATGCGTCGCCGCCTCCTGCCGCGGACGATATCGCTATCGTAGTGAGTCCGAGCGGCGTAAGCGCGGTTTTTTCCGCCTGTTCCGCCGCAGCGACATAAATTATCTTAGTGAAAAATCCGTAGCCGTTTATCTTGGCAAGATAGGACTTGTCGAATCCGCCGTCGACCTTTATGCTCATGAGCGAGTACACCGCCTGCACGAACGAATCGGCGTCGGTTACTTCGCTTCTGCGGAAAGCGCCGCCGTCGAACCAGCCTATGACGTGCGCGCACCCGTCCTCTTTAAGCGAATCGGAAACCGAAACGGCGACGTCGAGCACGGCGTTGAGCGCGGCGTCGTCCGCCGCATTTTCCCTGCCGCCTCTGCCCAGGTCCACCAAAATCAACGTGCGGTGTTCGTCGGTGCTGCCGAACTCTTTTGTTTTGAGAGAATCGAATTTTCCCGAGAGTTTCCAGTGCAAACGGTTCGGCGCGTCGCCTGCCTCGTAATCGCGGATATTGAAAATCTCCGTGTTGTCGTTGCCCTTTTGCGGAAGCGAGGTTTCGCCCGAAAGCGAGGCGCTGCGGTTTGCGCCGAGATTTATGCCGAGCCCCTCGTAGAGCACGGGCGATACGAACGATTCGGTGAACTTAGCGCACTTTGCGCCGAGCGAACACACGCCGAATACGTCGATAAGGCGTATCTTCTCCACCCTTACGCAAATACGTCCAGAATCCCCGCCTACGTAATCGAAAGTATGTTCGGCAAACGACAAATCCTCGAACATGAATTCGCGGCGCAGGGTTTTGCCGAACGTCGTGTTTTCGATTAGCAAGGTGACTTTGACGCACCCGACAAGAAAGCGCGGACGAACGCCTGCGCGGAAGTTTATCTGCAATGCGCCGCCGCGGATACACGACGAACGCGTGTCGAAATCGAAAACGATACGTCTGCGTGCGAACGCGAGCAGGATAAACGACACAGGCGGCAAAAGCGCGAGCGCGCACAGCAAAAACAGAGCGGCTCCGCTGTCGGTAAAGACAAACACCGCCGCCGCTGCAATCAGCAGGATAGCGTAAATTATTCTTTTGAGCGTCATGGCGCTTACTTGCCCAATGCGGGCACGGGCGTTGCGTTCAAAACGTCTTCGAGGATTTTGCCCGCTGTCATGCCTTCGAGTTTCGCGCGCGGTTTGAGTATTATTCTGTGGGCGCAGACGTCGGCAAACACTTCTTTGACGTCGGCGGGCGTTACGTAGTCGCGCTCGTTCAATACGGCGCATGCGCGCACCATACGAGAAAGCGCAATGAGTCCGCGCGGACTGACGCCGAGTTCTATGAGCGGATTGTTTCGGGTGTTTTCGCAAAGCGACACCATGTAAACGTAAACGTCGTCGGATACCTTTACGCACCCGAGGTAGTTCTGGATTTCGAGTATGCCGTCCTTGTCCGTTATGCGTCCCAAAGAATCTATGGGGTCGCTGTCGTGGTGGCGGCGCAGAATTTCCACCTGCCGAGCCGCGTCGGGATAGCCTATCGACAGTCTGACCATGAATCTGTCCAGCTGGG
Source organism: Clostridia bacterium (assembly GCA_022793815.1). Classification (GTDB taxonomy): domain Bacteria; phylum Bacillota; class Clostridia; order Christensenellales; family Pumilibacteraceae; genus MGBC157735. The sequence continues at coordinate 160,986 of JAAWDP010000009.1, read as the reverse complement.
AATCTGGCAGCGGCTGAGTGCCCGACGAACCCGTCGGGTTTTGCGTGGCTATGCATATAAACGGATTGGGAAGGCGGTATGTAACGCCGTCCACGGTGACGCTGTTTTCTTCCATTGCTTCGAGCAGCGCGGACTGCGTTTTAGCCGAGGTACGGTTTATTTCGTCGCCCATGAACAGATTGCAGAATATCGCGCCCTGCTTGTAATCGAAACCGCCCGTTTCCTTGTTGTACACGGTGAAGCCCGTAATGTCGCTGGGCATGGTGTCGGGCGTGAACTGGACGCGCTTGAAATCCAGTCCGAGCGCTTTCGCAAACGCCAGCGCAAGCGTGGTTTTGCCGACGCCCGGCGTATCTTCGAGCAGAATGTTGCCTTTCGCATAGACCGCCATGAGCGCTTTGCGCACCACGGCTTCTTTGCCTACAAGCACGTTGGATATACTGCGGATTATCTCCTCGGATTTTTCGATTATCATAATTCTGCGACCTCCGATTTTCTTACGTTGAATTCGGTATCTTCCCAAGGCACGGGATTGCCGTTTTCGTCAAGACGGAACCATTTGTAACCGTCCACGTTTATTACGGGACGTGTCGGGCTGTAAAGATAGCGCGTGACGTTGTTGTAGTTGACGCCCTCGCCTTTCGGACAGCCGTCGGTAAGGAACGATATATTAGTGCCGCTTGCCATTATCAGTCTGTCCGCTTCGTCAGCGGTCATTCTCAAATAGAGCGACTGTATGCCGTAGTGTCCGTAGAACGCCCAATCGCCTATGCGCACCGTGCAAGATTGCAGCATTACCGTTTGCAGTGTGTCGCAGTAGCGCATTTCGGTTTTGTCGGCGGGATTGACCGACGTCTTGAAAGAGAACGCCCAGTCGTCTATCGTTTGCAGCGAACTGCCGCCGAAAAGTTCTTCCACGGCGCGGCACTCGTAAAAAGCGTACCTGCCGATTGTTTTTACGTGAGAGGGAATTTTCACCGATTTCAGCGTCTTGTTATAGGCAAACGCCCAGTCGCCTATTTCGGTTACGGTGTCCTCTATTTCGAGCGAAGTCATTGCGTTTAATGCGGGCGCGAGAATAAGGCGCGTGCCGTCCGCGGAATAGAGGATATTGTTTACGACTTTGAAATGCTTGTTGTCTGCCGCGATTTCCACCGTCCGAAGGCTTATGAGTTCGGCGAAGGCGTAAGAGTCTATGCTTTCCACGTCCGCACCGAGTTTCAGCGAAACAAGATTCGAGCAACCGCGGAATGCCTGATACCCTATCGTTTTGACACCCGACGGGATTTCCACATCGGTTATCCTCGTGTTGCCCATAAACACCGCGGATTCTATCGCCTCGGTTCCCTCGCGGATATTCACGCTGTCGCCGAGCCGCATGCATGCAATGAGCACGTTGCCCTTGTAAATAAGGTCGCCGTCCGAGAAATACACTTTGTTTTCCGCCGCGATTTCGAAGCGTTCTATACCGCTGCATTCGAGCAGTATGCTTGCTCCGAGGTTCGTCACGGTGGACGGGATTTTCAGTCCTTTGAGATTTTTGCTGTTATAGAACGCCGCTTTTCCGATATTGACTATGCCCTCGTTTAGCGTTATTTCGGAAATGACCGCCGTTTCCGTGTCCTTGATTCGGTATTGCAGAGAGTACGGCAAAACGATTTTCACCGTATCGGGCAGCGTAAGCGACGCGTTCGGGTACGACGGCGGTATCGTATAAAGCACCGACCCGACGCCCAGATTTTCGCCGTTCGATTCGCTGCCGTAAAGCACGCCGTCCACCGCGGTGAAATATGCGTTGCCGTCTTTCACGGCAATTTCGGCAAGCGAGTCGCACTGCCAAAGCACGGGGGTTACGCTGCCGAAAGTCACTCCGTCTTCGAGTACGGGATAGTACCCGAACACTTCGACGTTTCTGCCGAGCGTTATCTTACGGAGCGCGGCGCAGGTAGCGAATGCATAGGAGTCGACCACCGTCACCGTATCGGGCAGTACCACTTCGGTAAGCGCGCCGCAATTGCCGAAAGCACGGTAGCCTATATAGGTCAAGCCTCCGCCGAAATCTATTTCGGAAAGATTTATACAGTAGGAAAACGCGCGTTCGCCGACGGACTTGACATTGTTCAAATCGACTTTCGTCAGCGTTTCTATGTGATAGAAACATCTGTCGGGGATTTCGCTCACGCGGTCGGGCAGCGTCACGGTTTTGAGTTTGGTTCCGTCGAAACAGTTTTCCGAAAGCACGGTAAGATTGGGACAGGTTTCGAGGTCGACGCTTTCGAGCATACTGTCCGCGAACACGCCGAAACCGAGCGAAACAAGCGACTTCGGAAGAGAAATGCTTTTGAATCCGCAGCCGTAGAACGCTTTGGAATCGATGATTTCCACGCCGTCGGGCATTATGACTTCGGCAAGCGATAAACAGCCGTAGAATGCCTCGCTCCCTATTCTTTTCACCGCTTCGGGTATTTTCACAGAAACGAGTTTTTCACAGCCGTAGAAAAGTCTGTCGGAAAGAGTGTGTTCGTATGTGCCCGTGTCGGACGTGAACGTGATGTCGCCGACGTCGAACCCGTCGAGAACGGCGAGCGACGAACAGTTATAGAATACCGCCGAGCCGAGATATTTCAAACTGTCGGAGAAAGTGACCTTTTGCAGCGACGTACACTCGGAAAACGCCGAATCGCCTATTCCGCGCACTCCGCTCAAATCCACGCTGACAAGCGACGTACAGCCCGCAAACGCGCCGCCGTCCACACCTATCGTTCCGTCGATTACTTTATACGAAGTTATGCTTTTGTCGAGTATCATACTGAGAGTATACTCGCCGTCGGCAAGCACCGTATACAGCGCGACGTCGCCGTCGTAGTAAGCGTTGACGGGCGTGCCGAGGAATATGCCCGTGCCGCGGTTGTGTACTTTTTCCAGCCCTTCCACTTCCTCCACATCCGAATAAGCAAAGCAATAGTCGCCGAGAGCGGTCACGCTTTCGGGCAGCGCAACTTTTTTGACCTGCCAATAAGCGCACGACAGACTTTCGAAAGTCGTCAGCGACGGCGCGAATTCGACCCGAGTCAGACTTGCGGGCATAAGGTAGAGTTTTGTGCCGTCCTTATTGTAAAGCGCGCCGCCGTAGCCCGAGTATTCGCGGCTGCCGCCGTCCACCGTTATTTCTTTGAGTCCCGCGGTATTCACGAACGAACGCAGCGGCAAATCCAAGTGCGCCGTGGACGGAATATGCAGACTTTCGAACATTATGTCGGTTACGGTCGGCGTTGCGTAAAACAGCGCGCCCAAATCGATATACGTTACGCCTTCGGGAACGATTACCCGCTGCGAACGCTCACTGCCGTTATAGCCCGAAAACACGCGCTCGTTTCCGCTGTACGAAAGTTTGAGATTTGAAAACTGTTCTTCGGTCAAATACTTTGCATGCAGTTTCAAGCCGCACTCGGCGCCCTCGGCAGGCGGCGCAAACAGATGCAGTCCCGTTACCGGATTGCCGCTTTCGTCGTACCAGCCGTTAAAACGCGCCGTCCCCACGGGGTCGCTTTTTTTCGCGCTTTCGTCCGTGGAATAGTTATACGACGAAATATCTGCGTATACCGACAAATCGAGGTTGTCGGTGAACTGCGCTTTTGCCGAGTCCTTTTTGTAAAGACGGGTATGTTCGGCGTCGGCATAGAATTCGACGACATAATCTATGACGTCGTAAAAGATGTAGCTTTCGGCTTTTTTATAGGTAATCTTTATCTGCTTGTTTCTTCCCTTGGCAGACAAATCGAAGCGCTCGTACTTGACCGAGCCGCTTGTAAGGTGCTGTTTCTCTATCTCGACTTCGCCGCCCTCGTCGTCGACGAGTTTGAGTCCGCAGCGCACTATTATATCCGCGTCGTCTATTTCCATACCGAGCGCAAACGAAAGGCTGTCGCGTTCCACGCGTATTACCGCGTTCGCGTTTATGCCCGGTATATCGCCGCCGGGGGTGTAGCCGCCCGAGCAGTCGCATGCCGCAACGGCAAGCGCGCACAGCGATAAAACAACTATCGAAAAAATTACGGGGGTTACGGCTTTGTTTTTCACTTTTTACTCCCTGCCTTTTTATCTTTTGCCGCAGACGCTTTTTTCGCGGCGATTATCTCGCCCGCCGTGCGTCTGAGCTCGTCGAAGTCTATCGGTTTGGACACGTGTCCGTCCATACCCGCAGCCTCGGAAAGTTTGATATCTTCCACGAATGCGTCCGCGCTGAGCGCGACTATCGGAACAGTCAAAGCGTCTTTTCTGCCGCATGCGCGGATTTGCCTTGCCGCGCCGCGTCCGTCCAGCCGAGGCATTTGAATGTCGAGCAATATGATGTCGAACGAATCGGGCTTGCTTTCGGTGAATATATCCACCGCTTCGACTCCGTCGCGCGCGAGCGTTACTTTCGCGCCCTCGCTTTCGAGAATCTCCACGGCTATTTCCGCATTGACCTCGTTATCTTCGGCAAGCAGGATACGGCACGAATCGAATTTGAAATCGACGGACTCGGACGGCGTTTGTTTTTCCACCGCCTTTTCGAGGTCCTGTTTGACGTCTGCGACGTCGAGCGAAAGGAACACGGAAAAGTCCGAGCCTTTTCCGAGCGTACTGTCTATGACTATGTTGCCGTCCATCATGCGGACTATTTTGTCGCAGATTGCGAGTCCCAGTCCCGTGCCGCCGTAATTATGCGCGGTGGACGCCTCTTCCTGTTCGAACGGGCGCATGATTTTCCGAATGTTCTCGGGCGCGATTCCCTTGCCCGTATCTCTAACGCGCATCATGATTTGCGCGCGTCCGCCGATAAGGTCGAGCTGTTTGAACGTGACTTTTATGCTGCCGCCCGCAGGCGTAAACTTATTGGCATTGGACACAAGGTTTGTTATTACCTGCGTGAGTCTTAACTCGTCGCCGATAAAGTAGCGCACCGTGAAGTCCGAAGTTTCCACGTCGAACGCCACGCCTTTGCCCGTGATTGTGCCGTGGAACATGTTTCGGATTTTTTCCGCGAACGCAAATATGTCGAACTGTGTCGAAAAAAGTTGCATTTTGCCGCTTTCTATTTTGGATATGTCGAGTATGTCGTTTATCATTCCGAGCAGGAACACCGACAAATCCCCTGCGCGTTCGAGATAGTTCATGACCTTTTCGCTGTCGTCTATATTCATACGCGCAAGCGACATCATGCCCATTACGCCGTTCATGGGCGTCCTTATTTCGTGGCTCATGCTTGACAGAAACGACGATTTCGCCGCCGCCTGTTCGAGCGCGGAGTCGAGTTCCTTTTGCATTTGTTTTTTCTCGATTTGTTCGGCGGTTACGTCGCGCACGGCAAACAGAATATATTTGCGTCCGCCGCTTTGCGTGGCAAAAGCCTCCGCTTTGGCGAAGCGGTTTTCACCGTAAGCGAATTTCTGTTCGAGCATGCTTTCGCCGTCGAATTTTGCGAGAACCGACTCGAACTCGCGGACATACTTTTTGTCGGTGTGTTTTTTGTATGCGGCGGCGTCGGTAAGGAAATCGCTGCTTGTCGCGCCGAAAAACTTTTCGATGTTTCGGCTTGCATAAACGCAGCGCCGCTCGGCTGCGTCCAAAAGAACGTATGCGGACACGGGGCTTTCCCCGACTGCGCGGACAAAAACGCTTTCCGTATCCTTTTCGGTTTTTGCCGCCGCAACGGCTTTATCCGCTTTAACTTTATACGAGCGGATAAGAATAACGCACACGGCAACCGCAGCCGCTGCGAGCAAAAACATTACTATACTGTATATTATTATGTAAGCGGTCATTTTGTCTCCGTAAACTTCGGCAAAGAAATCGCCCGATTGACGACAGACGTCACACGGGGAATTTTACCATACGCACACGAGTTTGTCAACCCATTTTATCGAGTGAGTCTTACACGCCGCAGGAATCGGAGCAGACAAAGAACAAAGACGCAATAAATACAGAAAAGCGGCGGTGTAAGCCGTCGCTTCTCCGTTCATAGGGGGAGGGGGAAATCGTCAAAACGCTTAGGTGCGATTGACGTTTTAATTATACTACATATTTGAAAAAAATCAATAGTTTATTCATAAACGGTCGTTTTTGCGGCATAAATTGCCTTTTTACTATACAAAATGCGTAAATTTGAGTATGAAAAAGGGACTTAGGGCGCTGCCCTAAGAACCCTTTTTATAGGTTAGGGTTGAGCTTGATGTTTGGTAAGGGATAATTAAGGAATATTTATATTAAGAAAGCTTTTCGTTTGTGCAGAGGATGTCGGCGGGGTCGATGTCGAGGACCACGCATAAATTGGCAAAAGTATCGAGTGCGGGCATTCTGTTTTGATGTAAATACTGCCCTATCGCCTGATGACTTACGTCGATTTTACGTGCGATTTCGCTCTTTTTCATGCCGCTTTGCTCTATGGCTTCTATAAGTTTTTCACGTATTTGGTTAATGGTTATCATAATACACCTCTGCGTATATTATGCAATCATTGTTAGCAAAAAACTTGACTTGCTATCATTGATAGCATATAATCAAATTGACTATAAATTCAAAGGAGTAAATTATGAAAAACAAAGCAGAAAAAGACGTCAAACCCGAAGTTATTTATACCAGGCAGGAGCTTGTATGGTATATTGCGAAAATGCATTTGGACGGATTCTATCATAACGGCACGCTTATGAAAGATAAGACGTTTTGCAAGCTACTGAAACGGTTGGACGACTATATTATAGATAAGCTCTCTCCCATCGATGACGGCGATATTCGGGACGCTTATGTGGTACTGGAACAGACGGTCGGCAATCCGTGAAAGGCTTGACAATACGGCGAAAAAAATTATATAATGTTTCCGATTAAAAAACAGTCCCACCCACAGGAGGCGGCAATGGATTATATCGGAATAGACGCGAAATGGAACGAGCGCTGGAAAAACAACAAAGACCTTAAATTCGACCCGAAAAGGGCAGACGACAAATATTACGTGCTGGAAATGTTTTCGTACCCGTCGGGCGCGAATCTGCACCTCGGACATTGGTTCAACTATGCTCTTACCGACAGTTTTGCGCGGTTCAAGAAGATGCAGGGCAAAAACGTATTTCAGCCCATGGGGTTCGACGCGTTCGGGCTGCCTGCGGAAAACTACGCAATAAAAACGGGCATACACCCCAAAGACAGCACGCTTAAAAACATTGCGGTCATGGAGCGGCAGCTGTCCGACATGGGCGCGATGTTCGACTGGGAATACGAGCTTTACACCTGCGACGAAAACTATTACAAGTGGACGCAGTGGCTGTTTTTACAGCTTTACAAGAAGGGGCTTGCCTACCGCAAGGATGCGCCCGTGAACTGGTGCGGCAAGTGCAATACGGCGATTGCCAACGAGCAGGTAGTGGACGGAAAGTGCGAGCGGTGCGGAACGGAAATAGAGCGCAAGCACATGACGCAGTGGTTTTTGAAGATAACCGATTATGCGGAAGAGCTCTTGTCGTGTCTGCCCTCTTTGGACTGGCCCGAAAAGACCAAGCTTATGCAGAAAAACTGGATTGGAAAGTCGGTCGGCGGAGAAGTTGACTTCGAGCTTGAAAACGGCGGCGGAAAAATCACGGTGTTTACGACGCGCGCGGACACTCTGCACGGCGTAAGCTTTGTAGTGCTTGCGCCCGAGCATGTTCTTGTCGATAAGATAACGACAGCCGAGCATAAAGCCGCAGTGGAAGTCTACCGCAAAGAAGCGGCTAAGGCAAGCGACATAGAGCGGCTTTCCACCGCAAAGGAAAAGACGGGCGTATTCACGGGCGCGTACTGCATAAACCCGATAAACGGCGAGCGCGTTCCCGTATGGGTTGCGGACTACTGTCTTGCGACTTACGGCACGGGTGCGGTCATGGGCGTGGCGGCGCACGACGAACGCGATTATGTGTTCTGCAAGAAGCACGGACTGAAAATAAAACAGGTAATAAAAGCCGAAAACGGCGAAACCGTCCTGCCCTACACTGAATACGGCGTTATGGTAAACAGCGGCAAATTCGACGGTTTGAAGGGCGAAAAAGGGAAATCCGCCGTTATCGAAGAGCTTGAAAAACTCGGCAAAGGGCGTAAGAAAATAAACTATCGTCTGCGCGACTGGTCGGTATCGCGGCAGCGCTATTGGGGCGCACCGATACCAATCATTCACTGTCCGCACTGCGGCACGGTGCCTGTGCCCGAAAAGGATTTGCCAATAACTCTCCCCTACGACGTGAATTTTACGCCCGACGGAAGGAGTCCGCTGTCGCTGCACGAAGGATATATGAACTGCGTCTGCCCCGTTTGCGGCAAGGCGGCAAAGCGCGACCCCGATACTTTGGACACGTTCGTATGTTCGTCCTGGTATTATCTGCGCTACCCCGACAGCAAGAATGCGGCGGCGGCGTTCGACCCGAAAAAAATAAACAACATGCTGCCCGTAGACAAGTATGTCGGCGGCGCGGAACATGCGTGCATGCACCTGCTTTACGCGCGGTTTATAACCAAGGCTCTGCGCGACATGGGATATCTGAATTTCGACGAGCCGTTTAAATCGCTTGTGCACCAGGGGCTGATTCTCGGCGAGGACGGCAATAAGATGAGCAAGTCCGCAGGAAACGTGGTAAATCCCGACAAATACATCGCAAAGTACGGCTCTGACGTGTTCCGCACGTATCTGATGTTCGGTATCCGCTTTACGGAAGGCGGTCCGTGGTCGGACGACGGCATACGTTCGGTGGCGAAGTTCCTCGACCGCGCGGAAAGAATAATAGTAAAGGCGTTTGAAAAGCGCGGCGGTAAGAGCGCGGCACACGGCGTTAGCGAAGCCGAGCTGCTGTATGCTTTGAATCACTGCATAAAAGAAGTGAATGCCGATTTCGAAACTTTCTCGTTCAACACGGCAATCGCGAGAATAATGGAACTTGTCAATGCAATGTACAAGTACGACGCTTTGCCCGACGCGGATTACAGCCTGCTTGACGAAGTTGCCGAAAAACTGATACGCATTATCGCGCCTGCCGCGCCGCACTTTGCCGAGGAACTGAACGAAATGAGAGGCGGCAAAAAGAGCGTGTTCCTTATGCCGTACCCGACTGCGGACGAAAGCAAGCTTGTCAAAAGCAGCGTAGAATATGCCGTGCAGGTCAACAGCCGCGTGAAGCTGAAAATCGTTCTGCCATCCGGAAAGGACGTAAAGGCTATCGAAAAAGCCGCTTTGGACAATGCGGAAGTAAAGGCGCTTTTGGACGGAACGGCTGTGAAAAAGACAATCGTCATTCCCGAAAGAATAATCAATTTCGTAGTGTGAAAACTTTTACGCGGTGAACTTTTTATGGATATAAATTGATTTGACTTTCAGAATCGGATATTTCAGAAATCAAAAAAATCTTTCCGCAAGAGAATTGAGTTTGCGTCTTGGTAAAAGTCCGACATATATCAATCAAATAAAAAGCAGAAATTTCAATCTCTCGCTTCCCGCTCTTTTGGATATTATAGATGTCCTAGAAATCTCATGTGCGGAATTTTTGCGGACAATTACGCAGATTACAAACAAGACAAAGAAATCATCGATATTTTGAAAACTTTGCCTCATGACAGAAAAAAGTCTTTTCTCGATTTAATGAGAAACACAAAATAAACTCGACAATAAAAAAGCGGCGTGCCAATCGGCATGTCGCTTTTTTTATTTGTGTGAATTTCGGGCGCGGTTATTTGGTGCCGAAAAGGCGGTCGCCTGCGTCGCCGAGTCCCGGGAGAATGTAGCCGTTTTCGTTAAGGCATCTGTCCAGCGTTGAAAGGTAGATATTCACGTCGGGGTGAGCCTCCGCCACGCGCTTTACTCCCTCGGGCGCGCCGATTATGTTCATTAGCTTTATATCTTTACAGCCGCGCTTTTTCAGCAGGTCGATTGCGTCGCAGGCGCTGCCGCCCGTTGCAAGCATGGGGTCGAGCAGTACGACCTGCATGTGCTGTATGCCGTCGGGAAGTTTGCAATAGTACTCCTCCGGTTCGAGGGTTTCTTCGTTGCGGTACATGCCTATGTGACCCACTTTCGCCGTAGGGAAAAGCGTGTGAACTCCGCTGACCATGCCGAGCCCTGCGCGCAGTATCGGCACTATCGCCACGCTGCCCTCGACCACGACTTTCTGTTCGCACTTTTCGAGCGGCGTTTCCACCGTCACCGTTTTGGTCTTGACCTCTTTGAAACTTTCGAAAGTTATGAGTGTGGTTATTTCCTCGATAAGTTCGCGGAACTGTTTGGTGCCCGTATCCTTATCGCGCAAAAGAGCAATCTTATGGCGAATGAGCGGATGGTCGAGAATGGTTACGTTATCGTACTTTTTCATCGTTTTCTTCTCCTGTTTAATCGAAAAATCTTTCTGCGAACGCAGGTTTACGTTGTTTGCGTTTCCTCGGTATTATCCGCATCCGACGCCGCGGCGACTTCGCCGAGTGTGTCGGCGCTTGCGTTTTCGGGCGTTTGTTCCGCCTCGGACGGCTCGGGAGCGCTTTGCGCGGATGTTTCCCCTCCCTCGCTTTGCACTGCCGCGGCAGGCTGTTTTCTGCCGATACCAACGAGCAGATTGACGAGTATGCCGAGAATAAGAGCGCATGCGACGTTGGTTATGGTTACTTTGCCGAAAGTGAGTGCAAGACCGCCGACGCCTGCCACCAAAATAACCGAAACGGTGAACAGATTTCTATTGTCGTTGAGGTCGGTTTTCTGTATCATTTTGAGTCCCGACACGGCTATGAAGCCGTACAGAGCGATACAGACGCCGCCCATTACGCACGGCGGAATTGTGGATAGCAGGGTCATTATCGGCGCGACGAACGCAATGACTACCGCCATTACCGCCGCGAGTGCGATTGTCACGACGGACGCATTGCCGCTTATCGCGACGCAGCCGACGCTTTCGCCGTAGGTGGTATTGGGCGCGCCGCCGAAGATTGCGCCTGCGAGAGAGCCGACGCCGTCGCCGAGAAGCGTGCGGTCGAGCCCGGGGTCTTTGAGCAGGTCGGTTTCGATTATGGACGAAATATTTTTATGGTCGGCAAGGTGTTCCGCGAACGACACGAACGCAACGGGAACGTATGCGACGGCTATTGCGCCGATGTGCGCTCCTATACCGTTGGGCGCGGTTATCGGCGTTTTGAACACTTCCACGAACGTGAATGCGGGCAGCCATTCCATGCTTGCGAACTTCGTAAAATCTATTACTTTGAGCGCATTGCCCACAGCGGTATCGCCGAGCGCGTAGCCTATGCCCGTGAATATCGACGCCGCAACGTAACCTGCGGATATGCCTACTATGAACGGAATCATTTTCATCGTCTTTTTGCCGAAAACCGAACAAATTATCGTTACGGCAAGAGTTATGAGTCCGCACACGAGCGCGACGTAAGGCGAGCAAGTCGCTATCGCGCCCTGATTGAGATTGCCTATCGCGCTTGACGAGAGCGACAGTCCTATGATTGCCACGGTGGGTCCTATAACCACGGCAGGCATGACTTTGTCTATCCATTTGCTGCCGCAGAATCTGACTATAATCGAAATTATTACATAAACAAGACCTGCAAACAGCGCGCCGATTATGAGTCCGAGGTAGCCGAGCGACATGCTTACGCCGCCTGCGAACGCCGCCGCCATAGAGCCTATGAACGCGAACGAGCTGCCGAGGAACACGGGGCTGCGGAATTTTGTAAACAGCAGGTATACGAGCGTGCCGAGTCCCGCGCCTACGAGTGCGGCGGATATCGACAGATTGGACGCCGTGTAATTAAAGTCACCTGGCGTTGCGGTTATTCCGTTTACCGCTATTGGCACGGTTATGGTCGCCGCGAGTATGGCGAGCAGCTGCTGCAAGGCGAACAAAATAAGTTTGCCTGCTTTGGGGCGGTCTTTCACCCCGTAAATCATTTTCATACGGTTTCTCCTTTTGCATTCTTCCGACAGACACGAGCCTGTCCCCGATTTTTCATTATACAGACATGCGCCGAAAATGTCAAACAATTCGCGCGGCGTAATTCGACGTATTTCGACACAAGGCGGTTAAAGAGGGTTTATAAGGATGGGATTCCTCCGCTTCGGTCGGAATGACAGTATTTTAATGGCGGAATGGCAAAACAAAAAAGGCATGTACGTGCATGCCTTTTTCGGATTTTGTGTTTAAGGTTACTCGGTTTCGAGGACGGCTTTGATACGGCGCACGCCTGCGGACGACGACTGCTCTTTCACTATTTTGAACCGTCCGAGCTCGCCCGTGCGCGCGGCGTGAGGTCCTCCGCAGATTTCGCAGGAGTATTTGCCCATGGTATAGACTTTGACTTTCTCTCCGTACTTGGCGGCGAAGAGTCCGACCGCGCCTTTCGCGCGCGCCTCGTCCACGTTCATTTCCTCGCAGACCACGGGTACATCGGCTTTTATGGCCTCGTTGACGATGTCCTCGACCTTTTGTATCTCCTCGTCCGTCATGGGACGCGGAAACGAAAAGTCGAAGCGCAGACGCTCTGCGGTGATGTTACTGCCCTTTTGGTTCGCATTTTCGTCTTGAAGCACGACTTTGAGCGCGCGGTGCATGAGGTGCGTCGCCGTATGCAGACGCGCGACTGTTTCGGTATTATCCGCAAGACCGCCCTTGAATTTCTGTTCCGCGCCTGCCTGACTTTTGCGGCGGTGCTCGTCGAATGCCTTTTCGAAGTCCGCAATGTTGACCGTGAAGCCGTGCTCGCGCGCGAGCTCCTGCGTCATTTCTATCGGGAATCCGTAAGTGTCGTAAAGTTTGAATGCGGCTTTGCCCGAAACCACGTTGCCGACAAGGTATTTCGCAAGCTTTTCGAACTCGCGTATTCCGCCCTGCAAGGTCTTTTCGAAACGCTCGACTTCGGCATCGATTTCCGCACAAATCTTGTCCCTGCTTTGATTGAGTTCGGGGTATACTTCCCTGTAATTGTCCACTACCGCCGCGGCGACCTTGCTCAAATCCGAGCCTTTCATTTCCAGCACACCGGCGAATCTAACGGCACGGCGCAGCAGTCTTCTGAGCACGTAGCCCTGGTCCACGTTGGAGGGAGTTACGCCGCGCTCGTCGCCGAGTATGAACGTAGCGGTTCTGGTGTGGTCCGCCACTATCCTGATTGCGCGGTCGGTCTGCTCGCCAAAGCCGTACTTCTTGCCCGAGAGATTTTCTATCTCGGAAATTATCGGTGCGAAAAGGTCGGTTTCGTAGACGCTTTTTTTGCCGTTCAGCACTGCGACCGTGCGTTCGAGTCCCATGCCGGTATCCACGTTCTTTTGTTTGAGCGGTTCGTATTTGCCGTCTGCGGTTTTATTGTATTCCATGAAAACGTCGTTCCAGATTTCGAGGTATTTGCCGCAGTCGCATGCCGGCGAACAGTTTTCGCAGCATTTGGGTTTGCCCGTATCTATGAACATTTCGGTATCGCTTCCGCAAGGTCCGGTAACGCCTGCGGGACCCCACCAGTTATGCTTTTTGGGAAGGAAGAAAATATTTTCTTTCTTTATGCCGCACTGCTCCCAAAGCTCGGCGGTTGCGGTGTCGCGCGGACAGTCATTATCACCCTCGAACACGGTGACGGCAAGGCGGTTTTTATCGAGAGCGAGATATTTTTTATCGGTTAAAAACTCGTAACTCCACTTTACCATTTCGGTTTTGAAATAGTCGCCGAGGCTCCAATTGCCGAGCATTTCGAAGAACGTGCAATGGCTGCTGTCGCCGACCTCGTCTATGTCGCCCGTGCGCACGCACTTCTGACAGTCGCAAAGGCGGTTGCCCGAAGGATGTTTTGCGCCGAGAAGGTACGGCACGAGCGGATGCATGCCTGCCGTCGTGAACAGCACCGTGGGGTCGTTTTCCGGAATCAGCGACGCGGAGCTTATAATGGCATGACCTCTTTCGGAAAAGAAATCCAGCCACATTTTTCTGAGTTGTTTTGCCGTTATCTGTTTCATAATGTCTCCTGTTTTATTCCGAGCATACCGCAAAGTATGCCTTTCAGTTGTTCTGTATCCTCCGCCAAAGCGTCCGCGCCTGCCTCGCGCAGTTCCTCTTTCGAGCCGAAGCCGTACAATACGCCGACGCTGCGAAGTCCCGTCTTTTTCGCCGCAGCGATATCGAACTTGCGGTCGCCGACCATGACGGCGTCCTTTTGCGTCATCGCTTCGCGCAGACGCTTTGACTTGTCCTCGCTTTTTTCCGCGCCGCTTGCGCCGCATATCCTATCGAAAAAGTGCGTCATACCGTGCTCGCGCAGCAGTAGTTCTATCGCAAACTGCGGTTTTGACGACGCTATGCAGAGCGTGACGCCGCGCTCTTTGAGATATGCGAGCAGTTCTTTTATGCCGTCGTAAGGCTTGCACAAGAGCACTCCGCCGGCAACGTATCTTTCGCGGAACAGTCTTACCGCTTCGTCTACATTTTCCTCCTCGACGCCCGCAAAGTCGCGCATGCTCGAAAATATCGGAGGACCGAGAAATTTTCTGAGCGCGCTCTCTCCGAGCGGAGGTTTGCAGAGTTTTTCCAGCGCGTATGACACGCACAGCGATATGCCCTCGTAAGTGTCGAACAGCGTGCCGTCGAAATCGAAAAGTACGTTGCTCACTGCTTGCCTGCCTCTTTGGGTTTTGCCTGTGATTTATGTTTTTTAAGATGTTCGTAAACCTGTTTGAGCGCAGTCGCGTGAGAGGTGAAGCGCAGTTTCGGCATGACGCTCATGAGCTTTTCCACGCTGCCCGTATATATGTTGTCCTCGGTTTCGTCGAGGATGCTTACGTTTATTTCCCTGCCGTCCTTTTTCGCCAGCCGTTTTGCTGTCTTTGCAACGAAGGACAGCGAAAGCGGCGTATCGGACGCTATATTGTACTCGCCTTTTTCGAAATCGTTATCCGCGAATGCGGCGATAATCTTCACGGCGTCGTCGACATACACCGCGCCGAATGTGCGGTCGCGCTCTATGACGGCGTTCTTTTTGCCCGTAACGCCGCGCGCCGTAAGTTCCATTGTCTTGGACGAGGCTACGTCGCAGTATTTGCCGTAGACCGTGAAAAATCTGAGCACCGTGCTTATTTTGTCCTTGGACGCGAGCATGGTTATGAGATATCTGCCGAGTCCGTAAGCGTCCTGCGGTATGCTTTTGCCGAACTCGGTTTCGGGTACGCCGTCGAGCGGACGGCTGCGGTCGAAATCCGCCGCATCGCCTATCACGAGCAGTTTTTTAACGCCGTGCAAAATGGATTCGTACTGGACGTTTTTGAACATGACGAGATTGTCCGCCTGTTTCTCGCTGCCGTAGTAGCCGTCGCTCTTGCCTGCCGCATGTATGACGACGTCGAAGTGTTTGTCTTTGAAATAGTCTGACACCTGCCGTATCTGCATCAAATCGACTTCGTGCGACGACGGCGCGAAGATATTGTATTTACTGCCGTACTTTTCGATGAAATTTTTACCGATAAATCCGTTTCCGCCGGTCAGCAATATATTCATATCAAGCCTCCTGTTATTCGTTGTTATCGGGCAGCAAAGCCGCCGAAATTATTTGCGGAACGAATCTTTCAGTTCCACCGTTCTGTTGAACACGAGCCCTTTCGATTTGAGGTCGCGGCAGAAATAGCCCTGGCGCATGAACTGGAAAGAGTCGAGCGGTTTTGCGGCGGCAAGGCATTTTTCGGCTTTGGCATGTTTGACGACAAGCGATTCCGCATTCATGCGTTCGGAAAAATCTTTATCCTCGTCGCCTGCGTTAAGCAGATAGTCGTACAGCCGCGCCTCTATGTCCACGCAGTCTTTCGCGTTGACCCAGTGAATTACGCCCTTGGCTTTTACGGGCGAAGCGCCGCCGCTTTTCGTCCCCTCGATTATCTCGGCATACACCTTTTTCACTTTGCCGTCTTCCGCGTCTACGTTCGTGCACCTGATTATATACGCGCCTTTGAGCCGCACCACGCCGCCGAGCGTAAGACGGTGGTATTTGGGCGGAGGGTCGAGCGCGAAGTCGCTCTGCTCGATATAGAGGTGTTTGCCGAAGTCTATTCTGCGTGTGCCTGCGCTCTCGTCGGAAGGATTGATTTCGAGTTCGCAGACTTGCGAGTAATCTTCGCCGACATTGGTTATTTCCAGTTCCACGGGGTCGAGTACCGCCATTACGCGAGGCGCCGTCCTATTGAGTTCTTCGCGTATGCAGCTTTCGAGCTGTCCCGCCTCTACTGTGCTGTTGGCTTTGGCTATGCCGATACGCTCGCAGAAAGTGCGTATGGACGCAGGCGTATAACCGCGGCGGCGAAGCCCCGCAAGCGTGGGCATGCGAGGGTCGTCCCATCCGTCCACCACGCCCTCGTCGACGAGTTTTTTGAGATAGCGTTTGCTCATTATCGTGCGTTCGATGTTAAGCCGCGCGAATTCGTACTGGTGCGGAGGATTTTCGAATCCGCATTCTTTGAGCACCCAGTCGTACAGCGGACGGTGGTCTTCGAATTCGAGCGTACAGAGCGAATGCGTTATGCCCTCGACCGCGTCTTCGAGCGGATGTGCGAAATCGTACATCGGGTAGATGCACCACTTGTCGCCCTGTCTGTGATGGCGCGCGCGCACCACGCGGTAGATAATCGGGTCGCGCATGTTTATATTCGGCGACGCCATGTCTATTTTGGCTCTAAGCACCAGCGCGCCGTCGGGCACTCTGCCCTCTTTCATATCTTTGAACAGTTTGAGGTTTTCTTCGACCGAGCGGTTGCGGTTGGCGGTTTCCCTGCCCGGTTCGGTAAGCGTGCCGCGCAGTTCTTTCATCTGCTCGGGCGTTATGTCGTCGACGTAAGCCTTGCCCTTTTTGATGAGTTTGACCGCGCACTCGTACATCTCGTCGAAATAGTCGGACGCATAATATATGTCGCCCTTCCATCCCAGCCATTTGACGGTGTCGATTATGGATTCGACAAACTCCTCGTCCTCTTTGACGGGGTTGGTGTCGTCGAAACGCAGGTTGCATTTGCCGCCGTATTTAACTGCGGTGCCGTAATAGTCGAGGCATATCGCCTTTGCATGACCGATATGCAGACAGCCGTTGGGTTCGGGCGGAAAACGGGTAACGATTTTATCGTACTTACCTTCCGCAAGGTCTTTTTCGATTATGTCTTCGATAAAGTTTGCCATTTGTCAAGTGTCCTTTTCAAGTATTGAATGTGCTGTTTTTTAAAGACGATGCCGCGGCTTAAAACAGACCCGAAACTATGCCGTCCGCCGTTATGGTCATTTTTTCCGCATTGGGGACTTTGGGAAGCCCCGGCATGAGGAAGATGTCGCCTGCGAGCGCGACCACGAATTTCGCTCCGCCGCGAAGCATAAGGTCGCGCACGGTTATTTCGAAATTCTCGGGTCTGCCGAGCAGCGCCGGATTGTCGGAAAGCGAGTATTGCGTTTTGGCTATACACACGGGCAAGCCCTTTGCTTTCTCGCCGAGCGACACGAGTTTCTTTTGCGCGGCAGGCAGAAAGCGCACGCCTTTTGCGCCGTAAATGCGCTTTGCCACTTTTTCTATTTTTGTCTTTATGTCGTCGGCATCGTCGTAGCACAGCGTAAGCGCGCTTTTCTTTTCCGCCGCCGCAACCGTCTTTTCGGCGAGCGCTTTGCCGCCGTCGCCGCCGCGCGCAAAACATTCGCAGCATACCGCTTCCGCGCCGACTTTCGAGCATGCCTTTTGGATTATTTCGATTTCGGCGTCCTCGTCGGTTGCGAATCTGTTTACGGCAACCACGATATTCAAGCCGTAGACGTTTTTCATGTTCTCTATATGCTTTATAAGGTTGGGCAGACCTCTTTCGAGCGCGGCGTCGTTACGAAGAGAGAGCTCTTCTTTCTTTACGCCGCCCGCGCATTTGAGCGCGCGCACAGTGGCTACTATTACCGCCGCCGCGGGTTTTAAATTTGCCATGCGGCACTTGATGTCGAGGAATTTTTCCGCTCCCAAATCCGCTCCGAAGCCTGCCTCCGTGACAACGTAGTCGGCGTAGGAAAGCGCGGTTTCGGTGGCTATGACGCTGTTGCAGCCGTGAGCTATGTTTGCGAACGGACCGCCGTGTACGAATGCGGGCACGCCTTCCAAAGTCTGCACAAGGTTGGGTTTGAGCGCGTCGGCAAGCAAAACTGTCATTGCTTCGTCCGCTTTGAGGTCTTTTGCGGTAACGTCGCGTCCCTCGTAATCCTCGCCTATAACTATATCGCCGAGACGTTTTTTAAGGTCGTTCAAGTCCTTTGCCAAGCAGAACACAGCCATGATTTCGCTTGCGGCGGTGATGTCGAAGCCGTCTTCGCGCGTCGACCCCCAATTAAGTCCGCTGACGGTGTTTCTGAGCGCGCGGTCGTTCAAATCGAGGCAGCGGCGCCAAGTGACTTTTTTTATGCGAAGTTCGTTGCCGAAATATATGTGATTATCTATCATTGCGGCAAGCAAATTGTTTGCCGAGGTTATCGCGTGCAAATCGCCCGTAAAGTGAAGGTTGATGTTTTCCATGGGCGCGATTTGCGCGTAGCCGCCGCCTGCTGCGCCGCCCTTGACGCCGAACACGGGACCGAGCGAAGGTTCGCGGAGCGCAAGGCACACGTTTTTGCCTATCTTTTTCATGGCGTCGGCAAGTCCTACGGAAACGGTGGTTTTACCCTCGCCCGCCGCCGTAGGATTTATTGCGGTGACAAGTATCAACTTACCTTTTTTCTTGCCGCGCCCGTCGGTCTTAGCCATGTACTTGCCGTAAGGTATAAGGCTGCCCGGGTCTATCGAGAGGGATTTCGCCACGTCCGCAATCGGTTTGAGTTGTGCCGCTCTTGCGATTTCGATGTCACTTAACATTATGTTCTCCTTTGCACTCGTGCGGAAATATTATTTTATCCGTAATTGCGACCCAGCGTCCGTCGGACTCTTTTTCGAAGCCGTAGCGCGTATAGTCGCCGTCGCCGTTTATAACCGTCTTGAAATTTTCGACGCGCGTCGCGTCGAGCAGCAGCGTGCGCAGCAGCAGCTCCTTTGCAAGCGCTCCGCCGTCGCTTACGCACTCGCCTATCACTATTTCGCCGCCGACAAGCGAGGTCAGCCCCACGCCGCGGCATTCGCCTTCCTGTGCGAACACTCTGTCGTATTCGCCGCGCTTTATGCCGAAACGCGCGCAAGCCGCGTCTGCGGCTTCTCCGAATACTTCGCTTACCTTAATCAATGCTTTTATCCCTCCCGCGCTTTTTATCCGCATAGACCGCCGCGACAAGCGCGGTGCACGTGAGAGCCGCCGCACCGGCAATGCATGCGAACGTAATGTCCGAGCCCCTCGGCAATCCGTAAAGCACCGCCGCCAGCGCGCTTCCGATTCCTACGGCAAAGACGAGCAGCATCATTTTCGAACAGTATTTTATGCCGGAACGCTTTTTGCCGGAATAAGTGCGGAGAGCAACGGACGCGCTTCCGAGCAGCAGTCCGAATCCCGCGCCGAGCAAGATGAAAGCGCACAAAACAATAACCGCGCCGACTTCGTGAGAAAGACTTGCGAGTCTGAACACGAGCGTCAGAGCAATGCACACCGCCGTGCACAGCGCGCTTCCGACGGCAGACGCCGCGACGGAAAACGAGCGCTCTCCCGACATCACGAACATTGCGGCGGCGCATGCGGCGAACGCGGCGCAGGAAATAACGGTAACGGCAGGTCCGAAATTCTGCACGCGTGCAAGGTCGGACGCATAGCCGAGCGCACATACCGCTCCGACCGCCGCGAAGAAAAATGCGGCGGCGGACATTCCCGCTTTCGGCGAAGGACGCCCGAAAAATTCGCGGTAGGTCTTTTTGAGCGTCGGCTTTTCGGCGAGCGGACGCACGAAACGCGGCAGCGACGAGGTTGTAGAAAAATAGAAAACAAGTCCGAGCACGAGTACGGAAACGCCGCAGACATAGCCGACTCCGTCCTCTCCCAATCCCGTAAGCGGCAGCGCGCAAAACGCAAGTCCGACTATGAGAGAAAGAGCGTCGAACACGCCGCGGTATTTTTCGGTGTGAACGTCCTCGCCCGTCAGACGGTCGCTTACCGCCTTGGAAATGTAATGTATACTGCACATGCCTACGCAAAACAACGGAAAACATACCGCCGCGGCGGTCGTTTTAGCGCCGAGGCTGTCGCTTTCGCCGCTGCCCCAAAGCAATGCGCAAAGCAGGGATACCGTCAAAACGTCGAGCGCGAAAATAAAGTGGTATCTGCCCCAGAAATTGCCGCGCGTTCTTTTTACGATAAAATAAGCCAGCGGTATGACCGCTGCCGCCGCAACCGCCCCCGCTCCGAGAATTACCGCCGCCGCGACCGTGCCGCAAGTGCGTGCCAGCCGCACGCCCAAGAGCACGATAAAAGGAATCCAAACCGCCTTGAAAAGACCGCTGCTGCCTATGAGCATGCTTCTTACGGGCGTAAGTTTTAAGTTGGTTTCGCGGTTTTCCACTCGTCGCTCCTTATCTCACGGCGCTTTTCGCACCGAATATATTATACTTTTTTCACGCGGCGTTTGTCAAGTTATGAGCGGTCATTATTAGAGCGCGGACAAATCGAGCACACGCACTTTTTCGTTGCAAAGCGCGGGGTCTATTTCCCCCGACGTCACCACGGCGAGGCTGCGAGTCGCGGCATAGCGCATTACGTCCTCTTCCTCGCTGCCGCCCTTGTCGAACTCGACCGTTTTCAGTTTGCACTGCGCGACGAGAACGCGGTATGTTTTCAGCGCCGCAAGCGCGGTTTCCTCTTCGGCTTCCGCGAATTTTCCGACGCTTTTCGCCAGCACGACCAGTTTGCCGTGCAGCCATTTTCCGACGAGCATTTCCGCCCGCGGGTCGAAAAATGCTTTCGAAGTAAGGATATAGCCGCGAAAGCCTGTTTCCACGACCTCTTCCCCGCTTTCCTCGGGTTCGCTTTCGGCGGCTTTGAGAGTGCGGGCGAAAACGAACGCTCCGACGAAGCAAAACAGCAGGGCGCACAGTACCGTGAGCGCGATGTTGAGCGGTTTTATCGGAACGAACACTTCGAGCACCACGTAAATTACGAGCGTGAGCAAAAGTCCCACGCAAATGCCGAGCACGAAGCCTGCGACTTCCGCGGGGGCTTTTGCCGAAAAAAACTTTTTCAGCGAGGACGCCATGACTGCGACGAGCGCGACTATGGGACGCGACGAAAGCAGCAGCGTAAGTCCCAAAAGCAGTCCGCCGCTTGCGACGAAAATTATTTTCAGATAGTCCTTTACGGCGCTTGGGTTATAGCGGAAAAACAGCACGGTAAATCCCGCGCCGAGCAAAAAGCCTCCGACGGCGAGCACTGCGCGAACCGCCGCCATGAGCGTCTTGTTATACTTGTTTTTGTCCATATAATCTCCTATCCGAGAGAATGCAGCAGTTTGTCGTCCGCAACGGCTTCGGTTATAAACTCGGAAAGCGCGCTGTAACGCTTGCGTATATAATTATTGTCGACCATTCTCTTGACCCAATACTTACTGCCCACCAAAACCGCCATTTTTTTCGCACGGGTTATTGCGGTATACAGCAGGTTGCGCGTCATTATCATCGGTGCGCCGCCGACTACGGGCACTATCACGGCGTCGAACTCGCTGCCCTGCGATTTATGCACGGTGATTGCGTAAGCCGCAGCGAGCTGTCCGCGCAGTTCGCTTGTGTACGTCGCCTCGCGTCCGTCCTCGAATCTCACGTCTATCTCGCCCATGTCCTTGCGCACCGCAGTTATCAATCCGAGGTCGCCGTTGAACACGCCTTTTCCGTTCGAGCCGCCGACCGAATAGTTTGTCCATTCGAGCATGTAGTTGTTCACGGTGTGCATTACCTTATCGCCGACGCGCCACACCGCCGTTTCGTCGTGCAGTTCCTCTCCCGTGCCGCGCGGATTCATTGCCTCGCGCAATCGGGCGTTCAGCGACGACGTTCCGCACGCGCCGTTCTTCATGGGCGCGAGCACCTGCACTTTGTACGGGTCGCAGCCGAGGTATTTCGGAATACGACGCGCAGCCATGTCCACGACTGCGGCTGCGGCGGTTTCCGCGTCTTCCGCCGACGAGAAAAAGAAATCCCCGTCGGTGCGCGAAAGCTCGGGCATTTCCCCGCCGTTTATTTTATGCGCGTTTAAAACTATCAGACTTTCTCTGTCCTGACGGAAAATCGCGTCCAGTCTGACAGACGGTATTTCTCCGCCCGACAGCATGTCGGCAAGCACGTTGCCCGCTCCGACGCTGGGAAGCTGGTCGCTGTCGCCGACGAAAATTATTTTCGATTCGGGACGCAGGCGTTTGAGCAGCATATCAGTCAGATACACGTCCATCATCGACACCTCGTCCACTATAACGGTATCGGCGTTGAAACACTGTCCCGTGCCTTCTCCGTCGTCGCCGTCGAGCGCGGCGAGAGCGCGATGTATCGTGCTTGCGTCCTTGCCCGTGCTTTCTCCCAAACGCTTTGCCGCGCGTCCCGTAGGCGCCATGAGCATTACTTTTTCGCCGCGCCCGGTGAGAATTTCGAGTATGCATTTGACTATCGTGGTCTTGCCCGTTCCCGGACCGCCCGTAAGCACGCAGACGCCGCTGTTTACCGCCAGCGTCACCGCTTCTTTCTGTTTGGCGGCAAGCGTGATTGAGTTTGCGGTTTCGAACATCGCTATGTCCGACGTCACATCTTCGACAAGCATGCTGTGGCTTGAAAGCAGTCTTGCAAGCGACACCGCCGCGCCTTTTTCCGCGCGGTAGATTCTTCTGAGCATTACCGCGTCTTCTATATCGCCGACCATTATTTTTTTGAGCACGCCGCTTATAACGAGGTCGTCTATAATTTCGTAAAGCATTTCTTCGCTGCCTGCGCCGAGCAGTCCGAGCGTCGCGCTTATAAGTTCGTCGGTCGGCAGAAACGTATTTCCGCCCGCGTCACAGCTCTCTTTCAGCGTATACACAAGTCCCGCGCGAAGGCGAGCGTCTCCGCACTCGTCGAAGCCGAGCTTTTTGGCTATTGTATCCGCGCGGACAAAGCCTATTCCGTCAACGTCTTCTATGAGGCGATACGGATTTTCTTTGACCGCAGCGACGGTTTTATCCTTATACGTATCGTAGATTTTGAGCGCGGCAGACAGCGTTATGCCGTTGGACTGCATGAACAGCATGGCTTCGTTCATGTTTTTCATTTCGCCGAACTGCACGCCTATCTGCGCCGCTTTCTGCCGGGAAATGCCCTTTATTTCAGCCAGTCTGAGCGGCATGTTTTCCAGTATGTCGAAAGTCTTTTCGCCGAATCTGTTTACCACGGCGAGCGCGGTTTTGGGTCCCATGCCCTTGATTATGCCGCTTCCCAGATACCTGACCATACCGTCGGCGGCTTTCGGCATTACCGCGCTTGCGCTTTCCACGGCAAACTGGCGGCCGAATTTGGGATGCACGGTGTATCTGCCGTCCACTTTCAAAGTCATGCCTTCTTTGAGCGGAGGAAAACTGCCCGCGCATGTCACGGGTTCGCCCTCTACGTCCAAGATTACGACGCTGTATCCGTTCGTTTCGTTACGAAAACGGATTATTTCCACATCGCCCGTTAAAGTCACTTTGTTTCTTTTATAAGCAGGTCGGTTTTGTCCGTTCTCTCCCAGCTTGCTCCCTCTTTGCCGAAGTGTCCGTAATTTGTGCTTGCCGCGAATACGGGGCGGTCGAGCCCGAGGCTTTCTATTATTGCCGCGGGACGGAAATCGAATACCTTTTCGACTGCCGCGAGTATTTTCGCGTCATCGATTTTACCCGTGCCGAATGTGTTTATATTCAGCGAAACGGGCGCCGCCTTGCCTATCGCGTAAGCCACCTGCAATTGAACTTTATCCGCAAGATGCGCGGCGACTATGTTCTTGCAGACGTAACGCGCATAATAGCTTGCGCTTCTGTCCACCTTCGTGGCGTCTTTGCCGGAAAACGCTCCGCCGCCGTGGGGGCACATTCCGCCGTAGGTATCCACTATTATCTTTCTGCCCGTGACACCCGTGTCGCCGTGCGGTCCGCCTATAACGAATCTGCCGGACGGATTTACGAAAAACTTAGTATCTTTTCTCAAAAGGCTTTCGTCGATGACCGCCTTTATGACCTTTTCGGTTATGTCCGCACGGAGCTTGTCCGTGCTTACATCGCGTGAATGCTGTGCGGAAACGACGACCGTATGTACAAATGCGGGTTTGCCGTTTTCGTAAGCGACGGTGACTTGCGCCTTTCCGTCGGGACGCAGATAGCCGAGCGTGCCGTTTTTGCGCACTTCGGCGAGTTTTTTTGTCAAAGCGTGCGCCAGCATTATGGGCAGAGGCATTAACTCTTTCGTTTCGTTGCAAGCATATCCGAACATCATACCCTGGTCACCCGCGCCGACCACATCGTAGCGATCGTTGCTGCCGCTCTCGCGTTTTTCCAGCGCGCTGGTAACCGATTCGGAAATGTCCTTGGACTGCTCGTCTATGCTTGTAAGCACGGCGCAGGTATCGCAATCGAATCCGTAGGATGCGTCGGTATAGCCGATACCGCGCACGACGCCGCGCACAAGGTGCGGAATGTCTATGTATGTTTCGGTCGTAAATTCGCCCATGACCATCACCATACCCGTGGTTGCGCAGACCTCGCAGGCTATGCGGCTATCGGGGTCGTCTTTGAGCGCGGCGTCCAAAATCGTGTCGGCGATAAGGTCGCAGACTTTATCGGGATGCCCCTCGGTTACGCTTTCGCTTGTAAATAGTTCGTACTGTTTCATCTGTGTTGCTCTCCGATTTGTTCCCTGCGCTTATGCGGCGACGGCGCACGCACCGTCGGCGGGACTTTTGTTTCCTTAATAATATCACCAAACAGCCGAGTCAGTCAAGCAATTTGGATTGACACACCGCCTCATAACGTGGTATAATATATTAAACCAGATGAATAATAAGGACGGTGGACAAAATGATTATTTCCGCTTTTGATTGGGAATCGGTTAAGACGTTTTTGAACGGCTACGGCTATATTTTTGCGATAGTCGCGGCTGCGCTTGCTGTTATACTTCTTATAACGATTATAGCCGCCGCGGCGCATTCGGCAAAACTCAAACGCGAAAACCGCAAACTGCGCGAACGCGCCGCTTCGGACGAAAAGAGGCTTGCCGACATCGCGCGCAACATGACGCTTGCGGACGAAAGGAAAACCGAAACCGTAAGCGAACCCGAGGCGCAAAAACCGAACGAAGCTCAGAGCGTCGGTGAAAGCGTTACGGATGAAAAAGCCGAGCAAGCGGCGGCAGAGGAAACGAAAGCCGAGGCAGAGGATGAAAGTCAAGAGCAGACGCAGACGGTGCAAGCGGAAGAAACTTTCGAGCAAGAACAGGCGGCAGATGAAGAAATACAAAGCGACGTCAAGGAAGAAAAGCCCAAGAGAACGCCTCCTGCTCCGAGAACCGCCGAACAGAAAAATGCGGCGGCGCAAAAGAGTGCGGCTACGCGCGCGGCTCTTGCCCGCAGCAATCCCGTGCAAAGCGAGGACGTGCAGAACAAATACACGGTGAAATACGACCGCGATAAAGGCAATTGGATAATCCTCAAAGCCGGCAACTCGCGTCCCACACGCCGTGTGGCGACCAAAGCCGAGGCTCTTTCCATAGCGCGCGAGCTTGCGGGCAAGAGCGACGCCGCGCTGACCGTACACAAGAAAGACGGCAAGTTCCAAAAGCAGTAAACCTTAATTTCGGCAACATGACAAAGACCCGTAAGCACACGGGTCTTTTTATTATGAATACCGCAAAACCAAAAAACGTATTTTGCGACAAAAAGCGCGGACATATAACGGAGGTCGGACGAATATGTCTATACTATGCTGTACGTGGAAATTGCGGTATGTTTTTTACTCGGAGCGGCGATTGCCGCCGTGTTCGGTTTCGTGTTCAATCTGCGCACGAAAGGCATGTTCCGACTGCTTGTAAATTCGCTTGCGGGAGGGCTGCTTTTGCTTGTTCTGTCGCTGAGCGGACTGGTGGTATTGCCGCTTAACCCGTTTAACGCGCTGCTGACGGGCGTGTTGGGACTGCCTGCGCTCGCCGTCATCGCCGCAGTCACTTTCTTTCTGTGATTCTTACGGCTTTATAAACACCGTGCTAAACCGATTTTTATGCCGCTCTCTTTAACCCGAGGGAGCGGTTTTGCCGCGCCCGATTACTTGACAGCGGACGGCGTTTATAATATACTTTTAACCGAAGGGGTTTACGCCTTTGCATTATTCACGAAAGGTACGTTTATTTGGGCAAAGCAAGGAACATAACGATAAGCGCGTCGAAGCACGCAGCCGTCATCGCCGCTTGCGCGGCTACGCTTATCGTGGGAAAGTTTGCGCTTTCGTTTATTCCGAATATCGAAGTCGTGACCACGCTGGTGACGGTGTATGCGTTCGCGTTCGGGTTCGACTGCTTGGGCGCGACGGTCGTATTCTGCTTTGCCGACCTCATACTTTATCCCCCGTCGCCCGACGTAGCGATAAGTTATTTCATCTACTGGAATCTGCTTGCGCTCATCGTTGCTCTGATGTCGCGTAAGATAAAGAGCGAATACGTTTACCTGATTGCCGCGCTTGTCATGACTGCCCTGTTCGGCGTGCTGACGACGCTGATGTCGCACCTTATAATAGGTCTGCCGTTTGCCGTCACATATCTTGCCGGAATACCGTTCTACGTAATGCAGATAGTGAGCACTCTGGTGTTTATGAGCGTAGGTTTCAAGCCTTTGACGAAGGTGCTTGTAAAACTGCGCGACGGGCTGTTCAAGCGGTAAAAAAATCAAAAACGAGCATGCGCCGAAAAGCGCTTGCACAAGGAGATGTTTATGTCCGATAAAAAAGAATTTGTCAAAGATATTGCGGATATACGCGAGGATTTTCCCCGTTGGTATACGGACGTCGTGGTAAAGACGGAGCTTGTCGATTACGGACCCGTAAAAGGGACTATGGTCATACGCCCTTACGGATATGAGATATGGGAGCGCATACAGGCGGAACTCGATGCGAGGTTCAAAGCGACGGGACACAAAAACGCTTACTTCCCCATGCTTATACCGTATTCGTTTCTCACGAAGGAAGCCGAACACGTGGAAGGGTTTGCGCCCGAGGTCGCGCTTGTGACTCATGCGGGCGGCGAAGAACTTGCCGAAAAGCTTGTTATTCGTCCCACCTCGGAAACGGTTTTCTGCGAGATGTACTCGAAGTGGGTAAATTCTTACCGCGACTTGCCCATGCTGCTCAATCAGTGGGCGAACGTGGTGCGTTGGGAAAAGACCACGCGTCCGTTTTTGCGCACGAGCGAATTTTTATGGCAAGAGGGTCACACCCTGCAT
This sequence comes from Clostridia bacterium, assembly GCA_022793815.1. GTDB lineage: Bacteria > Bacillota > Clostridia > Christensenellales > Pumilibacteraceae > MGBC157735. The sequence continues at coordinate 133,583 of JAAWDP010000009.1, read as the reverse complement.
GCGACCGAGCAGGAAGCCGAGGAAGAAACGCTGAAAATGCTGCACGTTTACGCGGAGTTTGCAAAGAACATACTTGCCATGCCCGTACTCATAGGGCGTAAATCCGAAAAGGAAAAATTCGCGGGCGGCATCGCCACATACTCCATGGAAGCGATGATGCAGGACGGCAAAAGTCTGCAAGCCGGCACCACGCATTTCTTCGGACAGAATTTCACAAAGCCGTTCAACATACGTTTCCTCGACCGCGACGGTACTCATAAATATCCGTATCAGACCAGCTGGGGCGTTTCCACAAGACTTATCGGCGCGCTCATAATGGCGCACGGCGACGAGCGCGGACTGTGCCTGCCCCCGCCCGTTGCACCCATACAGATTATCATAGTTCCGATTGCGCAGAAGAAAGAAGGCGTATTGGAAAAATGCCGCGAGTTGAAGGACAAACTCACCGCGCTCGGTGTGCGCGCCGAAGTGGACGAAAGCGACAACTCGCCCGGCTGGAAGTTCAATCAATGGGAAATGAAGGGCGTTCCCTGCCGCTATGAAATGGGACCGCGCGACATCGAAGCGGGTACGGTTACCGTGTCGCGGCGCGACAAGTTCGGCGAGGGAGCAAAGAGCGTGATTTCTTACGGAGATGCGGTGAGCGGAGCGGCTGCGCTGTTGGAAAACATCCGCGGCAACATGTACGAAAAAGCCCTTGCGTTTATGAACGCGCACATTAGGAAAGTGGCAGACTTGAAAGAGCTGGAAACCGCAGTCAACGAAAACTGTTTCGCTCTCGGACACTGGTGCGGCGAGCGCGCGTGCGAGGACAAAGTAAAGGAACTGTATCAAGTGACCACGCGCAACATGCCTTTCGACCAGACGGGCGCGGAAAAAGGAAAATGCGTCTGCTGCGGCAAGAAGTCGAAGCACGTGATTTACTTCGGGCGGGCGTACTGACATATAGACGGAAACAAAAAAGCGCGCCGAGAGGGCGCGCTTTTACATTGGAACCGAGCGGTGCTTTTATCTTTTTGCAAAGCCGAGAGAGGAAAGGAATTTTTCCATTGCGGCGGTTCCCTGCTCGTCGTTTTTGAACACTGCGGTGTTGCGCAGGATTTCTTCGCATACGCGGTTCACTTCGTCTTTGACGTTGAGCGACGCTTCGAGAGGCGAAACCTTGCTTTTGCTTTCCGCCAAGAGGCGTTCTATCATGCCCTGATGGCACTTCATGTCTTCGCCGAGCGAGGCTGCGTTGTATCTTACTTCTCTTGTCAGATATTTTTCTATCTGCGCAAGAGCGGCGTCGAGGCGCGCGGGAAGCACGAACAGTCCCATTGCCTCGATAAGCCCTATCGATTCGGACTTGATGTTCATATACTCGGGATGAGCGTGAAATATGCCGTCGGGATATTTGTCGTCGCAGCGGTTGTTGCGCAGGATTATATCGACGATATAATTTCCGTTGTCCTTGCGCACTATCGGCGTGACGGAATTATGCTGCTCGTCGGTTTTGGCAAGAACTCCGACGCTTTCGTCGCTGTAAACGTGCCATGCCGCGTTTATCTTGGACGCGAGCTCTATCAGCTTTTCGCGGTTCGAGCAGGAAAGACGGATAACATTGTTATACCAGTCCGCCACACAGGCGTCGACATAGGGATAGTCGGCGGATTTGATTTTATACGCCGCGGGCGCTTTATGCATGGGAAGCAGTCTTCCGCCGCCCTGGAAATGGTCGTGCGTAAGTATGGAACCGCCTATTCTCGGGAGCGCGGCGTTGCAGCCGATGAAGTAGTTGTTCGGAAGAAAATCGATGCAGTCGAAAAGTTTTGCGATTGTTTCGCCGTCCACTTTCATGGGCACGTGGTCGAAGTTTACCGCTATGCCGTGGCGGTTGAAGTACGAGTACGGGCTGTACTGCCAGAACCACTGCTCGCCGCCCAGTTCCATGGGCGCATAGCGCAATGTTCTGCGGTTCTGCACTCCGTCGCTGTAACCGCAGTTGTCTATGCAAATATTACATTCGGGATAGTGCGAAGATTTGCTTTTGAGCAGTTTCTCGGTGTCCTTGTTGTCCTTTTCTGGGCGCGCAAGGTTTATCGTGACTTCTATTTTACCCTTGGTGCCCTTGGCTTCCCAGCACTTGTTTTCGGCTATTTTGCTTGCCTTGACATAGTTGCTTTTAACGGCGTAATCGTAAAGCCAGTCAAACGCCTTGACCGCGCTTTTCGCGTGCAAGTCGTCGAACATGTCGGCAACCTGCGAGGGTTTGAGCATTACGAGGTTCATTATTTTGTCGCCGAAGTATTCCTTCTGAGTCTCGGTTATTATGCCGTTGTCGACGGCATAAGCGACTATCGGGTCGAGCACGGCGTCGGGCGCGGCGAGCGCGTCGAGTTCGTCGGCGTTCACTTCGTACTGTTCGTAAGAAGTAAGTTTGAGTTCGTCGAGTATGAGGTTGCGCGCATACTGCAAGTCGAGGTCGTCGAGCAGCAGATTGTTCTGCGCATAATACAGCAGGTTCTCGATATTTTGGTAAATCATCATAGTTGTATATATCTCCTTTTTTAATGGTTTTTATAATGTGCGGTTAAAAATTGGGTTTGGACACGTTTATATACTTTTCGACGGAAAAGGCTTTCCACGGCATTTCGTCGGTCGGCGGAAAGACTTTGAAAGCCATTGTCTTTTTTGTAGTCGGGTGAGTAAGACAAAGTTCGTAAGCCCAGAGCGCGAGGTTGCGCGAACGCGCGCCGACCGAGCCGTACTTGCCGTCGCCGAGAAGCGGCGCGTTTATGCCCTTCATCTGAACGCGGATTTGGTGTCCCCTGCCCGTGAGCAGTTCGACGCTTACGAGAGCGTATTTGTTGTCGTACGTTTCCAGCACTTTATAGTCGAGTACCGCTTCCTTGCTGCCCTCGATTGCCGCCGCGGCTATGCGCACCGTATTGGTACTTTCGTCTTTTACGAGGTAGTTCGTAAGCCTTGCCTGACGCTCGCGCGGGATACCGCAGGTAACGGCAAGATAGCGTTTGCGCACGTCGCCCGAGCGTATCTGCTCGCTCAGTCTGCTCGCGGCTTTGCTTGTTCTTGCGAACACCATTATGCCTCCCGTGGGTCTGTCCAGTCTGTGCACGAGCCCGATAAACGCGTCGCCGGGTTTATCGTACTTTTCCTTTATATATTTTTTCACCGCGTCGTACATGCTGACGTCTCCGCTGCCGTCGGGTACGGACGGAACATTCTGCGGTTTCAAAACAACTATTATGTGATTGTCTTCGTACAGAACTATGAGTTCTTCCATAAAGACTCCTTTGGCTTTTTAAGCCGTTTTTCTAAGGGGTTCTCACGCCGTCGCGCCAGAGGGCGGAACAACCGCAAGGAAGTACCACTCCCCTGCTGTCGGACGTTTTAAGCCCGACTTCGTAAGCGGTATGCGAGCCGCCGTAAGAGCCGAGAATTATCGAAAGCATATTGTCGAGGACGGTGGGCTGCAATCCCGTAGTGTAGGAATTGACGAGGAAAAACAGCGGATTGTCGGACAGCAGAGCCGCCGTAAGTTCGATAAAATCGAAAATATCGTCTTCGAGTTTCCACAGTTCTCCGCCCGGACCTCTGCCGTAGGACGGCGGGTCCATGATTACGGCGTCGTACTTTCTGCCGCGCTTTATTTCGCGCGACACGAATTTGGCGCAGTCGTCCACTATGTAGCGGACGCTGTTATCGCCGAGGCGCGACAGTTTGACGTTCTGCCGACATCTGTCCACCATGCCTTTTGCCGCGTCCACGTGAGTGACGAACGCGCCTGCGGACGCGCATGCCACGCTTGCGCCGCCCGTATAGCCGAACAGGTTCAACACGCTTATACTGCGGTCTGCGCCTTTTATGAGGTCTTGCATCTGCCGCCAGTTCACCGCCTGCTCGGGGAAAAGCCCCGTATGTTTAAAGCCCATGGGCTTAACCGAAAAAGTAAGTTCGTTCCAGCTTACCGTCCACTCGTCGGGCATTTTGCGAAACACCTGCCAGGCGCCGCCGCCCTTGTCCGAGCGATTGTAACGCGCGTTCAGTTTCGGGTACTTAGCGAGGTCGAACTCGCTTTTCCAAATAGCCTGCGGGTCGGGACGGAGCAGGTAAACGTCTTTCCAGCGTTCGAGTTTTTCTCCGCCGCCGCTGCCGAGGATTTCATAGTCTTTCCAGTCTGCCGCGGTCATAATTTCTCCACGGCGAGATTGACCGTAACGCCGCCCAAATCGACTTCGGCGCCGCCCGATTTCTTTTCCACTTTGTCCGCGAGAACTTCGGAGGCAATACGCTTGCCGTACATAGCGAAAACTCCGTCTATGACCGCGCCGCCGTCGTAACAAAGGCTTATACGGTCGGTAACGTCGAAACCGCTGTCCTTGCGCATGTTCTGCACCTTGGATATGATTTCACGCATAAGACCTTCCTTGAACAATTCGTCGGTGACGGTCAGGTCGAGCGCGACCGAAACGCATTTGCCCGCGAGCGCGCTGTAACCGACGCGCTGGACGCGGGACACGAGCATGTCGGACGGTTCGAGCTCTATGCTTTCGCCGTTTACTTCGAATCGGTAAACTTCGCCCTTACTTGCCGCTTCGCCCGCCTTGTTCGAATTTTCGGCAAGATGAGCGCGTATCGCTCCGACGTTCTTGCCGTATTTGGGTCCGACGGTTTTAAGCTGGGGTTTGACTTCGTAGTCCATGAGCGAAGAATCGTCGCCGAGAATTTCGACGGTCTTGACATTGATTTCGTCCGCAAGAATCTCTTTGAGTTCCTTTGCCACGCTCTTTTTCTCGGCGGCTATGCGAAGCGCGCCGTCGCCCGAAAGGTAGAGCGTACCGAGCGGCTGGCGGTTTTTGATTTTCGCCGCACTGCGCGCCGAGCGCGTGAGCTCCGCCGCTTCTATTATGACGTTCATGCCCTCTTCGAGAGCGCGGTCGACGTATTTCTTTTCCGCTTTCGGGAAGTCGCACAGATGTACGGACTTCGGCGCGGTCTTATCGACGCCGAGCACTATGTTTTCGTATATGCTTTCGGCGATGAACGGCGTAAACGGAGCCGTGAGCAGCGTAAGCGTTTTGAGCACGTGGTGCAGCGTGGTAAACGCGGCTATCTTGTCGTCGCCCGCTCCGCTCGCCCAGAATCTGCGGCGGCAGCGGCGGACGTACCAGTTGGAAAGCGAGTCCGTAAAATCCTGCAAAGCGCGCGCCGCTTCGGTTATTTTGTATTCGTTCAAGTCCCTGTCGACAAGGTCTATCAGCGAGTTGAGCCCCGACAGAATCCATTTGTCCATACAAGTGAGTTTGCATTTTCCGAGGCTGTATTTCGTCGGGTCGTACTTGTCTATTTCGGCGTACAGCACGTAGAAACAGTAGGTATTCCACAGTGTGCCGAGATATTTTCTCTGAGCCTCGCCGACAGCCTCGGCGTAGAACCGCGACGGCAGCCACGGCGCAGAGGATGTGTAGAAGTACCAGCGAACGGCGTCCGCGCCCTGCTTGTCGAGCACGCTCCACGGGTCGACGACGTTGCCCTTGTGCTTGGACATTTTAACGCCGTCCTTATCGTTGACGTGTCCCAAAACTATACAGTTTTCGAACGGCGCTTTATCGAACAGCAATGTGGAAATCGCAAGCAGAGTATAGAACCATCCGCGCGTTTGGTCCACCGCCTCGGAAATGAAGTCCGCGGGGAAAGTCTGTTCGAATACTTCCTTGTTTTCGAACGGATAATGATACTGTGCGAACGGCATGCTGCCCGAATCGTACCAGCAGTCAATCACTTCGCTTGTGCGTTTCATCTTGTGTCCGCACTCGCAGTCTATCTCCACGGCGTCGACATAGGGTTTGTGCAGTTCTATGTCGCCTTTTATGTGTCCGAGTTTTTTGAGCTCTTCTTTCGAACCGACCGCCCTTGTCTTTCCGCACTCGGGGCAAACCCAAATGGGAAGCGGCGTACCCCAATAGCGTTCGCGCGACAGTCCCCAGTCGATGACGTTTTCGAGGAAGTTGCCCATTCTGCCCTTGCCTATGCTGTCGGGAATCCAGTTGACCGACGCGTTGTTTTTAAGCAGACGCTCGCGAACCTGCGTCATCTTTATAAACCAGGTCGAGCGCGCGTAATAGATCAGCGGCGTATCGCAGCGCCAGCAGAACGGGTACGAATGCTTGTACATAAGTTCTTTGAACAGCAGTCCGCGCTCTTTCAAATCTTTCAGAATAAACTTGTCCGCGTCCTTGCAGAACACGCCTTCGAGCGCACCCATGCGCGAGTCGAAACAGCCGTTCTCGCCGACATGTCTGACGAACGGCAGATTGTACGTTCTGCCCACTCTCGCGTCGTCCTCGCCGAATGCGGGCGCGATATGGACTATGCCCGTGCCGTCTTCGAGCGTAACGTAGTCGTCGCAGACCACATAGAAGCAGTCCTGCTTTTCCTTTTTATATGCGTCGAACAGCTGCTTATAGCGCATGCCTTTAAGCTCGCCGCCCTTTTTGCGTCCAATTATTTCGGGGTTTTCGAAAAAGTTTTTCACAAGCGCGTCGGCGAGAATGAATCTGTCGTTTCCGCTCTTTACGATTGCGTAATCGTACTTTTCACCGACGCAAAGCGCGACGTTGCCGGGCAGCGTCCAGGGCGTTGTTGTCCAGGCGAGAAGGTACGTATTTTCTTCGCCTTCGACCGCAAACTTGGCGACGCAGGATTTTTCTTCGACGTCCTTATACCCTTGCGCAACCTCGTGCGAGGACAGCGCGGTGCCGCAGCGCGGACAGTAAGGAACTACTTTATGACCCTTATAGATGAGTCCTTCGTCGAATATCTTTTTGAGCGACCACCAAACGGATTCGATATATTTGTCGTCGTAGGTTACGTAGGGATTGTCCATGTCCGCCCAGTAACCGACGCGCGCGCTCATGCGCTCCCACTCGCTCTTATACGTGAACACGCTTTCCTTGCATTTTTTTATGAAAGGCTCTACGCCGTAGCGTTCGATGTCGCCTTTGCCGTCCATGCCGAGAGTTTTTTCCACTTCGAGTTCGACGGGCAGACCGTGCGTATCCCACCCTGCCTTGCGGAGAACGTGATAGCCCTTCATGGTTTTATAGCGGGGGATTATGTCTTTCATTGTGCGCGTAAGTATATGACCTATATGCGGTTTGCCGTTGGCCGTGGGCGGTCCGTCGTAAAACGAAAACTCCTCGCCGCCCTCGCGCGCGCTCATGCTTTGTTCGAATATCCTGTTTTCTTTCCAGAAACGCGCGGTTTCTTCTTCGCGCTTGACGAAATCGAGATTGGGGTCTGCTTTTTTGTACATCTTGTGATTTGCTCCTTTCAGACAGAAAACTCTGCCGCGCGAAATGCCGCGGCAAGGCGTATGTTTGTTGCCGATACTTTTCTATTATATAACGAAACCTTTATACAAGTCAATTCATTGGCACGCCTTGACGCCCATTTATTTGAAAGCGCGGGTTACGCCCTACTTTTTGCCGCCTATAACAAGCGGAAAATATGAGGGAAAAGCGAAAACAATACGAAAAAAATATTCACGTAAAAATGTTGACCCGCGCGGAAAATAGGAGTATAATATTAAGTATGGCAAAGGACAGAAGACGCTTAAACACTATATGTCCGTACTGCTTTCAGACGCTTAACATGCTCGGGTTCTGTCCGAACTGTCACAGGCGCGGAACTGCGGACAACGGCGCGCCGATTACGTTGCAGCCGAGAACGCTGCTTCGCAAGCGGTATCTTTTGGGCATGCCTCTCGGCATGGGCGGTTTCGGCATAACTTACGGGGCGTGGGATACGGAAACGTCCACGCGGCTTGCCATCAAGGAATTTTTCCCGAAAGGCTATGCGACGCGTATGCCGAACTCGACTGCGGTAGGCATGATAAAAGCCGAATACGTTGCGGCGTTCAATCATTGGCTTGCGGCGTTTATAGACGAAGCGCAGGTACTGACGTCCATTGCGCACATAGCGGGCACGGTCAAAATTTACGATTTCTTTACCGAAAACAATACGGCGTATATCGCAATGGAATATCTCGACGGCATATCCCTGCGCCGATTCCTCACTGCGCGCGGCGGACGGCTGCCGCTGGACGAAACCCTGCGCATTATGCGTCCCGTATTGGAATCGCTGCTCGTGCTGCACCAGTACGGAGTCATCCACAAGGACATAAGTCCCGAAAACATACAGATTGTACAGAACCGCGAAGTGAAACTTATCGACTTCGGCGCGGCGTCCATATACAACAAGAGCGTATCCAAACCGTACATAGTATTGAAACACGGTTTCTCCCCCATCGAACTTTACCGCACGGATATGAAGCAAGGTCCGTGGTCGGACATCTATCAAGTCGGCGCGACGATTTACAACTGTCTGACGGGAATAATACCGCCGCCCGCTCCGAACCGCCTCGGCGCCGACCCTTTGGTGCGTCCGACCTTCTATAACGTGCGTATTCCCGTAGTGCGCGAAAACGCTTTGATGAAAGCAATGCGTCCGGCGGCAAGCGAACGTTATAGCAACATTGGCGAGTTCATACAGATGATTTACGGCGAGTTTATGCCGCCGCCTCTCAAAATACAATGACGGTTTCGGGCAAGCGTCAAAGCGCATGCCCGTTTTTATTTCTCTGTCCGGGCAAAAAATAAATAATGTAAGTATGCGACGAAAAACTTGTTTTTTGCGTAATTCGATGTTATAATAAAATGTACCCGAAAAATACAAAGGAGGACGGGAACTATGACAGATGCAACGGACCCGGTAGACGTTTTTTTCTGCCGCTCGCGATTACGCTCCGCCGCCTACGGCATGCTGCTTGCCGACCCGAACAAGAGGTTTGTGTCTTTCGACGAACTGAATATGGAAAAAAGCGACATACGCAATATGCTGGAAATGGGAAAACGCCCCTGTGAATATGACAAAGAAATAACCGTAACGGACAGCGGAATGCAATTAAGCGACAAAGTGCCGAACGGTTTGATTCCCTATCTATTGCGGCAGACGATATATCTCATCGCGCCCGTAGGCTATATTACCATGCCGATTGATTTCGATGACCTGCCGCACGGCAAACACTATTTCGAATCGTTCTACAACCGCTATGTTTCGCGTTCGGGTTACAACTTGCGCGCAATGAAACTGTTTGAAAAGCTTATAGGAAAACTGACTTGCTCGCAGGCGAAAACACCGACTGCCGCGGCGTACAGGGAGATGCAGATTATGTTTGCGTTCTCGTACGAAAACCGCCATGCCGTGAGAAGTATCATAAGCGGTCTCATAAGCGGCAAAGTTTCATGCGGCGACAAAGTGACCGACAAATTCGACGACAAGAACGTGGCGCGGTATCTCACGGAACTGCTTAATGCCGAAACATCGTTTCCCCATCTCGCGGAGCTGAAAAACGGAAGTCTGAGAGTGGCGTCGGACTTTCTCGAAGACGAAACGATTATTCTTCCGTATATTTTTCCGCTGATATACTTTTCCTTTGTAAAACTGAAAACCAAATTCGACATTCTTTATTCGTGTCTTTGAAACCAAAAGAGGACTTTGCCTGCGTAAGCAAAGTCCTTTTTTAGTTAATATTATTTGTCCTGTCTGTCCGACGACGGCGGCGTTTGGTTTTGAGCGGTCTTTTTCATATCGGCGCAGCTGCCAGTATCGCTTGTGCAGTTTTTGGCATAGGGACAGCCCTTGCAGCCGCTTTTCTTTCCCTTGCGGATAAAGCCGAAGAAGATTACCGAAGCGATTATGAGGACTACCGCGGCGACGATTATGCCGTCCACCCATGTAAATGACGAAAGTATATTCATTTTATGTTTTCTCCTTTATAACAGCAGTATCAGAGAGCCGATTGCGTTTATTACCGTTGCCAGCACCCAGGCTATGCCCGTCTGGAATGCGATTGCCACCCACATTTTTTTCGCGCTGCCGAGTTCGCGGCGCATTGCTCCTATTGCACCGAAGCAGGGCGCGGAAAAGAGATTGAATACCATGAACGCATACGCGCTCGCGTCCGTGAAGAACAAGAACACGCCCGAACCGAAAAGCAGTCCGCCCTCGGTTATGTCTTCGGCAAGACCGGCTATGACAGCCATGGAGGACACGACCTGTTCTTTTGCGACAAGTCCCTGTATTGCGGAAACCGTAGCCGCCCAGCTCCACTCTCCGAGCATGGGATAGAACACCCAGGCAAGGCAGTTGCCTATCCCGGCAAGCATGCTGTCGCCTATGTCCACGCCGTATTCGAATTTGAACGAGAACGAAGCGAGGAACCAGATTATTACCGAACATAAAAGTATGACCGTACCCGCGCGTTTAATGAATGCGAATATTCTTTCCCATACCTGACGCAATACGTAGCGCGGCGACGGCAGTTTGTAATCGGGAAGTTCGGATATGAATGACGCAGGCTGTCCTTTGAAGAAAAACTTTTTCATTATCAGCGCGCTGACGAGTATTACGGCGATTGCGAGCATATAAAGCGACAGCGACGCGACCCAGGCAAACGCTCCGAAGAAATAGCCGCCGAACATGGATATTATGGGAAGTTTGGCGGAACACGGAATAAACGGCGTAAGCATGATTGTCATGCGCTTTTCGTCTTCGTCCTCTATCGTGCGCGTGGACATTATCGCAGGCACGGAACAGCCCACCCCGACGATAAACGGGATAAGACTTTTGCCCGAAAGCCCGAAACGTTTGAACAGTCTGTCCAAGAAGAAGGCTATGCGCGACATGTAGCCCGTGGTTTCCAAAAGCGCAAGACACAAAAACATGATTATCAGCTGCGGCACGAAGTTGAGCGCGGCTCCCACGCCTGCGATTATGCCGTCGGACACAAGACTTGCCGCCCAATCGGACGCGCCTATGCCGAGCAGACCGTTGTTTGCAAGCTCGGCAAGTTTGCCGAAGCCCCCGTCCACCAAATCGACCGTGAACGTGCCGACAAGTCCGACGGAGAGAAAGTATATGAGCGCCATGATTGCCGCGAATATGGGTATTGCCGCCCACTTGTTGAGAAACACTTTGTCGAGTTTGTCGGTTACGGATTCTTTGGGCGCTTCCACGGTAATTGCCGCCGCTTTGGCGCGCGCTATGTACTTATATCTTGCGTCTGCGAAAATCTGCTCGGTGTCCATGCCTTCGCTTTTTTCCAGCGCGGCGGCACTCTGTTCTATGCGCGTGCTCGTTACGGGAGCAAGACGCACGTCGCGTTCGAGCAGTTTGACCGCTTTGAAACGCTTGTTATCGCCGACGACGTCTTTCTGTACGCTTTGCACCGCGCGTTCTATCTGCGGCGAGAACATGTCGCCCACGCTCTTTTTCGGCTCGCATTTTTTCACCGCGTCGATAAGCTTGTCTATGCCCGTCCTTTTCAAAGCGGATATGCTGACTACGGGAACTCCCAAAAAGGCGGAAAGTTTTTGCTCGTTTACCGTGACGCCCTTTCGTTTCATTATGTCCGCCATATTGAGCGCAAGCACTACGGGACAGTCGAGTTCGAGTATTTGCGTAGTCAGATACAGACTGCGTTCTATACTGGTTGCGTCTATTATGTTTATTATAAGGTCGGGGCGCGAGTTGAGCACGAAATCGCGCGAGACGTTTTCCTCGGACGTGTACGGGGAAAGCGAGTAAATTCCCGGCAAATCAACCACCTGCCAGCCTTCCGCGCCGCGCAGAGCGCCCGATTTCTTTTCTATCGTGACGCCCGGCCAGTTGCCTATCTGCTGATTGGAGCCCGTGAGCAGGTTGAACAGCGTGGTTTTACCGCTGTTTTGGTTTCCTATGAGCGCAGCTTGCATTTATTCCACCACCTTTATATCTATATTCATCAAATCCGAACGGCGCACGCACAGTTCGTAACCGCGCAGTTCGATGTCTACGGGGTCGCCGAGCGGCGCAATCTTTTTTACTTTGACAATAACTCCCTTTGTAAGCCCCATGTCGAGCAGGCGGCGGCGAAGCGCGGGATTGTCGTTATGCAGCGACAGCAGTTCGCACTTCTGACCGACTTTCAAATCGGACAGATGCCCCTCCTGCCCCGCATGCAGCGTTATCTCGTTTTTCTTTCTGCCTTTTTTTTCTTCGGCGGTTTTTTCTTTTTCGAACATCTTCGTTCTCCTTAATTGTTAGCAGAGGCTAATCTGTTAGCCAGTGCTAACATACTACAATAATCTACGCCGAAAGTCAAGTGTTTTATGACTGTTTTTCGAAAAAAATCGAAAAAAATTTTAAGGCGCAGATTCTTCCGCTTCGGTTTCAATGACAGAAGAAGAATGGCGGAAAAGAAGCGTTCTCTCGACATCGGCGCCGAAAGAGAGGCTCGCATTACGAATTATAATAACGGTTTAAAACGTTGACAAAATCTTTTTAATATACTATAATGTTTAAGCCGTGCTAAGTGGGGAGCCAGCGGTGCCCTTTACCCACAATCCGCTACAGTGGGACCGAAAGCCGTTCTCGGCAAGTATATGGGGTGCAGTCGCCGCCCGAAAAGCGTCGATGTTAAGGTCTTGTGCAACGAAGCGCCATGAACCGTGTCAGAGCCTGACCGCAGCAGCACTAAGTGGTTTGCGACGTGTGACGCGAGGTAGCTTTAACGGAGCCTATCGGCGGAAAGTCGACCCGGTATTCTCTGTCAAAAACGGATGCACGGCATATTTTGAAAATTACCGTTTCTCTTTCGGAGTGAACGGTTTTTTTGTTTTATAAGCCGCGCAAAAGGAAAAAATCACTTTACAAACGGGAACGGTTTGTGATATAATCGTCACATTATATTTTAAACGCTTTATCGGAGTAAAGTATGGACAATAAGAAACAACTGAAAGGCTGCGAAATTATTGTCGAATGTCTAATCGAGCAGGGAGTCGAATACGTATTCGGCTACCCCGGCGGACAGATAATCGATACGTTTGACGCGCTTTACAAAAGAAGCGGAAAAATAAAACAGATACTGACCTGCCACGAACAGGGCGCGGCGCATGCCGCCGACGGATATGCGCGTGCAAGCGGAAAGTGCGGCGTGGTAATAGCGACCAGCGGTCCCGGGGCGACGAACCTTGTAACGGGAATTGCCAATGCCTATATGGACAGCGTACCCATGGTGGCGATTACGGGAAACGTGCCCGTGCCGCTGCTCGGGCGCGACTCGTTTCAGGAAGTGGACATCGCGGGCATAACCATGCCGATAACAAAGCACAATTATATAGTCAAGGACGTCCGCTCGCTTGCGGCGGTCATGCGGGAAGCGTTTGCCGTCGCAATGAGCGGACGGCGCGGTCCCGTGCTTGTGGACGTTCCGAAAGACGTCCAGCAGGCGCTGTGCGAATATGAGCCGACCGCCCCTTCCGCCCTGCCGACGGCAAAAATCCGCGGAGATATGCAAGCCGCTGCAAACGCAGTAAACGCCGCAAAGCGTCCGTATATCTTCGTCGGCGGAGGCTGCATATCTTCGGGCGCGTCAAATGCTGTCGCCGCCTTTGCCGAAAAACTGCAAGCGCCCGTTTGTTCGTCGGTAATGGGGCTGGGAGCTCTGCCCTCTTCGCACCCGCTTTTTGCGGGGCTTGTGGGCATGCACGGTTCGGCGGCGGTTGCGAAAACTTTGGGCAGATGCGATTTGCTCATCGCTTTGGGAGCGAGGTTTTCCGACCGCGTGGCACAAAACCGCAATTCGTTTATGAAAGGTGCGAAAATACTGCATGTCGACATTGACGATGCGGAAATCGACAAGAACGTGCGCACCGACGTTTTCCTCACCGGCGACGTAAAAAACATATTGGAAAAACTGCTGCCTCTTGTCGAAAAAAGAACGGAAGCGTCTTGGGCGGACGAAGTGCGCGCCGAGGTGAAAAATCGCCCGTTCGGTGCGGTTTCAAACATACTATGCCCGCGTAAGGTCATAGAATGCGTCTGCAAGGCGGCAGGCGCGGATACTTGCGTCGCCACCGACGTGGGACAGCACCAGATGTGGGCGGCGCAGAGTTACGGTTTCGAAAAGCCGCGCACGTTTCTGACAAGCGGAGGTTTGGGCGCAATGGGCTTCGGAATGGGAGCGGCAATCGGCGCGGCATTTGCGACGAAAAAGTCCCCGGTCCTGTTCACCGGCGACGGTTCTTTCCACATGAATCTCAACGAACTGGCGACTGCGGTCAAATATAAATGCGCTCTTAAAATATTTTTGTTCAACAACAATGTACTCGGCATGGTGCGGCAGTGGCAGACCATGTTTTACGGCGGCAGGTATTCTTCTACGGAGCTCAATCTGCCGACCGACTATGTTTCGCTTGCGCGTGCGTTCGGCGCGGAGGCTTTCACTCTGAACAAAAACGACGACATAAAGGACGTTGTGGAAAAAGCGTTTGCGACCGAAAACACCGTGCTTGTGAACTGCGTAATCGGACGCGACGACACCGTATTTCCGATGATACCGCCCGGAAAGAGCATGGACGAAATAATAGAGAAACGGGAGGATGTATGAGAGAAAAACATGTCATAACGGCTTTGGTGAAAAACCACAGCGGCGTGCTGACGAGAGTGTCGGGACTGTTTGCGCGGCGGTGTTTCAACATCGATTCTTTGGTTGTGTGCGCCACGGAAAACAGCGAACTGTCGAGAATGACGATTGTGTCGGACACTGACGATGCGACAATCGAGCAGATGGTTAAACAGCTGGCGAAACTGGTCGATGTAGTTAAGGTATGCGAGCTTACGGGCGCAACCGTTCGGCGCGAACTGCTGCTTGTAAAAATACATCTGACTGCGGCGCAGCGACCCGAAATAGAATCGACGTGCAATATTTACAAAGCAAAACTTGTGGACGTGACGAAAGACAGCGCAATTGTGGAACTGTCGGGCGAGCCGAACAAGCTGGACGCGCTGATAGAACTGCTTGCGCCTTACGGTATTACGGAGCTGACGCGCACGGGCGTGACTGCTCTTTCACGCGGCGGCAAAGGATTGAAAGAATAATAGATTATTAAAGCCTTGATTAAATCAAGGCTTTAATTTTATTCGAGGTACAGGCGTTTGGCGGTGTCGTCGTCCACTCCGTCCTTCTGCTTTATTATTTTGTTATATGTCATTCCGTCCAACGATACGCTTTTGGAAAAGAACACGAACACTTGCACCTGATACAGCGCCCACATACCTTTCATTTCTTCCCAGCTTATCTCTTTCTTGAAGAATATCCCGAAAAGCGCCCGACTTACTCCTTTTTCGTCTATCTTTATTACAGAGTAAAATCCGCGGATTGTCAGTCCTATTATTCCCAATGTAGGCAGAACTCCGAAACACACTATGGCAATCACTTTTGCCCAAAGACCGATTTCTTCAAATATAGGTTTATATGTGAAAGTAAATATCAGTATTGCATACCCTATAATCCCTGCAACAGTATCACCTATCATTACAAATAGCGACGGCATTACCTTTATGCTTTTTTTATCTTTCTTTATGACTTATTTCCCTCCCGTCATGTAAATTCGAATATCTTTTCTATTATCAACTGCAAACCCATTAACGGCAAAACACTTGCGCATCCATTGAATTAAAGTTTATATGTTTTTATAAGAGTCTTATCGATTTTTTTGATAAACTTATTACAACTCAATCCTATCGGGAATATACAATTTTTTATCGTATATCTTTTTCTTTCGTTTTTATCGTACAAGTAAAATGCAATATACATTTTATCGCCAAACTTTTCCGTTGTGTATGCAAAAACGATGACCGTAGAAGGGCATATTATCCCTTGGCACTTCTCTATCGAAAAACATTATATACCGCCTTTTGACCAGCAAATATAAGTCACCGTTTACTGCCGCAATCGGTTTGAGACTGTCGCAAATCGTTTCCTTTATTTCCATGCATTCTCCCTAATTACGGTTTGTCAGACATGTGGATTATAAAGCCCAAAGAGCCTTTTTGCAAAATCTCACAATCATAACCCGTTTCCGAATCGTATTCAATAAATTTTTCTTTTTTATCAAGCATATTTTTCAGTTCCTCTATCAAAAATTCACAACTTTCCTTGTCCAATTCTATATACACCGATTTATTGTTCGGCGTAAGTTCTATTAACATTCTTCCATTCGACTTCATTGTATACTCCTTTGTAAGTCGCAATTTATTCGTTGGTTTCAAGCGTATGTATACAGTCGAACCTGCCGGTTCTGAGATTTACGGAATATTCGACGTTTTCACCCACATTACGGCGCACATCGTGTTCGGCGAAATCCGTTGCCGTATCGAAATCGGGTTCTATATCGGTTTGAGCGGTTATTTCGAGCGACGTGTCGGGCATGTAGAATCCGACATATCCGCCCCACTGTCCCCATTTATCGTAATACACGAAAAAGATGTTTTCTCCGTGCGGATTTTTATTTACGGCATCCGTCACGTCGTAAACGATACGGTTTTGTCCGCCGCTTGCAATTATCTGCGGCGATGAAACCTTCTCCCTGTTATCGGCAGAATAGTCTTTGGCTTGATAGAGAGCAAACTCGCTTAACAAGCATCCGTCGTATTCGTCGACGTCGAACACGAGTTTGCACGAAATAACTTTGTCCGGAAATTTTATGCGCGACAGTTCGAAATTCACGAATGCCGCGACATTCGTACCCGACGAACCGACAGGCGCCGTCCCGGAATACGCCGTATCCTCAATCCCGAAGTCTACGGGAAAAGACGGAAGTTCTATTTGCTTAAAACCGAAAGACTCGCAAAATTCCTTACTGTCTTTCATGCTTACCGTCACGGTTTGACCGACTCTTTTCATTATTTCTCCCCTGTTTGAACGCAAAAAAAGCGCAAGTATTTTTTCATCCCTAACTTACGCTTTTATGATAGCATTTTTTCTTGTTTTTATCAATCAATTAAAATTAAACCGAGCAAAAAACAAGCCGCATGAATATAAATGAGTCTAATTCGGATAAAATGCGGTAAAAACGAATAAAAATTTGCGGATAAAAAGGGTTTTCGGGTGGACAAATCGGGAAAAATGCGCTATAATTATGGTGACAAAGATATGCGGCATTTGCCGCACGACACAGGAGTAAACTATGAGCAAAGAGTTTTTCAACGGTTTGGAAAGAGCGCCACAGCGCGCGCTTATGAAAGCCCTGGGACTTAGCGACGAAGAAATAAGCAAGCCGCTTATCGCAATCGTTTCGGCAAAGTCGGAAATAGTGCCCGGTCACATACACCTCGACCGCATTACCGACGCGGTGAAAGCCGGCGTTTATGCTGCGGGCGGCACTCCCGTGGTCATTCCCTCGATTGGAATATGCGACGGGCTGGCAATGGGTCATGCAGGCATGCGCTATTCCCTGCCGTCGCGCGAACTGATTGCGGACAGCGTGGAAAGCATGCTTACCGCCCATGCGTTCGACGGCGCGGTGCTGGTGCCCAACTGCGACAAAATAGTGCCCGGTATGCTTATGGGCGCGGCGAGAGTCAATCTTCCGTCCATACTCGTTTCGGGCGGACCTATGGAAAGCGGCGTTTTCAAGGGTAAGAAAGTGAGCTTTTCGACCACTTACGAAGCCGTAGGAAAAGTAAAAATAGGCGAAATGAATCTCGACGAACTGGAAAAACTGGAATGCGTAGCCTGCCCCGGCTGCGGCAGCTGCTGCGGCATGTATACGGCGAACTCGCTCAACTGCGTGGCGGAGGCTCTCGGCATGGCTCTGCCCGGCAACGGCACTATACTCGCCACAAGCAGCGAGCGCATAAGGCTTGCCAAAAAAGCCGGCGAACAGATTATGAAACTTGTGGCGGACTCGCTGACTCCGCGCATGATTATGACGAAAGCGGCGTTTAAAAACGCATTCACTCTCGACACTGCGATTGGCGCGTCGACGAACACGGTGCTGCACCTGTTTGCGATAGCCGCGGAGTGCGGCATAGACGTGGGCGGCAAGGAATTCAATCTTGCGTCTTTGCAGAAAATTTCCGACGCTACGCCGACGCTTTGCAAGCTCTCCCCCTCGTCGTCCTACGACATGAACGATTTGCACCTTGCGGGCGGCATAAGCGCGGTTCTTCACGAACTGGACAAGAAAGCGCTTTTGGACGGCTCGGCAATGACGGTTGCAAACAGACCTCTGAAAGATTCGTACAAGCGCGCGCACGTGCTTGACGAAAACGTGATTCACAAAATCGACAACCCCGTATCGCCCGTGGGCGCGCTTAGCGTTCTTACGGGTAATCTCGCAGAAAACGGCGCGCTTGTCAAGCGCAGCGGCGTAGACGAAAGCATGCTGCACTTCGTAGGAAAGGCAAAGTGTTTCGACTGCGAAGAGGAAGCCGTCAATGCAATAATGAACGGACTTATAGAAAAGGGCGACGCCGTAGTCATACGCTATGAAGGTCCCGTAGGCGGACCCGGTATGCGCGAAATGCTGTCCCCCACTTCCGCGCTTGTCGGCATGGGGCTGGACAAAGACGTAGCGCTTATTACCGACGGACGTTTCTCGGGTGCGACGCGCGGCGCGGCAATAGGACACGTGAGTCCCGAGGCTGCGGTGGGCGGCAAAATCGCGCTGGTGAAAGACGGAGATAAAATACAGATAGACATACCGAACGGAAAACTGAGTTTGGACATTTCCAACAAGGAAATGAATTCCCGACTGAAAAAAGTGCATCCGCGCGACAACAATCCCACGGGCTGGCTGAAACGCTATTCGCACCTCGTGACAAGCGCGGACAAAGGCGCAATACTCAAAAAATAACCGAAACGGAGCAGCTGTCGCAATGGGAATGACGATGTCGCAGAAGATACTTGCCGCGCACGCGGGAAAAGAGTCGGTAAAAGCCGGCGAGCTTTTGACCGCCTCTATAGATACGGTGCTGGGCAACGACATTACCACTCCCGTAGCCGTGCGCGAATTCGAAAACGCGGGACTTACCTCCGTATTCGACAAGAGTAAAATCTGCATTGTTCTCGACCACTTCGTGCCGAACAAGGACATAAAAAGCGCGCAGCAGTGCAAATGCTGCCGCACGTTTGCAAACAAGTTCGGCATAGAAAACTTTTTCGATGTGGGCGAAATGGGAATAGAGCACGCGCTGCTGCCCGAAAAGGGACTTGTATGCGCAGGCGAGCTCATCATAGGCGCGGACTCCCACACCTGCACTTACGGCGCGCTCGGCGCGTTTTCTACGGGCGTAGGCTCTACGGACATGGCGTATGCAATGGCTACGGGCAAGACCTGGTTTAAAGTTCCGTCCGCGATAAAGGTTGTTCTGAAAAACAAGCCTGCGAAAAACGTGAGCGGCAAGGACATAATTCTGCACCTTATAGGCATTACGGGCGTGGACGGCGCGCTGTATAAATCGCTGGAATTCGTCGGTGACGGCGTGAAACATCTCAACATGGACGAGCGGCTGACTATTTGCAATATGGCAATAGAGGCAGGCGCGAAGAACGGCATTTTCGAATGCGACGAAGTAACCGAGCGTTATATGAAAGACCGTTGCAAACGCGCTCCGCTGCGCTATAAAGCCGACGCGGACGCCGAGTACGAACGCACCGTGGAAATAGACCTTTCCGCCCTATCCCCCGTCGTGGCGTGTCCGCACCTGCCGAGCAACGTAAAAGCGGCAAGCGGATTGAGCGGAATAAAAATCGACCAGGCAGTGATAGGTTCCTGCACGAACGGGCGTTTGACGGACATGCGCGAAGCGGCGAAAGTGTTTAAGGGTAGGCATACGGCAAAGGGCGTGCGGACGATTGTGATACCTGCGACAAACGAAATTTATCTCGACTGCGTAAAGGAAGGGCTGATTGAAATTTTCATACGCGCAGGCGCGGTGGTTTCGACCCCGACATGCGGTCCGTGTCTGGGCGGATATATGGGAATACTCGCCGAAAACGAAAAGTGCATTGCGACGACTAACAGAAATTTCGTCGGACGCATGGGACATGCGACAAGCGAAATATATCTGGCTTCGCCATACGTGGCGGCGTGCAGTGCCGTGAACGGTTTTATAACCGATAAAGCGGAGGGTTTATGAAAGTCGTAGGAAAAGTTTTCAAATTCGGCGACAACGTGGACACCGACGTAATAATCCCCGCGAGGTATCTCAACACTTCGGACGCAAACGAGCTTGCAAAGCACTGCATGGAGGACATCGACCCGACGTTTGCAAATAAAGTCCGACGCGGCGACATTATAGTCGCAGGAGAAAATTTCGGATGCGGCTCGTCGCGCGAACACGCGCCGCTTGCGATTAAGTCGTGCGGAGCGGCATGCGTGATTGCGCGGTCGTTTGCAAGGATATTTTTCCGCAACAGCATAAATATCGGACTTGCGATTACGGAATGCGGCGACGCCGCGGACGACGCCGAAAACGGCGACGAAATGAGCGTGGACATGGCAAGCGGAGAAATAGTAAACGTAACGAAGGGCAAACGCTATCGGACAATGCCCTTCCCCGAAGAAATACAGCAAATAATAAGCCGCGGCGGACTTATGAAAGCCGCAAAATAAGAGGAAAAGGAGAATAAATCATGGCTAATCACAAAATAGCGATACTTCGCGGCGACGGTATAGGAGCAGAGATAATGGACGCGACGATAGGCGTACTCGACGCGGTATGCATTCGGTTCAAGCACAAGTTCGACTATACGTTTCCGCTTATAGGCGGCGAAGCGGTGGACAACGAAGGCGTGCCTCTGCCGCAGGAAACCGTGGACGTCTGCAAGAAGTCGGACGCGGTGCTTTTGGGCGCGGTGGGCGGTCCGAAATGGGATTCGCTGGCTTCTCACATCAGACCCGAAAAAGGTTTGCTTTCGCTGCGCAGCGCACTCGGACTTTACGCGAATATCCGCCCTATCGTGCTTTACGACGACCTTAAAAATGCGTCGCCGCTCAAAAACGAAATACTGAAAAACGGCGTGGACATAACCTTCGTGCGCGAGCTTACGGGCGGCATTTATTTCGGAACGCGCGGCTACCGCGACGGCACGCTGGGACAGGAGGCTTACGACACCGAGGCTTATTCGGTCAAAGAAGTAGAGCGCGTGGCGAGAGTGGCATTCCAGATTGCGGAAGGCAGACGCGGCAAGGTGACAAGCGTGGACAAAGCCAACGTGCTGGAAAGTTCGAGACTGTGGCGCGCCACCGTGGCGAGAGTGGCAAAGGACTTCCCCAAAGTCGAACTGGAAAACATGTACGTAGACAATGCCGCAATGCAGTTAATAAAGAACCCGTCGAAATTCGACGTCATACTCACTTCCAACATGTTCGGCGACATTCTTTCCGACGAAGCGGCAATGCTTACGGGTTCGATAGGACTGCTTCCCTCGGGTTCGGTCGGCGACGGCAAGCGCGGACTTTACGAACCCATACACGGCAGTGCGCCCGACATTGCAGGCAAGGACGCGGCAAACCCGATTGCCACGGTTCTTGCGGCGGCTATGATGCTTTCCACCTCGCTCGGACTGCATGAAGAAACGGGTTATATCGAGTCCGCCGTGCGCAAAGTGCTTGCGAAAGGCTATCGCACCCCCGACATTTACACGGCAGGCACAAAGAAAGTCGGCTGCGAAAAAATGGGCGAACTCATTGCGCTGAACATATTGAACGCATAAACGAAATTGCAAAAGGACGGCAAAACCTGCCGTCCTTTTTATTTGCGGTTTTTAGGTTTATGATTGGGATTTTTTTACATGTCGTCGGATAAGCCGATTAGGTAGTCTTGCCTACGCTATTGCGGATTCACTTTAATCTGTACTACGCGAATCGCGTAGTATCAACACATTTGCGTATTTGTATGCTATAATTATCCTATCGCCATAAAAGGAGCTACAAAAAAATGAAAACAGTATATAAGAGAGATATGCGGGAATTTGTGACGGATTTAATATTCGATTTCAAGAACCTCGAAGCGGTCGGGGAAATATTTCAGGATATTTTCTTGGAGCTTACATATACCGAAATGGACGAGTACCATGCGCGGCAGTATGAAACATTATGCTCGCTTATCGAGGTTATGTGGGCGTATGTGCGCGAGTTCGAATCCAAGCTCGGCGTTATGTTGGATTACGAAGAAATCATACGCAAGATTGTAAAAGACGAGTTTTACGTAGAGCCCGTTGCCCTGCCCGTAGAAAACAGTTACTGCCTATCAGAAACACAGCCGCCCTATTATAAAGTTTGGCAGGGTAAGAAACAGTGAGTTTTTTCTAAGTTGGGATTCCTCCGCTTCGGTCGGAATGACACATAAAAAGAGGAATGACTCTGTAATGCTATACGCCGTCGGGACGGGTGGAATTTACGTCAAGTATACCCCCTATCGCGCTCATCAGAGTATAGGCTATTTTCTGCTGATATGCGGCGTCTACAAGCAGTTTTTCGTCTTCGGGATTGGACAGGAAACCGCACTCGACAAGCAGCGACGGAACGGACGAACACTGCAAAATATAGTAGTCGCCGGGCATTGCCGTGCGGCTGCACGCCGCAAGGTTTGTGTTTATCGCGCTTTGCATACTGTCTGCCATTTGCTTGCCCACGTCGCTGCCGGGCGCATAGAATACCTGCGCGCCGCGGATTTGCGAACGGGGATAGAAATTTTGGTGTATGCTGATTACAAGGTCGGCATTTGCCTTTGCGATTATTTCCTTACGCGCCGCCATGTCTTTTTGCTTGCGGTTTTTGGACGAAAGACCGTAAAGTCCGTCGCTTCCGCTACGCGTCATTACGACATTATAGCCGTTGTTTTCCAGCTCTTTTTTAAGAGCGCGCGCAATGGCAAGATTCAAGTCGCTTTCCTTTGTGCCGGTGTTTATGCCCTGCACTCCGCCGTCCACGCCGCCGTGTCCCGCGTCTATTACCACGGTTTTATTGACGTCCGCCGCTGCCGCGCGCGCCGAAAAAGGAATCAGCAGCAGGCACAGGCTGACTACGGTGACTATTATCAAAGCCACGGTTATGAGCGTTTTTTTCTTTATCGATACAAACATTTCGGTTTCCTCGTTGTTGTTGTGTTTGATTTAAAAGCGGAGATTTTACGACCCAAGCAAATACGGTTTTTATTTGCTGTACAGCAGGACGTTTCCGTTTACCCATGAATCGAAATAGCCCTTCAAGTCGCGCGAGGACGCCTTTTCGAAACAGGCGATAAGACAGTCTACGGTTGCGATTTTAAGGTAGTTGTCTTTGTAATACATTTTGAGCGCGGCAAGGAAAGCGTCGTCGCCGATTATGCGGCGGAGGTTGTCGAGCATGAGCGAGCCTTTGACGTATGTCATATACGTATATTCCATACTGCCCGAATACTCGGCGAGAGAACGGTTCATCGACGTGTCCTTATCGTCGCCCTCTTTATAGATTTCGCTGTAAAGGATGTAGGACGAAAGTGCGTCGGCTATGCGTTTATCGAACTCCACACCGTAGTCCTCGTTGTGTTTATAGAACAGCGACGTTACGTATTCGGTGAGTCCTTCGTCCAGCCAAGACGAATTGATTTCGTCGTTGCCTACGACGCCGTACCACCACTGATGTGCGGTTTCGTGTATAATGGCGTCGATGTAGACCGAGCGTGACAGCGCATCGGACACGAAAGAAAGATTCGGGTATTCCATGCCGCCCTGCAAAAACGCCGTCTGTGCGACGCTGTAAGTCGAATAAGGATAGTCGCCGAACATTTCGTTAAAGGTTTTCAATGCGTCCGCAGCGGCTTTGAGCGAGGACGCCGCGTCCGCGTCGGCGTAGTGGAAATATTTCACGCTGACGTCGCCGACCGTGGTCTGTTCGCACTCGAATTCGCCGAGTACCACCGCAAAATCGCGGACGGCTTTTGCCGACGCGGTGAGCGTTTTGACCGAGTTTTCGGCGGTTTCGCTCCCCTCGCCCGTGTGTGCGGCGGTATATTTTTCGGGATATGTAACGGTGACGTTATAGTTTGCGACATCGCTGTAAAACGGGTCGCCGCATGCGTAATAAGGGTCGCTTCTGTACGCGCCGTTTTCCCAAATACAGGCTATCGGGTAAAAATTGCCGAGGTTCACGGTTTTGCCGTAATAGCCCAAGCGGTGACGTATACATGCAAGCGATACTTCGAAATCGATGTCTATTTCGGCTTTTGCGCCCGGAAGAAGCGCGTCGTTGAGAGGCACGCACAATATATCCGAGTCGCTGCCGCCGACGGATATTTCCTTTTCCACTCCGCCGACCTTGACCGAGTTAATCTTTATGCCGCCGTAGTTTTTGCCCGTGGGATATGCCGCGGTCTGCGCGCTAGGCTCTATCGGGGAAAAGCGCGCGCCCTCGCGGTATGCCGCGGGATAGAGGTGAAAATCGACGCAGGAAAGTTCGACGTCGTAATTATTCACGTACTGCACCCTTTGGGAAGCGGTTATGCTGTGCGTTTCTTCGTCGAAATCCGCAGTTATCGTATATACCGACAGACCCTTCGAAATCTTTTCCAAATCCTTCCCGCCGCAGCCGCATACCAGCGACGTGCAAAGAACGAGAGCAAAAAGCGCGGCAATGCGCCTGAACATTTTATTTTTCAATAGCGACCTCCTTGTCACAGAGCGGCGGACGGCTTTGACACGCCCGCGAATTTTTATCTGTATACTCTATGACGGCAGAGCGCCGTTTATGACTGCAAGACTATGTTTATCTATACCCCGTCGACGCAAGAACGCGCGAGCAAATCGACATCGCCCGCGCCGAGAAACACCACGGTATCGCAGGGGTCGAGGTTATGAAGAAGGTAGTCTTTGACTCCGAAAAACGTGTCGGTATACACGGCATGCCTGCCCGATTGCTGCATGGCGAGCGCTATGCCGTGCGCGCTGACTCCCTTTACGGGCTGTTCGCGCGCGGGATATATCGGAAGTATCAGCGCGGTATCGGCTTCGGACAGCGATTTCGCAAAGCCGCTCTGCAAACTCTGCGTGCGCGTATACGTATGCGGCTGAAACACCGCGTAAAGCCTGCCGCGTCCGCACTTACGCGCGTTGAGCAGCGTTGCGCGTATCTCTTTCGGGTGGTGGGCGTAGTCGGTTATCACGGTTGCGCCGCACAGCGAACCGACGCGCTCGAAACGGCGCTTGACGCCTGCGAACGATTCCAAAGAGCGCGCCGCGACGGCAGGAGCAATGCCGTTTAACGTTGCCGCCGAAAGAGCGCAAAGCGCATTGTACACGTTGTGAAAACCCGGCTGAAAAAGTCGGGCGCGGCAGGCTTTCGCTCCGTCTATGTAAAAATCGAAGGAATAGCAGTTGCCTTTTTCGCACGAAAGGTTGCGTCCGCGGAAGTACGCGAGCGAGTTGAGTCCGAACATATATTTGTCTTTGCCGTCGAGGTACATGCTTGCGCGGTCGTCGCTGTTGACAAGCAGCATTTTACAGCGGCTTGCAAACGCGTCGTAAGCGGAAAGAATGTCCGCAAAATCGCGGTAATAGTCGGTATGGTCCAAATCGACGTTAAGCACCGCTCCGACCGTGGGTTTGAGTTCGAGGAAGGAGCGGCGGTATTCGCAAGCTTCGGTAACGAAAAAGCTTTTGCCTACGTTTGACGGCGGACATACGCGCTTTATCGGGTTTAAATCTCCGCCTATGTGGACGGTGGGCGAAAGCGACTGCATTGCCGCCGCGCACATGCCCGTCGCGGTGGTTTTGCCGTGAGCGCCTGCGACTGCGGTGACGCTGCCGTAAGTTGCGGCAAGCTGTCCCAGCATTTGCGCGCGTTCTATCGCAGGGATTTTGAGGCGGCGCGCTTCGACAAGCTCGACGTTGTTTTCCCCCACCGCATTTGTGTAGACGACAAGGTCGGCACCGTGCACGTTTTCGGCTTTGTGTCCGCACAAGTTTATATCAGACCCCGTCACGGTATTTAATCTGTCGCGCTGAAGCTGCATGAGCTCGCGCATACTGACTCCCAAACAACCTATAAAATGAATTCTCATGCATAATGTATATGCTTGTTGTTTCGGTTTTGGCAAAAGAAAACCCCCGAAACCGTTTCGGAGGTAAACAAAAGCATGGCACTTTCAAAATCGCGCCCGTTATAAAGATTCTTTTTTCATTTGTTTTTCGTCGGTGCTTCGTTCGGCGCGGGGACTGTTTTGCGCGTCTACTCCTTTTCGCAAGCAGCTTCCGCTTCTTTCTCCGCTTTGTCGAATGCTTCGAGCACTGCCGTTTTGATTAACTCTCTGGTAAGAGAATTCAGCGGATGAACAATGTCCTTGTATCCGCCATCGGGGGTTTTTTTGCTGGGCATAGATATAAAGTAAGAATCGTCTGTACCCTCGATAACCTTAACGTCGTGAATTACGAAACAGTCGTCAAACGTGATGGAAGCAACGGCTTTTAATTTAGACTCGTCTTTCTTGACAAGCTTAATTCGCACGTCTGTAACATTCATCACCTTTTAACCGCCTTTTTAGTTATCGTTGCTATATTATAACATATTATTACGGTGTTTGCAATAGGTTTTGAAAAATTCTTGTTGAAAAATACGAATTTTTTTTAAAAAACACAAACCTCTTTCAAAAAGCGCGGAAACTTTTTCCGCGCTTTTACAGTTCGGCTATACCGTTTTTACAGTTCAACTGTACATGTTAAGACTGCCGAGGCAATCGCAAAGACATTCTTTTTCCGCGCACTCGGGGCAATAGTCATTGCCGCAAGCCGAGCATTTATAAGCCGTATCGGGGGTGATTTCTTTTCCGCATTTAAAACATTTCATGCAGGCAGTATGTGCGCTGCTCAAAGAAAATATGCGCAGTCAGGAAGTTTTGTTTTTGCGTCCCATGTAGATTATGAGTACGTTTATATCCGCAGGGGTGACGCCCGAAATACGCGACGCCTGCCCTATCGACGAAGGGCGGACTTTATTCAGTTTTTCGCGCGCTTCCATACGCAGACCCTCGACTGCGGAATAGTCGGTTATGTCCAGCGGCATTTTTTCGCACCGCGCGCTTTCTCCGCGCAGACGTTCCTGACGTTTGAGGTAGCCGTCGTAACGTGCGTTTACATAGACGTCGAACACAGCCGCAGGCGAAATGCCGCGCAGTATGTCGAAGTGTTCTTCGAATGTTTCGAGCGTGACGGGGGTGCGACGGAACAGCGTAACGGCGTCCATGGGGTTGCACGTGGGGCTTTCGCCGAGCGCGCAAAGCAGATTGTTTACTTTATCCTGCGGCAGAGGTTGCGAGCAAATCCGCCTTGCTTCCTCTATGTCCGCGACCTTTTTTCGGTAGTGCGTCCAGCGGAGTTTATTCACAAGCCCCGCGCGCTTGCCCTCGGGCGTAAGGCGCAAATCGGCGTTGTCCTGTCTGAGCGAAAGACGAAATTCCGCGCGCGAAGTCATCATGCGGTACGGCTCGTCCGCTCCGCGGGTCACCAAGTCGTCGGCAAGCACGCCTATATACGAATTGTCGCGCGTGACAGCCAGCGGCGGCATGCCACGGAGTTTGAGCGAGGCGTTGAGCCCGGCGAGTATACCCTGCGCCGCCGCCTCCTCGTAGCCCGACGTGCCGTTTATCTGACCCGCGAAATACAGTCCCGAAAATTCCTTGTGTTCCAGCGTGGGTTTGAGCATGAGCGGGTCTATGCAGTCGTACTCTATCGCATACGCGTCGCGCATGATTTCGACCTTTTCGAATCCCGCTATCGAGCGGTACATTTCAAGCTGGACGTCGGCGGGCAGTCCCGTGGAAAGTCCCTGCACATAGCCCTCGACCGTGCCCGAGCCCTCGGGTTCGAGGAAAAACTGGTGCCGCTCCTTATCCGCGAAACGGACTATTTTATCCTCTACGGACGGGCAGTAACGCGCTCCGACGCCGTGGATAAGCCCCGAATATTTCGGGCTTTTGCCGAGGTTTTTGCGGATTATTTCGTGCGTGCGTTCGTTTGTGTAGCCGAGCCAGCAGACCGACTCGGTTGCGCGGACGCCCTTGGACAGTTCGCAGAAAGAGTATATATCCTCCTCGCCGTACTGTACTTCGAGTTTTTTGAAGTCGACGGTGCGCATGTCGATACGCGCGGGCGTACCCGTCTTGAATCTGCGAAGCTCTATGCCGAGTTTTTCCAGTGCGCCGCTGAGCGATTCGGCGCGAGTGAAGCCCGCAGGTCCTTTGCCGCGAATCACGCTGCCGACGATTATATCGGATTTGAGATATACGCCGCATGCGAGGATTACGACGGGCGCGCTGTACGTAAGCCCGACTTCGGTGACGACTCCCGTCACCGCTCCGCCGCTTGTGAGTATCTCTTTGACTTCGCCCTGACGCAAAGTAAGGTTTTCCTGCTGTTCGAGCACGCGTTTCATGTATGCGTGATATTTGTACTTGTCCACCTGCGCGCGCAGACTTTGCACCGCCGGACCTTTCGAGCGGTTAAGCATGCGCAGCTGAGTAAGCGTTCTGTCCGCCGCCTTGCCCATTTCGCCGCCGAGCGCGTCTATTTCGCGCACGAGGTGTCCTTTTGCCGTGCCGCCTATGCTCGGGTTGCACGCCAAATAGCCGACGTTGTCCAGCGATATGCTGAGCGCCAGCGTTTTGAAACCCGTGCGGGCAAGCGCGAGCGACGCTTCTATGCCTGCATGTCCCGTTCCTACTACAATAGCATCGTAAATCATAACGCAAATATTATACGCTTTTTACAAAAGGTTGTCAAACGCGCGTATTTATATGCCGAAGAATTTTTGGAAAAAAGATTGTTTTGCATGGCATGATTTGCATAGCGGCAAACATGCGCGAACGGGTTATTCTTTATACAGGGTTTCGAGCAGAGCGGCGGCGGCAGGCAAATCGATACCGAGGGATTTGAGGCGTTCGACGCACGGACGCATGGACTGCGCCGCCAAAGATTCGAGCGCTTCCGCACCGCAACTGCCCTTTTGCGCGCCCACAAAACAGCCCTTGCCTGCCTGCGTATAGATAAAGCCGTCGGCTTCGAGTTTGTCGTAAGCGGCTTTGACGGTTATCACGCCGACGCCGAGCATACGCGCGGCATTACGAACGGACGGCAAACATTCGTCCGCTTTCAGCGTGCCGTCCGCTATCTGTCTTATTATCTGCGCACGGATTTGCTCGTTGAGAGGCTGTGCGCTTTTGCTGTCGAGAATGATTTTCAATATATCCTCTTTTTTGTTTTATTTATCCGCGTTCGTAGCGTTTTACGGCAAGCATAACCGAGAGCGCGCTTGCTCCGACGTAAAATGCCGCGCCGCCGAAAAGCACAAGCAGCTGCCACCCGAGAGTACCGGAGTCAAACGAACGAAGCACCGCGCCGACCGACGGAACAAACTGTGCGAGCAGTTCGAAAATTCCGTACACCGCGAATCCGGCGACAAGCGCGGCTATGCATGCTATGAGCAGAGTTGCCGGACTGACCTTTCCGTTTTTGATATAGTACAGCGGCATAAAGGCGAAGTTGAACGCGCCGTACACAGCAAGCGCAACTCCGAAGAATGCGAGGTTTCCCACCATTCCCGGCTGGGCGACGGCTACGGTTTTGCCGTAGAACGGTATGAACATTGCGGCAAGCGCGGCAGCCGCGCAACAGAGCAGATAAACCAATTGCAAGATAAAGACGAACAACGCCTGACCTTTGACCAAATCGCTGCGCTTTGCCGGCAGGGTCAAAAGCAGTTCTTCCGAGCGCGTTTCCCGCGTTATACCGAGAGCGGACGAAATCATCATCACGAAAAACATAGCCGACACTATGCGCGGATAGTGCGGCGCAAGCATGGTCAAACTCATCAAAAACAATATAGCCATGGGTTTGGGAAAGTTAAGTTTCAGATGCGCTTTTGCGAGCTTAATTGCGGTTGTCATTTCGGCGTCCTCCTTTCGAATAATAAATCATCAACTGCTCGATGTCGGGGCGAGCGGTGTGTTCTGCGTCCTTTAAAGGCAAGTCCGCCGATTTCACAAGCGCAGTGAATCCGAGCGGCGTAGACTTATACCCTATCGCTTTATCCTTTATTTCGCCCGTCAGCGTCGCGCCGCTCACGAGCGTATGCTCGGCAAGCACGGCGTCTTTCTCGCCGTTTGCTATCAGGCAGCCGTCGTCTATGATTGCGAGGTAGTCCGCTATTTTGTCGAGGTCGCTTGTTATGTGCGTGGAAAACAGCACGCTTTTTTCTCCGTCCTCTATCAGTTCGGCGAACAAATCGAGCATTTCGTCGCGCGACACGGGGTCGAGTCCGCTTGTGGGTTCGTCGAAAATATACAGGCGCGCGTCGTGGCTCATGGCAAGCGCGACGGAAAACTTGACACGCATGCCTGCCGACATTTCGCGCAGGCGTTTACTGCCGTCGAGCGAAAAGCGTTTTTTCAGCGAGTCGTATTTGCCGAAGTCGAACGTGGGATAAAACGACGCGTACACCTTAGCCAGAGTGTCGGCTTTCGCACGCGGAAACGATTCGAAAGTACCCGTGGAAAAGGCTATTTTCTCCTTTATCCTTATTTCGTTTTCCGCGACATACTCGCCGAAAACTTTTACCGTTCCCCCGTCGAGCCCCACCGAGCGCATTATGCATTTGAGCGTGGTGCTCTTGCCCGCGCCGTTGCGTCCGACAAACCCCATTATATACCCTTTCGGCAAAGCGAAACTTATCGGTCCGAGTTTGAAAGACCCGTAATCTTTGACAAGCTCCGTCACTTCGAGAGCATAGCTTTCACTGTCCATTGACTGCCTCCTTGTGAGTACGGCACAGTTAAACTGTGTCTGTGTGATAGATACAGTTTAGCACCGTGCAAGGCGTTTGTCAAGCGTTTTCGGGGATTATTTTTGAGGTTAAACGGAAAAAGCAGAGCAGGAATGAACGGAATCGAAAACAGCGGCGCCATGCCGCGCGCCTATAATTGCGAGCAGTTTTTCGTTGAGTCTGTCGCGGTAGGCTTTCGGAAATTTTATGTTTTCCTGCACGCCGACGTTGTTTTTGGTGACGGTGAAATCGTTTGCCTCCGCGCTCATTTGCTCGCGCATGCGACGGAAAAAATCCTTATCCGCCGCGGACAGTTCCGAGAAAAACACGGGCATATCGAGCAGAAGATTTTTCGGATAGGTTATGCCGCCGTCGTAAAGCCGCCAATGAAAGTAAGCGAACGACGAATTTATAAGGCAGTAAACGTAATCGTATTTTTCCTTATCTTCGAATGAAAGCGTTATGCTGCCTTTGCGGTTCAATTCCCTTTCGGACGCTACCGTAAAATAGCGGCAGGTATTGGGAACGAAAAGTCTGTATTTGCCTTCGCCTTCGGGCGCGAGAAGGTCGGAAAGCTTCTGCGCACCGACATTTTGCCAGGCAGCAAGCACGGGTTCGAGTTCTTTTCCGCATTTGGCGTAAGCAGGACTTTCGTCGCTTACGCTTTGGCGCTTATCCGACAAAAAGCCTTCGAGTACACGGCAGTCGAGCAGTCTTTCCCTTTCTTCGGTTTTGAATCTGATTAGCGGAGTGAAACGGTAGCCGCGAGCCGCAGTTTCGCGCGTTACGGTTATTGCGGCGCGCACGGAATTTGCCGTGTTGGTGTTGAACACGCCGTGTTTGCGTCCGCGAAAAATATTTCCGGGCACATTGTCGAAAGAAACGACGAAACCGCCGTGACGGTTCATTTCCTTGCGCAAGGGGTAAAATTTTCTGCCGCCGATGAAGCCGAACGGGGTTATTACGACGGAGGATTTGCTCGACCGCAGTATCTTTTCGGAAAATGCCGCAAACAGTTCCTTAGCCGAAAGCATGGTTTCGGTTTTATCCCACCCGTCTTTGAATTCGGTTATCTTGGCATACGGCGGATTGGATATGACTTTGCAATCGCTCGGCAAGGTTACGGACTTATCGAGAAAGTCGCCGCAAATTACGTTTACCCTGTCCGCAAGTTCCCCGTAGCGCAGGATAAGCGACATTCTGCAAATAGCGAGCGCAGTCGGGTCGTTGTCGTAAAGGTATACCCTGCCGTCTTTAAGCAGCTGTTCCGCACGTTTGCGCCCCAGTATTTCCAGATATGCGAGTATAAGGTTTCCGCTTCCGCAAGCCACGTCGCAGACATTATAACCGTCGGACTCGTCCAGCCAGCGCGCCATTACCGCGGCGACGTCGTACGGCGTATAGTATCTGCCGCTGCTTTTTTTGCCGTCTTTATCCGAAAGCGAAAGCGAGCGTTCGTAAAGTTCGCCGAAATCCGTATCCGCCGACTCTTCGCGCACCACGCTTTCGCAGACTTTTTTCCAAGCGGCTTCGACGCCGAACCGTTCGACGTCTTCGAGCAGCTTGTTTTCGAAATCGGATTTGTTTTTACTGTTTTTCATCCGCTGTTTCCCTTTTCTTTTTTGCGCGGCGCACGGCTATTGCGATTATAAATCCTGTCGTCGTGACAAGCATGCCGCCTGCCGCCGCCGACACGATATAAAGCCACAAAAGGTCGGTTTCGGCGTTGACGACGGTAAACTGCCAACCCTCTTCCAGCGTAAAGCAGATATAATCGCCGCTTACGGTCGTTTCAGCCTCGACGATTTCTTCGCCGCGCACAAGGCGGACTTTTGCGTGTTTGAGATTGTCCGCGCGGTAACGCACGGTAACGGTTCCGTAAGAGATTTTTTCTCCGCCGCGCGTAAACTCCGGCGACATATATTCGCCGTTATAGCCGACGGTGAGAGAGGTATCGCCGTAAAATTTGCCTTCCACGAACATCAGCGGCGTCGCCGTTTCGTCCGATGCGAGCGTAGTAAGCGCTTTCTCGAACAGTTCTTTTATTTCCGTGTTTTCGTCGAAGCGCGAAAAATCGTCGGTTTCCCAGCGCACGAACCAGCCGCTTTCCTCGTCGAGGACGGGCACGTCTTTTTCCGCAATACCCTCGCCCTTATGCAGTCTGAAACTTACGAGCCGTTCGTACTTTTCGGCGTCGAAATCGTAGGCAAAGAACGTGACCGTGACTGTGGGTTTGCCTGCGGTGTCCGATAAGATAGCGCAGTTTTCTTCGACGGTTTCGTATGCCGAGCCGAACGCCGCTTTATCCGAATATATTTCGGGTTCGCGTTTTTCGGTAAGCGCGCGCGGCACGGGATAGCGCGATTCGTTTTCGCCTGCCAGCCAATCGTCGGTATCCAATCCGACAAGCAATGGCGAAAGCATGCCTTGGCTCATCAATTCGTCCGCTTGCAAAGGACATGCCGCATAGCCGTTATCATATAGATAAGACACGCCGTTTATACCGCCGCAAGAGTTTTCGAGAAAATAGTTGTACTCGGCTTTTTCCGCGTTTGCGCTGCCTGCAATCATGCCGTAGTAATCGCCGTCCGAGCGCGAGCGCAATGCCGCATCGCTTATACAGCCGCCGATTACGCCGCCGTGCGAGCCGACTATTCCGCCGACATACGAGCGAGCCGCAACATAAGAGGACGAACGGCAGCTTTGAATACGCGTCGCCGCTCCGCCCTCGCCGACTATTCCGCCTGCATAGCACGACGAATCCGTATCGGAAGTTATGACCGCGTCGCCGTAGGAAAGGCAGTCGGACACAGCGCACTCGCCTGCCTCGCCGACTATGCCGCCGACATGGGAATTGCGCGCGCTTACGTTTCCGACGCCGACGCACGCGCAGACTTTAAGCGAGAGTGCGCCCGCATGTCCGGCTATGCCGCCGACATAGGCGTCGCCGCTCACGTCCGAGTAGTTTATGCAATAATAGATTTCGTGCACGCCGCTGTCGGCACTCTCCTCGAAAGAGCCGCTGTCCGAACCGAAATATTCGTCCAGCCACTGTTCGAATCTGCCGCCTGTAAGATAGTCGCCTATGCCGCCGCTTGTGCCGCCGTCGGAAGAAAATCTGCCGTAATAACCGACTATTCCGCCGCCGTAGGAAGCGGCGTTTATTTCGCCCTCGTTGACGCATGCGAACAGTCCGCCGCTTGTAAGTCCGACTATACCTCCGAGATATCTGCCCTGACGCGCACCGACTTTGCCGCGGTTGACACATGCGAGAATATTGCCCGTAGAGTACCCCGCAATGCCGCCGATATTGAGCATACTGCGCGCATCCGATGCGGAAAGCGATGACGTATTTATCGAGCCGCTGTTTATACAGCCGCTCAACTCGCCGGCATTGAATCCTGCTATTGCTCCGACGTTCATGACGCCCGTGACGGACGCATTGCAAACGCAGTTTTTTACCGTTGCGCCCGAAGCGTTGGTTGCGGCGATTGCGGCAACGTAGGAGTCGCCTTTTATTCTGCCGCCGACCGTGATTTCCTCGACGGCGCCGTTATTCGTACCTATAAGCGCACAGCCACGTTTGTCCGATGACAAGTCGACCTCGAACAGCGTGCGTCTTACGCGTGCGTTCTCGGTCAGTTCTCGGAACAGAAACGCGCCTTTGTTTATGCCTTTGACGGTGCGGTACATGCCGTCTAATTCCCCTGCGAAAATGAGCGCGCTTTCGTAATTTAAACCTCTCATGTCAATATCGCGCGTGAGCACGAAAGTTTTGTTAAGCGTGTTTTCGGGCGAGGTGCAGAGCGCGAGAAACGCCGCAAATTCCGCTTCGTCGGAAATGGTTATTGTTTGCCCGAGCGCCGAATCCGCTTTGCGCTCGTAACGGTAGCGGTAGCCCCTGCCGTAGTCGTGCGTCGGTGAAAATTTGATTTCGTACTCGCCGTCGAGTTCTATACCTATGTCGTCGCCGTTCGGCTTGCGGTATATCGACGCGCCGTCGGTAATGTAAAACTCCACCCTGCCGCCGAAGCGCGACAGCTCGGACGGAGATATTTTCAGCGTAAGAGTATACTCGTCGTAAGAGGTTTGCGAATCGTCTTTCGTCAGTTCGTAAAGGCGGGAAAACTCCTCGTTTTCGAGATATGTGTAGCCGTTGAAGTCGCCGAGTACAAACCAGCCGTCATAGTACTTTTCCTTGCGGCGCAGCGTTGTATGCGCGGAAAAATCGCCGCTTGCGCTATACACTATGTCGGGCGAATACAGCACGTCGTAGTCGCCCTTGTCTTTGACCGTTATTTTTCCGCTTTCGCTCGGCTTATAGCGTTCGCCGTCTCCTGCGTCCAGTATCGCGTATTGAAGTTCGGAATCCTTTTGCGGCACGGTCAAGTCCGTCTTGTACTGTTCGAACGGCACTGACTCGTCGCGCGTGAGCCGGTAGTTTTCGTCCTCGGCAAAATCGTTGGCGGAGCAAAGCAGGTACAGCGATTTCATTTCGGTCATTTCGATATATTTACCGTCGCCGAAAAGATTGTCTTCGTCGGCGGTGAACGCAAAGCGGTATTCTCCGCCGAGCGGCACGGAAAAAGCGGGTTCGTTCAAGCCGTTTTCGCCGTAGATTTCGCCGCCGTCGCCTATTACGGTTATTTGCTCGCCGCCCGACAGCGTAACGTAAAAGTAATATTCTTCGCGCAGAGGGTTTGCCGTGAGATATTTCATTTCGCCTGCGGACGCGCCGTCCACCGTAAGTTTATATACGGCAGGCGTGTAGTCGTCCAAAAAAATATGCGAGCCGTTTTCGTATGGCGCGTCGGGGTTGAAACGCACCGTATAGCGACGTCTGCCGCTTTCGGTAACGGCAACCGCGCCGCCGTGCGACGCGCCCCACATTCTGCCTGCTCCGTCGGACACCATGAATTTGTCGCCGCGTTCGAGCGTCGGGGAAATCTCGTAGTGTGCCGTCTTTAAAGTCATGACGTTTGCCGCGCGCACGCGGTAGCCGTCGCTCTCATAGCATATATAATAGTTGACGCCCTCGGCAAACGCTATTTTCATGCTTGCGAGCGCGCATGCCGAAAGCACGAGCGTCAAAAGAACGGTGAGGACTCCCGTAAGCAGATTTATGCGTATTCTTTTTCCCGTATCTTTGTT
Source organism: Clostridia bacterium (assembly GCA_022793815.1). Classification (GTDB taxonomy): domain Bacteria; phylum Bacillota; class Clostridia; order Christensenellales; family Pumilibacteraceae; genus MGBC157735. The sequence goes on along the minus strand of JAAWDP010000009.1, from coordinate 97,746 downwards.
CATTGACGCGTCTCCTCCTTTTCGCCGCCTTTGCTTTCCTCCGAATCGTTTGCGCTTTCGGGCAGAGGCGGCGGCTGTCCCTGCGGCGCGCCTGCCGCCGACGCTGCGTTTTTCATGGATTCCAGCGCGGCGAGAGCGCGCGCCCATACCGTTTGCTTTTTGAGTTTCTCTTTTTTCTTACGCTTTTTGAACACCGTCTTTTCCAGAGGTTTATCGAACACGTAAAGCAGCGCGGGAAGCGCAGTCATTACGCAGGCGATGGATATGAGAGTGCCGCGCCCCAAGCACAGCCCTATCGACGCTATGAGCGGTTCGCTTGAAATGAATCCTATCAAAAACGCCGCCACGCTCATAATCGAACCCGACGTAAATACCGTGGGAAAACTTTGCGAAAGCGTTTCGGCTATTGCGGTTTTTTTGTCTATGCCCTCTGTCCGCAATGTGCGGTATCGGTTGGTAATAACTATCGCGTAATCTATCGTCGCACCCATTTGAATGGCGCTTCCGATAAGGTATACGAAGAAGAACAGATTGGACCCCATGAGCACGGGATAGGCAAAATTGAGGAATATTGCGCCCTGTATGACAAGCACGAGCACCGCGGGTATGCCCCAGGAGCGGAACGTGAACATTAGTATCAAATAAATGAACGCCACGGTAAGCAGACTTATCAGCAGATTGTCGGCTATGAAAGAATCGTTTAAATCGTATGCGCTCATGCTCTCGCCCGCGAAAATGGCGTCGGGATAGATTTCCTTGACGGCCGGGATAAGTCTTTCTATGAGCGCGAAAGTTTCCTTGCTTTCCACCGCTCCGTCTATATTGAATATCAGCCGCGTATAATTTTCGCCGATTAGCTGGGCTTCGCCGTCTTTCAGCGTTTCCTTTATTTTATCGAAGTCCGCCCTATCCTTATCCGACAAATCCAAATATTCGTCGTGGTCGAAAACGAAGTCGAGCATTTCTATAACCGTAACGGAATATTCCTCTATTCTGTCCGCGCCTGCCGCCGCCCAATAATCGCCGACCGCTATCGCGTACAGATACATAACGGTGCGCGCGTCCTGCTCGCGTATGTCGAGCATGTCGGCAATATCGCGGTACGTTACGCTGTCGGACAGGTAGCGTCCGTCGGTTATTTCTATATTGGCTATGCCGAGTGCGGAAGAAATCATTTCTTCGCTTTCCACGCTGTCAAGCACGAGGCGTTCGCTTTCATAGTCGCCTTTCGGCACCAGAATAACAAACATATTGTCGTAACCGAACACCTGCTGCGTATCGCGCACCGCCTGCATGGTGGCTGTGGGACGCGAAGTATCTATCGCGTTTTCGGAATAAACGTAAGTTATCTGCTGACTGAAAAACGCCGCGACGGAAAAAAGCGCCAAAAATACGGGCAGCAGTATGTAGCGGATTTTGACTATGCCCTTGCCCAAAAAGTTTATTTTGGGAATGAAACTTTTGTGACGCGATTTGTCCATAAGTTTGGAAAATATCATGAGCAATCCCGGCATTAAAAGAAACACAGTGAGAAGAGAACAGACTATGCTTTTTGCAAGCACCATTCCGAGGTCGTATCCCAGCCGCAGCTGCATGAACATGAGCGCGACCAGTCCAGACACGGTAGTAAGCGACGACGAGGATATTTCGGGAATGGACTTTGCGAGCGCCGCAGTCATGGCGTCCGCCGCAGACGACGTATTCTTTTCTTTTTCTTCGGTGAAGCGGTGACACAGTATTATCGCATAGTCTATCGCGAGTGCAAGCTGCAACACTATGCAGACGGAATTGGACACGAAGGAAATGGTGCCGAGCCAATAGTTTGTTCCCATATTCAGCACGGCGGATACGACGAATACTATCGGAAAAACCAAAATCTCGGCAAAACTTTTGGACGTCAGCATAAGCACGAGCGCAATGACCGCGGCGGCTATAAGCAGTATTATCACCATGTCCTTTGCCAACTCGTCCGCAAAGGATTCGTACAGCGGCGTAGGCACTACGAAATCGCAGTCTTTCAGCCGCGTCTTTATTCTCTCGAATGCGGCGCGGGACACGGGGTCGTCGCCGTCGCCCGTGAACGTGATATTAAACAGCGCACAGCTGTTTTTATAGCAGTCCTCGCCGTCGTTAAATTCGAAACTCTTTACTCCCTCGTATTCGGCTATTTCGTCGTGCAAGGCCTCGGCACGCTCGTATGTTATGTTGCGTATCATTATTTTCGCCGCGCCGTAGGTGACAAACTCGTCCTCCATTATTTCCAGAGCCTTGGCAGTATCCGTATCTTTCGGAAGATACGACGTTATGGAATATTCGATTCCGACTTTGGGAATGGAAAAAACGGAGTAGACTACAAGAGCCGCAAACAGGATGAAAAACAGTATCCGTTTTTCGACTATGAATCTCGCGACTTTTTGCATAGACGCCTCCGCTTTGACTTGCCGTTGAATATAAAACTATTGTACACGAAACAAAGGAAAAAATCAACCGTTTAAGACAAATCAAGCGTCCGAACGGAGCGGCTCTTTATCGATTTACTTGACGAAAGCGGCAAAATGTGGTAAAATAACCGAAATACCTTAGAGGAGGTAAAAAAAATTATGAAAAAGAAATCCGCAATTGCAACTGTTCTTGCCTGCGTGCTTGCGCTGGGCGTACTTTCTTTCGCGGCATGCGGCAAAACCTACACGGTTTCGTTCGATTGCGCGGGGGGGGGACAGATAGCCTCTCAAACCGTCGGTGAGGGCGGCAAAGCCGAAAAACCCGCCGACCCCGTAAGGGAGGGTTTCGTGTTCGGCGGCTGGTATCTCGGCGACACCCCCTACTCTTTCGACAGCGCGGTCACTGCCGACATAGTTCTGCGCGCCAAGTGGGACACAAAATACGTTAAAGTGACATTTAAGAGCGAAGGCGAAAACGACGAAGTAAAAAGCGTGGCTTACGACACCGCCGTCGAAAAGCCCGACGACCCGAAGAGAGAAAACTACATATTCGACGGCTGGTATAACGGCGACGAAAAGTTCGACTTTTCCGCCACCGTAAAGCAAGACGTGGTTTTGACCGCGAAATGGCTGAGCGAAAACGATTTGAACGCCGCGATTGCTATGGCGCTGAATGCGGATTATTCAAACTACACGTCCGTGCGCACGGTTACGGAAACCGAGGACGACAATACTGTTTCGTACACAACCACCTATTACCGCACCGCCGAGGCGGCGCATAACGTGACTGTACCCGTAAGCGTGATTGACCCCGAAAGATACATCGTATACGACGCTTCGGGTTCGCTGCTCGCAGGTTATTACAAGGACGGCGGCGAATGGAAAAAAAGTAATCTTGTTTCGTTCGACGGTATAGTGCTTTCCATGAAAACAAGCATGCTTTCCGCCGACGACTTCGGATATGTCGACGGCAAATATTTTGTGTACGACGAAGGATTTACGGCGGTCGAATATGCGCTGTTCGGCACGATGGGAAATTACAAGAGCCTTTACGCGGAAATCGCCGACGGCAAAATTTCCGCACTCGGCGGCGAATTGACAAATTCGTACAGCGGCAGCACCATTACTTTTTATCAGACTTTTACGGCAGTAGGCACTACGAAAATCGAAAAACCGAATAACCTGCCCGCCGTCGAAGTTGCGATAACGGCAAAAGACAAGGAATACACCGAAGGCGACACGCTTGACGAAAAAGATTTGCTTGCGCTGTTCGCCGTTTCCGCAGACGGAAGAAACGTAACGGTTACGAAGGACATGATTGATTTCGGAACGCTGAACGTATCCGCGCCCGCAGTCGCGGGAGTTTACACCCTCACCCTTTCTTACACCGACTGGAACGGGCAGACGCACACCGAAACGGCTGCAATAACCGTAAACGAGAAGCAGACCACGTCCGAAACCTTTGCGGAAATATTTGCGAAAGATTATACGAATGCGACGATAGCGCTTTCCGGAACGGGAACAACATCTTATACCGCAGGTCCGTTTTCGAGAAACGGCGACCTTTACTATTTCGAAAACGTAAACTACAAAGAGTATGTGAAAGTTTTGTCTGCGACGACTTTCAAACGCGCGAGAATCAAAAAGTCGGATAACACGGTATCTTCTTCCACCTCATGGCAGAGATTGCCCCGCATTGATTTGATTTTTTCGCTGGACGCAAGTCTGTTTGCCGAAACAGAACAAAACGTATACGTATTGACGGGAAGCGACTCGCTCGATTCGGCTACGGCAGCGAAACTCAACAGCATTTTCAAAGCCGTCGAGCTGACAAACACCTATGTCGTAATAACCGACAGCCCCGACGCCTATCCTTATTCCGTTACCGTAACCGTCACGGGTAATTATGTAACGAAAATAGAGTATTCGTACTATTCCAGAACTGCAAGCACAACGGCGAAACCGACCTTGAAAACCGCTGTCCTCGAACTCAGCGAAATAGGTACGACGGCGATAATAGACACTTCCGAAGTAGACGGCTATCTGCAATAACGGCGGCTTGCCAAACAATAATAAAAAGACCTTGCGCTCGGCGCAGGGTCTTTTTATTTTATCCGAAAAACAATTTATTTAAAGCGGACGCGCAGCACACGCTCGGTGCAGGCAAAACCCGCGGTTTCGAGCGGCGCGGACGCGGACTCTCGGCAGAGCGAGAGCGCAAGCATATTGCAGTCGCGGCAGAACATTCCCATTCGGCAGAGCAGTGCGGAAACGGCGCTGTCGTCGGGAGCGAGCGCGCTTATAAACGCCGCTCCGTAGCCGTCGCAGGCATCGGCGATACAAAAGCACTCTTCTCCGACATATACCGCCCGACGGCGGATAAGGTCTTTCAGCATTTCGCCGCCGAGTTCGCACGCCGGCGCTGCGGACGGCAAATCGTTCGGCGACAGCGCCGGACGCAGAGGAATATACGGATATGTTCGCGGCGCGGTGAGCGCATACAGACACGTTTCGGTTTCGATGTCGTCCGACATTCCCAGACACAGCGAGAGAAACCGAGAGTCTGCCGTGATTACGCGCGCACTGTGTATTTTGAGAGTTTTAACCGCCGCGGCAAAAGCGTGCCGAGCCGCATCCGTGCGGTTGTCCGACGTGAAAAAAGCGGATAAAACGCCGTCCGACGTCTTTAATGTTCCCACTCTGTCCGCGCCGAGCATAACGGCGTAAGCGTCGTATTCCGAGCGCGACAAATATGCGCCGACAGTATCGTTCGGCGCATAAGCGCGCAATTGTTTTCCGAAATCTTCTCCCGAAATACGGAGAAACGAAAACTCCATTTTACTTTTGCATGTTGGCTTCGATGTAATCGGTGAGCGCGCCGACGTTTGTGAGCTGCTCGACCATTTCGTCGGGAATGGTTATGCCCGTTTCGTCTTCGAGCGCAAACAGCATTTCCACTACGAGAAGCGAATCCGCTTTAAGGTCTTTTTTGATGTCGGTGTCGCGCGTTATCTTGCTTTTGTCCACCTTCAAATAGTCCGACAGCATGTCGACAATTTTTTCGTACATTTTTCCAATCTCCTTAAAAAATATTTTACCGATATATGAACAGCAGTATCACTCCGTCGGGGTACTGCACGTACGGTCTTATCCCTTTGCCCGGGTCGAACGGAAAGTCGGTGTTTCTGACCTCGGCGAGCGCGGTTTTCAAATAGTAATCGAACGCGCCTATTCTGTCCTCGTTTACGCCCTCGAAACAAAGCTGGATATCCAGCGCGGCAACCTGCTTTTTGGCTTTTCCGACAGAACGCAGAAGCGCGGTAAGTTCCTCCTCGCTCCTCAGCGCCGCGCAATGGCTTTCGCCGCCCGCGTCTATATACATTGACTCGTATGCGCCGTAGCCTTCGTCGGGCGTGGCTTCGTTTACGGGATTGACTTCGTAATCGGGGTCGGCGCGGTGCGCCCCGAATGTTTCCGCTTCATTACGGCGGTCGCTGATTAAAAAGAAACCGTGGTGTACATAGCGGCGCTGCTCGCCTGCAATGTCCACGCGCGCCGTGTCGAGCGTTACGTCCGCGTTATACCAGTTTCCGTCTACTTTGACCTTGTTCCACACGTGCGCGGCTACGCCGCCTTCCGTGGTATACTCGCCGTATATCAATGCGCTTTCTATGCCCTCGATTGCGCACATCAGCGAAAACGCTTTGCTTATGCCGTCGCACACGGCTTTTTTCGAAACGATTGCGCCGAAGAGGTTGAAAGAGTCGTGCTCCTTTCCGACGTTTATGCCCGAAAGATACTCGTTGTAAAGCGCTACGTCGTAAACGACGGCGGACGCAAGGTAGTCGTGAATGGCGTGAACGCGTTCGAACTCGTCAAAAGAATTTTTAATATAGCGGTTTAAAATATTAACCGCCGTTTCGTAAACGGTCTTGGTTTCGCTGTCGCTTTCGAAAACGGGTTTGAATCCGCTTTTTACGATTTGCAGCAGCGACGTCTGTCTTTCGAGCGCGTCGTTTCCGACGACTGTGCGCTCATCCCTGCCGTCTATAGGACGAACGGGGTTTTGCTCCGCTTCGCTTTCGCTTATCAGATGTACGGGCGTGGCTTTGTAATCTCTGCTGCCGCAGCCGAAATACGTCAGCGACACGCAGATAAGCAGCGCGGACAGGAACGCGGTAATAAGTTTTTTCGCCGAGTTCTTCACGCCGCCAACCTCTTTAATTTACCGATTTCGAAAACATAATCCCTGCCGCCGCGCTTGACGGAAATTCGAAGAGGTTTGCCCTTGCCGCGGACGGAATATTTAAACAGTTCGCCGATTAGCGACGGGAAGTTGCAGGGTTTCACTTCGACATCGCCGAATTCGGTTATTACGTCCCCGTCTTCGAGCGGCACGGTCAAATCATATGTTTTTACGGTAACGGTCAGCTCGAAATTCTTAAACGCGAGTTCCGCTCCGATATCGTGAATGTAGAGCGCGCCGTAATTGCCGGTATTCATAGTAACATAGGGAAAGCCGCCCCACTCGGTCGCCGCATTGCCGACGAAGTTTTCGTACATTGCCGCCATGACGGTTGCCGGGGTCAGATAGCACGTGCCGTCCACCGCTTCGCCTGCCGCATTTTTTACGGCGCGCCAGCTGTTCATGCCGACGAGTTTGCCGTCGGAATCGTAAACCGCCGCGCCCGAGTTTCCCGAATTGAGCGGCGCGCACACGCTTATCACAGCGATTACATCGGTTCCGCTCAGACTGCCGCCGAGCGGGTCGGTCACGTAACTGTCCGCGGAAATTATGCCGTTTTGCGCCTGTATGCCGCGTCCGAGATTATTTCCGAGGCAAAGTATCTCCTTTCCCACTGCCGCTTTCCCGGCGACAAGTCCGTCTTTGCGCAAATCGACATACGGATTTTTAGGGAACTTTTGAATTTTCAAAAGCGCGACATCGTACTTTTCATGCTTTCCGACAAGCGTCGTTTCGTAATGCGCGTATTCGTTTGTGCCGTAAAAGCGCGCCTGCACACGACCGACATCGCCGCCCGATACATGGTAGTTTGTAAACAGATACATCTCGCCGCCGTCTACGCCGTACACAAAACCCGTTCCGTATGTGTCGCCGACGCGCAGTTCCACCGCATTGTATTTATAGGTTTCGTACAGTGTTTCGAAGGCGCAGTCTTTATCCGTGCCGACGGGCGTCTTGCCGCCGTCGAGTTTTGCTATTGCGACAGACGCGACAACGATGCACGCAATAAAACACGCTATCGAAACCGCGCATAAAACCGCGGTGACGATAAAGCGGAAATTCGATTTTCTGTTGTCGGCTACGTTACGATTTTCCATTACTGCAATTATATCACATGTTTGAGCTTTTGTAAATATATTGTTTGTAGGTGGGACGGATTTTTTGCAAAAAAGTATGCGCAAAAAAACATACGTAAGGAAAAAGGAGTTTTATTATGTGCGAAGGAAAAAGACTGTGCGGAGCAAAATTCGTGCTCTGCGACGAATGCGGAAACGAAATCGCGTGTGCGGTGACGGACGAAAGCGGAGAATTGCTGTTTGAGAATCTGCCTTGCGGCAAATACATTCTCAAAGAAGTCTGCGCGCCCGAAGGCTACGAAAAAAGCGACGAATGCGTGGAGGTCGCGATAGGCGGCGACAAGATGCACCGTCTTGTGGAATTTGTAAACACGCGAAAATGCGGCACCATTCGGGTAGTGAAATACGGTATTTAAAAAGAAAAAGACGGCGGGTCGGAATTTGTTTGCATGGGTTTCGACAGCCGATGTCGAATTAGAAAAGTATTATGCGGATTTCGACAACCGTGTCGAAACCGTCGAAGTACCCGAGCATTTCGCTCTTACTGCGAAAAAAACGGGTACTCGGAGGTTTCGCGTCTTTTCCGCAAAAACGGCAAAGAAAAAGGGGCGGCTGTGCACGACCGTCCCTTTTCGGTTTATTTGAAAATCAGCACCTTTTTATCGAGCCTTTCGGATAGTTGTAATAGCTTGCATACTCGCGCCCGTCGACGTTTGCCCAGTCTATCGCGCGCATGCCCTGCGAGCGAAGAAAGCCGTTGACCGCGGAAAACGGTTTCGACCCGAAAAAGCCGCGGTATGCCGAAAGCGGACTGGGATGCGGCGAAGTCACGACAAAGTGACGCTCGTCTATAAGCTGCCGTTTGGAAATAGCGTTCGAGCCCCACAGTATGAATGCCGCCGGCTGAGCACGGCGGTTGATTGCGTCTATCACTGCGTCGGTAAACATCTTCCAGCCGAGTTCGGCGTGGGACTGCGGTATACCGCGCCGCACCGTAAGCACGGTGTTAAGCAGCAGTACGCCCTGTTTCGCCCAACCCAGCAGCGTGCCGCACTTGGGCATTTTGACGCCGAGGTCGCTCTCGATTTCGGCGTAGATGTTTTTGAGCGACGGAGGGAACTCGATACCGTCGTTTACGGCGAAAGCCATGCCGTTTGCCTGACCGTCGCCGTGGTAAGGGTCTTGTCCGAGTATGACGACTTTCACCTTGTCGTAGTCTACTGTTTTGAGAGCGGCGAAAATAAGGTCGAACGGCGGAAATACGGTAAACGATTTATATTCCGCTTTGATTTTTTCCATGAGTGTTTCGAAATAGGGCAGAGCGTACTGCTCGGCGAGAATTTCGTCCCATTTGTTTCCTATGACTGTCATGCTTGTGCCTCCGAAATTATTGTAGCACAAAAGAGCGCAAAAAGCAACTGCTTTTCTGCGTCCGCTTCCCTGCCCTTTTTACGTTTTGCGCGCTTTCCCCATGTTCACATCTGCGCAAATGCGCATGTGTGTTCTATTAAGGATGGGATTTCTCGGCTGCGCTCGAAATGACAAAAAAAGAAATAAACGAAATGACTTATGTAAAATTGACGTGGCTGTATGTCAATGAAGCGGCTGTATATAAAGCGTAAAAGGAATATATGTAAAAATGAAACGGCGGCGTGAGCAGCGGCGGTTAAATGCAATCGGCAGCGTCGGAAAGAAGGTCGAGCACGGATTTGTTCTTTATGTAGTAGAAAACGATTTTGCCCTGACGGTAGTAGTCGACTATGCCGAGCACGCGCAGGGATTTGAGCTGATGCGACACCGTGGTTTGGTTTATTTCGAGAAGTTTGCTTAAATCGCCGACGCACATTTCGGATATGCTGAGCGCGGATACGATACGTATGCGGGTCGAATCCGACAGCGCGCCGAAAAAGTCCGCAAGCGACTGCAAGTTGCCGCCGCGCATATCGTACTGCCGCACCAGACTGCGCGTTTTGTAATCGAGTAGAATTTTATCTTCCATATATCCATTCTAAATTAAACAAAAGAAAAAGTCAACACCGTCACAATGTCGACTTTTGTAGCATATAATCTAATAAAACCGTATTATAGGGAGGTTTCGCGTTTATGCCGTCCGACGATATATTCCGCTTGCTTATGATAGTTCTTCTGCTTACCAATAACAGCGATACCGGCGATTTTTCTTCGATAAACGACGCCGTTATCGCCGCCCTTTTGGCATCATCGTGCAATTCTGCCGGCAATAACAATTCGGGCTGCAATTGCGCCAACAATCAAAACAGCCGCTGCGGATGCCCCGGAACGAACACGAACACTTCGTTCTGATTCGTCACATCTTTGCGGGCGCGGATATGAGCAGCAGATTCAGTCCGTCCTTCAATGTCTTGCGCACAGCCTCGCTGAGTTTAAGACGGGCTTTCATGAGCGCCGCGTCTTCGCCTGCTATACGGTTGGAAACGTAGAATGCGTTGTAACTTTGCGCAAGGTCTATGAGATATTTCGAAAGAATGCTCGGCTCGTACTTCTGCGCGGCGTCGTTTATAACCGCGCCGTATCTGTTTAAAAGAGTTATTACCGCAGCTTCGGCGTCGCCCGTAAGCAGCGAATAATCTATATCTTTCAAATCCGCCGCGCCGCACTTTTCGAGGACCGAACGGCAGCGCGCGTGAGTGTACTGCAAGTACGGCGCCGTTTCTCCGTCGAAGGAAAGCGCCTTGTCGTAAGAGAAAACGAGGTCCTTGATACGCGAAGTCGACAATGCCATAAAAAGTACCGCGCCGACGCCCACCTGCTCGGCGGTTTTTTCTTTGTCGGCAAGTTTGGGGTTCTTTTCTTCTATGACCGCCCTCGCCTTTTTAACCGCCGTGTCGAGCACGTCGGAAAGATAGACCACGTTGCCGCTGCGCGTGGAAAGACTGCCGCCGCCTTCCAAAGATACCATGCCGAACGGCACGTGCACGCAGTCTTTTGCGAAATCGCAGCCCATGAGCTCGAGGACTTTGAAAACCTGTTTGAAGTGGAGATTCTGCTGATAAGCCACGACATAGAGATTTTTGTCGAAGCCGTAAGTGTTTTTGCGGTAGATAGCCGCAGCCAAATCGCGCGTGGCGTACAGCGACGCGCCGTCCGATTTTAGAATAAGACACGGCGGCATATCGAAGTCGGACAAGTCGACCACCTTTGCCCCGTCGCTTTCGGTGAGCAGTTTTTTTTGTTCGAGCAGTTTAACCACATCGGAAAGCTTGTCGTTGTAGAAGCTTTCGCCGTTGTAACTGTCGAACTCTATACCGAGGCGTTTGTAGACGCGCTTGACTTCTTCGAGCGTGACGTTTTTGAAATATGAGAACAGCCGCGTAGCCTCGACGTCGCCGTCCTCTATCTTTTTGAACCAGGCGCGCGCTTCGCCGTCGAGCGCGGGGTCGGCTTCGGCTTCCTTATGGAAACGCACGTAAAGCTCGACGAGCGCATTGACTCCGCGTTTTTCCACGTCCGCTTTGTCGCCCCATTTCTTGAACGCGACAATCATTTTTCCGAACTGAGTACCCCAGTCCCCGAGATGATTTATGCCTACGACATTGTAGCCGAGACGTTTATATATGCGGTACAGACTGCCGCCTATCGCGGTGGTGAGCAGATGTCCGATGTGAAACGGCTTTGCTATGTTGACCGACGAATAGTCGATACATACCGTTTTTCCGTTCGGCTTTGCCTCGGGAAAAGTTTCGCCGTCATAAGACTTATCCGAAAGCACGCTTTTCGCGAGAAACGTCCTGTCCAGGCGGAAATTGACGTATCCGCCCACGACTTGTACGGTGAAGTTTTCGCTTTGAACGCTTTTGGCTACCTGCTCGGCAATCGCTTGCGGAGAGGTTTTCAAAACCTTAGCGAATTTGAAACACGGCAGACAATAGTCGCCCATCTGCGGATTGGCGGGCAGACCCAAAAGCGAATACGCCTCGTCGGCGGAAATGAAATCGCATTTGAGCGAATCGGCTATGATTTTTTTGAAATCCATGACTTTTTTATCCTCGTGTCAGACATTGAAACGGAACAGAACGACGTCCCCGTCCCTCATAACATACTCTTTGCCCTCGCTGCGGACCTTGCCTTTTTCCTTGGCGGCGTTGAAACTGCCGAGGGATACGAGGTCGTCGTAGGAAACTATTTCTGCGCGGATGAATCCTTTTTCGAAATCGCTGTGGATTTTTCCTGCTGCCTGCGGCGCTTTCGTGCCCTTCTCGACCGTCCAGGCGCGGACCTCTTTTTCGCCTGCGGTAAGATAGCTCATGAGTCCGAGAAGGTCGTAACCGGTTTTCACTATGCGCGCAAGTCCGCTCTCGCCGAGTCCGAGCTCTTCGAGGAACATGCCGCGCTCGTCTTTCGGCAGGCGGGAAATTTCCTCCTCGACTTTGGCGCAGATGACTATTACCGCGCTGTGTTCCTCGGCGGCAAACGCTTTGACCGCTTTGACGTGGTCGTTGTCCGAACAGCCGATGTCGCTTTCGAAAATATTTGCGCAGTATATCACGGGTTTTGCCGTAAGCAGGAAGAAGTCGCGCACGAGTTCTTTTTCGCCGTCCGTGAGCGCAAGCGTGCGCGCGCACTTGCCGCTTTCCAGCGTGTCGTATATCTTTTTGCATACCGCCGCTTCCTCGGCGTATTTCTTCTCGCCCGTCTTGACAAGTTTTTCGGCTTTGTCAAGGCGTTTTTTGACGGTTTCCATGTCCGCCAGTATAAGTTCGAGATTTATCGTATCTATGTCGCGCAGAGGATTGACGCTGCCGTCGACGTGTATGATATTGGGGTCGTCGAAACAGCGCACGACGTGGACTATCGCGTCCACTTCCCTGATGTGCGAAAGAAACTTGTTGCCGAGTCCCTCCCCCGCGCTCGCGCCTTTGACAAGACCCGCGATGTCGACAAATTCCAAAACCGCGGGAGTTATCTTTTTGGTATTGTAAAGCCTGCCCAAAACGTCCAGGCGCTCGTCGGGAACAGCCACCATTCCGACATTGGGTTCTATGGTGCAGAACGGATAATTCGCACACTCCGCGCCCGCTTCGGTTATAGCGTTGAACAGCGTGCTTTTGCCTACGTTGGGCAGACCGACCACTCCGAGTTTCATATCGACAAGACCTCCCGTCTTTGCTCATAAAAAAATAACAGAGAGCAAAATTTCTCTCGCTCTCTATTATATATGATTTCCTTTCTTTTAGCAAGCAAATCGGCTTTGTATTTTCAATACAGCGTATCCGTTACCCACGCCGCGACTATCTTTTGAAGCTGCTTGTTGTACTGCTGCTGCAAAGCGTAATATTCTTCCCATTTGGAGGACATACGGTTTTGCGCCGCGTCGAGTTCGCGTTTGAGTTCGAACATGACTTTGAAGTTTTCGTCGAGCTGTTTTTTCATGGACTCGTAGCGAGCCTTCACGTCGTCCACTTCGGTCGCGCCGTCTTTGGGCTGCGGTCTGCGCGGCGGAAGCTTGGGTTTGTGCTTGATTTCTCCGTCGGGCGTTTCGTCTTCTATGCCGTAAAAGGGCGCCTGCTCCGCATCGAGAAAGCGTACCTGAATCTGCGCGGACGTTTCTTCGAGTTCGGGAAGCGGCATAGGTGTTTCGTTAAGCATTACGTTCATGTGAAAAATCTCCTTTCAGGGTTTATTGTAACGGTAGTATTTTTCGCAAAAACGGTTTTTATGCAAAGAATTTTCGATTTTTTAAACAATGACAAAAAAGACAGAACCGAGATTCCGTCGTCTGTTGCTCGGCTGAGGACAAAAAAGAGGAGTGACATTTAATAATTGTACGGCGACCGACGGCAGATAAACAAGCAGTGCAAGGCATACGAGCACCGACGACGGGAGCGTACACCCCCGTACGTGACCGAGGCGGCGCGCAGTATAACGCCGCAATGCGACGTTTATACGCCGTCAAGCAAGACGGCGGAGAAACGAGTCAGGCAAGGCATACGGATTTTTTCGTGGGCGAGTTTACACCCCCGTAAATGACCCCGAGAAAAAATCCGTTTAACGCAGCATGACGACGTTTATACGCCGTCGGAGCGGTGGCGGGAAAGGAAACGGCATATATTGTATACATCTATCCAAATTTCGCCGTTGCCGTCTTTTTGGGATTCGTCGAATATTATCTGCATGCCGAAGTGAAGATGAGGCGCGCAGTTTTTAAGGTTGACGTCCTCTTTGTCGGAGTAGCCCGTCATACCGAGATAGCCTATTAACTGTCCCGCGTCTATATGCGCGCCCTTTTCCAGTCCCTCGGCAAACGGTTTGCCCTTGCGCAGGTGCGCGTAATAATAGTAGCGTTTGGAATCGAGCGAGGTTATTCCGACGCGCCAGCCGCCGTAGCGGTTCCAGCCCAGTTCGGTCACTATGCCCTCCTCGACGGCAACTATCGGCGCGCCCACGCTGCCCATTATGTCATGCCCGAGGTGTTTGCGCTTGAAACCGAAACTGCGGCTGTTTCCGAAATCGTCGTAGTGATTGTACCAGTGTCCCGCGGCTATCGGGAAATACGCTTTCATGCCGAATTTCTTTTCGCCGCCGCGGTCGGTATACTCGCCGACGAAACCGTCGAGTACCGCGCCGTAAGCCTCGCAGTGGTATTTGAAATATTTATTGTCGGCATACGCGCCCGCGAGGTCGCCTTTTTCTATATTTTCGGTAAGGTCTTTTATATATTTGGAATCTTTTTTGGAAAATTTATTGCCGTTGCGCGTGGCGACATAAGCCACTCCGCGCGAAAAATCGAACTCTTTTTCCGTGCCGTGGTATTTGACGCAAAGGTTGTATACTTTATTCAAAACGTCGGCACTCACATCGCACTCGACCCATTTTATGAACGCCGAACCTTGCGCGCACAGCATTGCTATGAACGCGCACAAAGCCGCCGCCGTTTTCGTAAATACGCTTTTCATATCATATATATTATGTAATACGCCCGATTTTTATTTGACGCTTACGCGAATTTTGCAGATTCGTGCAACATAGGTAAAACGAAAGTGCAATGCTTTGACCTCCGGTTTTGCTTGACTGTTTCTTCAAAAAGTTTTATAATTATTAACGGCGTTTAAGTGCGCCGATTTTAAGGTAAAAAAATATACATATATCAACGGAGGTTTCTATGAAAAAGATGACCATTGACGGCAACACCGCCGCGTCGCATATAGCGTATGCGTTCAGCGAAGTAGCCGCCATCTACCCCATCACCCCCTCTTCGCCTATGGCGGAATACGCAGACGAATGGGCGGCGCAGGGCAGAGTCAACATGTTCGGACAGCCGCTCAGACTTGCCGAAATGCAGTCCGAGGGCGGAGCTGCCGGCGCAGTTCACGGCTCGCTTGTTTCGGGTGCGCTCACGACTACGTTCACAGCCAGCCAGGGCTTGCTGCTTATGATTCCGAACATGTACAAAATCGCGGGCGAACTTCTGCCCACCGTGTTCCATGTCAGCGCACGCGCGCTTGCGGCTCACGCGCTCAACATTTTCGGCGACCATGCCGACGTTATGGCGTGCCGTCAGACCGGATTTGCCATGCTTGCGTCCAACTCGGTGCAAGAGGCTATGGACCTTGCGCTTGTCGCACACCTGTCCACGCTTAAAAGCTCGGTGCCTTTCCTGCACTTCTTCGACGGATTCCGTACCAGCCACGAAGTTTCCAAAATCGACGGCATAGAGTACGAGGAAATTTTGCCGCTTGTGGATATGGACGACGTTAAGCGTTTCAAACAGCGCGCGCTCAACCCCGAACATCCCAAGCAGATGGGCACGGCGCAGAACGGCGACATATACTTCCAGAACCGCGAAGCAGCAAACAAATATTATCTTGCCGTTCCCGAAATCGTTAAAACGATGATGGAAAAGGTCAGCAAGCTCACGGGAAGAAAGTACGAACTTTATCAATACTACGGCGCAAGCGACGCGCAGGAAATTATAGTCATGATGGGCAGCGGCTGCGAGGCTGCCGAAGAAACCGTCGATTACCTTACCAAAAAGGGTAAGAAAGTCGGCTTGCTCAAAGTCCGTCTTTACCGTCCGTTCAGCGCGAAAGACTTTGTCGGCGCGATACCCGCGTCGGTCAAGAAAATCGCCGTACTCGACCGCACGAAGGAAGCGGGCTCGCTCGGCGAACCTTTGTATCTCGACGTGGTTGCGGCTCTCGGCGAATGCGGCAGAAAGGACGTTACCGTGGTCGGCGGAAGATACGGACTGGGTTCGAAAGAATTCAACCCGTCCATGGTCGGCAGCGTTTACGAGAATCTCGAACAGACTCAGCCGAAAAACCATTTCACGGTGGGCATAGTGGACGACGTAACGAACACCTCGCTTCAAGTCGTCAATCCTATCGACGCAGCGCCCGAAGGAACGAAGAGCTGCAAGTTCTACGGACTGGGCAGCGACGGTACGGTCGGCGCAAACAAGAACAGTATAAAAATAATCGGCGACCACACCGACATGTACGCGCAGGGTTATTTCGAGTACGACTCCAAGAAGTCGGGCGGCATAACGATTTCGCATTTGCGTTTCGGTACGTCCCCTATCAAGTCGACCTATCTCATCGACTTTGCGGATTTCGTAGCCTGCCACAACCCGTCTTATGTTACGCGCTATGACATGACGAGCGAAATAAAGGACGGCGGCGTATTCCTGCTTAACAGCAAATGGACGCCCGAGCAGATGGACGCGGAGCTTCCCGCTTCGATGAAACGCGACATCGCAAAGAAACATCTTAAATTTTACACGATTGACGCGCTTAAAATCGCGGAAAGCGTAGGACTCGGAAAACGTATCAACGGCGTTATGCAAGCGGCGTTCTTCAAGCTTGCGAACATCATGGACTACGACAAGGCATCCGAGTATATGAAACAGATGATTAAGAAGTCCTACGGCAAGAAGGGCGACGACGTGGTCAAGATGAACTGCGACGCGATAGACAAGGCTATCGACGGACTTGTGGAAGTAAAATATCCTTCGGCTTGGGCGGACGCGAACACGGGCGCGCAAGCGGTGGAAACCACGAAGGACGAGTACTTCAATACGTTTATCAAACCCATTATCGCGCAGAAGGGCGCGACGCTCCCCGTTTCGGCATTCTCGCCCGACGGAAGCGTGCCGACGGCTACGACGCGTTTCGAAAAGCGCGGCATTGCGGCGAAAGTTCCTCAATGGATACCCGAAAACTGCATACAGTGCAACCAGTGTTCGCTTGTATGCCCTCACGCATGCATACGCCCCGTTCTTGTAGACGAGTCGAAGAAAAATCCGAAAAACTTTGTGACTTTGAAGGCTACGGGATTGGAAAATCTGGCGTTCCGTATTCAGGTATCGCCGCTGGACTGCACGGGTTGCTCGTCCTGCGCAAACGTATGTCCCGCAAAGAACAAAGCGCTTAAAATGGTAGACCTCGACGAATCGCTCAAAACCGAAGAGGCAAACTGGGAACACGCGCAGAAACTTCCGCAGGTGGACGTTTCCGCGAAGTTCAAGCCCGATTCGGTCAAAGGCAGTCAGTTCTTGCGTCCGCTGTTCGAATTCAGCGGCGCGTGCGCGGGCTGCGGCGAAACGCCTTATGTAAAACTTATCACCCAGCTTTTCGGCGAGCGCATGATTGTCGCGAACGCCACGGGCTGCTCGTCGATTTACGGCGGCAGCGCGCCCACCTGCCCTTATGCAAAGAACGCGCAGGGTCACGGTCCCGCTTGGGCAAACTCGCTGTTCGAGGATAACGCGGAATTCGGCTACGGCATGAATCTCGGTTATAAGGCGCGCATAGCCAAACTCGTGAGCGACGCAGACAAGGCAATCGAGCTGGGCTGCACGGACGCAATGAAAGCGGCTCTTACGCAGTGGAAGGAAAACAAGGACGACGCACAGGGTTCGAAGAAGGCTGCCGAGGCTGTCAAAGCGGCTATGCCCGCAGCGCTCAAAGCCGCCAAGGGCGAACTTAAAAACGTGCTTACCGCAGTCAAAGACGCAGAGGACTGCCTGGTCAAGAAGTCGGTCTGGATATTCGGCGGCGACGGTTGGGCATACGACATCGGTTACGGCGGACTCGACCATGTGCTTGCTTCGGGCGAGGACGTGAACGTGCTTGTCGTCGACACCGAGGTGTACTCGAACACGGGCGGTCAGGCAAGCAAGTCCACCCCTACCGGTTCGGTTGCGAAGTTCGCGGCTGCCGGCAAGCGCACGAAGAAAAAGGACCTCGGCATGATGGCAATGAGCTACGGTTACGTATACGTAGCGCAGGTTGCGATGGGCGCTGACAAAAATCAGGTCATCAAAGCCATTGCGGAAGCCGAAGCATATCCCGGTCCTTCGCTTATCATTGCTTACGCAACATGTATCAACCACGGTATCGACATGTCTAACGGCATGGCGGAAACGAAAAAAGCCGTCGACGCAGGTTACTGGCAGTTGTACCGTTACAACCCCGCGCTTGTCGAGCAGGGCAAAAATCCGTTCACGCTGGACAGCAAAGACCCGTCGGGTTCGTACCGCGAGTTCATTATGAGCGAAACCAGATACAAGTCGCTTGCGAAAGCAAATCCCGCCGTTGCGGAAACCTTGTTCGCGAAAGCCGAGCAAGACGCGAAGCAGCGTTTGGAAACCTACAAGGTCAAAGCCGGAAAGTAAGGTTTTGAAAGTTAAAAATTAAACGCATACAAGAAAATGCCTGCGGCATAAAGCCGCGGGCATTTTTTGTTTATAGGTTGGGATTCCTCCGCTTCGGTCGGAATGACAGAGAAAAAAGGGCGCTGAGAGCGCTCGCTCGGCTGAGGACAAAAGAATAAAAGTTGTGATGTTTATAGGTCGTCGGATAAGCCGATTAGGTAGTCGGAAGTAACACCGAAAAACTTGCATATCTTTGCAAGCATGGTAAAATCCGTTTCGCCGCCGGATTCCCAGCGCAAAATAGTCATCTGCGAAACACCGAATATTTCTGCTATTGCACGCTGACTCATTCCCTTTTCCTCGCGCAATTCTCTGAATCTTTCTCCGAAAACTTTTTCCATAATTATATTATAACGGAAAAAGTGTCGCTTGTCATAAAAGAAACTTAAATAGTGTCAAAAGCTTGACTTATTCGATTGTAACGTGATATTATATTTTTGACACTTAAATAGTTTCAAATAAAAGGAGCTACAAAAACATGAAGACTGTATATAAGAGAGATATGCGAGAGTTTGTGACGGATTTGATATTCGATTTCAAGAACCTCGAAGCGGTCGGGGAAATATTTCAGGATATTTTCTTGGAGCTTACATATACCGAAATGGACGAGTTCCATGCGAGTCAGTATGAAACATTATGTTCGCTTATCGAGGTTATGTGGACGTATGTACGCGAGTTCGAATCCAAGCTCGGCGTTATGCTGGATTACGAAGAAATCATACGCAAGATTGTAAAAGACGAGTTTTACGTCGAGCCTGTTGCCCTGCCCGTAGAAAACAGTTACTGCCTATCCGAAACACAGCCGCCCTATTATAAAGTTTGGCAAGGTAAGAAAAAGTGAGTTTTTTATAAGGTGTAGATTCCTCGGCTACGCTCGGAATACTCGCCTACGGCTCGTGGCGTTCGCTTCGCGCATAGCGCTCGCTCGGCTGAGGACATTTAAAGAAGAATGACCGTTAATAATTGTACAGCGACCGACGGCGTAGAGGCGAGCAGTGCTAGGCAGGCGCGGATTTTGCGAAGGGAGCGTACACAGACGTACGTGACCGAGCAAAAACGTAAGCCTAACGACGCAATGCGACGCCTATACGCCGTCGGAGCTATTTGGGGAGTTTCATGTCGCCGCTTTTAATCCACCCTACTTTCCGCAAAAGCTCGCTTGTGCCGAAAGCGACGAGCGCGGGAACTATGATATAGCAGACGAGAACGCCTATAAGAACATACCACCACGGCATGCCGTTTTTCACCGATACGGAAAAAGTTTGAATGACGCCGACAAGTCCCGCAGTACCCATACCGCCGCCCGTCGCGTCGCACATCAGTTTGAACGCCGCGGACGAAAGCGGACCTGCGACCACAGACGCGGCGACCGCCGGCAGAAGTATTCTGGGGTTTTTCGCGAGGTTGGGGATTTGCAGCATGCTGGTGCCTATCCCTTGCGAAACCAGTCCGCCCCAGCTGTTTTCGCGGAACGAAGCCACCGCAAATCCGACCATGTGCGCACAGCAGCCTGCGCAAGCTGCGCCTGCGGCAAGTTGTGCCGCGCCCATAAGTTCGGGCGTTATAAGCGCATTGGAGACGCCGAAAAGCATGACCGAAAATGCCGCGCTGGATGTGGGCAGCGTGAGCAGCAGTCCCATGACTGCGGAAATGATTATGCCGAATATTATACTGTTCCAGCGGATAGCGTAAGCGATGCCTTTGCCGAGCAGTGCGAACAGCATGCCGAACGGTATGCCGAAAACTATGCCTGCGACGCTGCCGACCGCTATACCGAGCAGCGGCACAAGCACTATGTCGACAGGCGTTTTACCCTCGACGAGGCGGCAGATTTCCACGCAGAACACCGACGCGAAATAGGCGGCTACGGGGTCGCCGATTCCTATCGAAGCGTTTGCCGACGCGCCGAAAACGACTATGCCGCTCATGGCGAATATGTTTGTCATGTTCGCGCCTATCATGCCTGCCGCGGCTGCCGTGAACATGGTCAGTTTTTTCGCGCCGAGCGAGTGCGCTATGCCGACGCCTATGCCTGCGCCCATTATCATTTTCGCCGCCGTCGCGATTTTGGAAATTATATTTCCGACGGGATTGCTTCCGACAAGCAGTCCTATCTGACCGATTATCGTGCCGGCAATCAGCGTGCAGAAAAGCCCGAGCGCCATGCCGGAAAACGCATCTATGAGATAGCGTTTGACAAATCCTTTCATAAACGCTTTAAAGCCGCGAGGCTTTTGTTCTTCCCGTTTCTCCTCGGGCGGCAAATCGGCGGTTTGCGCCTCGACGGGCTCGGTATTGGCTTGCTTAACGTCTGTCATAACAGTTTATCTCCCTATGTAATGCTTCGATTGCGTAAAGTATATCACACATAAAACAGCTTTGCAAACATCCGAGTGCATATAAGAAAATTTTTTGTAAATCGAACGGCGGAATTTTTAAATGACAAAATATAAGAGAGGAAAGACAGAGAAAAGAAATAAGACCGAAACTTTTATGTTTCGGTCTTATTGTTTTGGGGCTGTGTTTTAAAAATCAGTCTTGTTTCTGCGCGGCGGGTTCTTTTTTGAGAATGACTTTTCGGATTACGAGGAACGCCCAAAGTCCCATTACGCCTGCGACTACCACGTCGACAACGATTAGCACGGGAATCCACCAAGCGAATACTTCCACGCTTTCGCCGATGAGCGAGCCTTTTTCCAGACCCTGCGCGGTTTCGGCGAAATGAATGGTATCCGTATACGCGTACAGTATGTCTTTCGCGGAAGCGAATATGGCTTTCTGCGCGGTTGCGCTCTTGGAGTCGTCAAACCAGTTTATGCTGCCCTCGGTATAGAGGATTTGGCTGTTGCCTGCGCGGACGCACTCGTCGACGTCATGGATTATGTCGGTCGAGCTGCTTGCCGCGCCGTTGTGCGCGCACTGGTAGTAGTCGGTTATTACCGTACCGCGGAAGCCCCATTCGTCACGGAGCACGCTTGTAAGCATTGCGTAAGAGCCCGATGCGCGCGTGGAACCGACACGGTCGACGCTGCTCATCATGCCGTTGCCCTTGCCCACTTTGACGATGTATTCGAACGGTTTGAGGTAGTTTTCGCGCAGGTTCTGTTCGGTGAGCCATTTGTACGCGCCGTTTCTGCCCGATTCGCAGTCGTTGACGGCAATATGCTTGACATAAGCCGTTACGCCCTGCTCTTTCGCGCCGTAAACGTGGTATGCGCCGATTATGCCCGAAAGGTAAGCGTCTTCGCTGTAATATTCGAAGTTGCGGCCTCCCGTCGGCGAGCGGTGAAGGTTTGCACCCGGTCCGTACCAGCCCGAAAGTCCGAGCGCCTTGCCCTCTATGCCTATGGCTCTGCCTACCTGATACGCCATATACCAGTCCCACGTGGACGCAAGAATGGTAGGCGAAGGATAGTTGACGGCTTTGAGTCCGCCGTCGCCCGTTACGGAGTTGTTGAAACCCGCAGGTCCGTCTGCGTCAACGGTCTTTTTCTTGCCTATCGAATCGATTTCGATAGTGCCGAAGCCTGCGCGGACAATCAGTTCGCCCATTTGGGAAATAGTGAGCTGGCTTACGAGTTCGTCCCACTTCGGGTCCTCGTATTTGAGTCCCATGACGTCGGTTATCTGCCAGTTTGTGTCCTTGCTGCCCGTTTTGGGAGCGACGTCGCTGCTGTCGGTTTTGGGGTCTTTCAACACGTAAAGGGTGTCGTCTTTAAGGCTGCCTGCATTACGCGAAAGTTTGGCTTTCGGGAAAGTGCCTGCGAAGTCGGCGCGCGTCATATACGTAATCTTCACGTCCTCGTCGCCGCCGTCTATGGAGTGCGCCTTTTTCGCCGCAGGTTCGTTTATTACACTGCTTGCTCCGCTCACGGGGTTTGTGTATGTCGTGAACCGGTTTTCGACTTTGGTTCCGTTGTCGGTTTCGTATCTGTAACCCGAGTCGGGCACTTTGAGCGTTATGGAATTGCGTCCGTCCGCGTTCGCTGTTTTTGCGAGATTGTGGGCGTCGGTGCGCAGGCTTACGGTATAATTTCCGCCTTCCAACTCGTAGCCCATAAAGCCGTTGTTATTTCTGTCATAGCAGTCGTAGCTTTTCATATCACCGACATTGAATTCGAGTTTTACCTGCTCGACCTGACCCGGTTTCAAAAGCGCGGTTTTGGCGAACGCGGCGAGGTTGACTTCGGACTTTTCTATTCCGCCCTTTTTATAAGGCGGCGTATAGTAAAGTTCGATTACATCTTTGCCCTCTCTTTTGCCGATATTTTCGACAAGCAGGTTTGCGACTATTTTGCCGTCCTTTTCCAAAGCGTCGCCGTCGTCGAGCGCATTGCCGCTGCCGTCGGCAAAGCCCGTCAAAGTCCATTTGAAATCGGTATACGAAAGTCCGTAGCCGAACGGGTACTGCACAACGGCGTCGTAGCCCGTGCCGTAAGCATTGCTTTCGTTTGCGAAGTAGCCTTCGGCGTCTGCGGTTTCATACCACTTATATCCGATGTAGATGTCCTCGGCGTAGTCGGAGTATTTGTTGATTCTCGTGCCGAGCGTTTCGTCGGCGCTTATGCCCTTATAAGAGCCCGTGCCTTCTCTGCCCGAGTTCACATAGGACGGCGCGGTGGACAAATCGTAAGCCCAGGTATCGGTGACTCTGCCCGAGGGGTTGACTTCGCCCGTAAGCACTTTGCCGACGCCTATCGTGCCGCGCGTTCCCGGAAAGCCCATGAAGAGTACGGCGTCTATTTTGTCGTTGTTTTGAACGAATCCGAGTTCCATGGGATTGGCGGTGTTGAGCACGACTATTACCTGGTCGAAGTTGTCGCATACAAGGTTGAGCAAATCCTCTTCCTCGACGGACAGCGCCTGCAATTTTCTCGTATCGTCGTTTTCGGCTTTTGCTTTGTACTGCTTATGCGAGTAGTCGTTGCCCTCGCCGAGTATTCTGCCGAGCACCACTACCGCGGTATCCGAAAACTCCTTTGCGTCCGCCATAAGCGAATCGGTATAAAAGCTTTTGGGGGCTTCGTACACGCCGTAATACTCTTTGTAGAGCTCGTCGCTGTACGCTTCGATGACATAGTTGCCGTTGGTACGTTCGAAACGACGCCATTTGAGGTCCTCATAGGCTTTGGCAAGTTTTTCGTTATACGTTATGCCAGCTTCGCTGAGTCCGCCGAGGAAAGTCACAAGGTCGTTACGCGACCCCGTGCCGCTGCCCGTGCCCTGCGGAATAAATCCGCTGTCGCTGCTTGCCCAGCCGAACACATTGACCTGATAGTTTTTAAGCGGCAGTCCGCCCTTGTTTTTGAGAAGCACGACGCCCTCTTCCGCCACCTGAGCGGCAAGCGCGTTGCCCGACTCGCGGGCGGCGACGGACTGCTGACTGTTTTCGTCCAGTCCGAAGCCGCAAAGATATTGGGTTATGATGTTTTTGTACAGACCGCAGAATACGTTGCCGACTATCAGCACAACGGATATAATGCCGATGAGTACGAAACTGACAATCATAACCACGCGTTTTTTCATTGTTTCAGTCATTTAAATTTCTCCTGTAAATCACGCCTCTGTCGGCTCGTGTCCCGTGCATTTATCCGCGCAAAAGGGGTCGGTGCAGTCGGGGTCGGTGCATTTGCCGCAGTCGGTTTCGGGGCATACGTGTCCGCAGACGTGAGCTTCGGGCTGATGTCCCTCGCACTTATCCGCGCATGCGGGGTCGGTGCAGTCCGCGTCCGTGCATTTGCCGCAGTCTTCGCAAACGTGAGCGCATTCATGCGGAACTTGACCGTCGTATTCGGTAGCGGTAACGGTGAAGCAGTCGAGGTCGAAGTGAGAACCCTTTACTTCCATGGAGAAAGTATGCATTCCCGCCGTCAAAACAACGTCCTGCGCAACCGTAACGGTTTTCCAACCGTTATTCGTGCTGCCGTGAATATCTCCGTCGCCTTCATATACGAGCGTTTCGTTGTCGATTTTGAAAGCAAGGTTGTTTTTTACAAGGTAAGTACCGTCGCCGCATGCCGCTGTAAGAGAAACGGAAACTTTTGCTTCTTTAACTACGTAAACGGTGAAAGTGAATACCGTACCGGTAGTGAATGCGTGAATGGACTGTCCGCCGCTCGCTCCCTCTCCGCCGCCTATGCGATACTCTCCTTCGCCGACAAGACCCGCGTTTATAAAGTCCTGACGCGTTACCACGCCCGAATTGTCGAGCGTTTCAGCCTCTTTGATTACGCTGCCGAGCTTATGCACTGCGACATCGTATTCGGGGCAGTCGCATTTTTCGACGCACTCGCTTCCGTTCTCGCTGTTGTTCGTGCAATCAGACGTACATTTGCCGCAGATTACGCATTTATGATTGCAACGGTGCGGGCATTTGCATTTTTCGACGCACTCGTCGCCCTTATCGCACGATGTCATGCATTTGCCGCAATCGGGGCAAACGTCTTCGCAGTGGTGGGTAGTGCATTTATCCGCGCATGCGGTATAATCGCAATCGGGGTCGAGGCATTTGCCGCAATGAGCGCAGACATGAGCGCACGTATGCGCGCCTTCGGGAAGAGTCGTGTCACCGATTACGGTGAATTTGAGACAGTCGACGTTGCAGTCTTTACCGGTTACTTTGACGACGAACATGTGGTCGCCCTCGGTCAGCTCTACTATACCGACCCTCGTCCAATGCCACTGCCAGTATTGACCGAGTGATGCATTGCCGTCTTTGATGTTGAGTTCTTCGACTTCTTCGAGTTTCACGCCGTCGAGCTCGAACGCCCAGTTATCCTTTACAAGATAGTTATCGACGCTTGCGCATGCGATTTCTATTTTAACTTTAACGTCCGCCGCCGCACGGATTACCGTGCTGACCTCGCTGCCTGCCATGGTAGCGCCGCAGGATTTGCCGCCGCTTGTGCCTTCTATATTGGTGTTAGCGGTTTCTACAAACGCCTGACCGTCTTTAAGTCCGTGAGCCGCTTTTATGTCCGCGCGGACAATTATCTTTTCGAGGTCGAAATCCTCGAACTCTTTTACATAAGTCGTTTTTTCTGTGATTTCCAAAAGACTGTTTGCGCCGTAAGGTTTACCGACATAGAATTCGATGTAGTCGATGTTGGGTACGGTTTCGCTCTTGACGTCGAGCGAAAGCGTATTGGTTCCCTTGGGCAGCGAAAGGTTTCTTATGACCTTGCTCTGCCAAACGAGTTTGGTTTCGGGTTCGGTCGGGGTTTCGTCCTTTGCTTCGGGTTCGGTCGGGGTTATCACCTCGACGCCGGGAAGCGTAGGCATTGCGGAAATATCGATTGCGCCCGTATCCGAAAAGCCTTTATAGTTCATGTAAAGATTGAAGCTTTCGCCGACCGAAAGAACTTCCTTATACGGGTTGGACATGTGCATTACAAGCGTCACGTTTTCATAGGCATATTCCGTCGTAAACGTGAATCCGATGTAATTTTCTTTTACGCCGTAATTGGCAAGATATTTGCCGCCGCTTACATTTGCGTCGTCGACGATAAGATTTTTGCCGCCTGCCGCCTGCACTTTCGTTGCATTAAGGTCAACCGATTCCATTTCCACTTTATAGGAAGCGTTGGGTTTTTCGCCCTTGACCTCGAACAGCGGCGTTTCGCTTACCTTCGGTATTTCGCGCTCTTTGAGCGTTACTTTATATGTCGCGCGGACGCCCTGATACATGACGCGCACTTCCTTCTCGCCCGGCGAGGTAAAGTCGGGTTTGGTGACTGCGCACTTATTCACGGGGATTTCCTCCGTGGTCTTGTCGCTCTTGTTGGCTATGACTTTCAGTCCGTTCGTCGTGAACTGTTCGCCCCATTCGTAAGTAGTTTTTACTGCGCTTGTGTCGAGAGTTATGGACTCGACGACGGCTTCCTCGGGCTGAGGGTCTTTGCCGCAACCGACAAGCGTTGCGCTTGTGAGCGCAGCAAGCATACACAGTGTGAGCATTGCCACGGTCAAGCGTGAAAACAGTTTCTTCTTCATCTTTTTTTCTCCTTTATATGGAAATTTTATTTCGAGCACGGTTTTTTGCCGTGCAAAAAATACGGCGGTTATTATTTTTTCTACATTGTACCACCGTTTTTTTTAATTTCAAGGACTAATTCTTAAACTTGGATTTTGACTGCATAAGTTTAAAAAAGACGCCTTTTTGACAAGGCGTCTCGATTGTTTTTACAAAAACAGGTTAAACAGACAGCTCGCGGTCGTTCGGGTCGAGCGAAAAGAGTATGTTTATGTTGAACACGTTGTTTTCGGCGTTTATGGACAAATCGCCGCCGTATTTGCGGCAGATGTACTGTATGCTTTTCATACCGTAGCCGTGATATTTTTTATCGGCTTTCGTCGTTTGCGGTATGCCCCCTATGAATGTTATCGGTTTTTCGTAGTAGTTGTGGACGTTGACCGAAAGCAGATTTTCCACGGCGCGGACTTTGAGTCCTATGACTCTTTTTTTCTCGTCAAGCTGCGACACCGCCTCTATCGCGTTGTCTATGAGATTACCGAAAAGCGAATATACGTCGTCTTCGCGCATAAAATCGAGGCTTTTCCCGTCGGCTATACAGCCGAGTTTTATACCGCTCTGATTGCACGAAAGCATTTTTTCGGTCAGTATTACGTCGAGCGCGGCGTTGCCCGTGTGCATTGCCGAGTCGTATATGGAAATTACGTTTTCTATTTCTTTGACGGATTCTTCGCCGAGCGTACTGACTCCGCGCACATTGCGGATTTGATGTTTCAAATCGTGGCACTTCATGTTTATGAGCGCGATATTTTCTTTGGACGCTTCGTACTGCCGACGTTCTTTCATTCTGAGCAGGTTCAAAGAGTGCAATGTGTCTTCCAGCTTGCGCCGCATGGCGACTTCGAACATCAGCAAAAGTACGACGATACAGCAAACGACATTGTAAATTCCGACTATCGCCAAATACAGGGAGTTGCCCTCGCCGGCTATGTTATAGAGAATGACGGCGTTGAGCACTATATCGACGACAAGCAGCAATGCGGCGAAAACAAGTATGTAGCTGTTGGTGAGTTTGAGTTTTTCGCCCTTTTCGATTTTGCTTCCGAAAAACAGAAAGGAAAAAAAGTATGTCACCAGATAGATACACAGATAAATGACCGCAACGAACGGGTCATGAAACGGCATGACGCCGCCGTCGCCGTAGAAACCCATGGGCGAACCTTTATTTGCCCCCATAAGTATTATGACAAGATTGTACATTTCGTAAGCCATGTGCTGGACGGTGTAGCCGGCGAGCATTCCGAATACGACTTTAAGCGGACTTTCGCGGAACATCACAAGCGCCATAGCCGCGGTGAACGCCCATATCGCAAAGAACGTGAACGACACGTAAAACGCATTTTGGCTGATTACGGGGAAAAGCCACGAAAACAGAAATACCGCCGCAAGACAAAGCGGCGCGCGCAGCCAAAATTTAGACCGCCGCGCAAACTTTATGCAAAAGAGCGTTTCGGCTATGAGCAGTTCGGCTACGAACTGGAACGATTTGTAAAACTCGAACTGCGTCACTTAAAAAGTACCCCCCCCCGAGATAGTCGTTGAGCGCGCGTATAAATTCTTTGCGCTTGGGGTAGCTCATTTGAAGCTCTTCGTCCCCGACTTTGACGCTTTGACCCGAGACTCCGCGTACGAAACGCAGATTTACGAGATAGCAGCTGTTGCACTTGGCAAACCCCGCGCCGCGCAGCTGCTCCTCGACGTTTTTCAGCGTGCCCGTTGTGGGATGCACTCCGCCGTCGGCTGTGTGATAAATAAGTTTATGACCCGTTACTTCGACGTATTTCAGTTCGGACGGAGTGATTATTTTCACGGCGTAGTCGACGACAATCTTTATTTTGATTTCGCTGCCCGCCTTTATTCTTTCGACTGCGCGGTTGAGTTTCAGCGCGAAATCCTCGCTGGATACGGGTTTGACGATATAGTCGAACGCATCGACCTCATAGCCCTGAACGGCGTACTGCGCCATATTCGTAACGAAAATGAGCGTGACCGACTTATCTATGCGCCTTAATCTTCTCGACGCTTCCATGCCGTTCATGCCCGGCATTTCGATGTCCATGAGCACGAGGTCGTAGTTGGCTTTATACCCAGTCAGAAAAAACACGGGATTATCGAAGCATACTACATTAAACTGCTCGCCCGTCGATGCGGTATAATCCGCAAAATATGATTTCAGCTTTTGCTGCATTGAGATTTCGTCTTCGACTACCGCTACGTTTATCATCAAATCCGTTCCTTTAACCGACGTTTTTCTATTATAATATACTACTTCGCAAGAGTTTGTCAAGCGCCGCCGTTTTCTCCCGTAACAATCACTTCCGCCTCGGACGGATAGACGCTGTCTTCGGTGCGCAAAACTTCGCCTGCAAATCCGACTTTAATATGTCCGCTGCGTGGATTTTTTATGCTGTCTATGCCGCCCTTTATCTCGGCTTCGACGTCGCTGTATTCAAAGGCGAGGTCGCAGTCCTCGCAGGTGCAATCTATCAGGCGCAGATTTTTGCAATAGCAAAGCGGCTGGGTGCCTTTGATATGACAGCGCACAAACGTGAGGTTTTCGCTGTACCAGCCGAGATATTCGCCTTCCACGGTGCTGTCGGTTACGGTGACGTTTTTCGCGTGCCAAAAGGCGTCTTTGGTTTTGAGTACGGAATCCGTAATTTCCACGTTCTCGGTATATTGGAAGGTATACTTGCCGCCGAGAGTTATATTGTCCGCCTTTATGAAAGAAGAATGTAAAAAAGCGTATTCCGACACGATGTCGCAGTGCGAAAGCGTTATGCCCTCGCTCTGCCAGCCGAATTCGGGCGAAATTATGTCGCATTTCGAAAAATGCGCATTTGTACATTCGCGCAGGGCTTTGATTCCGCCGAAACGAGCCGAGTCCGCCTCGATGTCGCGGCTGTACCACAGCGCGGCACGGCAGTCGGAAGTCATTTCCCCGCCCTCGATTCGCAGCGCGCTCACGTGCCACAGAGGATAGCGCAAAGCCATGTAACAGTTTCTGACTGTTATACCGCGGCACTCCTTCATTGCGGACTCGCCGTCCTCTTCGCCCTCGAAACGGCAGTTTTCTATTATCGCATTTTCGGTTGCGTAAAGCGCGCGCTCGAAACCGAAGCGTTTATCCCTGATTGTTTTCTTCTGCATGTTTTTCTCCTTTGAGAATAAACTCGTCCACCACATCTTTGTACAGTTTGTACATGTGTTCATCTACAAGAACGAAGTACACTTTTTCGACATCGTCGTTGCGTTTGAGAAACCCCATTACCGTGCTGACCGCAATCAGTACGGCGCGTTCGGGCGGAAAACGGTAGATACCGCAGCTTATCGCCGGAAACGCAATCGTTTTTATTCCGCCGAGCACCGCAAGCTCGAGCGAGTTGAGATAGCACTGTTTGAGCAGTGTTTCTTCGGATGCTCCGCCGCCCTGCCAAATAGGTCCGACGGTGTGTATTACATACTTTGCGGGAAGGTCGTAGCCTTTTGTTATCTTGGCACCGCCCGTATTGCAGCCGCCGAGTTTTTTGCACGCTTTGTAAAGCCGCGTGCCTGCGGCGCGGTGAATAGCCCCGTCCACGCCGCCGCCACCGAGCAGCGAGCGGTTTGCCGCGTTGACTATCGCGTCGACTTTCATGGACGTTATATCCTGCAACACTACCTCTACCGACATGATTCCCTCCGTAAAAAAGCTTCCGATTTTCTCCCGTGTATTTTATCATATTCCGTATTCTTTGGCAAGCGTTTAAGACCGCAGACAAAGCCTGCGGTCTTTCGATAAAAGTTATGAACCGAAAAACAAATAATCGTTACTTTTTTATACGGGGTTTTTTGACGGGAAACACGACGTCTTGCGTGCGCTTGAAAATTACCGCGCATTTATCGGGTACATTTCCGTCAAACGGTTTTAACGTGAGCAAGTCGGTATACTCGTCTTTTTCCTTGCCCGAAGGAAGGAACTTGACCGCGCTTCCGCTGTTGTTTGCGACGACATAAAGCGTTTCTACGCCGTTGTCGCGGCTGAATGCGTAAAGTCCGTCCTGCGCCGCAAGTTTGCGGTACTTACCGCAGGCGAGAATGTTTTTCTCGTTTGTACGCATTGCACCGATTTTTTTATAGAACCGCAGTATCTCTTTGTTCTTATTGTCCCACGGATAGCAGCGGCGGTTGAACGGGTCTTCGAAACCTTCGAGTCCCGCCTCGTCGCCGTAATAGACGCAGGGCACTCCGGGCAGAGTGTATTGCAATGTCACGGCTATTTTCATGAGCGCGATTGCTTCGGCAAGATTTTTCACCTTTGCGTTTGCGCGTTTTTCCCTCGTATCCGTTTCGCCGCTGTCGCCGAGCACGGTCAGAAGTCTTGCCGTGTCGTGAGTGTCGAGCAGGTTCATGAGGTTGTTCACCACGCGCTCGGGATAGTTGTTGAGTATGACGTTTACGGTGTTGTTAAGCCGCACTGCGTCGCCGCACATACAAAACGCGAGTATGTCGGACTTGAACGGATAGTTGGTGACGCTGTCCAGCTGTCTGCCTTGCAGATAGCGTCTGCGCGCGCCGTAGGACACTTTATTGGACGCATCCTCCCAAACCTCGCCGAGCATGAGCGCGTCTTTATTCACGGACTTTGCCGCATGCACCGCCCTGTCGAGGAATCTGTCGGGAAGTTCGTCCGCCACGTCGAAACGCCAGCCGCCTATTCCCGTGCGGGTCCAGTATCTTATTATTCCGTCCTCGCCGTTGATGTACTCGTCGTATGCGGGGCAGTTTTCGTTGACCTCGGGCAGAATGTCGATGTTCCACCAGCTGCGGTACTTATCGGGAAACGATTCGAACGTGTACCAGTCTTTGTACGCGCTCTGCTCCGACATGTACGCGCCGACACTGTCGTAGCGTCCGTACTTGTTGAAGTAGATACTGTCGTCGCCCGTGTGCGAAAACACTCCGTCGAGCATGACTTTCATGCCCTTTTTATCGGCTTTCTTTATTAACTCTTTCAAATCGTCTTCCGTGCCGAAATCGGGGTCTATCTTGCGGTAGTTGCCCGTGTCGTACTTGTGATTGCTGTGCGCCTCGAAAATCGGGTTCATGTAAATGCACGTAACGCCGAGGCTTTTGAGGTAAGCGAGTTTCTTCGTGATACCCTTTATGTTACCGCCGAAGAAATCGTTATTCAAAATCTTGCCGTCCCTGTTTGCGCGGTATTCGGGACAGCCGCCCCAGTCGTCGCGATAGACCGCATCGTTTTTGGTCTTTTTTCTCTCGCCGCCGATATTGAAACGGTCGACGAAAATCTGATACATGAGTCCGCCGTTAAGCCAGTCGGGGTCGGCATACTTTTCCTCGAACACGGTGAGCTGCCAGTCGCAGCCCTTGCCGAGCAGCGCGTTCAAATCCTCGTCGCTGCCGATACGGTATTGTCTGTCTTCGGTGTTTACGGCGAAATGGTAGAAATAAAGTCCGCTTGTCGTGGGCGAAACCGTAACGGTATATTCCATGGTTTCGTTGACGTTGGTGGTGACGTAAGTCATGGGATAGTACACGTCCTGTTCGCCGTCTTTGGTAAGCACCAAAAACACTTCCGCGGGATTGGACGGACGCGAGAAAAGCAGATTGAACCTTGTCGGCTCTCCTACTTTTACCGCGCCGAGCGGTTTTTTGTACTCTTCCCTGTTCGGGAAAAACATTACGGTCTTTTTTTCGTTGTTATCGTTCATAGCTGTTCCCCTTTGTGTAGGATTTTTTGTTAAATCGGATTTTACGGCTGCGCCTTAATGACAGTGAAAAGCGGCTTATACGCCTGCGGGCTTGACCCGTTTGAGATTCCAGATATTGCGCGAATAATCTTCTATGCTGCGGTCCGCCGCGAAAACGCCGCTCTTGGCAATGTTGACAAGCGCCATGGAGTTGAACTTTTTGGAGTCCTTATACGCCTCGTCGAGTTCGCGGTTTGCGCGCATGTAATCTTCGTAATCGGCAAGGCACATGTACGGGTCGGCGACGCCGTTGTTACCCATTATAAGATAGTTTGCTATATCCGCAAAACTCTCGCCGTCGAAACCGAATTTCAAGCGGTCTATAATGCGTCTTAACTTGTCGTTATGCGCAAGATACACGGTGGAGCTGTAACCGTTGTGCCAAGTGGCGTCCACCTGTTCGGTGAGCATTCCGAATGTGAAAATATTGTCGCTTCCCACGACCTCGCCTATCTCGACGTTTGCGCCGTCCACCGTTCCGAGAGTAACCGCGCCGTTGAGCATAAACTTCATATTGGAAGTGCCGCTGGCTTCTTTGCCGGCAAGAGAAATCTGTTCGGAAATCTCGCTGGCGGGAATCAAATGTTCGGCTTTCGTGACGTTGTAATTTTCCACGAACATGACGTCGAGTTTCTGTTTGAGCGCGGGATTCTTGGCTATTTCGCCGCTGATTGCGTTTATGAGCGCGATTATGCGTTTGGCGTGATAGTAGCCGCCCGCGGCTTTCGCTCCGAAAATGAACGTCTGCGGAGTGAACGGCATGTCGGGACTGTCGGTCAAGTCGATGTAATATCCGACTATTTTGAGTACGTTCAAAAGCTGGCGTTTATACTCGTGCAGACGCTTTATCTGCGTGTCGAAACGGGTTTCGGGATTGAGCGCGAAGCCCGTCGTATCCTTAATCCACTTAGCAAAATCGCGTTTGTTGCGTTGCTTGATTTCGCCTATTTTTTTAAGCGCCTGCGCGTCGGAAGCGTACTTTACGAGCTCTTCGAGCCGACTCGCGTCTTTCATGTAACCGTCTCCTATCAGTTCGGTTATGAACGAAGCAAGACGGGGATTTGCCTGACAGAGCCAGCGGCGGTGCGCTATGCCGTTTGTTACGTTGGTGAAGCGTTTGGGATAGATTTCGTAAAAATCGCGGAACACGCTTTTCTTTATTATATCGCTGTGGAGCGCTGAAACGCCGTTGACGCAGTGCGAGCCGATGACCGAAAGGTTTGCCATGCGCACCTGTCCGTGCGAAATAATGCTCATATTGTCTATTTTCTCGCCGCTTATCCTGCCCTCGACGCTCTGCAAAAACCGACGGTTGATTTCCGCGATTATGGAGTATATTCTCGGAAGGCGGGTGCGGACAAGGTCCTCGCCCCACTTTTCCAGCGCTTCCGCCATGACGGTATGATTTGTGTAAGCCATAGCCGACGTGGTGATTTTCCAAGCTTTGTCCCAGTCGTAGCCGTGTTCGTCTATGAGCAGACGCATCATTTCGGGAACGGCGAGCGCGGGGTGCGTATCGTTTATGTGGATTGCCGCCTTATCCGCAAGATTGTCAAGACTGCGGTAATTTTTGAGGTGGTCTTTGAAAATGCTCTGCAACGATGCGGAAACAAGGAAATACTGCTGCGAAAGGCGCAGCTGCTTGCCCTGTATGTGATTGTCGGACGGGTAAAGAACCTTGCAGATGAGCTCCGCTTCGTTGTCCGCACGGGTCGCCATCATATAGTCGCCCTGCGTAAACGACTTCATGTCGAAGTTGTCCCTTGCCCCGGCGCGCCAAAGCCTGAGCACGCTTACGCCCTCGCTGTCCGAACCCGAAATCATGAGGTCGTAAGGTATCGCCTCGATGATTTCGGCGTCTTCGTGTTCTATGTGGCACTTGCCCTCGCCGTCCCACCATTCGCGGACGTGACCGCCTAATTTGATACGGAAGTTTTTATCCGAGCGCGGCATCATCCAAATTTCGCCTGTGTCCAGCCATTTGTCGGGCAGTTCTACCTGCATGTGGTCCACGATTTTCTGACGGAAAAGTCCGTACTCGTAGCAGAGCGAAAAGCCCATTGCGGGATAGTTGAGCGTGGCGAGCGAGTCCATAAAGCATGCGGCGAGTCTGCCGAGTCCGCCGTTGCCCAGTCCCGCGTCGTCCTCGACCTCGTACAGAGCGTCGAGGTTTTGACCGTAGACTTTGAGCGCGTCTTTGAAAGACTGTTCGAGTCCCAAATTGTAAAGGTTGTTTTTGAGCGAACGCCCTATGAGAAATTCCATGCAAAGGTAATACACGCGTTTGAGTTTACCCTGCCTGATTTTCAAATTGTTTTCCTGTTTCTTTTTGAGTAAGATGTCCCTTACGACAAGCGCGACTGCCTTATACATCTGCTCCTTCGTGGCTCGCTGAGGCTCGGTCGCAAAATATTTCGTAAGCTTTTCCTGTATGAGTTCCTGTACCTGTTCGGACGTTTTTATCATGTGCTCCTCCAAAGTAATATCGATTTAATGCCGTTCATCACACGATTCTCCCTTAAATATATGCGGTGTCAGAACATCTCGTTATAGAATTTGACGTACTCTCTCGCGCTGCTCACCCAGCTGAAATCGGTGGTCATGGCGCGCTTTACCAGTCCTTCCCACTTGTCGTGGTAGTCGCGGTAAAGCCCTATCGCGCGGTCGAGCGCGTGCATCATATCGCCTGCGTTGTACTGTGCGAACGTAAAACCGTTGCCGTAGTCGCCGTCGCCGCAGTCGGTTATGGAATCCCTCAAACCGCCCGTAAGACGCACGATGGGAATGGTACCGTAACGGCATGCCATCATCTGCGACAGTCCGCAGGGCTCGGATTTGCTGGGCATGAGGAACATGTCCGCCGCCGCGTAAATCTTGTGCGAAAGGTCCTTGTTGAACGCTATGACCGAGCAGACCTTGCGGTCGTACATCTGCTGAATGTGGGTGAAGAAACCTTCGTAGTCGGGGTCGCCCTTGCCGAGTATGACAACTTGCACGTCGTTTTTGAGCAAGTCGTTCATGGCGAATCGAACGAGGTCGAGTCCTTTATGCGATACAAGGCGCGAAATGACGGCTATCATGGGGACTTTCTCGTTGACGGGAAGCGACAGCATTTTTTGCAGTTCGACTTTATTGACGACCTTATCCGTTTTGTAGGTTTTTACGGAATAGTTTTTGAAAAGCGACGGGTTGGTTTCGGGATTGTAACCGTCCACGTCCACGCCGTTGAGTATGCCGCGCAGTTTGTAACTGTTTTTGAGCAGTACGTTTTCCAGTCCGTGCGCATAGAACGGGTCCATGATTTCACGCGCATAAGTGGGGCTTACCGTGGAAACGGCGTCGCAGTAGTCTATCGCGCCCTTCATGAGGTTTATGCAGCCGCGGTGTTCGATGGACATATATTCGTGCTGAGGTATGCCGAATACGTCCTCTATTATGCTCTTGGCGTACTTGCCCTGATATTCGATGTTGTGAATGGTGAATATTGTGCGGATACCCTCGTAGCCCTGTCTGTACATATAGAACAATTTATAGTAGATGGGTACAAGCGCGGTCTGCCAGTCCTGGCAATGCAGAACGTCGGGTTTCCAGCCCAGCGACGGCAGCAGTTCCACGACGGCACGGGAAAGGAACGCAAAGCGTTCGCCGTCGTCGTAGTAGCCGTAAAGATTGGGGCGTTTGAAGTAATATTCGTTGTCTATGAAATAATAGACGGTGCCGTTATAGTCGTATTTGAACAGTCCGCAATATTGGTTGCGCCAGGCAAGCGGCACGTTGATGTGGCAGATGAATTCGAGGTTTTTGCGCTCGTCCGCCGGGAAACTTTCGTACAGCGGCAATATTATCCGCGCTTCGTAGCCGTTGTTTTTATCCCTGTTTATCTCGCGCGGCAGAGAACCCATGACTTCGCCGAGTCCGCCCGTACCCGCAAACGGGAACGCTTCCGAACAGACAAACAGAATTTTGCGTTTTTCCGCAACTTTGACTTTTATCTTTTCCGTACTTTGAGGCGACGGCTCTTGCGCAACGACGGGAGCGGGCTTTGCCGTTTCGGCTTTTTTCTCCTCCGACGGCTTTTTCGGAGCGGTCGGTTTCTTTTCCGCCGCAGGCTTGTCCGCTTTCTGCTCGGGTTTGAGCGCGGCTGCGGATTTGACGGGCTGTTTTGCCTGCGTCGGTTTCTTCTCCGCCGCAGTCGCTGCGACGGGTTTTGATTCTTCTCTGTTTTCCGCAACCGTCTTTTTGACCTGCGCGGGTTTTCTGCCTGCTGTGTTTGCCATAAAATAATCTCCTTTCTTTAATCGGCTTTACGTGGTAGGTAAACTATCAAATAACTACGTTCTTCGCTATATAATACGGATGAGTTTCGTGTCCCGAAAGCTCGCGGTTTTCGAGGATTCTGACCTGTTTGTCCGCGATTACGCAGTTTAGCTTGCTGCCCTGCGATATCTCGCTCTCCTGGAACACCACGGAGTTTTTGACGATTGCGCCCTTTGCGACTTTGACTCCGCGGAACAGTATGGAATTTATCACGGTGCCTTCGATTACGCAGCCGTCGGCTATCAGAGAGTTCTGCACGAGAGAGGTGTCCTCTATCCTGCACGGCGCGCTGTCGCGCACCTTCGTATAGATGTTTGCACCGCCGTTGTGAAACAGCGATTCGCGGTTCTTTTTGTCGAGCAGTTCGATTGAATGTTTGTAGTAATTCGCCATGCTGTCGATGGTTGCGAAATAGCCTTTATGCTCGTAGCCGCAGATATGCCAGTTTTTGCAGCCCTTTCCGAGCACGTCTTTCGAAAAGCTTTTATAGCCGTGTTCGGCGGAATTTTCCAGAATGTTGAGCAGAAATCTGCGGTTCATTACACAGATGTTCGTATACACGCTGCGCGCGCCGAAAAGTTTGTCGGATACCGTTACGTCCGTAACGCGCTCGTTCTTGTCGAGCGTGAGCACCGTCCGTTCCTTTCCTTCCGATATGTTTTTATTGCGGTACACTACGGTTATGTCGGCATGCCTGTCCATGTGATAGCGCACTATTTCGGAAAAATCCGCGTTGCAAACGCAGTCGCAGTCGCTCATCACAACATAGTCCTCTTCCGAGCGTTTTAAGAAATGGACTATGTTTTTGAGCGCTTCGAAACGGGAATTGTAGAGCGAGTGCATTTCCTCGCCGAACGGGGGCAGTATCATGAGTCCGCCGTTCTTTCTTGCAAGGTCCCAGTGTTTGCCGCTTCCGACGTGGTCCATAAGCGACTGATAGTTGAGCTTTGTGACAATGCCGACCTTGCTTATTCCGCTGTTGACCATGTTGGAAAGAGGGAAATCGACAAGGCGGTATCTGCCGCCGAACGGAACGGACGCGAGCGTGCGTTTTGCCGCGAGTTCGCCGAGTTCTTTATCGTGTATATTACTGAATACTATGCCCATGATTTTCATGATTTTATTCCTCCCTTTCCACAATTTGTCCGGCTTTAAGCGCAGTGCCTTTTTTCAAAGTTACTCCTCCGCCGACCAAAGTTATGCTGTTTTTATTCGACGTTTCGTCGCCGAGCAAACAGTTTTCGCCTATATCGCAGTTTTCGTCTATCATGGCATAGTTGAGCCGCGCGCCCTTACGGATGATTGTGCCGCGCATAACGACGCTGTTTTTTACAAGCGCGCCTTCCTCGATTGTGACGCCTTCGCCGAGGACGGAATTTATGACCGTACCCTCGACTTCGCAGCCCGTAGTCATTATCGAGTTAAGCACCTTTCCGCCTGCGCCTATATGACTGGGAGGCAGCGGACGGTTACGCGAATAGATTTTGAAATTGGGGTCGTTGAGATTGATGAGCGGATTTTCTCCGAGCAAATCCATGTTCGCTTCCCAAAGCGAAGTTACCGTGCCGACATCCTTCCAATAGCCTTGGAAACCGTAGGCAAAGACATTCATTTTCTTCGCAAGCAACGTGGGGATTATGTTCTTGCCGAAGTCGTTGCTTGACTTGGGGTCTTTCTCGTCGGCGACAAGTTCGTTTACAAGCACCTCTTTTTTAAAGATGTATATGCCCATGGACGCATGGTTGCTTTTCGGCTTTTTCGGCTTTTCTTCGAACGAAAGAATGCGTTTGTCCGCGTCGAAATCCAAAATACCGAAACGGCTCGCCTCCTCCGCGGGAACGTCTATGACGGCTATCGTGCAGTCGGCGTCGTTAGCGACGTGTTCGGCGAGCATTTTCGAGTAGTCCATTTTATAGATGTGGTCGCCGCTGAGAATCAGCACGTGTTCGCTGTCGAACTCGTTTAAAAAGTGCAGGTTTTGATATATGGCGTTTGCCGTTCCCTTATACCACTCGCCGCCTTTTTTCGCCTGATACGGGGGCAGCGTATGTACTCCGCCGTAACTTCTGTCCAAATCCCACGGCTCGCCGTTGCCTATATACTCGTTGAGTATGAGCGGCTGGTATTGAGTGAGCACGCCGACGGTATCGATGTTGGAGTTCGCGCAGTTGGACAGCGGAAAATCGATTATGCGGTATTTCGCGCCGAACGAAACAGCGGGTTTTGCCACGCGGCTGGTGAGCGCGTACAAACGGGTACCCTGTCCGCCCGCCAGCAACATTGCGATACATTTTTTCTTTTTCATGTTCTTCTCCCTGAATTATATATATTTTAAAGAAGTTATTTTTTTGACTGCTGCGGCTTTTTTGCCGCGGTTTTCTTTTGCGCGGGCGCCGTGCCTTTTTTCGCCGAGGCGACAGGCGCCGTTCCCGTTTTTTTCGCCGTCGGTTTTTTTGCCGCAACCTTGAAGATATATCCCGACATCGGCGCAAGGTCAAGCGCTATGCTTTCGCTTTTGCCGTGGCTTTCTTTCTTTTCGCTTTTGAAACGCGCTCCGCCCTCGCCGAAGCCGTAAACGTCGCTGTAAAGCAGACGCTCGAACGTGCCGCCCTCGACTCCTATGCGGTAGTCCTTCCACTCTGAAAGCGAGAAATTTATGACGAA
The DNA here is from genome assembly GCA_022793815.1 of Clostridia bacterium. Classification (GTDB taxonomy): domain Bacteria; phylum Bacillota; class Clostridia; order Christensenellales; family Pumilibacteraceae; genus MGBC157735. Next base: position 58,527 of record JAAWDP010000009.1, on the reverse strand, counting down.
TACCAGTCTGTCGCCCTTTTTGTTGCGGCGCTCGTAAGCGATTACGTTTTGCATGCTGTCGTCTGCGACAAGCCAGTTATATCCGTCCCAGCCGTCCTCTATTTCCCAAAGCGGACTGTTTTCGACGTATATCTTATTGAGCATGCGGCTGAAACGGCGCGCGTCCGAATGAGTCGGGAAATCGAGCAGTTTCCAATCGAGCTCCGACGAAAAATTCCACTCGTCGAACTGTGCGTACTCCGTCCCCATGAACGTGAGTTTTTTGCCGGGATGACCCATCATGTTCATGAGATAGTTGCGCCAGCCCGCAAACTTTTGTTCGTAAGTGCCGGGCATTTTGCAGAGCAGCGAGCATTTGCCGTAAACCACTTCGTCGTGGGATATGGGCAGTATATAGTTTTCGCTGAACGCATACGTCATGGAAAACGTGAGATTGTTGTGCAATCCGCCGCGCCACAGCGGGTCGGTCTTGGCATAGGACAGCGTATCGTTCATCCAGCCCATATTCCATTTGAAATTGAAACCGAGTCCTCCCACGTCCGCGGGTTTGGTGACCATGGGCCATGCGGTGGATTCTTCGGCTATCATCATCGTATGCGGAAATTTTTCGAACACTTTTTTGTTGAGTCTGCGGAAAAATTCGACCGCATCGAGGTTTTCTTTGCCGCCGTATTCGTTGGGACGCCACTGCGTTCTTCCGTAGTCGAGATAAAGCATACTGGCGACGGCGTCGACGCGAAGTCCGTCTATGTGGAACACATCCAGCCAGTACAGCGCGTTGGAAATCAGAAAACTGGAAACCTCGCCGCGGCGGTAATCGAAACAGCGGGTTCCCCATTCCTTATGCTCTTTGCGCAGTTCGTCGCTCGGCTCGTACAAAGGTCCGCCGTCGAACTCGTAAAGTCCGTTGCCGTTTTTGGGAAAATGTCCCGGCACCCAGTCGAGAATCACGCCTATGCCCGCCCCGTGCAGCCTGTCCACCAGATAGGCGAAATCTTCGGGCGTGCCGTAGCGCGACGTGGGAGCATAGTATGCCGTAACCTGATAACCCCAGCTGGCGTCGTAAGGATATTCGGCTATCCCCATGAGTTCGATATGAGTATAACTCATTTCTTTCAGATACGGGACAATCTCGTCAGCGAATTTGCGGTAGGAAAAGCAGTTGCCGTCGGGATAGCGCCGCCACGAGCCTATATGACATTCGTAAATGTTGACGGGCTTTTTGTAAGCGTCGCTTCTGTTTGCCATATATTCGCCGTCCGTAAACTTATACACGTCGAGCGGATATGCCTTGCTGGCTGTGGCATCGTGCGTTTCCGAATGGAACGCATAGGGGTCGGATTTGTAAATTCCGCCCTTTGCCGTTTCGATATAGTATTTGTAATTGTCGTAGCGTTTCACGCCCTTGACCGACGTTTCCCAAATCCCCGCGTCCGTAACGCGCGTAAGAGGGTTTGCCTCGGTGTCCCAGCCGTTGAAATCGCCTACTGCAAAAACGCCGCAGGCAGAAGGCGCCCACACGCGAAACGTAGCCTCATCATTTTTCTCATCGAGTTTGCAACCCATGAATCGGTATGCAATACCACAGTCACCGCACTCAAACTCCGATTGCGTACTTCTGTCGAATCTCATTCGTCCTCCGATAGTCCCTTTGCAAAAGGAACGGTTGTTAATGGGTGTGCTTGTTATCAAGCGCATTCACACATCTATTATACTACATAATTTCGGAAATTTCAATAGATATTCGAAAATTTTTTAGGAAATTTTTTAGGAAATTTCGGGTGATTTTTTATCTTGAAAATATTTTGTCGAAAATAATGCGGCAAGGACGCAAAAAGGCGCGAACGCGGCAGCAGACGGAAATCAAAAAAATCGGGTCACATAAAAATTTGTTGCGTAAAAGCGTTGACATCGGAAAAATAATTTAATATAATGTGTACATAGAATTTACAGCAAAGGCGCTGTGGGATTTGATTTAAACTCCCATAGCGTCTTTATCTTTTTTCGGGCAAGCATACTTTATTAACAAGCATACTTTATTATAGACAAGGAGATATACCATGAGCAACAGCGTACCCAAACTGTTCGGAACACTTGTTTTCAACGACAAGGTGATGAAAGAAAGACTTCCGAAAGAAACGTACAAGGCGTTAAGACACGCCGTGGAAAGCGGCACCGCGCTGGGTATCGAAACCGCCAACGTCATTGCAAACGCGATGAAGGATTGGGCTATCGAGAAAGGCGCTACACATTATACGCATTGGTTTCAGCCCATGACGGGCATTACCGCGGAAAAGCACGACGGTTTCCTCACGCCCATAGGCGAAGGCGAAGTCATAATGAACTTTTCCGGTAAAGAGTTAATCAAGGGCGAACCCGACGCATCGTCCTTCCCCTCGGGAGGTATCCGCGCCACGTTCGAAGCGCGCGGCTACACGGCATGGGACCCGTCGAGCTATGCGTTTATCAAGAACGGCGCGCTGTGCATACCGACGGCGTTTATGTCGTACACGGGCGAAGTGCTGGATAAGAAAACGCCGCTTCTGCGTTCGATGAACGTGCTCGGAAAACAAGCCGCGCGCGTGCTGAAACTGTTCGGAAAGAACGTGGCCGTGAATACTACGGTGGGACCCGAGCAGGAATATTTCCTTATCGACCGCGACATGTATCTCAAACGCAGCGACCTTATGATAACGGGACGCACGCTTTTGGGGGCGCGTCCGCCGAAGGGACAGGAACTGGAAGACCACTATTTCGGAAACATCAAGCCGAGAGTCATGGCGTTTATGCAGGATTTGGACCGCGAGCTTTGGAAGTTCGGAATTTACGCAAAGACGCGGCACAACGAAGTCGCGCCCGCGCAGCACGAACTTGCACCCGTGTTCGCCTCGGTGAACATTGCCACCGACCACAACCAGCTGACTATGGAAATAATGAAGAAAGTGGCGGAAGAGCACGGTCTGCACTGTTTGCTGCACGAAAAGCCGTTTGCGGGCGTGAACGGCAGCGGCAAGCACAACAACTGGTCGATGTCCACGAGCGAAGGCGAAAATCTGCTTTCACCCGGAAAAAATCCCGAAAACAATCTGCAATTTCTGCTGTTCCTCACCGCGGTAATAGAGGCGGTCGACAAGCATCAGGATTTACTTAGGCTGTCGGTAGCGAGCGCGGGCAACGACCACCGTTTGGGCGCGAACGAAGCGCCGCCTGCGATTATATCGATATTCCTCGGCGACGAACTCACTTCCATTTTGGAAAATATAGAATGCGGCAAGCCCTACTGCAAAAAGGGAGGCGTGAAATTTACGACGGGCGTCGATTCGATACCGCTGTTCACGCAGGACACGACCGACCGCAACCGCACTTCCCCGTTTGCGTTCACGGGCAACAAATTCGAGTTCCGCATGCTGGGTTCGGCGGTGAACATAAGCTGTCCGAACGTAATGATTAACACGGCGGTTGCCGAAGCGCTGGACTCGTTCGCAGGCAAACTGGAAAAGAGCACGGACTTCGAAGCCGACGTACTCAAACTTATCAAGACGTCTTACGCCAAGCACAAGCGCATAGTATTCAACGGCAACAACTATTCGAAAGAATGGGAAGAAGAAGCCGCCGCACGCGGTCTTTTGAACTTGAAAAGCACGCCCGACGCGCTTATACGCTACGACAGCGAAGAAAACGTCAAGATGTTTGAAAAGTTCAAGATTTACACGGCGGCGGAAATACGCGCGCGCGAAGAAATCCTGTTGGAAAATTACAGCAAGGTGCTCAACATCGAGGCTTTGACCATGATTGACATGGTGAACAAACAGATTCTGCCCGCGGTCTATGCGTTTTCGTCCGACCTTGCCGAAGGCGTGGCGCGTAAAGGTGCCTGCGGCGTGAAGGCGCATGCGGAGCTTGACCTTTTGAAAAAGATTTCGGCTCTTACCGATTCGGCTTACGACGCCGCGGGCAAGCTGTCCGACACGGTTATAGAGGCGAAGGGCATTACCGATTTCAAAGAATCCGCATTCTTCTACCGCGACAACGTGCTGCCCGCCATGCAGGAGCTGCGTATGAGCTGCGACGCGCTGGAAACAATGACCGACCGCGATTACTGGCCCATACCCACATACTGCGATTTGCTGTTTTACTGATTAAAAAGAATATAAAAAAACAGTCCCGAGGGACTGTTTTTTTGTTTCGGTTCAAACGGGGTTAATGCGCATTTGTCGGGTTTTTCTCATTATAACACGGATTTCGGCGTTTGTCAATACCCGTTTTTGCGCCGCGGGCTAAGGTTTATATATTTACGTGTGGTTTCTTACGTGCATAAACAGACGCGGCGGGGGCAATACTAAGTGCAAGAAAATCTATAAAGGAGAAACGGATAAATGGAATCTACTATTCATAATCGTACTACCGACCGCGCGGGATTTTTCACGTTTTTTTGGTCGGTTCTGCTTACGACGGCGCTCAGCGCGCTTGTGATGTGGCTGTGCGGCGGATATGCGGGTTATGCGTTTACGCGCCCCGGCTATCTCATGCCTGCGGCGGCAGTATACGTTTTGGACATCGCCGCCCGTCTTGTATTCGGTTTGAGTTTGTTCTTCACGCTGTATGCAAGCGAACGCGAAGGCGCGAACGAAACCGCCAAAACCGCTTGCGTCACCCTTTGGGCGATTGCTTATGCGATGAGCATATTGCTTATTCCCGCACTGTTCGCGTTAAAGTGGCAGATGTTCTCGTTCATCTGGATGCTTGCCATGATAGGCGTTACCACGACGCAGTTCATAGTAAGCTTCAAGGTGTCCATTGCCGCCGCTCTTTCGGTACTTCCCTATTGGGCTCTGCTGATTTACGGCGCATGCGTATTGTTTGCGATAATGTAACAATTCCGCAAAAGGAAAAAAGCCGACTTGTCAAAAGCCGGCTTTTTCTTTTGCGTTTGTTACTGCCGCGAAACAGTGATGTATTGAGTGAGAGAAACCGATTGCCCCGTACCCACACGTTTTATCGGCGTAAGAAATTCGGCTTCGATATAGGACGGACCCGTATAGCATTCGAAATTGCAGCCGTAATCGGGATAAACTCCCTCTTCGTAGGGACTGTATATTTCGACTTTCTGTCCGAAATTACAGTACGTACACCTGCCCTCTTTGGCAGTCAAGCCGAATTTGAAAGGCGGTATGTTTTCGTCGGTGGGCTGCACGCTGACATCAAAGTCCGACCATACGATGCGCTTGTCCGTAACCGAAGAATAACTCCAATACGCGACCGCGCGGTTTGCCGTAAGTCCCGAATCGGGGCAGGACGTAGGAACTACGAGTTTGCCTCCGCATGCAAGCTGGGTTATACCCCAAACCGAAAACTCGATATCGAAAAGCGACCTGTTCTCTATAATATCGTCCAAAGTCAAAGTTCCGTTTTCCAGCGTAAGCCTTATGCCGCGGCGCGTCCCGGTCTGTTTCTCTACGGGCGCGGTGACGGTGACGCTGTTTCCGTCGGTTTTTACGTCGCACTCGGCGTTGTCGGGAAAATAGTTTCTGTCGGCGCGTTCTGGCGCGCTCCAACAGCGGTGTCCGCCGTAAAACGCAAACGTGTCTTTCGGAATATGCCTGCCTTTGGTGTCGGGCATAAGATACAGATGATTTTCGCCGCCGTCATACGTAAGGGACAGCAGACGCGGTCCGAAAGCCGCCGAAATAATTGCCTCGGTTTTGCCGTCGCTTATTTTGACGCAGTTTTTCCAACCGCAACAGTCCGTTTTCGTGATTTGGGTTTTCATAAAATTCCTTTAAAAATCGAGGTCGCCGTCCTCTTCGGAAGAGGCGGACAGTATCTGCGCCGCGGTGCGTTCGGGCGGCAGTTCCATTGCATCGTCGAAGTTGCCGAGGTTTTCCGTCTTGGGCGCGCGGCTTTCGAGACGGGCGGTTGCCTGCGAACTGTCTACGTCCACAAAGCTGACGTACTTGCCCACCCAGCGCATATCCACCGAGCCGACCTCGCCGTTACGGTGCTTGGCGATTATGAGTTCGACTTTTTCGCGCTCGGTTATGTCTATCGAGGTGTCCGTCATATCGTGCTTGCGGTATATGAACATTATTATGTCGGCGTCCTGCTCTATCGCGCCCGATTCCCGAAGGTCGGACATCTGCGGACGGCGGTGGTTCTTTTCCATATCGCGCGACATCTGACTGAGCAGAAGTATGGGAACGTCGAGTTCGCGTGCCGCTATTTTAAGCGTTCGCGTGATTTCGCTTATTTCCAGCTGGCGGCTTTCCACCCTTTTGCCCGTCGTCATCAGTTGCAGATAGTCAATCATTACGACGTCGAGTCCGTGCTCGCGTTTGAGTTTTCGGCAGCGCGACAGAAGTTCCATAGGCGTGGTCTGTGCCGAGTCGAAAATGAATATTTTGGATTTATCCAAACGGTTTTTCGCTTCGTTGAGACGTTTCCACTCGGCGGCTTCGAGAGTGCCCGCGTTCACCCTTGTCATGTCCACTTTCGCAACAGAGCATAGCATACGTTTTGTGAGCTGCTCGGCAGGCATTTCCAGCGAGAACACGGCGCATACATAGGGTTTGACCGCGCCGCTTTCGCTTTTTCGCTCGCGGTTGAGCGCGACGGACTGAATCATATTCATGCCGATACTGGTTTTGCCCTGACCCGGACGGGCTGCGATAAGAATCAAGTCGCTTCGCTGCAAACCGTTAAGACGGCGGTTGAGCGATGCAAAGCCCGTGGGGATTCCGCGCATGGATTTGGGGTCTGCCACGAGTTTTTCGAGGCGGTCTATAACACTGTTGGTCGCCTCGCGTATCTCTTTCATTTCGCCGCTGTTCTTCTCGCCCGACAGCGAGAATATTTCTTTCTCGGCGATATTAAGCGCCTCTTCGTCGGGGTCGCCCGTATAGGCTATGTCCGTGACGCGGTTGTTGATATTTATGAGTTTACGGAGAGTGGAATTCTTTTTGACTATGCCGACGTAATGTTTGAAGTTTGCCGCCGACGGCATTTCCCCCGCTATGTCGGTAAGATATGCGACTCCGCCGCAGTTTTCGAGTTCGCCCTGCTGTTCGAGTTCCTGCACGAGCGTGACGAGGTCGACGGGGACGTTTCTGTAAGCCACGTTCCGCATTGCGTCGAAAACAGTCGCGTGCGCTTTCAGATAGAAATCTTCGGGCGACAGCGCGGAAAATATTTCGGATGCGGCTTTATCGTCGATGACGGCGCAGCAGAGCACCGCTTTTTCGGCGGCGATGTGCTGCGGCATTTGTCTTGCTTTGAGGTTGGGATGATTTTTATTCACTTCGTCCTTTCTCGGCGGCATGGTGTTTCTCCTTTTTTTCTAAGGTTGGGGTTCCTCGGCTATTCTCTAAGTGACAGTAAGGATTTCTCGGTTGTGACAGTCGTTTTTTATTTGGATTTTTTCTCGCGTGCCAAAGCTTTTGCGCGAAGTTCCGCATTGAGTATTTTCTTTCTCATGCGCAGCGACTTCGGCGTGACTTCCAAAAGTTCGTCGTCGGCGATAAATTCGAGACACTGTTCCAAACTCATGACTTTATAAGGCACGAGCCGGAGCGCGTCGTCGCTGCCCGAAGCGCGGGTATTCGTGAGGTTTTTGCGCTTGCACACGTTTACCACGATGTCGTCGCCCTTGGGGTTTTCGCCTACGACCATGCCGGCATATACGGGCACGCCCGCGCCTATGAACAGGTTGCCGCGTTCCTGCGCGTTGAACAAACCGTAAGTCACGGATTCGCCCGTTTCGTGCGCGATGAGCGAGCCGAAGGGACGGCGGTCTATCTCGCCGCGGTAGTCGTCGTATTTGTCGAATGCGCTTGTGAGCACGCCCTCGCCCTTTGTGTCGGTAAGAAATTCGGATTTATAGCCGAACAGTCCGCGGCTCGGAACGGAAAATTCCATTTTCATTCTGCCGCCGACGGGCGTCATGGATACGAGTTCGCCCTTTCGAAGTCCCATTTTTTCCATGACTATGCCGAGATTTTCCTCGGGCACGTCCACGATTAACTTGTCTATCGGTTCTTTTCTGACGCCGTTTTCCTCTTTATAGAGCACTTTCGGCATGGATACCTGAAACTCGTAGCCCTCGCGGCGCATGTTTTCTATGAGTATGGAAAGGTGCATTTCGCCTCTGCCGCAGACAACGAACGATTCGGACGTGTCGGCGTCGGTCACTTTGAGCGACACGTCGCGCACGGTTTCTTTATTCAGTCTTGCGCGCAGATGGCGCGAGGTGACAAACTTGCCCTCTTTGCCGGCAAACGGACTGTCGTTGACGGAAAACGTCATTTCCACGCTGGGCTCGGAAATCTTGGGGAACTCTATCGGTTCGACGCAGGATATATCGCAAAGCGTGTCGCCTATCGTCACTCCGTCCACGCCCGATACGCACACGATGTCGCCCGCCTCGGCGCTGTCGCACGCTATTCGGTTGAGTCCTTCGAACGTATAGATGTTGGTGACTTTGGCTCGCGACGTGGTTTCGGGGCTGTGATAGTTGACCAGCGTTATGGGCATGTTCTGTTTCAGCACGCCGCGCTCTATTCTGCCGATACCTATCGTGCCGACGTAATCGGAATAGTCGAGGGCGGAAATAAGCAGCTGCGCGGGCTTGTCCGTATCGCTCGGCGGCGCGGGGATATGCCGTACTATCGTTTCGAACAGCGGCACAAGGTCTTCTCCCGTTTCTCCCTGAGTAAGGGATGCGGTGCCGTTGCGTCCGCTGCAATAGACTATCGGGCTGTCGAGCTGTTCGTCGGTCGCGTCGAGCTCCATTAAAAGTTCGAGTACTTCGTCGACTACTTCCTTTACGCGCGCGTCGGGACGGTCGGTCTTGTTTACCGCTATTATGACTTTATGTCCGAGTTCGAGCGCTTTGCCGAGCACGAAACGGGTCTGCGGCATTGTTCCCTCGTAGGCGTCCACCAAAAGCACGACGCCGTTTACCATTTTGAGTATGCGTTCGACTTCGCCGCCGAAATCCGCGTGACCCGGGGTATCGACTACGTTTATTTTATAGTTGCCGTATTTGACCGAAGTGTTTTTCGCGAGTATGGTTATGCCGCGCTCGCGCTCCAAATCGTTGGAATCCATGACGCGCTCCGCCACCACCTGGTTAGAGCGAAATGCTCCGCCCTGTTTAAGCATTTGGTCGACCAGAGTGGTTTTGCCGTGGTCGACGTGCGCTATTATCGCTACGTTTCTTATCTGTGTATTTGCCATTTTTACTCCGTTGATTATTTTGTTATCCGTTGTTGTTTGCGCTGTTATAGCCGCTCGGCAGATTGTTTCCGCCGCCCGTACCCTCGTCGAACGGGTCATACGGAAATATGTCGGGGTGTCTTTCTTTCGGTTTCTTTTTCCGTGTCGCGAATATTATCGCCGCCGTCACCGCGCCGCCTAGCAATATTGCGGTCACGTACCAACCCACCGAATAAGGCACGGTGTAGCTGTACGAAATGACTTCGTCGTCCGTCGTGAACAGGCGTTCGAAACAGTGGAACTTGACTCCGTCTATCTCGCGGTCTTCCCCCGAGGACGCGCCGAACGCGCCTGCCGGGATACCGAACGAAAGTACGAGATGTCCCAAATCGCTGCCCGATACGGAAGGGAAAGCGTCGGTGAGCGCAGGCAGAAGCAATACGTCTCTGCCTAAAAAGTCCTTGCCCGTTATGCCGTGTTTTATTGCGTCCATAAGTCCGCCGCCGCTGCCGTCCGCGCTGTCCCAGTCGCTTCTGTAACCGTTGAACGGGTGCGACACCGTGACCGTAACCCTGCGCACGTAAAACAGATTTTTGACGTCGAGGTTATAGTTTTCGTCGGGCTCGTCTTCTTCTTCGCCGCCGTCGTCGGTTATAGGCGCTCGGCGCACGTAGCGCGTGAACCAGTCGCCGCCGTCCACGCCCTCGGTTTCGTACTCGAAGCGCGAGCCGTCGGCAAAGCCCATCAAGCCCGTAAGAGCGCGCATATAGTCGGACACCGTCCATTTCTCGTCGCCTACGCGCACAGCCGCATTCGCCTCTATATTCACGCGTGCGGTGTTGGGAAGCGAAAACGTGAGAAGCTGGACAATGTTGCGACCGTCGGAATACTGTATCACGTCGACATTGCCGCCGCAGCCCGTAAGCAGCGACATGACAAGCACGCACACAAGCGCGGCTATCGATATTTTACAAGTTTTTTTCAATTGGGGGAACCGCCTTTTCAGAGTTTTTTGAGAGCGGCAAGAGTGTCTTTGAACTCTTTCATCGCCGTTTCGTAAGGTTTCGCCGTCTTTAAGTCGACGCCTGCTATTTTGAGTATTTCGTAAGGCGAATCGCTTCCGCCCGCGGAAAGGAATTTTTTGTAGCCGACTACGTTTTCGGGATTTTTCAAAATCCCGTCGGCTATATTTACCGCGCTTGTTATGCCGGTAGCGTATTTATATACGTAGAACGCATTGTAAAAGTGCGGTATTCTCGCCCATTCGTAGCGGATTTCGTCGTTGTGGACAGCCGCGCCGCCGTAGTATTTTTTGTTGAGCTCGTAGTACATATCGGAAAGCGAATCCGCGGTGAGCGCCTCGCCGTTCAAATCCATATCGTGCGCTTTCTTTTCGAACTCGGCGAACTGCGTCTGACGGAACAGCGTGGTGCGGAACATATCGAGATAGTAATTGAGCAGGAATTTTTTGAGAGCGACGTCTTTTGTCGAAGACAGCAGATATTTGAGCAGCAGCACTTCGTTGACGGTGGACGCGACTTCCGCAACGAAAATCGCATAGCCTGCTTTCGAATATGCGAGAGCGGAATCGGAGAAATGCGAGTGCATTGCGTGACCGAGTTCGTGGGCTATCGTGAATATGTCGTGAGTGGTGCGCGAGTAGTTGAGAAGGACGAACGGGTGCATTCCGTAGCAGCCCGACTGATAGGCGCCGCTGCGCTTGTTTTCGGTTTCGTATACGTCCATCCAGCGTTCTTTGCGCGCGCGTTCGAGAAGCCCTACATAGTCTTTGCCGAGAGGCGCAAGACCTTTTTTGACAAGTTCGAAGGCGTCTTCGAAGTCGAGCGAAAGTTCCGCTTCATCCACCAAAGACACGTGCATGTCGTACATGTTCACTTCGCCGCCGAGCATTTTTTTGCGGTATTCGACGTACTCGTGCATGACGGGCAGATTTTCGCCCACGTGTTTGATTAGGTTGTCGTAAACCTCGGCGGGTATGTCGCCCATGTACATCGCCTGTTCGAGCGGCGAAGAAAATCCGCGCGCGCGTGCGAAAAAGTTATCCTGCTTGACGCTGCCCGTATAGTTGGACGCTATCGTGTTTATAAGGCTTTTGATTGCGCCGTACATTCCGTAGAATGCATTTTTTCTTGCCGTTTTATCCTTGCCGTACAGCAGCGCGCCGTAGGTTCCGTGCGTGAGCTGAATCTCGTCGCCCTTGGAATCCTTCACCTTGGGCAGAGGCAAATCCACATTGTCGATGGCGGCGAAGGTGTTGCGGAAACAGCCGAGGCTTTCGCTGACCATGGCAAGCAGTTTTTCGCTTTCCTCGCCGAGTATGTGCGCCTTGACGCGCAGCACCTGTTTGAGCATATACGAATAATCCGCGAAATCGGGGTCGGCTATAAACTTTTTCAGCACGGACTCGTCGAGTGCGGAGAGCTCGGGTTCTACGAACGACTGCGCGCTCGACAGTGCGACATACAGCGACATTGCTCTGTCGGACATGCCCACATACTTGCCGAGCGATACGTTTTCGTCCTTGCGCATGTGTGCATATCCGTAAAGCCATTCGGCTTTCAGCATCAATTCGTCGATTAGTTTCAAACATGCGAGCAGTTGTTTTTTGTCGGAAAGTTTGCCGCGGTAAGCAAGCGTTTCTTCCGTTCTCGCCGAAAGCGACTTGAAATCCGCTTCCCATTTTTCGTCCGACTCGTACAGGTCTTCGAGTTTCCACTTATCTTCGAGTTTTACTTCGCTTCTTTTCATTATATATATCAGTTCTCCTTTTTGGATTTTACGCGGTTGATAAATCAGTTGCGGTTGCTGTGAATGGGCGCGGGAATATGTCCGCCCCTTTCGATAAAGGCTTTCGGGGAAAACGCGCTTACGTTCATTACGGGCGCAGTGCCGAGCAGTCCGCCGAAATCCACTTCGTCGCCCACCTTTTTGCCTATCGCGGGGATTATGCGGACGGCGGTGGTCTTGTTGTTTATGACGCCTATCGCGCACTCGTCGGCTATGAGCGCGGATATGACTTCGCTCGGAGTGTCGCCCGGAACGGCTATCATGTCCAGTCCGACGGAGCACACGGCGGTCATGGCTTCGAGTTTTTCCAAGGATAGTGCGCCGCGTCTTACCGCGTTTATCATGCCTATGTCTTCGGACACGGGTATAAACGCACCGCTGAGTCCGCCGACGCTGTCGCTTGCCATAACGCCGCCTTTTTTGACTGCGTCGTTGAGCAGCGCAAGACATGCGGTAGTGCCTGCCGCGCCGACGCTTTCAAGTCCCATTTCTTCGAGAATGTGCGCCACGCTGTCGCCCACTATGGGCGTGGGTGCAAGGGACAAATCGACTATTCCGAATTTCGCGCCGAGTTTTTTCGCGGCTTCGCGCGCAACCAGCTGTCCGACGCGCGTTATTTTGAACGCGGTCTTTTTGACGGTTTCCGCCACGGTGTTTATATCCGCGCCGCGCACCTGTTCGAGCGCGCACTTGACTACGCCCGGACCGGAAACGCCGACGTTTATCACGGCGTCGCCCTCGCCGCAGCCGTTGAACGCGCCTGCCATAAACGGGTTATCCTCCACCGCGTTTGCGAACACAACCACTTTTCCGCAACCGAAACTGTTGCTTAGACGCGCCAGTTCGGTTATCTTTCTGCCCATGACCTCTATCGCGTCGAGATTCATGCCGCTTTTGGTAGACGCCACGTTGACGGAGCAGCAGACTTTTTCGGTAGCGTTTATCGCTTCGGGGATTGTGTCGAGAAACACTCTCTCGCCGTCGGTCATATCCTTTTGGACGAGCGCGCTGTAACCGCCTATGAAATCTATCCCCGTTTCGCTCGCGGCTCTGTCCATGGCGAGCGCGATTTCCTTATAACCGCCGCTTGCCATGCCTATGAGGGAAACGGGCGTGACCGAAACGCGCTTGTTGACTATCGGAACGCCGTACCGAGCCGCTATCTCCTCGCCCGTCGCGACAAGATTTCCCGCCTTGCGCACTATTTTTTCGTAAACTTTGTCCGCGGTCTTTTTACCGCTCTCGCTTATGCAGTCGAAAAGCGACAGCGCCATAGTTATCGTGCGCACGTCGAGATTTTGCGAATCTATCATTTTGACGGTTTCGACTATTTCGTTTTTATTAAGCATAAAGGCTCCTTTTTTATAAGGATTAAAATTCCTCTGAGGGCAGAGAAGCGAGCAGTTCGAGGAAAGCGAGCGAGCCCGAGAGGGAGTGTACTTCTTGTACATGACCCGAGGGAACGCGACGCTTGACAAAGAAATGCGATGCTTATATGCCCTCAATCAAATGCGGTGCATGCAGTTAAAGATATCCTCGTGCTGCATGCGTATGTCCATGCCCAGACGCTTTCCGACCTCTTTAAGGCGGACGTTCATTTCGGCGATGGAATACGACGAAGAGGAAACGTCCGTCATCATTATCATGACGAAGTAGTTTTGCATCAGCGTCTGCGAAATATCCTCGATATTTACGTTAAAGGAAGCAAGACTATCGCTCACTTCCTTTATTATGCCTATTCTGTCGTGTCCGAGTACCGTTACTATCGCTTTCATACGCGCTCCTTTGCGTTCTTCACCGGTCAAACGCCGTTCGCTTTTTAACCGAATATAAGTATATCACTTTACTTGCGCGAACGCAAACATTTGAAAGGTGTTTTTCACGACACTATTCGCACGCGGCTGCCCTCGGATTCGGTGGCGCAGTCTACGATGAGTTTGTCGGGTATGAGTTCGCTAAGTTCGGAGCGGTGCGTTACTATGCCGACGAGGGTTTCGCGCGAAAGAGAGCGCAGTGCGTTTTCCACCACTCCTATCGCGTCCTTATGCAGCGTGCCGAAACCTTCGTCGAGAAACAGAAAGTCGAATTTCAGTCCCGACGTATTTTTCGCGGCTATGGATTTGGAAACGGCTATCGCAAGCGAGAGCGACGCCAAAAAGGTCTCGCCGCCAGACAGCGTGCGCACGCTGCGTTTGAGATTGCCTGCACGGAAGTCTTTGACGAAGAACATCGCGGCGTCGGCGTCGTATTCGAGAGTATAGCAGCCGCCCGACATCTTGGCAAGGTATGCCGACGCGTCGACGCAGAAATCCTCGATGTATTCCTGCGCTATGAACTCCATGAACGCTTCGCCCTTGAAAATTTTTGCCAGCAGTTTGAGTCGGTCGGATTTTGCGGCAAGCGTTTTTCTGCGGTTCTCCTTTTCGCGCTTGACGGCGAGTTCCTTTTCTCCGCTTTCTATCGAAAGAGCCAGCGCGCTTTTTTCTCCGATAAGTTCGCCGCGGCGTTTTTCCGCGGAGTCGATTTGCCCGTTTACCGCCTCGGTCAGTCTTTCGTCGGGCTTTTCGCATTTAAGCGACTCGGCGTTTTTAAAGCAAGCCTCTCGGTTTCCGAGCGCGTTCGCCTTGTTTGCTTCGAGTGCGCGCAGATTTTTTTCGCGCTCGGCGCGGGCGGTTTCCGCGGCTTTCGTCTGTGCTTCCAGCGTTTCGAGAGCGGCTTTTTCCTCCGCGAGCGCAACCGCATACACGCGATTGCCTATCACCGCTTCCACGGCGGCTTTTAAGTCGTTCTGTCTGCCGCGGAGCTGTTTGCCTTCGCTTTCTATGCCCGTTTTCCTTGCCTGCGCTTCGTTTTGCTCGGCGGCGTATTTAACCGCATCCTTATCCGCGCTTTCGCGGACGGCACACTGTTTCGCCAATGACGAAAGCAGTTCGAGGACTTTTTCGAACGTGGTATTTACGGGGCGCGCCGCATGCTCGTATTCTTTCTTTGCCGCGGAGAGTTTCTCCGCGAGAGCGGCGGATTTTTCTTTCAGCGTCTGTCCGCTCTGCAAAGCCAGCGAATATTCTTTTTCCGCGGCTTCCAGCGAAACGCGCGCGGCTTCCGCTTTTTGCTCGGCGGTTTCCGCCGCCGCTTTCGCGTCCTCTTTGACCGCAGTATCCTCAAACGTCAAATCCGTCACGACGCCTCCGCAGACGGGGCAAACGTCGCCGCCGTGCAAAGTCCTTTTAAGCGACTCGGCGGCATCGTCGAGGAGCCGTTTTTCGTAAAGCGATTTGAACCTTTCGCTTTCGGCGCGCGCGGCTTTATAGGCGATTTGTTTTTGCGCACGCGTCGACTCGCAATTTTTCAGTCTTTCCTCTGCGGCGGCAAGCGCTTCGCCGTGCGCTTTCATTTCCGACTCGGCTTGCGCGAGCGCGGCGGCACGCGTTGCGGATTGGCTTGCAAGCAATTCGCATTTGCCTCTGTGCTTTTCGGCTTGCGCCGCGTCGACGGCGTCGGAAACGGAAAACATTGCGCTTGCGTTTATTTCGGCGGCGAGCGCGGCTATTTCGGCAGACGCCTGCGCCGATTTTTTCTTGCTTTCGGAAAGGCTTTTGACGGCGGATTCGTATTTTTCATGCTCCGCTTTATGTTCCGCCAGTTTATTTTTCAATTCTTTCTCGACGGCGGAAAGCGTGCGGCACTTTTCTTCGCACTCCTCTATTGCTTTAACTTTGAGTCTTTGCCCGGTAAGTTCTTCGTTTAGCCGCTTTATTTGCTTGTCCTCGGTTTGCCTGTCCTGCGCGGACCCGACAAATTCGCGGTATTTCGTTTCCGCCTTTTCGTACTCGGCGACTGCCGTTTCGTGCGCTTTGGCGGCGGATTCGTATTGCGCATATTTTTCGGCTGCGGCGCGCAGAGCGTCCTTTCGGCTGCCGAGTTTGCGCAAATTCTCGCAGAGCGCGGTTTCCTCTTTTTTCAGCGCGGAAAGCGTCTTTTTCTTTTCCGCGAGCGACGATGCGGTCAAATCCTTTTTCGAGTTCAGATATTCGTCGAGAGCGGATATTTCGACATCCGTTTCCTTCTTGCGCGAATTGGCTTTCGTCACGAGGTCGCGGTAGCGGTTGAGTCCGAAAAGCTCGCCGACGGTGGCGGTGCGGTCGCTCTTGCCCGCTTTCAAAAACGCGCTGTATTTGCCCTGTTCGAGTATTACGACCTGCGTGAAGTTTTTGGAATTCAGCCCTATCATTTCGGTTATTGCGGCGGTAACGGTATCGCCGCCCTCAGCCAAAGCCGCGCCGCTTTTCAGGTCAATCAGCCGCGCTTTGGACGGCTTGTTTTTGGCGCGGTAGAACGTGCGTTCCACGCGGTAGCAGTGAGAAATTCCGTTTTTTTCGGCTTCGAAATCCAGCGATGTAAAGCCTTTATCCGTGCGGAGATTGACCACTT
This sequence comes from Clostridia bacterium, assembly GCA_022793815.1. Taxonomy (GTDB): domain Bacteria; phylum Bacillota; class Clostridia; order Christensenellales; family Pumilibacteraceae; genus MGBC157735. Next base: position 42,078 of record JAAWDP010000009.1, on the reverse strand, counting down.
CGTCAATACTCAGTTCGCTTTTCTTGCCGTACAGCGCAAGTATCACGCAGTCGAGCACGGTGGTTTTGCCCGCGCCCGTTACGCCGCTTATTACAAAGATATTGCTTTTCCCGAGCACGGTAAAATCTATGCTCTGTTTTTCGATAAAACTCTTTATCCCTTCGATTGTCAGTCTGAGCGGTTTCATGCGTCCTCTCCTATAAGCGAAAGAAATTCGCCCGTCAGTTCTCCGTCGGGTTTCTCGCCGCCGTTCAAAACCGCGTAAAACTCTTCGAAAAGCTGCGACGGCGTGCGGTGGGCGCGTTTTATGCTTTCGCGTTTTTGTTCATGGGAAATCACTTCGAGCTGCACGAGTTTGCCCGCGCGTTCGAGCTCGCTTGTCTGCGCGGCGGTGAGCGGAACGGCGCAATCGTAGATTAGTCTGACATAGGCGTCGCCCGCACTTTGAAGCTCTTCGAGCGCGGCGGCGTAGCTTGAAGCCGTCACGGTACGCATTTCATAACCCGACGAAAGCGGTATATGTTTGATTTCCTTGGTGACGGTATCGAAAATTATGACTTCGCGGCGCGGCGTCTTATCGAAGGAATAGACCAAAATACTGCCGCTGTAATAGGCGTTTTCGGCTACTTTCATGGGCTTGTGCACGTGACCGAGCGCAACGTAGTCGCACTTCGGCAGCACGTCGGGCGGCAGAAGTTTAGCCGCGCCGAGTTCGCGTTCCTCGCCCGAAACCGAACCCGTCATAAAAAGGTGTGCGACAAGGATATTGCATCCGTCGTCGGAAAATACGGAGTCCGTTATTTGAGCGAGCACGCCTTTGACATAAGCGGAGAAATCGTCCGCAGGAGCGTCGCCGCGGCGCGATTCGGTAAGGTACGGGCAGAGCGCGATGTTCAGCCGCTCGCCGTTTTTTCGGAAAATCAATCCGCCCGCGCGCGCCTGCATTTCGCCGTAAGACAGCGGCGAGCAGTCGAAACCGCCTGCGAGGTATATGCCGTTTGCCTTTGCGAGCGCGTCGGGGGCTTTGAGCCGTTCGCCGTCGTCGTGATTTCCCGCAATTGCGACTACGGGACAGATTTTCGCTATTTCCAGCGCACCGTTATAGAAAAGCTCTTCGGCAGTCGCCGGCGGAACGGACACGTCGAAAACATCGCCCGCTATGATACAGACGTCGGCGTTTTCGTTTTGAGCTATGTCCCTTATTTCCAGCAGCGCCGCTTTCTGCTCCCGCTCGCGGTTGAACGGCGGCAGCCTTTTGCCGAGATGCCAGTCGGACGTATGTAAAACTTTCATTTCTCTCCTTGCGTTTAAAGGGTTGGTTTGTCCGTATTATACCGCATTCCCGCGATTTTGTCCACCTCTTGAAACAAGGTTTTACACCGCTTGCAAATCCGCCCGATTTATTGACTTTTGCCGAGGCTATGTGGTATAATGGATATACGCATTTTTGTTTCGGCTTTTATGCGTATGCCGAATTTACCCGAGAGGTTTTCAGAATGTATACGAGGTTATCGAGAGAAACCGCGGAAAGCGGAAAAATAGTTATCGACGGCGTTTTCGTTTCGCAGTATCTGCCTTTTGCGCCCGAAAATTACGTGAAAGTATATCTGCTGGGACTGAGTGCTGCGCAAGGGCTTACGGACGCGCCCGAGCTTTCTCGTATCGCCTCTTTGCTCGGATTGGAAGAAAGAACCGTTACCGAGGCATTTGCGTACTGGGAGGAAAACGGACTGGTGAGCGTGCACGGCGGCGACGGCGGATATGTGGAATATCTGCCCGTGAAACCGCTTTCGAAACAGATTAGGAAATATTCGAAAGAGAAGTTTAAGGGCTTTAACGACCAGCTGCATGCGCTTATGCCGAACCGCAATTTTCTGCCCAACGAATACAACGAATATTATTATCTCATGGACACGCTTCACATAGAAGTGGAAGCCATGCTCATGATTATAGGCTATTGCATACGGCTTAAAGGCGAAACCATACATACGGCTTACGTACTGACGGTGGCGCGCAATCTCGCAGCCGAGGGGTGCACCACCTACGAAAGCGTCGCCGAAAAAATCAACGAGTACGACTTCCAGTATAAAGAGCTGAGCGCGGTGTTCAAGGCGCTGAAACTCAAACGCGCAAGCGAGCCCGAGGACAGCCGCCTGTACGGAAAGTGGACCAAAACGCTTTCCTTCAAATCGGAAGTCGTCATACACGTTGCGAAAAATGTGCGGCGCGGCGGCATGGAAACTCTGGATAAACTGCTTACGAAATATCACGAACTGGGGCTGACGAGCGCGGACGCCGTGGACGAATACGAAGAGGGACGCAAAGCGCAGTATGCGGCTATGAACGAAATTCTGCGCAGACTGGGACTCGGCTATGACCGCGTGGACACTCTCATCGAAACCTATCTTGTAAAATGGCAGTCGCTCGGGTTTACGAACGATACGCTTTATACCATTGCAGACTTTTGTCTTACCGCGAACATGCGGACGCTGGAAAGCATGAACGGTGCGGTAACGAGGTTTTACAAAAAGGGGCTTTTGTCGGCGGCGGCAATCGACGAATATGCGGGACTGGGGCGCAGCGTCGGGGACTTGCTGACGGCGGCGGGAGTTGCCTGCACCATGGACGTGAACGAGCGCAACACCTTTTTCAAGTGGAAACAGCAATGGAACATGGACGACGACATGCTTACCTATGCCGCGAAGAAAGCCGCGGGAAAGAAATATGCCGTGTCTTATATGGATTCCATGCTTGCGGGATTTTTCGACGGCGGCATAAAGACGGTGCAGCAAGCCGAGCAGACAAAGACCGCCCCCTCCTCTTACGGCACGCCCGTGCGCACGTACAGCGCGCAGGAACTGGAAATGATGTTCAAAAAAATGGACGAGGACACGAAACTGGACGCGGCGGCGAAACTGAAACAGCAGCTTATGGACAGCGACCCCGAATTTTACGAGAACGAAAAGGAACTTCGTTTGGCGAATATGAAACTGGCGCGCGGCGAAACCGCGGATATTTCCGCGCTGATGAAAAAGCGCAAAAGCATTCTCGCCTCGCATAACCTTACGGAAAGCGACATAGAGCCGTAGATAAAACAAATTAGGACGCCGAGGCGTCCTTTTTTTATATGGTTGAAATTCCTCGACTGCGCTCGGATGAGAACGCTCGCTCGGCTGAGAACAGAGAAATATGATATAGGCGGATTTATTTGACTTTACACTTCCGCAATGCCTATAAGGTAATCGGCGGAAACATCCAGCACTTTGCATAACTCGCACAGCAATTCTATCGACGGCTGACTTCTCCCCTTTTTCCACGAATAAACGGAGTCGTCGGTCGTACCTATTTTTTCGGCAAGCTGTTTCTGCGTATAGCCTGTCTGCTTTCGCTGTTCTTTCAATCTGACCGCAAATGTACTCATGAATTCAGTATACGTAAAAATTACGGTTTTGAGGGTGTTTCCGTAAATTTTACGGAAAACAGAATGGCGGCGGCGAACGCTTTTTTTATATGGTTGAGATTCCTCGACTGCGCTCGGAATGACAAAGAAGTAAAGGCTCGGAATGACGGAGAAGTAAAGCGTGCAAGGACGGAAGGAAAATTTTTTTGCAAAAGCAGGGTCAATTCGTTGACGCGAAGAGCGGATTATTTATATAATATATTTGCTTTATCACATTAAAGCGGTATACGCAAGCTGCGGTTTGAGCGCGGTTTGACGTTTCAACATCGTATTACACTTTTGGAGGGATAAATATATGTCTTATGTGAGCGAAGTGCTTTCGCACGTTGTGGCGAAAAACCCCGGTGAAGCGGAATTCCACCAAGCCGCGAAAGAGGTGCTGGAATCTTTGGAATCCGTTGTGGACGCAAATCCGCAGTACCGCAAAAATGCCGTTTTGGAAAGACTGGTGGAGCCCGACAGACAGATAATGTTCCGCGTTCCCTGGATAGACGACAACGGCGTCGCGCACGTGAACCGAGGCTTCCGCGTTCAGTTCAACAATGCGATAGGACCGTACAAGGGCGGTTTGAGATTGCACCCGTCGGTGACGTTGGGAACCATCAAGTTTCTCGGTTTCGAGCAGATTTTCAAAAACTCGCTTACGGGTCTGCCCATAGGCGGCGGCAAGGGCGGCAGCGATTTCGACCCGAAAGGAAAATCAGACAGAGAAGTCTTCGAATTCTGCCGCAGTTTTATGAGCGAACTGTATAAGTATGTCGGCGCGGACGTGGACGTGCCCGCAGGCGATATAGGCACGGGCGCGCGCGAAATAGGTTTCATGTACGGGACTTACAAGAAGCTTACGGGGCTTTACGAGGGCGTACTTACAGGCAAGGGTCTGACCTACGGCGGTTCGCTGGCGCGCAAGGAAGCGACGGGCTACGGACTGGTATACCTCACGCAGGAAATGCTGGAAGCGCACAAAGACACTTTAAAGGGTAAGACCGTTGCCGTTTCGGGCGCCGGCAACGTAGCCATATACGCCGCTGAAAAGGCAACGGCGTTGGGCGCGAAAGTTGTTACGATGTCGGATTCGACGGGCTGGATTTACGACAAAGACGGCGTGGACCTTGCCGCAGTAAAAGAAATAAAAGAGGTCAAGCGCGGCAGACTTTCCGATTATAAAAATTACCGTCCGAAATCGGAATATTCGACAAGCGGACACGTATGGCAGGTAAAATGCGACATAGCTCTCCCCTGCGCCACGCAGAACGAGTTAAACATAGACGACGCGCGCGCGCTTGTGAAAAACAAAGTCGTCGCCGTTGCCGAAGGCGCAAACATGCCCACCACTCCCGACGCTACGGAATTCTTGATTAAGAGCGGCGTACTGTTCGCACCCGGCAAAGCCGCGAATGCGGGCGGCGTGGCTACTTCCGCACTGGAAATGAGTCAGAACTCGCAGCGTCTTTCCTGGACGTTCGAGGAAGTGGACGCAAAACTTCACGGCATTATGGTAAACATCTACCGCAATGCTTCCGCCGCCGCCGAGAAGTACGGACACAAAGACAATCTCGTAATGGGCGCGAATATTGCGGGGTTCGTCAAAGTTGCCGACGCTATGCTTGCGCAGGGCATACAGTAAAGTCGGAAATAATACGGTAAAACACGTCCCGAAATTCGGTATGAATTTCGGGACGTTATATTTTAACGGTAGCGAAAAAGACGGCGAGAGTTCGCCGTCTTTGTTTTATTGCATAAATTCGGTCAGAGGACTATGCAGTCATCTTTCTTTTTTGCAGAAATTCGGGTATCTCGACCGCCAACGTCCAGGCAACGCCCACCAGGAATAAGAAGCCGATTATGACATCGAGACTGATGAGAAGCTGCTGCCACCAGGGCATAATCTGTACGATTCGCGTGTCGGACGAGAATCCGTTCATGGCATTGGAGTGAAGCGTCTGCCAAAGCACGCGTTTTGCCGAAAGTCTTACCGCCCACGCAAGTTCGCCGAATCCTTCCTTATAGCGCTCGTGGTCCTTTTCCGTATCATACGGGTCGTTGCCGTCGGGAATGTCGCAACCGCCGACAAGCACGCCGTAAGCATGTTCGTAATAAGGGTCGGACCCCTGTTTGCCGTTCATGTCGGTGTAGCAGTCGGTGACGATTATACCTTTCATGCCGCATTCGCCTCTGAGGAAATCGGTGCCGAGCTCTTTGCATGCGGAACCCGAATAGGTACCGAAACGTGCGAACGAAGCCATGGTGTTATAAGCGCCGCCGATTGTGATGGGAAGTTCGAACGCGCGGAGATAGATTTCTCTGAGCGCCTGCTCGTTTATCCAGACGCCGACGCCGTGACGGCAGGTTTCCTGGTCGTTTACGGCGCAATGCTTGTTGTATACGTGAACGCCTTTCGCCTCTATTTCCTTGCACTCGTAAGCGGCAATGATTCCCGTAAGCATACCGTCTTCGCTGTAATATTCCGCCACTCTGCCGAGGTAAGGAGAGCGATGAATGTTTGCTCCGATTCCGTAAAGACCGGACATTCCCGACCAAATACCGTCGTTGCCGATTATATTGCCCACTTCGCCGGCAAGTTTTATATCGAACGATGCGGCAAGCAGTCCGTTAGCCGGGAAGCCCGTTGTTTTGGTGTTTGCGTTGGGATTTGCGTCCTCGGTATAGTTGGTTTCATTGCTTCCTTCCGTAGTGTGACCCGCCGCCTTCTCGGTGCGATAGAAAAGTCCGAGCGCGCTCTTGCCGTAGCTTTGATTGAAACCGTTGGGTCCGTTTTCGTCGTTGGTTTCGGGTTTGGTTATTTTCGCTATGCCGCTGGTAAGATGATAGCCGCGGTAAACGATTTGACACAGTTCGTCATAAGTGAGCTGGTCGAGGAACACGTCCCAAACAGGATTGAAGAAGTCAATCGGATTGCCGTCGGAGTCGTACATCATATCCATAAGCATAAGACCCGAGTCTTTTCCCATTGTCGGATATGCGACGTCGTCCTTTTGAAGCGGCTGAGAATACTGCGAAGGTACCGGCTGTCTTAATCCGTCCGGAGTCTGCGCATAAATCTCGCGCGCCATCTGCTCGGTCATAACAAGATTGGGATGTCCGTTTGTGATGTCGGTGGGCATTGCGTTCCAGTTGTCTCTGGTGAAATACTGTACGCTGTTGGTTCCTCTGCCGCTGTAAAGGTTGATGTCTGCGAAATCGAAAAGGTTGGAAACTCTGTTATGAGTTTTTCCGTCGAGGGAAGATACGCTGTCCGAGTAAGCATACTTTTCCTTATCGAAACCGAGCGCGAATTTTTTGACAAGTGCGTTATTTCCTGCCGTGTCCATTCTGCCGTCGGTGTTTTCGGGAGTTTTGCCTTTTGCCGCAAGCACGTTGTTTACGGCGTCATGAGCGTTCTTTGCCGCAGTGACGTAATAGTCGCCGTCCATCAAAACATAGCCTTTTGCGCCGTATGCATCGTAGGAAGCAAAGAATTTCTCGTCGAGCGTTATTTTAAGCACTTCGCTTGCGCCCGGTTTAAGCACTTCGGTTTTTCCGAAGTTGATGAGTTCTACGGAAGGCACCTGAATTTTATTTGTGCGCGCATATTCGCCGTAAGGTTTGGAAACATAAATCTGTACGGACTCTCTGCCGCTGTAAACCGTTCCCTTGTTCGTGACTTTAACGGACACTTCATAGTTTCTTGCGTCCTTTTTGGTCACGGCGAAATCGCTGTATTCGAAATTCGTGTACGACAGACCGTAGCCGAACGGATATGCGACAACATTTTTATAATTGAAGCTACCTACGTTCGGGGCATCCGTTACATAGTCTTCGTAACGTGTTTCCGTATATTTATATCCGAGATACATACCTTCTTGGTATACGACATAACTGGAAAGAGTAGGTTCGGGAACCCACATATTGCCGGGTTTGGTCGGCACATCAAGCTCCTGCGCGCCCTCGTAAGTCCAGTATCCGAAGTTTACGTTTGCCGGATTCAATGCGTTGTCCATCCACATAGTGTCGGACATGTGTCCCGACGGCACTATATCGCCCGCGAGGATTTTACCGACGGCGGCGCCGCCCATACCGACGGTGCCCACCCAAAGGGCAGCGTCGACGGCATATTCCGAAGAATGAAGGAAATCGCCCTCTATCATGGATGCGGAATTGATTATTACGATAAGTCTTTTAAACTTGTTCGATTTACGAAGGTCCGACAGCCCTTTAAGCACTCCGAGTTCGGTTTCGCTCAGTCCCAAATAGTCGGCGCCGAGCCCGTCGCCTTTATCGATGCCGTCACTGCCGTGACCGAGAAGGTCGCTGCCCTCTCCGCCCACTCTGCCGACGAAGAATATAGCCGCGTCGCTATACGCGTCAAAAGAGGAGCTTGCGCTTTCCACAACACTCCACGGAACGTCGTTTATCTTTCTTATAACATTACTGCCCCAGCCGGAGCTTTTGGGTCTGTATTCGTTGGTATACCAAATCTCTTTGTTCGAATAATTGTTTTTAAGCGTGGGATTAAGTTCAAGCCCCGCGTCCTCCATGGATTTCGTAAAGTTGACGGCATCTGCGGAAGATATACCGCCGCTGCCAGTTCCTCCGTACACAACGTCTACGGCGCGCATTCCGAATACGCTGACTTTGCGATTTCCCTCCGTAAGCGGAAGCGCGTTATTTTCGTTTTTAAGCAAAACGGAACCTTCGGCTACGACATCGGCGGCTTTATTTCTGCCTGCCGCTATCAAATCGTCCACTTTCTTAAAATCGGACTTATAATACTCGGTGTCTACGGACGGGTCGGTATTATCCACGGTGTAGAACGTCTTTGCGTTCAATGCGGTAGACACCTGGTTGGAATTTTCCCATGCGATAACGGAACCCACTACAAGTATTCCGAAAAGCAGAAAACTCACAACAGTCGCTATCTTTCTAAACAGTTTGAATTTTTTTAAAATCTTCATTATCCTATCTCCTTATTGTGCCGAAGCGTATGCCGATTGCTCCGAGCCTTTTTTCAAAGGCATGAATATACTTGCCACGCTCGACGCAAGCGCCAATACCAAAAATACGACATTAACGAAGAACTCGGGGGGAAATCCCGACGCCTGTATGCCGACCATTACCACGGATATGTGGAAGTATATATAATACACATAAAACAGAAAACCGACGAAGTTCATTACGAGCAGTAACGTCGGCGCGTATTTTTCCAACTTAAAAGCCACAAGCACGCCTGCGAGTATCGCTCCGGCAATCATTAAACCGAAACCGACCCATGACATAAAACGGGTGTTCCCGTAAATACAGGCATAGACAATGGCAGCCACCAATGACAAAAGCATAGTTACCAAAACCGCATAGAACCTTGCGCCCTTGTCTTTAAGGTAATTTTTAAAGTCCATTTTCTTCTCCTTCTATAATCTTTTTCTTACAAATCGTTATCCCGTAACTGTGTAAGACGATAATCGCACGGCGGGGACATTCGCTGCCCGATTTTTACAAACCCTCTTACTTTCCCATACACCTCGCTTTTCCATGCCGGCATCGCAAAAAAAAGCGAATCGGAATTAAATAAACCTATCCTCTTTTTCTCAATGAACACCACCTCTTTCCGTGCATTTTCCGTTTACATTTTAATACGGTTATCGGACACACTAATTATATAACCCCCCCCCCGCGCTGTCAATTGCAATTTCTACTTACTTTATTGCATTTTTTATTTTGTTGTGCGATTTGCGTATGTTTTCGTTTTCATGTTACAGGGCATGTTGCTTTGCTGCGCAAAAAAAAATCGGCAAACTCGGTCTGCCGATTTATGCGCCCGACGTATTACTTTGTCAAGCGGATTGTTTAATCTCCCCTTAGCGATTTTTTCAGTTCGTCGAGGGTGACGGTGCGCTTTGCTCCGCAAGCGGCGAACTTGCGCACCTTTATGTCGGATGTGTCTTTCAGGTCTGCCTGCGAGTCTATGACGAGAACGGCGCGTTTGTCGGGCATTGTGCATATTCTGTTGCCCGACGCAAGCACCCGACAGGCGATTTGCTCGAACTCGAAGCGGCGTTCTATGCCGCGGACGAAACAATAAGCAGTGCCGCCGCTTCCGTTTACGCCCGCTTTGGATTTGAGATATTGGGAAAAAGAACAGGTTTCGCCGCTTTTCAGTACGACTTTATTCGGGTAAAAATCCAGCCCGTCGCGGACACTTTCGGGCAGTTTATACTTTCCCGCGAAGTCGACGAGCCGCATGTTTTTTTCGTCGCCTTCGATGAGCGAACCCGTGAGAGTGAAGTCCGCGCCGTGCGGCTCGTAAACTATTTTGCCGCCGCTTTCGACTATCCATTTTACGAGGTCGTAAAGATTTTGCGAGGTCATGAGTTTCAAGTCCAGCGCGATTTTTTTGCCGCCGAGAGGCTTTGATGTATCGTCGGACGCGGTTTCGTTCGCGGCATCGAACACTGCATTATAGTTGTCTATATGTTCGCGCGCACGCGAAACCATACAGTCTGCGGTGCATTTTCTGACCAGTCCGCCGCGCACTTTTCCCACGCAGAGAGCGTGTTTGTCCGCGAGCGTCTGCAATGTTTCACCGCTTTCTTCCAGCATTCTTTTCAGCACGCAAAGCGTAGCGAAAGCGTCCTGCGACGGGTCGTGCGGCGAAAACTCCACGCCGTATTTTTGCGCCAAAGAAGTGAGCGACACCTGCGCATAAGAGCCGTTTAAAGCCCCGTAGACAACGAGGGTGTCGATGTAATCGAAATCGGGACACTGCAAGCCGTAATGCGCACATGCGCTCATGAGCATTTTTATATCGTTATCCACGGCATGTCCGACAACGAGGGTATCGGTATTCAAATACTTGAAAAGAGTACGGCTTGCCTTATCGAATTTAGGTCGGATTTTCAAATCTTTGTACGTGAACGGAAATTTCAGTTCCTTGCCGACCAGTTTATGACGGGTATCGGGATTGACCTTGACGTCCAGTTTTTCGACGGGGTTCATTTCGGCGTCGGTAAACAGCGCGCCTATCCAGCAAACGGAATAGTAGCGCATTGCGTTATACATTTCAAAATCGAGTGCGAGGTAGTTCTTATAGTGCTTCATGAATGTAATTATAGCATATAAAACGCGCAAAAGCAACCGACGGCGGCAAAGTATTTGACACGGCGGCGCGGATTGTGCTATTATTTAGGCATGCATAAAATATTGTTCAAAATCGGCAAGCTTACCGTTTACACGTACGGGTTTTTGATTGCAATAGGACTGGTGTGCGCGATTGTGCTTTTCTATTTCCTGTCCAAAAAATTCAAACTGTCGGAAAAGTCGTTCAACTTCTATTCGACAAGCGTCATTATATCGATAGTGATAGGCTTTTTATTCGCGAACCTGTATCAGGCGATTTACGACTGGATAGAGAGCGGATTCAAAGAATTCGGCTTCAACAGTTCCATGACGTTTATGGGCGGTCTTATAGGCGGCGTCGCCGCGTTCATTATAATAACCGCGGTTTTCGCTAAGGGCGACACGCGCAAGGATTTCTGGAAAACCGCCAATCTCATGGCTCCGTGTATTCCGCTGGCTCACGGATTCGGACGTATAGGCTGTTTCTTTGCGGGCTGCTGCTACGGAAAAGCCTCGGTTTCTCCCATTGCGGTCAAGTTCCCCGGCATGTCGTATTCGGTTCTGCCTACGCAGTTATTCGAAGCGGTATTCCTGTTCGTGCTGTTCGGCGTGCTCATGTTCATGCTGTTTAAATTCAAGCGTATAGATTTGCAGCTTATCGTATATCTCGGTTCTTATGCGATATGGCGGTTTATAATAGAGTATTTCCGAGGCGACCACCGCGGCGAATTCATACCCGGAATGTCGCCGTCGCAAGCGCAATCCATACTCATGCTTTTGGTTGCGGGCGCGCTGGCTTTTTACATCTTCTATTTCGACCGTATTCCGTTCTGCGGCAAACTTAAAATCGGGCGTTCGTTCAAAGAGTACGCTCTTGCCGAAAGAGGCGTAAACGCGGACGCCGCAGTCGCCGAACAAAGCGTGAGCGGCGAAGCGGAAATCACGGAAAAGGCGGACGGCTCGGAAGAAACGGATACCGCAAACGAAGTGCAAGAGCAACCGAAAGCACCCGACGGGGGTTTGACGCAATAACGAAAGCACGGTTTAACACAATAAGCAACAAAACACCCGTATGCAGTGCATACGGGTGTTTGACTTCGATTCGAAGAGAGAGGCGGATTATTTCATTTCCGCGGTAGCGCCGACTTCCTTGAACTTGTTTACGAGTTCGGTTGCGGCGTCTTTGTTCAGACCCTCTTTTACGTTGGACGGAGCGGCGTCGACGAGCGCTTTCGCTTCGCCGAGTCCGAGACCGGTTGCTTCGCGGACTACTTTGATAACGGGTATCTTGTTCGGTCCGATGTCTTTGAGGACTACGGTGAACTCGGTCTGCTCTTCCTCTGCGGGAGCGGCAGCCGCGCCGCCTGCCGCGGGAGCGGCAACTGCCATTGCGGCAGCGCTAACGCCGAATTCTTCCTCTATCATTTTCACGAACTCGTTGAGCTCGAGAACGGTCATGCCTTTAACTTCTTCCAACAGTTTATTCAAATCTGCCATTTTGATTATCCTCCGATAAATATTTTTTGTTTTTCCGATTTTCCCGTCGGAATACGGGTAGTATGCTTTTTGTTTTAAGCCGTTTTCAAACGGCTGTTTGATTGCACCGCTTTAAAGTCAAGCGTTTTTCTTTGCGACTTCGCTGACTGCGACCGCGAGCGAGCGCATGGGCGAAGTGAGCAATCCGACGAGCTGACCGAGCAAAGTTGCTTTGGACGGTATCGACGCGACTGCGGCGATTTGCTTTTCGTCCATTATGCTGCCTTCGACTACGCCGCCTTTCAACTTGGTCTTGTTGACTTTGCGTGCGTTATCCGAAAGAATCTTTGCGGGAACGACGGGGTCTTCGTAAGAAATGGCGACTGCGGTAGTGCCTTGCAAAACTTCGTCGAGTCCTTTATAGCCGACTTTGTCGAATGCGCGGAGCATAATACGGTTTTTGATGACCTTGTACTCGACGTTCTCTTTTCTGAGTTCGTTTCTGAGCGCGGTGTCTTCGGCAACCGTCATTCCGCGGTAGTCGACAAGCACTATGCCTTTGGCTTTTGAGAATTTCTCGGCAAGCGCGTTGACTTGTTCTTCTTTCTGCTTTTTGATGAGTTCGGACACTTTGTTTTTACCTCCTTTAAAAAATCGGCCCCGAAAACAAGCGAGGCCGATGAAAAACCGTGTCAGGTTTAAAGTATCTTCCTCGACAAGCGGAAACGAGATTTCCATTACGCCGCATGCGGCACTTGTTTTCTACGAAAGGCTGTATATTGTTTTCGCCCGCTTTTACGGGCATTGACCGACAAAATGATTAGTTGACGCGGTAGTTGACTTTTACGCCGGGACCCATTGTGGAAGCGCAGTAAACGCTTTTGATATAGGTGCCCTTTGCCGCCGCGGGTTTCGCCTTGACGATGGCTTCCATAAGCGCGTTGAGGTTTTCGGCGAGCTTCTCCGTGCCGAAAGACTTTTTGCCTATCGGGCAGTGAATGATAGCCGTCTTGTCGACGCGGTATTCGACCTTACCTGCTTTGGTGTCGGCAATCGCTTTTGCGACGTCCATGGTAACGGTGCCGGACTTGGGCGAAGGCATAAGACCGCGGGGTCCGAGTATCTTCGCTACGCGACCCATCTGACCCATCATATCGGGCGAGGTTATGCAGACGTCGAAATCGAGGAAACCTTCGTTGAGAATCTTCGCGATTATTTCTTCCGCTCCGACTATATCCGCTCCCGCTTTGGTCGCTATATCGGCTTTTTCGCCCTTGGCTATGACAAGCACTTTAACCGTTTTACCTGTTCCGTTGGGGAGCACTACCGTGCCGCGGACCTGCTGGTCAGCCTGTCTGGGGTCTACGCCGAGGCGCACGTGAAGTTCCACGGTTTCGTCGAACTTCGCCTTGGCGGTGGCTATTACATTGTTTACGGCGTCGTTTACTTCGTATGCTACGCTCAAATCGACTTCTTTTTCGGAAGCGCGGTATTTCTTTCCGTGTTTCATATCACCCCTCCTCAATCGACCACGGTAACACCCATGCTGCGGGCGGTACCTGCTATCATACTCATTGCCGTTTCCAAAGACGCGGCGTTGAGGTCGGGCATTTTCTGCTCGGCTATTTCCTTAATCTGCGCTTTGGTTATGGTGGCGACTTTGTCTTTGTTCGGCTTTGCCGAGCCGCTTTCTATCTTGCATGCCTTTTTGATAAGCACGGGAGCAGGCGGGGTTTTAAGCACGAACGTGAACGAGTGGTCTGCGAAAATCGAAATTACGCAGGGGATTATGAGTCCCTCCTGACCTCTTGTTCTTTCATTGAACTCTTTGGTAAAGCCCGGAATATTGATACCGTGGGGTCCGAGCGACGAACCGACGGGAGGTCCCGGTGTGGCTTTACCTGCGGGCAGCTGCAATTTTACAACCGCTTGCAATTTCTTTGCCATGGTTTTGTTCTCCTTGTAAAAAATTTATTTACAATCGCAGTACGAACGAAAGTCTTTCGGCTTTCTCCTGTTGTTGTTTGAATAAGTAATTACTCCTCGACGGCTTCTATCTGGTTGAGTTCCAAATCGACGGGAGTTTCGCGTCCGAACATGGACACGTTCACGCGGCACTTGTAATTGTCCAAATCCAGCGTTTCCACGACGCCGACGAAACCTTCGAGCGCGCCTTCGATGACCTTGACGGTATCTCCGACGGCAAACTTGATTTCGCTGACGGGCGGTTTTTCGAGGTGCATGCGCTTAACCTCGTCTTCGGTGAGCGGCAGAGGTCTGCCCTGCGGACCGACGAAACCCGTTACGCCGCGCGTGTTGGTTATTATGTGCCACATGCTGTTGTCGTAAATCATTTTTATGAGCACGTAGGACGGAAACATTTTGCGCTGAACGACTTTGCGTTTGCCGTTCTTTTCTTCCACCACGTCCTCCATGGGAATGGATATGTCGAACAGTCTTTCCGTAAGATTGTTCTTTTTGAACACCATTACGAGGTTATCTTTGACCATGTTCTCATAGCCGCTGTACGTATGAAGCACGTACCAACGGGGTTCGGGCGAGCCTATGTTTTCGAGGTTCATAGCAACCCTCCGAGAAGCGGAATATGCGACGGCAATCCGCCCATAAACGCCGTGAGCGGCGACAGGCTTTCCGCCGTAAGTCCCGAAACGAGCAGTTTGTAAAGCCAACCGAGCAATGCGTCCATGCCCATGAGCACGAGCAGGAAGAAAAGCGTAACCAAAAGCACGACGCCCGTCTGTTTTACGACGGTAAGAAACGTCGGCCACGTTACCTTTTTAAGCTCGGAAAAAAGCTCTCTGAACCAACGTCCGACGCTGCGCTTTTTCTTGGGCGCCTCGCCTTTGACGGCGGCTTTTGCTCCGTTGTTGTTATTGTTGTTATTCTTTGCCATAACTACTCTCCCGCAAAGTTACTTCGTTTCTTTGTGAAGGGTGTGCTTCTTGCAGAAACGGCAATACTTGTTGAATTCCAACCTGTCGGGGTCGTTTTTCTTGTTCTTCATATTGTCGTAGTTGCGCTGTTTGCACTCGGTGCAGGCAAGTGTGATACGTGTTCTCATGTCTTTATCTCCTCGTCACAGTCAAAAACACCACCCAAATTCAGTGGTGCTTTATAATAATAGCATAATAGCAAGGGCTTGTCAAGCAAAATACGGTTGTTGCGCAAAGATGTTTAAAGCCCGAGTGATTCCAACTCGGCTACAAGTTTTTGCAGATTCTCGCGTTCCACGTCTATAAGCGCGGCGTATGTGCGGAAATATTTCACTTCGGCGTCGCTCGGTTTGGTCTGGGAAATAATGGCTTCTATTATCGCCACCTGCGAACGGCTGAGTTTTCTTTCCAGATTCTCGATTTCCAAACGGCTGCGTTCGATGGCTTTTTTGAGTTTGCTCTTGTTTCTTGTCATTTTTTACTCTCCTTTGCTCTCATGCCGAGTTTGATTTTCAAAAAGCAAAAATGTGTTTTCTTTTATCGAGATTATACGATTTCACATGCAAATTGTCAACCGAAGAGCGCCGAATTATAATAAAAAAACGGATTGAACGACAACCCGTTTACGCTATTTTATTTTCGGCGTAATCACTTTATCGCACAAAACAAACAGAAAGTCCGTGATTAGGGCTGCCACGCTTACCATGACTGCCGCCGCCGCGTAGCCCGCTTTGCCCACGCCTGCAACTATATCCATGCCCGTAAGCACGGTATATTTCGCTATGAAATAAGCGGCGACGAGCGCGGCGTTTGCAAGTGCAATCGCAGACAGCGCGCGTATAAGAGCATGAAGAGGTTTGCGGTAACCGAACTTTTTGAGAAAGAAGCATAGCAGAGAGTAAGGGAAAAAGCAGACGCACAGAAGTATGAACGAAGTGCTCAGCCCTCCGCATGCGAAAGTTATGAGCGCAGTCGCGGCGGCGGCGATTATTCCGTAGACAATACCGCACTTCACCGCGGCGAGAAAAAAGCAGAACGACGCAAGCACGAGCGGCATTATCCTGACGGGAAGATAAACCGTTATTACGGAAGCAACCGACGCAATCGCCGTCGCCGCTGCGGCATAGGCAATTTTTTTCGACGGTTTGAGCGGCGGCCTGTTCTTATCGTGCGACGGCTTGAAAGCGGGTACGGCGTCTTTTCCGAACGGGTCGGTATTTTTGTTTTCGCTGTTATCGGGCATTTTAACCGCAGCAGCGCATTGCGTTACAGCAACAGTCGGTAATGCAGTAAGCCATGCAGCAGCTGGAAAGACAGTTGCCTGCCTGCTGCGCGCCTCCGTCATCGGGCGGCGGAAAGGAACCCGTGCGCGACGCGCGCCCGAGATTTTGGGCGTTCGTTTCGGGATTGCCCATTACCATTTCGAGTTTTGCGAGCGCGGTGCTGTATTTTTCGACGTCGGGCGCGAGCTCGACCGCCATTTTTAGCTGTTTGCGGCTTTCGGTGAGCCAGTCGCGCTTATAGAACACTATCGATTGAAGATAGTGCCATTCGGCTCCGCGTTCGGTAAACGAATCGAGCATAGCCTGCGCTTCGTCGTATTTGCCTTTTTTCACAAGGTCGTCTATCTGTCCGAAGTCGCCGCCGAAATTCTTATTCGAGCTCTTTCTTTCGAGGTCGGAGCAAATCATTTTCCAAGCTTCCTCAAGCTCGCTGAGTTTGTTTGCGCCTTCGTTGCCCTCTTCTCCTGCTTTGAAACGCTGCTCGCCGTATTTCGCTTTGAGTTCCTCGTAGCGCGCGCGAAGCAGCTCTTCGCTGCTGTCCTCGGGTAAATCCAATACGTTGTATGGGTTGTTGACCATCTTGCTCCTTTTTGTTGCGGCATGTTTTCGCCGCGGTTATTCGAATTGTGCCGTTATATTTTGGGTTTCGGCAATTTCTTTTTACTGTAAAGCAGTTCCTTTATTTTTTCGCGGATTCCGTGATAGAGTATGTTTGCCATAAGGTTACGGCTTTGAGTAAATACGATGTTGTTGAAATCGGCAATGGCTCGGTTTGCCGCGGAGTTGAGCACGAAACTCAATTCGTCGCGGTTTGTTTCCAAAAACTTTTCGCGGCTGCCGTCGTAGCCGTATTCGGCTATGAGCGGATTGTAGCGTTTTTTCTTTGCATCCTCGCCTACGTCGTCGAGCGCGTCCATGAG
Organism: Clostridia bacterium; assembly: GCA_022793815.1. Taxonomy (GTDB): domain Bacteria; phylum Bacillota; class Clostridia; order Christensenellales; family Pumilibacteraceae; genus MGBC157735. Next base: position 24,872 of record JAAWDP010000009.1, on the reverse strand, counting down.
ATAGACCAGCTTACCTATATTATATGCAACTCCGCTTTTATATCCGTCCGCATTTTCGCCGATGAAAGACTGAGTCATACTGCGCAGAATGGACGCGAACCTGTCGGACACACGGTCTATGCCCCTGACGGCGTTTTTTTCGTCCTCGCGCAGTTTGGCGTAACCGATACGAACCGTTTCTTCGACGTCGGGCAATATCTTCGCCGCTTTTTCAAACGGCTTTTTCAGCATACGCTTCGCCATGCGCATTTTCATTCCGTCGCCGTCATAACAGCCGTCGACCGCTTTATAATAGGACAGAATGATGTTCGCCGCCGCCACTTTGTCCACGAGCGCACCCGAGGCGACGGGCTTTTTTTTGAACGGGTTGAGTATGCATTTTTCTTCCTTTATCGTCACGTCGTGATTCATGCAGTCGTGAACGAACACGGAAAAAAACGTCATATCGTAGTTGGTCGTAAATCTCGGAAACTGTCCGAACTGTCTGCCCGTGCTTTTGCAGAGTCCGCAGTAAAACGAGCGGTACAGCACGAAATCGGGCATGGACAGTTTTTCTTTGAATGGTGTTACGTATCCGTACAATAATATGCTCCCGTCAAGGTCTTACGAAACCGAGTTTGCGCCATACTTTGCTCATGGTTCGGCGAGCGCGGTACGACGCGCTTTCCGCGCCCTTCTTCATCACGGCGGTAAGATACGCCTTGTCCGCAATGAGTTTTTCGTATCTTTCCTTTATGGGGCGCAGTCCTTCTATGACCGCGTCGCTTACGCTGTCTTTAAGGTATGCATAGTCTTTGCCGCCGAAATCCTTTTCGCTTGCCGCCATGTCTTTGCCCGTGAAAGCCGAATAAATCGTAAGCAGATTGCTGACGCCCGGCTTGGTTTCGGGGTCGTAGCGGATACAGGCGTCGCTGTCGGTAACGGCGCGTTTGAATTTGCGCCTTATTTCTTCGGGCGTGTCGAGTACCAGCACGTAGCTGTTGGCGTCCGCCGACGATTTGCTCATCTTTGCGGACGGATTGCCGAGCGACTGAATCTTTTTGCCGTATTTGGGCAGCACTCCCTCGGGCACTTTGAATGTCGCACCGTTGCGGTTGTTGAAACGCTCGGCTATGGTGCGGCTGAGTTCGAGGTGCTGCATTTGGTCCTTGCCTATCGGCACGAGGTCGGTCTGATAAAGCAGTATGTCCGCCGCCATGAGCGAGGGATAGTCGAACAGTCCGACATTTACGTTTTCGGGGGCTTTGGCGCTCTTTTCCTTGAACTGCGTCATGCGGCGCGCTTCTCCGAACTGCGTATAGCAGTTTAAAATCCAGGTCAGTTCCGCATGCTCGTGAACGTGCGACTGCACGAAAAACACGCTCTTTTCGGGGTCTATGCCGATTGCAAGGAACAGCGCGGTCATTTCCGTGACGTTCTTTCTCAATACGGCGGGCGCGATGTCCACGGTTAGGCTGTGCAAGTCGGCGACCGCATAAATGCAGTCGTGTTCGTCCTGCATGGCAACAAAATTTTTCATTGCGCCGATATAGTTGCCTATCGTCGGCGTTCCCGTCGGCTGCACCGCGGAAAATACTGTTTTCTTCTGCTCGTTTTGTTCCATGGTTTTACTCCGTTCGATGCGACGACACGTAATCCGAAATCACGTCTTTGACCGCGTCTTTTTCCGCCGAGCCCGTAAAGCGCTTTTCCAGCGCGGGCAGTTCTTTCAAACTGTCGGGCAGAGGCAGAGCGGTTTCGTCTTCAAGTTTTTCCAGCGCTTTTTTTTCATCGGCGGGCACGCTCTCGCCTATCGATTCGAGCACGCACGGCACGAACTTATACGGACTTGCCGTGCAGACGGTGACGACTTTGCTTTCGCCGAAATCCTTTTCGTAACGCCCGCGGGCATATACCGCAACCGCGCTGTGCGGGTCGAGGATATATCCGCTTTCGTCGAAGACTTCGCCTATCGTTTCCTTAGTGATTTCGTCGCTTGCGCAATAGCCTTTGAAAAGGCTGTTTATCTTTGCAAACTCCTCCGCGCCTATACGATAGCCGCCGCTTTCGCAGAGCGACTTCATCCGCTCGGCGGTAAGCGCGTCGTTTCTTCCGCTTGTTTCGAAAATAAGTCTTTCGAAATTCGAGGATATCAGAATGTCCATCGAAGGGCTGACGGTCTTATGAAACGGACGGTGCAAATCGTAACTGCCGCTTGCGAGGAAATCGGTGAGCACGCTGTTGCTGTTCGACGCGCAAATAAGATGTTTTATCGGCAGTCCCATTCTGTAAGCGTAATACGCCGCGAGAATGTTGCCGAAATTGCCCGTCGGAACGCAGAACGAAATTTTTTCGCCGTCCTCTATCTCGCCGCAGTCGGTAAGGTCGGCATAGGCGGAAAAGTAGTAGGCTATCTGCGGCACGAGCCGTCCGAAATTTATCGAATTCGCACTGGACAGATTATAACCGTATTGCGCAAGTTTATCCTTGAAACCGCTGTCGGCGAACACTTTTTTCACCGCCGTCTGCGCGTCGTCGAAGTTTCCTTTTATCGCGGATACGAACACGTTTTCGCCGCGCTGGGTAATCATTTGAAGTTTCTGCAAGCCGCTTACGCCGCTTTCGGGATAGAAAACCATGCACGCCGTGCCGTCCACGTCGCGAAAACCTTCGAGCGCGGCTTTGCCCGTATCGCCGCTTGTTGCCACGAGGATAAGGGTCTTGTCCTTTCTTTTAAGCGCCTTTTTGCTGCCCGTAAGCAGATACGGCAACAGAGTGAGCGCCATGTCCTTGAATGCGTGCGTGGGTCCGTGCCAAAGTTCCAGCAAATATTTTCCGTCCGCCTTGACTACGGGCGCGGGGTCGCCGTCGAAACGCGAGTACGCCTTTTCGCACCACTGTTCGAGTCCGTCTCGAAGTTCGGGCAGATATTTGCTTATTATAAACGCGGCGCGCTGCGGATAGTCCATGCCGACGAGCATTGCTCTTTCGTCCGCGCTTACGGTCGGGAAAGTTTCGGGTACGTACAAGCCGCCGTCGGGGGCAATACCGCCGACGACTGCTTCCGCGCCGCTCACGCGGCAATTTTTATTTCTTGTGGAAACGAAATACATAAGAACTCCGATGTACGAAACGGTCGGCGGCGCAGTGCGGCGCCGTTACACGTTAAACGTATTTGAGCATAAATTTGGGCAGTTTTTCGCCCGTGGACACCGTCAGCGTAATATTTATGCCGAGGCGCGTAGAGAGATTTTCGAGTTCGTTCATGAACTCTTCGAGCTGTTCGGCGGATTTGCCCAAAATGCGGGTGGCTCCGTCTATGTAAATTTCGAGGTTGTCGCTGTTGGCTGCAACCATGCCTTTTATGAAAGCCGCGAGGCAGCAGTCCCATTTGACGTCATAGTCGTTCACGTTGACGAAGCGCACGTTTCTGTCGATATCGAGCGAACGCGCATTGTCGGTGATGAACACGACCGAGCCGCTGCTGGTCTTGCACGCATTGTTTACGGCATCCATTATTTTGCCTGTCTTTCCGCTGCCTTTCGGTCCGTAGATAAGGTTAATCATTTTCCAATCCTCCGAATTATATATTTTTTAGGGGTTAACTGTTTTATATGCGGGCGCAACCGTTTTTATGCCGACGGCGTCAACACAATTCGTTTACGAACGCCTTTATTCTGTCCGCGCCCTTGGCAATGTCATCGCGCGATATGGCGTAACTCAGGCGGATAAAGTACGGCGCGCCGAACGACTCGCACGGTATGACCGCGACGTTTTTGCTTTCGAGCAGAGCCTCTGCGAACGCGTGCGCTCCGTCAATGAGTCTGCCTTTGTATTTCCTGCCAAGACACTGCTTGATGCCGACCATGACGTAGAACGCGCCGTGCGGGCGTATGTAGGACAGTTCCTTTTCGCCGTCGAGCTTTTCCATTAGGAGTTTTCTGCGCGCGTCGAACTCTTTTACCATTCCGCCGAGGAACTCGCCGCCTTTTTCGAGGTTGCCGTATGCGGCTTCCGCCGCGTACTGCGCAATCGTATTGGGATTGGAAGTCATGTGGCTTTGCAGACCGCTTATTGCCTTCGCGACCTCGGCATTCGATGCGGTGTAGCCGATACGCCACCCCGTCATGGAAAACGTCTTGCTCACTCCGTTTACTATGATTGTACGCTGTTTGATTTCGTCCGAAAACGACGCTATCGAAACCGCTTTTGCTCCGTCGTAAACAAGGTTTTCGTATATTTCGTCGCTTATGACGTATATACCGCCGTGTTTCAAGACTACTTCGGCAAGACGGCGCAGTTCCTTTTCGCAATAGACGGCGCCGCTCGGATTGTTGGGCGTGTTTATGAGCACGGCTTTGGTTTTCGCCGTGACCGCCTTTTCGAGTTCGTCGGCGGTAAGTCTGAAATCGTCCTCGGGCGAAGTATGCACGAACACGGGAACGCCGCCCGCAAGTTTAACAAGCTCGGGATAGGTAAGCCAGTACGGAGTGGGTATTATAACTTCGTCGCCGGGGTCTGTTATTGCCTGGAATACGTTGTGCAGACTGTGTTTCGCACCGTTGGATACGACTATGTCGGTCGGCGCGTAATCGAGCCCGTTTTCTCTTTTAAGCTTGGCTGCTATCGCGCTGCGCAACGATAGCGTACCCGAGGCGGGAGTATATTTCGTTCTTCCTTCGTCAAGCGCTTTCTTCGCTCCTTCTATAATGAAATCGGGTGTGTTGAAATCGGGTTCGCCCGCTCCGAACGAAACCACGTCCACGCCTTCCGACTTCATTTTATTCGCTTTCGCCGTAATTTCCAACGTCAGCGAAGGCGATACGTTTCTTGCTCTTTTACTGATTTTCATTTGCAATGCGTCCTTTCCTTCTCCCAAAAGCGTAAAATATATCACTGTATCCATTCTATCACATAAACGCAAAAAAATCAATTGTTACACCGTGATTTTTATATGAAATATTCTTTACGGATTTGTGAGACGGAAAATAAAAAAAGCGTTCCTCTTGGCAGAAACACTTTTTTATGCGTTATTACACTCCCCTACGGCTCCTTTCCCCTCTGAACGGGAATCGGCCTATGACCGCCTATCTTCTCTGAAAATTATTTTCACGTCTTGCTTGCTTTTTCGCTTTTCTGCACTCGGGACAACGAGCAGGCTCGTTGGTGAAGCCTTTCTCTGCATAGAATGCCTGTTCGCCCTCGGTGAAAACAAATTCTTTGTTGCAATCTTTGCAAACAAGTGTTTTATCCGCTGCCATAGTTCCTACCTCCTTTACAAATTACACATACAGGTGCAAATAGTTCAAACTATGCATTAAGCGGACGGAAAAAATTTGAAATATTATTAACCGATGTTAGAATTATTGTACACCACCGCAGCGGATTTGTCAACTGTTTGGAAATCAATATTCTCAAAGCGTGAATTTGCTTTTACCGCGTCCGAGCTTGACTATGCGCGCGTCGCTTCCCGTCAGTTCCGCTCCGAGGAGTTCGGCTTTGAGCACAAGCGTGATTTCTTTTTTGGACGGGTTTTCCACGATTATCTCCGTGCGTCCGTTTTTGCGGCAGAATCTGCCGCCGAGCAAACCGTCCGCCGTGGGACAGGAGAAATTGACGGCGTCGATTTTCCGCATATCCGGCGTTACGGTTATTTCCGTGCCGCCGTGCGTAATTTCCACGCCCGCGAAGTAGCGCAGCGCTATATACAGCGGATAGACCGAAGATAAATGACACCGAGCGCCGCCGCACACGAAATCTTCGCCGAGTGCGGAATTATCCGACGCTATCATGCCGCGGTAACGGGAGAGCATGCGCTCGTATGCGAGGTCGCTTCTGCCGATACGGCAAAGCGCTTCGAGTACGAATGCCTCATACGACATGCTTGCGCTTTGCACGCAGGTAAGCACCTTGGCGAGGCTTTCGTGCATGCCGTCGTCCGTAACGCCCGCGAGCACAGCAAGAGCGTTGGCGCGGTCGTCGTACACGCCCTTTACGGAAGAGAAGCCGCAGCCGTCGTAAAGATTTTCCGCCGCCGCGGAAACGGTGTCTATCCTGTCCGTAAGAAAATCTATCTCGTCGGTTTCGCCGACCTCTTTGAGCAGTGCGCGCGTATTTTTAAGCGCGGACAAATAGAGCAGCGTTTCCACGAGTCTGCCGTCGCAGTTGAAAAGCTCGTCGCATTTTTCCGCACGCGGCTTTACCAGTCCGTCGCTTTCCAAATCCCATTTGGCAAGGTATTTCAACGCGGCAAGAGCAAAACGCGATTTGAGCGAATCGTCGCTGCGGTGAGCGAAGTAATGCGCGGCTATGCCGTACTGCCCGAGAGCAATCAATGCTTCGGCAGGCAGTTCTTTCTTTTCGCCCGAAGGGTTTGCGTAGAACACGTCGTCGTCGCTTGCCGCGGAGAGCATATCGGTCATCGTTTTTTCCGCAAGACTTGCGTCTTCGTAGAGATACAGCGCGCATGCAGCCCCGTAACTTGCCGCCGCGGGACGCATTGCCGCGCCGCGCTCGGGAGTGTCTATAAACGTATCGCGCATGCAGCATTCGAGCACGGTTTCGCATTTTTCCGCAAGTCGGTCCAGTGCGGCGTCCGCGCCGCCGGTGTCGAATCCGCCGACCTTATCCGCGCCGAAGCGCGTCTGCGCGTAACCGAGCGAAGATACTTTGACGGTGGGCGGGATGCGGAAAACGAGTTTTTCGCCGAAAAGCGGCTGAATGCTTTCGAACTGCTGGGATTCGGCTTTGCAGATATACTCGACGCAAAAACCGTTGTACTTCTGCCCCTCGTCGGCATAGCAACCGTCCGAGTAATAGCGGTCGGTTTTTATTTCTATGCGGTCGCCGCTGTTTCCCGATACCGAAAAACAGGGATAGACATGCATGGCGCGCGGCAAAGGCACGGTGTACACGTCGGCGTACCTGTCGCCTGCGAACACGTTGGTTTGTTTGTCCGTTCTGCGGACTTTGGGTACGAAGTCGCGCGTCGGAAGAGGCAGAGGGTTCTCTTCGAGTCCGTCGCAAAACGACATGCCGTATTCGCCGACAACGACCGCGTTTTCGAAGATGTTGGACGTGAATTCGGTCTTTTGATAGCCCGTAAGCATGCTTTCGCGCGTGGCGTCGTATTTAATGTTCGAACCGGATACAAGCCCCGAAGGTTCGGGGTCTGACATCGAAACAAACGCAGTATTGCGGAATACCGTGAAACTTTCGTCGGAATACAGTCCGAGCTCCTCGCATTCGAATATGAAGCCCGCACTGCCCGCGCCGCGCGTATTCTTTCCCGCGCAGGCGGGAAAATGCGCGGTAACGGTAAGCACGTTGTCGCCTTTCGAAATATATTTGCCCAGTTCGATAACGTCATAAGTTCCGTTGATGCCGGCACCGACCGCAACGGCGTCCGTGCCGATATACAGCGAGTACGTGCCTTCCGCCGCAGCCGCACGGGCAATTGCGCTTTTGGGCACTTTCTCGGTTTTGAACGGCTTGCGGAATATCACCACGTCGCCGCGGCGCGTGTTGTCCTGCGCCCAAATCCATTTTGCTTCGGAAAAAACATTTTCCATAAAACGAATAATCCTCCGTCCTTGTTTTTTGTTTTTTAAAACAGGTCAAGGCGCAGCGGACAAACCGCTACGCCCTACCTTATATCGGTGTTCGAAGTCTACCGATTATTTCTTTGCTTTTGCAGCGTTCTTTGCCTCGGGAAGCGATTTCGCTTCCTCTGTTTTGCCGAGATATTCGGGCACCTGCATGCCGTTCATTTTGAATATCTCGTTCATGGGAGGCACTACGTTGAGCATGCTGGAAATAAAGTTCGAAGTCGTGCTGCTTCCGTCTTTGCCGTTCATGCTGTCCCAAACGGTGACTTTGTCTATCTTGACGTTCTTGATAGCCTCGACCTGCAATTTGACGAGTTCTTCCATCTTGTCCGTCAACAGCATTTGCACCGCAGCGTCCGCGCCGCCTGCGGCTTTGACGATTCTTTCGAAACCTTCCGCCTGCTTGCTGAGAATTTCGTAAAGACCTTTTGCCTCGGCGACCTTCATAGCCATGAGCGCGTCCGCCTGACCTTGCGCCTTTCTTCTTATCATTTCGGCTTCGGCCTCGGCTTCGAGCTCTTTCTTTCTCTTTTCCACTTCGACTTTTACGATGACGTCGGCTTCGAGCGTGCTCTTTTCTCTTTCGGCACGAACCTGCTCGGCGAGCTGCTCGGCTTTATACGCTTCTTCTTTCGCTTTTGCTTCCGCAATCATTTCGGCTACGGTAGCGCGTCTTTCGGCTTCGGCTTCCTGTTCGCGTCTGTCCGCATTGGAGCGCGAAATGTTTGCCTGCGAAGAGTTTTCGCCTTCGACCGCTTTCGAGTTTGCCTGAGCGACCTGTATTCTTTCTTCCATCTGCGCGTTGGCTTCGCCGATTGCGCCGTCTCTCAATTTTTCCGCGACCGCGCGTTTTGCGTCGCTCTTTGCCTTCTCCGCCGCTTCTTTACCGAGCGCTTCGATGTAGCCCGATTCGTCGGAAATATCGGTGACGTTCACGTTGATGAGGCGCAAGCCTATCTTTTTGAGCTCGCCTTCGACGTTTCTCGTTACCGCTTCGAGGAACTTGTCTCTGTCGGAATTTATTTCCTCTATGTCCATGAGCGCTATGACAAGTCGCAGCTGACCGAGGATTATGTCCTTTGCAAGGTCCTGTATATCGACGAGTTTAAGTCCCAAAAGGCGCTCCGCCGCGTTCTGCATGACTCCCGGTTCGGTGGATATGCCGACCGTGAAACGGCTGGGAACGTCGATACGGATATGCTGGCGCGACAATGCGTTTTTAAGGTCCACGTTTATGGATATCGGCGTAAGGTCGAGGAAGTTATATGCCTGTATGACCGGCCACACGAATGCAGCGCCGCCGTGAATACAGCGCGACGAACGAGCCGAACCTTCCTTGGTCTTGCCTACCGCACCGTAGATGACCATTACTTTGTCGGACGGACACTTTTTATAGCGGCTGACAACTATTACCACGATAAGCAGCGCAAGCACGACAGCCGCCGCGATTATGCCGATTATCCCTCCGATGTTTATAGCAAACATGTTTCCCATTTTCAATCAAAACCTCCGTTTATTTTCTTTATTCCGCGGCATTTTTATACGCCGCCTTTTTTACGTATTATTTTTCCGCCTTGGCTTCCTTTGCCTGACGGTTTCTGTCGCGCACGCGCTCCACGGTCAGTGTGTCGCCGTCGACTTTGAGCACCTTGATTTTTTCGCCCGTGTTTATCGCGTCCTCGTCCTCGGTTACGGCGTCGAACTCGGCAAACCTTTCCTGCACGGTCACGTTTATTTTGCCCTTGCCCTCGCCTTTTGCGGGGATTGTGAGGTAAACTTCGCCCTCCATGCCGAGACAGTTTTTCATCTTAATCGTACCGTCGCGCTGCAGCTGCATGAGTTTGCCCATTATAAGAGCCATGCCGACCGCCGCCGCAAAACCGACCGCAAGACCGATTAAGCAGGAATAGTACCACGCCAAAAATTCGGCGAATATGAATACCGTCCAGGCTCCGAAACAAAACAGCGTTATCAGACATCTGAGCGACAGCAAACGGAATCCGAACGCATGAAAATGTTCCATTCCCTCGCCGTGCGTACAGACTTCTCCGCCGTCGCAAGATGCGTCGGCTTCTATGGCTGCCGCGTCGATTTCCGCCGACACGTCGGTATCGCCCAGCCCCGACAAATCCGCATCAGCGGATACGTCGTGGTCGCCCAGTCCTATAAGCATCATAACTATCTGCACTATCATGAACAACAGCGTTGCCGAACCTATTACGAACATCACCTGTTGCAGATACGAAAGCGCGTTCCACCACTCGTTCATACAATCAACTCCTTATACGTTCCGCCCTGCGAAACTTACGAATACATTATAGCATAAAAAATATACAAAATCCAGTCTTTTGGTAATATTTAATAATCTTTTAATCTTTCTAATTTGTCTTTTATCGTCGGAAAATTCCGCGGCGTTATACATATATTATATGATACGTATGCGTAAAAACGCCGAATTCATGCCGTATATCCCTTGAAACATTAAAATCAGATTAGAAAAATTATACGGGTGTTAATTTGTTTGCGGTCAGCCGCATTTTCGTGTATAATCGTAACGTATTTTTTCACGGGCGCAAAACGCCGTACAAAGGGAGTTTTATTTATGGACAAATTCTTACTTTCTACCGATACGTCGTGCGACGAAATGAAATCTGTTATGCGCGAAAAACGCATATCTTACATTCCGCTGACATACACCGTGGACGGCGTGACGCATGACGACGATTTCGACAGCGACGGCGAGTACGGCGCGTTTTACGCAATGCTGCGCGAAAAGAAAATGCCGACGACATCGCAGATAACGGCGTTTGCCCACGAAGAATATTTCGACAAACTCATCGAAGGCGGCGCGAAAAACATCATACATCTCACCCTTTCGAGCGGACTTTCCAACACGTATAACAGCGCGGTAATGGGCGCGGCGGCGGCAATGGAAAAACACCCCGACGCAAAAGTGTATGTAGTGGACAGTCTTTCCGCGACGCAGGGGCAATGCTTTGTCATGGACGAGGGCGTAAAACTGCGCAATGCGGGCACAGAGCCCGAGGACGCCGTGCGCATGCTTAACGATACGGCGGCGAACGTGCACCATTGGTTTTTCGCAGACGATTTGTTTCACCTGCGCAGAGGCGGCAGAGTGTCCACGGCAAGCGCGATTATCGGCTCTATGCTCAAAATCAAGCCCGTGCTCATAATAAACAACGAGGGACGCCTGGCTGTCGTACATAAAGCCAAAGGCGTGCGCGGCGCGCTGAAATATTTTACCGAGCAGTACGAAAAATATGCCGAGGACACCAAAGGCGATGTATATCTTCCCCAGGGCGACAACTTCGAACTTGCAGAAACTTTTAAACGCGAGCTTGAAGAAACTTACGGCTGCCGCGTGAAAATAGGCTGGGTCGGTCCCATTATCGGAGCGCACACGGGCGGCGGCATGCTCGGGTTCGTCTTCAAAGGCAAAGGTCGTTTGTCGAATAAGTAAGTCCGAAATAACACAAAAGCAAAAGAGCCGCAAGCGGCTCTTTTTTTATCGAATGTACATGTTTTGCACAGTTGTTTCTCTCGTAAGTACATATACTGTACAATAATAGCAAGAAAACACAGGGAAAGAAACATGCTGCAATTAGGAAAAAAACTTAAAGAAATGCGAAAAGCAGAAGGCATGACACAGGAACAGCTTGCCGAAAAACTGCAAATCAACCGCGTAAACTATACCCGTTACGAAACAGACGTAACCCGTCCGGATTATGAAACTTTGATAGCCATAGCCGATTTTTACAATATCTCGCTTGACGAAATGCTGGGCCGCGACGAAAGATATTGAATTTTAAGAGTTTCAGCCGAGGCGCGTCAAAACCTCGCGCGCATACTCGTGTCCCATTTCCGCCGCTTTGCTCCACAACTGTTTTGCTTTGGCGCGGTCCTCTGCGATTCCGTTGCCGTTGTAGTAACAGTAACCGAGGTTGAACATAGCCTCCGCATCGCCTGCGTCGGCAGCCTTGCGGAAATAATGCACCGCCATTGCGGGGTATTTTTTTACACCGAGTCCGTTAAGATAGCAATAGCCGAGATAGAAAATAGATTCCACGTTATTGTTCTGCGCGGCTTTATAGAACCACTCCGCCGCACGTTTGCAGTCTTTGTTCACGCCGTCGCCGTTAAGGTACATGACGCCGATGTTGTACATTGCCTCGACGTGTCCTTTCTGAGCCGCTTTCTCGAAATAGTGAGCAGCCTGCCAGTGGTCCTCGTTCGTGCCGAAGCCGCGCATATAGCAGTATGCGAGATTGTAAAGTCCGCGGTCGTAACCGAGCCTTGCGCTGCGGCGGTAAAGGTCGAAAGCCTTTTTCTCGTCCTTTTCCACGCCGTTGCCGAACTCGTAAGACAGTCCTAGGTTGCAAAGCGCGCGCATGTCCTCTCCTTCCGCGGCTTTGTTGTTCCAGTAAATACTGCGTTCGGGATTTTTGAATCCTTCCTCCGCTTTGTAAATATAGCCCAGCTTGCTTTGAGCGGCATGGTATCCGTTCTTTGCCGCGACCTCGTAATATTCGACGGCTTTTTTCATATCCTTTTTCACGCCGTCGCCGCTTTCGTAATGCTCGCCCAGCATGAAGCACGCTTCGTTGCTTCCGCGCGACATGGCGTTTTCGTACCAAATACATGCGGATTCGGCATCGCCGCATTTTTCGCTGTCGTAATACATAGCCAGTTTCAGCATTGCCGCTCCGTCGCCGAGCAGCGCCGCGCGTTCCAGCCAGCGCAGCGAGTTTGACTCGTCGTAAGCGCGTTCGTACCAAAGAGAAAGGTTATATGCCGCTCCGCTTATACCGCTTTCCGCAGCCATCTGATAAAGTTTAAGCGCCATTTCGTCGTCCTGCGGCACTCCGTTGCCTTTCGAATAGCGGAATCCAAGCGCATATTGCGCTTCGCCGTAGTTGCGATACGCCGCTTTTTCGAGATAGTAAACCGCCTTTGCGTCGTCCGCTTTCGTGCCGATTCCTTCCGCGTACATCTGCGAAAGCAGGAACTGAGCCGCGCAGTATTCGCTTTGCGCGCTTTTCTGAGCCCAGGCGAATGCTTTTTCTTTTTCGCCCGATGCAAGGCAATGCTCCGTCATAAGATAAGCCGCAAAGAAATCGCCGCCGACCGCCTGTGCTTCGAGTCCCGAAACGGCTTCTTCGGAATATTTTTCCGCAAGAGCTTCGTCGCCCACCATGCTCGCAAAACGAGACATGATTCTCGTTGCTTTGGCGTCCCCCTTCTTACGCGCCGTCAAAAGGCACTGCGCCGCAAATTCGAGCGTTGCGCCGGTAATGGACCTGTTCATTGCGATATATCCGAGATAGGTGTAGCTGTCGCCGTAGCCGCCCACCGAATCGAAAGCCGCAAACGCATTAGGAAAGTCGTTGTTTTTGAAGTGCTGCACGCCCTCGGCATACAGGCGCTGTTTTTCGATTTCTTCCATATTATTTTCCTCTTTGCTCATGACTTTATGGGTATATTTCAGTTTAGCATATTCCGCCGTAAATGTCAATATATTTTTCGGTCGATTGAAACGGCGCGTGCACAGACAAAACCGCTCCCGTTACTACGGAAGCGGTTTTCGGTTTTACCAGATTAGCAGCGAATCGATACCCGTATTCTTTTTCAAACACTTTATGCGGACTTTATGGTGTCCCTCTTTGAGCTCGGGCGACAGCCACCCGACATACATCGGATTCTCGTCGTCCTTAACCTCTATCGACTCGACTTTTTTGCCGTCGATTTTGACCTCGTAGTCCGTTCCCGCGACTATATTGGAAATTATGCCGAGGCGCGTACCGTCGAATTCGAACTCGATATTCGCATTGCGTTTGCCGACAAACACGTGTCCGAACCAGGAGAACGCAGGCGTCAAAGTCCAGTCGCCTTTTACCGTAAACATGTCGTAAGACGGCGAAAGCAGTCTGCCGCGCGGCAACGAAAGAATATCCGAAAATTCCACCTTGCTTATCGAGATGTATTTATTGTAAGAAGTGGAATGGGTATCGGTTACTTCGAGTTTGTAATATTCGAACGTATAGTAATTGTCAAAGTCCGCATCCACACGCAGATTGCCGAGCGTAGACGCCTCGACGTCCGCCGCTTTCGTCCAGTTCACGCCGTCCGACCCCACCCAGACGCGGAAGGTCTTGGGCAGATATGCTTTCGCATTGGCATTGTTGGTGGGCGCGAAAATCGATATTCTGTTGGCTCTTACTGGCGCGCTCATTTTGGCTTCCACAACGAACGGCTTTGACGAAGTGATGTCGTATTTGCCGTTGTGAATATAAGTTTCCGTATTGCCGTCGAACATATTTTCGATTTTGTACTTTTCCGTTTTGTCCCAAGGGGTATAGTTTTCCGCACGCACGCAGGTTTGCGTAGCGTCGCTTACTTTGGAATCGGCGTAACTGACGAAATAATCTTTTTTATTGAAGTATTCCGTTTCGAATTCACCGTCGGGGAACTCGTAATCGCTTCTGTACGCGCTGGCATAGCGCACCTCTATGGTTTCTTCCGTAACGCCCGACGCTTCGTTGCTGTTCTCGTCGTCCATGACGCCGCCCGCCGCCGTGAATTTACCCCAGCCCACGCCCATGAAACTGTGCGTGCCGCCGTGCTTGTCGCCACGCAGCACCGCTTTGAAATAGACCCAGTCTTCCGCTTGCAGATTCTCGAAGTCCTTATACCAGCCCTCGTTCATGTGGAAGCCGTAGTCGTTGTTTGTCTGAGTTTTGGACGCGGCAAGCTCGTAATTGTCCTCGCCGTTGACCGAGGTGTACAGAGCGACATCCCATCTGCCGCGAATAGCAATGCGGTATTTGCCGGCTTCGTCTATATACATTTTGCCCTTGATTTCTACGACTTTGTTCGTAACCGCTTCGCAAACCCAATCGCCCTGTGCTCTGTCGTCCACCCACAAATCCGTATTGCTGTTCTGCGAACGGTTGACATTGTCCTCGGTTACTTTCGACGAGTGTCCCGCATAGCCCGATTCGAATGCGGCGCGCGCGCTTTCGGGCATGGTTTCCGCATCGTAAGAATAGATTGTTCTTTCGAGCATGGTCTTGTTCATTTCGTGCGACTGTTCGAATTCCAGAACCAAATCCGTATCGGGTACTTCGAATGCGCCGTCGTCCTTGGTTATTTCGAGCGTCACGTAGACTTTGCCCGAGCGCAAATGGTTTTTGTCGGGCTTATAAACATAAACGCCGTTTTCGCCGCCGACAAGTTCGCCGTGTTCGGGCTGCGTCACGTTTTTGATTTTATATGTGAATCCGTCGGGAATCACTATGCTGCCGCTTTCGTACATGCCTACGGCGTTTGTCTTGTACTTAGACAAGTCGACCGTCAAGTCGGCGCCGAACGGTATGACGTAGGGCTGCATGGTTTGGCTGTACTCTTTGACGCCTCTGCGCATATAACTGCTGCCCGTCTGGAAAATGGACGACACGGGTACATACATGGGATAGTCGTTGCCGTTTTCGTCCGTTCTTTTGACGGAGTCTATCTGCGCTTCGGTGAGTCCCGCGCCGTAAATTCCGTTGAACAGATAGGTCAAATCGTTTTCGACGATTTCCGTGAACGCTCCGTACCAGCCGTAATAAGTCTGATTGTAAGCGCCCGTTCTCTGCTGTTTGGTTATCGACGAGAGGAAGTTTTCCTGACCGAACGAATGCAGAAGCACAGCATATTCCCTGAGGGGATTGTCGGTTTTCTTCATAGCCGCGCGCAATGCCCACGGCGCATTCGTATAACTGTTCCAGCCGCCGAGTCCGTCGCTGCCTGCGCCGAGCTTGCGGTTTGCGGAAATCCTCGTAAACAGGCTGTAATTGACGAGAGTAAGCGCGTTATTCGTGACTTCGCCGCCGTTGCCTCTGCCCCAGCCGCCCTGGAAATTGTGGTGATATTCGTGCATATTGCCCCAGGCGCCGCCGTTTACGAAAGTCTTGTAATTCAGCGCGCCGCTCATCCAGTCCATGGGACAGTTGACGGAACGTCTGCCCGGAAATGCGACAGCCGCTCCCGCTGCGACAAAGGTATCGAACAGGAATACTATGCCCTGAGTTGCCACGCGTGTGGATGTGAGTGCTATTTTATCCCACAGCACCGCGGCTTTTTCGAGGTCGGCGTAAGAGAACGACTGAGCGTAGCGTTTCGGTCCCGAATGGAGCACGCCGTTTTCCCATACTTCCAAATCGAAATACGGCGCGGACGATTTCGCGTTCTCGGCAAAGTCCTCTTCGGTGGTGTATCCGAGAATAAAGTGGGAATAGCGAACCGCACCCGAAACAGTTACGGAAAACATGAGCGTGTCTTCGTTTCTTATGTAAATGGGACCGCCGACGAAAGACCCGATATAGGCGGTATATATCTTGCGGCTTTCGTCGAACACCGACGTGTTTTTATCCACTATAAGCGTATTGAGTATTACGGGCATGCGGTTTATGCCCTTTGCCGACCAAATATTATTCGCCTGTCCGTTGTACAGCGCCTGACCGATATGTATGACTATGCCGCCGGTGCGTTCCATGTCGGTTTCCGACATTTCCACTTTGACTACTTCGCCTGCGGGAGCATACAGCCCCGTAACGCCGTAGCCGCTGTAACCGCGTTTGCGCATTGTGATTTTCTTGACCACCGCGGGTTCGTCGTCCGCAACATCGCCGAGATAAAGTCCGACCGCGCCGCTGTGTTTGTAAAGCTTTCTCTGAATCTGCGTTCCCTTCTCGTAAGAAGGCGTGCCGTCGGTTTTGTAAAGATAGCCGTTTGCGTCCATTTTATCGTACCGGCTTTCCTCAGGCGCGGCGCCCGAGTTGTGCGAAGTCGAACGCGTGCAAAGATATGCGCTTTCGGCAATCATGGCATTTTTCTGTTCCGTCGTCATGTTCAGAGTATATCCGTACTTCGGATAACCCGTTTCGAGTCCCTCGTTTTTAACCTCGGTCGGCGTGCTTCTCGGCACGGTGCCGAGATATTCTGCGGAATATCCGACCGTAGACTGTACGGGACGGGGATTTTCGAATACCGTTTTGCTGGGTGCATTGCACGATACGGGCAAGGCTATACACATGGCGATAAGCCCCGCCAAAAGTATACCTATCATTACGAGCGCGGCAATGCGCTTTGGTTTGCTTTGCATTACGCTTTGCACGAAACCCGGCTTATCCGACGGTTTCGGAGCCGATTTTCCCGATGCCGGTTTTGCCGTAGCCGCCGCGGTATGTCTCGCCGTTGCTTTGGGCGCGACGCGGGCCGCCACGTCTACTGCGGATTTGCCGCCGCCCGAAGATGCGGCAGGGCTCTTTGCGGCTGCGACGCGGGACGACGGCGCGGAAGGTTTTGCCGCAGCGGCGGATTTAGCCGTTGCCGCGGACTTTACCGCTGCCGCAGGTTTGGTCGCCGAAGCAGGTCTTGCGGCAGTTGCGGGCTTGGTCGCCGAAGCAGGTCTTGCGTTCGCAGCGGGTTTTGCCGCAGGGGCACTCTTAGCCGAAGCGGACGGACGCGCCGCCGCGCTTTTTGCGGGCTGCTCGGACGGCTTGGCAGCCGAAGGACGGGCAGCCGCCGTCGGTTTGACAGCCGAAGCTCTTGCGGAAACCGACGAAGACGCACCCGTCTTTTTCGGCGCGGGAGCGCTTTGGGTGCGCGTCTTTGCGGACGTAGTTTGCCTGGGCGGCTGCGTATTCTTGCTGTCGTTCATAAATAAAAATCCTCCGATATCAATCGAAAAAATAATTTGTGAAGGGATTATATCATTTTATATGTCTTATGTCAACACAAAATGCGAGCGTAACGCTCGCATTAAAAAAGATTTTGTCGGGCTGTAAACAACTCAATCGCCTCGGATAAGACGGATAATACGCGATTCGAACTCCACGTAATCGGTCAGTTCAGTAAGCAGCAGTTTGTCGCCGTTTTTGAGGATAACGGAAACATCGCGTTTTCTTCCGCGTTTTTGCACGGTTCGGGCAGTCTTTACTTGGCTCAAAAGCACGCTGGACAGGCACTGTCCGTTTTTGAAATAAATTTTGACGTCGGTGACTGCCGCGCTCGACGCTGCTGCCGCGCGTATTCCTTTGACCACCCTGCCGATATATATGTAGACGGGAAAAAGATGAATAGCGAAAAACAGCAGTAACGCCAGCATTTTCGGGTCGGAAAACACGCCGCCCGTTATCATGCCGATTATGGCGCCGCCGTCGAACAGCACCCAAATCAGCGCTATCGGGAACAGTCCGTTGAAAAACGCCGCCGCGATTTTACCCGATTTCTTGCCTGTTTCCTCGACGTAAATACGTTCTTCGCGCGGAATGAAATCGGACAGAGGCGCTTTCTCCGGCACGGTTTGTCTGTGTATTACTCTTTCTCTTGCGGTTTGGACTTTTGCCTGCTTTTCGGCTGCTTCCGAAACGGACGCAATCACCGCCGCTGCGGCAGACGCGGAAACGGGCGAAAGCGATTCTTTCCGCGGCTTCTCCCTCTCTGCGACGGCGGCTTCATCTATTTCGTCCATGGTCTGTAAATCCTCCTCGTCGGCGTCGAATGCCGAAGGGTTCATACCGAGCACCGCTTCTTTTATTTCTTCGGGAAGCAGATTACAGCCGTAGAATGCGTTTTCGTCCACGCTTTGCACGGAAGGGAAAAAGTTTTCTATCTCTTCCAGCGCATAGCACCCGTAAAATGCCTGATATCCTATCTCTTCAAGACCTTGCGGCAGGCGGACTTTTTTCAATTTCTTACAGAAAAAGCACAGACCGTAAACGCTTTTAACGGAATCGGGCAAGATTATTTCTTCTATCGGGCAGTTGGAAAATATATTTTCGACGTCCACTATGCCGTCGGGAAAAGTCACTTTTTTAAGACTTTCGCAGTACGCAAACGCACCGCAGCCCAGCGAACGTACTTTCGGCGGCAGGTTGACTTCTCCGAGTTTTTCGCAGAACGCGAACGCATCGTCGCCTATCGTTTCGAGCGTATCGGGAAGCGTGATGCTTTCGAGCATGTCGCAGCTGTCGAACGCTCCGTTTCCTATTTTTACAACACCTTCGGGAATAACGAGAGAACGTATTTTGGCATAGGAAAAAGCATTGTCGCCGATTTCGACGACGCCGTCGGGAATGACCGGGTTTTCTTCTTTGCCCGTATACTTTTTCAGTACCGCGTTTGCGATTTTGAAACCGCTCATATTATTCTCCGAGATGAGGGAAGCGTTTTTTCAGAATTTCGAACAGCATATCGGCAATCATTTCGCCGCCTGCGGTGGTTTTGACTTTGAGGCATGCGGCTTTTTTGTCGTCCATGCGCTCGGGATATGTCATATACTCGCGTATCTTTTCAACTATTTTATTTATATTCGTTATCTTCTCCGCCGTGCCTATCTCGTCGATATAAAACTCGCCTATCCACTTTTCTATCGGGGTGGCGTACAGCGTGATAATCTGCGGCACTGTGAGATAGCTCGATTCGGCAAGATTGCTTGCGCCGCTTTTTCCGACGAACAAATCCGCCGCCGCATTGAGCAGCAGTATCTTGTCGGTAAAACCGTATACCTTGAAATCGACGTTTTCGTCCGTTTCCAGCGCTTCGAGCCGATTTTTGAGCGGCTCGTTTTTACCGCAGACCGCTATAACCGTGAGAGGCATTCCGCTTTTTACGAGAGCGCGGGCGGTGGCTTCCAGCTTTCCTTCCCCGTATGCGCCGTCGACAAGCAATACGGTAAACTTGTTTTTGTCTATGCCGAGCATTTCGCGGTAATGCTCTTTGCCCTCGTCGTACTTTTCCACGTCTTTACGTATAAGAAACGGCACGGTGGCAAAACGCTCGGGCGGAAGCTTCAATGTTTTCGCCGCTTTCTTTTTGCCGTTTTCCGACGACAGAACAATAAGGTCGCTGCGTCTGTCCCACTGTCTGCCCACAATGGGGTCGGGACAGTATGCCACAACCGAAGTATCAAGACCGCGTTTTGCGCGGCACTCGTTGGCATAGTAGAGTGTGGAAAAATGAGTGTTGAACACAAGGTCGGGTTTGAGGCTCGTCATATATTGCATGGCGGACTCGAATCCTTTTTTATAGCGCTTGCGCATGACGAAATTCAGTGCATTGCGCTGCCCGACGAAAGCCATGGCGGCAAACTGCGCTATACCGTTTATCTTGTGATGATTGTGTTTGCGGACCTGTACCACCAAATCGTCCTCGATATGTTTCATATCGGGATTGCCCGTATCCTGAAAGAAATACGTGCGCACGACTTCGCACTTGTCGCCGTATTTCGCTTCGAAAGCATTGCTTGCCGCGGTAATGGGCATTATGTGTCCGAATCCCGCCTCGACGTAAGGGAATACAACTCTCGGCTTATAATCTTTATCTGCCATTTATCTGTTCCCCCCCCGTAAAATTTCACGCGCAAGTTCCAGTGCATCCGCCACCGCCTTATCCATATTTACATATACGTATCTGCCGAGTCTGCCGGCAAGATAAAGGTTTTCGGCTTTGTCCGCATCTGCTTTATATTCGGCAAAGCGTGCACGCGCCTCGGCTACGGGCAGAGGATAGTAAGGAGAAAGCTCTTTCTGTCCATCGTAAGCCAGCGGATATTCGCGCACAATCACGCTTGTGTCGCTTTTGACGTTCTGCGCCGTAAATTTTTTGTACTCGCTTATTCTCGTGAACTCTTCGCTCACGGTGTAATTGACCACTCCGAACGGCTGAAAACTTTCGGCGTTTACTTCTTCGAAATCGAAACGTAGCGTTCGGTACGGAAGCGCACCGTATACGAACTTCATGAGAGCGTCCAAACAGCCCGTATATACCACGGGATAATCGGCTTTTTCGCCGTCGACGATTACGTCTTTGCCCTCTACCGAAATACGGGTCAGCGCGTCGACTCCCGTAACCGTTTCTATGTTTTTATGGTCGAGCATGTTTTCCACAACGGCGGAAAAGCCTTTGACGGGCATTGCCTGATATTTATCGGCAAAATAGCCGTCGGTATAACCCGTTCTGACGGGAACGCGGCCGAGCACCGACGGGTCGATTTTCGCCATATCCATGCCCCACTGCTTTGCCGAATAAAATTCAAAAATGCATTTGTATACGCGCTCGGCAAAATTCTTTATTTCCGTGTCGGCGTTTTCGCGCATTTCGGATATGGAAACCGCTCCGTCTTTGCCGTATGCGTCCGTAAGCTTTTTCTCTATGCGGTCGGCGTCGGCTTTGCCGTAAAGCATTTCCAGTGTCGTGAAATTGAACGGTACCGGGATATACTTGCCGTCCACAAGCGCGCGCACGGTGTGGCGGTATTCGAACCACTCGGTGAAACGCGACAGAAATTCGTAAACTTCCTTTATGTTTGTGTGGAACAGATGGGGTCCGTGAATCTGAACGAAATAGCCGTCCTTGCTTTTATCCGCGACCGCGCCCGCAACCCGATTTTCTTTTTCCCATAAGGTAACTTTATAGCCTGCGTCCGCGAGAACTCTGGCTACGCTCGCGCCCGTAAGCCCTGCGCCCACTATGAGCGCGTGTTTTTTATCCATTGTTTCTTCTCCCTTTTTCGTCCCGGTCGATATGCAGTGCCGGGAAACATCCGCGCATAAGCGCAAGACGACATAATTATACACCCGTTATCGCGATTTGGCAAGTATTTAAAGGAAACCGCATAAAAAAACGCCTGCTCCGCAAAGGAACAGGCGTTTGTTTTCGGTTTATTTCGCGGCGGATTTCTTTGCTTCTTTCTCCGCTTGTTTCGCGGCTTTGCGCTCGGCTTTTCTCAATCTCTTACGCGCCCTGCCCGCTTTGAGGAAGTGGTGCAGACCTTTGAAGAAATGTCCGTTGAACATTTCGATAAGTCCGTCGAGCTGAGGGAAATTTATACCGCCGCCCGTCATACGCGACAGTCCGCGCATGGGCTGGTTGAGCACGCCCATTATAAGCGTGTTTGCCATAGTGCGGTTGCCTACGCCGCGAAGGAATCCTATCGCGAAGTTTATGGCTCCCGCAAACGCTCTGCCGACCCAGCGGCGCGAATATCTGAGTTCTTTGACGGTGGTGTTGTAATCGACTACTATTCTTTTCTTTTTGTAGAAATTCAGTCCCTTTTTCTCGTCGGGAATCGCATGACCCAAAAGCGCGGTAAATTCTTCGTCGCTTACGTTTGCGGTTTCGCCCTTATAGTATGAAGGCAGTATTTCGGGATTGTACGGATTTTTCGCGCCGCTGCCTTCGCGCACGACGGTTGCGGTGAGTCTTACGTCGTCGACTGCCGCGGCAACGGAAATTTCGTATTCGCCGCCCTCAATCTCCCATTTGTTTGTTTCGACGTTGAAATAGCGGAACGTGTATTCGTCGAAGTCTATCTCGACCTGCTTGGTTTCGCCCGGCGCAAGTTCGACTTTCTTAAAGCCTTTGAGTTCCTTTTTGGGACGGAACACTTCTCCGTCCTTTTTGGACACGTACATCTGCGCCACTTCTTTGCCGACTGC
Source organism: Clostridia bacterium (assembly GCA_022793815.1). GTDB lineage: Bacteria > Bacillota > Clostridia > Christensenellales > Pumilibacteraceae > MGBC157735. The sequence continues at coordinate 2,785 of JAAWDP010000009.1, read as the reverse complement.
GCCGCCCGTATTCGTGATTTTGAATTTGACGCCGTTTTCGCTTGTTTCGATATCGCCGTACTCGAAGGAAGTGTACGACAGTCCGTAACCGAACGGATATTTAACGGGAACATTTGCCGTATCGTAGTAGCGGTAGCCTATGAACAGACCCTCGCGGTATTCCACGGTTCTGTAAAGTCCGGGGAAGTGCGAAGCCGACGGGCAGTCGGTATAAGCAAGCGGATAGGTTTCGGAAAGTTTGCCGCTGGGCGTGACCTTGCCCGTTATGATATTGAGCGCGGCTCTCGCTCCGCCCTGACCGCCGAGCGCGGCATAAAGGAGCGCGTCGCAGTAACCGTCGAACTTGATTTCGATTGCGCTTCCGCAGGAAAGCACGGCGATAATCTTTTTACCCGTCGCTTTGAGCGCGGCAAGCAAATCTATCTGATTTTGATGCAAGTCGATGTTCTTTCTGTCCAAGCCCTCGGATTCGGTGACTTCGTCCAATCCGAGGTAAACAAGCGCGGCGTCGGCTTTTTTCGCAAGTTTGACCGCCTTTTTGATAAGACCCTTTTTCTTCTTTCCGTAGCGGTCGAAACCTTTTTCGTAGCCTACGAAATCGAAGTCGTAATCTTTTACTATGTCGAGAGTTTTATCGAGGTGAGTCGGATTGACGAGCGACGAACCTGCGCCCTGATAGCGGGGATTTGCCGCAAAATCGCCTATTACCGCGACTTTCGTACCGCTCGTAAGAGGCAGCGCCGCGTCTTCGTTTTTGAGCAGCACCATGGCTTCTTCGGCGGCTCTGACAGCCGTTTCGTGGTGCTTCGCCACCATTTCTTCGTGTTCTTTCTGCGCTTTTTCCGCGTCTTCGCCGAGGTCTGCTTTCGCCTTTTCGAGCGCGGCGTGCGTTGTGAAAATCAAATCGAGCAAGCGGTCGATACACTCGTCGAGCACGCTTTCGTCGAGCGTACCCGCCTTGACCGCATTCACTATGTCCTGATTGGTTTCGCCGCCCGTGGTAGGCATTTCAAGCTCGTTGCCGGCTATAAGTCCCGCCACGCGGTCGTTATCTCCGCCCCAGTCGGTGACGACCACTCCGTCGAAGCCCCAGTCTTCACGCAATATTTCGCGCAGAAGATGTATGCTTTCGTTCGCGTACTCGCCGTTGACAAGGTTGTACGCGCTCATTATCGTTTTAACGCCGCCCTGCTTGACAGCCATTTCGAAAGCGGGAAGATAAATTTCGCGCAGGGTACGTTCGTCCATTACGGAATCGACGGTCATGCGCCCTTCTTCCTGATTGTTTGCCGCATAGTGCTTGACGCACGCGGAAATTCCGTTGGACTGTATGCCGCGTGCATAAGCCGCCGCCATTCTGCCGGCAAGGTACGGGTCTTCGGAAAAGTATTCGAAATTACGTCCGCAGCGCGGGTTTCTTTTCATGTTCGTGCCGGGTCCGAGCAGCACGTTGACGTCCTGCGCCACCGCTTCGCGTCCCAAACACCGCGCCATTTCCTCTCCGAGTTCGTCGTTCCAGCTGTTTGCCATGGTGACTGCCGTAGGAAAGCACGTGGCGTTTGCGCTGGGATTCAGACCGAGGTGGTCGGCAGCCGCCACCTGACGGCGTATGCCGTGAGGTCCGTCCGCAAGGAACATGTTGGGTATGCCGTACTTTTCGATGTCCATCGACTGCCAAAAGTCCTTGCCGGAAGTGAGCGACGCCTTTTCTTCCAGCGTCATCTTGCTTATAAGTTCTTGGTATTTCATTAAAAAATCCGCCCTTTAAAAAATTTATTTCCGTCCGAGCCTGTCTTCCCCGTAAAACAAGGCACGGTCAAAAAGCCGCTTATTGCCGCGCCTGACGTGTCCGAACGATTCGTCCTCCCCGACAAATAATCCGTATAAAAAAATCCCGACGAGCGTGACGTTCTTCGGAAAAAATACCAAACATCACTTCGCCCCTTCGATAACCGCGTTTAAGACTTCGAGCCCCAACCGTTTTATCCTTAATATTTTAACACACCCACACGGCGCATGTCAAGTATTAAAACAAAATACCGTCTGCAATTTGCGCCGAAAAAACGGCAAGTCGGGCATTTGCGGTTCAATAGTCCCCGAAAGAACGCCGGCGCACATGAATTTCGGGCAGAGCAAAATGCCTACGCTTTTCGGTTAAAGCGCGGGCATCTTACTCTTTTTCGGGTCCGAGAGAAACTTTTATTCCGCCGGCGAAAACCGGCTTTTATCCACCGAGCACAGCGGACATACAAAGTCCTCGGGAACATTTGCCCATTCGGTTCCGGGCGCGATTCCGCCCTCCGAATAGCCTTGTGCCTCGTCGTATTCCCAACCGCAGACATCACACACGTATTTCATTTTTTTCTTCCTCCTCTTCCATTTTATATTTGCACTATATAATATCATTAGCCGAAAACCGTATGTTTATGCCGTTTCGGCTTGCATATTGCAAACGCTTCAAAAAACAAAGCCGCGTTTACCGTAATTCCCACAGGGAATTTAATAAAACGCAAATAAAAAGGTTTAGGCATGGCGTTAAGCTGTGCCTTTTCTGTACTTTTTTTCGTGGACGAATTAGGCTACTCGTAACCTAGTGAGATATAGATATGTTTTATATTTCCCACAAAATTCAATCGGTTGCGTTCTTTCATTTTTCGTGATATAATAATTGTACGCTAAACAGTAATTTAGAGGTGTATATGGACGAAATTTCTCTCCGTATAATGACAAGGGAGCTTTGTCATCAGTTATACAGAGATTGGGGAAACGACCCTTCGATTTATAT
>JAAWDP010000024.1 GCA_022793815.1 Clostridia bacterium | reverse complement strand
ACCACGTTGTAGCGCAGCCGCTCCTTCTTCGTGTTTATTGCGAGAGGAAGGTCTTTTATTTTTTCTATGTTCGGCAAACCATACTGTAATTCTATCTGCACTGGCAAGAGAAACAAATAAACTATTAGTTTCAGCTATCTGCAACGGGGTTTCTACACCGAACAATTCGGTAATCCACTCTTCAATACTATCTATTCCCGTTGCTATCATATTGCCGAGTTGAGCAAACGAGTCCCTATACTGCGGGTAGAAAAGCATTAAAGCTCCTGCCGCTAAAACAGTATTGCCAAGCCCAACAGCAATCCTGTAAAAAATGCAGTTATAGCCTCGCATCCGCTCGGGTCATAGTAGTTTACGGGATTATTGCCGCAGTAAGTGTATCTGTTGAGTCCGCCCAGCGTTTCGGGGTCGAGGTAGTCGAGGCTGTCGGGCGTAAGAAACCGCCCTACCTCGCTGTCGTAGTATCTACTGTTAAGATACCACAATTTTGTTTCGTTGTCAAGGTAATAGCCCCTATACCCGTAAGGATTCACATCGGCTATTCCCCCGACGTCCTTTTTCACTTTCCGCACGCCCCAGGCATCGTATTCGTACTGCGCATATACTTCGCTTATTCCGCTGTCTTCCTGCTTACATACGTGCGTTATGTCGCCCTGTATATTCTTTACGTAATAGTAATAATCCCCGTTATATTCCATTCCGCATATTCCGAGCGCGTCGTAATAATATTTCAGTTTATCCGTCTTGTCCCCGCTTGTCCGCGTTTCCGCTATGATGTTTTCTCCGTCAAGGTAGTATTCGTGCGTTATCCCGTTTACTCTCTTCGTCGTCCGTATCCCGTTATAGTTATACTCGTATTCATACTCTTCTCCGCTGTCGTTGTCCGTTATTTTCGACAGGCGGTTTACTTTCTCAAAACGCAGCGTGTATTTGAGTTTCGAACCCTCTTTTTCGTGTTTAAACCACTGCTTAGGGTTCCCGTATGCGTCATAGGTCAAGGCTTCGCTTCCGTTGTACGATAACAGTCGGTCTTTATTGAAGAGTAAAACAAGAATCTACCAATTAACAGGTAGATTCTTGTTCCGCAAATTTTTTATTTGTTTTCTATTATACGCTTAAATTATCATTAAGAAACTGAACTTTGCGTTCATCAGAAGATTTTGTGCTGATACTTTCGATATCATCAATCCTTAAATATTCGAAACCGTCTTCTCGTCCTGTCACTTCCAATGACCGCAATTCAACAATATCCTCATACATATCTTCGATTTTACCGCAAAGTCCCCATCCGTCGTCGACATAAATAGTGCAAATTTGTTTAGTATTTTTTATTTCGTTTAATATATATTTCATACAATTCTCGCACTTTCTTTCAGACAGTGTAATATTGAATTTTTCTTTTGTCATTAATCTCTTAATTGCTGCAATGTATTCCGTCTTTATACTTATCACGTCGATACTGTTTATCGCCTGCAAATAAATACCGTCATCCATACCATCAGGCGAAACCATTTGAAATAAAGCATAATAGTCATCGGTAGCTATAACATATCCCATATTAAAAGAATCCTTATCGCTAAATGAAGTATGAATTTCACAAAGCTCTTTCTCTTTCATTAATTTATCTAATATTTTTTTCATCTAATATCCTCCAAAATGATAATAATTATTGTAGTCTATAAGGAATTCGGCGTTTGTCTCCTTTCTCTCCGCCCGGCTTGTCTCGCTTTTTTCTCGCTTGTCCTCCTTGGTGTCTTTCTCTATTAGATCTTCTTCTATTCGTCCTATGTTCGGTAAACCATACTGTAATTCTATCTGCACTGGCAAGAGAAACAAATAAACTATTAGTTTCAGCTATCTGTAACGGGGTTTCTACTTTACCGAACAATTCGGTGAACCACTCTTCAATACTATCTATTCCCGTTGCTATCATATT
>JAAWDP010000008.1 GCA_022793815.1 Clostridia bacterium | reverse complement strand
ACCTTGCGGTAAGTGATGATTTACTATTTATAAATATAAAACAGCCGATAGAGCAATCAAACTCTATCGGCTGTTGCCGTTGTTTAGGTTTATGATGTTCGGCGCAACCTTTCTACATTGTGTTTATGTAAGAGAAAATAAAAAAGCCTTTCCTTACGAAAGAACAAATACAGTTTGGTATAGAACGGTTTAGAAATCTTGATATTACCACGCTTGAAGGAAAACGGCGGCTTATAGACGGGTTTGTGAACTCAATTTACCTGTATGACGATAGGTTTGATATAACATTCAACTTCAAAGACGAAGCGCAGACGGTATTCTTTTCCGAAATTGAAGCAACAAAAAATTCGGATATTAAATCACTTGGCGCGCCAAATATAATCCGAATTGTTTTTATTGTAAAAAGCGATTCGGATTTTTTTATTTGAAATTCGTTAAAGTAACCGCCTATTGTCAAAAGTAACGGGGACGATTATCAAAAGTAACAGACAAACTATATACTTTCAACACCGAATTGTGGTATAATGAAATCATGAAATATCGGAGGAAAACGCTATGCAGTTCAATGAAAAGCTGAAACAATTGCGTGCACAAAAAGGCATATCGCAAGCCGACCTTGCCGAAAAGATTTTTGTAAGCCGCAGTGCTGTCGCCAAGTGGGAAAACGGATTGGGTATTCCTAGCGAACAATCGTTGGATATGCTTGCGGACTTTTTCGAAGTGTCGGCTTCGGAACTGATGTCTGACCCTACCGTCGAAACGGTTATGGTTACTAAAAACAGCATAATCGGCAGACAGAAAACTTACATTATTTCAATAACGGTCACCGCTCTCACGCTTATTATCGGTTTGGCTGTGCTTTGCGGATACTTTGTTTTCGGACGGACAAATCGGTATGCAAACCCTACAATTTCTTACCGCTTGATTTTCGAAACCGAAAAAGAAATCGATACGGAAAAATTCGTTAATTATCCCGACGGAGAAATTTCCGCGGACGGCGATTTCGCCGACAGCCGTACTTTCGAAATGAAACATAATGTCGGCGCAATTTGTCTGCCCGAATTGCTTGTCAGAAAAACGGTAAACGGAGCGGTGTCTTACGAGAAAGTCGATTATTCGAATTTGGTTTTTACTTGTTCGGACAATATATTATTGACTGCGGAAGACAGTCCGACCCAAAGCAGCCGTCTGTCTGTTCTGCCCGTGGAATATTATGCGGTCGAATTCGGTGATTGGGCGAATATCAAATACGGCAGTTTGTTTATTTCGATAAAAGTTTTCAGGAATCGTGTGGCTGTCGAAAAAAGCACCGTCGGATTTTCGGATGATTCTTCCGAAATACAGTTGGCGCAAAGTAAGCAGCTGGTTAATGATATCGAACCCGTCGACGCAAATCACGTAAATTCTGTATACACTATCGAAAGGATTTTAAATCCCATAGGCGAGGAGTATTCTGGTGATTTATCCGAATATGCGTTTATCGATAGGGATTATCTTACAACAACCGACAAAATCGAAATAGGCTCCGTGATTTATTTGTTTGCGGTAACCGAGTACGATAATATAAAAAGCAATGTTTTTGCCGTAAAGGTTGTGCGCAAATCCGTCGAAAGGATATCTTTGACTTTTCCGGACTTTGCAACCGATATAATTATCGGGGAAAGCAAACCGCTTACTTTAACCTGCTATCCTTCAAACGCTTCTTTTAACGTGCTTAACGAACAGGCAACCGTTACGCTTTTGACACCCGAGCAGGCGGAGCTCGAAAAGACCGACAGCGGTTGGCTCTTAACGGTTTCTTCGGATGCAAAATACGTCGGAGAAAAAATTCATGTAAAAGTGGAAACTCCCGAAGGAGTCGAGAGAACCTTTTATTGGACGATTACAGGTATATCTATCGAAAAACTGACTTTGCTAAATGCCGATAAGGGTCAAGAACTCGAACAATTGACTTATATAAACCGTAACGAAACCCTGCGGCTTATTGTGTCGGTTACACCTGCCGATGCAACTTACGAAAAAATCAGTTACAATTTGTTTGCCGATATAAGCAATTTCGGCAGATACGTCAAGCTTTCCGAGGACGGAGTATTGACCGTATCGGACGACGCGCCTTCCGGCATGGAAATTTTCATAAGCGCATCCGCGGGCAGGTTTTCGAGTCCGTCCTATAAAATAGTAGTAAAAGATTAAAGAAATAAGTTTTAATCCGTAATAAAAAAATATCCGCGTAAACAGCGCGGATATTTTTGTGCCTTAGGACTTGGACGAATCGACGCTTTCGCCGTCGTGGTCTATCATGCGGTACTCGGCGGTGTTGCGGTACTTGATTTCGCCGTTTTCGGTAATTTCGTCCGTACCCACACGGTTTGCATAATCGGAATAGTCTGCGGCTGCTTCCAGTTGCTGCTCGCGTATGAGGTCCTCGTCGTTTCCGAACGCGCTTGTGGGCGTTCCGTCCTCATTGAAAAAGTCGGTGCCGTATTCGCAGTCGCAATCGCCGCATTTGCACATGCGTCTGCCGCATTCGCGCCGGACTATTTCTTCCAGTTCTTCGCCGTCGAAGTTGTTGTTTTCTTCCATGGATAATCCTCCTTTTTGTGTAGTATGCATTATCGGGTTGCTCCGCTATTCTAAAAAGGCTTGTCTTTTTTTGTCGAAGCGTCGGCAGTCCCGATAAGAAAACAAGTTTGCTTTCTTAAATGTTTGCGTTTATACATAAAATGTGATAGAATAAAAGTACAAAGCTTTGAAGGAGGGGTGATACGATTATGAAAAAAACCGCAAAAATATTAAAAGCGTTTACGGCGTGTATAGTGTTTGTGCTTGCACTGTCGGCGTTTGTGTTTTGTGCGGCTTGCACTACCAATCCCCCGACCGAGCCGAAACCTTCGCCGTCGCCGACGCCGCCCGAAGCCGTCAAACCGGAAAAGCCCGAGGAAATTTCTTTGAGCAAATTCATATCCGAGGTCTTGGCAAAAACTTCATCGAATTTCACTCTCGACCTCGAAGCCGATACGGACGGAGAAAAGACCAATGCCGTGTTTGTGCGTGCCGAAAACGGTATTTGTGCGGAAAAAGAAAATGAAAAATACGTTTTGTCGAACGGGGTTTTATATACGCAAACCGCTGTTTCGGACGGCGAAAAGGCTGTCTGGACGGCAAAGCAATACTCGGAGGAAGATTTTGTTTTGCCGAATAATACGAAGGAACTGCTCGACGCGCTGTTCTCGGCATTCGACGTAGACGCAAAACCCGAAGTCACTGAAAGCGGCTATTTTGCGAGAGTGCAAATAAACCAAGCCGACGTGCTGAACGATGTATTCGAAATAGCGGTGAAAAATCTGGACGAGCCCGCGCTTGTCGCAGTAACCGAACTGTATAATTATTTTACGCAGTCGTCGCTCTCGCCGTCGCAAATCGGCGCGGCAATAGTGCTTTACGGAGATTCCACTCTCGGCGAACTGCTCGATATGGGCACGCCTATGACGAGAATCGAATTCTGGGCTTTTTATAACACATTGAGAGGCTATCTCGGCGATTCGTCTTTTCTGCCGGAGTATGCCGATTTCATGGCGGCATACGAAAACAAATCTCTTTTTGGGATTATAGGCGGCGGCAGCGCCGAAGAACTTGTGGCTGCGTGGGAAACGGAAACGCTGCGCATGCGTCTGACACGTTATCCGTACACGGATGGAACGCTTGCGGATTTTGTGGGCGCGGACAGCGGCACGTATGCGGAAAGAGCGGATTTGACGCTGGAACTGGCGTCCGACAGGGAGTTTGTTTTGCGCACTCTGAAAGTAACGGCAGCCCTGCAAGTAAAGAACGTCCCCGTGTTTTCCGAAAGTCTGGAAAGCGGCGGACTCAAAAAAGAAGATAAGGATATAGATTCGCTTGTCACCGTGAACGGTACGTTTTCCGCCGTGGGCGAGAGCGAAGTGCAGGTGCCTTCCGATTTCGTTTTTGTCGGAGAACAGAATATAATCGTTACCGAAAGCGGCAGTTACGGATTTGTCTGCGGGACCGAAAATACGCGCTGCGAAAATGTAAGCGCGCGTATCGACAGCGACGAAATTACCGATAACGGAAAATGGGTCGATACGCTGACTCGGATTATAAACGGTATCGAAGTGAATTACGAAGAAAAAACCTTTACTGTCGGAGCGGATGCTTATGCGGCAATGCTGCAAGCCAAACAGATGGGACTGACTCGGCTTTACCTTATCGTATACAACGAATTCGAATTTACCGTGGAAGTGCGGTAAACCGATAAAAACAAGTCATTAAACGCCCTCTTTGCAAATATATTTTGTAGAGAGGGTTTTTCATGAAAAAGAAGAAACAGATTTCCGTGACGCAAACTACACCGTGGCACTCGCTTTCGACAAGCGAGGTTTTGCGTCGCCTCGACAGCAGCGAAGAAAGCGGACTTACCGAAAACGGCGTAAAGACAAGCACCGCAAAGGGCGTAAACTTAATCACCGAGAAAAAGCACAAACCGCTTTTCATTCGCATAATCGAAGAGCTGACCGAGCCGATGATGCTGATATTGCTCGCGGCGCTTGTAATTACCGTAACCGTGAATACGATAACGTGTATCCGCGGCGGCGGTTTCGATTTTGTGGAAATAATCGGCATAGCGGTGTCGATAGTCATTTCCGTCGGTATCTCGCTGATAATGGAAGGCAAGAGCGGCAAAGCGTTCGACGAGCTGAAAAACCAGGCAAAAGCCGTCAAAGTAAAAGCGGTGCGCTCGGGGAAGACCGTGCTGCTTCCTGCCGAGCGGCTTGTTTGCGGCGACGTGGTTTTGCTGGAAACAGGCGATAAAGCGGCGGCGGACATGCGTATTCTTTCCTGCGACGCCTTTGCGGTGGACGAGTCTCCTCTGACGGGCGAAAGCAATCCCGTCAACAAAAAAGCCGATACGGTATCGTTTCTCACGCCGCTTGCCGAAAGAAAAAATATGGTTTATGCGGGGTGCTTTGTCACCGCAGGCAGCGCACGTGCCGTTGTTACCGAGGTCGGCGACAACAGCGAAATAGGCAAGGTTGCCCGCTCGATAGACAACGAGGATAACGAAACGCCGCTGGCGCGCAAACTCGCCAAGCTCGGAAAAATCATAACCGTGCTCGGCGGAGTCGTGGCTCTGTTGGTGTTCGCGGCTCAGTTTATCAAGCTTGCCGTATCGGGCGCGCTGTCGCTGTCGGGCGTATCCGACATATTCATTACCAGCATAGTGCTCATAGTCGCGTCTGTACCCGAAGGACTGCCCACCGTGGTGGCTGTATCGCTTGCACTCAATGTCATAAAAATGGCGAAAGCGGGCGCACTTGTCAAACGCATGTCGGCTTGCGAAACCGTGGGCGGCGTGTCGGTCATCTGTTCGGATAAAACGGGTACGCTTACCGAGAATAAAATGACGGTGAAAGATATCGTTATAGTCGGCGACAAAAACGCGCTCATGAAAAACTGTGCTATAAATTCAACCGCCGATGTCGACTACGGCAAAACGGTTCCCGCTTTTTACGGCAATCCCACCGAGTGCGCGCTGCTGGTCTATTACGACAAACACGACAAGCAAGGCTACGGCGCTGCGAGAAAAAGCGCGGATGTAGTGGCGCGTCATCCGTTTTCTTCCGAAGTCAAGCGCATGACCACGCTCGTGAGAGAGGGCGGCGATACGGTGGCATATATGAAGGGCGCGCCCGAAGTCGTGCTGTCGCTGTGCGGACTGCGTCCCGACGAAGAAAAGCATTATATGAAAATGATAGAACGCTATCAGCGCGGAGCAGGGCGCGTACTGGCATTCGCTCACGGCAGAGTGAGTAAAACCGACAGGACAAGTGCGGAAAAAGGTCTTTCTCTCGACGGGTTCGCCGTAATAGCGGACCCCGTGCGCAAGGAGGTTTATGCGGCGGTCAAGGAAGCAAAACGCGCAGGCATAGAAGTGGTTATGCTTACCGGCGACAATCCGCTCACCGCTGCGGCAATAGCTGCGGAACTCGGCATATCCGAAGGCGAACCGCTTACGGGCGCGCAGGTGGACGCTTGGAGCGACGAAGAACTGCTTGCACGCATAGACGGCATAAAAGTCGTAGCGCGCAGTACGCCCCAAACCAAACTACGCATAGTCGCCGCATTCAAAACGGCAGGAAAGGTGGTGGCTGTCACGGGCGACGGAATCAACGACGCGCCTGCGATAAAAAGCGCGGACGTCGGTATCGCAATGGGTATAACGGGCACGCAGGTTTCGAAAGAAGCCGGCGATATAATAGTGCTCGACGATTCTTTTGCCACAATAATAAATGCGGTCGGGTGGGGACGCGGCATATACGAGAATTTCCAGCGGTTCATTATGTTCCAACTGACGGTCAATCTTGCCGCCGTTCTGACGGTAATTGCGTCCGTGCTGATAGGATTCGAAGCGCCGTTCAATTCGCTCGAACTGCTGTGGATAAATCTCATAATGGACGGTCCGCCGGCATTGACTCTCGGTTTGGAGAAAATTTCCGCGGACTTGATGAGCCGCAAACCCATAGGCCGCGACGCGCCGATAGTCACGAAAAAAATGCTTGTGCGCATAGTGCTGTCGGGCGTATACATGGCGGCGGTCATGCTGTTGCAGACTGCGTTCAATTTCCTCGGTATAAGCGGCGGCGCGGCAAAGGAGAAAACGGTTCTGTTCACGCTGTTCGTGCTGTTTCAGGTATTCAACTCTTTCAATGCGCGTCAGCCGGGACTCAAAAGCGTATTCCCGACAATCGCCGAAAACAAACTCATGCTGCTTGTCATGGCGGTCACGCTTGTGTTGCAGGTTCTCATAACTCAGTTCGGCTTTGCCGTGTTCGGCACTGTTCCGCTCACCGCGCTCGACTGGCTGAAAATAGTAGCGCTCGCACTGACTGTGGTGCTGTTTACGGAACTCTATAAACTGGCGCTCCGTCCCGTACGCGACGGCTACCGCAAAATCCGCCGCCGCAAGCTGACCGAATAGAAAAATATCCTTTCCGAAAAAAGACGGGCTTAACAGTCCGTCTTTTTTTTTGTATAACGAAAACCCCGCCATAGTGGCGGGGTTCCAAAAAGGTTAACCGATGAGCAATACAAAAAACTCCGATTGTGTTAGAATAGGAGTGACCTGCCAGTCGCAAATAAACTAAACACAATCGGAGGACATTAAAATGAGTGAACAAGATAACGTCAGTAAAAGTTTAGCGCATACGAAGTGGAATTGCAAGTATTATATTGTATTTGCCCGAAAGTATAGAAGGAAAGTATTTTATGAAGAGAAGAGAGCGGAGATACGAGAGATACTACGAACGCTGTGTCAGTGGAAAGGAGTAGAAATAGTTGAGGGGGGGGGAGATATGTCCCGACCATATACATCTGTTGCTGAGCATTCCGCCCAAAATTAGCGTTTCCGGATTTATGGGATATCTGAAAGGGAAGAGCAGTTTGATGATATTCCAAAAGTTTGGAAATATATGAAATTTGCATATCGAAATCGCGAATTTTGGTGCAAGGGTTATTATGTGGATACGGTAGGGAAAAATACAGCGGCAATAAAGACATACATAGCTGAACAACTGAAAGCGGATAAGGAGAGCGACCGGTTGAGTATATTTGACCCGCAAGACCTTTTTAAGGGTAGCAAGTAACGAGCGCAGGCTGGCAGGCGTTCTCCGGCGCACTTGTGCGCAAGCTAGTAGTATTAGGGCTATGCCCGAAAATGAAATACCACCCGCTATGCGGGTGGATATTTATTACAATTCTATTTTCATTCCGTCATAAGCCGCAATCATTCCGCTTTTCTTTGCCAAATTGTTCATATCTTCATGTAAAAGCGCATTGTTGTGGGAAAAATGAGTGGCTATGTATTTTGTATTTTTGTTTACGAGTTTGTGCATTTTCATCCGTTCGCGTTCGGTAATGTTGTCGGGCAGTCCCATGTGTCGTCCCGGTCCGTGTCCGATTCCGCAGTACGTGCAGTCGAAACTAACCAAATCGAATACAAACCCCGCCCGAGACAGCCAAACGTAAACGCTTTCGTCCAAAATACCCGTATCGTTCATTATAAGTATGCTCTTGCCGTTCGCCGTTACGGAATACAGCAGGCAATCCTCGCCGACCGTGTGTTTGGCGGGCAGCGCTGTCACGGTTTTTCCGCTGTCTGTGACAATCGTGTCGTAGGGGGCGACGGTATGCAGCTTTATGCTTTTGGCGACGTCGGGTTTTATTTCGTCCTTTGTGTGCGCGTAAAATTTGTCCGTCACCGCTTTGTTTCCGTAGATATTTATCACGGGCAGCGTCATGTTATGCGCAAACGGTGCGCCGTGCATGGTCAAGTCCTGCGGATAGCAGTGGTCCATGTGCGCGTGCGTTATAAACACGTCGCTTATCGCGGACAAATCCAGTCCGCGCGTCAGCGCATGCATGTAAGTGTCCATGGGGAAATCTATAAGCGTATCGCCGTCAATCAAAATTTGATTTCTGGTACGGATGTTTTTACCGCCTTTTTCACGTGCGAGATTGCACAGTTTGCATCTGCAAAACACCGCGGGCATTCCTTCCGCCGCTGCCGTGCCCAAATATTCGATAATCATCGGTCAAGCGTCCTTTTTGCGATTCTGACGTAATTATAACATTTTAAAGTCCGTTCGTCAACATATATAATAAGCTGCCGCGGATATAATAAGCGGAGTATTCGGTAATTTTAACGAAATTTCCCGAAAAAAGTTGTTAAAAACTCTTGACTTTATATTTTTGTTATGGTATACTAATTAGGCTGTCCCCTTTTGAGGGCGGTTCGCGGCTGTTGCCGCGGAAAAACATTTTCGTACATTGACAACTGCAAAGAGAGAAAAGAAAGTAAACATTGAAACGAGAAGAAAAGCGAGAACGAGTAAGAAGCATAAAGAAACATAGAACATGCGAAATCGTCGAGTAAAGAAGGAAGTATCGAAGTAAATGTCTT
>JAAWDP010000007.1 GCA_022793815.1 Clostridia bacterium | reverse complement strand
CAACGCGCCGCGTATGATATGATATCTTACGCCGGGCAAATCCTTCACTCTGCCGCCACGAATAAGCACGACGCTGTGTTCCTGCAAATTGTGTCCGATTCCCGGAATGTAAACAGTGCCTTCCATCTTGTTTACAAGACGTACTCTGGCAATTTTCCGAAGAGCCGAGTTGGGCTTTTTCGGAGTGGTCGTCGTTACCGAAAGGCATACGCCGCGTTTCTGCGGATTGCCTTCGAGAATGGGGCTCAAAGATTTGAACTTCACTTTCTCGCGTCCTTTTCTGATTAATTGGTTAATCGTAGGCATTATTACTCTACCTCCTTATAGTAGTCTGCCCTCGCAATATTCCCGAACCGAATACATTTGACGTCTGTTTCCGAGATTTCCCGTCGGTAAACGAAACCCGAAACTCTGCAAACGCACCGTCCGATAAAGCGAGTTATCGGCATCTTCCGCCTGTTTTTAGGCGCAAAAAACCGAGCGTGTGAAAATTCACGCTCGGTAATTATACTACTTATGAAAGGGCTTGTCAAGCAAATCGAATACACCTTTCGCCGCGCGGCATTTTCGGCGTATCGCGTCTGCTCTTTTATTTGCCCGACAGAAACTTTTCCGTTACGTTCAAAAGCGCTCCGACGGGCAGAAAACGCGACACGAAATTCAAAGCGCGGTATTTTGCTCCCACGATATACATAGCGCCCTTTTTCTTGACCGCAATGCGGTAAATCTTTTTGCATGCCTTCTTGCAATCCATGCGTTTGCTTTCTTTCGCGTCTATTCCGTTCGTCGCACGTTCTATCCTGTCCCCGTAGCGCTCGCTCGTCGTAAAGTTCTTTATGCGGTTTTTGGTGAATCCCGTTTTGATTTCCCCGGGACACACCGTAACAACGGTTATGCCGCTGTCTTTCAATTCCATGCGCAGCCCGTAAGACATCATGCTCACGGCGGCTTTTGCCGCACAGTAAAGCGAGCGGAACGGCAATGCAAAAAGCGCGCAAACCGAACTTATATTGACTATCTTGCTTCCGCGCCCCATATACTTTACTGCCGCGCGGCATACGTTGAATACGCCGTCCACATCGGTAGACATAACTTTTCGGTAATCGGCGTCGCTCGTCAATTCCACCGCGCCGCTGATTCCCACCCCGGCATTGTTTATCAAAATATCGATACGTCCGAATTCCATTCCTATCGAATCGATACATTTGCGCACGGAATCGTAATCGGTCACGTCGCATTCGCGCCAACCGCCGCCGCAATCGGAACGCGACAATCCCAGCACGGTATTTCCGCTCTTTTCAAACAACTCTTTGAGCTCTCTTCCCAGCCCCGACGACGCGCCTGTTATAACTACCGTTTTATTGGTTATTTTTTCGGACATATATTCTCCCATCGGCGATTTTTCGTATTTTGCTTTACTATTATAACACCTATTCCGACAAAAAACAAGTTTTTTGACTTTACTCGAATACAATCGGAAAACTTTCTTCGTTTACACGCCGATATCAGCAAAGAAAACAATCGATTTACGCCGCAACGTCCGCAAAAACCCTTGCCAACCCGACCGATACCGTGCTATAATATAAGGTACGAAAATACTATAAACGGAGCAGTATAAAATGGCGTTGGATTTCGACACGTTGTACAACGAAGCGTCTTCGGGCGCGTTTACCGGCGGAAAGAAAAGATACTACGACAACCGCGTTCGCAATCTGAATTTATGTTATCAAGACGGCAAAGCCGTAATATCTGCGGTTGTCAAAGGCGAGAATGCCGAACACATAACCCGAATAATTTTCGACGAGCAGGGCGGTCTTTACGACTACGGGTGCGACTGCGATTTCGCTGCGGACACGGACGGTCCCTGCAAACACGTCGTAGCCACCGCACTGGCGTTCGAAGAAAAGAATCCCGTCGAAACTGCGGTCGGAACAAAGGCAAACGCCACATCCGCAGCCGCGCTTACGCTGATTTCCGAGTACGCGAAGAAAAAAAATCTTCGGCGTCCGTCGGCGGGTGAATCGCCCGTAAAACTGCTTCCCACCGTCTGTCTGGAAGAAAACAAAATCTATCTCATGTTGCAGATAGGCCGCGACAAAACGTATCTCGTGCGCGACATAAGCGATTTTGCGTCGTGCATGCAGTCGGGTGCCGTGCGGCGTTACGGCGTGGATTTGACCACGGCGCACTCTTACGAAAGCTTCGACCCGCTTTCGGCGGCGCTTGCCCGTTTCGTCGTAGGTTGCTACAATGAAAAAAGCGCATTGGGCATATCCTCCCCCGCCAAAAACCTTTTGCCTCTTCCCGGGGGTGATTTCGACGAATTTTTCGACATATACAGCGGACAAGCAGCCGCCTTCAACGACGGTAACATGCGCGGCGGTTTAAGACTGCTGTCCCCCGAGATAAATGCGGTCGGAACGCACCTGAAAGCCACGGCGGCAAACGGCGGTTATGAATTCACGAGCGACCTCGGACCGTTCAAAACCGTAGTCGGGAAAAAGTATTCTTATATGATTACGGAAACGCGCATTTTCCGCCTGGACGACGATTTCGTCTGTTTCTGTCTGCCCGCACTGAGTCTGATGAATATGCGCCGCACTCTGTTCGTGTCCATGCCCGACATGCCGCTGTTTTACAATAACGTCGTTGCGCAAATCGCGCGGTTCATTCCGATAGATTCGTCGGATACCGACCTTACCGTTTTCGAAGCCGCGCCTCTCGTGGCAAAATTAATGCTTAATCCGGGCGACTATCAGGGAACCATAAAAGCCGAACTCATTTGCACTTACGACGACAATGCAATCGACATACTGGACGACAACTCGCCGTACGGTTCCGCCGTGCGCGATTTCGAAGCGGAACGCATAATCAAAAATCTTCTGCTGAAATATTTTCCGTCTTTCCCCGTTCTTACGTTGGAAAACGAGTTTGCGATTTACAACTTTCTTTCGCAGGGCATTTCCGAACTTTCTCTCTATCTTGACGTATACCTTGCAGACGAACTTCAACGTATCCGCGTCAAAAAGCCTCCGCGTATCAAGGTCGGCGTGCGGCTTCAAAGCGATTTGCTCGGACTCGACGTCGAAGCCGAAGATTTTTCTTCCGAACAGCTCATGGAGATTCTCAAAGCGTACCGCGAAAAACGCACTTACATACGCCTGTCAGACGGCTCGTTTGTCGATTTGAACGACGCTACGCTCGGTGCGCTCAGCGAAATTCTGGAAGTCGCAAACATTTCGGGCGATAGGCTGACACTGCCGAAATATTATGCGCCTTTTATAAACAACGAACTGAAAAACGGCTTTTTCAATCTGGAACGCGACCGTTCGTTCAAAGCCATGATAAACGAACTGTCCTCCCCCGAAACGCTGGACATCGAAGTACCCGAAAGACTGCGCGAAGTAATGCGCAACTACCAAAAGACAGGTTTCCGCTGGCTGAAAACTCTGTGCAAATACGGCTTCGGCGGCATACTCGCCGACGATATGGGCTTAGGCAAATCGTTGCAGGTCATAGCCATGCTGACGTCGTCAAAGCGCGACCGTCCGTCCATAATAGTCTGCCCCACCACGCTTATATTGAACTGGGTAAACGAATTGACGAAGTTTGCCCCCGATTTGAAAGTGCTGCCCGTCATGGGAACATTCGAGGAACGGAAAGCGCTGCTGATGCAAGCCGCCGACTGCGATGTGGCGATAACTTCATACGAACTTATAAGACGCGACGATGCCCTTTATAAGGATATAGACTTCCTTTACGCGATAGTCGACGAAGCGCAATTTATAAAAAATCCCGAAACAAAAAACGCACGGGCGGTAAAAACTCTCAATTCCGACTACCGTTTTGCACTCACGGGTACGCCTATCGAAAATTCTCTTGCGGAACTTTGGAGTATATTCGATTTCATAATGCCGCGCTATTTGGGGTCTTACGGCAAATTCCGCGAAACCTACGAAACGGAAATTTTAAGAGGCAACGACAGCGCGTACACGCGGCTGAAAAAATTGGTTTCGCCGTTTATTCTGCGCAGACTCAAATCCGCGGTCCTCGGCGAACTGCCGCCCAAAATGGAAAGCAACATCGTCACGGCGGCGGACGAAGAACAGCGTAAACTTTATGACGCAAATCTTGCTCTCGTCAAACAAAGCGTCGCGGGCGACGGCATAAACAAAGTCGTCGTGCTTAGCATGCTGACAAAGCTTCGGCAGCTCTGCTGCCACCCTGCCCTCGTTTATCCCGAATACGGCGGCAATTCCGCAAAGTTGGACGCCTGCTTGGAACTTTTGGAATCCGCGACATCCGGCGGTCATAAAGTGCTTGTGTTTTCGCAGTTCACATCAATGCTCGACGTCATACGCAAGAAGCTTGTGGAAATGAACCTTTCTCACTATATATTGAAGGGCGACACTCCGAAAACAGAACGCATGCGCCTGGTAAACCGTTTCAATACCGACGATACAAACGTATTTTTGATTTCTCTGAAAGCGGGCGGAACGGGACTGAACCTCACGGGCGCGGACGTGGTCATTCATTACGACCCGTGGTGGAACGAATCGGTAATGAATCAGGCGACCGACCGCGCATACCGCATAGGACAAAACCGCTCGGTGCAGGTATACAAACTTATACTGGAAAACACCGTCGAAGAAAAGATAGTCAAATTACAGGAGAAAAAGAGCGCGCTCTCCTCTCTGATGGTCGGCGGCGAAAATGCCTGGACAATGAAAGACATAATGGAAATACTCGGATAATAAGACGGCGGCGAAGAAAATTTTCATTCGCCGCGCGTCCGATTACAAAGGAAGAATGTAATGTTCGAATGTCTCTCTCTTATAAACGAGACCTCCTTGTCTTTAAGTACTTTAATTATACTTTGCGTTTGTGTAAACGGTATGACGGCAATGCAAAAATATGCTTAAAATACCGTGTAAACAAACCGCTTCAAAACTGTTTCATTTACGGAGAACTTAAAATGCACGATAATACACCCATAACGGAAACCCTCGCACTGGGAACGCTGATAAAACTGAGCGCTGCCGAAATAAAACGGGGAAAAGACGGCGATAAAATAAAAAACGCCGCACTCAACTCGCTGATGCGGTTCGGTGCGGATTTTCTTCCGCCCGACGAATTTTCCGTTACTTCTTACGGGAGCGGCGAAACGCTTACGCCTTACGAAATGGCGTACCACGTGGTATCCTCTACAAAAAGCAACGATTTAAAGGCATTATGGTATATCTTCTACCCCTATCTCGTAGTCGCATCGCCGCATATAGACGAAACCCTATACGAAAAAACGCGCGAGTTGCTTTCAGCATCGGAAGTTTTCGCCGCCGTGCTTTCGTCGCGATACCGCGAACTGGTTTACGATTGCGGAGAGGATATGCTTGCGGCAGGGCTTGCAAGCGTATATACGCAGTGGTATGAGCCGTATGCGGAATATAAAAAAGAGCCGACCGAAAACGGAGATACGCGAGAAACGGCGTGCTATAAAAAGCTGTTGGCGTCCGGCGATTTCGATGCCGTAAAAATCGGCACGGAAAGGCTTTTGAACCTCGACCCGTACAACACCGATATCGCTTTGCTGAATATAGCGGCGCGCGTATCGGGTATAAACGGCGACGCGAAAACCAGACTCACGGAGTTGGGAGAAACCTTGTACACGGTAGACGAATATCTTGCTTCGGCGACCGAGCTCAAACATCTTACTTACCTGCATTACTACCGCGCCCTGTGTCTATTGGGTTTGGCGGCAGGAAGCGGAAACGCGGACGAAGCGAAAACCGAGTTGGAAAAATGTTTGGAAATTACGCCGAATTTCGAAACCGCGCGTTTTATGCTTAAAGCAATAGACGATAAATACAAAAAACAGTAACGCCGCTTATACACAACATACTCCCGCACTTTTTATCAAATAAAAGTATAATATGAATTATGCGGGAAAAATACACACATAAAGGTTTATCGATGCTGAAACTTATAAAATATCTCAAAGGCTACCGCCCGCAGGCATTAATTGCGCCCCTGTTTAAATTCGTAGAAGCTCTTTTCGAGTTGATTATTCCGCTGATTGTCGCACGCATTATTGACGTGGGCATAGCAGGCGGAGATAAAGATTATGTCATTAAAGCAGGACTCGTTATGGTCGGTCTCGGCGCGGCGGGACTCATGTTCTCTCTTGCATGCCAATACCTTGCCGCCGTATCGTCCTCGGGATACGGCACCAATCTGCGCAGAAACATGTTCGGACATATAAACAAACTTTCTTTTTCAGAACTCGACAAGATAGGGGCTTCGTCACTGCTGACGCGGATAACGTCGGACGTCAATCAGACGCAGCAAGCCGTGGCAATGTTCATACGCCTGATAACGCGCGTACCGTTCATAGTCATAGGCTCCGCCGTTATGGCGTTTATGATAAACGCAAAACTTGCGCTTGTATTTGTCGCAGGCGCGGTTGTCATATCCGTAATTCTTTTCCTTATAATGCGCTACACTATACCGTCTTACAGAAAGGTACAGCAAAAGCTTGACCGCGTAAACGAACTCACGGAAGAGAATCTCACGGGCGCAAGAGTAGTGCGTGCATTTTCCAAGCAAGAGGAAGAAGAACGCGACTTTGCCGCCGCCACCGACTCGCTTACAAAAACTTCGGAAAGAGTCGGCAGACTTTCAGCCTTGCTCAATCCCCTCACCTACGTAGTAATAAACATCTGCGTGATAGCAGTCATTTATTTCGGCGGATACAAAGTTTTCGACGGCGTTCTGACGCAGGGCGAACTCATTGCTCTCGTAAATTATCTCAGTCAGATATTGCTTGCGCTTGTGGTCTTTGCAAATCTTATCGTGACGTTCACCAAAGCCTCAGCGTCGGCAAGCCGCATAAACGAAGTATTCGCCCTGTCAGCGTCGGTTACGGAAAAAACAGATACAGTCGTAATCGGCGACGATAACGCCCCCGAAGTGGAATTCGACAACGTGAGTTTTTCGTACAACGCCGACCGCCTTTCATTGAAAAATATTTCGTTCTCTCTGCCTCGGGGAAAACGGCTGGGAATTATAGGTGCAACGGGCAGCGGAAAAAGTACGTTAATCAATTTAATTCCGCGCTTTTACGATACGACGGAAGGCGCGGTACGGTATAAAGGCATAGACGTGCGCGAATACCCTTTTGCGCAGCTGCGCTCGCAAGTGGGCATAGTCGCTCAAAAAACGGGACTGTTTTCCGGCACCGTGCGCGAAAACATGCAAATGGGAAACAAGAATATCGACGACGAAAAAATAACGGAAGCTTTGAAAAAAGCACAGGCATACGATTTCGTAAGCAAGCTTGACGGCTATCTCGACGCGCACGTGGAAGCCGGCGGCAAAAACTTTTCCGGCGGACAGCGGCAGCGCCTGACAATAGCACGCGCACTGGCAAAAGAACCGTCGCTTCTGATTCTCGACGATTCGTCGTCCGCGCTCGATACGCTTACGGATAAACGTCTCAGAACGGCTTTGGAAGAACTCCCCAACCTTACGACGATAATCGTATCGCAAAGATGCGGTTCGATAAAAGACGCCGACGCCATACTTGTTTTGGAAGACGGCGAAACCGTAGGCTACGGAACGCACGACACGCTGTACGGCGATTGCGAAGTATACCGTGAAATCTGCCAATCGCAAGGCGTCGGTAAAGGAGGCGGAAAATGAAAAAACAGTTGCCGACCCCCCGCCCCCGTACGATAGGGCGATTGCTCTCCTACGTAAAACCGTATATGTTTTGGCTCGTACTTGCGCTGTTTTTCGCGCTTTTGCAGATAGCCGCCACTTTGTTCGCCCCAATTGTGATAGGCAATGCAATAGACTATATAATCGGCAAAAACAATGTGGATTTCGACGCCGTGTTCAAGCGTCTTTTCATACTCGGCGGACTCATAGCCGCAGCATCCCTTTTCCAATGGTTGGTTTCTCTGTGCACAAACAAAGTAGCCTACCGCACTATACGCGATATCCGCCGCGACGCATTCGACAAACTCAACCGTGTGCCGCTTAAAGTAATCGACGGCAGTAGCCGAGGCGACCTGATGACCCGCGTAGGCGCGGATACCGAACAGATATCGGACGGACTTATTCAAGGTTTTACGCAGTTGTTTACCGGTGTCGTAACGGTCGTCGGCACATTGTGCTTCATGCTCGGAGTCAATCCTTGGGTAACTTTGGTCGTAGTGGTAGTAACGCCCCTGTCCATAATAGTCGCCTATTTTATAGCCAAAGGCTGTCACGACAAATTCGCGGCTCAATCGGATATGCGCGGCAAACTCGGCGGCTTGACCGAAGAAATGCTGTCCGATATAAAAACAGTCAAGGCTTTCTCTTACGAGCAGACTGCCGAAAAAAGATTCGATATAATAAACTGCGAACTCAAAAAGGTCGGAATAAAAGCCATGTTTTACTCGGCTATGGTAAATCCCTGCACCCGCTTCGTAAACGGTATAGTCTATGCGGCGGTTGCCATAATGGGCGCTTTCCTCGCAATAAAAGGCGATATGAGCGTCGGCGACCTTTCATGCTTTTTAACGTATGCCAATCAATATACAAAGCCGTTCAACGAAATCACGGGGGTCATCACCGAACTGCAAACAGCCACGGCGGCGGCAGCGCGCGTATTTAAACTGCTCGACGAAAAAGAAGAAGCGGACGATTCTTCGGGCACGGACTTTACGGCAAAAGGCAATGTTTCGATACGGCACGCCGAGTTCTCTTATAGCAAGGAGCGCCCTTTGATTACCGACTTTAACCTCGAAGTCAAATCGGGACAAAGAGTTGCGATTGTCGGACCGACGGGCTGCGGAAAAACCACTTTGATAAATCTTCTCATGCGGTTCTATGACGTAAACGGCGGCGAAATTCTTATCGACGGCGTACCGATTAAGGATATGACGCGAAAAGCCCTGCGGCGCAATTTCGGCATGGTTTTGCAGGATTCGTGGTTGTTCCGCGGCACCATCCGCGAAAATATCGCCTACGGCAAAGACGACGCCACGCAAGAAGAAATAGAGGAAGCCGCAAAGAAAGCCCGCATACACAATTTCATTATGCGCCTGAAAGACGGCTACGACACTGTTATTTCCGACAACGGGGACGGCATATCGCAAGGTCAGCGACAGCTGTTATGTATAGCGCGCGTAATGCTTATGGACCCGCCCATGCTTATACTCGACGAAGCGACAAGCAATATAGACACACGCACGGAAATCAAAATTCAAAAAGCCTTTGCTCTCATGATGCAAGGACGCACGTCGTTCATAGTCGCTCATCGTCTATCCACGATAAAGGAAGCCGATATAATTCTCGTCATGAAGGACGGAAACGTAATCGAAAAAGGCAATCACGCATCGCTCATGCAACAAGGCGGATTCTACAAAACATTGTTCGAAGCCGGTTACGGCGACGATTAAAATATCCATCCTAAGCAAGGACCGCAGAATAAATCTCTGCGGTCTTTTTAAAGTAAATCTTTATTTTAAAAACGGGCTGAATCCTACGATTTCAACCCGTTAAGTGGAGCGGAAGACGAGATTCGAACTCGCAACATTCGGCTTGGGAAGCCGACGCTCTACCATTGAGCCACTTCCGCACACGGCATTTTAATTATACTATTTATCATGCGTCTTGTCAAGACATGCATATTAAAAAACAACTTCGTCTTGCTTTTATTTGAATTCGAATACGCTATGTAAGTTGCAAAATGCTTGACAATGGGCAATATATTGGCTATAATAGTCAAGCTGGCTTTGAGGAGAGATGGCCGAGTCTGGTTTATGGCACCGGTCTTGAAAACCGGCGTTTCGAAAGGAACCGGGGGTTCGAATCCCTCTCTCTCCGCCAACATTACAAACTATTATTTCATTGACATTATGGAGTGATACCCAAGTGGCTCAAGGGGCCTCCCTGCTAAGGAGGTAGTACGGGTTTATCTGTAGCGAGGGTTCAAATCCCTCTCACTCCGCCACAAGTAATAGAGTTTGAACACCGTCAAAAGTGTTCAAACTCTGACTTTATTACCCACTAATCAAAACCCAAATCGAACATATCGGTTCGGGTTTTTTCTTATCCTTTTCGGCAGGTTATGATAACAATAGAAATAGTAGACTACATAAGATGCGAAACGGATATAAACACAAGGCAGTTTTGATTGTTGTGTCGTTTCGTGTCGGGTGCTTGACGGCGAGCGTAGCGAGCCGCTTGTTTTATCAAGCACCCGCCACAGTGCCATTTTTATTTTGTCTATGTTATACGCTTGAAAAAATCGTTTGATTTTGTTATAATCATTATGAGGTACAGTATGTTCAAATTCATCGATTTATTTTGCGGTATAGGTGGTATTCGTATAGGAATGGAAACGCAAGGTTTCAAGTGCGTTTTTTCTTGTGATATAAATAGTGAATGTCAAAAAACATATAATGCCAATTTTAACGAATTACCTGCTGGCGATATAAAATTGGTGGATGAAAAAACTATACCCCAACACGATATTTTATGTGCAGGATTTCCGTGTCAGCCTTTTAGCATTTCTGGCAAGCAAAAAGGATTTGATGATACACGCGGAACACTATTTTTTGAAATTTGTCGTATTCTTAATGAAAAAAAACCACCCGTCGTTTTTCTAGAAAATGTAAAACATTTAGTACACCACAACGGCGGCAAAACATTGCAAACAATTCTTGATAAATTAATTGAACTTGGCTACTTTGTTTCTTGGAAAATATTAAATGGATCAGATTTTGGTCTACCGCAAAACAGGGAAAGGATTATTATTATTGGCTCACTAAAAAAAGAATTTGATTTTAGCAAAATTGAAACAAAGCCGCGTTGCCGTTTAGTGGATAGTTTGGATAAACAAGGTGATTTCGAATTTCTTTCCCCTACTGAATATACACTAATCAATAATCCCAAGCAACAAGAGTCTGGACTAATTTTTGCTGGATATAGAAATAAGTCTATTCGCAAAGTAGGAGTTCGACCAGGCACAGAACATTTGTCAAGAGTGCATAAACAACCTAATCGTATATACTCTGTGTATGGTATTCACCCTACATTACCGTCGCAAGAATCATCTGGCAGATATTTTATTCTTACTGACGATAATCGCGTTCGTAAATTAACGATAAACGAGTGTTGGCGTATTATGGGATTTCCAGACACTTTTATAAAAGTTAGTTCTATTGGAGAGCAATATAAACAATTAGGGAATTCTGTTTGCGTTTCAATGATACAAGCAGTGGCGCAAGAAATAAAAAATCAACTTTTTGGAGATGAAAGAAATGCCAACTCATAGCGAAATATTAAGAACAACATATAATAGTGCAATGATTTCAGTATCTAATAATCAACTCACAACGTCAATTCCTGAGTTAGCAAAATCGCAAATTGATTTACTTGTTTCTCGGTCTGAAAGTAATAAGGGTATGGTTGCAGTGCTGACAACCTTACTTGTACATAAAATATTTGATAGTAGCCAAGATATAAGATACCACCAAGCGCAACAGGCAAATGGATTTGCAGGACGCACGATTGATAAAGATTTTGTTACTCCGTTTATGAAAAGTGTCAATTTTCCTGCTATGGCAGAATCTGGTTGGTTAACGCGGTCATTTGAGCAACCACACCCATATACACTTGATTATCCTGGTAAAATAACACCGCCTAATGTAAAAATGGCTTTTTTAGAATTGATTGATGAGATTCAAACAAAGGGATTAAGTCCAGAAGATACCCTAAGATATTTCTTTATTAAACTAATAAAACAGCGAGATGATTTGGTTATCGAACTTGCAAAGCCACACAGTCTATCAATTTCAAAAATTATTAGGCTAATGGAAAAACATTTTACTTACAGATACACCTGTTCAGGAGCTTCTCGATTACCTACGCTTGCAATTTACGCCGCTTATCAATGTATGTTTGGACAAGTTGCCAGATATGAAAATAAAGTACTATGCGCCTTAGAATCGCATAATTCAGCAGATATGCAATCAGGTCGCATTGGCGATATTGATGTTAACAACGAAAACGGCACAGCGTTCGAAGGGGTGGAGATTAAACACGAAATCCAAATCTCTCGGCAATTAATTGCAGATGCGTATGAAAAATTTAAGATTTATAATACAGACCGCTATTATCTATTAACAACTGCCAATATGGACTCTGCCGATTGGGAACAAATTGATAATGAAATTCAAAGAATTGCGCAAATTCACGGATGTCAAGTTATCGTAAATGGGGTATATACTACACTTAAATACTACTTGCGTTTGTTGACTGACCCTGCGGAATTTATAGACAAATATGTTGAATTATTAAAAACAGATGCAACGATTAAGTATCAGCATAAAGTTGCATGGAATGAAATTATAAGTCAAGGGATATAAAAATTCGTTTTAGATTACTACTGCCCCGCCACAAGTGTTCAAACTCTATCTTTATTACCCAGCCAATCAAAAGTCGCATATAACACTCGGTTTGTATGCGACTTTTTAATAAGGTTTGCGGCAGGGCATTTTGTTGAACTCTTGTGTTTTCCGCTGCAACAATTTTTCTTTTCGGTTGTGTTAAGTTGATTGTTTATCATTTCACGTAATTTTTTCTCATCAAAATTTTCGATTTACTTTCTTGCCATAAAATGATATAATCTATATAGTGAACAGAAAATATGGACGAAAAATAAAATTTTTTGTTTTTATGTCTCTTTTTTAATCTCTCAATCGTTTTATAAGTGAAACATGGTAAATTCGACGGATAAAAACCTCATAACGGATGCGGTGAACAAGTATTCGGACACCGTTTTTCGCATTGCGTTTCAATACACAAGAAACCGTTCGGACTCGGAGGATATCGTTCAAGAAGTGTATTTGCAATTGCTCAAAACGCCTCCGTTGACAGATGACGGCATCCGACTCAAAGCATGGCTCATCCGCGTCGCCATAAATAAAAGCAAAGACCGTTTACGCGCCGACAAACGGCGGCTCGCAATAACGCGCAACTTTATGCCGTCGGAATGTCCGAGCCGTCACGACGAGGTGTTCGAAGCCCTTGACCGTCTTCCCGAACGTGACCGCAATGCTCTGTACCTGCACTATTACGAAGGATATACGGCAAGAGAAATCGCGGAAATATTGGGCGGCAACGAACGCGCCTTGACAAAATGCATAGGTCGGGCGCGGGAAAAACTGAAAAACTTTTTAAAGGAGTAACGGCGTTATGAGTTCCAAGTACACAGAGGCGTTCGACTCGTTAAAATCGAACGATGAAACAAAGCGCGAGCGCACCGAGCGCATATTAGCTGCGCAGAGCGCGGCGACGCAGGAAAAAACGGCTCGCACGGGTACACTAATCGCGGCAAAGACGCGCAGACGCTTTTTTGCGGGCAAACGCGGAGTGGCGCTGCTTACGACAATAGCCGTATTTGTTGCCGCTATTGCGGTATCCGTACCTTTGGGAATAAGCATATACAACAAAAACGGACTGCTTAATGCAATGGCACAACTTAAAAACACATTCGTGGACATGGACGGAATAGCGGCATTCGGCGTTTGGAATGCACCCGATTCGTCTTCGAAATCCCGCGGCATATCGAATGTATCGTATGTCAAATCGTCCTCTCCTTCCGCCGCCGATGATTTTGTCACAACAGGCGAAACCGGCGCGGCGGATATTCCCGCCGAAAAAAACGACGTTTCGGACGGAGATTGGAGCGACGACGAAAGATACGATTGGGAATCCGATTACGACTGGGACCCCACCAAAGCAAACGTACTGATTGCGATAAACGAAGACGGAACGATAAAAGAAGTGGTTTACGAAAGAACCAACGGACGCGGTATAGTCAGACAAGACGTACTGGGAAATGCCGCCATGGTATATGTTTCCGAAGGCTTCACTTATGTAATGTACGTAAACGACTCGGAATGGGATTTTTGGCAATCAATAAACTTTGCACAAGAAATGGTCACGCCGAACGGTTTTCACTGCCATCACGAAAGCATGCAGACCGTTGTCATACACAATGCGACGGGAAAGGTTTTTGCGCTCAAAGACCTCATTCCGCAAGTGAACGAGCTGTCCGGGGCTATGAACCATACAATGCAGGTCCATCCGTTTAATGATGATTTCTTGTCCGTACAACCTATGTACGGCAATCGTATTCCGCAGTGGTACACCGTCATATACGACGAACAGACCGAAAAAATACGTTACGAGTTAATGCTTCCGCCCGACTCGGATGCCTTAAAGTCATATAACTATTCGTACTATGTGCGTGCCGCGCGCCGTGATAAGTACGGTCAGCAATATCTGCTCGAAGGCTATAACAATTACGAAATCCCGCGCATAACCGAAGGAATAGTCAATTTGCCCTCATACACCCGTTACGGCAATTCGTTGGTATTTTCCACGCAAAACGGCATGATGCTGGGTACGGACAAAAGAATGTACGTATTCGACGAAGGGAAAATCAAAGTATTCGGCGAAAACTTCGAACTCCAAGCAATCGAACCGGATATCGAAGTGGCGTTCGAGGGTATGGCGAATGATTTCTTCGATTACGGCAGAAGCGGAAACGAGGGAATTGCATACAAGCTTTCGGGCGGCTACCTCTACTCCATGTTCGGCGAAGTGTGGAAAGTAGACGACGACGGAACATTACACTCGCGCGAGCGGCTTACCGGCAGCTTTCCTCGCTTTGCCGACGACGGATATCTTATCGGCGGCGAAATAATAGCATACGTGGATACTATGCTTACGGAAGACGGTAAAGCGTCGATAAACGGCAGAATGGTAAAAATCGACTTCGAATGCACGGACGACACGCCGCAGGCAATCGCCACGCATATCATAAACGCACCCGAATTAATCGTGTCTCACCATCGGATAGTAATCTTGCAATGCGAACGTCCGTATTCGATGCACAGAGGAAGCACCAAATACTTCCTTTTGACCGTGCGCAACGGGTCGCCGTATGTCGATTATTTCGGTTACGGTTACGACGGCGGTATCAACGGACTGACACGTCCGATAACCGAGCCGCTTATTCTGTGACACGCGTATTTGTCACTCGCTGTCCGACAAAAAATTCGGTTTTTCAATGTAATATAAAAAAATTATGCTTTAAAACTATACGCATTTAAAAGTTTTATGGTATAATTGAACCATGAAGAATGTAATATCCATAAAAAAAGCCGCGGCATTTTTTCTTGCCATGATAACGGTTTGCATTGCCGCCGTCTGCCTTTTCGGTTGCGCAGAAAAACCCGAAGGAGAAAACTTTCCTCCCCAGGGAACTTTAACGCAAAGTTTGAAACAGGACATAGACTGTACCGAAAACACGGATATGACGTCAAATCCCGACCTGGGTTTTTATCGCCCCATATATGTCAAAATTTCTGACTCGGGCGTAAGTTATAACAAAAATGTCGTCACTGACGCAACAAGGCTCTATCATCTGCGCATAGATATCAGTGCATTTTCCGAAGCCGTCAACGGCAGCGGCGACAAACCGCTAACGGACAGAGCGCTTGGAGGACTGAGCGAGCTTCTTTCGTTTTTAAAGCAAAACGATAAAAATGCCATAGTCAGATTTGCTTACGACCCGTCATTTTCGGGAAGGGAAAATACGGAACCGTCCTTGGCAACAATAAAAACACATATCGAACAAGTATGTTCGGTATTAAACAACTTCGAAACAACGGTGACGGCGATAGAGGCAGGTTTAATCGGACCTTGGGGCGAAATGCACACAAGCACAATCGCAACCGCCGAACATATATCCCCCATAATCGATACTTTTTTGAAAAACACTTCAAACCTGCACATTCTTGTTCGGACGCCGAAGATGTTGTATGATTTTTTGGATATTACCTTAAAAGACATTGACGGTTATAAAATAGAAAAAACAAACAAAGCATATCGAGTCGGAATATACAACGACGGTTTTATGGGTTCGGACAGCGATTTGGGTACTTATACCGACCGCAAAAAAGAGGTGGCTTTTCTCGGAAGTCAAGTCACCGACCATTTGCCATACGGCGGCGAAGCGGTCGCTCCCGAAAGCAAACTGCACGACATAGAAAACTGCCTGCCCGAAATGTCGGAAATCCATTTGAATTATCTTAACGTCGAATGGAACAGCGCGATTATAAACAAATGGAAAAACACGTATTATTCGTCCGCTTGCGGTTCGGATGAGAACTACTACGGCAAAACGGCATTCTCGTATATCGAAAACCATCTCGGGTATAGATTCTTGCTTGACGAATCGGTTTTTTCGTTCACGGAAAAATTCGACAGACTGGACATCAAACTGTCCCTGAAAAACGTCGGGTTCGGAAACCTGACCAAACCGAAACTCGCACAAATCGTTTTTACCGATGAAAACGGCGAGCCCGCCGACATCGTACAGGTAGAAGATTTCACGGGTGAACTAAGCACAAGTTATTCCGTGGGCTTAAACCTGCAAAACGGAAAGTACAGGGTTTTTCTCTGCTTGTACGGCGAACAAATCGGAAATAAAAAACTCTACTGCTTACGACTTGCAAACAACGGTATTTGGAACGATTCAATCTGCGGCAATGCGATTGGAGAAATCACCGTACAAAAATAGTGCGGAGCAAGCGCAACCTTGCAGCAATCGGCTTCAACGGCGAAAAGCGCATAACCACGCTATCCCGAAATACTGTCCCCCGTCACCGCATCCTGATATATAAGCCAGTACCCTTCTCCTCGGGGATTTGTTTCGGTTTTGGGAAGCCATTGACAATATCCGTCCAACTCCTCGGGCGGGTCGGGAGTATAATTCGCGGGCACGGCATAGCATATATAATCGGGCTTTCCGATTAGTCCCACGCAATAATATTTGTCTGAATGCTCTACACCGATACGGACAAAACGCGACGACGGCAAAAGACTTTCCAGCTCGGCGTCTCTTTCTCCGTCCTCAAACAGCTTATCTATGCCGCTTTTGACCCGTTCGTAGAAATTCAATTTGACCTTTGTCATGTCGCCGAGCGTGCGTTCGCTTTTTGCGAGGTCGGCTTTCGGGGCAAGCGGCACTGATTCTTCCGCTTCTTTCTCTACGGAGAGCGCCGCCGCCTTTTCCTCTATTGCCTCTTTTTCCGCTTCTGCGGCGGCAAATTCGGACATTTCCGCAAATGACGGTTCATGACTTTTTGACGCCGTTTCGCGGTTCTTTTTCAACATCTCGTCCCGAAAAGAATATATGTATTTTGCATAATCCGACACAGTCGCCGCCGCGGCAGCCTCGGTTCTCAAATGATAATCGTCGGCAATCTCCTCGGCGGAATCCTTTTCTTTTTCAATCTTCCGCTCGGGTCGGTTTTCGGCAGACTGCCCGCTCGTTTCAAATGCTTGTTTTACATCGAGATGAGCTTTCAAAAGCTCTTCGGTCGGCTCGGCTACACGCGAAGAATATATATTCGAATAATAATTTACTTTTGCAATTGCTCCGTCGTCGTACATTTCGGCGACCGGGAAAATACTGAGAGGTTTTTCCCCGCTCTCTGTCCGGAACGTATTTTCTTTTGCAGAAGTCTGCGCAGACGCCGCCTTTTCGAAATCATTTATTTTTCCTCTTACCAAATCCAAAAGATTGCTCTGCCACATGCGTCCGCCCGTATCGGTTCCGTACATAGCGACTTCCCGTTCCTTTCCGCCCGCCGTAACCACGGCGACGTGTACCCCGTCTGCTCTCGCATTTCCCAAATCGTATTTACCGGTTGCGTTCATGGGAAAAACTTTCGTGACGTCCGAAATAAATACAAAATATTTCCTTCCGCCGCTGCGCATATCCACTTTGACTTCGGCATGCGTACCGAACGCATTGGACTCGACCGTCACTGCGCCCTTGCCTTCGCGTCCCGTCATTATGTACAACTTTTTGACGAATTTCATGTTCTTCTACCGCCTCTGTATATGTATCTTACAGATTATACATATAATCTTATGTCACAATAACGATAAAAATGACGAAACTTAACAATTTAACACACAAAAAAAGACAGCGACGTAAATTCCGCTGTCTTTTGCTTTATTTTATATCGGATTTATGCCGCTGCCCACTCGACAGTGTACGCCATGCGCATGCGCGCGCTTGGAACGCTTTCTTCGCCGCCCTCTTCCTGCGGAGGAGTAACCTCCGCGCCTATCGTCGGCTCGGCTTCCAAGCCGCCGAATTGAACTTCGCCGAACATGTTGGAATACGGCGTGTTGTCGAGCGCATATTTAATATTGGCGAATGCCACTTCGACTTCGGTTTCCAATGCGTCCATTTCGGCGGCGTCACATTTATTATAGCGGTCGAGCACATCCGCAAGAGCCTCAAACGTAGAATATATAAGACCTGCCTGCTCAGTCTCGCCGCCCGCCTTGACCGCTTCCGCCAAAGCTGCCATGCTCTCTTGCTGCGAATCGTAATCGCCGTTTGCTATTTTAGCCGCCGCCGTCTGCATGTGAGAAATAAGTCCCTGCGTCCATGCATTATAACGGTCGCGTCCTTCTCCGCCGATAAGCTGCTTTCCGAACAGACCGCCGTTGTCAACCGCAGCATTTGTCAAAAAGTCCTTTACCTTCGTTGCGTCTTCGTCTTCTTCCACGGGCGCGCTGTCTTTAAGCCCCGCAAGTTCCAAAAGTTTGTTGAAATAGTTTTCATGGGAGGTTATCTTACCCGAAAGCGTATACACCGACTGCGCTATGGGTTTTGCCAATACGCCTTTGTCTATGTCCGCGGTAACGGGCTGCATAAATTGGAACGGCGTAAGGAATCCGACCGCCACCAAAAGAATGGCGCAATATAAAGTTCCGCGAACCGCGCCGAACAAAAATCCTCCGAGTCTGGTCAAAACGCCCATCTTCTTATCCTTGTCGATAAGCGATTTGAAAAACAGTGTGAACAAAGTCATTACTATACGGCATACGATAAACATACCGATACCGACCATTACTTCGAACAGACCGCCCGAAAGCGCAATTCCTATGCCGTCGCCGACGGTAGCAGCCGACGCGGTAGTCCCCATTTCGGTAAGCAGTTTGGTAAACGGTTTGAGCAGCGACGCCACAACGCCGTCGCCGAGCGCGCCTGCGATTTCCGCTTCCGTCGCGCCTGCGGGCAATGCCATAAGTCCTTCGGGAAGCATGTTTTTCAAAGCGCCGAACAATGAAAAGCCGTCGCTGCCGACAACGAATTTGCCGACTGCGGGAATATCCAGTAATGCCTCCGCAACCACGCGCGCGGTAAGAACGGCTATAAGCATTGCTATAAACCAACCGAAGAACGAGATGAGCGTTTTGAAAAAGCCCTTCCACAATCCGATTAGCGCAAACAATGCAACTATCACTATTATAACGATATCCGTAATAGCCATTTTACAAATCCTCCATGTAAACGTATACTATTATCGACGCAAGGCTATAATCTCAACCATGCTGAAAGTATTTATTGACGAATTCAACGCCGCCGACAAGGTGGCGGGAGAACTGAGCCGCCTTCTTTTCACACCGCCGGTCTTTTTGTGCATAGGCTCCGACCGCGTTACGGGCGACAGTTTGGGTCCCATAATAGGCGAATTGCTTTCTACTGCCGCTCCCGTTTACGGCAATCTTGCGATACCCGTAACCGCTCTCAATCTTGTAAGCGTGGAAAGACAGATTCGCATGACTCACCCCGACCGGCAAATAGTCGCGGTGGACAGCGCTGTCGGCAATCCGTCCGATATCGGAAGTATCCGCGTTTTTGCGGGAGGTTTGAAAGCGGGAGAAGCCATGGGCAAGAATCTTCCCGAAGTCGGCGATGTTTCCGTAACGGCAACGGTCTGCGCCAAATCGGCAAAAGCGCTTTCTTCGGTGCGGCTTGGACTGGTGTACAATCTCGCACAGAAGATTGCCGCAGCCATGAAAGCATGCTGCCGCGAAAAGAACGCAGCCGCGTATTTTCGCACGTGCCTCAAACAAACGGGCTCCGATAACATTTGATGTTATCATTCTACAACCCGCATGTAAAAATAATATTACACTCACATTAAAATCAGATTAGAAAATCCGCAACAGCCGCCCGTAACAGCGCGGCTGTTTTTATTCCGCAAACTCCGCAACGGACCGCACGACACGGTCCACTTTTATGCCGCTTGCGTCAAGGTCGGCTTGCGTCGCTTCACCGCTAAGCACAAGCACCGAATAAAAACCGTTGTCTGCCGCAAAACGCATGTCGGTATAAAGCCTGTCCCCTATCATTGCCACGTCCTTGCCTTTTGCCCCCGTCAAAGCCTCTACGGCGCGTGCCATTACGGCATTCGGCTTACCGCATACGCAATCGGGTTTGCGTCCCGTACTCGCTTCTATAAGCGCCGTAATAGACCCGACGTCGGGGATATATCCGTCCGCCGTGGGACAGTTTATGTCGGGATGAGTCGCTATATACGGAATCCCCCTGCGGATAAATCCGCAGAGTTTCGCAAGTTTTCCGTAAGTGAGCGTCGTATCGAATCCCACAACCGCAAGGTCGGGGGATTCTTCTTCGAGCGTTATCCCGTATTCCTCGAATTCACGGCAAAGCGACGGAGTCCCGAGAAGAAAGACTTTTGCGTCGGCATAATGATTTTTGATATAAACGGCAGCGGCGTTTCCCGCCGTGAAGATTTCTTCCTTGGTCGCAGTGAAACCGAGAGCATGTAATTTTTGCACGTAAAAATCACGGGACGCGGAAGTGTTGTTCGTAAGAAAAAGCACTTTCCCGTTCCGCCGCATTTTTTCTACCGCCTCCGCCGCGCCGTCGATTGCGCGACCGCCGAGATAAATCGTTCCGTCCATATCCAAAAGATACTGTTTGAATCGTTTCATTCGTTTTTCTCCTTCAAACGTATCTTAATATTATACGACTTTTTCCTGTCAGTCAAGCAAATAAGCGTCAGTAACGCCCATGTTTTTCAAATGCGTGAGCGCAGTGTATTTGTTTCTCATTTCGGGCGCAAGAGCAAGACACAAACGCGCTTCCGAAACATCCATATAACTTTTGATAAAATATCCGTCGTCGCCGTGCAAGCGGCGGAAAATCCTGTATGCATCCGTCAGTCTTGTTTTAAGCCGCATAAGTTCGCCGCTCAGTTCCTGCTCGTATTCGCCTATACGGTAATCGTAAAGTTTCATTTTCTCGTCGGACGGATACTCGGTAATGTTTCCGGCAGCGGCATGTTCGCTCATCCCGAAATACTCTTTGAGTCTTTCCAAACGCATGTTATTATCGGGCGGCGGCAAAAAACCTTTTTCCTTTCTAGCCGCAAACATTTTCGGATATATTTCGGTCAGAAGCAGGGAAAACAAAAATTCGTTTTCGCCCTGCAACCTCGACGGACGGCTTTCATGCGTTTGCAGCATTTTCAATGCCAAAGCGCATGCCGTATCTCCGCCGCTGAACAGCCGCGACGAACCGCTCATTGCGCACAGCGCGGACAGTTTGAGCCCGCTTTCCAAAAGTATCTTCCCCACCGCTCTGTCGTAGCGCGAAATACCGCGCAAGCGCGACAATACGAAATCTATCTCTCCGAGAGCTGCCTCGTATATTTCCGGACAGAAAACCTCGTTTCTCACGACAGACGCAAATTTCCAATCGAACAGCGCCACCAACCGCGAAACAACCGAACCGAACGCCGCGGCGTTTATATCCGAACCGTTATTTAAAAGCGCCGTATCGCATAAAAGCATTTTGGGGCTGTCGGTCTTAAACAGTCTGGGCACGGACTCCTCGGTAAGCGCGGCGCTGGGCACCAGAAACGACGGCGAGGAATGGACGCGCACAATCATTCCGCTCGGCAAAGCATTCTGCGCCGCAGCGTATTTCGCACAGTCCGCGACAAATCCGCCGCCTACCCCGAGCACCATGCGCACGTCGTCCTGCGGTTTCAGCCGACGCAGTTCCCCGCAGCCGTCGCCGACTGCTACGGTTCGTTCGTACACCTTATAACCCGCGCGCCGCAGATTCCTGCTCAGGTCGGCAACATCGAATCCGTCCTGCTTCAACAAAATCAGTCCGCAGCCCGCAGGGACAACCGTTTGAACGGCGTCCGCGGCTTTTTCCTCCGCGCCTTCGCTTATAAAAAACTGGGTCTCGGATTTATGACGGCGACCGCATAAACACCGAAAATCCATTTCTCCAAACTCGTTTATGCTCTTTCCTATAAGCGACTTCAACGACATTGATTTTTTCTCCTTCTTCCCTGCGAGGGGTTGTACAATTTTATTCTACCATAAATTATATGTTGCTTGGCGACGAAAAAGGTCATATTCCGTATAAAAAAGAAGAAGCGCTTCAATCAAGAGAAACGCTTCCGTTTTATTTTTTTATTCCTGTATCGTATCGTCCGTCGGCATATCGCCGCTCTCTGCACTCTGCGTCGGCTCGGCATCGGGTTCGTCGGATTGAGACGATTCTCTTCCGTCGGCAAATCCTTTTTTGAACAAAGATTTCAGTCCGCCAGCAAACTGTTTGGCTTCCGTTTTGATTGAGCGGATTGTTTCGCCGTGCCGCCGTTCCATCTGCCACAAGAATATCAGCCAAAGTATGTTCAAACCGAGATTGACTATCAGAATGAGCGCACAGACCGCTATAATCATTCTGCCGCCGAACACGCTCATGTTTATAATCGCGCCGCCGGTAACAACGGTATTCATCAAAAGCGTGAGTTTTCGCGTAACCTTGTATACCCGTTTTGTCGCGCCGGTAAACCGCTTGCCCTTTCTCCCTTTTATAATCCACGTTATCACGAATATCAAAAAGTAGACGATTGTGGAGGCGAGCAATATATAGTTGACAACTTTGCTTCCGAGATTATTATGGATAAAATAACCGCAGTAAAAACAGTAGAACGCAAGCGATGCGATATTCCAGGTCAGGCTGATTTTCTGCCAAAGCGTGAATTTCATGCCGTTATTGTATCATATTCGCTTTCCTCTGTCAACCGCTGCCGATTTTATAAGAAGCGGCGTGCGTTAATAAAGTACGACCACCGTTTTGCACTGATTTGTTCGATTACGGCGTAATCGGATGCGGTATGTAAAATATAGTTGTCGCCGAGGTACATGCCGACGTGTCCTATACGTTCCACGCCAGTGTTGTTTACGCGGCTGTCGTTGGTAAAGAACATCAGGTCGCCGCGTTTGAGATTGGCTTTCGATACCGCCGTACCCTGTATGCTTTGCGAGCGGCTGGTCATATCGAGATTGACGTTTGCTCCGAGTTTGAATATGTATTGCATAAGCGACGAACAGTCAAACTCGTTTACCGTGAAGTTGGTATTCAGTTTGCCGTTGCCCCAATGATACCTCTGCGCTCCGAATACGTAAGGCGTACCCATAAGTTTTTTGCCTTCCGACACCACTTTCTCGACGCTTGCGTCCGATTTGTCGAACTCGACTTTCGTCACATACGACGAGGAAACATAGCCGTATCCGTTTTTGTAAAGCACTTTATACCAGCCGTCTTCGACTTCGGTATACGCGAGCAAATCTCCTTTATTGATACTGCCTATAACCTTATACGATGTCGAGCCCCCTGCTCTTATGTTTATCGAACTTGCATTGCAGCGCAGCAGCGTATCTTTCTTGACCTGCGGCACAATGGGCTGAACAGGCACGGATACCGTCGGTTTGTCTTCCTCGGGCGGCGTTACGGACGGACCGCTCGGCTCGCTCGGTACAGTCGGTTCTTCCGGCAAAATCGTTTCTCCGCCGCTTGCGGGAATATCCGATTTGCCGCACCCGTAAAGCAATACCGAAAATGCCACGCACAGCACAAGGGACAAAACCGTTAAAATGTGTTTGAAATTTTTCGAAATTTTGTTTTTCATACAAACGCTCCTTAGGTGATTTACACTCGCATTGTAGCAAATCGAAAGGAAGCGTGTCAAATATAAAAAGAGGACAACTTCAAAAAAATGTCCTCTTAGATATAAATTTTATACGTTTTTCCCTTTACGGCGGCGGTTTAATAATGAATCGCGACCCCGAACATCAAAGCCCCTACGCTCAAAACAAGCATAGCCAGCTGCAGCAGTGCGGTGAATCTGAACCATTTTCCGTAACTCACTTGCGCCATGCTGAGTCCGACCAAAAGCACTGCGTTCGTCGGAAAAAGCACGTTGGTAAATCCGTCGGCAAGTATAAACGCAAGTATCGCTATGTTGTACGAAATGCCCACGCTTGCGCAAATAGGCGCCAATATCGGTATTATGAGCATGGCTTTTGCGGAAGCCGAACCGATGAATATTTGCAAAAACAAAACCAATGCGAATATAAGTAGTACGGCGACGTAAGGACTGTGCCCCGACAGAAAACCGATTGCCGTATGAATGACCGTGTCGAGTATACCTCCGTTTGTCATAATCAGTTTTACCGACGAAGCAAACGCTATCATGACTACCGCGGGAAGCATTCCCAGCGCGCCTTTGCCAAACCACAAAAAAGTGTCTTTCGGACTTTTCGTGAGAATCAGTCCGCAAACCATTCCGCCGACCAAAAACCCGACGGCAAGTATCGGAACGCTCAGCCCCGACAGCACGGGTATCAAAGCAGTAGACAGTATCAAAAGCAGCAGCGAGAGAAAAAACACCGCGTACGTGCGCACCGCTTTCTTGTTCTGCTCGATTTTCGGATTTTCATCGGGAAGATTCGCGCGTTTGGTTTCGTCGAGCGCAAACGTAAGCGACTTTTTCGGATTTGCGCCTATTCGGCGCGTGTGCAGAAATATAAACAGCGCAAGTACGGCAAATACAACCGCGAAAAGAATCACTCTAAGCCATACTCCGCTCAAAATAGATATTTCGAACAATCCCGATGCAACACCGACGGAAAACGGATTTATCACCGCGGCGCAAAAACCGAAACAGGAACCCAGCATGCACATAGACATACCAGTCAAAGTATCGTAGCCGAGCGACAGCGACAATACGATAATAACAGGCGTCAACGCCACGAGTTCTTCGAACATTCCGAAAAACGAGCCGCATACCATAAAAAGCAAGCACACTATAAACACAAGCAAAATTTTCTTTTTCGAGAACTTCCCGGCAAGCACGCCGACCACGGCTTTTATACCGCCGGTTTTGCTCATTATGTTGAATGTGCCGCTCAGTATAAGCAGGAACAGGCTGACCATGATTACATTGATTGCATCTTCCGACCAGAACACTTCTGCGGGCGCAGTGAAAAAACGCCACACGGGCAGTCCCTTTATCGGACCTTGCTCAAACGAATCGGCGATTATTTTTCCGCTTTCGTCGCGAAGAAATCTTCCTTGCGGGATTATATAGGTCAACACACCCGCAACGATTATCATGCCGAGAAGAATAGCCATGACCGCAATAAAAGATTTTGCGGACACGTTCATGACGCTCTTTTCTTTTTTCTTTCCGGGCTCGGTGCCGCCGCCGACTAACCGAGTCGATTTCTTTTCCTCTATAACCTCTTCCATTCTTCCTTTCTCCGTAACATAAATTCAGACTTTTAACCGTTCCCATTCCCGACGGTCAAATCGTTTAAAATACCGCTTGCCGTATACCATTTGACGCACGACCGCACATCGGACGGTATGAAATAGTAATAATCCTTCCCGTAATATATTTCGAAATTTTCACCTGCGCCGAAGAGCAGTCTGTACATTTCGTTCTGCTTTACTTTCAGCGTATGGGGCTCGCCGTTCACCGTACCGTCGAACGAAAACCCTTCGCGCGACAGCGTACATTCGCCTTCGCCGACTTCGACAAAAAAACTCTTGCCCGTCGGGTCGGGAAATTTCAGACGCACTTTATCTTTCAGTACGTATTCAGCGTCCGCAATGATTTCTTCGCGAAGTTGCGCTTCGTCGCGTTCGTACCACTGCTGTAAATTTTCCGGTAACTCTCCGCCGCTTCCGCCCTCGCGCCGAAAAGCGTATCTTTCGTCTACCGCCGCCTTGAAACCGCATTTTTCGCAGTACAGCGAATTTCCGCAGGATTTGAGCGAAAATTCTTCGCCGCAATCGGGGCAGCGCGACAAAATATTTTCCATTCCTTCCGCAATGCGCTTGCTTTTGTACTTGATTTCGGGGTGCTTAGAAAGCCAGCGGAAATCATTATAATCCATGGCTTTTTCTATTTCGCCGACAACTTCGGCTTCGTTCATTTGCATTAACAGCTCGGAGTCGAACAGTTTGCCGACGCGTGCTTCGACAACCGCGCCTTTTCTGAAACCTCTGCCCCATTTCGGTTTTGCCAGATATGCGCCGTCTATGTGAACAGTATATACGGGCGCGCCAAGTGTCTGCAACATTTTTGCGCTCATGTGATTTATTTGCTCGGTTTTCCCCGCCGTACTCAACCGCGCTTCGGGCATAAGGCAAAGCAGCCCACCGTTTTTTATGACGCGGAATGCATTTCGCGCAGATTCGATGTCTGTCGTAAACATGCTTTTCGGCAATGTCCCGACCTTTTTTACAAGCCAAGCAAGCTTTTTATGAAAATAATAATAGCGCGCGATAATAAAGTTTCCGAGGTCCTTTTTCAAGGCAAGCGCGGCATACGCCCAATCCATAAACGACGGATGCGTCACAAGCACCACTGCGGGACGCGGCAGACGTTTAAAAGGATTGCTTATTTTAATTTTCACTTTACTGCGAAGATAAGTTCCGACAAGCACCTGCGCGGATTTATAGATAAACGCATTGGGCTTGTTCACTTTGTGCGCCGTAGTGTGCGGTTCGTTTCCCTTCGCAATCGCTCGGTTGATTGCCGCAAAAATCTTTTTGCGCAGACAGAACATAACTATTATAACGACGATAAGCACCGCCAGCGTAATGAGCGCAACCAAAAATCCCGTTTCTATCGCTATGACCCCGAGCGCCGCGCCTATAAGCACGCTCGGCAACGACCCGAGCGTAGTAAGTATTATATACCGAGGGTATTTCATTCCCGTGGACGCCGTCATAAAGCAAATCAGTCCGTAGGGAATTGCCGGCAGAAAATAAAGTATAAGCACCGCCAGCGATATTCTCCAAGACGCCGCGCCGCCCGTCAAATCTATATCTATATTTTTTCTGAAATAGCGCGTGAGTTTGACGCCCAACGTGCGCGAAAGCAAAAACATTATGTTGTTGCCGACAAAAACACCCGCCATGCACAGCCCGATTCCGACCCAAAGCCCGTAACTCATTCCCGCAACCACTTGCACGGGTTCGGCGGGCAGAAAAGTAAGCACGACTTGCAGCATGCTGAACACGGGAATTATTACCATGCCGCGCCACCCAAACGACTGCATAAACTCTTTCGCGCTTTCTTTCGTAATTTCACCGCTGAAAAGCCGCACGGTAAACCGCGCGATATCGTCGCGGAAAATCAGTCCGAGCACAAGCAGCGCGACGGCTATCGCGCCGAGTATAAGCGCATGATGCCATACTCCCGTTTTCTTTTCCTGATTTTCCGACATCCGTGCCTCCGATTTCCACTCTTTGTAAACTGTAATTTAATTATATCAAATAGTATATGCAAAATCAACTATCCTACGTCGTTTGCGCAATATTCGACAAAAGTTATTATAAACCATCCCCCCCCCGCGTCAAGCGTTTAGCCTCGTGACTTTTTCAAGTTTATGATTTTATACGAATATTAAACAATTGCCGAAAAGCGCTTTTCATAACTTAAAAAGCCGCTTCGTAATGAAGCGGCTTTTGCGCAATCGTTTCGCCGTATCGCGGACGAAACATTATTTATTCAGCATGTTTTTGATTTCTTCGATTTCTTTTTTCAATTCGTCTATTTGCTGTTTGGCGGAGGGCGCACGTTCCGTTTTCGGCTTTTCCTTAGCTGCCTCTCTGCGTTTTCGAGCCGCGTCCAGTCTTTTTTCGCGTTCCTGTTTGAGCTCGCTCGCAAGCATCGCATACGCATCGATTTGTTGACGCAACTGAGCAATCTCCGCTTTAAGCGCGGCGTTTTGAGAAATCAAACTTTCCTTTTCCTCATCGCTCTCTTTGGCGACGTTCGGCATTTCCTCGTTTTTCGGCGTAATGGCTGCGGGCGTGTTTTGTTCCGCCGCCGCAGTCGGTTCGATTGCATAAGCGGTTTCTTTTTCCGCTTTGTCGTTTTCCGAAAAGTCTTCGTATACGGTTGCGAGCGGAGGCGGCGCGAGTTCGGCGTCAGACACGACGACCGAGTCGTTCCGCGCGGCGCGTTTGCGGTCGCGTTCCGCTTTTTCGAGCGCTTCGAGCGTAGTTCCGCTTTCCGCCGCTTCGAGCGCGAGCTTATACCGCTTTCTGCCTTTCAGCAGTATCCACACCGTTTCGAAAATTATTATGCCGAACACGACGACGTTGAGCGCGACAAGCACGGGTATCCACCACGGGAAAACTTTATCCATGTTGCGTATGCCGACGCTCGCCGCAAATTCGCCGTCGGCGGGGTCGTAATCTTTATATCGCACGTACGTATTGCAAATAGTATAAAGCATGTTGTGCGCGCTATTGCGAGCGAGATAAACATTTACGGGGTCGCTCCTGTCGAGCGGCTTAGTGGCATCGTCATTCGGATTCAACCAAATATCGTTGCCCGCGCGTATGCCCTGGTCGGGCGGCATCAGCGCGTCGCCCGTAGACCAATCGGTTATAACCGTGCCGCGGAAACCCCACTCGGTGCGAAGTATATCGGTTAAAAGCGCTTTATTGCCGCCTGCCCACGTTGCTCCGATATTATTGAACGCGCTCATTATCGCGTTCGCTCCGCCGTCCTTGACGGCAATTTCGAACGGGCGCAAATACGTTTCGCGCAGCGCTTGCTCCGTTATCCAAACGTTTACGTCTTTGGGATTTATGCCCATTTCGGAAAGCGCGAAATGTTTGAGATAGCAATAGAGATTGGCGCTTGCCGCGCCTTTTATGACGTACGCGCCCATATAGCCCGAAAGCGCCGAATCCTCGCTGTAATACTCGAAATATCTGCCGTTGTACGGCGTGCGGTGAAGATTGACGGCGGGAGCGTACCAACCGCTTATGCCCGTGGTAGCGCCTTCGTTGCCCACCGCTCTGCCGAATTGGAACGCGAGCGCTTTACTGAAAGACGCGCCTATAATCGTTTCCGACGGAAATCCCGACCACTTCGACGTGTCGACAAGCGCGCCGTAGTCCGCCAAAAATCCGCTGGGACCGTCGGGGTCGCGGTGATACGCTTTGCCTATGGAAGTCATTTCGTCGTTGCAATATCCAGAGCTTTCCACAAGCGTAAACAGTTCGGATAGGGTTATTTGATTTAACAAACCGTCCCACTCGGCGGCGTTATAGTTCGAGCCGAGAGCGGTTACGAGCTGTTCGTTGAGCTTTAACGCCACGCCGCTCGTGCCCTTCAAATCGTCCGCCGTGGCGTCACTGCCGTCCTCGCGCGTCCATATACGCAAATCTCCCGCTATCCCATAGTCGGGTTTCGCCACGCCTTCGTAACCGTCGAAAATATATCTCGACGCAGTCTTTATAACGTCTTTGCTCGTGCGCTGCGACGTCGATTCTACGGGGAACGTACCAGCGAAGTTTTTGCGCGTCACGTAATTTATAGGCGCGCCCACGGTACTGCCGTCGATAGGAACGCCCGCATAAGCCGCGCCTGCCGTATAATTCCCGTTGCCGTCGTCTTCTCCCGTGAAACGGTTCTTGACTATTCTCTTGGTTTTGGGGTCTCGTTTATAATTTAGCGCGTCGGGCAATGAAAATTCTATAATGCTGTCGTCGCAAGA
The DNA here is from genome assembly GCA_022793815.1 of Clostridia bacterium. GTDB lineage: Bacteria > Bacillota > Clostridia > Christensenellales > Pumilibacteraceae > MGBC157735. The sequence continues at coordinate 128,387 of JAAWDP010000007.1, read as the reverse complement.
ATTGACCTCGTGCGCGTTGTTTCGAAGCGAAATATTATAAGTCCCCGCATCCAACTCGTACGCTCTTACGCCGTTGCCGTTGGCGTCGTAACAGTCGTAACTCGCCAAATCGTACAAATCGAACGAAAGAAGCAGATTTTGCGTACCCGGGTGGTCTGCATCCACCTCGCCTGCGGGATAAAGCACTATCGTCTTTTCGAAGTCCATAAGCGACAGCGCAGGTTTTTCTATGCCGTTTGTATACGGCGCGGAAGCATACAGCTGCACCGTTTCACGTCCTGCCCTGTCGCCCGTATTCGTTACCGATACGTCAACTTCTATCCGTGCGTTCTTTACGTTTATTTGCGAGTTTTCGAGATTAACTTCCTCGTCATCCGCTATGACCTTTGCGCTGTTTACCGTCCATGTGAAATTCGTATACGACAGACCGAACCCGAACGGATATTTTACAATACCGTTATAACCTTCCTCTGTGGAGTAATCGAACGTTTTGCCATACGCCTCATGCACGAGTTTATCCGCAAACGCCGTTTCGTACCACTTATAACCTATATATATATTTTCCGTATAACTGGCGTCGCCGCCGTTTTTCAGCTTATTGGCATACGACGGCGCGCTGCGCCAATCGTAAGCGTACGTATCGACGGTGCGCCCGGACGGACTGACTTCGCCTTTGAGTATTTTGCCTATGGCGTTGGTACCCGACTGACCCAAAAAACCTACGTTGAGCGCGGCGTCTATGCGGTCGTCGTCGAGAAAACCGAGTTCCATGGGGTTGGCGGTATTAATTATCACAATGACTTTATCGAAGTTTTCGGCGACGACATCTATAAGCGCTTCCTCCTCGGTGGAAAGCTGCAAATACGTACGGCTCGTATCTGTGGGAAGCTTGTATTTTCTCTGCCACGTAGGCATTTCTATACTCTCGCCGCCGTTGCGCGTAAACGTTATCAGCGCGGTATCGGAAAATTCGCGGGCTCCACGCAAAATATCGTCATCGTAAAAATCGCGCGCAGGTTCTATTAACGCGAACGGGTCGTCGCTCTCCATTTTATCCTCGCGGCCACTTTTATACTGTTCGTACTTATCGAGAAGTTCTGTATTGACCGTAAAACCCTGTTCTTTAAGCCCCGCGCTTAAAGATACTTTTTTTGCCGCATGAATGGTCGCCGCGCCGCTTCCGAACCCCGTCAGCAAAAAGCCGTTGTCCGTCGACGACCAGCCGAAAAGGTTTATCTTTCGGTTATCCTCGGCGAGCGGAAGTACGCCTTTGCCGTCCTTGCCGCCCTCGTTTTTCAGCATAACTATGCCTTCCTCACAGATATTGCGAACAAGCGCGTCGCTTTCCGCCATAGCCTGTTCAACGTCCTCACCGTCGAATCTTATGCCTCTGCCGCATAAAAGATTGGTTATTGCCTGTGCGTTGACTTTACACAGACAGTCCGCAACAATCATTGCCGCTATAAAAATCGCCATGACGGCAAATACGACAAAGTTCCATGCTTTAAGTTTGATGCCTGTTTTTTTCATAAAATCTCCTATGCCGCATTAACGACGTAATTAAATGTTGCGCTGTACGTTTTGCCGTATTTTTCCGTAGTGAACGTGACGCTGTGTTCGCCTGCATCCGTAGAGAAATTTGCGTCGGTAAGCATATCCTGCGTTATGACTACGTCCTCGAACGCCCAACCCATCTCCTGCGCTTTTTCGTCCGTCAATTTAATGCGCATATACACGGGCTTGTTTGCTATGCACAATATTCCGTCGTCGGTAAATTGCGTCGAAACACCGTACTGTCTTGCGCCCGTATCGTACAAACCCGATACACTGTCGAAAGACACGATTTCTGCGTCGGGATGTTTGATTTCGCCTTTCTTTTCGAATATAAAACTGTCGATTTGGCACGCGCGCACGCCGTCTAAGTCGGCTATTTTCAACACGACAGTATTGTCGCCTGCCTTCAATTCGATATCGGCGAACACCGTCGTTCCCCACAAATACAGTCGATTCCAATTTATTCCGCGGCTTGCAGGCGGAGCTTTACCGCTTACCGCCGTAAAGACGCGTTCCCCGTCCCCGGGATTGACGCAGTACGAAAGTGTGTCCTTTAAATCCTGCGATTGGCTGCCGTCGTTTGTATTGCCGCCGTATTGAGTGCGCGCGGCGAAAGTATAAGTTCCCGCTTCACGAACGTTTACGGAAATCTCCATATATCCGCCTTGCCAATTTACACCGTTTAAGTCGTACAAGCAGCTGCCATCAGTACCGTTGGAAACGGCGTGCCAACCTTCTTCGTAATTATCCGCATTGTTCGGAACGTTTGTTTCGGCTTTGATATGCCACTGCAAATCTATCGTTCCGCCGTTTTTATTCAAATGCTTGACTTTATTCGTATCCTCGGCTTGAATTTTTATGCCGAAAATCTTATTGCATTGTATACACTCGGTTTTAGTCACGCCCGCCTCGGTCACGCTGCGCAAAATATGCCCGCCTTGAAATTGTTCGTGACAAACCGAACATTCCGCCATACCGTCGTACGAGCATAAATCGTGCTCGAACGTATGCGGAGCTTTCGGCGCAAGCACTTTTCCGCATACCGTACATTTTTGTTCGGCAATACAAGTTGCTTCCGCTCTGTCGGGAGTGTGCTGCGTTTCGTCGGGACGAACGTATTTACACGCGAATATTCTTTCCGTGCAAGCCTCGTCGGAGAACATGCGTCCGCATATTTTGCACGTATAGTATTCTTCGATTCCGTAATGAACGCAATCGGGTGCGACGGCATCGGTCTTGACGGCATCGTGCGTATGCTCGTCTGTAAACGCCGTTTGCACGGTGAGACCCGCAAACTGACACCCCCAGTTAATGAAACAGCCGTCGGAACATTGCGATACACAGTCGAATTCTATGATATTATATCCCGCATCCAGCGTTATTTCGCCTATCGACAAATTTACGAAATAGCCTTTCAGCGTTTCGTCGTGAGTTTCCGATTTTCTGCCGGGCAATATAACGTAATCGTCGACGCTAATCGGCGTTTTCGTTTCGTTTTCTCCGTCGGCGGTTACTTTGCTTATGTCGAAAATTTCGTTGAATTTCCGTTCTCCCACCTCGCAAAGATTATCGAAACTATCCCTGATGAAATGCGCGCTTGCTGCCCTCACTTTCAACTCGACGACGGTCTGCTTTTCCATATAAATATAAAACCGCATGACCGCCCCTTGGGTAAACTTATATATCGTAGCTTCGCCGTTTGCCTGTCCGCCGGCGAAACATCCGTCGAACTCGATGGGCTTCATTATAAAGTTTTCTTTCGAAGCGGTAAGCCGTTCCAAATCTCCTGCGCCGTAAACCGTTTTGATAGGCACGGAAAAACTGTCGAGCGACACGAAAAACGTGAATTCCTTGCTTTTCCCGCCGAATTCCACTTTTACGGTGTGTTGTCCCGGCGAAATCACGTAAGCAGTCGGATTCGATATGACCTGACCGTTTTCGGTCAATTTATATTGTCCTGCGGTAATCGTTTCGGTGGTGCCGTCATCGTAACTCGCTTCCACCTTTATGACAGTCAAATCGATTGCGCCTGCGGAATAATTTTCTTTTACGGCGGAAGTATCGAACGTTACGTTTGCGAGCTCTCTTGCCGTTACGGTTATGCTTTGCGTACAGCTCACACCCTCGTATGTAAAGACTATCTCCGTCGTACCGGCTTCGAGCGGTCCCGTCGGCGATTTTTTGCACTCGTTCGGGCTCAAATCCTCATCCTCGCCGTCGCTCCACTTGGCAAGCAGTTTCATACCCGCGGAATCGAAAAGCTGCCCCGCTTTGTACGACGTTTTTGTCGGAGCCGAAACTACGGAAAGCTCGGTAACGTACGGGTCCTCGTCTACGGGCGGCGTAAACGTCCCTTCTCCTTCGTTCGGTTTCTTATTCGGACCGCACGAAACAAACAAAATCGCCGCCATGACGGCTGCAAATATTGCCGCGACGAATTTTGTCTTTTTATTCATCATTTTTACCTCCTACTCGGATATGAATTTTTTGTATAACAAAATACCCGACATTTATTTCATGTCGAGTATACAACTTATCCCCCCCCCGCTGCAATAGGTTTGTTGTAATCGTGTCGTTTTTTGTTGTAAACGTTTAATTATCTATCTCGGAAAAACGAGGTCAGTATTGAATATGCCGTTTTCTGCGGTGACTTTTAATTCGCCGCCGTATTTTTCGGCTATCATTTTTACCGATTTCATGCCGTACCCATGATTTATTTCGTCGTTTTTGGTAGTCACGGGCAAGCCGTCGACAAACTTTATTTCACCTTTGTAAAAATTATAGACGTTGACGAAAACGAAATTCTTTATTCGTTTCACGGATAGTCCCACCACTTTTTCGTCGTCGCCGAGTTTTTCCGCCGCCTCCACGGCGTTATCGACGATATTTCCGAACATGGAATAAATATCCTGCTCGTTTATGAAATCCAACTGTTTGCCGTCCGCCATGCACGACAGTACGATGCCGTGATGATTGCAATACAGGCTTTTTTCGGTTATTATCACGTCGAGCGCCGTATTGCCCGTCTTTATTCCCGCATCGTACACCGAAATCAAATCTTCCATTTCTTGAACAACGTCACAGTTCAATTCGCTTTTCCTGCCCGCTTTTCGTATCTGATGTTTAAGGTCGTGGCACTTGAAATTTATCATATCGATATTTTGTTTCGTCAGCGCGTACTGCAATTTGCTCTGTTCCCACATTTTGTTTATTTGCAATAGTTCGGCGTCGAGTTTCCGTGCATGCGCCATGCCGAACTGCACATACAGCACAAGAGCGCAACAAAATATATTGGCGATATCTGCAACGACTATGTATACTCCGTCGAAATTTTTTGCTCCGTGCTCGGTAATAACGGCGCTTATGACGATATCGAAAACCATTGTCAGCGCAAATATTCCGAGCATCGTACCGTTTCCGATTTCCGTTTCCTCCGCATCGCGCATACGCGAGGACGATATTCGAAATACCGCCCAATACGTTATAAACAATATCGATAAATATACCGCCAAAACAAAAGCGTTTGCCAAAACCGAATTTCCGCTGCCGTATATGATGGGAATAAACGACACAAACGGGTTGGAGCCGACGTTTGCCGCATCCGAAATGTTGTGGATGCCCATAAGTACCGTAGATATATCGAAAATCTCGTACGCGATATGCTGAGCCGCATATCCCGCAAGACCGCAAAAAGTCACCGTGCGGAATTTTATGTCGAAGCAAAACCACATGGCGACAAGCGTTACGACGAAAAACACGAGATACATAAACGACGCAAAGAGCGCGCCGTCGTCGATAACGGGCATGGCAAACGCAACGCCCTCGCATATAACAAACGCCGAAAGAGCGCGCAATATAAAATGCCGCCGCCGTTTGAACCTGAAAACGATAAGACTTTCGGCAATGAGCAGCTCGAGCATAAATATCGCTTTATACCAAAAAAATGCGTCTATATCGTACATCACTTGCCTTCCATGAACGCGCCGAGCGCCTGCAAAAACTCTTTCTTTTTGGAATGACTTACCGAAAGCTTCTCGTCTCCCACCGTAACCGTATAATCGCGCACCGACGAAACGAAATCGAGGTTGACAAGATAGCAGCTGTTGCATTTTGCAAATTGTTTGGCAGGCAGCGTCGCTTCCACTTTTTTGAGCGAACCGTAAGAATTTATATCCCCGTCCGTCGTATGGTAAATTATACTGCGATTCATCACTTCTACGTATTTTATACTCGAAACGGAAACGATACGCAGTCCGTCCGACGCTTGAACTTTTATTCTGCTGTCCCGAGACGAGGAAAGTCTTTGCAAAGACCGCATAAGTTTCAGTTTGAAATTTCCGTACGCTATCGGTTTGACGATAAAGTCGAAAGCGTCCACTTCATATCCCGAAACCGCGAATCTCGACATGCTCGTCACGAAAATCAACAGTACGTTTTTGTCCGCTTCGCGCAGTTTCTTGGACGCCTCGAACCCGTCCGTACCGGGTAAACCTATATCCATGAAAACGATATCGTAAACGGGCTTATAGACGGAGAGCATTACGTCGGCATTATCGTATCTGTCCGATACGAAAGTTACGTCGTTTTCCGCGCCGAATTTATCCAACGCGAGTTTTATCTCCGCATATTCCGCGTCATCGTCCTCGACAATCGCCACAACCAATTTCGTCTGTCTTGCCATAGATAACTCTTCTCCGCTCGTTTTGTCAAACTGTTTATGCCGATAGTATGGCTATCCGTACTTTAATAATACAATATTTTCGTTGCATAGTCAAGCTTGAAAAGAAAGCGCTTTCGAGTTTTCCGTCGCAAAGGTACGGATTTTGCGACTGTTAATTATTGACAGCGTTTAAAAAGCATGTTAAAATATAGGCATGGAATTGCATCGCATACAATCGTCCGAAGACAAAATGTTCGCGCCCGTTACGGCTCTTTACGAAAGCTCCTTTATTCCTGTGGAACGCAGAGAATACGCCGACCATTTGCTTGCGCTGTCCGATTCGAATTTTTTTATGACGGCGGTCACGGAAAACTCCGTTTCCGTCGGCTTGATGTTCTACTGGGAATCGCCCGAATTTATCTATCTCGAACATTTGGCGATAATGCCCGACGTGCGCGAAAAAGGCTACGGCGGCAAAGCCGTCGAGCAGCTCAAAATGCTCGGCAAAACCGTAATACTGGAAATAGAACCGCCCGAAAACGGCATTACAGAAACAAAGCGGCGGCGTTTCTACGAAAATCACGGCTTCGTATACAATCCGTTCAATCATTTACAGCTGCATTACCGCGCAAACGACCCCGACTGCTTTTTAAAAATCATGTCTTATCCGAGTGCGCTCGACGACAACGCCTACGATAAATTCCGCGGTTTTCTGGATTGCACCGTATTACACGAATAGTCAACCGGCACTCGTCAAAATGAAAATCCCGACGTAAACGCATTCCCCATAAGAAATTACCTACAACGGCAATCCCTCGAACTTTAAGTCCGAGGGATTTTCATACACGTAGCGAGTAATTCGCTAATTCTTTTAAATATAATAATGCCGATTAATCTTCTAAACCCATTAAGTAATCAATAGTAACATCAAAATACCTGGCAAGTATAACGAGCTGAGACCCTTTCACATCTGCTTGGCAATTTTCCCAACGACAAAGAGATGACGAACTTATTTTTACTTCTTTAGCCAGTCGCTGAATCGACAATCCCTTTTCTTGTCTTAATTCTTTTAATCTTTCCGAAAATTTTTCCATAATATCTCCTTAGTCTTATATATTATATCCCAAAATAGGGATAAACACTTGACAATCCCTAATTAGGGATGATATAATTGTCCCGAAAGAGGGATGCAATATGAAAAATGAGTTTAAGAAAGATATAATCGAGAGATATTTAAAGGCAAACAAAATTTCAAAAATAAAATTCTGCAAGCTATGCGGAATAAGTCTCTGTACATTCAATAAGGTAATGAATAATAAAAATTATAGGATAAGTGCTCTCTTTAAAATAGCAAAAATGTTAAAAATGCAAGTTTATCAATTGTTCGGCGAAGACTAAGAGCAATTCAAGCAGCCTAATTTATGAGCAAGATGCAAGCAAGAAAAAAGACGCGAATTTGCGTCTTCTTCTTTTATTACCACGACTTACTTGTGAACTACGATAAAGCGTCGGGATTTTTCTGTTGCTTTTCTCTCGGCAATCTATCGTGCTTGCAATCTTTTCTCGCTTTCGCACAGTCTTTCCATGCACTTGTCGCGTCCCAAAAGTTTTGCCATTTCCGTAGCTCCGCCGGGAGTAACCGCATTTCCCGTGATTGCTATGCGGAACACCCAAAGCACCTGACCTTTCTTATAGCCGCCGTTATCGGCAACCTTTTCCAACGCGGCATGCAAATCTTCGGCTTTCAAAGCTTCTTTGAGCGCGGGAATTATTTTAAGCGCAAAATCGCCGTCGGTTTTCCATTTCTTATTCTCGAACAGGGTCAAATCATAGCCGTCGAACTCGTCCAAAAACACGGTAAGTCGGTCGACGTCGGTAAGCACTTCGCAGCGCGAATGCAACAGCGACGAAAGAAACCGCAAATCGTATCCTTTGAGTCTTTCCGTTTTTTCATAGAACGGCAACGCCATTTTGTGAAATGTTTCCTCGTCGAGCTCGCGTATATACAGCGAATTAAGCCAGCGCATTTTGTTTTCGTCGAAAACGGACGGCGACTTGGACAGCCCTTCCAAATCGAACGCCTCTTCCAGCTGCGCGAGCGTGAATTTTTCGGTATCGTTTTTTCCGCTCCAACCGAGCAGCGCTATATAATTGACAATCGCCTCTTTGAGATAGCCTTTCTTAATGAAATCCTCGTAACTCGCATCTCCGTAACGCTTGGAAAGTTTATGACGTTCGTCGCGCATTATGGGCTGCAAGTGAATGTATTTAGGCAGACGCCACCCGAGCGCACGGTATAAGAGATTGTATTTCGGCGTAGACGAAAGATATTCTATTCCGCGAATCACATAATCGATTCCCATGAGATAATCGTCTATGACGTTTGCAAAATTGTACGTGGGCATACCGTCGGATTTTATGAGTATATTGTCCTCAAGCTCCTTATAGTCCACGGTTATGTCGCCGAAGACAAGGTCCGTATAGGTATCGCTGCCCTGCTCGGGAATGTTTTGGCGGATAACGTATTTTTCGCCTGCGGCAATGCGCTTTTCCGCTTCCTCACGCGGAATATGCATACAGTGCTTGTCGTACTTGACTGCGCCGTCTTTGTGCAATTGTTCCAATCTTTCTTTCGTGCAGAAACAGTAATATGCGTCCCCGCTGTCTATAAGCTGTTTCGCATACTTCATGTAAAGGTCCTTGCGCTCGCTTTGCATGTACGGACCGCAATCGCCGCCGACGTCGGGTCCCTCGTCATAAGTAAGTCCTGCGTCTTTGAGAGTACGGCATATTATTTCCACCGCGCCGGGAACATAGCGTTCGAGGTCGGTATCCTCTATTCTCAATATAAATTTACCGTTGTTTTTTTTCGCAAATAAATACGCATACAGTGCGGTGCGCAGTCCGCCTATATGAAGATATCCCGTGGGGCTGGGTGCAAATCTTGTTCTGACCATAACTCTCCTTTCGCTGCGATTGACAAATCCGCAGTAATGTGCTAATATAATAGCGGCTGTAAAGCCACGAAAATATTATACACCAAAGCGTGTTGCAACGCAAGTAAAGGAATACGGTATGCTTCAAGATTTAAAAGAAATAATAGCAATCGACAGCGTTTATTCGACGCCCCGGCCGAATGCTCCGTTCGGGAAAAAAGCCCGTGCCGCGCTTGACTGGTTCTTGGAAAAATCCAAAGCCTACGGCTTTAAAACAGGCGAAAAAGACGGCTACTGCGGTTGGGCTGAAATAGGCGAAGGAAACCGTCTGATAGGCGTGGTTTGCCACCTCGACGTCGTTCCCGCAGGCGAAGGCTGGACATATCCGCCGTACTGCATGACCGTGGAAGGCGGCAGAATATACGGCAGAGGCGTGGCGGACGACAAAGGCGCGCTTGTCGCATGTATGCATGCCATGAAAAACATTCTCGACAGCGGCGAGCCGCTGGACGGCAGAATCCGTATAATAGTCGGCTGTAACGAAGAAAACGGCTCGGCTTGCATGAAACACTACGTCAAACACTGTGAAATCCCCTCCGCATCGATTGTCCCCGACGCTGACTTCCCCATCATAAACAGCGAAAAAGGCATAATACACTATCTTGCAAAAGTGCCTCTCGATAAATTTTTCAAGGATAACATCCTGTCGCTCGGCGGCGGCGTAAAAGACAACGTCGTTCCCGACCGTGCAAAAATGACCGTGAAAAAAGATTCTCCTCTTTACATGTATCTGAAAGGGCTTTCGTCCTTCGACGAGCGTCTTTTCAAATGCGAACCTTTTGTTTCCGCTTTGCTCGGCGACGGACACGAGCTCAAAGATTTTGCTTTGCATGACGGCGATGACGGACTTACAATAGAAACCTGCGGCATAGCGGGACACGCAATGGACCCCGAAAAAGGCGACAATGCGATATGGAAACTGTTTTGCCTGCTCGCCTCGGTAAACGATACATTCCCGTCCGAAGTCGCGCAAGACATTTACGAAAACATCTGTTCGCCTCTGTCCTGCGAAAAAATAGGTTTTGCTTGCAGCGACGAACAATCGGGCGATACGACGTGCAATCTCGGCGTCATAAGCATGAATGAGAGCACGCTCGACTTAGAGCTCAATATCCGCATTCCCATTTGCTGCGACAAAAATTCTATTGCTCCGCTTATAAAATCCAAACTGCCGAAAGACTCAGAGGTGAAAGAAATGATGTTTTCGCCCAATCTGTTTATCGACAAAGACTCGCCGCTCATAAAAACACTGCTCGATGTGTACGGCAAAGTGACGGGCAACGAAACCTACTGTTTAAAAACCGGCGGCGGAACTTATGCGAAAGAACTGCCGGGTGCAGTCGCATTCGGACCGACTTTCCCCGGAACTCAAACCGATTTGCATAACGCCGACGAAAACCTGCCCGTCAAAGAATTCGAAAAGCTGTTCGACATCTACCGCGCGGCTATGCTTGCGCTCGACAAAGCAAAACTTTGAATGAAAATAATCTGTAACGGAGATAATAAAATTATGATTGAACTGACAAACCAAAATTTCGAAAAAGAAGTAACCGAGTCCTCCCTCCCCGTGCTCGTGGATTTTTGGGCGCCCTGGTGCGGTCCCTGCCGCGCACAGACGCCGATACTGCAAACGCTTTCCGAACAGTGCGGCGATAAGGTGAAAATTTGTAAAGTGAACACCGACGAACAGGAAGAGCTTTCCCGCAAATTCGGCATTATGAGTATTCCCACGCTCATAGTATTCGAAAAGGGTGAACCCGCTCATAAAGCCGTCGGACTGCATTCGCTTACCGACTTGAAAAATCTTATAGGTCTTTAAACCGTAAGACAAGAGCCGCAACAAGCGGCTCTCTTTTTTTTCGAATAAAAACGAGGCGGACTCTTTTAAAAGCCTGCCTCGTTTTCAAGAGAATAGTATTAAGAACCATGTAATGGATTTCTTTGCGGCGGTTTTTTAAACGGGGAGGAATACCGCCTACCTAATGCGCACCAAGAACCGCATCAAGATATTAACATTATATCACAGAAAAAGGGATTTGTGAATTGCATTATTTTTATAAAATATTGCATTTTTAACACAATTTCGGGGTTAGTATTGACAAGTATTGTCCGCCCGTGCAATAATTAGAACTGTTTCGGAGGGTGAAATGATACATGTTGCCATAGTAGAAGATGAGGAAATCGAACATACCCGTCTGCGAGAATGTCTGGACTTCGTTGCACAGCGGGAAAAATTACGCTTTGAAATAAGCGACTTTTATTCCGCAACTTCCTTTTTATGCGATTACCGCCCCATATACGACATTGTGCTGATGGATATCGACATGCCCGAAATGAACGGAATAGAGGCGGCGAAAAAATTGCGCGTCATCGACCAAACCGTCATATTGCTGTTTGTCACGAACATGGCGCAATACGCTTTGAGCGGTTATGAAGTGGACGCTTTGGATTTTATAATCAAGCCCGTGGAAAAATATCACTTCGGTTTGAAAATGTCGCGCGCAATCTCACGCACGGCAAGACGCACGGAACAGGAAATAATAGTAAACGGCGAAGACGGAGTTTTAAGTCTTTCGGCGCCGCAAATCGTATATCTGGAAGTGGTCGGGCACTACGTTTACTGGCACACAAGCGAAGGCAAAACCGTGAAAGAATATTCCACTATGAAGAATGCGGAAAACCGTATTCTGCATGCAGGCGGGGGAAAGACCTTTGCAAAGTGCAACCGATGTTATCTCGTGAATCTGCGCTATGTAAGCGCAATCAAAAAAGATACCGTCTTGATTGGGAAAGAAACCCTTTCCATAAGCCGCCCGCAGAGAAAAACTTTTCTCGCCGCTTTTGTAAAATATATAGGAGGTAACGGATGATGATATGGGGCTTTTATTCGGGCAATATATATTTTATAGTCGAAATACTGCTTGCCGAACTGATATTTCTTTATCCCGTCCCGAAAAGGAAACTGTTTCCCCTGCGCCTCGGCATGGCATTTGCGGTAATGATTGCCGTCGCGGCATTTACTCCGCGCATAACGGTTATACCTTCTGTATTTAACGATTTGTTCCGTTTTCTCTTTCTGTTCGCTCTTTCCGTAGTAACCATGGGATTGTGTTTCAAACTCGAATTCGGCGTGCTTCTATCCATGTGCAGCGCAGGATACGCCGTGCAGCACCTTGCCTACCAAACAACCCGACTGCTTCTGAAAACGCCCGTCCTGATAAACTATTCTTCCGACATCCTTTCGCGGGTGCGGCTTTTCGAAATCGTGATTATGCCGTTGATATACGTAATCGCATTTTTCACTTTCGGAAGATTTTCCGCCAAAAACGAATATTACAAAAGCAGCGATATACGTTTCAGCATACTGTCGATAGTTACGGTATTTATCTGCACGGGGCTGACCCGCTTCGCGCGGTTTTTCGGAGAAAGCGGCAATATCACGAACAGTCTCTACTCGATTATCTGCTGTCTTCTTGCATTATACATTCAATTCAATCTACACAAACTTTTTCATGCCAAACACGAAGCCATGACAATCGAGCGTCTTCGCACGGAAGAAAAAAAGCAATACGAAATCAGCAAAAATGCAATCGATGCCATAAACATCAAAGTGCATGATTTAAAACATAAACTGTCGGCTTATGCTGGCAAATTGCCGAAAGAAGAGCTTTACGACTTGAAACACGACGTAGAAATATACGACGGCATGATAAAAACCGGCAACGATACTCTCGACGTGCTGCTAACCGAAAAAAGTTCGAAATGCAAAGCGGAAGGCATAACTTTGACCTGCGCGGGAGATTGCTCCGCCTTGTCGTTTATGAAGACCATGGACATATATTCACTGTTCGGCAATGCAGTAGACAATGCCATGGAAGCCGTGGAAAAACTTGACAACCCCGAAAAGCGGATAGTAGATATAACAATCGAACAGCGCGGAGATTTGCTGTTTTTCAGTTTCACTAACTATTGCGACGGCAATATAATCTTGGAAAACGGCTTGCCGAAAACCACGAAAAGCAGCGAGCCGAGCTATCACGGATTCGGCATGAAAAGTATGAAATTGATTGCCGAAAAGTACGGCGGCGAGCTTTCCGCAACGCTCAACGGCGACAAATTCAATCTTAGCATATACATAACAAAACCGTAACCCACCGTTAAAACATACAATTCGTTCCGTAAAGAAACAGTTTATTCTCAAAAACCGTTTCTTTTCTTTTTTTATGCTATAATGCTTGCGACTAAACGCATTGCGGCATTTGCCGCAAGCGAAATTACCAATAACATAATCGGAGGTGCGAAAATGTAAATCGGTCGTGTAAGGACGTTACTCTCAAACGCTTTTCGGCGTTTCGGCTATGCGGCGGCAAGCCGCACAAAATCCAAAAAGGAGAAACCGATGTTTAAAAAAACAGCATTATACAGAGGTCTGACGTGCACGCTGTCTATTGTTCTCGTAGTAATGGTAATGCTTGCCCTTGTACTCGAAGAAAACAGAACCATGGTAGACCAGACTCTCGGAACGAAAAGTCAACTTATCGTAACGGAAGAAGACGACGGCACACTGTACACAGCCTTCACTCCCGACGAAGACTTTTTGACAAACGGGAAGCTTGACCTTGACAAGGACAAGGATATACATAAGAATCTTTCAATAAAGATTTCCGAAGAAGGCTCCGTCCTCTTGAAAAACGAAAATTCCGCCCTGCCTCTCAAAGCGAATGCACAAGTAACCGTGCTCGGAGTGAGAGGATATAAATCGCTCGGCGGCAGAAGCGGCAGTTTCATCGTAGCAAACGGGCTTAAAGAATCCGGACTGCAAATCAATCCGACAATGGAAGCGGTGTATGCTCCCATCAAATTTTCGGACATGGCTCCCGGCTGGGCAAGTAATAAAACTTATGATTTCAAATATAATCCGAACGAGCCTTCCCTTGCCGACCTCGTAAGCCAAGACGCAGACTATGCGGATAGCTTTGCCGAGTACGGCGACGCCGCAATCGTGGTTCTCGGACGCAACAACGGCGAAGGCGCGGACTATAAACCGGGTACGGACGGCGTTGCCGACGGAGTGGGAGCAAGAACGGCGCTTGCTCTGTCCGCCAACGAAAAGGATATCGTAAAGCTTGCCTGCGATAACTTCTCGAAAGTCGTCGTACTGGTAATAGGCGTATCGCCCATGGAACTCGGCGAGCTCCAAGACAATGAAAAAGTCGGCGCAATAATGTATATCGGCTTCCCCGCAACATACGGTTGCGAGGGCGTAGGCAACCTTTTGCAAGGCAAAGCCAATCCCTCCGGCGGACTTTACGACATGTATGCGCGTAACTCCTTGTCCTCGCCCGCAATGCGGAATATGGGGCACTACGAGCTTACCAATGCCGATAAAATCACACGCAAAGACACTTCCAGCGTGGGAACGCGCGGCACCGACCCCGGCTTCCAACATTACGTAATCGAAGCCGAGGGCATTTACGTGGGCTACCGCTACTACGAAACGCGCTATTTCGATTGCGTGAACGGCGACGCCTCCGCAAAAACCAAAACGGATGCGACGGGAATTTACGAAGATTCCAAAACAAACTGGAACTATGCCGAAGAAGTGGTTTATCCGTTCGGCTACGGATTGTCTTACACGACGTTCGAAAAGAAGATAACGGGCGTAACCTGGGACAAATCGGCGCATGAGCAAATCGCTCACGTTTCCGTTTCCGTTAAAAACACGGGCACGGTAGCGGGCAAAACTTCCGTGCAGATTTACGGTCACGCTCCCTACACTTCCTATGACAAAACCAACGGCGTGGAGAAATCGGCAATACAGCTTCTCAATTTCGAAAAAACCGATATTATACCCGCAGGAAACACCGTCAATGTTACCGTAGACGTCGACCTGCAAAATCTTGCAAGCTATGACGAAAACGGAGCAGGCACTTACATTATGGAAAACGGTGAACACTACTTTGCCGTAGGCAACGGCGCACATGATGCGCTTAACAACATTCTTGCCGCAATGGGAAAAACCACAAGCGACGGTATGGACAAAAACGGCGTTGCGGACGCGGCGCATAAATGGACTTACGACACCGCTACCGAAGCAAACGGCGTGGATTCGTTTACGTTCTCTCAATCCAAAAACGGCACGAAAATCAAAAACAGTCTTGACTACTGCAACTGGAACGATTACGAGAAAGGCAAAGTGCAAATGCTTTCCCGCAGCGATTGGAGCGGCACGTTCCCCAAAACTTACGATACCATGACCGCAACCGAGCAAATGCTCAAACACTATAACGGCGAAGTAATAGACGTTAAGACGAAAAGCAATCCCGACTCGGCGCATGCGCTTGCCGAAGTCAAATTCGACCAAGCGACCGAACTCAAATTCGCGGATATGAAAAACGCCGAATTCGGCGATTACAGATGGGACGAAGTCGTAGATGCAATGTCCATCGAAGAATTGGTGCTGTTCTGCATGGAATCGGGACGCGGCTTCGCCCCTATCGACTCGCTCAACTTCCCGCAAGGCAGCTATGCCGAAAACGGTCCGGGAACTCCCGCATGGATTGACAATTCCGAAGGTGTTACAAATGCGCCTTGGGCTGTGGAAAAACCGTCCGGAAGCTACTCGCTCGGCTCTTTCCCCACTTACGCGGTTATTGCGTCGAGCTTCAATCCCGAACTTTCCAAAGAGTACGGCAGAGTGCTCGGCAACGACTCGATACTCGGACTTAAACCCATGCTTTGGCTTCCCGGCGCGAATATTCATCGCACGCCTTACAACGGCAGAAGCGAGCAATACTATTCCGAAGACCCCATTCTTACGGGCGTCATGACCATGGAAGCAACCGTAGGCGCGCTTGCGAAAGGCGCAATCGTAACAGCCAAGCACTTCGCTTTCAACGACCAGGAAATGCATCGTTCGGGAGTAGGCACGTTCATGACGGAACAGCGCGCGAGAGAAGTAGACCTTCGCGCTTTCCAGATTGCTTTCGAAGCAAGCAAATACGACACGGAAGAAAAAGACGTCGGAATGCTCGGAGTTATGACTTCGTTCTCCAAACTCGGCGGCATAGAATGTACCGTAAACAAAGGTTTGCTTACCGACATACTTGCAAACGAATGGGGCTTCAACGGTTATATGGTTTCCGACCTCAAAGACGACCTCGACCTCATGCCTCAGGCATTCAAAGCCGGACTCGGCGGATATGACTGGCGTACCGAGTCGGACGACATCA
The DNA here is from genome assembly GCA_022793815.1 of Clostridia bacterium. Lineage (GTDB taxonomy): Bacteria > Bacillota > Clostridia > Christensenellales > Pumilibacteraceae > MGBC157735. Next base: position 111,945 of record JAAWDP010000007.1, on the reverse strand, counting down.
CTCCCTACCGCGACGTGGACAATTTCCGCTTCGACGCAGAATTGCTTCAATGCATGAAAAAAGTCGCACGCCAAAAGATGTATGCGTTTGCCAATTCCAATTTCATGAACAACGTCAACACGACTACCCATTCGGTTTGGAATATGACCTGGTGGCGTGCGGCATACATTTCCGGCATAGTTATCTCGGCGGTTCTCGTGCTTGCCGCACTCGGCATGCTGATTGCCTGCTTTGTAATTAACAAAAAGGAGAATGCGTAATATGCTGAATATTCTGAAAAAAGTATCTCCCGCTTCGTACTTGTTTGCAGGCGGTGCGGTAATATCTCTTATCGCTATGATAATAGCCGCGGTAAGCTGTTCGGGTGAAGGCTTCGGTATGAAGCAGCTGCCTTTGGTAATCGTCTTATCGATTGCCGCAATTGTCCTCGGAGTGGCAATAGTATTCGTGTCCGGCAAATTCGGCGACGGCGTATTGACTACAATACTTGTAGCAGCAATGACTCTGGCTACCGTATTCTGCGTTTATGCCATGATTATGGGCAAAAGCGACGTATTCGGTACGGTCCTGTTCTCAGACCTCGAAAAGGGTTACGCCCCTGCCGAGCGTGCTTGCAACCTCGGTATAGCAAGTATAGTCGTATATCTTGTCGCTTCGGTGATTACCGCAGCAGGCGGATTCTTCAAACTTGCCAAGGCGGATAAATAAGTCTCTCCTTATAATATTTACACTACATGAAAATACCGTCTGCTTCGGCAGGCGGTATTTTTCTGTATTTTGTTGCGAATTCTTTCGGCTTACGCTCTCCACAGCATCCAAACGCCGTAACCTGCCGCTATAACGGAAATTACGATATAAATATACACAGGTATGGTGCATATTACGGAAAGTGCGGCTGTTGCGGCAGTGAACACAATCAGAGGCAGAATGCTGCCGCTTTTGCGGAAATACGCCGCACTCATAAAACCGAAAGAGACATTCATGACGAACATCATTATTAAATCCATTACACTCGATATTTTCCAAAAGAAACCTGTTGCTAAGACTATAATCGGCATAATAAACATTCTCGAAGCGTATGCCAACAAAAGATTTCTCTCGCTTAAAGATTTAAACAGCAACCCGGTAAAAATCACTTCGCCCGCAACAAACAGCAGCGTTTTTTCTATAATGGGAACTATCACTTCGCCGCTGAAATTTTTGCCACCCACGAAAAACAGTCCTACTATCGCCGCCATCGGGACATAGAACAGGAATCCGAATAAACTGCCTCTCGGCATCGCAATGCCGGCAGAACCCAATTTGCGTGTAAAAAACAGTTCCGCAAACAAAATTATCAGAATAACAACTCGCAAAATCAATTCCAAGATATGCGAAGAAATCGGCATGAATGAAAACAGTGCATATATAATTACCCAGCTTATCGCATTACCGAGAGGACTTAATGTTCTTCCCGGATTTCTGCGCCGCAGAAAAAACGGTACGGCAATTAAAGCCGCGATTATAACCGCACATACAACAATAATTATAATACTTTTAACGTCCATGCTTCCGTTCAACCCACCTTGAATTGTACATATTCTGTACATTTTCTATTATTATATATAATTTTCTTGTTTATGTCAAGAAAGTATACGCGAATAAAACAACCCCGTGAACTCATGTTCACGGGGTTGTGTGCTGTTTTATTTAAATTTTGTTACACCAATTCGATAAGCGCGGTTTCGGCGCTGTCGCCTCTGCGGAATCCCGTTTTCAATACGCGGGTATAGCCGCCTTTGCGGTTTACGTCCTTGCTGCGCTGGTCGTATTTGGGAGCGAGCTCGTTAAAAATCTTCTCGACAAGCGGATGTTTGATATTCTTTGTACGTGCGGCAAAAGCATCGTCGCTTTCCCCTTCCTTTTTTACTTCGGGAATATCGTAAGTAAGCGCCATTATCTTACGGCGAGCCGCAAGTTTTTGGGGTCCGTCGTTGACGACTTCGACTTTTATATCCTGCCCTTTCTGATTTTTACGGGTCTCCACTTTTTTAACGGTATCGAGATAGTTGTTCACGGCAAGCGTGATAATCTTCTCGGCATACTTCTGTACTTCTTTGGCACGCGCGTAAGTGGTTTCCATTCTGCCCGTCCAAAGCAAGTCGGACGCTTGCTGGCGAATGAGTGCCATTCTTTGGTCGGTAGGCTTACCGAGTTTTCTCTGTATACTGGCCATTGTCTTTCTCCTTATTCTTCATTACTTTTGAGGTCAAGCCCGTAGCTGTGCAGTTTGCCGATGACTTCGTCAAGCGACTTTCTGCCGAGATTTCTGACTTTGAGCATGTCGTCTTCGCTGCGCTTCGTCAAGTCTTCTACGGTATGAATTCCCGCGCGTTTCAAGCAGTTGTAAGAACGCACGGACAAATCCATGTCCTCTATGTTCATTTCAAGCACTTTCTGCTGCTTGTCTTCTTCGCGCGACACAAGTATATCCATACCCGAAATCACGTCGGAAAGATTGACAAACAATCTTATGTGGTCCTCAATTGCCTTTGCCGCCAAACTGAGTACGTCTTTCGCGTTAAGGCTGCCGTCGGTCTTGACGGACAGCGTCAGTTTGTCGTAATCGATACTCTGTCCGACACGTGTATTTTCCACCGAATAGCTCGCGCTCTTTACGGGAGTGAAAATCGCGTCGATAGGAATATAGCCTATGGGCTTCGTCGGGTCTTTGAGGTTTTCCGCAACGACGTAACCGCGTCCGAGTCCGACGGTAAGCTCCATGTTGAGCCGCGCACCCTCGTCCATCGTGCAAATGTACAAATCGGGATTCAGAATTTCGATTTCGGGGTCGATTTCGATATCCGACGCCGTCACGATACCGGGCGTGTTACGCTCGATTCTCAAAGTCTTTTTCAACGTCTTATCGGTATAATTCGCTTTGAGATTGAGTCCTTTCAAATTCAAAATTATATCCGCAACGTCCTCTTTAATGCCCTTGACGGTGCTGAACTCATGGCTCACTCCGTCGATACGGATACCAACTACGGCAGCGCCGGGCAGAGCGGACATAAGTACGCGTCTGAGCGCATTGCCTAATGTGATTCCGTAACCCCTTTCCAAAGGCTCGACAACGAACTTGCCCTCACGCAAATCCGCGCTTTCTTCAAGGGTGATTCTGGGCTTTTCGATTTCCATCATATTCAATTTGATATCTCCTTAAATAGGTCTTTGTTACCTGTTTTGTCATGCCTGCAATTTTTGCTCATCGGCAAAGCCGATTCTTACGACATTTATTACTTGGAGTACAACTCTATGATAAGTTGCTCGTTAATATTGAGGTCGATGTCGTCGCGTTTGGGATTGTCGATTATCTTGCCTTTGAAAGTTTCGGTATCGAACTCAACCCATTTGGGCATTACTATCTTTGCGCCGCGAAGTTCTTTGAACAATGCGTTATCGGCTTTATTCTCCTTAACCGCAATTTCGTCGCCGAGCTTGACCTGATAAGAAGGTATGTCCACCGTCTTGCCGTTTACGGTTATATGACCGTGATTGACAATCTGTCTGGACTGCGCGCGCGAAGAGCCTATGCCCATACGGTATACTACGTTGTCAAGACGCTTTTCGAGCAACGTAAGCATGTTTTCGCCCGTAACGCCTTTCATACGCTCGGCTTCTTCGTAATAGGCATGGAACTGCTTTTCCAAAAGACCGTAAGCGCGGCGTACTTTCTGCTTTTCACGGAGCTGAATATTGTATTCGCTCGCCTTCTTTCTGCCCAAACCGTGAGGTCCGGGAGGCACGGGGCGTCTGTCCATGGCACATTTTTTCGATGTGCATCTGTCGCCCTTCAAAAATAATTTCTGTCCCTCGCGTCTGCACTGTCTGCAATCCGCACATGTATATTTCGCCATTGTTATCTACTCTCCTTATACTCTTCTACGCTTGGGCGGACGGCATCCGTTGTGAGGTATCGGCGAAACGTCGGTTATCGACGTTACGTTAAGTCCGACTACGTCCAACGCTCTTATGGCGGATTCTCTTCCGCTGCCGGGTCCCTTTACAAATACGTCTACGCTTCTGACGCCGTGGTCTTTCGCGACCAGAGCGGCTTTCTCGCAAGCCTGCTGCGCCGCAAACGGCGTGCTCTTTCTGCTTCCGCGGAATCCGAGCGCACCTGCCGAACAAGCGCAAATCGCATTGCCGTGGTCGTCCGTTATGGTAATGAGAGTATTATTGAAAGACGCCTGAATGTGAACCTGACCTTTGTCTATGTTCTTGGTTATCTTTTTCTTGGTTGTTGTTTTTTTGACTGCCATTATCGCTTACCTCTCCTTACTTCTTCTTCGACCTGCCGACGGTACGCTTGGGTCCTTTTCTCGTGCGCGCGTTCTGTTTCGTGCTTTGTCCGCGCACGGGCAGTCCTTTACGGTGACGCACGCCGCGATAGCAGCCTATTTCCATAAGACGCTTGATGTTAAGCGCAACTTCACGGTGCAAATCGCCCTCGGTGCGCACGTTCTTTTCGATGTACGCTCTGAGTGCGCCTACCTGCTCCTCCGTCAAGTCTTTGACTCTGATGTCGGGGTCGATGTCAGTAGCCTTCAAAATCGTGTTTGCCATTGGTCTGCCGATACCGTAGATGTAGGTCAATCCTATTTCCACACGTTTCTCTCTCGGCAAATCGATACCGGATATTCTTGCCACGTTGAATTTCTCCTATAATTTAATTATTTAATGTAATATATACACGCCGCCGTTCTCCCCTGCTTTGGAATGTAAACAGGAAAGCGGAAAGCGAAATCTTCCGATTTAATACTTCTAAAACGGAATTTGCCGCGAGCTATGCGCAAAATCGGTTGCAAGAAAGACCTCTCGCAACCGTTAAAACGGTTAGCCCTGACGTTGTTTATGATTGGCGTATTTGGAACAAATAACCATTATTTTGCCGTGTCTTTTGATTACCTTGCACTTATCGCACATGGGTTTGACGGAAGTACGTACTTTCATTGCTGTTATCCTCCATGGAATTCAATTCCTAAATCCTGTTTATGGTTTACTATGATTTAATTTTTGTGTCTGTAAGTTATGCGTCCTTTGGTAAGGTCATACGGCGACATTTCCAGTTTGACGGTGTCGCCTACAAGAATTTTGATGTAATGCATCCTTATCTTACCGGAAATTGTACACAAAACAATGTGTCCGTTCGACAGTCTGACTTTGAACATCGCGTTTCTGAGGCATTCGACAACTACGCCTTCTACTTCTATGTTGTCTTCCTTCGGCATAAAACTCCTCTCCGACTAATTTTTCAATACTTTCTTCAACTTTTCGTCGGTCAATTCTTTTGCACCGAGATAAATATCTCCGTCTATCCGCAAATGTTTTAACCGCTTAAGCTTTGGATTGTCAAGTTTTCTGTACTTGCCGTCGGCAACCAGTACGAAGTCCGCACCTGCCGCCGAAAGAACCGCGTATCTTCGACCCGTGTCGTGTCCTTTAAGGCTTACCGCCGTTTTTAACGCCAATTCTTCGTCCACTTTATTACCTCTTGCCCGACGGCGCACATCACAGCGTCAATATCTCGGCGCCTTCTTTGCCGACGATTACGGTGTTTTCGTAATGCGCACTTGCAAAACCGTCCTTTGTCCTACAAGTCCAGCCGTCCGCACTGCTTATCGTTATCCGCGCCGTTCCCAGGTTTATCATGGGTTCGATTGCCAGACAGTTGCCTGCTTTCAAAATGGGTCCGCTGCCGGCATTGCCGTAATTCGGCACGTCGGGGGGCTCGTGCAGATGTCTGCCGATACCGTGACCCACCATTTCGCGAACCACGCCGTACCCGTGCTTTTCCGCATGCTTCTGTATCGCATACGATATGTCGCCGAGCCGCGCGCCTTCGCGAGCCTGTTTGATGCCTTCGAAAAAACATTCTTTCGTAACTTCGACCAGTTTTCGTTTTTCGTCGCTTATTCTGCCGACCGCAAACGTCCTGGCTGCATCGCCGTGAAATCCGTCTTTGAGCGCTCCGACGTCTATACTGACTATTTCGCCTTCTTTAAGCACTCTCAGCGAAGGTATTCCGTGTACTACGACGTCATCGATGGATATGCAGGACGCCGCGGGGAAACCGTTATAATTTTTGAACGAAGGTATCGCTCCCGCACTGCGTATGAATTCTTCTATGACAGAATTCAGTTCCATTGTGGAAACACCGGGCTTGACATAAGGCTCTATCATGCGGAGAGTGTCGCCGACAATCTTACCGCTTACCCGCATCTTCGCCAGTTCTTCTTCCGTCTTTACGGCTATCATCACAGAACCTTCTTAACGGATTCGAACACCTGTTCTATCGACTGCATTCCGTCGACGTCGACAAGTATACCTTTATCTTTGTAATATTCTATCAACGGCGCGGTGCTCGCGGAATAAACTTCCAAGCGCGAATTCACCGTTTCCAAGGTGTCGTCCGCTCTCTGATACAGCTTGCCGCCGCACTTGTCGCAGACTTCGTCTTTTTTCGTACTTATATGATAGCTTTCGCCGCACTTGTCACACACTCTGCGTCCCGTAAGACGACCTGCAAGCGCTTTCAAATCCACGTCGAGATTTACGACTTTATCGAGCGAAGTCATTTTATCGAGAGCCTTTGCCTGCTGCAAATTACGGGGAAACCCGTCCAGCAGAAATCCGTTTTTGCAATCGGCCTCTTTGAGTCTGAGTTCAACTATTTCGCAAGTAACCTCGTCGGGGACAAGCTGTCCCTTGTCGATGTAGGCTTTGGCTTTGAGTCCGACAGCCGTTTCCTCTTTCAGATTTTTACGGAATATGTCGCCCGTCGATATATGCGGGATTTTGAGATACTCGGCTATTCTGACTGCCTGCGTACCCTTGCCCGCTCCGGGCGCACCGAGTAATACAAGTTTCATGGCTGACTCCTTAAACTATTTCAAGAAACCTTTATACTGTTTCATCATCAACTGGCTTTCAAGTTGCTTGTCGAATTCGAGCGCAACCGATACGACGATTAAAAGTCCCGTCGCCGAAAACGCGTTTACAAGAGTCGCGTCTTTCAGCACTATCGAGAAGATAACCGACGGCACTATTGCGATAAACGCCAGGAATATAGCTCCGAACAAAGTAAGACGCTTGCTTATGCGAGCCAAATATTCGCTGGTGGGTCTGCCGGGACGAATACCCGGAATGAATCCGCCGTACTGCTGAATGTTTCTCGCAACGTCTTCGGGGTTGAACTGTATCTGCGCGTAGAAGAACGAGAAGAACAATATCAACAGACCCGTCAATACGAAGTATATCGGAGTGCCCGCGCCCAGCCACTTCATCCACCAGGCATAGAATCCGCTGTTAGGCGCGAATATCGAACATATAAGCTGGGGGAATGTGATTATCGCAGTTGCGAATATTATGGGCAGCACGCCTGCGGCATTGATTTTGATGGGAATGTTCGTGCTCTGACCGCCGTACTGTTTTCTGCCCTTTATTTGCTTCGCATACTGTATCGGAATACGTCTTTCCGCTCCGTCGATGAATACGATGAACGCAAATATGCCGATAACCAATGCAAGGAAACCGATAAGCTCCCAAATTGCGGTATCTTCGGTGGGAATACGGGTAATAACCGAGATTATGCTCTGACCTGCCGTGGAAAGTATTCCTACGAAAATGAGAAGCGAAATACCGTTGCCTATACCGTAATCGGTTATCCTCTCGCCGAGCCACATCGTGAACATCGAACCCGCGATAAGAATTACGGCAACAAATGCCGCGATAAGCCACAGCGGGGTTTTCGCTCCGAATATTGCGGTGGAAATACCGCTGCTTCCCGCCATGCTGACAACAATACCGGTTGCCTGAGCAACTGCAAGCACCAATGTCATTATTCTCGTAACGGTTGCAAGCTTCTTTCTGCCGTCGTCGCCCTGTTTGCTCCACTCTTCGAGTTTGGGTATCGCTATCGTCAAAAGCTGAACGATAATCGAGGAGTTGATATACGGCGATATACCAATGGCAAGGAACGCTCCGTTTTGAAGCGCGCCGCCCGTAATGGCGGACAGCAGTCCGAGGAACGTATCCCCGTCGTGTTGTGCGGAATACCACTCGGTAGTTATTCCCGGAACGGGCAGCCAGCAACCGAGCCTGTATATCAGAAGCAATCCAATCGTAATGAAAATCTTTTTTCTGATATCCTTATTTTTGAATGCATTGACGAGCGTTCGAAACATCTTACAATACCTCGGCTTTTCCGCCGACCTTTTCCAACTTCTCCGCTGCGGATTTGCTGAACTTAGCCGCCTTGACTGTCAATTTTTTCGTAAGTTCGCCGTCTGCCAAAACTTTAAGACCATACGGTTCGATTTTCGAAATAACACCCGCTTCTTTAAGCAGCTCGACCGTCACGACTGTTCCGTCTTCGAAACGCTCCAAATCGCCGAGATTGACAACGTTGTAAACCTTTTTCCAACGGTTGTCGAATCCGACCTTGGGCAATCTGCGGGCAAGCGGCATCTGACCGCCTTCGAAACCGGGACGCACTCCGCCGCCGCTGCGAGCCCACTGACCCTTGTGACCTTTACCGCTTGTCTTTCCGAGCCCGGAACCTATGCCCCTGCCCAATCTTTTTTTCGAGGTTCTCGCGCCTACCGCGGGAGACAAATCCTGAATTTCCATGAGTCGGTTCTCCTTTTTACTTATGCTCCGATTTCTTCTACTTCAACCAAATGCTTGACAACGAAAACCATGCCGCGCATTGCGGGAGTATCTTCTTTGACTACAACGGAGCCTATCTTTTTCAACCCGAGCGCCTTCACCGTGCGTTTCTGCTTTTCCAAGCGACCTATGGTGCTCTTAACAAGGGTTATCTTCAACTTTTTGTTTTCGGCTTTCTTTTCAGCCGATTTCTTTTCAGCCATTCGAATATGACCTCCTGTTCAATTATATTCCGTCCGAATTCCTTAACCGTCTTCGCATTTCGGCGTGCGCGGTTCGGCGTCATCGGACTAACCGAGGATTTCTTCTACCGTCTTACCGCGCTGCGCCGCAATCTGCTCGGGCGAGCGAAGCTGCTTCAAACCCGCAAGAGTAGCCTTGACGCAGTTGACGGGATTTCTGGAACCGTAACTCTTCGTCGTGATGTTCCTTATTCCCGCAAGCTCGACCACGCTTCTCGCGCTGGAACCCGCTATAACGCCGGTACCTTCGGGAGCGGGTCTCAAAAGCACCTGACTTTTTCCGAAAACACCGATTACTTCGTGGGGTATCGTCGTTTCCGAAAGAGGTATTTTGACCATGCTGCGGCGCGCAAGTCCTTCCGCTTTCTTGATAGCCTCGGGAACTTCCGCTGCTTTCGCCATGCCGAGTCCGACACTGCCTTTGCCGTCCCCGACGACTACCAGTGCGGAGAAACGCATATTGCGACCGCCTTTGACGGTTTTGCTTACTCTGTTTACGCCGACAAGTTTGCTTTTGATGCCGTCGTCGACTTTGACTTCTTCACGTTCACGTCTTGCCATTTTACGTAGCCTCCCTTAAAACTTCAATCCGGCTTGCCGCGCACTTTCCGCGATAGCCTTGACGCGACCCGTGTAAAGGTATCCGCCGCGGTCGAATACGACCTCGCCGATACCGAGTTTGAGGGCCTTTGCCGCAATGTCCGCACCGACAGCCTCTGCCGCCTGCGTCTTGCTCTTGCCTTTAACATCCATGCCGCGGGCAATCGTGGAGGACGAGCAAAGCGTCTTACCTGCTTCGTCGTCTATGAGTTGTACGTAAATGTTGGACAGACTTCTGTAAACCGACAGTCTGGGACGCGCCGCAGTGCCTCTGACACTGTCTTTGACGCGCTTGTGACGTTTAAGTCTTACCTCGTTTTTATTAGCCTTGTTTATCATACCGTATTACTCCTATTTACCCGCAGTCTTGCCCTCTTTCTTCACAACAACTTCGTCGCTGTAATGCAGACCGTAGTTGTGATAGGGCTCGACGGGACGCTTAGAACGAATATTCGCCGCCGTTTGTCCGACCAGTTCTTTGTTTATGCCGGTTACCGTAACGGTGTTGGCGTCGGGGCAAGCCAGCGTTATTCCTTCGGGAGCGGTGAATTCGACAGGATGGCTGTAACCGAGGTTCATGACAAGTTTATTGCCGCTTACCTGCGCTTTATAACCGACACCCTGTATGATAAGCGTTTTGACAAACGGGGTTTCCACGCCCTTGACCATATTGTCAATCAATTGACGGTACAGTCCGTGCTTTGCCTTTACGCTTTTTTCTTCGCAATCCCTGACGACGTTAAGCACGTTCCCCTCGAATTCGAGATTTATGTGCTTGTCGGCAATCTTCTGCGAGAGCGTTCCTTTGGGACCTTCGACGGTCACAACGCCGCCCTCGAATTTAACCTTTACCGCGGCGGGGATATCAATGTGCATTCTGCCTATTCTCGACATAATTCTACCTCCCTGCCGTTACCATACGTAGGCAAGCACTTCGCCGCCCACTTTGTTTTTTCTTGCGTCTTTATCCGTCATAACGCCCTTATTCGTCGATATGATGGCAATTCCGAGACCGCCGAGAACCTTCGGCAAATCTTCGTATCCCGCGTAAACTCTGAGACCGGGCTTACTGATACGTTTGAGATTGCTTATCACGCTTTCGTATTTTGCGCCGTATTTAAGCGTTATGAGAATGTTCGGATGTCCGTCTACGTCGACGGTCTCCGCACTTTTGATATATCCTTCGTTTACAAGAATATCCGCTATCGCTTTCTTCATTTTGGAAGCGGGTACCGCCACCGTATCGTGACGCGCGGTAAGAGCGTTTCTTATTCTTGTGAGCAAATCCGCTATCGGGTCTGTCGTTACCATAATTTCAAACGCCTCCTTACCAACTCGATTTCTTGACGCCGGGAATCTCTCCCTTGTACGCCAACTCTCGGAAACAAATTCTGCAAATGCCGTACTTTCTCAATACCGCATGAGGTCTGCCGCAGATATTGCAGCGCGTATACTCGCGGGTGGAAAATTTAGCCGGCTTCTTCTGCTTGTTTACAAGTGCTTTCTTTGCCATGTTCTATTTTCTCCTTTTCCCTGCTAGTTCTTGAAAGGCATTCCAAGCTTGGCAAGGAGCGTCTTTGCTTCGTCGTCGGTTTTTGCCGTCGTAACTACGCAAACATCGAATCCTCTGACTTTCTCTACCTGTTCGTAGGAAATCTCGGGGAATATTATCTGTTCTTTTATGCCGAGCGCATAATTGCCGCGTCCGTCAAACGATTTTCCTGAAATACCGCGGAAGTCGCGCACACGCGGAAGCGCTATGGACACGAGCTTATCGAAAAACTCGTACATTCTGTTGCCGCGCAATGTGACTTTTATGCCTATCGGCTGTCCCTCGCGAAGTTTGAAGTTCGCTACGGATTTCTTTGCCTTTGCGATAACCGCTTTCTGTCCGCATATCGCTTCGAGTTCGGCGGTTGCCATCTGTATCGATTTGGAATTGTCTTTAATGTCGCCGAGTCGCATGTTCAATACGATTTTTTCGAGCTTCGGAACTTCGTTGACGTTTTTATAACCCTTTTCTTTCATAAGAGCGGGCAATATTTCGGCGATGTATCTCTTTTTGAGGCGGTTTCTTCCGTTATCGGCAACCGCAGCCGTTTTCGTTTTTTCTGCCATACGTCCTCCTACTTACTCTCCTGCGCTTCGGGAGCTTTTTCCGCCTTTTTCTTCGCGGGTTTCTTCTCCGTATCGACGGCCTTTTCCTCTTTTACCGTTTCGGTTTCTTCTTTAACCTTTTTCACGGTCTTTTTAGCGGGTTTCTTTTCGGCAACGGTTTCGGTTTCCGCCTTGGCGGATTTCTTTTTCTTGTCTACCTTTGCCTTTGCGTCCAAAGACGCACCGCATTTCACGCAGACGCGCGCTTTCTTGCCTTCCGCTTCGCCGGCTTTGACTCTCGTCGCCTTATTGCACGACGGGCAGATTATCTGCACGTTACTGACGTGGATATTTCCGGGCTCGGTGGTTTTTCCGCCGGGCTGCTGAGGTCCGCGGGGCTTACGGTGTTTCGTGATAATATTGACATTATCGACCTTAACCGTTTCCGCCGACGGATTTGCGGACAGCACTCTGCCTGTCTTGCCTTTGTCTTTGCCTGCTATGACGACTACGTTATCGCCTTGCTTTACATTCAAACTCATCGCTATCGCTGCCTCCTCTTAGAGCACTTCCGGCGCCAAAGATATAATTTTCATATAATCTTTGTCACGCAGTTCTCTTGCTATCGGTCCGAAGATACGCGAGCCGCGCGGCTGTTTCTGGTTATCGATGATAACCGCCGCATTGTCGTCGAATCTTATATGCGAACCGTCGGGTCTGTTTACGCCCTTGTTTGTGCGAACGATGACCGCTTTGACGACGTCGCCCTTTTTGACGGCGCCGCCGGGGTTTGCGGATTTTACCGAAGCGACTATTACGTCGCCGATATTGCCGCTACGCCTGAACGAGCCGCCCAGCACTCTTATGCACATTAACTCTTTGGCGCCGCTGTTATCGGCGGCTTTCAGATATGTCTGGGGTTGTATCATAATACTTTATACTCCGTTTCGTTTTCGCGCCGGACGCGGTTTGCCCCATCCGGACTTTACGCGCTTACAAAGCGCGGCTTACTTCGCCTTCTCGATGACTTTGGAAAGTCTCCAACATTTGTCCTTGGACAAGTGTCTGGTTTCCGTTATCTCGACTCTGTCGCCGATACCGCATTCGTTGTTCTCGTCGTGCGCTTTCAGTTTCTTCGTCTTGTTTATGGTCTTTTTGTAGAGCGGATGCTTTGCCTTGTCGCGGATGGCAACGACTATCGTCTTGTCCATTTTATCGCTGACTACAATGCCCTCTCTTACCTTTCTGTTATTTCTTTCTTCCATGGCTCTCTCCTTAGACCTTTGCTTTAAGTTCGCGCTCGCGCATAACAGTCTTGATGCGCGCTATGTCTTTCTTGCATTTCGCCAGCTGCATCGGGTTATTGAGTTGACCGGTTGCGTGAGAAAAGCGCAAATTGAAGAGTTCTTGTTTTAACTCGCCGAGTTTGACTTTCAACTCTTCGTCTTTCAGAGCATGAATCTCTTTGGCTTTCATTATTCTTCAACCTCCTCGCCGGCGCTTAAAGTCTGAACCGCTTCTTCTTTCTTGACTATCTTGCAACGCACGGGGAGCTTGTGAGACGCAAGGCGAAGAGCCTCTCTCGCTACATCCTCCGCAACGCCCGCGATTTCGAACATAACTCTGCCGGGTTTGACGACAGCCGCCCAATATTCGGGGGAACCTTTACCGCTGCCCATGCGGGTTTCGGCAGGTTTTTTCGTTATGGGTTTATGCGGGAAAATATCTATCCACACCTGTCCGCCGCGCTTGATGTATCTGGTCATTGCGATACGCGCCGCTTCTATCTGGTTCGACGTTATCCAGCCCGGGTCCATGGAAGCAAGACCGAACTCGCCGTATGCCACCACGTTGCCGCTGTTTGCCTTACCTTTCATTCTGCCGCGCTGCACTTTGCGCCGCTTAACTCTCTTAGGCATTAACATATTACTTCTGTCCTCCTTCCGAGGTGGCAAGCTTAGGTAAAACTTCGCCCTTATACACCCACACTTTGACGCCGATTATACCGAACGTGGTGTGCGCTTCCGCCGTACCGTAATCGATGTCGGCTCTCAGCGTTTGAAGGGGTATCGAGCCCTCGTGATAGTGTTCGCTTCTGGCTATCTCCGCGCCGTCAAGACGTCCCGACACCATGATTTTGACACCCTTGGCGCCGCTCTTCATGACTCTGCTCATAGCCTGTTTCATCGTGCGGCGGAACGAACTGCGTTTTTCAAGCTGCGCCGCCACGCTCTCGGCAACCAGCGTCGCGTCCATATCGGGACGCTTCACTTCGAGAATGTTAAGACTTACCGTCTTGTTCTTGACCATTGCCGTGATTTCTTTTTTGAGTTTTTCCACGCCCGCGCCCTTCTGTCCGATTATCATACCGGGTTTCGACGTATGGACGTTGATTATCAGTTTACCCTGAGCGCGTTCGAACGCGATGCGGGAAATGCCGTATGCATAATACTGCTTTTTGATATAACTGCGGACCTTATAGTCCTCGTAAAGGTTGTCGGCAAAATCTTTTTTGCCTGCGTACCACTGTGCGTTCCAACCGTCTATTACACCCACTCTGAGTCCGTGGGGATTGACTTTCTGACCCATTACTTGACCTCCTTTACGGTATCGAGTATCGCCGTTATGTGGCTGGTTCTCTTATTGATGCGGTGACCTCTGCCTTTGGATACGGGATTCATTCTTTTAAGAATGGGACCGCAATCGGCGAATATTTCCGCAACGTAAAGGTCGTCGCGCGACATATTCTTGTTGTGTTCGGCATTCGCCGCCGCACTTGCGATTACCTTGTAAACGGCTTCGCTCGCAGCCTTGGGAGTGGACTTCAACATAGCAAGAGCTTCGTTGACCGATTTACCGCGGACGGTATCGAGCACGACTCTGACCTTGGTCGGCGAAATACGGATGTATCTCGCGTGGGCCGTGGGACGCTTGTTTTCATTGATTTCTTTGCGGACTTCCGCTTTTTCTCTCATTCTCTTAGCCATAACAAACTCCTATCTTCCCTTAGCCGTTTTTTCTCCGGCATGACCCTTGAAAGTACGGGTGGGCGCGAACTCGCCCAGCTTATGCCCGACCATTTCTTCGGTGCAATATACGGGAACGTGCTTTCTTCCGTCGTGAACCGCAATCGTGCAACCCACGAATTCGGGGAATATCGTCGAGCTTCTCGACCACGTTTTAATAACCTTCTTATCGTTCGTGTCCGCCTGCGCCTTGACTCTGTTAAACAGACGTTCTTCGACGTAAGGACCTTTCTTAACGCTTCTTGACATTTCTTATCACCTCTAATTGATGCGCTTGACAATGAACTTGTCGCTTGCCTTATGCTTCTTTCTCGTCTTGTAGCCGAGCGTAGGTCTGCCCCAAGGAGTAACCGGCGTAGGTCTGCCGATGGGCGATTTGCCTTCGCCGCCGCCGTGAGGGTGGTCGCAAGGGTTCATTACGACGCCGCGCACGGTGGGACGGACGCCCATGTGGCGTTTTCTGCCCGCTTTGCCCAAGGACACAAGTTCATGGTCGAGGTTTCCGACTTGACCGACGGTGGCTCTGCAAGTTACGGGAATCATTCTCATTTCGCCGGAAGGAAGTTTCAGCGTCGCATACTTGCCTTCTTTTGCCATAAGCTGAGCCGCGCTGCCTGCCGCTTTCGCTATCTGTCCGCCTTTACCGGGCTGCATCTCGATGTTGTGAACCATAGTACCGACAGGGATGTTTTCCAAGGGAAGAGCATTGCCCGCTTTTATGTCGGCGTCGGGACCGCTTACCACGGTGTCGCCTTTGCAAAGACCGAGAGGCGCAAGTATATATCTCTTTTCGCCGTCCGCATAAGTGAGCAATGCGATATACGAAGTTCTGTTGGGGTCGTATTCGATTTCGCTTACTTTCGCGGGTATGCCGTCTTTGTTGCGCTTAAAATCTATTATTCTGTACTTTCTGCGGTTTCCGCCGCCGATATGGCGAACGGTTATTCTGCCGTTGCTGTTTCTGCCGCCCGATTTGCTTTGAGCGTCCAGCAGTGATTTTTCCGGGGTGGTTCGAGTTATTTCTTCGAACGCGCTTACCGTCTTTTGACGGGTACCCGGCGTTATCGGCTTAAATCTCTTAATAGCCATAATATATCGTTATCTCCTTATCTTACCGTCCCGCTCTTACGCCATGCTTTCGAAGAACTCGATAGCCTTGCTGTCTGCGGTGAGCTGCACATACGCTTTCTTATAGGAAGCGGTGTAGCCCTCGTTTCTGCCCTGTCTTTTGAACTTGCCTCTCACGTTGACGGTGTTGACTTTCTTGACCTTGACTTTGAATATCTCTTCGACAGCCGCCTTTATCTGAGTCTTGTTCGCTTCTTTCGCCACAACGAAAGTGTACTTTTTGTTTGCGATACCTTCGTTGCCCTTTTCGGTGATTATAGGCTTTCTGATTATGTCGTATGCGTTCATTATGCCTTGCACCTCTCCGTCAATTTCTCTATCGCCGCTTTCGTAGCCACGAACTTGCTGCCGACCACTACGTCGTAAACGCTTACGAGGTCGCACGGAACCGTGGTTACGTTGGGGATATTATTTGCCGCTCTTACGACGTCGGCGTCGGTTTCGGTAAGGCAGAGCACCACGTTCTTTTCCAGTCCGAGCGCTTTGACTACTTTTGCCATTTCCTTCGTCTTTGCTTCGGCGAGTTTAATCTCGTCGACTACGACTATCTGTCCGTCCGTATACTTTTTGGAAAGAGCGGACACCATTGCGCCTTTACGCGCCGCTTTATTTACTTTCTGCGAAAAATCGCGGGGCTTAGGGGCGAACACTACGCCGCCTTTGTTCCACTGGGGCGCGCGTATCGAACCCTGACGGGCACGACCCGTACCCTTCTGGCGCCACGGCTTGATACCGCCGCCGCGCACTTCGGTTCTCGTAAGCGTGCTTTTTGTTCCCTGACGCGCATTGTTCAACTGCGCGACCACCGCCTGATGAATGAGCGGTTCGTTATATGCGGCTCCGAACACGGCTTCGTCCAATTCGAGGACTCCCGCTTTCTCGCCGGTTTGTTTCAATATGTCGATAGTAGGCATTTATCTCTCCTCCGCTTACTTCTTCACCGTCTGCTTTACGGTAACAAGTCCGCCCTTGGGACCGGGAACCGCTCCGCGCAGAAGCAGTACGTTTCTCTCTTTGTCAACCTTGACGACGGTCAGATTTTGTATGGTCACGTTCTCGTGTCCGTACTGACCTGCCATCTTCAAACCTTTGATTACCTTACTCGGCGTGGAGTTCGCACCCGTGGAACCGCGTTCTCTGTGAACGGGACCGGTACCGTGAGACATTTTCAAACGGTGGAAATTCCAGCGCTTGATTGCACCCGTGAAACCGCGACCCTTCGTAAGACCGGAAACGTCCACTCTGTCGCCGTTTTCGAATATATCGCAGGTAACTTCGCTGCCGACTTCGTACTTGTCGGCGTCTTCGAACTTAAATTCCTTGATTATTCTCTTGGGACTTACTTTCGCCTTTTCGAACTCGCCTATCTGCGGCTTGTTCACGCCTTTAACCTGCTTGTCCTTTCCTTTACCGACGCTTGCGTCTTCGTAAGCGAACTGCACCGCGCTGTAACCGTCGCGCTCGATGGTTTTCTTTCTGAGTACAGTCATCGGGCCTGCCTCCACTACGGTTACGGGAATCACCAGCCCGGTTTCGTCGAATATCTGCGTCATGCCGACCTTGCGGCCCAAAATAGCTTTTTTCATGTTATTTACCTCCGCTTAGGCCTCTTAAAGTTTTATCTGTATATCCACGCCGGCGGGCAAGTCGAGTTTCATAAGAGAATCGACCGTCTTTGCCGAGGGATTGTAAATGTCGATGAGTCTCTTGTGTGTGAGAATCTCGAACTGCTCTCTCGAATCCTTATATTTATGCACCGCGCGGAGTATCGTCACCACTTCTCTGTCCGTGGGAAGGGGTATCGGTCCGCTGACCTTGGTGCCCGTCCTCTTTGCCGTTTCCACTATTCTCGCCGCCGATTGGTCGATGACGTTGTGGTCATAGGCTTTGAGTTTAATGCGAATCTTCTGTCCTGCCATTTACTTCTTACCTCCGTAGCATTTTACCGTACCACTGCTATCCGCGTGTCAAAACCATGGGCAAAATTTTCGGACTTTCGGTTTTCGAACGAATCGAACCTCAAAGTCCCGACACATATCGGATTCGGGCACAGCCGCGGAAAATCGCGTTTCCGCTTTCGGTCCGCCGAAGTTCTCCGCCGCCAGCCGTGAATTAAGCGCGGTAACCTTCGACATCATACCTTATAAGCCCTGCGCCGCACAAAAGAACGCAAAAGAAAAGCGCACTCTATCAGTGTAGCCTGTATATTGTACCAATTTCAATATCCCTTTGTCAAGCATTTTTCATAAAGATTTATAAAAATATTCGCTTGGTTTTAAAATTATTCGCTTCATTTTGCAGATTGCGCAATAATGCCCGAATCGACCCGTTCTCCGTGCGATTTATAAAATACGTGCTTTTCGGCAATTCGACAAAATACTGCTTAATACGTTTTATTTCGGCGAAACCCGCCTCGGCAGACGTTTGTCATTTATTGCGGACGCATGTATAATTTTAAGTGTAATAAAAATAAAAAGAGGAATTACGCAGATGAACAATCGAATTTTGTTGGTAGACGACAATGAGCAGTTTCTTGCAGAAACCGAAGCCGCTCTGAGCGAGCGCGGATTTACGATAATCGGCAAAGCCGCCGACGGAGAACAGGCGGTGGAACTTATAAATGCGCTTTCGCCGGACGCTGTTGTATTGGACCTCGTCATGCCTAAAACCGACGGGTTTACGGTTTTGGAGCAGATAGACACGAAATCGGTGCGGGTTTTGGTACTCAGCGCGCTGTCGCAAGATGCCTTTATCGCAAAAGCCGCCTCTCTCGGCGCGGCATATTATATGGTAAAGCCCTGTTCCATGGACAGTTTGGCGGCACGTCTCAAAGACCTGTCCGTTTCCGCGCCGACGCCGCAGCCCGCCGTCAAAGCGCAAAGCATTTCGCGTCCGCAAATAAACAAATCTCTCGACGAAAAAATCACGAACATATTCATTACCGTCGGAATCCCCGCGCACATCAAAGGCTATCAGTTCCTGCGCGAGGCAATCAAAATGGCAATAGACAACCCCGACATAATCAACAGCATTACGAAACGTCTGTACCCCGAAGTAGCCGAACGCTTCGATACTTCCCCGAGCAAAGTCGAGCGCGCAATACGACACGCCATAGAAGTGGCTTGGAACCGCGGCAAAATAGAAAACATAAACTCTCTTTTCGGAGTGCGCGTCTACAATCACAACGAAAAACCGACAAACGGCGAATTCATCGCGCTGGTCGCAGA
Organism: Clostridia bacterium; assembly: GCA_022793815.1. Taxonomy (GTDB): domain Bacteria; phylum Bacillota; class Clostridia; order Christensenellales; family Pumilibacteraceae; genus MGBC157735. Next base: position 92,916 of record JAAWDP010000007.1, on the reverse strand, counting down.
TAAAATGCTGTTGGAATCCGTATAATACCGAACAAAGGAAACGCCGCTGTCACAAAGCGGCGTTTTTGTTATATTTCGTGATTTAAAAAATACTCCTGACTGTCCGTTCTTTCTTCGCCTTCGGCGGTTTGCGGTTTTACGTACCTGCCGCGTGATGTGAGCATGCGTCCCTTGACGTTGTCGGCAAGCATTATTTCCAGCATTTTCGAAACAGTGGATTTTATCTTTTCGTCGAGTATAGGCGCGGCTATTTCGACGCGGCGCTCTATGTTTCGCGTCATAAGGTCGGCGGAAGAAATAAACAATTCGGCGTCTTTACCCTCTCCGAAACGGTAAATGCGCGAGTGCTCCAAAAACCGCCCCACTATGCTCTTTACCGTTATATTCTCGGTCTTTCCCGCGACACCGGGGACAAGACAGCATATCCCTCTGACTATAAGGTTGATTTTTACGCCCGCCTCGGACGCCTCTATGAATTTCGAAATAAGTTCGCGGTCGGTCAGACTGTTCATCTTTGCGACAATACGCCCGTTACCGCCGTTTTTCGCTATTTCGATTTGTCTGTCTATTCTTAGGATAAGACCGTTTTTTAGAGTATGCGGAGCAACCAAAAGTTTTTTGTATTCGTACTGCGTTTCTCCGACGGCGATATTTCGGAAAAACATCGCCGCATCCTCGCCTATTTGCGTATCGGAAGTTATGATGTTCAAATCCGTATACTGCTTTGCAGTACCTTCGTTATAGTTTCCCGTGCCTATATGCGTGATATACTTGACGTTTTCCTTCTCTTCCAGTACCACCGACACTATTTTAGAGTGCACTTTATAATTGCCCATGCCGTAAATAACGGTACAGCCGGCTTCCTGCAAAATATCGGCATAGTACATATTGCTTTCCTCGTCGAAACGCGCAAGCAATTCTATTACGACGGTAACGTCTTTGCCCCGTTCGCACGCGCGGATAAGAGCATCCACGACTTTCGAATGACGGTATAAACGGTATATGGTGATTTTTATGCTTCGGACCTTGTCCGACTCGGCGCATTCGTTCAACAGCTTTATAAACGTATCCGCCGTATCGAACGGGTAAGACAAAAATACATCCTTTTTCAGCACCGCGTTCATCACGCCGCCTTCCGCCCATTTCGGTATCCTGCCCTTAAACGGCGGATATTTTCCGACCGCCGCCGCATCGGGAGAAACATATTTATCCAAATCAAGCAAAAATTTATAATCCAATCTGTCCGTCACTTCGAAACAGCGGTTCTTTTTAAGCGACAGGTTTTTCAAAAGGAAATTTTTTATTTTTTCGCTGCCGCCGCAGATTTCCAACCGCACCGCATCGAGCGACGCGCGCATTTCCACTTTTTCTTTGAGATACTTGGAAAAGTCGTAATCGTATTCCGAATCCACATCCGACTCGTTCGTTTCGAAATCTGCGTTTCTCGTAACACGGATAAACGCCCTGTCTTTGACGGTATAATGCGGAAAACAATGCGAGCCGAACATCGCGACGATATCCTCGCTCAACATGACGCAGGTTTTCTTTCCCGAATTAATAGGCACAACCCTCGGCAGGTTTTCGGGAACGGGCAGAAGTCCTATCATGCTCTTGTCGCCTTTGACGAGGTCGAGCGCAAGATACACCGCCTTGTTTGCGAAGCGGAGCATGGGATGTTTGGAGTCTATGACCAAAGGGCTCAAATACGGCAGGGCTTTCGTAAAAAAGAACTCTTTCGCCTCTTTCTTCTGTTTTTCGCCGCACTCGTCGGCGTCCGACACTTTGACGCCCGCGCTTTTCAAATCTTTTTTAAGACGCGCCCAAACCTCGGCGCGTCGCTTATAGCGGATTTTCGTTTCTTCCAAAATTCCGTCGCTCTGCTGTTTTGCCGTCAAATGCGTCTTGTTTTCCTTAGCCGACGGAGCATGCGTCATCTGATTGTACAGCGACCCCATGCGCACCATATAGAATTCGTCGGAATTGGACGTAAATATGGACAGGAACTTCCCCCGTTCGAATACGGGGGTGCTTTTATCGTCGGCTTGTTCGAGTACGCGGTCGTTAAACAGCATGTGGCTGTATTCGCGGTTCATAAACACGCCGTCTCGGAAAATATTTTTTGCCATTCTTTTCTCCGTTTGCTTTTATCTCATCTTTTGACGCCGAACGATATGCCTATGTCCCTCGCGGCTTTTATCAAAGGGTGGTCGGCAGGCACGGCTTTCTGTTTTCCCGCAATGTCTTCCAGTCGGTTGTAAGTCATTTGCTCGCCCCTGACGGCAACGCTTACCCCGAATATCCCCTGCTTTATAAGACTGCCCGCATAAGAGCCGATTTGCGTGGACAGCAGTCGGTCGTAAGGCGAAGGAGCGCCGCCGCGCTGCATGTGTCCCGGCACAACGACGCGGGTATCCACGCCGACCTGCTGCCCGATAAGCCCGGCAAGTTCGCCGGTCACCGTCGTATACCCTTTTTCCGCACGCGCCGCCATGCGGTCTTTCTTTTTCATTTTGGCTTCTTCTTCCGTCATTGCGCCTTCCGCAACGGCGATTATCGAGAAAGCCTTGCCTTCTTCTGCACGTTCCCTTATTTTCTTCAACACACGTTCCGTATCGAACGGCAATTCGGGCAAAAGAATTATATCCGCGCCGCCTGCTATTCCGGCATATAAAGTGAGCCATCCCACTTTGTTGCCCATTATTTCCACAAGCATCGTTCTTCCGTGACTCGCCGCCGTGGTATGAACCCGGTCTATACACTCGGTGGCTATTTCGACGGCGGTATGGAACCCGAACGTAACGTCCGTACCGTAAATATCGTTGTCTATCGTTTTCGGCAGTCCTATAACATTCAGTCCGAGCGAAGACAGAAGCGCGGCGGACTTATGCGTACCCGCGCCGCCGAGAGTCACAAGACAGTCCAGTTTCATCGCCTTATAGTTTTCTTTCATCTTCTCGGCTTTCGTTACCGGGTCGTCGTCGGTTTTGAGAGTCATTTTCTTGAACGGCTGACGCGACGTACCGAGTATCGTTCCCCCTACGTTGAGAATCCCCGAAAAATCCGAACGGCTCATTTTGCGGTACTCTCCGTCGATAAGACCGCCGTAACCGTCGGCAATACCTATGATTTCAGCTTTCGGAATGTTCTCGTAAACATATTTGCCCAATCCTCGAAGCACGGCATTAAGCGCAGGACAATCTCCGCCGCTTGTAAGCACGCCTATTTTCATAACACATTCTCCTATCTGTCTATAAAATTGTTTTTAATTTAATCGGCTCGGTTTTTTCAGCAATACATCCCGTTTTTATATAAAAACTCAGTCTTTCCGCCGCCGAAGCCGCGGCCTCGCTTCTGTCTATAATATCCCGACCGAGGGTTTCGAAAACGGCGACGTCTTTTTTCGCGCCGCGCAAATCGACGGCGTTCAAAGCCATATCCACGGCAACGGCGTCTGCTTCGGAAGGCACAGATGCGCTTTTATCCGCATGAATTTCCGTTACCTTTATTCCTCTGCGGCTTGCCGCCGCTTTAAACGAATCGCACCGTTCCTTTGCTCCGCTTCGGTTTTTGTACGCATATACCGCCGTTTGGACGCCGAGCGACTCAAAATACTCCGCCGCATTTTCGCCTGCGGCAATGTTGTCGAACTCAACGAGGTCCATGCCGGTCGGCACGTTTCCTCCGCCCAACACGACAACGGGGACGCCCAACTCCACCGCATCGAGATTAAACGGCGACAGCAAAGATATTATTCCGTTTACACCGCGAGCCAAAAAAGTTTGCAGATTGTTTTTGGAAAATTTATCGGCGGCGACCGCATTGAAAGCAAAGCCTCTCGCCTCAAGCTCGCTTCGCAGGAAATCCAGTATTTCGCAGCAGTAAGAATCGGAAAAGCTTTCGCAGATTCCCGCCACAAGCAAAGTTCCGCTCCTTTCGCCTCTCTTAATCATATTGGACTTATATCCCAATTCTACGGCGGTTTTCATGACTTTCTCTTTGGTTTCGGACGAAATATCCGATGCGTCGTTCAACGCATGGGAAACAGAGTTGACCGATATGCCGAGCCTGCGCGCAATGTCTTTCATCGTAACTCTTTTTTTCAGCATCGAATCCTCTCTCTATCGAAACTTTCGCAATCCGCTATGCTTTCAGTCGGCGACTTTCAGCGACGCCAGTTTTTCTATTCCGCTTTCCAAAAGCATGGCGGAAGGTTCGGACTTTTCGACAAGCGTGCGGAGCAGAACGGACTGCGCCTGCGTCTTGCCGCGTGCAATCCGCCATTCATAGTATTCCACATAAGATTGAAAATCCTGCCTGTCGTCGCCCACTTCGAGGTTGAAAAATATGTGAAAGAACGTATTTACGTAAAAATCGCAGTTGATTGCGGACAGCAGCCTTTCGGCAATCGCGCGCTGCAAATCCGTTTCGGGCTTGAACGGCGGCGTGAGTTCTATTTTTTCGCCGACGGGGAAATCGTCGAATTCCATACGTCTGAGTCTGTTCATAACGGCAAATACCGTATTGGCATATCTTTCGCCCGATATGCTCCGCATTGTCGCCTGCTTCATTCCCGCGCGCGAAGTAAACGACGAATATTCAAGCACATACTTCACAAGCGCTTCGCTGTAATTTTTTATATTAACGGGGAAACCTATCTTGTCTTCCACCAAACGCGAATAAATTTCGTTTATCAAAAGATTGAGCGTATCCCCCACTTGGTCCTTATACTCGATACCCGCGGTGTTAAGACAGCGCTTGAACAGCATGTGAAGCTGACTGTCTATGTTGACAAGGTTCGTATGTATGCTCATCATAAGTTCGTTCACGAATTTGTCTATCATCATGAACCGTTTGTTTTTGTAGATTATCTTATGTTCTATTTCCGACCAAAAACTGTTGACCAGCGATTTTATCTGCAATTCGAAATTATACTTTTCGCCGCCCGAAAGAACATATCCGTCGATACGGTAAATAGAAAGTCCGTTTTTCTGTATTTCGGGCTGCGGCGTATCGAGTTTCAGATATATACTTCTGCCCTTTACGCTGCGGCACCCGTCCGTCCCCTCGACGGAAAACATTTTCTCCAAACGGGAAAACAACAGCTTTTCGTCCGCAAGGAATCTGCATTCCAGCCTTACGCCAATCGTATCGGACGCATCGTAAATAAGCCTGTCCGCGGAAAACTGCCTATACAGCGCGTTTCTCACAATCTTCTCTTTAAGAGAGTTTGCCGTCTTTATACGGTACGTTACGGACACCATTTCGTCGACGTCCTCGTACATCTCTTCGAGCAGAGTCGTTATTCTCGCGGCAATGCGGTTTAAAACATCCCGTTTTTCTTCCAGCACCGCCGCCGCTTTTTCGATATACTCGAATACGTCTATACTCGCTTTGTTTTGTTCCGAACCCGAATTCACCGCTGTCTTATTTTCCCTTCCAAATCGTTTAGTTTTCTGTCTATTTCGTCATCCAGCGCGCTACGCTCCGCCGTTTCGTCATAGCCGACTATATTGTCTATTTCCTCGTCCGTCACGCTGTCCGCCTCCTCAAATCCCGAGTCTACCGTCATGCTCATTCTGTCGAGAAACTGCGTCATCTTTTCCGTATGGACCTGCGCCGTTATCATGGCTTTCGAAAGCTCTTTTTCGCCGGATTCGAAATTCATCTTCGAAGTCAGTTTGCTCATCTCTTTGCCCATAAGCGTCAAACCGTTCAGAAACTCTCCGCTCATTTCGGTAAGGTCGCGCATATTTGCCATTATCTCGAAATTCACGAGCATGCGTTCGGCAAGTCTTTGCTGACTGACAACGTGTTTCAAAGCCGCCTTGGCCGAATTTTCCTGACCCGACGCGCCTATTTTTTTCGCCTGCCGCGCTTTATCGATAAACAGCTGCTTTTTGGGCTCAAGCTCGGCGATAAACTGCTGCATCTTTCCTATCGTCGCATTCACGGCCATTCGCTGCTGTACCAACCTGTCTTCTTTGCTCTTTCTCATTGCTTTGGCTTTCTCCGTTATTTTTTCGGCAACCGCTAAATTTCACCCGCGGAAAGACTGCGCAAAAATTCTTCCGCCGCATCGTCCTCGTGTTCTTCCTCGTTCGATACATTTCTTTGTTCCGCCTGCTCGGCAGAATTTTCGCGTTCGGCGGCTTCTTTTTCCTCGCGCTCCGACCTGTTTTCTTCCTCGCGCTGCGCCTGTAAGTCCTCTTCTTCCCACTGCCCCAAAAGCTCGTCGGCGCGCAATGTCTGCGGCTGAGTAACCGACGAATGATACATGGCTTTGTCTATCGCCTCGTTTCTCAGTCCCGTCAGCGCTTCCCGTTTCTGCCGCGACGAAGTTATCGACTGGCTCATCTGCCCGATTTCTTCCAGCGAAAGCGACTGCATTTGCTCCATTTGGACAAACAGCGCCTGCGTATCCACGAGCTGCGCCATTTTGGCGTTCGAAACAATTTCTTTGCTTATTTCGTTTATGAAATAAGCATACTGCTCTTTTTCCTTTTCGGCATTGAGAAACAGATTCGCATAATGCCTCTGCATATTTTTGTCGCTCTCGCGTTTTGCCGCCTGCTTGTATTCGGCTTGCTTCGCGACTACTCCCTTCATTTTGTCGAGATAAACAATCTGTTTATTCTCCAACTCCCAAATATTGCGTTCGATTTCCTGTGCTTTCGCATCGTAATCGGGCGTCTTCTTTTTCTTTTTGAAAAGTCCCATACCGTTTCTCCTTTTCGCTGCCGCTATACCTGCGTGCGGCGTCTTGCCGACAATGTTTCTATTCTTTCCAGATAGCGCTCGGTGAGCACACCCTCCGCCGCCACCGAAGGAAACTCGTCCAGCAGCCGCAAAATTTCTTTATCGATGAAAGACACGTCGGTTTCGGTAACCGGCGCGGCAACCGCAAGTTTTTCTTCCACGTCGCGCAAACGTCTTTTCGCCGCCATATCTTCCGACCCCGACCGAACTTCCGCCAGTTTCGCCAAAACTTTGGCATTGCCCTCCCTGTTTGCCGCTTCGGTTTTATTCTTCGCCATTTCCACCTCCGTATACGTCGGTGACTTCTTCTATCGCAATGCAATCGAGGAACAAACCGTAATCGGCAAATATTTTCTCCAATTTACGCTGTACGCATTCTTGAATAGCACTTGTCTGAGCTCCCACATTATAGCCGCCCCCGTTTATCGCACGCAGCACTTCTTCCTTGACCGCTCCCGTCACGGCGCCGTTTAACTGCTTTTTAACGTCGTCCGCCGTTATCGTGTCCGCATATCCGAACCGCCTTAAAAGAGCGGCGGCGTTATCCGTGGTGAAACGGTAAAAACCGTTGCTGCCCGCCACTTTCGTTTCGCCGTTTTTACCCGTATATCCTATGCCGCCCGTTCCCCACAGTACGGTGAACGGTTTACTGCGGTTCACGGAAAAAATTTTCTGACTGTCTTTGCATTTGGTGAAAGCGGCTTTAAGCGCGCCTGCACCGTTTACGACCGTTGCTCCCTCTCGCAAAAGCGCGGCTACGGTTCCGTTTTTTATGTAGACGGCTTCCGTACCCATGGGCACCGACACCGCCGTATTGTACGGCAGCTGCCCGTCGTATACGCATTTCGCTATATCTTCCGTCCTGTCTATTTGCAGTTTCACGTTTACGCGCTCCTTGTTTCACTTATTTAATTATATATTCTTCCGAGGAAAAAGTAAACGGATTTACGGGTTTTTAACGCGATTTAATGTGTTTTTAATGTTTGCTCCCAATCCCCAATGCCGTCAGAAAAGCCTTGAACTTTCTTCCGTTCGCCGACAGCACCGCAGCACGGGCGGCGCGCATTGTCACTGCTCCGTCGAAAAGAGCAACCGCCGCCGCGATAGGCAGCCTTTTGGCGGCATTCGTCAGCATGAGCGCGCGGTCTTTGCTGTTGTCCGCGGATTTGAGCGCAAGTTTGTTCACTTTCTTCACAAGCGCTTTCCCCGCGCCGCAGAAACATACCTCACCCAATGCGCTGTTCAATGAATAAATCTTTTCGCCGCTCTGTTCCGCCGTCTTTTGAACGGGCTTGCTTTCCTGCCGCGGCGTAATTTCCGAGCCCGTGTTTTCGACAGACAAGGTCGCAATTATATCCGATTTCGACGTTCCGACAAGCAATTCGCTTATTCCGCCCAGCCTCGGCAAAGTCACGGCGACCTCCCGCCGTTCTCTTGCGCGGAGTTTTATTTTTTCGAACGCGGCGAGCTTTTTCTCTCCGCTCTCGTCCGTGTAATAAACCTGCAAAGTATCCGCCGCCGTATACCGTCCGTCGTTGGAAACATTCAAAAGCACCGCGTTTTTTCCGCCTGCTTTTCCCATTCGGATTTGCGAATAGACAAAATTACCGTAGCCCAATCCGTACCCGAACGGAAACATTACTCTGCGCTCTCCGCCGTGGTCTACCGTGTAAAAATCCTCGCACAGCCTGCCGCTCGGGGAGATTTCTCCGAGAATGATTTTTTTAAGCGCCTCGCCGCCGCCGTCGCCGAGATAAGGCGCATAAATCAATCCTTTTGCCGCAGACGCACGGAACAAATCCGCTTCGCCGCCGCCCGCTATTACCGCGATTACGTTTCGGTCGCTTTCTTCCAGCCTTTCTATAAGTTCCAGACTCTCCTCGTCCAAATCCCGTGTTCGGGGATTTCCGAAACAATCGTTCGAACCGACGGAAATAACCACTATGACCGTTTCGTCGGGCAGAGTCTGTTCCAAAGCCTCTTCCGCCATGTCCGTGCCGCCGCCGACAAACCGCACGCGCCTGTCTGCTTTCATGGCTTCCACCAGCGAAACGCAGGCGCTTTTTCCGCCCTCTTCACCGCCCGTCGGCAAGCTCTCCGCCTGCAATCCGATGATTGTCACTCTGTCGCCGCTCAACGGAAGCACCGCATCGTTTTTCAGCAGTACGGCGCATTCCTCCGCAAGCGCGACGCTCTTTTTTCTGCGTTCGGTTTCGTTAAGTCCGTATTCGTGGTCGTCATAGGTTTCGTCTATGAGTTCCAGCACTCTAAGCGCGCTGTCGTTCAAAACTCCGTCGCCCGCTATTCTCCCGTGGTTCAGCGCATTGCAAATGCCGCTCTTTTCGTTTTCGCCGCCGGGCATGGACAAATCCACTCCGCCCGCAAGCGCCGCCGCCCTGTCCCCGACTGTTCCGAGTTCGGACACGGTAACGCCTTTGAAACCGAGCGAACGAATATAATTACCGTCGTTTCCGGCGCCGTCCACAAACAGCGCTTTCGGAGAACATTTCGCTTTCCCGTCGCCCGTAAGCGCGGTTTTGAGCAGCGCTCTTTCCGCAGACGAAAGCGCCCCTCCGTACAAAGTAGTACGGGCGCACACGCCCACTCCCGTAGACTGCACCCCGTCTATATATGCCGCAGCCAAAGACATTGTCAGCGTGGAATCGGACGAAAATCCGCGGTATCTTCCGCCGTCGTTTTCGCCGCAAAACGGCAGCAGAGGCGGCACGTCGGCAGTAACGTGTTCACCCGAGGCGCAACAGCGTCTGCCCTCTTCGAGTCCGGCTTCGTATGCCGCCCTTTCGTCGAAGCTGCAAGCCAAGGCAAACGCCGACGGCATTCTCACGCCGCCGCGTCCGAATCCGCCGTACACGAATTTGAGCGACGGCAGCGCCCGTATGGAAAAAGTGGAATCGCGTCCCGTACCGCACACAAGCGCGGCTTTTTCCTCTCGTGTCATGGCTTTGAGTACCTGTTTAGTGTCCATCTGCTTCTCCGACGTAAAAAATCGCTTTCGGTTTTTTAGTATACCACACTTTGATTGCGTCGGTCAAGCATGCAAGCATAAAGTAGCCGCGTTATCGAGAAAAGGACCGCCGTTTAAGCGCTCCTTCTCCCGTATATAAAGGGGAATTGATTGATAGGCTATTTTATGTCGAGGTCTATGGTTCCGCTCACGGTCGAAATGGACACTTTCTTTTTGTCGCCGCCTCCGCGCGGCGCATTTATGCGTCCGCTGATTGAACGCACGTTGATGCCGTAATCCGCCGCATTTCCGACAAGAACGACTTTGTTGTTTCCGCTTACGGTTTTACACTCGACGTTGCCGCATACGGCGCTGTCCGCATCGATTCCTCCGCTTACGGTCCTCAAATGCATTTTGTCGGAAACGCTTATTTTGTCAGCCGCAATATCTCCGCTCATGGAAGTTGCGGTAAACGCAACCGCCGACGCGCCCTCGAACCGTATGTCGCCGCTTGTCGTGGAGCAATAAGCCGAATCATGCCTGCCGCCCGATACACAGACGTCGCCCGTAATCGAATTGACGGAAAGGTATTCCGTGTCGCAATCGGCTATCCTCACATTGCCGTTGGTGGTCTTGACCGTCACACGGCGCAGTCCGCCGAAGCCGCTCACGTTGCAGCCTCGCTTGACCGAATCGAACGAAAGCGATTCGAGCGCAGGGAGCTCGATTAGCATTTTTTTGCCGCGCACGCCGAATCCGAGCAGTTTGAAAAACGACGTGCCCTTTTCTTTGATGTACAGCGTATCTCCGCTGCGTTCCACGCTGCACGAAGAATCTCCGTCCTCTTTGACGACGACATTGGTTTTGTCCGCCCGTCTTATTTCCACTTCGGACGCGCACACGTCGATTTTCAGCTTCGTGACGCCCTTATACGGCGAATTGTCCGTATTTGCGTCGAACGGGTCGGCTTGCGGATTCGCGCTTTCTCCGCGGTTGTTTTCGGTTGCATGCGCTTTGACCTCTTCTTTCGCCGAAGCGCCGCCCGTATCGGGTTCTTCGCAAAAACCGCGCGTCGGACGGACTCTTTCGAAATCGGCTTTGGCGGCATATTCGCTTTCTTTGGCGACGGTATTCGCCGCGTCCGCTTCGTCGCGTCCGAGATAAGCATTGTAGTCGGCAAGTATTTTTCTTGCCGCAGCTTCGGGTTCGCCGAACCTCGCGACCACCGCTTCTTCCTTTTCGCCCGAGTCTATTTTGTCCTCAAACAATTCGTCGTAATATTCGAACACTCTCTGCCTTTCATCCGCAGGCAGTTCTTTAAGCGACTTTCTCAGCCGTCTGTCCCATTCGTATTTAGTCATTGTTTCTTCTCCTTCTTATTCGTTTTCCTAATGAGAAAACCAAATACCAATATCGCCGTTGACGGTTTCGGCGGTTATGCTTTTTTCTCCGTCCTCGCGGTCATGCATGTTTTTGCTGCCGTTGACCGTATGACATTCTATCCTGTATTCCCGCTCTTCACCTTTGAAATTTGCGTTTATACTGCCGTTGACGGTTTCTGCGGACCAGTCGCGCGTCTGATTATCGCGAGATTCGATTTCGCCGTTGACCGTTCCCAATTCACATTCACGCGCAGCCAGTTCCTCGGTATAAACATCTCCGTTGACCGTCTCGAATTTCACATTTGCCGCCGTGAACTTTATCGCCGAAACGTCACCGTTTACAGTTCCCAATTCGGCATAATTTCTCACCGTCACTTCGGTCGCCTTAATATCGCCGTTGATGCTGTTTGCGCGCAGGTTGCCTGCTGTCATATTATGCAGGGTTACATTGCCGTTGACCGTTTCGATTATGGCGCTTTGTGCAACCTCGATTCCGTCGAAATACATGTCGCAGTTTACGATATCTATATTCAACTCGACGAAAGAGTTATCGTTTATTTCCAAATCTCCGTTTACCGCGTTCACCGACAGCGACGCGGTACTCGGCAATACGATACTCATTTTCGGCGTGTGGAAATCGAACATCGTGAATTTGAAAAGCCTTCTTTCCCTTACCGTAAGAGTGCCGCCCTCACATTCGACTTCGTATTTTACTTTGTCGCTTTCTTCATACTGTATGGCAAGGCTGTCGCCCTTTTCTATTTTTACGTATGAGCTGTCGCAATCGATTACCGCGCTTGTCAAAACCGTCGTTTCCGTTTCGGGCGCATATTCTTTGGCTGTCCACACCGTATTGTCCAGTTTTCTGAAATCCCAGTCCAGCAGACTCATTCCGCCTACGAACAGCGCACCGGCAACTACGACCAACGCAATGCCGACAGCGGCTATTTTCGTGGAAAGTTTAACCTTTTTCATTTTTAAGCCTCCTTTTTGCCCGTGCGCTTATTCGTGTACCAGCCAAACAGCAGTTTCCAGCATCCGACCGACAGTTTCGCGCCGCACTTCGCGATTTTCACGGTGTTCGGTATTATCGCAAGCGCAAGACCCGCGCACGCCGCCGCAATCGCAAACTCGACCAGCCTCGTCCCAAGCGTCAGTCCCGGCATGACCGCGCATAAAACGCTGTAAACCGCGCCTGCCGCACAGGAATAGCCCACCGCGTAAATCGATACGACCACGCTCCATATAACCGTCACCGCGCCAGCGAACAAACCGCCGAACAGTATGAGTTCTATTAAAAATACCGCCGTGGCAAAACAGCCGCGTTTCTGTCCGCGCTCTTCCTTGCGCGCCTCTTTGTCTTCACGCTTCATTTCGCGTATGTCGCGCTTTTCCTCTTTGCGCTCCTGTTTCTCCGTCGGCAAAGCAGGTTTCTTTTTTGCGCCGCGCCCTTCCCAGAAATCGGGCGGCGTAATATCCTCGCTGCTTTTGCCGAAAAAGTCGGGCGGCGCGATTTTGCGCTCTGTATCGGGCGCACGTTCGTCCATGCCGTAATCGGTCATGATTTTAAACGCAACGTCGGCGGGATTGCCGAATTCGTTTATAATCTGCTTTTCGCTCATGCCGTCGTCCGCGCGGTCGGCAAACAATTCGTTATAATAAGCAAGCACCCTGTCTTGCTCCGCTTTCGGCAGTCGGGACATGCACTTTTTAAGTTCGGTTTCCCATTCGTATTTGGTCATTTTCTATCCGACCTCCCGTAAATAAATCTGTAAACTCGTTCGAACTCGTCAAGGTCCTCGACAAATTCGTTAATTCTGCGCTTGCCCCTTTCGGTTATCATATAGTATTTCCGAAGTCTGCCATTGTGTTCCTTGCTCCTGGTCGTAACCATACCCGTCGTTTCCAGACGTTTGAGTATCGGATACAGAGTCGACTCGGAAATCTCGATATAGGGACTGACGTCGGATATTATCTTATAGCCGTAAGATTCCTCTGTCTTGATTGCCGCAAGCACGCATACTTCCAGCAGCCCTTTCTTTAACTGCGCGTCCAAGACTACCTCCTTTTTCGGCACGGAAATATCCGCAACCGAAACTTTACTCGATAATACATTATACTCCGCATAACGGTATACTATGCATAACGTAGTATCTGCATATAATATACACTACATCCTTTTATTTGTCAACGGTTTTTTCATTAAAATTACATTAGAATAATTAAAAAATTACGCATATAAGAAAAACCGTTTCCGCAACAGAGCGGAAACGGTCGATTAACGTCGTTTTTATTACATTGCGGGACCCGTGGCGGAAGGCGTGTAGATTCTTGCGCCGAGCTCGCCGTTGAGCGCGTACAAGCCCTTTGCCTCGTGACCGAAAAGCTCCATTTTCTTCAAAAGGTCCTCGGCGTTCTTCTCTTCCTCGCCCTGTTCCTTTATAAACCAATCCAAAAACTGCATGGTCTTGAAATCTTTTGTTTCGAATGCCGTAGAATAAATATTGTTTATAAGCGAAGTCACGTACTGTTCGTGCTCGTAGCCTGCTTTGAGCGGACCGACCGCATCGGCGAATTTCTTATCGGGTTTGGCAATCGCGCCGAAAGTCACGCGCACGCCGTTGTCTATAAGATAGCGGCGCATCATCATTGCATGGTCGCGTTCTTCCTGCGCCTGTATTTCGTACCAATGCGCAAAACCGTCAAGACCTTCGTCGGCATAATAGTTTGCGAAATCCAAATACAGATACGCCGAATAAAGTTCCTTGTTTACCTGCTCGTTTATGAGCGCGGCGATTTTCTTGTCTATCATAAAACAAAAACTCCTTTGATTTATTACTGTCGTTATTATAAAGCCTGCCGCGGCAAAAGTCAACCTGCCATGCCGTGTTTCTTCGCGTTTTCTTCCGCGATTTTCGCCATGGCTTCCAGCTGCGAACCCGACGCCGAACGTATGGAAAACGCTATGTTCGTCAGGTGGTCGGCAACTCTTTCCAGCGCAGTAATAAGCGCGTAAAAATACGTACTGCTTTCCACGCTGCACTTTCCCGAGTTTAGCCTCTCCACGTGATTGTTGCCCAGCGTCCGCTTCATGACGTCTATTTCGTTTTCCATTTCGGAAACTTCTTTCAGTCTGCCCGTGTCCCTGTTTTCGAACACATATATGGCGGTATCGAACATACTGCGCACTTTCTTGTACATTTCCGAAAGCTCCGCGGCGGCGTCCGGCGAGAACGAAACTCCGCCTGCCGCCATTTCCTCGGCTTCTTCCATAAAGTTTTCGGCATGGTCGCCGATACGTTCCACGTCGCTTATAACATGGTGCAGCGAGCCGACAAGCTTTTCGTCGGACTTGCCGAGCGAAAGCGACTGCATTTTTATGAGATACCGCGCCACGCCCTTATTTATAAAGTTGATTTTTTCTTCCTCTTTAAACACCTTGTCTTTCTCGGACGTGTTCTTTTCCAACACGCCTTTCATCGCGCGGTCGAGATTGTCGCGCGCCATTTCGCTCATGTTCACCACTTCTTTGAGCGCCTGAGCCACGGCTATGGGCGGATTGTGTAAAATACGGTCGTCGATATAGTACATTTTAAGCGTATCGTCGCAGTCTTTCTTTTCGCGCACCAAAACCGTTGCAAGTTTGGTAAGCGGTTTTATAAACGGCACAAGCAGCGCGGTGGTGAGTACGTTGAAAATTACGTGGAACAGCGCGACCTGCATTTGGGGGCTGGACGACATTCGGGAAAGCAGCCACACCGCTCCGTCTTTGAATATCCAAATAAACGTCGTGAACACAAACGTGCCTATCGAATTGAAAAGCAGGTGTATGACCGCCGTGCGTTTCGCGTTCGTGCTCGCGCCGAACGACGCTATTATGGCGGTAACGCAAGTACCGATGTTCGTGCCGAGTATCACGAACAGCGCGCTGCCCATAGGGATTATTCCCGCACCCGTCATAGTAACCATGATTGCCGTCATAGCCGCTGACGATTGAAACAGCGCGGTACATATTATTCCTATCAAAATGAGCAAAAGAGGAAAATCGACTTTCGCGAACACATTCGTAAGCGCCGAGGAAATCTGCGGCGAGTTGAAAGCGTCGCTCATGAACG
Organism: Clostridia bacterium; assembly: GCA_022793815.1. Lineage (GTDB taxonomy): Bacteria > Bacillota > Clostridia > Christensenellales > Pumilibacteraceae > MGBC157735. The sequence goes on along the minus strand of JAAWDP010000007.1, from coordinate 77,698 downwards.
ACAGACCGACGAACATAAGTCCGAGTCCGGTTATTGCCGCTCCTATCCTTTTTACGGTATCGTTTTTGGAAATCATGCCCATAAGCACGCCGACGAAAACAAGTATCATCATGTACGCGCTCAGACTGAATCCGGGCGCGGACAGCGCTATTATTATACCCGTGAGCGTAGTACCTATGTTTGCGCCCATTATTATAGACGTTGCCTGAAACAGCGTCATGAGTCCCGCGTTTACGAAACCTATGACCATAACGGTAGTAGCCGCCGACGAATTGACAAGTATCGTGCCGACCGCGCCCACGCCTATGCCCGCGAAACGGTTGTTGCTTATCTTGCCGAACAGCTTTCTCATACCGTTGCCCGCGCTGCGTTCCAAGCCTTCGCTCAACATCTTCATGCCCGTCATAAGCACGCCGAGACCTGCCAAAAGCATGAAAATACTGTTTATCAGCGTCGACACTCCGCCGCTTGCGGCAATGGGCGATATCGAAAAATTAACGCGCATACTCTCTCCGTGGTAAAAAATAGGCTTGTACGTAAAAAAAGCGCACGGTTTAATTGTATACGTTTGTGCGCGATTTGTCAAATAATTCATGACGGCAAACAGGCAAATCGCAATTCGGTCTGCCGCCGCGCTCTTATACGGTTGACCTCTGCGCAGCGGTTGCGGTATAATTGATACATGATTGTTTCGGATAAAAATTTAATCGCCGCCGCGAAAAAGCACCTCGAAAAAAGTCTGGGGAGCGACTTTGCGGATTTTTTCGCGTCGCTTGACGGCGCGCCCAAACGCGCGGCGAGAATAAACACGCTGAAAGCCGAGCCTCGGGAAATCGCCGCCGCGCTGTCGCTGAAAGAGGAATCGGCTTACTGCGGCGACGCGTATATCGTGTCGGACGAAACGGACGGAAACCACCCCTATCACAAGGGCGGACTTTTCTATCTGCAAGAACCGTCGGCAATGCTGCCGATAGAAGCGGCGCGTCCTGTGCTGAAAGAAATTATCTCGTCGCGTACCTTTCCGCTCATGCTCGACCTCTGCGCCGCTCCCGGCGGAAAAAGCGGTCAGATTGCCGCATTGCTCGGCGGCAAAGGCGCGCTTGTTTCCAACGAAGTCGATTTCAAACGCGCGCAGACCCTTGCGGCAAATCTCGAACGGCTCGGAGTAAAAAACTCGCTCGTAACAAGCATGATGCCCGATAAACTCGAAACCCTGCTTGCAGGCAGTTTCGACGCGGTAATCGTGGACGCGCCGTGTTCGGGCGAAGGCATGCTGCGTAAAGAGTCCGCCGCCTGGAACAACATGAACGAAAAAACCTCGCTGGCGTGCGCGGCAAGGCAAAGCGAAATAATCGCGTGCGCCGCAAACTGCGTAAAAGAAGGCGGCTTGCTTGTATACTCGACTTGCACGCTTAACGAAACGGAAAACGAGAACGTAATCGAGCCGCTGATAAAAGACGGCGGTTTCGACGCGCTCGAATGTCCGCACTTGACGCTCGTGCGCAAAAGCAAGCGCTTTGCCGCCTACCGCGCACTGCCGCAGGACGGCGGCGGCGAAGGACATTTTGTCTGCGTAATGCAAAAAAACGGCGCGTCCAAACGTCCGCCCGAATTTTCGCTGCCTTTCGATAAAAGGTATAAAAACGATTCCGCTCTGAAAAAACTGCTGTCCCCTCTGTCCGACAAACCTCTCGGCTGCGGCGTTTACCTCTACCGCGATGCGATTTACGCCTGTCCGCCGCTGCCGTTCGTAAAGGGACTTTGCGTGGTGAGGGCAGGAGTCAAGGTTGCCGAGGCGACTAAAAACATGCTTGTTCCCGACCATGCCTTTGTCGCGTCGCTTACGAAAACGACCTGCAAAAGCATGTTCGATTTCCCTTGCGAATCGGGCGGCGAATCCGCTCGGCGCGAAGGCTCGGCATATCTGTCGGCATACCTTCGCGGCGAAGAGCTGCAAATCGAAACTTCCGCGCGCGGCTACGGTATAGTGTGCGCCGACGGCTATCCGCTCGGGCTTGTCAAAGCAAGCGGCGAGGGCGTCAAAAACCGCTACCCCAAGGGTTTGAGAATAAAATGATTTTTTATCGGTGAGCGTCTATGACGGTTACGGCGTACACTCCCGACGCGCCTTTATCGCTTGCCGCAAGCTGAAAATTTCTCCCGTTCCAACGCATGTCCATGCGTCCCGTTTTTCTTACGCGCGTGAGATATGCGGACGAGGACGAGCCGACGCCGTAAGTAGCGGCGATTATCGCGGTGTTTCTTGCGTCGCCGCTCCAAGGCGCAACCAAAAGCAGCACGGAGGAAAACTCCGCGCTTGTGTAAACCGTGGTAAATTCGCTGCCTATGTAAACCGTCTTGACGCTCATGCCTCCGCACATCTTCTTAATGTCCGCATCGATATCGCTCGGCAATGCCACCACCGCGTCCGCGCCGAACTCCGTCCGACATCGCCGCCCCGAGTTTGTGCCGTCGGTTATCGTTATGCTTTTCAATCCGCACGTACCGTCGGATTTTGCGCATACCGTTTCCTCCGCCGCCTGTTCGCTTTTGTCCGTTTCCGCTTTTACGCTTTCTCGATTCTTTTCGTTTTTCATGTTTTCTTTTCTCCGTTTCGAAATTGTATCCGACTGCGCGATAAAAAAAGATATATGTCGAATCAATTCTATTATACAACGAAAAAGTCGGGACAAACTGCTGCAATTTGTCCCGACTTTTTTTCAAACGGTTTTATTTTCTGTTTTCTCTGAGCGCGGCTTCTATTTCCGTCCAAATTCCCGCCTTGCAAAGTTCGTTGTATCTGTTGTAAACCGTTTTCCAAGCTCCGTATGTTTTCGGCATGTCCCGCCACGCGATGTTCGCCGATTTGACTGCCGTAATGGCTTCGATTTCTTTTCGCAGTTTATCCGAGCGGTATACCGCCGCCGACCCGAGTATCTTTTCCACCGCGCTCCACTGCCTGTCGGTTATTTCGAAAGCAAACGTGCAAGCCGCCTCGTTTTCTTCGAAATAGCCGTTCGTGATGTCGATTTCGGCAAGAGAAAACTGTACGGCAAATCCCGTAAAATCGTTGAGAATAAACTCGCGCCAAATATAGCACGTCCTTTCGCTTATGTGCATGCGTTTGCAAATGCGCAGCGCGGACAGCTCTCGGAAAAACATGCAGTCGATAAACTCGCGCGCTTCCCTGCCGCACCAAAACGCCATATATCCCGCGATAATCCAATCCCACGTCTGCGGCGGTTCTGCGAGAAAACAACGAACCCAAAAATCCGTGCCGTAAAATAAATCCGCCTCTTTTTTGTCGGAAATATTCGGTTTTTGCCCGTACCGCTTCAATCTCTCCTTCACGGCACGGTGCTTCTGTTTGTAAATATTCAAATTTTGTCCGATTATAATATACTGCGAATAAAGCTCTCCACGCTCTCTTCGTTTATTACCGTAGCGCCGTGTCCGTTCAAGGTAATAAAGTATTCCGCTTTTCCTTCTTTGAATTTTATATATGCTATCTCGTCTTCTACATGATACGAAACGATAATTTCGTTTTCCATTAGGCTTTGTTCTAGATTTTCATAGTTTTTATAATATGAAAACAAGTACCCTTTATATACTCTTACAACCAAAGACATTTCATAAGAGAACTCGGATGTTTCATAAACCAATTCATGCAATTCATAGGCAAGAAAGCGTTTCTTTGTCTCCTTGGAAAAAACCTTGCTTACATTGTTTGTTTGAGCGCCTTTTAAATCGAGAACGGCGGCGACTTTGCTTTCCGAAAACTCCTCCTGCGATATCTTTACTCTTTCCACGGCGTCGGCGGAATAGTATTTCACGGGCGATATAAACATCGGCAGAAATATGCCGCAAACCAATATGGCGATAACTCCGGCAACCGTCGGCAAAATCCACTTCAAATGTCTGCACGTCTTTTTAGGCGCGGGCTTCGCCGCGGGAACATAGTTCAAGCCGTTTTCCAGGCAAAACTGTTCAAACGATTTCGAGGGTTTCATTTCCTCTTCCAGCGCTTTTCTTATCTTTCTGTCCTCAAACATGCCGTTAAACTCCTAAGAAACATAAATGGTATAAATATCGTCGATTATCGACTCGTTTATGCAAAACATTGCGCGGCTCATAAATCCGCCGTACCCCGAGCAGACAAGCAGATAGGTGTCGCGCGCAATCTGCTCTCCGTCGGCGTCGTAATAGTAAATATCGCGGTATCCGTAAACCAGCATTGCATGTCTGTCTTCATACATGTAATAGTTTATTTTATCCAAACCCGCGCCGCGGTGAAATCCCATATCTGGCGAAACAAGCATGTATTTACTGCAAAAAACCACCGCCACTTCGCGCCGTATTCTCAGACGGATTTTAAGGTCCTCGAAATTCGTATTGTAATAGCGCCCCGCATTGGAAGTGAGTTTCAGGTTAAAGCCTCTTTCTTCGACGTATTTCGTCATTCCCTTTTTAAAGCCTTCCACCGTGGTCCCTCTGCTCGACGAAGTTTCCATATAGTCGTACAGTGTGACGAAAAGCTCGTCAATCGCTTCGTTTTGCGGTCCGTACATACCCGTGCCGTTCCAAGTGTACCCGGGAACCAAATCGTCGTGTTTGCGGTCGAAAAACACAAGGGCGTTTCCGCCTGCGCGCACCACGCAAGAACTATCGAGTCCGTAAGGGATATAAATGGGCGCTCTGTCGGGGTTCTCGAACACGTTTTCCTCTACGCTGGCATAAGCGCGGTATTTATAGTTATCTACCGCCTTATATTCCTGCGAAAATTTCGCTCCGTAGCCGTCCGCGTTTTCCGACGGGACGTCGTAATAAATTTCTTCTTCCTCGGCAGCGCCGTAAAAATCGGTTTTTACCGCCGACGCAGCAAAACCGCAAGAAACATAAACTGCGCTCAAAAAGCACAGTAACGCACACAAAACTTTTTTCATTTGTAGCCCTCCGCATCGGTTGTTCGCATATAAGACTTTGAAAAAATGCAAAAGGTTGGAAGATTTCTAATTTTCCGAAAGTTCTCGCGCAAGCCTCTTTTTGATTTTACTTAAATGCTCGTTTACCGTGCTTTTGGCTTTGCCGACGTCATTCGCTATTTCTTCGATGCTTAAACCGTAGAAATAAAACCCCGTAGCAATCCGGAAATCGAGAGCGGGAAGTTTTTCGATTGCTATTTTCAAACACACCTTGTCCTCGAACCTGTCTTTGTCCGCAGTACATGCTACGTCGGCTATGTTGACGTCGGCTTCTTTCTTTTCGCTTCGCAGCATTTCGTAAGCTGCATTTTTCGACGCACGCCTCATATATGCGCCTGCATGTTCCACATGCGGGTCGGGATTGCTCTGAGCATACCTGATTATATTCATCATGGTTTTCATTGCGGCGTCATAAGCCTCGGAATCGTCGCGGAGTATGTATTTTGCTTCGCTCTTGCATTTTTCGTAATACTCGTCGTAGATTTCTTTCAGTCCCCCGATATCGCCGTTATGTACTATCTTTAAACAATTATTGAATTCGTCTTTTTTCAATTGCCCCTCCTTTGTACAATGTTAATATTTATAAAATCATCTGTCCCTCCCGATAAGACAGTCCAAAGTTATATCCAAAAATTCAGCCACCGTTTCCAAACTTGTAAGCAGCGGTTCGGTGCCCTTGCTCCAACGGTGAAACTGCGCGCGCGAAATCGAAGTGTTTTTGACAAGCTTGTACGCCGAAACTTTGCAGCTTGCCAACACCGTTTTTATATACGTGCAAAACGGCGGACATTCTTTCGGCGTATAATTCAACTGGTCGCGCGATTTGCCGCACAGAAATTCCACGGAGCAATTGAAATAATCCGCAAGTTTGATAAGACTTTTCATTTTCAAATCTTTCGTGTGATTCTTCCATTTCGAAATCACCGATTTCGAAGTGTGCAGGTCCGCAGCAATCTCATCTAACGTCTTTTCGCTTTCTTTGAGCAAATCGTTGAAAGTTTCTTTAAATCCGACTAAAACATTCATAGCAATATTCACCTGATGTTAGTATACCGATTTCAAGTGACATACAGCCGTTTGTTGCCTTACTGTTAGTATATATTTTTTCGCCGCCGATTCGGCAAAGTCCAAATATCTTGGTCTGATATTTGAAAAAACGACGGTTGCTTTTCCCGTCGCTCCGGCGCTGCTCCCCTATTGTTTTGCGCGGCTTTATCGGTCTATTCCCAACAGCGCCGCTATCTTTGCCCACAAACCCGTCTTTACCCATGACCTGAATTTATTGCAAACGGTTTTCCACGGTCCGTAAATTTTCGGCAGACTTCGCCAGCAAATTCCCGTCGTAACCGTAAAAATCATTGCCTCCACATCTCTTCTCAAATCTTTCGTTTTGCACGTTGTGTCGGCGAAAACTTCCGATTCTATTTCCCTCCATTTTTCGTCGCTCAACTCATAAGTACAAATTCCGATTTCTTTTTTCAAGTCTATTTCCGTAAGCCCCGCCTGCATGGCAAGTCCCGTCAAATCGCTTAAAACAGTATCCGCCCAAGCATAACATATCCTCTCGCTCAAATTCATTTCGCCGCTTACGTAAGAAACGGAGCGGCGGCGGAAGAAAACAAGGTCTATAAACCTGCGCTGTTCCCCGTCGCACTCGTATGCGAGATATTCGGTAATCACATAATTCCAAGACGCCTTCGTTTTTTCGCGCCTATGACATTCTTTCCAAAAAACAAACGAATACAAGCTGTCGCGCGGCGTGGCGACAAACCGTGAGCCGAAGACAAGCAATCTGTCCTTTACCCATCGATATTTTTGTCTGTAAATATTCAATCTGCAAAACCGCCGCGGCTATGCCGTTTAAACGGCGCTCAAACCGAAAAGCCGACGGCTCTTTTGCACGTCGTTGCAGTCCATACATGCAAAAAGATATTATTTCCTCTAACGGCGGACTTTGTATTCATTTTTCGCCACCTCAAACAATTTATCTTTTAGACCAATAAACCGTCAAAAAGGTTGGAGCGGCGGATATCTACCTGTTTTTGCTTTGCAGTCTTTTTCTCAGACTGCGTATATGTTCTTTCTGCTCGGGCGTTATGCGGAAGCTGTCCATACATTTGGAAAGGGCTTTTTTCGTCACAAAGTCGCCGTATGCGCCCTTCTCTATCATATCCGTTGTCTTGCCGTAAAACTTGACGGCGGCAACCGACAGTCCCCATGCGACAGCCATATCGACATAATAGCGTCCGCTTTCCACGCGCGAATACAATTCCAAAATCTCGTCTATGTGCTGTTCGTCCATATAAAAATCCAGCATTGCGACCGCGGCAAAACGCGCGTGAAACTCGCGCTTATCGAAAAGCATTTCCTTTATTTTCGCAAAACAGTTTTCTTTGTCCTTTTTAAAAGCTTTCATGGACGACGTGCAAATATCCACCGCGCCCCAGTTGTCCGTGAAAGACAAAAACCGTTCGACTCCGCCGAACAGTTCTTCCGCAGTCAAAGCCGCCGCACCCAGCGTCAGCCCGTGCATTACGACTTCTTCGTAATATTTCGGCTCGGATTCCAAATACTCGCGCGTTGTCTTTTTGGATATTTCGCGCAATTTGGGCGTCCGCACTCCCATCATCGGGTACTGTGTGCATATAATCTTTCCGCTGAATGCGGCAAAGTCCGCCTCCGCATATTTTCCGAGCTCCTCTCTCACTTCCGCAAAATTCATTTTTCTCTCCGTAAATCGGTTCTTTCTTTTTTCCGTTTCCCGTCCGCCTGTCCGCACTTTCCGTTTAAAGTCCGATTCCGATTCGCAAAGCGGCTACGCTATATACGCTACGCCGAACGCTCCGAATCCGAGGTGAATCGACAGCACGGGACCTACGTTTCTCAAATGCACTTTTGTTCCCTTGTGCCGTGTCCGCAGCAAATCGAGCAGCGGCGAAACGTCCACGTCCTCGCCGCAGCGCATTACGAAAATCCTGCGCGCGTTTTCGGGAACGGCGTCGGCAAGCGCCTTGCACCGCGCCGCCACTCCGCGCACGTTGGTTATGAATTTTATTCCGCCGCCCAGCGAAAAGAGCGGGTGCGTGTTGAGCGTGGTATTCGGTTTTTGCGACGCCGTAAGTCTGCCGCCGCGTATAAGGTCGTCCAGTCCGTCCACGGTGAAAACCGTGCCCGTTTTGCTGCGCAGAATTTCCAGGTTTTTCGCTATCTCGTCCAAAGTGAGTCCGCCGACCGTCATGTTTACGGCTTCGTCCACAAGCAAATGCAGTCCGCCGTTTGTCGTGAGGGAATCGACTACTTTGATGTTGCCTCCGACCTGTTTCGCCGCCGAACAAGCCGAAGCGTATGTACCCGACAGTCCGCCCGACAGCAGTATGCACAGCACGTCATAGCCTTTTTTCACAAGCGCGGAAAACGTATCGACGAACATAGCCAAAGGCGGCTGACTTGTTTTCGCCCGTCCGCTTTCGACTATGGAAGTGAAATCGCCGTTTTCGCCGCGGTTCTTTTCCTCATAGCTTTTCCCGTCGCAGATATAACTCAGCGGCACGGCGTAAACGCCTATTTTATTGAGTTCCGCCGTGGAATATCCCGCACTGCTGTCCGTAACTATTGCTATCATTCCCTATCTTCTCCTTTGCCGCACAACTCAACCTATACGGCGGAATCTGTCGTACCGCCGCGCAACCAACTCATCCGTACTCATTTTGGATTTTTCTTCGAAAAACGCCGCGATGTCGTCTTTGAGTTTTTCGAAAAACTCTTCGCCGAATCCGTCCTCGGCTATAACTTTTTCCACCGCTCCGAGCTCTTTCAAATCGGGCGCGGTCATTTTCAGCGCTTCCGCCGCTTCCTTTGCCCTTGAGCTGTCCTTGAAAAGAATGGACGCGCAGCCCTCGGGCGAAATGACCGAATAGGTGGAAGTTTCGGTTATCCAAACTTCGTCGGCAGCCGCCAAAGCCAGCGCGCCGCCGCTGCCGCCCTCGCCTATCACGACGGACAGTATGGGAGTTTTCAGTCCCATCATGCTCATAATGTTGTCGGCAATAGCTTCCGCCTGTCCGCGTTCTTCCGCGTCTATGCCGCAGAACGCGCCCGACGTATCGACGAAGCACAGCACGGGACGGCGGAATTTTTCGGCTTGCCGCATGAGTCTTAACGCCTTGCGATAGCCCTCGGGGTGCGCGCAGCCGAAGTTTCTCAGCACTTTTTCGTTTGTCGAATCGCCCTTTTCTATGCCTATGACGGTAACGGGTTTACCGTGGATTTCCGCCACTCCGCAGACCACTGATTTGTCGTCGCCGAATTTGCGGTCGCCGTGAAGTTCGAAAAAATTTTCGGTTATCTTTTCGATATATTTGACTGCGGTCGGGCGGCCTTTTTCTCTGCTCTTTTTGGATATTTCGTAAGCCGTAAGTTCGCTCATACCGCAGCCTCCTCGTCGTTTGTTTCTTTCGCCGTCTTCTCCTCGTGCAGAGAAAGCAGGAAAGAAAGCGTGTTTTTAAGATTGCGTCTGTCGACAATCGCGTCCACGAATCCTTTGCCGAGCAGAAACTCCGCGCGCTGGAATCCCGCGGGCAACTTCTGCCGTATCGTCTGTTCTATTACGCGCGGACCGGCAAATCCGATAAGCGCGGCGGGCTCGGCGATTATTATGTCCGCCTCGAACGCAAACGATGCGGAAACGCCGCCCGTCGTCGGGTCGGTCAGTACGCTGATATAAAGCCCCCCTGCCTGAGAATGTCTGAGCACCGCGCCCGAGGTTTTCGCCATCTGCATAAGCGAAATTATTCCCTCCTGCATGCGCGCTCCGCCCGACAGGGCAAAGCCGATAACGGGAAGTTTTTTCTCTGCCGCATACTCGAAAGCGCGGGTTATTTTTTCGCCTGCCGCCGCGCCCATGCTTCCCATCATGAACTTCGGTTCCATGGCAAAGCAAACCGCGTTTATGCCGCCTATCTTCGCCTCTCCGCAGACAACGGCTTCGTTTTCTCCGCTTGCCGCTCTCGCCTTTTCCAATTTATCGTCGTAATCGGGAAAATCCAAACGGTTGCCGGCAGTCACGTCGGCAAACAGTTCTTCGAACTCGCCCTCATCGGCTATATACTTGATTCTTTCCCTTGCGCCCATTTTAAAGTGATAGCCGCACTTGGCGCACACTTTGCCGTTTGCGCTCAAATCGTCGCTTAAAATAAGCGTCTTGCATTTCTCGCATTTGATTGCGGCTTTTTCGGGCACAAACGCGCTTGCGTCGTCCTCGCCGCCTTCCAGCGCGATATTAGGTTTGCGAAAGAAAAATTTTCTTATATCGAATCCCATTTACTACTCTCCTTATACACCGCCGTCCGCCGCAAAATTTCAGTCGGTAAGCGCAGAGAACTTTTTGCCTCTTTTCGCCGCTTCTATTTCTTTCTCTATCGTATCGGTATAATATTTTCCGCTGACGAATTTTTCGTCTGTTATTATCGCTTCGGCAAGCTCCGCGTTCGTATTTACGCCCTCTATGACAAGTTCGCAAAGCGCGGCTTGCATTTTGCGTATAGCCTCGTTTCTGTCACGCGCGCATACCACCAGTTTGCCAATCATCGAATCGTAAAACGGCGGTATCGTATAATCCTGATAAATAGCCGTATCGAAACGCACCCACGGACCGCCGGGAATATGCAGCAGCGTAATTTTTCCGCACGAGGGGCGGAAATTGTTTTTGAAGTCCTCGCTGTTTATGCGGCACTCTATCGCCGTGCCGTGCAAACGCACGTCGGACTGTTTGTATATGAGTTTCATGCCTGCGGCTATTCTTATCTGCCACTTGACTATATCTATGTTCGACACGTACTCGGTAACGGAATGTTCCACCTGCAAGCGCGTGTTCATTTCCATAAAGTAAAAGTTGTTGTCCCTGTCCAGCAGATATTCTATCGTGCCGGCATTGGTATAGCCCACGCTTTTTACGGCTTTCACCGTGACGTCGCGCATTTTTTTGCGCACGTTTTCGGGCATTAAATGGCAGGGGCTTTCTTCTATCAACTTTTGGTTTTTTCTTTGAAGCGAGCAGTCCCTTTCGCCCAGCGTTATGATATTGCCGAATTCGTCGGCAAGCACCTGCATTTCCACATGCTTGACGTTTGTCAGAAATTTTTCCATGTACAGCGCGCCGTTACCGAAAGAGCTCTTTGCTTCCGCCTGCGCCGCCATGACCGCATTTTCCAGCGCGTCCGCGCTTTCCACAATGCGTATGCCTTTTCCGCCGCCGCCGCTCGCCGCTTTGACGATTACGGGATAGCCTATCTTTTCCGCCGCCGCAAGAGCCTGCGCCGTGCTTTCTATCCTGTCGATACCGGGGACTATGGGAACGCCTGCCGCGCGCATGGTCTTGCGCGCTTCGTCCTTGTTGCCCATTTTCTCTATTATCTGCCAGTTCGGACCTATGAATTTAAGATTGCATTCCTCGCACAGTTTGGCAAACTGCGGATTTTCCGAAAGCATGCCGTATCCGGGGTGCACCGCCTGACAGCCGCAGCCCACAGCCACGTCTATAAGCGCGGGCATGTTCAGATAGCTGTCTTTGAGCATAGCGGGACCTATGCAATAGCTTTCGTCGGCAAGATTGACGTGCAGCGCGTCGCGGTCGGCTTCCGAATATACCGCAACCGTCGCAATGCCCATCTCCTTGCAGGCCCTAATTATCCGCACGGCGATTTCGCCGCGGTTGGCAATCAAAATTTTGGTAAACATAGCGGTTTCCTCAGAAAATTCTGAACAGGACTTGTCCGAATTCCACAAGCGAGCCGTTTTCCACGCAGACTTCGACTATTTCTCCGTCGCGCTCGGCGACAACTTCGTTCATGAGTTTCATCGCTTCTATAAGGCAAAGCGTATCGCCTTTTTTCACCTTGTCGCCCTTGCTCACGAAAGGCGCGCTGTCAGGGTCGGGCGCGGCATAGAATATGCCCACCATGGGCGACTTTATTTCTCCGACGAGATTATAGTCGAGTACGCCCTCGTCCGCGCTCGGAGCGGCGGGTTTTTCCGTAGGCTCGGGGCTCGGCGCGCTTACTGCGGCGGCTGCCGCCGCAGGTTTGACTGCCGCAGCCGCAGCGTCGGACGGCTTTTCCAGTTTGACTGCAAAGGTCTTTACGCCGTCGCTTTCGCTTATTTCCATTTTGCCGGCGCCGCTGTGCTCGAACATTGTCATTATATTTTTAAGCTGTTTCAAATCCATAGGTTCTCTGCCTCCCGTAGTTATACGCGCCTGAACGCAAGGCACGCATTATGTCCGCCGAATCCGAGCGAACTGCTCAATGCGAATTCCTTTTGCTCTTTCGCCGCTTTGTTCGGCGTTATATCCAAATCGCAGTCGGCGTCTTTGACACGGTAATTTATCGTGGGCGGTATCACGCCGTCGTGAAGCGCCATTACGCTTGCAAGCGCTTCCACCGCGCCTGCCGCGCCGAGCATGTGTCCCGTCATCGATTTTGTCGAACTGACTTTCAATTTATACGCGCCGTCGCCGAATACGCGTTTGAGCGCGGCGGTTTCCGTCTTGTCGTTCAACGCCGTTCCCGTACCGTGCGCGTTCACATAGACTTTCGCGGGGTCGGTTATTCCCGCTTCTTTCACGGCAAGCTCTATGGCTTTCGCACTGCTTTTCGCTTCGGGATTGGGCGCCGTCATGTGGTAGGCGTCGTTGGTGTTGCCGTAGCCGACCACTTCCGCATATATTTTCGCTCCGCGCTTTACGGCACAGTCGTAATTTTCGAGTACCAGCACCGCGCTGCCCTCGCCCATTACGAATCCGCCGCGCTCAGCGTCGAACGGAAGCGACGCGCGGTCCTTGTCCTCCGAAAAAGAAAGAGCCATGCACGAAATAAATCCGCCTATCGCAAGCTCGTTTATCGCGGCTTCGCTGCCGCCGGCAATCACCGCGTCGGCATAGCCGTGTTTTATAGCCCGATATGCCTCGCCTATCGCGTTAGTGCTTGTCGCGCAAGCCGTTACCACGGGAAGAGAAGGTCCCTCCGCATGGTGACGCATGGCAATCATACCCGTCGCCATGTTCACAATCATCATCGGAACGAAAAACGGGGAAATCCGTTTCACGCCCTCGTTGAGCAGTTTGCCGTGTTCGCACATAAGCGTGCTTATGCCGCCGATACCGCTGCCGATATAAACACCGAAACGCTCGGGGTCCAAAGTCCCCTCTATTTTGCTGTCCTTAACAGCCATATCCGCCGCCGCAACCGCGTACTGCGTAAACAGGTCCATTTTACGTGCCTGCGGCTTCGCCAGTCCGAATGCCGCGGGGTCGAAACCTTTGACCTCCGCCGCAAGCGTAGCCTTATAATCGGTCAAATCGAATCTGGTTATGCGGTCTATGCCGTTCACTCCGTCTTTCATCGCCTGCCATGTATCGCTTGCGGAAAGCCCTATCGGGGTTATTGCGCCCAGACCCGTTACAGCCACTCTGTTCATTCCGTCACACGCCTCCTTGTCGTGAATCGAAAACCGCATTGTTTTTCTGCGGCAAAGCGGTTTATATATACAAACCGCCGTCTATTTTTATAACCTCGCCCGTGATATACGCCGCCGCATCCGAAAGCAAGAACACCGCCAATGCCGCAACTTCCTCGGCATTTCCCATGCGCCCGAGCGGCACCGAGGACAAAATGCCCTGCTGCTGCGCCTCGGTCAGTTTGGCGGTCATATCCGTTCCGATAAACCCCGGCGCTATCGCGTTACACGTAACGGAACGCGACGCAAGCTCTTTGGCAACGGACTTTGTTATTCCGACTACGCCGGCTTTGGATGCCGAGTAATTTATCTGCCCTGCATTGCCGCTCAGTCCGACCACGCTGGACATATTGACTATGCGCCCCTTTCGTGCTTTAAGCATGAGCGGCGCAACGTGCTTTATCATATTGAAAGTGCCTTTCAGATTTACTCCGAGCACTTTGTCGTAGTCGGCTTCCGTCATGCGCAAAAGCAGCGTATCCGCAGTTACGCCGGCATTGTTTACCAATCCGTCGATACTTCCGAAATCTTTTGCTATCGCGGCAACCGTTTCTTTTACCGCATCGAAGTCGGAAACATCGAGTTTGTAAGTTTCCGCTCTCACTCCGAATTCGCGGACCGCAGCCGCCGTTTCGTTTGCCGCCGCATCGTTGCCCGCATAGACAACGGCTATGTTTGCGCCCTCGCTTGCGGCTTTAAGACAAATGGCTCTGCCTATGCCGCGGCTTCCGCCCGTAACCAAAATATTTTTTCCTTTCAGCATGGAAAAATACCGCCTTTACTTATTTTTCGCAATCAGTCCCGTAAGTACGTTTCCGGGTCCCACTTCGACAAACTCGTCTATCTTATCCGCTTTCATGTTTGCAACGGTATCCGTAAAGCGAACGGGACTCATTACCTGACGCCACAAAAGTTCTTTGCGCGCGTCTTCGTCGCCCTCATACGGTTTTCCCGTAAGGTTTGCGTAAACGGGGATTTTAGGCGCAGAAAATCTCGTTTTTTCCAGCAAAACTTTCAGCCCGTCCGCTGCCGAGGACATATAGGGACAATGGAACGCGCCCGATACGCGAAGCGGCAGCGCTCTGCCTCCCTTTTCTTTTACAAGACCGCACAGCTTGTCCGCGCCGCTCAGTCCCACCGCGACGACCGTCTGCGACGGCGCATTGAAATTTACCGCCCAGCAGTCCTCCACCTGCGCCGCGATGTTTTCCACCGTCTGCACGTCAAGTCCTATGACCGCTATCATCTTTCCGCCGTTACGCGCGCTTGCCTCGTCCATAAGCCGTGCGCGAAGTCCGATGATTTCCAGTCCGTCCTCTTCCGAAAGCGCGCCGGCATAAACCAGCGCGGGGATTTCACCCACCGAAAAGCCGCATACCGCGTCGGGTCTGCCGCCCTCTTCTTCCGCTTTATAGGCATACGCAAGGTCAGCCAAAAACATGGCGGGCTGCGTGTTGACGGTTCGGTTAAGCAGTTCCGGGTCGCCTGCCGTCATAAGTTCCACCAATCCCGGGAACTTTTTTTCCGCAAGCGAGAAAAGACTCCGCACCTTTTCGATATGAACGGTGTCCGAAGCCATTCCCACTTTCTGTGCGCCCTGTCCGGCGAACAAAAAAGCTTTCATTATTTTTTGAGTTCCTCGATTTTGGCAACCAATTCGCCGATATTGTTCACCGCAACGTCCGCGCCGATTTCGATACCGAATTCGCTTTCGACCTGCATTACGAGTTCGACCTTATCCAACGAATCGAATCCGAGGTCTTCGAACGTGGTTTCCTCTTTGAGGTCTACCTCTTCGCCCTTATAATCGTTTACGATTGCTTTAAGCTGTTCCAACGTGTTCATAGTATATTCTCCTTAAAAAATAGTTTTATTTACGCCTTCCACCGAATTACGCACGCGCCGCTTGTCATACCCGCGCCGAATGCCACCAACAGAAGTTTATCGCCGTTTTTGAAAGTTCCCTTGCGGTTAAATTCGTCAAGCAAAACCGAAATCGACGTTGCAGACATATTTCCGCATTCCGCTATGTTGGTCAGAACCTTGTCATGTCCCAATCCGAGTCTTTTCGCCGCACCCTCTATAATGCGGATGTTCGCTTGATGGGGAAGAAAATAATCTATCTCTGTTTTATCCAGTCCCGCCTTTTCCAGCACGCAGTCTATTTCCGCCATCATCGTGGACACCGCAAACTTGTACACTTCCTGCCCCTGCATGTGCAAAACGGGCTTTTGCTCGGGGAGCGTATTGTAAATGGATGTACCGACGAAATTTTCGCCGTGTATCATGGTTGTCGACGGAGCGCACGAAATATGTATGGCTTTCAGTCCGTCGCCTTCGCCGAGCACAGCCGCTCCGGCCCCGTCGCCGAACAGCACGCAGCTGGCTCTGTCCTGCCAATCTATCAGCTTGGACATCTGCTCGACCGTAACTACGAGAATTTTTTTATACTTGCCGCTGCGAATATATGAGTCGGCAATATCGAACGCATACATCATTCCCGAACAAGCCGCATTGATATCGTAAGCCGGAGCGTGGATATTCAGCTTTTCCGCAACGGCACACGCCGCCGACGGAGTAAATGTATCTCCGCGCATTGTTGCGCATATTACACATTCGATTTCTTCGGGTTTGACTTTCGCCCCGTCCAACGCGGCTTTTGCCGCTTCGCTCGCCAGAAATTCTACGGTTTCATAAGTCGAAACATGGCGCGCGCGTATCCCCGTGCGCGTACTTATCCACTCGTCCGACGTTTCCATTATCTCGGACAAATCGTCGTTCGTCACTCTCTTATCCGCAAGTCGGCTGCCGGTGCCCAAAATTACAAAAGACATAGCGTTAGTCACCTCACCCATTGATTATAAAATACCTTTCGCACCCTTGTCAATCATAAAAAGCGGCTTTTTGAATGAAATTTGATATTTTGTGCCGTTTTCGTCGTTTTTTAATCGATTTTATATGGTTTTCGCAGAATTTTCCCACAATACAATGTCGGTCCGATAATTGTCATAAAATGTAAATATGTATATATAGATACTTTTTATACGAAATTAGCCTATACGACTCCCTTTGTTTTGTTGACAAAAAAACAGGTATAAACTATAATATTCACATGACGCGCGAAATAACCGTTTTTCGGCGTCATTACTTTTCGGAGGAAGCAAGAAAATGGAAGAAATCGTCGCGACCGATACCGACGGACAGGAAAAAGAACCCGAAAATCCCGCCGCCCAAGCCGCTGAGGAAACGCCCCGAAGCAAAAAGGTAAAGGAACGGAAAAATCGAAGGAAAGCCGGGGAAAAAGCCAAGCAATATGCTTTTCTTGCTTTTGCCATTTTGCTTTCCGGCATACTGAGGGCATTCGGAGTCCACTTTTTCATTCTGCCTCACGATTTTGCGGTCGGCGGAGTCACGGGTATAGCGACCATGTTGGAAAACTCGACGGGTCTGAGTTCGGGTATCTATATGTTTGCAATCAACATGCCCCTGCTCATCGCGGCTTTCTTTTTGATTTCCAAAAGATTCGCCGTAACGTCCGCGCTCGGAATCGTACTTCAAAGCGGACTGCTTATTTTACTCAAAGCAATAGATTTTCCCCAATATGACGAAGAAACGGCAAACGCCGTTCTTGCGGCGGTTGCGGGCGGCGTGCTCGGCGGCGCAGGCGGCGGACTCATGCTGAAAATCGGCGGCAGCTGCGGCGGAACCGACGTAATCGCAACATTCATTTACAAGCGGTTCAGTGCGACAAACGTAAGCTGGTTTATATTCATTCTCGATTCCACGGTCGTTTTGGTGTCGTTCTTCTTCTACGGCAATACGCTTACGCCCGTGCTGTTGGCGCTTGTCGAAATGTTTGCGTCCGCAAGAGCAAGCGAAACCATACTGTACGGATTGAATGCCGCATTGAAATTCGAAATAATAACTTCGTCGCCGACAGAGCTTTCGGATGAACTCATGAAAAAACTTCACCGCGGAGTGACGGCAATCGAGGCAAGAGGAATGTATACGGACACAGGCAAGACAATGCTTGTCTGCGTAGTCCGCCGCAGCCAAGTGTCATCTTTCCAGAAAATACTCAAAAAATATCCCGATACTTTCGCTTACATATCCCCGACAAGCGAAGTTATCGGCAACGGCTTTAAATCGAAAATATCCCCCGACAATTAAAAGTTATCCACAGTATAGTCGAGTTATCCACAGAGTTATCCACAATTTCGCCGTTTTATCCACAATTTCGCGGCATTAGCCCATTCATAAATCAAATATACATATAAATTAAAATCAAAGTGGTCGTCAGATATCGGCAACCACTTTTTTTGTTTCTTCTATTTTTCTATCGGTATATAAAACAACATCTTTTATTACAAGCTTTTGAATTGCCGATATAAAGGTAGCCATAAATAAATAATCGGGTTTATCTTCATTGACGGGAAGCAATACGTCTAATTCGTCAGCATCTTTTGCATAGAAGTTTCGTGAATAGTCGAATTTTCCAGTATGAGATGATTTGTGAATCGCCGTAGTTACAAAAACAGCCGCGTGCTCGGATAGTTTTTCGGTATGGACTACGGCTACGTGGTCGTCCGCGCCGTAACGGAAATTACGATATTTGGCAGAGCCAAACATATCGATAGTAGTAGTGTTGCTTTCAAAAACTTCAACGTCGTTTCCTATATAAGCCGATACACCTTCGCAAGCTTCGCCCGCCGTCACGAATGGCAAATCGCCTTGAATTCTGTCTGCACTTTTAAGGCGTTTGCCGCGTGTGGATTTTCCAAACAAATCTTCAAGGTTATAATGCGTCCAGTTAAGCGTATTGAAATCTTCAAGCGCTTTTTCTTCTTCTTTGGTTAATATATAATCTTTTAATCCCGTAACAGTTAAGTATGCTTCCAGTTCGGCTATATGCCGAGCTTCCAGTTCGGCTATAAAGCTTTCCATAAAATCAAAATCTATCTCATCGCCTTTTTGGGGGAGTTGAATCAAAGTTTCATTCATTGCATCACGATTGAATTTATTGCCATAATCATATTTCTTTGATGTTGACATTCTACAAGCGGCAATAATAAACTCCGCAATCGCCTTGTTAAAATGTTGGAATTTGGGGACTAAATGCTGTATATGAGAGTACCCGATGAAATCACGTTCTTGATAGAACATTGTGTCTGCGCCGAGAGTAGTGTCCGAGCACGTAAGCGTATTTCCTTTATTTAACGCTTTTAAGGAAGAAAAACCCATAACTCCGTTATCTACGGAGGAATTGGACACTAAATGTACTTGTCCATTTTCAGACAGGATTTCTTCATTTTCTAAACGATAATACTTTGTTGGATTTATTTTAAATAAGTTTCCGAGTCTGTATTCGCCCCACTTAACGCTTTGCAGTTTCTCGTTAAGTGAGGCTTCTATTTTCCCAAGCGGTCATTCTCCTTATCTTGACGCTTTAATAAACATGAAACTTCCCATGCAAGATAATCACTTACCGTTTTCTTAAAATCATCAAGTGTAGGTTTTGTATCTATCGGCGCGGTTTTATTCCAGTCTGCACCGTTTTCGGGGTCTATGTTTGCTTCGTAATACTCGTTTTCGGTAAAAATATTCAGTTTCTTTTTTCCGAATTGTACCAAATCGACAATCTCTTGATAGCGCTCCCTTGCTCTGTCGGTATCTTTCAAATTGCAACTTGCTTTTTTGCGGTTGCTTCTCGTATATCCGTCGTTTGAAAAATCGATAAATTTCACCGTACAGTCTTTGTGATGTGCCTCGCCCACACGGAAAACATATACATTAGTCTGAACGCTCGATTTGCCTATAAATAAATCAATCGGCATTTTTATACTTGCAAGCAGTGTACTGTGTTTCAATATTTTTTTATTGTATTCTATTGCCTTACCCGAACCCGCAGAGTTTTGTATTATAATCGCGGCATAGCCTTTACTCATCATAGAAAGCGCGCGCTCAACGAATATCATACCGTTGCCCGCCGCCGAATAGGGCGGATTAAGTACAAATGCAGTTGCGGGGAATTTTTTATCCGTATTGCCGAATCCGTAATTACCGTCAAAGTCTTTTAACGAGTCTTTATTTAGAATATTAGAGCTTCCATCACCCATAAGAATCATATTGAGTATGGCAAGCATATAAACGCTCGGAAGTATCTCTAACCCGAGCAATTGATTGGCTTTGATAGCCGCCGATTTCTTTGCCAATTCTTCCGGCGACTTTATTTTATTTTTGGCGTCAATAAGCATTTCGTTCATTGACGCAACTAAAAGCCCCGCCGAGCCCGTGGCAAAGTCCCAAACGTAAGAATCCTTGTCCACACGTGCAAGTTTTGCCAAAAGCGTCGATATGTAAAACGGTGTCAAAACGACGTCGTTCAGTTTATCTTGCGAAAATCCCAACCAATTATACATTTCGTTAAACAGCTTGCCGGTAAAATCGGTAGTCAAACCGATTTTATAATAAATACCCAAATCGTCTACGATTTTTGTAAATATGCGCTTTAACTGACTTTCACCGTTTTCTTCTTTATTGATGTTGTCGGTAGTAAGCGTATTTGCAAGCGTGCGAATGATTAAATCTTTCTTTTCCTGAGGCAATTGTTTTTCATTCAAAAACGCTTTGATTTTCCGTAAGATTATATCGCCGTCACGGTTTCCCTCTTCGTCGGACGATTTTAAATCCGATTTTTCGAGGGCGGCTACTTTATTCGGTATGCCGAGCGTTGCTATGATTGACGCGGCAACAAGATAAACACGGTCGTTTTCGCCAAGCCCTTTTTCGTTTTGATATATATCGTTATTGAGTTTTACAAGGCTTGCATCGATTTCGCGTTCACGCTGTTCTTTAAGTTTATCGATTTCCTCTTGCGACAGCTGCAACCTTTTAACTTTCTCGATAAATTCGTCGAAGTTTTCTTTTTTCAAAAAGGAAAAATCCGTATAGTCGTCGATTTTTTGTCCGATACCGAAATTGCTTTTTGACACGAAATATACACCGATAGAATGTTGCAATTTCCCGTAAACATCTTTATATCCCGTCATACCTATTGCAATAATATCCGTATAACTCGTATAATGTAAAAGTGCGTTGGCATAATGTACCGCACCGTTTACCGCATAAGAATTTATGTTTTTGAAATCGGACGTATTTTTTGCGGTTTTGTTGGCAATCTTTCCGTCGCCGTCTAATTTGACTAATCTGTCTTTGTAACCCTTGTATTCTATCAAAATAGGATAAGCGACTGAATTTTTATCGCGTAATAAAAGCTTTGCGTCGGGACGATTGCCGCCCACGCCGCCGTTTTTCGATGCATAATCGTTAAGCGCTCGGTCTATCTCGGTATTTAACGACTCTTGCTCCAATTTATAATCCAAGCCGTAAGATTTAAGCCAACCGTTTGCCAAATCCGCAATATTCGGTTCCACCGATTTGTTGTTTTTTGTCATTTTGTATTTCTCCCGTATAACTCTGCACCGCTTTAAAAGGACTCTTTTGCTTTTACCAATCCTGCTTTTTCAAAGACGGACTTTTAACGTCGTCATGAAATTCGAAATACTTGCGTTTGAACGCTTCCGAGTCTGTTTCGTAAAGGCGGGCAATGTCTTCCAGTTCTTCGGGCGAAAAGTCCGACATGCTTATTTCTCCGTCGTAACTTTCGAATATTCTCATAAAATCTCTTTCCGTCATTTATTTTCTCCGCCTCGCACCGTTTTAAGACAGCGCTCTATTTCGCTTTTGCCGACGCCGAGCAGCAAAGCCAGCCTGCGTATGCTGACTCCCGCATCATGCAGATAGCGCACGAGCTCCGCATGTTTTTCCTCGCTCATGTTTTCCACCTCTTCCGCACTCATTCCCGCAAGTCTGTTTCTCAGCATTTGAGCAACCTGTTCGTCAGTGGGTTTTGTCGGCGGACTCATCGGCGTCGCTTCCGCATCCATTTCCAACCGAAACCGCTGCGGCGAATCGCCGCAAATCATCATTACCGTACCGCCGCGAACACTGCTTTCGCTGCGGTCGTATGCATTATAACTCGACCATTCGTATTTCAAACCGCCGCTTGCGCCGTCCGAAAGCGGCAGACGGTGAATATACCTCACGGCATTGAGCGTTTCCTCTTCGGATTCCAACGGCTGCGACTTGAATCTGTCGTAAAACAGTTTCCCGTCGCGTCCGTACTTGCCGTTGTAATGCGCCGTATACTTCGGAAGTATTTTGCGCATGAACTCGGATATACCGTTTAGCCCCTCTTTCAAAACAAAATGTACGTGTTCGGGAAACAGCGCATAAGCGCATATTTCGGAAAAATCTTCCTCCGCCGCCTGCCGCGCAAGCGAAAGAAAATAGCGGTAATCGTCCGCCTCTATAAAGATGAGTTTGTTGTTGCCGACTGCTTCCGCATAATATATGCCGGACATAGCCCGCTCTCTCGCTTTCCGCGCCATTTCTTCACCTCGGTAAAACCTTTTCATTTATTGTAACACAGCGCACGTTTTCTGTCAAGCGTCCCCACTGTCCGAAAGCAGTCCGTTATTCGCACGCGGCGCTTGTTCTCTTTTTGCAAACCGCATTAAAATGCTTGCGTCACGAAAAGAAGCATGCTATAATAAAAGCGTTAAATGAATATAGTTGCTTTTGCCGCCGGGTAAAAGCAGGCGCCGAACGGTTCTGTCGATAGGCTTCGCAGACAGAACGCAGTCGGCGCATTTTTTTAAGGAGTCTTTGTGACAAAAAAATCTCTTCTGTCATTTATGAAATACGTATCGCTGAG
The DNA here is from genome assembly GCA_022793815.1 of Clostridia bacterium. Lineage (GTDB taxonomy): Bacteria > Bacillota > Clostridia > Christensenellales > Pumilibacteraceae > MGBC157735. The sequence goes on along the minus strand of JAAWDP010000007.1, from coordinate 55,429 downwards.
TATACTCGGCATGATTGCCGTGTCCGGATATATCCTGGCAGATACGTTTTTCGTGTCCGCGGGACTGGGGACAGAGGGACTTACCGCGCTGAGCCTTGCCTTGCCCGCATATAATCTGGTTTACGGCGTATCTCTTATGCTCGGCGTAGGCGCTGCAACGAGATTCGCATACCACAAAAGCCAGGGCGAAACCGCAGAAGCAAACTCCGTATTTACCCACGCCCTGGCAATAGGCGGAATCTTTGCCGCCGCGCTTGTAATCGTTGCGCTTACGCTGTCCGCTCCTTTGGCAAGACTGCTGGGCGCGGACGAACACGTATTCGATATGACGAATACCTATCTGAAAGTGCTTATTCTGTTTTCCCCCGCCTTCGTTCTGAAAGAACTTCTGCTGTGCTTCGTCCGAAACGACGGCGCGCCGAAACTGAGCATGGCGGCAATGGTTATCAGTTCTTTTTCGAATATTCTGCTGGACTACCTTTTCATTTTCCCCTGCAATATGGGCATTTTCGGCGCGGTGCTTGCTACGGGACTGTCGCCCATAATAGGAATCGCAGTATTGTCCTTCCATTTCATAAGACGCAAAAACACCTTCCGACTTATTAAAACCGCTCCGAAATTTTCCGTCTGCGGCAAAATAATGTCCATAGGCGTGCCTTCTTTGATAACACAGTTTTCCGCAGGCATTTCCATGATTGTATTCAACCTGCTCATTTTGAACTTGGCGGGGAACGTCGGTACCGCCGCCTATTCCGTCGTTGCCAATATTTCGTTCGTCGTGGTTTCCGTATTCACGGGAATAGAACAGGGCATGCAGCCTCTTTTAAGTTCGGCATACGGAAGCGGAGACGAAGCCATGCTGCGCGAATATCTGCGCTACGGCGTTGTCACGGTGTTTTTGGTCACAGCCCTGCTTACCGTCGCGCTTTACATTCCGACGGAACAAATAGTCTCCGTTTTCAATCGCGAGCGCAACGTCGAACTCGCCGCTTATGCCGTTCGGGGCATGCGCCTGTATTTCAGCGCTACCGTCTGCGTGGGACTTTCTTCGGCGGTTTCCGTATTCTTCTCGTCCACACAAAAGCCTTTCCCCGCCCAAATAATTTCCCTGCTGCGCGGACTGGCGGTTCTTCTTCCCGTAGTTCTGATTTTCTCTCGGCTCTTCGGAATGACGGGTATTTGGCTTTCCTACCCCGTTACGGAAACGCTTGTCTGCATAGTCGCAATAGTATTTCTGTTCGTTTTCTACCGTCCGAGCAAATCGGTCAAAGAATAATCCGCGACATAAGACAAAAATAGCCGCAACTTTTTTGCGGCTTTTTGTTTGCTTTTGACCTACATCATTCTTACGGGCAGTATGAGATATATGAAATCTTCCGGTGAATCCGTTGGAACAACGATACACGGAGCGGACGGACTGGTGAACTTTATTACGATATATTCCGACTCGACAAATTTCAAAAGCTCCGCATAATAACGCGCATTGAAAGCGATGGACATATCCATGCCCGTAATTTTAACGGGGATTTTCTCGGTTATAGTACCTGCCTCGCTGTTGGACGAGAGCTGTAATACATCCTCTTTTACGTCGAACCGCACAAGATTGTTCTTTTCGCTGCGGGACAGGAGCATGGCTCTTTCCAGTCCCGATTCGAACTGTTCCTTCGGAACGGTAACCGTCGTTTCGAACGCCGCGGGGATTATCTGCTTATAATTTATGAAATCGCCGTCCAAAAGGCGCGAAGTTATCTTTGTATGCACGAGGTCCACAAGCATATAATTGCGCTGAATGGAAATTTTGACGGGGTCGGTCGTGTCCTCGACAAGACGCGCTATTTCCGTTATGCATCTTGCCGGTACAATCGCGCTCATCATCGCCGTCGTCTTTTCCACGGGCTTGACGCATTTCGCAAGACGGTAGCCGTCAAGCGCGACGCCCGTCACCGATACATTGTCGATTTCGAGCAATACGCCTTTCAAAATGGGGCGGCTCTCGTCCGTGCTCACGGAAAACGCAACTTTGTTTACAAGGTCCTTGAACTCGTTCTTTATCATGTAAAAAGTCTGCGCCTCGCTCAATTCCTTGATTTGAGGATATTCGTCGGCATTCAGACATTGAAGCACGCCTTCGGACTGCATATATCTTATTTTCAGCTGATTGCCGTCGGCAACGGAAAGTTCGATTTGTTCCCTGTTGAGTTTGCGTACAAACTCGGAAAACAGTCTTCCTGGCACTACGGTTTCGCCCTCTATCTTGACGTCTGCGACTATGCTTTTTTCGATAGCCAATTCAAGGTCGGTAGCGGTGAGAGTAAGCGTTCCCTGCTCCGCTTTGAGTTTTATTCCTTCGAGTATCGGGTTCGCGTTGCGCGCCGAAACCGCTTTGATTACTTTTCCTACCGCATCGGATAAATCGCCGCCGCTGCAAATTACCTTCATAAATCGCTCCTTTTCGTCTTTTGTCCGACGCCGATGTTTTCGCCGCCGAAAGCCTTTCTTATTTCCCTATATTATACCTCAACCGACGGATTTTGTCAACTGCTGCAAATCCGTTTTACCGTCTTTTTGAAGCATGACAAAAGCCGTTTCGCCGAAGCAAAACGGCTTTGTTTTCACCGTGTTTCTATTCGTTTACCGTTTCGAGGAAAATGTGCCCGAGATTTGTGCAGCCCCACCCGTGCGCAACTATCTTTATTTCGTTTGCGCCTGCGCCGAGCCGAATTTCGCCCAAATCGATATCGACAAGAGTAGTCCAGTTATTATTTCCGTCCGCGCTTTTGGGGATAAACAGGTCCGCGGAAACTTCGACTCGTTTACCGTTGACGTAAACATCGTAAGAATCGTTGAATTTCACATCCCAGCCAATCAATGACGACATCATGATTAAACGCACTTTGCCGCCTGCTCTCACATTCACCGTAAAGGTCATATTCGCGCCGTCGTTTCCGTTCATGCCCTCGACTATGGGAACAGATTCGCCCTTGTAATCGCCCGTGCCGAGATGTATTCCCCCCGTCCCCGCGCCGAGAACCGCATCGCCTGCGGAAAACCTGTGTTTGCCGCCGTCGGCGCACTTATCCAGGCAATCGGGCTCGGTGCATGCGTCGTCGGTGCATTTACCGCATACCGTACACGGAGCGCAGTCATGCGTCGCCGAACCGAAAATTTCTTCCTCGGTGGTTTTGTGCAGCCCTTCCTCGTCCGAAAACAGTTCGTGACAGTTTCCGCACTGCCAATAAGCAGGATGTCCGGGCAGCGCGCACACGCCGTGCTGCGCTTCGGTTTTCACAAGTTTTCTTTCATGCTCGGTAACGGGAACGGGCTGCTGCTGCGCCAATATTTTTCCGCAGTCCGCACATGCCGTTCCGTCGGAAAGTCCTTCTGCCGTACACGTCGGCGTCCGACCTTCCACTGTGCTTGCGATATGAATTTCCCTATCCGACAGCAGAGAAATATAGGACAGATTGTTCGCCACGTCCCCGTCGTAAAGCACCGTTACCGTCACCGTATTTTTCCCTTTTTTCAGTTTGACGCACCCGAGATTCAGTCCGACGGGAGTAAACCATTCATCCGAGCCGTTGCTCTTCAAAACAGCCGTGCTTTTGATTTTTTCGCCGTTCACCGCTATATCGTATACGCTCGTGGGTCTTACATCGAATCCCCGCCTCGTACTGCCTATTACAAGGGACGCCGGCCCGGCCGCATCCGCCCAAAACTCAAACGCCGCCGTCGCGCCGACATTGCCGTTAAACTGTTCGATAAGCCAAACGCCGTCTTTTTGGTTTATTTGGGAATTGCCCTTTACTCCCGCCGTAAGCACCGCGTGCGAAGCGTCGCTCGTATATGCGGTGTGCGATTGCGAAACGCCGCATTTATCCGCATGGTCGGCGCAATCGAGACTCATGCACTTTCCGCAAGTCGGACAATAGTGCACGAAATCTTCGTCGCTCATTATTGCCGCATCACTGTAAAGTTTGATGTTGTCGAAATTGTAACTGCTTATCCATGTCGCCGTAAGAGTCGTGAATTTGACGGTATTCATGCCTTTTGCCAGCCTTATACAACCCAAACGCACTTCGATGAAATCGGTCCAGGTATCGCCGCCCGTCCCCGTCGAATCGACCGTGGCTTTCGACGAATACAGTTCGCCGTTCACTTCCACACCCACAAGATTGGTAAATACCGTTTCTTCGGGTCTTTTGCAAACCGTAACCGCAAGCGTCGCAACGGTATTCTCGTCCGCGCGCACAAAGAACGTAATGCTGTTGCCGGGCGCGTCGTTCATTCCGCCGACGTAAGTTATGCCGTTTTCCGTATAAGTTTTTATGTTTACGCCGTCTGTCTGCACCGATAAAGCTTCAGCTTCCAAAGTATATACGGGTTTGCCCGTTCCGCATTTGTCCGCATGTTCTTCGCAGTGATAATCTATGCACTTATCGCAAACCGCGCAAGTTTTATGCGGAATATGCCCTTCGCATTTGTCGGCGCATTGAGGTTTCGTGCATTCGTAGTCCAAACATTTTCCGCATTCCGCGCACACGTCGGAACATACGTGCGCCACGGGTTTGTGCGGTTCGTCGGTTTTTTTCGTTCCGTATATCGGCACCAGCACGCTTATAAGTATCACCGCAACAACAAGCACCGCAATAACGGGAATAATCCAATATTTATGCTTGCGCCAGAATGCGCCGCCTTTGGTTTTAGGCGGAATCGAATTTTTCGCCGCCGCCTTTTCGCACATGCTTACCCATGCTTTCGAACAGTAAACATACGCGAACACCGTCACCAAAACCAGCAAACCGAATATTATTCCCGCGCCTATCTGCAATCCCAAAAGCGCATGCTGCCACCAAACCTTGACTTTTACGATTCGGGTGGAAGAGTCTGTGCCGTTCATCGCACTGGAATGAAGCTGGGCATAAAGTATTCTGTGACAAGCCTCTCTCATAGCCAGCATGACGGTGGGATTTTCTTCGATTCCTTTGAAATACGTTTCGCTTCCGTTGCCCGCCATCCAAAGGTCGTTACCTGCGGCAAGTCCGCCGGCTTTCGCGTCGATATGGTACATGTGCAGCGGATTTCCGCCCATGGAGTCCGTTTGAACCAATCCGCCGAAGCCCCATTCTCCTCTCAGCAAATCGGTCAAAAGCCCTTTATGCCGTCCCGCCCACGTACAGCCTATACGGTTAAACGACGACATGATTCCGTTCATTTCGGACTTCGTTACCGCAATTTCGAAAGGCAGGCAGTAGATTTCCCTTATGCTCTGTTCGTTCGCCCAAGTGGTAATGCCGTAACGGAAAGATTCTTGGTCGTTCAAAACAAAGTGTTTGGTCATTACGATAAGCCCGCGATTTTGCATGCCTTTAACCTGCGCCGCAAGCATCTCGCCGCTCAGAAAAGAATCCTCGCTGTAATACTCGAAATTTCTGCCGGCATACGCCGAACGGTGAATGTTCGCACCGGGCGCATACGCGACCGAATGTTTCTGTCCGCTTTCGTCGTCCATTTCGATATGCAGAGCTTCCATGCCGTAAGCATTGCCCAGTCTTTCCAAAAGCGCCGTATTGAATGTGGACGCCGTCACAACGGGGCTCGGGAATGCAAACGTGATTTTCAGTTCGTTGTTGTCCGTCCTGAATCCGAGCGGTCCGTCGTTGCCTTTCGCGCCGGGCGCGTTCACACTTTCCGCGCCTGCCATATTGGACAGCCCGTAAGAACAAAGATACTGCTGTTCGCCGACCGTCATCTGATTCAGCAAATCCTGCCATTTCGAGTCGCCGAATTCCAGGTCCATAAGCATAGCCAGCGTGAGTTCGCCTTCCGCAGCCGTCACTTTTCCGTAAGTCGGCATAATGTCGCCTTCTTTGACTTCGACACTCTTGCCGTATTGCATGTCTTGCACCATTATCGGGTCCGTGCACTTCATTCGGACGGCTGTCGGGAAAGTGTTTTTCCAATCGTTTCTAGACAGATATGCGATTTTTTGGTCCTTCGTTCCCTCGTAAATATTTATATCCGCTTCGTCGAACAGATTTGTTATTTTTGCTTCTGTCTGAGAGGAAACGGCGTATTTTTCGAAATCGTCCTCCTCTATGCGGATTTTGAAGGCCCGTTTAGCATCACCGTCGTAATCCATCGAGTCCGCCGTCGACTTGCCCTTATGCGCAAGAATGTTGTTTAGCGCATCGTGCGCATTGTTTCCGACGGAAAGATAATAGTCGCCTTTTTCGAGAATATAAGTTCTTTTGCCGTAAGAGTCGTAAGTTTTCAGTCGTTCTTTGTCTACCGTTACCGTGAGCGTCTGTTTCTCCCCCGCCCTCAATTTATCGGTTTTTGCAAAACCGACCAACTCGACCGCCGCCTTTTCTATTCCGTTTTGCACGTCGTATTCGGTATAAGGTTTCTGCAAATAAACCTGCATTACGTCTTTGCCGTCGTAAAGCACGCCGCTGTTTTCTATTTCCATGGAAACTTCGTATACGTCCCCTTTGTCCTCGAACACGGGTTCGCCGTGCTTAAACTCGGTATACGAAAGTCCGTATCCGAACGGAAACGCCACCTCTTTCGAATACTGCCAGTTTGCGCAGTCCGCCCCGATGCCGACGGGATATTCCGCATTGCCTCGCCCGAGAACCGCATCTTCATAGCGTGTTTCGTAATACCTGTATCCGACGTAAATTCCTTCCCTGTACACGACATATTTCGAATTGTTGGTATTGACGTCGTTTTTCTGCGACCCCTCGGGAACACCTGCCTCGGTTTCCGTAAAAGTCATGTCTCCGAAGTTTGCATAAGACGGGTTGGCTCTGTTGTAGTAGACAAACGTGTCCGAAAGCCGTCCCGAAAGAACATAGTCGCCTTTTGCGGTAAGCGCGTCGGCTATCTGCACAAACGAGCTGTCGCCGCCCTGCCCCGCCCACAGGCACGCGTCTATCTCGTAATCCTTTGCGATATGCGCAAACTGCATCGCATTCGCACTGTTTATTACCAAAATTATTTTTTTGATTTTCTTCTGCTCTTTCAGCGAAACCAATTGTTTGAGCAAATTCGATTCGGTTTCGGAAAGGTCGAGATAATTGTTTTCGTCTATGAATTTTTCGGAAACCCGCTCGGTTATGTCGACAAACTCGCCTGCGCGTCGGGAAACCGTCATAACGGCGGCGTCCCCGTAAGAGTCTATACTTTGAGCCACAGCCTCGCGTATTTCGTCATACGGCGCTTCGTTTATTCCGAAAGTATATAAATCCCTGTCGCCGCAATTCGTTGTGCGCACATATTTGGTTGCAAGCGTCAGATATCTCGCATTCAATGTCGGATTTACCTGCACTCCGTTATTTCTGAGCGCCATCATAAGCGACCCGTCTACGGGGTGATCGGGCATTTGTCCCGACCCGGTGCCCGTAAACGCATAATTTATATAGGACACGCCGAATAAACTTACTTTTGCATTGTCTTTAAGCGGCAGTGCGTCCTCGTTGTTCCACAGCAGCACGCTGCCTTCGACAGCCGCCTGCAATCCGACGCGACGGCTGTTCATACGCATCTTTTCGTTGTCGTAACTTCCGTCCTCTTTGTAATAATCGGACTTGAAATATTCCGTATCCGATTCTTCGTCCGTTTCGGCGGTAACTTTGACGTATTCGCTCAAACCCAGTCTGCCGTTAATCGCGCCGGAATAGTCGTTGGCTATGCTCGAACCCACAACGGCAATCAGAAAAAATACGGCAAAGAATACCGTAATCAGTAGCCATGCCGAGCGCTTAATCAAAAACTTCGTATGTTCAGCCGTTTTCATGATTTTCACTCCCTCCCGTTGTTTCTTTCGGGTCTGCCTTGTGCGCCGTCGAACGTATTATGTACAGCACAAGCGAACCTATTGCCGATACGGCAGTCAAAAGACTCACCGCAAACAGCAATGCCTGCCACCAATTTGCCAAAAATGCTACGGAATCGCTTGTCTGCGCGGCGATACTGTTGAGTATGATGTGCGACGCTATAACGCCGACCAGCGTGTAAAAAGCGATGATTCCGCTTATGCCGAACATAATTCCCCAGGGAACTTTATCGATTTTTTTCGGCAGCTTTACCATTTTTCCTCTCCTCCTTTCGAAAAAACCGACGGACTTTTTCATAAAAATCACGTCTGCCGAGAGTATAGCAAAAAGCGGTTGTCAATTCAATATCAACCGCTTATTCGTGGCATTTGATTTCTTATTCGTTGTTCGAAGGCAGCAGCAGATTGAGTTTGAACATACCGTCTTTTACGTTAAAGGACAGACTGCCGTCATATTTCTCCGCTATGTATTTCATGCTTTTTATTCCGTAACCGTGATAATTGGGGTCGGCTTTCGATGTCAGCGGCATGCCCTGTTCGTCAAACTTTATGTTGCCGTCGAACGAATTTCTGATACAGACGGTTACGAAGTCTTCGACTCGTGAAACATTTATGCTTATTATTCTCTTTTCTTTTTCGTCTATCTTCATCACGGCTTCCAAAGCGTTGTCGACCGCGTTTCCCAGCAACGAATACAAGTCGCCGTCCCCTATAAAATTAAGCGCCGCGCCGTCCGCCACGCATGAAAGCGTAACGCCTTCCGCATGCGCCCGCAAACTTTTTTCCGTAAGTATCACGTCCAGCGTTTCGTTTCCCGTTTTTACGGCGGTATCGTAAAGCTGCACCGATTTTTCCAACTCCTCGATGACGTCGTCGGGCACATTTTTTCCCGAGCCTATTTCTCTTATCTGATGCCGCATGTCGTGGCACTTCAAGTTTATGATGTCCATATTTTCTTTAATCAGCGCATACTGCTCTTTCTCTTCGTGCCGCAATCTTTTCACTATGTCCAATTCGCCCGCGAGTTCTTTGCTTTTCAGCAGCGAGAACTGACCGCTCAATAGCAGCAGGCAGCACAGCAGATTGTATACGCAGTCCACTGTTACGCTGACGCTGTCATACTTTTTGTAAATAATAAACGAATGAAGCAAAATGTTGACCAAGAGCCCGGCGCCTATCAAAAACAGCAGCGACAGACTTCTAATGCGCAAGTCCGTGCCCTTGACTATTTTTTTGCAAAAAGCAAAATAAACCGCTGCATAGCTTATCATATAGCAGAAAATGTAAATCAGCAAATAAAACAGCGAAACTTTCGTAAACGCAAACAGTTCTATGCTCGTCCCCCCGTATACGCCGAGGAGCGGACTGCTTCCCCAAACAATCAAAGTCAGCGTTAAATTCGCAAGCTCGTAGGCGATATGCTGCAAGGTATAAGCCGCGATTGCGCAAAAAACGGAATTTATCACGGGCTCGTCGTAGCAAAAAACCAATATCGGAATCGACAGCGCGAATATCGAAAAGAACGTAAAAAACGAGTACCACGGCGATTCGAACGGTGTGGGGAAAAACGCGGCAAGCACGGCAAGCGCCGCGCAGCACAGCGGGAACCGCACCCAAAACATGCGTCTTTTTTTCAGGCGGAACGTGAACAGAAATTCAGCGACCGATATTTCAGCGGCAAACAGAATTTTATAAAAAAACAAGTCGGATAAAATCATGTTATCCCCCCCCACCGCCGGCAAGATAGTCGTTTAAATCCCTCATGAAGGAGCTGCGGCTTCGGGTGGAAATCTGAAGCTGTTTCCCTCCGACCGTAGCAGTCAAGCCCTGTACCTTCGTGACGTATCTCAAATTGACGAGATAACATCTGTTGCACGGCGAAAAACTCCTGTTTTTCAGCGCTTCCTGCGCGCTGAGAAGCGAACCGCTTGCCTTGTAATCCCCTTCCGTGGTATGGTATACCAACATGTGCTGAAAAACTTCCACGTAAACAATACTCGCCGCGCTCAGTCTTATTTTCCCATCTTTGTTGGAAATCCAGATATATTCGTCGCTGCGCATTCGGAAAGTTTCCAAAGCCTCCGTGAATTTTGCGGCAAAATTGAAATACGACACGGGCTTTACCACATAGTCCAATGCACGCACTTCATATCCGCGCACGGCGAACTGCGCCATATTCGTAACAAAAACGACAATAACGTCCTTGTTCTTTTCCCGTATTTTTTTTATTACGTCTATTCCGTTTCCGTCGGGCAATTCGACATCCATAAAAATAATATCGTATCCGTTGCGGCAGTTGACCGCGGCGGTGGCGGCGGTGAAATATTGCGCCACGAAAAAATCTTCGCCTTTTTCCCGAGCATATCGGCTGATATATCCCGAAATCAAATCGGAGTCGGCTTTTTCGTCATCGACAACGGCTATTCTTACATTTTCCACTTTATTACACTCCGCATTTTCTCTCGGTATAGTATGTCTGTTAAAGCCCGAGCCTATCAGTCGCCCGTTTCGGGTTCGCCGCAGTCAAACTGCTCGGCTACGCTTTTAAGCAAACCGCGAATCGGCAAATGCTGCGGACAAGCGCTTTCGCATTTGCCGCAAGCGATACAATCGGATGCCTTTCCTCCGTTTTTCGTAAAAACTCCGTAATAATACGCGCTGTTCCAATCGTTGAATTGCTTTTTCGCATTCATGCACGAAAACAAATCGGGTATGGATATTTTTTTCGGACATCCGTCCGTACAATAGCGGCACGCCGTACACGATATAATGTCGCGCTCTTTCAATATTTGTTTGATTTGAGAAACGGTTTCGAATTCCGCTGCGCTCATCTTTTCGAAATCTTTCATGGCGGATAAATTGTCTTTCATTTGCTCCGTATTGCTCATTCCCGACAGCACCATGAATATTCCGTCGAAACTTGCCGCATAACGAATGGCAAAAGCCGCGCTGCTTTGGCTTGTGTTCTTTGACAAAATCCGTGCCGCGCGTTCGGGCAGATTTACAAGCGTTCCTCCTTTAACCGGCTCCATAACAATAATGGGTTTGCCGTGCTTGCGGCAAACGTCATAGCATTTTCCGCTCTGTATGCATGCATCGTCGAAATCCGCATAATTAAACTGTATCTGCACAAATTCGATGTCGGAATATTCGGTTAAAATTTCGTCAAGCACTTCCGCGCGGTCATGAAACGACAGTCCGACATGCCCGACTTTTCCCTCTTCTTTCAAACGAAAAGCAGTTTCATAAGCATTACAGCGCCTGAACTTTTCAAATAGCGCAGCCGTTTGCGCATGCATGAGGTAAAAATCGAAATAATCCACACCGCAAGCAGCCAATTGTTTTTCGAAAAGCGGACGGATTTGCCCGTTAGTGTCGAAATACGACCCCGAAAGTTTATTTGCCAAAACAAACTTTTCCCGCGGATACCTTTTTACAAGACATTCGCGGACGGCGATTTCGCTTTTCTCCTCTATGTAGCCGTGCGCGGTATCGAAATAGTTGAATCCCTCGTCGAGAAACATATCCGCCATGCGGCAGGTCTGCGCATAATCGACTTCGCCGCCGTTCATGGGAAGCCGCATACAACCGAACCCGAAATTCTTTTTCACTTCCGAAAATGCCGTTTTGCCCTTCATTTCGACCCTCTTTTTTGCCTTATTCCCGTATTTTTACGGGTTGCCTTACCGCTGTTTTACCGTCGTTTCTTCGATACACGCAAGCGCGTTCAATGCTCTCGGATAGCCGATATACGGCAGTATTTGCGACGCTATTTTAATTAAATACTCACGGTCGTTTCCGAGGCGCAAATTCGCTTTTATGTGCGAAATCAACTGCGGTTCGCAACCGCCCTGTGCCGCAAGAAAACAGAATGTAATCATTTCGCGTTTTTTATAATCCAATACTTTGCGCGTATAATAATCGCCGAAACAATTTTCTGCCAGCCACCGCCTTATATGCACGGTGTCTTTATCGCCGGACTCGGCATATCCGCGCATCTGTTCGCCGAATATTTCGATTTGAGCCTGTTCTCCCTTTTCTCTGCGGTTTTCGTCGGTAGTGGTTTGAGCGGACGCAAGCGGCATTTCGATACCGTTTTCCACAAAAACTTCGTTTGTTGCGTGCAAAAACGGATACGCCCGTCCTATCCCTATATATGCCACCGACTGATAGGCTATTTCTTTTATTTCGGCGGGAGTCACTCCGAATCTCATGGCCGCGGCTATCATCATTCTGTATTCATCCACTCCGCCTACACCTATAAGCGACGCTATTATCGCATGAAACCGGCTTATGTCATCCAAATCGACGGTGCTTATTACATCGTCGAAAGCAAAATTATCGAACCTCTCTATAAATTCAGGGTCGGTTTGTTTAAAAAGCGTTTCTCTGTACGGAAACATTTTCTTGTTGTAAGCTTTTGCTTTTTCGCTTGCCGCCATATTTCACTCTCCTTGCAATTACTGCCCTATGCTATTTTTTTAATATTTTACACCTTTTCTCGGCAAAAGTCAAATTCCCTCTACGCTCTCTCATACAAATCGCCAACAAAACCCCATCATATCAAGTTAAAATCTAAATTCAAGTTAAAATCTAAATCGCAAATTAAAAAATGAATTTTTTGTTTTTATTGTTAAAACTTATATGCAAATATTTCTCTTTTTAATAATATAATTAAACAATAAATTTTTTGTTTTTAATTTTGTGTTTAATTCGGTCGTTTTTTTAAGATTTTTTCGCCGATTTTTTTGCCTTCAGATTTTACAGGTTAATTTTCGCCTTAACTCGATTTTTTCGGGGAATAAGAAATATATGGTATTTTTTACGTAAGAGGTCGGAAAAAAGTACGAGAATTTTTTTGCGCTCTGAGAGATATCCGATTTTTACATGCGGTATTTGTACTTTTTTGCATGGTTTATCAATATTACACCAAATTTATTTAAAGTCCTGCTTTTTATTGCCGTTTTAATCTTTATTAAGCGCAAAGTTATTAAAACATAACGATATTATCACATTTTCACCTCTTTCCGCCATTTTTCCGAATACTTTTTATAAAATTCTATATTTGCTTCGGTTTTGAAACCAAAGAATCCCGAGTCGTCGAAGACGATATTTGCGAGCCAATTGAATGACAATGCCGCGTTCACACGTTTTGTATTTACCGATTCCGAAAATAAAATTTATGAAATAATAACATTATGCAGAATCAACAAAATTTTGCCCGAGAAAAAACAGGGGACATTCTGCGTGAGTAGCGAATTTTTCTTGACTTTTATCGCTTTTCGTCTCTTTTTTACTTTTATCCCGATTTTTCGGTCACGTTTGGTATAAGTGTGGCTTTTTCTGCTCCTCCGCAGTTCTCAATCTCCGAATTATGTTTACCGTTCATGACAGCCGCCTCGCCGGAAAGCCTGATGTTATCCCTAACAGGAACATCGATTACAATAAACGCCTTTTCACATTGATTCCGCTTGGCTTGTTTATCAGATGACAGCAGTGTCCCCGTTTATAACAAGTGTCACTCACAAAACTTTCTACACAAAGATAAATGCAGTCGCGAATGCCGATTGCTGTGCCTTTTTCGGATAAAGCCTTCCTTCGGATTTTAACATCGATTGACTTATCGGAAAATTGCCGGCATCTTATACACGCTTGCCGCATAATTTTATAATAATTATGTTTTAATAATAATTGACGCCGTTGGGCTTTTAAAACGCTCAATAAAAGATACCCTCTTAAATATATGATTATTAAATCATAATTTTGATATTTTTTTGCCTCGGGACTGTTATTATATTGGAGAATAATTTTATAATATTTTCTCTTTTAATTGCTAATTCCATATATTTTTGTATTTTTTGCTTTTATTTTAAACAGAGCAGCTCGCGGTCTGCTACGCTTAAATTATCTTATATTTTCTATGTCGAGGTTATATTTACCTTATGATATATTTTTTATTAAACGTCTTTTGATACTTGGGATAATATGCTTTGTTCCACACGAAACATTATTTTTATTTTAAATAGTTACTTTTAAATTCGATACACTCCAATTGCTTAATTCTTTCCCTTATATTATGTTACTTTTTCACACTCTCTATTTTTAGGTTTATTATATCGATTTATACCGCCTAATCGTTTCGCTGTATTTATGTTGCGGACTAATAGTTAATATTTTTCAAGCATTATCATTTAAGACCCCTTCGAATATATAATATTACGAATTGATATATGGTTTATCACATGAATGAATTCAAGTTCCACAAGAAACAATTGTTCGTCCATATTTAACACATTTTTTCACTGCCTATAATCTTTTATCTACTTAAAATCAATTTTAAATATATATATTTATATAAATGCCTAGCACGCACATAGACCGCTTTAATCTTGTTTCACATGAAACTTTTCGACAGATAATTTACCCGACTTCTTCATTTTAAAGGGTGGCGCAAAGCCTGTTTTTGCATTTTAAGCATCTTTAAATGTTTATTTTGTTTCATGTGAAACAGAAAAGACCGCGACATTTTTTGTCGCGGTCTTTTCTTTGATATTTGCTTTTTATTCCGATTCTCTTGCTTGCATCTGGGCTTTTTGGACAGTTTCCACTATCTCGACGATTCTATCCAAATCGTCACGCGAATAGTAGTCAATATATATGCGTCCCTTTCCGTCGTTACCGAGCGCCGTTACTTTTGTCGCAAAAACTCTTTGCATTCTGGAAACCAAATCTTTAAGTTCCAGACTTTGTTCTTGCGGTTTTTTCTGCGGCTTCGGTGAAAGATAGTTTTTAACCATCTTCTCAAAATCTCTTACGGTCACTTTATTATCTATGCCGTTCTTTGCCAGCATCAGCTGGGCTTGCTCGTCTTCCACCACAACCAAGCATCTTGCATGCCCTGCGGAGAGCTTACCTTGCTCGATAAGATGTATAACGGGCTCGGACAATGCCAGCAATCGCAACGTGTTTGCTATCGCCGGTCGGCTCTTTCCGATACGGTCTGCAACTTCTTCCTGCGTATAATTATACTCGTCCATAAGCTGCTTGATTGCATTTGCGGTTTCTATCGGATTAAGGTCCTCACGCTGTAAGTTCTCTATAAGAGATATTTCTTTGACTTGCTGCGGCGTGTAATCTCTGATAATAGCAGGTATAGTTTTTAGTCCGGCTTTCTTGCTCGCACGATAACGACGCTCACCCGCAATAATCATATACCTTTCGCCGGTTCGTACAAGAATAATGGGGGAAATCACTCCGTGTATTCTTATACTGTTTACCAATTCGCCCATAGCCAATTCATCGAACACTTTACGCGGCTGATTGACGTTCGGGTCAATTAAATTAAGTGCAATTTCTACGGACGAACCGTTTGCCGCTTCACTTTTATCTTCAATCGGCTCATCTTTAAAAGAACCGCCGTACTCTTCTTCTGAACCCGATAAAAGCGCGCTCAAACCTTTACCTAATCCCTTTTTTATTGGCATATCGTTACTCCTTTATGAAAACATAATTTAATATCTTATATATACATTATTATACTATATTCTATTCAAAAGGTCAAACAATATATTAAAATATAAAAGCGAATTATTAAAATAAATTATCGCTTTTAATATATAAATGTTTCGGTAAATAAAAAAACCTTGCCGTAAAGCAAGGTTTTTTTATTTAAAGGACTATTTCAAACCGATGAGCGGTAAGTTTCCCATATCGATACCGGGGATATAGGGCGCGATGGCGCAAAATATGAGAAATGCCGTTGTAATAAGGAACAAAATACGGAAAATCAACTTATCGCTCCAACCCCATGCATTATACAGCAGCACCAGATAAGTCAGGCACAAAATGACCGTCTTTGCTATTCCCACGCCGAATGTAAGCCCCGGACTGAACTCTGCGACCAACAGATAAATAAGCCATACCACGGCAAGTCCTGCAAGCACAAGCGCAGCCATGCCTTTATCAAGTTCTTTTTTCATAAATCCTCCTAAATCAAATGATACGTTGATTATAAATTCAGAATATTAAAAACTCACATTGTTTTCATTAAAATCATATTAAATTTTAATAAATACGCGATACGCTGAAAAATAAGCATCCCAAAATACCAAATACGTATTTATTTCATTGACAAATTCTATTTTTTATTATATAATCTTAAAGCATGTCGAGGTGTGGCTCAGTTTGGTAGAGCACTGTGTTAGGGACGCAGGGGTCGCAAGTTCAAATCTTGTCACCTCGACCATTTTTTAAGACCGCTTGCCAAAGGCAACGGTTAATTTTATCGGAATACAGGCTTTGAACCGAAATCGGTCTTTTTCCGTTTTTAACGAGGTGTGGCTCAGTTTGGTAGAGCGCTGCGTTCGGGACGCAGAGGTCGCAAGTTCAAGTCTTGTCACCTCGACCAAGACAACGTTTGTCATAACGGCAAGCGTTTTTTTGTATGTTTTAATAACATTACAGTGATTTTTTAAAATTTCTCTTCTTTTCCGCCGTATTCTTATGTTTTACGGCTGTTTTTCTATTAGGACATCATCTTATCCCTAATTTTCCTCTTTATTGAAGTTTATTGTATTTTTATAGATAATTATTTAATATTTGCAATTTTATACAAATCATTCATGAAAATCCGATTTTTTCTTATCGTAGTTTTTTTCCGCGTCAATAATTTTCGATGATTTTCTTTGTTGACAGAGCCATGCGGAATATATTATAATGAATCCGACGAAAATATTCAGAGGAATTACAATTATGAAAAGAAGAATTTTTGACAGCATTTATTACGTCGGAGCCTGCGATAAGAGTAAAACTCTCTTCGAAAATCTTTTTCCTATTCCGAGCGGAATGAGATATAACTCTTATTTGATAGACGACGAAAAAACCGCGCTGCTTGATACGGCGGACGAAGCGGTCCGTGATGAATTTCTGCAAAATATAAAAGACACTCTCAAAGGTAAGCCGCTCGACTATTTGATAGTGCATCATGCAGAACCCGACCACAGCGCTTTGATAAGCTCGGTTCTCGATATTTACAAAACCGCAACTTTGGTCACTTCGCCGACTGCATTGAAATTTATAAATCAATTTTCGGGAAAGGATTTCACCGACAGAACCAAAACAGTAAAAGAAGGGGATACCTTGTCTCTCGGTAAACACTCACTCTCTTTTATTGCCGCTCCCATGGTTCATTGGCCCGAAGTCATCGTTTCCTATGAAAGTGCAACCCACTCTCTTTTCAGTGCGGATGCTTTCGGTTCATTCGGTTCGGAGCAGGGAAGTTTGCTCTTTTCTTCATCAAAAAACCGCGATTCCTGGACGGACGAAGCCCGCAGATATTATTCCAATATAGTGGGACGATTCGGAAACAACGTCACTGCTTTGCTCAACAAAGCGGCCAAACTCAAAATCGAAAAAATACTCCCTCTTCACGGAATCATATTCGACAAAGACTGTGATTTTGCCATAAGCAAATATTCGAAATGGAGTTCATATACACCGGAAAACAACGGCGTACTCATCGTTTATGCCACTATGTATAAAAACACAAAGTATGCTGCGGATTTACTGTCGGCACTACTTTGCGAAAAAAATATTCCCAACAAAACGGTCGATGTTTCTTATACGGATATAAGTTATATAATATCCGACTGTTTCGAATATAAAAACATTGTGATAGCATCTCCCACATACTATGGAAACATGTTCCCTAAAATAGAACAGTTTTTATCCCATCTGAAAAAGTCCGCAGTTATCGGTCGAAGAATCGGCTTTATTGAAAACGGCACCTGGGCGCCGACTGCCGCAAAAAATATGAAAGATTTTCTGGCGGATATGAAAGCGGATTTTTCATTGCCGACGGTTACCGTAAAATCCTCTTGCGACGAAAACTGCATCAAACAAATAGAAAATCTCGCAGCAGCCATTGCGTCTGATTTCTCTTGACATATTTTTTTATTTCCTTTATAATAAACAGACACCGAAATATCGAACAGACCGAAAAGGTCGGGCTTCTTTACGAGGCAGCGGATAAAAAAAATTTCTTTCCGCGGGACGCATAAAATGTGCCCTGCGGAAGTTTTTTATTTTTTTCCGTATCATTAAATCACTTAACTACTTAATATAAAATAAACCGAATTTTACTTACGGCAGAGGATTTTATGAAAAAAAAGAATCTTTCGGACAATACGGAATTATTCGAAACAGACGACAATAAAAATTCAGAGCGCGAAGAAAAACACAGAAACAATTATGCTTCCGTTGCAATGAAAGTTTGCATAATAAGTATTTTGGTAAACGCCGCTCTCACGGCTTTTAAATTGATTGCCGGTATTTTAGGCAATTCATTTGCCATGATTTCCGATGCAATCCACTCGGCATCCGATGTTTTTTCCACACTCATTGTTATTGTCGGCGTCAAAATCGCATCCAGGAAAGCCGACAGAAATCACCCTTACGGTCACGAGCGTTTCGAGTGCGTTGCCGCCATACTTCTTGCAATCATGCTCGGTGTCACAGGTTCTTTGATTGGAATAAAAGGAGTCGAAAATATTGTCGACGGTTCATATAAAGAACTTGCCGTTCCCACTCCTCTTGCATTGTCTGCGGCAATCGTTTCGGTTGCGGTCAAAGAAGCGATGTTTTGGATAACTTCCGCTTGCGCAAAAAAGATAAATTCGGGTGCTTTGAAAGCAGACGCATGGCATCACCGTTCCGACGCTTTATCCAGCGTGGGAAGTTTTATAGGCATTCTCTGCGCAATGCTCGGATATCCGATAATGGATTCGATAGCGGCAATTATTATAGGAATTTTGATTATAAAAGCCGCAGTTTCCGTATTCAAAGAAAGCATCGATAAAATGACCGATATGGCATGCGATAAATCCACGGAAAGAAAGATAAAGGAACTTATTATTTCCATAGACGGCGTTCTCGGTATCGATTCCGTAAGAACAAGAAAATTCGGCGACCGCATTTACGTCGACGTCGAAATCTCGGCAGACGGAGACTTGTCTTTATATGAAGCACACGGCATAGCGGATAAAGTTCACGACGAAATAGAATACCGTTTTCCTCTCGTAAAACATTGCACCGTTCATACAAATCCGCGTCCTGTGGAAAATAAAGACAAATAAAACTGGATTCTTATGAAAAAAGCGAAAACTTTCTTGTTTTTCGCTTTTTTTAATCGTTTTTATTTAATCGGATTGGTTCTCGGCTTGTTTCCCGCTCTCGGATACTTGGAAGGAGTGTTTTTTTTCTTTGTTATTATTACTATACTTCTTTCTATTTCATCAGTCAATTTCATTTTTATTATTTGCGCTTTCTCACCACCCAAAACTTCTATTGCTTTTTCCGCTTGTTTCAGTTCATTTTCGACATCGCTGCTTTTATATGCAATTGCTTTTCCTCCGACTTTAACAAACGGCAACATATATTCCGCCAACGTAGAAAGCGGTGCAACCGCCCTTGCCACTACCGTATCGTACTTTTCCCTTTCCTTTATCTCTTCCGCTCTTATATGAACCGCCGCTGTTCTTTCCAGTTTAAGTTCTTTTATTACTTCGTTCAAAAAATTTACTCTCTTATTCAAACTGTCCGCCATCGTTACATTAAGCGACGGTTTTATTATCTTCAACGGCACCGAAGGAAATCCCGCTCCCGCACCTATATCCAATAAACTTCCATTGCAATAATCGACGGCTGCAATCGAATCGGCGAAATGTTTGACGTTTATTTCACTCGGCTCGGTAATAGCGGTCAAATTGAATTTTTCGTTCCACCGTATCAGTAAATCGACATATTTTTCGAAAAGAAATTTTTTTTCGCCGTCGAGACTTTTATAAAACTTTTCTTCCAATGTTATCATAATGAAATTATAAATTTAACAAAGCAAGTTGTCAAGTAAAATGAAAATTTTGTTTTATAAGTTAAGGATTATTTAATATTTAATTTAATATTTAATTTAATAGTATTATTTATATTAGTCTGTTCACAATTGTGTACAAGTAAAACAGACCGCAAGATATTGTATTTAAAATTCATATATAATAATAAATAATACTATTTCAATGTGGACAAGAATAAGTTTTCTTTAAACAATCAGAAAAAGGTTTTCCACAATATAAATAATTAAATAATGTTTTAGGTAAGAAAAAAAGCAAAAAAATAATGAATTATAACTGCAAACAAAGTTATCCACCGATTTATCCACAATGTGGATAAATCAACTATTAAATAAAAGTGGATAAAAAAGAAAGTGCATTGACAAATAAAAACAAAAGATATATAATAATGAAATGAGTCAGAAAAAAGAGGACGTTATAAAAGAAACGGCAAAAGCGAGGATGAAAGGAAAAGCAATAACTTTAACCCTCGTATGTTTTATTTGCGATATCGGATTTATAATTTCGGCTGCGCTGACAGCGGCGCTCGGAGGCGCAAACGTACTTAAAAGAACGGAACTTTATTTAACGCTTCCGATAGCTGCGGTAATGTCGGCAGCGGCTGTTGCAATAAGAATATTGACGCGAAATTATAAAAGAAAAAAGTTTACCGAAGCATATATTATGAGCAAGCATAAGACAGAAGAAAAAAAATTAGGAAAGAAAGAAATAAAGTATTTAATGTTAAGTGCGATGAAAGGTTTATATAAACTCATTTTACCGGCAATCGCGGTTTTGGGAGTAATAAATATTTGTTATAAAATAAAAAACGATTCGGTAAGCGGAATTGCTGCATTTTTCGGAACGCTGATTATAGCAGCCATTATAGAATTTTTAAATTCGTATTTTTATATGAAAGTTATCGCAGTAAAAACAAAGACAGAAGAAAAAGAGACGGAAGAAGGAGTGAACGAAATATGAAAGAAAAAACAATAATCGCTCTTTCCAGCGCTCACGGAAGAGGTGCTATTTCGGTAATAAGGCTTTCCGGTGAAGAAAGCGTGGAAATGCTAGGACAATTATTTAAAACAAAAAACAAAACGGAAGACAGGAAAGCACTTTACGGTGTGATTGATACAGACACTGTAAAAGACGACGTAGTGGCAGTGGTATATTTTGCTCCTGCCAGTTATACGGGTGAAAATGTAGTGGAAATTTTCTGTCACGGTTCGCCCGTGATTGTGGAAAACATAATACGCGCTTTTATCAAGATTGGAGCAAGACAGGCGGAAAAGGGAGAATTCACGAGAAGAGCACTCGAAAACAATAAATTAGGTCTTACCGAAGCGGAAGGTATAATAGACTTGATAGATGCCCAAAGCGAAAGCGCAGTTAAAGCCGCATATAATTTGGCGGGAGGAAAACTTGCCGAAAAAATAGCGGAGTTAAAGGAAAAAACGACAGCAATCACCGCCGAATTGAATGTAGCCCTCGATTATCCGGAAGAGGATTTGGAAGTTGAAACTATCGAGCAGTGCGGAAAAAAATGCGAGCAAATTATAGAAGAAGCAGAAAAACTCGCAAAGACATACGAAAACGGAAAAAAAGCAAAGGACGGGGTAAACGTCGTTATCGTAGGAAAACCCAATGAAGGAAAATCCACTCTTTTGAATGCGCTGGTCGGTTATGACAGAGCTATAGTGACCGACGAGGCGGGGACCACTCGCGACACTGTTGAAGAATCATATATATACGAAGGAGTAAGATTCAACGTCACGGATACCGCCGGTATAAGAAAAGAAACATCGGGCGAAGCGGAGCGATTGGGAATAGAGAGGTCCGTCACGGCGGCAAAAAGCGCCGATGTGATAATTACGCTTGACGAAACCATGGCCGAAAGAAAAAATGCGATAAAAGTGCAGACGAAAGCGGACCTCGGTTTAAAAAGCGAGGAAAAAATAAATGTCAGCGGAAAAACAAAAGAGGGCATAGAAGAATTAAAGAGAAAGATATTCGAAAAAGCGGATACCGATACGAGCGGAGAAGTAATGCTTACAAATCTGCGCCAGTATGAATCTCTTGTCAGAGCGATAGATGCATTGAAATATGCGCTGTCATCCGTCAGGGAAAAAAGAGAACCCGAGCTTATTACCGTTGATTTATTGGAGGCAATTAGCGCGCTGGGTTCGGTGGACGGAGCGACTGCGACCGCGGACGTAGTAAATGCCGTGTTTTCGCGGTTTTGCGTGGGAAAATAACGGGGCGACGTAAAAACAGTATAAACGGAGAAACAATGAAAATCATAACAAAAAACAAAAAAGCCGATTTCGAATATTTTTTTACCGACACATACGAAGCCGGAATTTCTTTGACGGGAGCGGAAGTAAAATCGGTAAAACTCGGTCATGCCAATATCAACGATGCTTTTTGTTTGATACGCGGCGGCGAAATGTGGCTGAAAAACGCTTTTATAGCCGCTTACGAGAAAGGGTCGGCGTTCAACCCCGAAGAAAGGCGCGACAGAAAACTTTTACTGCACCGAACGGAAATAGATAAAATTGCCGGGAAAATAAACCGCAAAGGCTATACCGTTGTTCCGAGAAAACTTTATTTCAAAGATAATTATATCAAGATGGAAATAGGGCTTGCCGAGGGCAAAAAACTTCACGACAAACGTCAGACGATAAAAGAGCGCGACATAAAGCGCGATACCGAGAGGGAAATAAGACAGGCAAAGCGATAAAAATTTACGGCAGGTGCGGAAATGGATATAGAAGAAACGGTACGTATCAAAGGCGAGCAAGCGGAAAATAATTTCAGAAACGGAAAGAGCTGTGCGCAGGCGGTTTTGCTTGCGTTTAAAGAAGAGAGCGGGCTCGACGAACAGACGTTATTGAAACTGGGCGCGCCGTTCGGCGGCGGAATGGGCAGAATGCGTCATGTCTGCGGCGCAGTGGCAGCGGCTTTTATGCTGAGCGGAATTATAAAAAGCGACGGCAGTAAAGAAAACCGAGAACGGGATTATGAACTTGTCCGTTCGATGGCGCAAGACTGCACCGAAGAAAACGGCTCGATTATCTGTGCGGAACTATTGAAAGGAATCAAATATACGGGCGGAGCAAAACCCGAACATCGCGACGAAGAATATTACAAGCGCCGTCCGTGCCCCGCGCTTTGCCGCAGTGTTGCACAGATAGCGGCGCGCAGACTGTTGGGTGAATAGGTTTCACGAAAAGAAACAATAAAAAAACGCCGCTTTTCCCGTAAAAGCGGCAAGTTTTTTGATTGCGGGCTGCTCGAAAAAGCCGAAAGACGTTGACTATTGACCGTTGTTGTGATAAAATAGTAGCATGGAAAAAACGGTAGCACAATCATATACGGAACAGATACAAATAATAATGCCTGCCGATACCAACGGGTATAGAAGACTCTTCGGCGGCAGACTTATGGAGTGGATAGATATTGTCGCCGCAGCGGTTGCGAGAAGACACAGCGGAAAAAACGTGACCACGGCTCGGGTGGACGTACTGGAATTTCAGGCGCCCGCGCACGAGGGAGATGCACTGATACTTGCCGGAAAAATCACGCATGTCGGGAAAACCAGCATGGAAGTGCGAGTCGATACTTTCATAGAGGCGCTTGACGGCACAAGGAAACAGATAAACCGCGCGTATGTGATAGTGGTCGCGCTTGACGAAAACGAATGTCCGACGCAAGTGCCCAAGCTGAGACTGGAAACTTACGAAGAAAAGGTCGAGTTCGAAAACGGCGTCAAAAGGCGTGAAATGCGCAAAAATTTAGCGAGTATATTGTCGTAAGGAGAAGCAAAAATGCCCGATATGGCGAAAATACAGGCTCTCAACGAGCAAAAACAACGTGACGAAAAGCTCATAGAACTTACGAAGAGCGGTTTTACTAATGCGGCGGAAATAAGGCTGGCGCTCTCCGAAGGCGCAAACGTGCATGCCAAAGGAAGCAGAGCCATGCTCAACGCCTGCAAAAAGTTTAATTACGACGTAATAAAAACGCTGATTGAGTTCGGTGCTCTGTCCATGCAGATAGCGAGGAAATATCTCGGTTCGCTTTGCGACTACCGCGGATTCGATAAAACGGATAAGGAAAGCTACTTTTCCATTCTCGACGACGCGATAGAACTGACGGGACGTGACGACGATTATTTCGAACCGTATCTGAACAACCGCGCCGCGGTTGGGGATACGGAAAGTCTCGCGGTTTTCAAAACGAGGTTCGGTTTATCCGACGATTACATAGCGCGGCATATCTATCCGAGAATAATTTTCGAAATAATAAATAACGGACACGAAGATATGTTGGCTTATATTTCTTCCCACAGGCAGTGGATAGACCAGACTTGTTTCGATTCCGCTGTCGCAGGCGGTGAAGAAGCGGTGCTGATGTACATAATAGACCACAGCGAACTGTATGTTTCGTCCAGGCAAGCCGTAGCCACCGCTCTTTTTGCGGGACGGGTCGGCGTTTTGGACATGCTTTCCGACATCGGATACGATTTCGAAAACGGAAACGAATTTTTCTTGGAAAAGGCGTGCCGCGCCACAATGACTACGGGAATGGCTCCGCTCGAATATCTCCTTGCTCACGGCTACAAGCTTACGGATTCTTACCGCGGAAAAACGGTATTGGAAAACGCCGTTGCGGACGGAAATTTCAAACTGGCTCAGTATGTACGCGAGAAAACACAGCCGCAAGAGGAGTGTACGGGAATCATAAATGAATGAAAAACATACGATAATTAACCTCGACGAGGCAAAGAAACTCAAAGAAAAATATCCGACGCCGTTTTATATATACGACGAAAACGGAATACGCAAGCAAGCGGAGGAATTTATTTCCGCATTTTCCTGGAACGAAGGATTCAGAGAGTATTTTGCGGTCAAAGCCACTCCGAATCCCGCTGTTCTGAAAATATTGAAGAGCTGCGGCTGCGGCGTGGACTGCTCGTCTTTGACCGAACTCATGATGGCAAAAGCGCTCGGATTCGAGGGCGACGATATAATGTTTTCGTCCAACGAAACGGCGGACGCCGAATTTGCGCTTGCGGCGCAGTTGGGCGCGATAATAAACCTCGACGATATAACGCACATAGACGCGCTCGAAAAAGCCGCGTTCATTCCCGAACGGCTGTGCCTCAGATATAATCCCGGCGGCGATTTCGAAATCGCGGGAGAAATTATGGGGCGGCCTTCCGACGCGAAATACGGAATGACGAAAAAGCAGCTTTTCGAGGCGGCTCGGATACTCAAACAAAAAGGAGTAAAGCGCTTCGGTCTGCATGCGTTTTTGGCAAGCAACACGCGCGGCAACGATTATTGGCCCGCGCTCTCGCTTTTGCTCATGGAAACCGCCGCCGAGGTCGAAGATAAATGCGGCGTAAAAGTGGAATTCGTCAACCTTTCGGGCGGACTGGGCGTTCCGTACCGACCGAGCGAAGATAAATGCGATATTGCCGAAATCGGCAAAAGAATAGAAAAAAACGCCGCTTCGATTTTCAAAAAGTACGGCAGACGTTACAAAATTTTCACCGAATCGGGCAGATTTATGCTTGCTCCATACGGTCAACTCGTCAGCGAAGTCATCCGATTCAAACATACGTATAAGGAGTATGCCGGACTCGACGCCTGCGCCGCCAATTTGATGCGACCCGCAATGTACGGCGCGTACCACCACATAACCGTACTCGGAAAGGAAAATAAAAAAGCCGACCGCAAGTATGACGTAGTCGGTTCGCTTTGCGAAAACAACGATAAATTCGCCGTGGACAGAATGCTGCCCGAACTCGAAGAAGGGGACATAGTCGTGCTGCACGACGCGGGCGCTCACGGGTTTTCCATGGGTTACAATTACAACGGAAAACTTCGCAGCGCGGAGATATTAAAAAAATCGGACGGGACTTACGAACTCATAAGACGAGCCGAAACCCCGACCGATTATTTTGCGACACTGGATATTTACCCCGAATTTGCCTGTTTTAAAAGATAATTCAGTCTTTTATGAAAGTCAGACAGGTGGCGTCGTTGTTACCGTCGCCCATTACGGTAATACCGTTTGCTATGCAGGTGCCCGCTCTGTTGAAAATACATTTTGCGCCGCATGAAACTTTCGTATCGACGCTGTAATCCGACTTCACGAAATCGCTTCCCGCTTCAAACAGAGAACGGTTTGCGCCTTCTTCGGGCAGATAAGTAGAGCAGTCGGTTTCTTCCGTAACGTCGATTTGTTTTGCACAGCAGCAGTAACCCTTATTGTATCGACAGTTTTTCATTCCGCATTTCAAATCTTTCATGATAATCCTCCCATAAATCGAGTATATCCGTAGTATATCCCGAGAGTGCGGATTTTATAGCAGTATACGTCAAATAAGCGAGGCAGTATGATTTCAAAAGAAAGAAACACAATGGAGCGCCTGTCCGAAAAAGCGGAGCGTGAAATAGAAAAGAGAAGGGGCGGTAAAAATGCTTCGTTCAAGTATTTGCGCCGCGACGGCGAACGCGACAAAGAAACGGCGCTTCGCCCCGCGTTTGTACGGGACGCGGACAAAATATTAAACAGCGCATATTACAACCGCCTTTCGGATAAAA
Organism: Clostridia bacterium; assembly: GCA_022793815.1. GTDB lineage: Bacteria > Bacillota > Clostridia > Christensenellales > Pumilibacteraceae > MGBC157735. The sequence continues at coordinate 29,093 of JAAWDP010000007.1, read as the reverse complement.
CGCAGGTGCTGTCTTTTTACCGCAACGACGATATAACCAGAAGGGCGTTGCATGTGCAGTTGGTATCGCGCATTGCGAGGACGGTCGGAAGCGCGCTTTCGCTCGATTGCAATCTCATAGAAGCGATTGCGCTGGGGCACGACATAGGGCACACGCCGTTCGGGCATGCAGGCGAAAAAATACTCGACGAACTGCTTCGTGAACGAATAGGACTCGGATTCAGCCATAACGTGCAGTCGGTGCGCGTTCTCGATAAGATTTTCGAATATAATCTCACATTGGAAACGCTGGACGGTATACTTTGTCACAACGGGGAAATGCCTTCCGACAGTTACCGCCCCGCAGGGATAAAGGACTTCGCCGACTTCGACAGGCGCGTCGATGCCTGTATGCGCGATGCAAGTTACATAAAAAAGCTTGTTCCGGCGACGAAAGAGGGCTGTCTTGTGCGTATATGCGACATAATAGCGTATCTCGGCAAAGACAGGCAGGATTACGTGAGGGCGGGAATCGGCTGCGAAAGCGATTTCGCTTCGGACGAATTGGCGCATAGCAATTCTGCTATAATCAACAATATGTGCGTGAACATAACGGAAAACTCCCTGAATAAGGACGGCATAATTCTCGACAAACAGCACTTCGAACTTTTGAAACGATTGAAGGATGAGAATTACAAAGTTATATATCTTACCGATAAAGTGCGCAAATACTATGACACGACGATTGCGCCCATGATGAAAAAACTGTTCGAACGCATAGTCGGCGATTTAACGGAGCAGGACGAAAAGTCGATAGTCTACCGTCACCACATAAAATTTATCGACAAAAAGCTCGCTTACAAAAACGGCGTAAAAGATTATCTCGCCGAGCCGAAAGAACTTATTGCCGCAGACTTTATAGCCAGCATGACCGACGACTATTTCCTCGCGATTTACGAAGAACTGTTCGGCGTACGCATTAAAAATTATTTCGATTGAACCCGACAGGAGAAATATTCTAACGCTATGGAAACGGAAGCCGTAACATATTCGAAATACAAAAACTGAATTCGAATATTTTAAAAATTATAGCCATAACCGCAATGACGCCGGACCATTTGGCGTGGGCGCTATGGCCGGGATTTTCCGCTAACCCCATTGCACTCTTGACGGTTATCGGAATTTTATTGTATTTCGGTGTTTTCCCGTTTTTTTAACTATATGAATTTCAATTTGCAGTCTAAACCGAAAAAAGTACAGTGCGCTATACTTCGCAAATAAGCGGTGCTATTTATTTTCCGCAGAAAATATTTCTTATGAAAAAAACGCCTATTGCGGCGTTTTTGTTTTTTTAAATGTCAAAAAATGCGATTTTTTACCGTGTTTCGAAAATCGGCGTGAGGGCGTCGGTCGCGCTTGTTCTTTCCTGCATAAAGCCGTTCAGCCCCAGCCGCACCGCTTCGCTTAGAACACTTTCGTACTCGAATGAAGTTATGCGTCTGGACAGTTGTTTGTATTGCGAGCGGTTAAACGAAGGCGTGTATTGACTCATGAGAGAGATAAGAACTTTGTCCTTCCAGCGCAATGCGATGTCGCGCATGACGGCTATCGAATCCAAACGGCTTTCGGGCAAAACCAAGTGGCGTATGACGACGCCTTTCTTAATCAGAGAGTTTTCGAAAACCGCAAAAGGCCGCTGTCTTACCATTTCGTCTATCGCCGCAGTCGCGGTTTCGCGGTAATCGGGGCAGGACGAATAAGCCTCGGCAAGTTTGTCCGAATAATATTTGTAATCGGGCAAATAAACGTCGACAAGTCCGTCAAGGTGTCTTACGGCGTCTGCGGTTTCATATCCGCTGCTGTTATAGACGACGGGGACATGCAGTTTCGGTTTGACTTTTTCGAGTACGGGAATCAGTACATTAAGATAATGCCCCGCAGTCACAAGGTTTATGTTTTCGCACTTTTCTCCCAGTTCGAGAAAACGGCGCTCCAGCTCGCTCGGCGTAAACTCTCTGCCGTTGCCGTTTGCGGAAATGTCCGCGTTTTGGCAATAGACGCATTTCAGAGGACAGCCCGAAAAGAACACCGCGCCGCTGCCTTTTTTGCCCGTCACGGGCGGTTCTTCGCCGAAGTGTGCGCCGATGAAACCTATGCGGAAAGTATTGTCTGCGCCGCAGTAGCCGCGCGTGTTGTTTCTGTCCGCGCCGCACCGACGGGGACAAAGAGTGCAGTTTTCCATAACGGAAAAAGTATACATTACATAAGCGCAAAAGTCAACGAAAGATACGCCGTCGGAAATAAAACGCATACGGCAAAACGCCTTGACATAAAAGCAGGTTTGTATTAAAATATATATATGGAAATTTTAAGTCCGCAGAGTTTATGGAGCGATTACGACCGCACGGCGCTGCCGCTCGACGTATCGGTTTTGACAAGCGAAACAAGACAAGACGGTACTTTGAGCGAGCGGCTGTATTTTTCGGGAGAGCGAACGGCAAGCGGCGTCACCCGTATTTTCGCGCACCTCTGGCTTCCCAAGGAAAGAAAACCGCCCGTAATTATAGCGATGTGCGATTTGGGGGACGATATCGATAAATTCGACGCCGAACAGTATCTGGAATCGGGGTATGCCGTTTTGGCAGTGGATTATGCGGGGCAGCGCGACGGTAAAGAGCGATTCACCATATATCCGAAAGAACTGGACGGAGCGGCTTATTTCAAACATCCCGACGCATTGAGCTTAATCCCGTCCAATCCTAAACAGTCGTGCAGATATATTTGGACTACCGTGCTTTTGCGAGCGATAACGAAAGTACAAAGCGACGAAAGACTTTCCGACAGTATCGCGCTTATCGGTATAGGCGCCGGCGGAAGTCAGGTAATAAAAGCGTCGGCGATAGAGGACTTGAAATGCGGAATTACGATATTTACGACCGACCCCGCACTTAAAGCAGGAGACGACGAAATAAGTTTCAAAGCCTGCATGGATAACGGGAGTTATGTGTCGCTGTCGCGGTTTCCCATGCTTTCGGTGCTGTGCAGCAACGATTCGGACGGGTTTTTCGACCGCATGAGCGCGGTTTATGCCGGAACTGGCGATAAATACTATCTTTCCGTCGGCGAGCGAGTGGGACGCGCCGTGCTTGCGAAACAGCAGACATGTATCCGCGCATGGCTTAACAGATATTTGAAAATGGGGTTGCCTCTCGAAATAGCCGCGCCCGAGATAACCGCGAGGGAAAGCGAACGGTCGCTTTATTACGTCGTAAAAGCCGATATGCGCTTGGCGGTGGAGAAAGTCGAACTTTTCGTCGCGCACTCCATAGAAATAGGGGAGTTCCGCAATTGGAGAAACGTCAAACTGCTGTCGGCGGGCGAGGGCGAATATATAGCGAAAGTGCCGGTTTACGATACCATGCGTCCCGTGTATGCTTTTGCGTCCGTGGTCTACGAGGACGGATTCACTTTTTCCACTCCGCTATTGGTTAAAACGCCTGCGCTTATGGGAGTGCACGCCGACAATTTCGTGAAAAGCAGATTGCTTTACGACAGCGACAGCGGTACCGACGATTTCGTTTCGCCGGGCGGCGGCGACGACATAGTAATGCGGAGCGGCGCATACGATATACTCGGCGTTTGTGCGGAAGGCGGCGAGCTTGCAACGTACAAACCCGGCGATATTCAGTTCCGTGCAGACGAAAGCAGCGTACTGCAATTGATTGTTTACAGCGAAAAAGAACAGGAAGCGGAATTTGCCGTCCGCACGCGCGAGCGCGGCGGAGAAGCGGAATACGTTTGCCGAAAAAAAATGGAACGCTCGGGGAACTGGACTAAATTCACGCTCAGCGCGGAAGAATTCAAGTCGGGAGAAGGGGCGCTTCATTCGTTCGCCTCGGCGGTATATTTCTGTGTGCGCGGCAAAGGTATTTTGGTCAACACCATGCTTTGGGTATAGAGAAATGATATTCGAAGTCGGCGAAGAACTCAGACTCAAAAAAGCGCATCCGTGCGGTTCGGACAGATTCAAAGTGATTGCTTCCGCGTCCGATGTAAAGATAGAATGTCTGGGCTGCGGTCACAGACTGATTATGGAAATAGATAAATTGAAACGCAGCGTAAAGGCGCGGATAGGGAGCGGCAATGACCGAAAAAATCAAGAAAACCCCTAAATTTTTGAAAGACAGATATTTGTGGAACGAAACCGCGGAAAATCCGTATGTTACTTACGCGCTTTATTTCATAATGCTGTTCATGAGCGTTCTGCTGATTTTCGTGTCGGCGGTAGGAATGTGTCATGTTGTGGGGACCAGCATGAGTCCCACGCTATCGGACGGCGATTATCTGCTGATGACGAAAAATCCCACGTCGTTTAAGCACGGCGACATCATTACGTTCCGAATGAAGGACGAGGACGGGACGGAAGAAGCGCTCATAAAGCGCGTTATAGGCATAGGCGGCGACAGGATAGTTTTTATAAAAAACAACGACGCAATCGGCACGGTGTCCATTTACAGACAGGCGGCGGGCGGTGAAAAGTTCGTGCTTGTACAGGAAGAATACACGGGAGATTATCCGACGCTGGCAAGTTCGTTTGTCGGCGGCAAACTGGCAAATAACGTATCTCCCGATGCAACGCCCGAAAACATGGAAAAGCACGCGCTTTTGATTGACGCAGACAGATTGCTTGTACTCGGCGACCACCGCGACGATTCTACGGATTCGAGGGCATTCGGGTTGGTGCCTACCGATACGGTGCGCGGCAAAATGTTTTACAGGCTCACGAAAGGCTCGCTTTTGGAACGCATGCTGTTGTTGATATATAATGACGAAAAACTCTGACAATAATCTTAATAGCAAATAAGGAGAGAAAAAATGGTAAGAATAACGACGGATTCGACTGCCGACCTCGGCGAAGATTTCGAAAAATACGGTATAGGCGTAATACCGCTTAATGTCATTTTGGACGGGGAATGCTATCTCGACGGAGAAACGGTTACGCCCGACGACATATTCCGCACGTATAACGAAAAAAAGATATTGCCCAAAACCGCGGCGCGCTCTCCCGAAGATTTCAAGGAGTTTTTCGGAAAGTATACGGCAAACGGCGACGAAGTGGTGCACATAAATATTTCGTCGCAGATAAGCGCAACGCATGCAAACGCTTTGTCGGCGGCAAAGGAAATGGACGGGGTGTACGTAATCGACAGTCTTTCCCTTTCCAGCGGTACGGGACTTTTGGTGCTTTATGCCTGCGAACTGGCGGCGAAAGGACTCGGCGCAAAAGAAATATACGAAAAGACGAAGGCGCGCGTACCGTTCGTGCAGGCGTCGTTTGTCGTAGACACTATGGAATATCTGCATAAGGGCGGACGCTGTTCGGGTCTTGCGCGGTTTGCGGCAACCGTATTGAAAATAAAACCCTCGCTGCAACTGATAGACGGCAAAATAGAGGTCGGTAAAAAATACATGGGGTCGTTTGACAAATCGATTTTGAAGTATGTGGAAGAAACCCTTTCGAGATACAATACCCCCGATTATACCCGCATTTTTATCACGCACTCTTCCGCGCGCCCCGAAACGGTGGAATTGGTACGCGAAAAAGTAAAATCGCTCGCGCCGTTTGCCGAAATAAAAATCACGGTTGCAAGTTCCACGATAACGTCGCATTGCGGACGCGGAACGCTCGGAATACTGTACATCAACGACGGCGCGGAAAAATAATCGCAATATAAGGATAAAGCAAAACCCCGAAAGTCTTTTCGGGGTTTTGTGTTTTTGCAAAACCGATAAAAAATTATTTCGCTTCCGGAACTTTGACGGGGTATTTGCCCGTAAAGCAAGCCGAGCAATAGCCGAAATCCTTTCTCAGCCCTATGTCGTTCATGCGCTCGACTGGCAGATATGCCAGCGAGTCCGCTCCCACAAGCGCGCGGATTTCTTCCACGCTGCATCGGTCTGCGATGAGTTCTTTTTTGGAAGGAATATCCGTGCCGAAATAGCAGGGGAAAAGGAAAGGAGGCGACGCAATGCGAAGATGCACTTCCTTTGCACCCTTGTCTTTCAGCATTTTAATTATGTTGGCGCATGTCGTGCCGCGCACAATCGAGTCGTCCACCATTATAACCTTTTTACCGTTGACCGCGGAAGCAAGAGCATTGAGTTTTATGCTGACCGCCGCCTCGCGTTCGGCTTGCGTGTGCTTTATAAAAGTTCTTCCCGTATAGCGGTTTCTTATAAGCCCTTCGCCGTAAGGAATACCGCTTTCCATGGCGTACCCTTGGGCGAAATTAAGACCCGAATCGGGAACGCCCATAACAAAGTCCGCATCCACGGGAGCGGCGTGTGCCAGCAGTTTACCCACTTTTATTCTGGTGTCGTAAACCGAAATGCCGTCGATTACCGAATCGGGACGGGCAAAATACATATATTCGAAAACGCACAGCGACGGTTTCTTTCCGTAACTGCCGTGCTTTATCGAAGTGACTTTTTCACCTTCGATAAGCACTATTTCCCCGGGTTCGACGTCGCGTATGAATTTTGCGCGCATCGTGTCCAGCGCGCACGATTCGGACGCAAGAATATAGCTCTTGCCCTTTTTTCCGATACAAAGGGGGTGAAAGCCCTGCGGGTCGCGTATACCCATAAGTTTTCTCGGACTCATAAGCACCATGCTGTATGCGCCTTCCAGCTTGTCCATAACGGCAAGCGCGGCGGCTTCCACGCTGTGCGACGTGGTTCTCGCTATCGCTATAAGGTGCATGATGACTTCCGTATCGTTCGTGGACTGGAACACCGCGCCGCGGCTTTCGAGTTCCTCTCTCAGCGCGTCCGCATTGGTAATGCTTCCGTTGTGAGCAAGGGTGAGAGAACCTTTGCAATAGCGCGAAACAAGCGGCTGGGCGTTTTCTCTGGGTTCGCTGCCGCGAGCATAGCGTACATGCCCGACGCCGATATTACCGGTCAGAGAATCGAGGTTTTGTTTATTGAATACCTCGCTTACCTGTCCTTTGTCTTTCACCTGATTGATGTGTCCGTCGTCGTTGGTCGCAATGCCGCAGCTCTCCTGACCGCGGTGTTGCAGTGCAAACAGACCGTGATAAATTTCGTGTGCCACGCTGTGCCCGTCCACATCGTAAAAGCCGAGCACGCCGCACTCTTCGTGCACTTTGTCCGAATAATTCACTTTATAATTTCCTCCGTAATGGTTATCTACTTGTTTTGTTCGTTTTCGAGAGTCATGTTGTACAGTGCGACCGAGCCGCCGATGTCCTTTTCCTTGGCTTGCTGCCCGTACTTGTCCACGTCGCGCACGTTCTTTTCTTCGTGGTGCAGACACAGCGAACCGTTCAGACAGCCGCCCACGCACGCCATGCCTTCTATGAAATTTTCGGGAAGCTTGCCGGCGTTCATTTTAAGCATGGCAAGTTTTATTTCTTCCAGACCGTTCAGTGCAATGGGGCATACTTCTTTCGTAATCCCGTATTTTTCTTTAAGCTCCGCGACGCCTTGCGCTATGCCGCCGCTCTTGGCGAATATACGACCGTAGAAAGAGGCATTGTTAAGCGGACTTTCGGGAAGCGACGAAACATCTATGTCGCGCGCATCGAGGAAGGCTTGAAGCTCTTCGAACGAAATAACGCAATCCACGGCTCCGCCCGTCTTTTCCAGTTTGTATTCGTATTTTTTGGACGAACACGGTCCTATAAATACTACCTTGCTGTCGGGCGAAGTGCGCTTGATTAATTTGGCTGCTTCCACCATGGGCGAGGGGGAATGCGAAATGTACTGTTTGAGTTTTGGGAAATGTTTTTCTATGTACATAACGAACGACGGACAGCACGAAGTCGTCAGTTTGTCAACTTCTTTCAGTTCGTTGAGTTCTTTATGCAACGTTATATCGGCGCCCATCGCCGTTTCGATGACGTTGTGGAAGCCGAGCATTTTGATTCCTTCGACTATCTGTTCTATTTTCGCATATTTGAACTGGCTGACGATGGCGGGCGCAATCAAAGCGTATACCTTGGTGCCGCTTTTTTCGGCGTCCTGCAAAATCTTTACGCAGTCGAGAACGAAGGATTTGTCGGTTATCGCGCCGAACGGACAGGAATAGACGCACGCGCCGCACATGACGCATTTGTCGTTGTCTATTTTCGCTTTTTTGTCCTCGTCTATCTTTATTGCGCCTATTTTGCAGCTTGTGACGCACGGCCGCGTAAATTCTATTATCGCTTTATAGGGGCAGACCTTTGCGCATTTACCGCAGTCCAGACATTTTGATTGGTCTATTTTGGCTTGACCGTCTATGGTTATCGCTTTTGCGGGACATACCTCTTCGCAGCGATGATTTATGCAGCCGCGGCAGGCAGGGGTGACGTAATAGCTGGCAATCGGGCATTCGTCGCATGCGACGGGCAGACATTCTATTATGTTCGGATTGCTTTCGTCGCCGCCCATAGCCATGCGGACGCGTTCTTCCACCACCGCGCGTGCTTTGTAAATGCAACAACGCATGTCCGTTTTCGGACCCGGTACTATTTCTTTCGGTATTTCGTAGGGGGCAAGCGCAACTTTGTCTTTGCCCTCGTAAGCTCTGCGTATCAGCGATTTCAGTACCGAATATTTCAGCACCTGCACTCTGGTGTCGAAAACTCTGGTATCCGATACTCTTTCCATAAAAACCTCCTGTTGCTTTTTCGTAAAAGCAACCAAAAAACATTGACTTGATTGTATTTTGAATCCGTGTTGCCGTCAGTAATATTTGATTTCCACTTTTTTGCCGAGCGCTTTTAAAATACCCAGCAGTTTGACGACGATGTCGAGTTTCGATTTGTTGTCGATTCCCAGACCTTCGTGAGCAAGATTGACGTTTCGTCCGACGAAGATGTTGACCGAACCGCTTTTGCACAGAAGCAAATCCGCAAGCAGCGACGCGCCGTCTTTGCCGTTAAACTGTTTGATTTCGGGATAGGCGGGGTTAAGATATTGTTCGGCGTAGAAAAGCGCTTTTTTCAGCGTAAGCACGCCTTCGCAGACAAGGTCTATGCCGTCTATATAGCCAATCGGCGGAACGTCACGGTCGGGGAACTCGAACGAAGACGTAAGCTCTTTTTTCATGACGCGGGCAACCACCTGCGAACTCGTACCGCCGCAGACGGCATGTTTCCCCGCATGGGCGAGAAACTCTCCGACGACGGCTTCGTCTCGCGCGGGGTCTACGGGCGGACCTATCATAAGGTTGAGCGCTCTTTCGGGCATCAACTTTACGCACAGCACCGTCGTATCGTCTCCGCATTGTTTGCCGTACAGCGAATAGCATGCGTTCGCCAATATGCTTGCCGCGGTCATCGCCGCCGTATCTTTCGTATAATGTATCTGGTTGAACTCGCGGATTTCGGCAATATCCCAACCGAAGTTCAGCGACATGCCGATACCCGCGTGCACGACACCGTCGCTGGTGGTTATAATCTGGTCGCCCTCTTTCATGGAAATGGGCGAGAAATAGACCTTTTTGCCGCCGTAAATGCGTTCGTTGCGTTCCAGCTCGAGCAGCTCTCCGTCGCGTATGTAAACGGCGGGCGGATTGTCGTATTCGAACAGATACCCCTCGCCGCGCTCGTTCACGGAAATCACCGTAAACGTGGCATAAGCGACGCCGCGCACTTTGCAGACGGGCAGAGAATCTATTATCGTGTCGATACATTCGGAAATCGGAATGTGCGCCGCCGCCATCGTGCACAGAATTTTGCTTGTCAGCGTAGCGAGAATATTTGCCTTGACGCCGCTTCCCAGTCCGTCCGCAAGCACAAACGTGTGCACTCCGTCGGAACAGGTGTGTTCGACGCGGTCGCCGCACAGCTCTTCGCGTTTTTTGTTCAGGCTGACATAGCCGTAGTCGACGAAAGACATTATTTATTATCCTCCGCGCCGGCAAGAGTTTCTTTGAGTTTCAAAAGCGCGATTTTGGTTTCCGCCGCCGTTTCGCCGAGAAGCGAGGCAATTTCCTGAACGACGCGCATCTGTTTTCCTATTACTTCGTCCGTGGTGCGGTAAGTGTCGGTTTTCAGTTTGTCCAGCCGTGATTTGTCCAGTATTTCGTCCGTCACGTCTTTCATAATGCAGAACAGAATGTTTTGCCCCTCGACTTTTCTTATCGACATTTCCACCCATGCTCCGCTTTTTTCCAATTGCAGTTTTTTGTTGTCAATCGGCTTGGAGTCCGCGGCGACGATGTAGAAATCGGTGGGATTGAAATAGCGTTCCAAAAGTTCGCCTTTGCAGCCCGTTCTGGGAATGGACAGCAATGTGGCGGCTTTTTCGTTGATATCCGTTATTCGGAAATTCTCGTCCACCGCAAAAATTCCGTTCGGTGAATTCTGAATAATGTCAAACGACAGACTTTCGGCTTTTTCGCGCATGTACGGCACGCACATGTCTATTTGCGCCATATTGTTGTATACGGCTATCGCTTTGTCGCGGCAGGTGGGATAACCGCACGCGCCGCAGTTTAATTCGTCCTCGGGCTTGAATTTGCCCGTTGCTTCCAAAATTCTGCGGATTTCGTAATCGGGCGGAATCACTGTTTTTTTCGCAATCCGCTCGTATTTATGAGCAAAAGTGCCGCCGCGCAGAGGGAACTCGGTTTTTTCCGCGCCTTCGCGGGTGTAAGTGCGGACGCGCTCGGTGGATTTGAACAAACCGCCGTCCTTGCGTTTTCCGACGCACGGACCGTTTATGCACGAAAACTCGCAGGCGTGCATTTCTATGAACATTCCCGAAAGCGCGTCTATGTTTTCCAATATGTCTTTACTGCGGTTGACCCCGTCCACGCTGAGATATTCGTAGCCGCCGACAAACGAATCGAACGACTTTATTATTCCGCGGTTTATGGGGTAGTAACGCGCGCGGAGCGCACGGGGAGAATCGGCAAGCGACCCGTCGGGGACAATTCCCTTTTCTTCCAGCATGTCGCCCAGCTCTTCGAAAGTAAGCACGGCGTCTATTACGCCGCTGTCGCGAGCCTCTCGCTTTTTCGCAAGGCAGGGACCCACGAAAACAACCGCGATGTCGTTTCCGAAATCCTTTTTAAGCTGCTTTGCGTGCGCAACCATAGGACTGTCCACGGGCGCCAGAAACGGCAGAGCGTCGGGATAATACTGTGCTATAAGCCGTACCGTCGCAGGGCAAGCCGATGCTATGAGATTGCGGTATTTTCCGCTTCCGAGCAGCGATTTATATTGTTTCGTAACGGCGTCCGCGCCGACGGCGGTTTCTTCGACAAAGTCGAAGCCCAAAGCTTTGAGCGCGTTTTCCATTGCCGTAAAACCTTTTACGTCGAACGACGAAATAAAGGACGGAGCAAGCGAAACATAGGTTTTTCTTTTCGAAGCGATGAGATTTTTGACGGCGGCGGTGGCGTCCTCTATTTCCTTTGCATTGAAACGGCACGCGTTCGCGCAGTGACCGCACAGAATACAGAGGTCCTCGTTTATTTGAGCCTTGTCGTCTATGACGCTTATCGCTTTGACGGGACATTCCCGAAGACATTTATAACAGTTGCGGCAGTTGGACGAATTGAAATTCAGAAATGCCATAACTTTACCCCTTCAAAGCCGCGGGTTTGAGTTTCTCTTTGTAAATGCTTTCGATTGTTTGGGCATTTACGCCTTCGATAAACTCTCCGTCGGCTTTTACCGTTACGAACTCGCCGCAGCGCCCCAGACAGAAACTTGCTTTAAGCGTTATTTTGTCCTCCATGTTGTCCGCAGCGATAAGGCTTTTGAGTTTTTCGATTACGTCGTAAGAACCGCGCAAGTGACATGCGCTTCCGATACAGATTTGAATTGTCATAATGCGTTTTCCTCCAAGGCTTGCGCCGTTAAACCGTATGCGCATAAACCCTTAAAATATACCTAAATAATACCACATACGCTTTAATTCGGCAAGTAAAAAAAGAGTGTTCGAAAAATTAAATGTTTCGGGAAGAGGAAAAATTTTCAATCGGCGCCCGTCCGCTTGTTAAAAACAAAAAAAAGTGATAGAATCTAAGGGCAATAAAAACCCTTTTGGAGAGGTTATGACCGAAGTTTTGCTCGACGCGCTTATCGATACTTTAAAACTCATGCCGCTGCTGCTGGTCGCGCATGTGCTTATAGAAGTGCTCGAACATGCGGCGATAGGAAAAATCAGAACGGAAAAAGCATTGAAAGGACCATGGGCGCCGCTTATAGGAAGCGGAGTCGGTCTTTTGCCGCAGTGCGGCTTTTCCGTAGTCGCCGCAAAAATGTATGCCGGCAGACACATAACGCTCGGTACTCTTTTCGCGGTGTTCGTCGCAACCAGCGACGAGGCAATCCCCATTCTTTTAAGCAATCCCGAAACCGCATATAAACTTGTGCCGCTGCTTATTCTCAAATTCTCCGCCGCGCTCGTATTGGGATACGGCACAAGTCTGATTCTTTCGCGGCGCGAGAAAAAACGGCTGACCGAGTCGGGAGCGGACGAGCATTTTCGTGTAAAAGGCTGTCACGGACACGAACTCGGCGAGCAGGGCGAGCATGCGGAGCATAGCGGGGACAGCGCCGCCGCAGACGGCAGGGACGCAGTCGCGGCAAAGAAAAAGAAAATAGGACAATATCTCGACCGCTATCTGTGGCATCCGCTTTTGCACACGCTCACGGTTTCGCTGTACATTCTTGCTCTAAACGTCGCGCTCGGCATAATCATTTATTACGTAACGGAAGAAAGACTGGTTGCTTTTATGGAAAATTCCCGTCTGCTGCAACCGCTTTTGGCGTCCGTAGTGGGACTAATCCCCAACTGCGCGTCGTCTGTGGCGATAGCGGGTTTATATGCCCGCGGCGCGCTTTCTCTCGGCGGAGCATGCGCCGGGCTTATAGTCAATGCCGGGCTCGGGCTTGCCGTGCTTTTCAAAGAGAACAAAAACGTCAAAGAAAACATCGCCGTGTTTGCGACGCTGTTTGCGTTTTCCGTGCTTATCGGCACCGTTGTCGAGTTGGTATTTCTTGCCGTATAAATGTAGGTTCATATTGAAATAATACCGATTTTCGTCCCGAAACCGGCAGGGCTTACTATGTGGACGGAATAGAAAAATATATGAACCGGGTGAAACTGCGCGGAGCGAAAACCATCGGGTGCTGACGCAAGTTTACGGAAAAATCGCAGTATCCTTGACATTGCCTCCGCAGTTGTGCTAAAATAAAAAAAACGTAAAGGAGCGCACGGAATGAAAGTCATACTTACAGCGGACGTGAAAAGCCAGGGCAAGAAAGGGGATATCATCAATGTGTCTGACGGATATGCGAGAAATTACCTGTTCAAAAACAATCTTGCGGTCGAAGCAAACGCATCCAATGTCAACAGCGTCAATATAAAGAAGGCGGCGGACGAACACAGGAAAAAGGAAGAGAAAGCCGCCGCGCTCGCTCTCGCCGAAAAGCTTAACAAAACCGCGGTGACGGTGGCAATCAAAACGGGAGAAAACGGCAGACTTTACGGGTCGCTCGGCGGCGCGGATATTGCGGAAGCGCTGGCAAGCGACGGTATCGAAATAGACAAACGCAAAATAGTGCTGACTTCGCCTATAAAATCGCTGGGAACTTATAAAGTCACGGTGAAACCGTATGCGGAAGTAAGCGCCGTGCTGACGGTGAATGTGGTTGCGAGATAATCGTTATGGATTCGAATAATTCTTCCGCCGAGAGAGGCGAAAATACAAAGAAAAGGGTCAGCACGCTGTACATAGTCATGTGCGCGCTGCTTACGGCGATGACGTTTGCGGCGACCATGCTCATACAGATTCCGGTCGGAATAGGGTATATCAATTTCGGCGACGCGGTAGTCATGACGAGCGGCGTGGTTCTCGGTCCCGTGGGCGCAATGGCGGTCGGCGCGCTCGGTTCGTCGCTTGCCGACATAGCGACGGGCTATATGGTGTACGCGCCCTTCACTTTTATCGTAAAAGGATTGGAAGGCTTTGTTTGCGGACTGCTTTTCAAAAAAATTCTCGTCGGCAAAAGCCCGTATCTGCGTGCGGTAACGGCATTTTTGCCGAGTGCGGCTATTGTGACGGTCGGCTATTTTTTTGCGGATTTTCTGTTGACGCTGTTCGGCTTTATGGGAGAGGGCGGCGACGGCGCCGGAACGCTTGCTTTGATAAACGGCGCGGCTACGCTTGTCCCGTCGCTTATTCAGGTTGGCATATCCTTTGCGGTAGCCATGGCGGTAGCGCCGAAACTGCCTACGCTCGAATTTATGAGCGGCGGCAAAAACCGATAAACGAATAAATTAAAAGCCGAGAATATTCTCGGCTTTTACTTTACCCGAGGCAAACCGCAGACGTTTGATTATTCGGTTTCTTCGGGCTTGACTGCTTCCTCGTCGGAAGGTTTGGGCGGTCCGTTTTTTATGGATTCCAAATATTTTTTTGCGTTTTCGCTGCGCATGTTTTTACGGAAGAATTTCAAGGTGGCGTCCCCGGGCGCCGCGGTGATTCCCAGCGTGCCGATAAGAAACGAATATGCGCTTTTGAGAGGGACGACGGCTTTTTCCAAAAATTCGCCGCACTGTTCTTTCGGGGTTTTTGCGGTGTGCAGCGCATGCAGAATTTTTCTTGCGGCGGCGATTTTATCGGGAATGTTTCCGATATCCTGTTTCTGTTCGAAAGACGCTCTGTCGGCAAGCAGCGCGCACTTCGCCGCAGCCATGTCCGCTTTTTTCAGGAACTTTGCGTCGGGTTCTTTCTGTCCGCACAATGCAATCAGCTTTTGAAGTTCGTAAGCCAGGGTTGCCAAAGTGTCCGATTTTTTCGGCGCAATGAGAACAATCAATACCAGCACAAGCAGCACGGTCAAAACGGGGACGAGTATGAGGGACGCTATGTCGTTAATTACGCCAATCATGATTGCTTATCCTCCTTGCCGTTATTGCAGGCGCCGTCGATATGCACGTCCATTTGAGGGTACGGAATTTCGATTCCCGCATCTTTCAATGCTTTAAGCGCATTTTCGTTTACGTCCCAGAAAACGTCCCAATAGTCGGGAGTGTTTACCCAGGCGCGGACGACAAACGCCAGCGCGCTTTCGTCGTGACGGTGCAGTCTTACCGTGGTGTCGGGTTCGCTCAGAATTTTGGGGTGTTCGTTCAGTACGCTTTGCAGCACGCGCTTCACTTCGTCGACGTCGCTGTCGTAAGAAACGGTAAATTCCCAATCGACACGCCGCGTCGGTCGGACATTGTAATTAACAATGCTCGCCGATGTGATTTTCGAATTCGGCAGAATTACTTTTTTATTGTCGGGCGTCAATAGTTGCGTGGTCAGCAGTCCTACCGATTGCACGTTTCCCGACATGCCGTCTATTTCCACGAAATCGCCTTCTTTAAAAGGTTTCATTCCTATAAGCATGACGCCGTTCGCAAGGTTGGACAGCGAATCTTTCAGCGCAAGTCCCACGGCAAGAGCCACGGCGCCCAGTGCGGTGACGAGCGGCGACAGCGGTATTTCCAAAATACCAGCCAGAATAAACAAAAGCACCAGCCACAGCAAAAACCGCGTTACGGTCAGTATGAAATTGGCAAGCGTATTGTCCGCCCCTCTTTTCAAAAGGATTTTTCTAAGAATCCCCATAACTATTCTCACGACTATTATGCCTATAACCAAAGAGGCGAGAGCGGTGACAATCTTCCAGCCCGCGCCCGTCAGGAACCGTTTTATCGATTCCCATACGGCATAAAGCTCGTCGGAGAAAGAGGAAAACATTATCGATAGCAAAAGACGCAACCTCCTTTGTCTTTGTCGGATTTAGTATATCACCTAATGAGCCGATTGTCACGTCTTTGCACGGAATAAAAACAAAAAAACGAAACATACCCGCATTTTGAACATTAAAACAAAATTAAAATACTATTATAAAACGGTTAAACTTGGCGCGTCTTCGGCGGCTGTTCTTGACAATTCCAACCGAAAGGAATATAATTGAAACATGGAAACAAAGACTTTGAGATGCACGTATTGCGGTGCGCGGCTTAATGCGGCGACCGAAGACAAGGCGACGTGTCCCTATTGCGGAAGCGTCAACTATATCCGTTTTGCCGAAAAAACGGGTAAGGACAGCGGTGCGCAGGCAAAACTCGGAAATCTTCGCGAGCGGCTCAAAGAGTGCGTAAATGCGCGTTATCACGATTTCGAGGAAATGAAAGAGATTGCCGACGAAATCCTCGATATAAACGGTTACGACTTCGAAGCCAAGTATTTTTATGCGCTTGCGCTCAAAAAGAACAACAAGCGGAACAAGTACATAGAATTTCTGACGGACGAAAAAAACCTTGCGCCCAATGCGGCAAGTCTGGAACTTGTCATGCGCAACGTGATACGTTATGCTAAGGAGAACGAACGCAGCGTTATCAGAAGATTCGTCGAAATAAACGTAGCAGACTCGCTTGCACGGTTGGAATATATGGACGAGGCGGACAGACAGATAGAGCGCGCGTCCAAAAATTTCCACGGCGGACAGGACGTTTTCGTATGTCATAAATCCAAGGACGGCATGATTGCCGAAACCGTGGTAAACAGACTGGAATCGGAAGGAATAACCTGTTTTATTTCCGAGCGCAACCTCGAAGATTTGGAAATAGGCGAAAAATTCGAACGGGCATTGGTGAAAGCCATTTCTTCCACCAAACTTTTTTTGCTGATAAGTTCGTATGCGGCATTCGACAACGACTCGGAAAATTACGTGCTTTTCGAAATGGAAGAGGCAAGAAAGCTTAAAAAGCCGAATGCGGAATTCCGTATCGACAACATCGATTCGGCAACGGAAAAGAGCGCAGGCTGTTACCGCGAATATTTCGACGGATGTCAGTACATAGACGCATATCCTTCCGCATCCGATATGCTGGATAAGCTTGCGGCGGGCATAAGACTGAAACTGGATAAAATCGACGGCGGACAGAGGACGCCGGATGCGCAGAGAGAAGCGAGAACCGCAGAAATGGCGGCGGAAATAGAAAGGCTGAAAGCCGAGAAGCTGTTATACCAGCGGAAATTGGAACAGCTTTCGCGCGGCGAAGAAAAGATTGCCGAAAATACGGATACCGAAAGAAGCGAAAAGGACGAAATTGATGCCGTGTTCGGCTATTCGTCGGCAAGGGTGCAAATCGGTCGGGTCGGCGACGGCGGCGAAAAGTATTATGCGGAAGCGCTCGACTACGACTTCGGACGCGGAGGCAAACCCAAAGACAAGGCGAAAGCCGTATACTGTTATACGAAAGCGGCGGAGGCGGGGCACGAACTTGCCATGCTTAATCTCGGCGTTTGTTATGAGTACGGCGACGGCATAGCCAAAAATCCGCAGAAAGCGGTATCGCTGTACGTTGCCGCGTCGGAAAAAGGAAACGCCATGGCGCAGTGCAATCTCGGATATTGCTATTTCAACGGAGTGGGCGTCGGGAAAGATGCCAAAAAAGCGGCTTTGTGGTACAAAAAAGCGGCGGACGGCAAAAACGTCCGCGCCATGAACAATCTCGGTTACTGCTACGAAAACGGACAGGGCGTCGCGAGAAATCCCGTAAAAGCCTACGAACTTTATAAAAATGCCGCGGACGGCGGCGATGTGAACGGCGCGTGCAATGTCGCCTGGTGCTACGAATCGGGCATAGGAACGGGCATTGATTATGTGAAAGCACGTATGTACAACGCGATGGCAAAAGAAAACGGGTCGTCCCGCGCGGCAAAGGCTTACGAAAGAATAGAAAGCAGGCTTTGCGAAAGCAGCGAAGAAGCGGAAGAGTATTACGAAAAGGGGCTCAGATACGATACGGGCGAAAAAAGAAATGCCGGCAAAGCCGCGGCATGCTATAAAAAAGCGGCAAAATCGGGCAATGTGCGCGCGCTGTATAACCTCGGCGTGCTGTATTTGCGCGGCGACGGAGTGCCCCGCAACGCCGAGGAGGCATTCGGCTATTTTTTGCAGGCTTCGCAGAAACATCATTTGGGCGCACTGTATAATCTCGGCTACTGCTACGAAAAGGGCGTGGGAACGCAGAGCGACGCCGTGAAAGCGAGAGCGTGCTACGAAAAAGCGGCGCTCGGCGGCTACGGTAACGCTCAGTACGCTTATGCCTGTTTCAACGAGGGCGGAATAGGCGGCAAGACCGATACCGCCGCCGCCGCAAAGTTTTATAAACGCGCAGCGAAGAACGGAGTGACGGGGGCGCTTGTTTCTCTCGGACTCATGTACGGCGACGGCAGAGGAGTGGAAAAGGACAGGAGCAAAGCGCGCCGCTGTTTCGAAGAGGCGGCGGCAAAGGGCGACGTCACCGGCCTTTACAATTACGGCTGTATTTTGCGCGACGACGGGGACATGCGCGGAGCCGCGGACGCTTTCGGAAAAGCGGCGGAAAAGGATTTTTTGCCTGCGCTGTATAACCTCGGTGTGCTTGCGGAGGACGGCGGAAACAGCAGGCGTGCGCTCGAATATTATTCCGAGGGCGCGGAAAAAGGCGACGGCGCATGCGCGAGAGCAGTTGACAGACTTAAAAATTTATAGTAAAATATAGGAAAAGATAATTGCGCAAGCAAGGAGCAGAATATGAGCGACATAAAGGCAACATTGGTTTTCACCGACGGAAGCGAAATCAAATTGAAGCTTAACGAAAAAGCCGCGCCGCTGTCGGTTAAAAATTTCGTCGACCTCGCGAAGCGGGGATATTACGACGGATTGTGTTTTCACAGAATAATCGACGGATTCATGATTCAGGGCGGCGGATTCAAACACGAGGCAGGCAAACTGATTCCCGCAAAGGAACTGTCTCCGATAAAGGGCGAATTTGCGAGCAACGGGGTGAAAAATCCCTTAAAGCATAAAAAGGGCGTGATATCCATGGCGCGCACCGTCGTGCCCGACAGCGCTACTTCGCAGTTTTTCATTTGCGTGGCGGACTGCCCTTTTCTGGACGGCGAATATGCCGCATTCGGCGAATGCGCCGACGAAAAGTCGGTCGATACCGCGGTCAGACTCGGCAAAACTCCGACGGGCAACTGGTCGTATTACGAAGATGTGCCGACTGAGCCCGTTGTTATCAAAACCGTAACGGTAGAAGGCGCTTAAAATCGGCTTGCCGCTGAAAGGAGAAAAAGATGTATCTTTCCGAAAAGCAGGCACAAAAGATAACGGAAACGATGAACATGTGCGGACTGTTTGTGACCTGCGGAACAAATCCGCCCAACGTAATGAGTACGCACTGGGGCAGTATCGGTACATTTTGGAATCGGCGCGTGTTTGTTCTTCCCGTGCGCGAAAGCAAACTTTCGCACGAGATAATCGATAAAACGAAATCGTTTGCGGTCTGCATGCCCGTCAAGGACATGCGCGACGAAATCGTGATATGCGACCATTTGTCGGGTTTTAAAACCGATAAGTTTTCGCAGCTGCACCTTCATCCGAAACGCGCGCGGCAAATAGATTCTTACGTCATAGCGGACTGCGGTTTTATCCTCGAATGTAAAGTAATTCTTTCCGTCAACATGGAAGACGCTCGGATAGATTCCGCACTTACCCGCGACATGTACGAACATAAAGATTTTCATACGCTGTACTTCGGCGAAATAATCGAGGCTTACGATATTTGAAGCCGTAAAAAATCACCGCGTAAACCGCGATTTTATATAGCATAAAATTTTATTGTATAGGAGATTGAAGTTATGAGAAAAAGGATTACAGCAATTACCGTAGGCATTTGTCTTGCTGCGGTTGCTTTTCTGTCGCTTACCGCTTTTTCCTGTTTCGGTTTTGGAGTGGAAGATAAGGTATTTACGAGGAAGGCGTCAGTATTACGCTGAACAGCGGATTCAAAAAGGAATCGATTAAAGCCGAAGATTTGGAAAGCGACGACCCCGTTACGCAGGGTACCATATTCAAGTACCGCGACAGCAAATCGGGCATGCTTGTTGTCGGCGCGAAAGTGCCGAAATCCGAAATGGCAAAATTCAATGCATTCGATTTGCCCGGTTTCGCAAAAGTCGTGCGCGAACTGTACTCCGAAAACAAAAAGATAGAGTACGTGGAAGAGCCTACATACTACGCCACGTTTGCATTCACGTATGACGACGGATACAACATGAGCCTCATTCAGTACGAAGCATGCTATGAGGACCCCAACTTCTTCTACGAAGTTTCGTTCAGCCTCGAAAAATCCGATTACGACGGAGGCATGAAAGCAGACGTCGAAAAGTATGCCGCATCTCTTGTCACCACCGACGGAATAGGCAAGTTCGACGGAGTTACCGACAAAGATTTCGAATATCAGGGAATAAAGTTCACGCTCAATTCCACTTATGAGGAGATGGCGGGCGAGTACAGTAACGGCGGAATGAAAATATCCGTAGAAAGCACCCGTTCTGACAATCCCGACGAAGAACCGATAGTAGTAGAGAGTTTGGAAGAACTGCAACTTGCCGTGAACCTTCTTCTCGAAAGCGAGCTGACCTATTCGTCCGGTGTGACGGCGGCAGGCGTAAAATATTCGTATGCGAAAGTTTACGACGAGGTGGATATCGGATATATCGCGCTGTATGTTTTCAACGGCGACGGCTATATATTCATGTATTTTACGGAAGCGGACAGTTATGCTTTTTTCGAAACGGATGTACTTCGCTTTGCGAAATCCGTTACCGCGGTTGCCGAGGACGGCGGCGCAGCAAATTAACCTAAAAGGATTCGGGGCGGCGCAGGTTTTTGCTTGCGCCGCCTTTTTTCAAAGGCTCTCCGCTTGACAAAAACTCCGAGTCGGCGTTATAATAAGGGCTTGAAGGACAAATGCTTAAATGGAAAGAACGCTCAAAGAAAGACGGCGGCGCGAGGAGGATTTCTGCTCGCGTCCGCTGCTGAAAAAAATAATCGGGTTCACGTTGCCGCTGATACTTACGGGGGTGTTGCAGCTCCTGTACAATGCGTCGGACATAATCGTAGTAGGACGGTTTGCCGGAACGCCTCAGGAGTGCGACAGCGCAATGGCGGCGGTCGGCTCGACGGGCGCTCTTGTGAATTTGATAACAAACCTTTTTCTCGGGCTGAGCGTGGGCGCGCTTTCCGCAATGGCAAGGTGCGTCGGCGCAAAGGATGCGGCAAAGGCGGCTCGCGTCGAACATACGGCAATACTGCTCAGCGTGATAGGCGGCATAGTTATAGGCGCGGCGGGGTTCTTTTTGTCGGGTTATATGCTGAAAATAATGTCTACCCCCGCAAACGTGCTACCGTCCGCTACGCTGTATCTGCGCATATACTTTCTCGGCATGCCCTTTCTGGTACTTTACAATTTCGGCGCGTCGGTTATGCGGGCGTGCGGCGATACCAAACGTCCGCTTGTTTTTCTTGCGTTTGCGGGAATAGCCAACGTGGGGCTTAATCTGCTGCTCGTGATAGTATTTCACATGAGCGTGGCAGGCGTGGGAATAGCGACGATAACGGCGCAGGGCGTCGCGGCGGTGCTGGTCGTGATTTGGCTTAAAATCGGCAAACGCTATCCGCCGCTGAGTTTCAAAAAACTCAAAATACACAAAAGAGAACTCATTGAAATAGTCAAAATAGGCTTGCCCGCGGGATTGCAGGGAACGATTTTTTCGCTTTCCAACGTGGTCATACAATCGTCTATAAACGGATTCGGCGATGTGGCAATGGCAGGCAATGCCGCCGCCTCGAACATAGAAGGTTTCGTGTATGTATCCATGAACTCCGTTTCGCAGGCATGCCTTACGTTTATAGGTCAGAACTACGGCGCGGACAAACACGAAAATATAAATCTTATATTGCTGCAATGTACGGCGATAGTCGTTGTTGTGGGAGCGGTGCTCGGCTGCGCGGTCTATATGCTCGGCGGCGTGCTGTGCCGAATTTACAATACGAATCCCGAGGTCGTGAAACTGTGCGTCGAACGACTGCTGTATACCTTGATTCCGTACTGTCTGTGCGGTGTAATGGAAGTGCTTGTCGGCGGACTGCGAGGAATAGGACATTCGTTTATGCCTATGCTGGTATCGGTTGTCGGAGTGTGCGGACTGCGTATCGTTTGGGTGTTTACGCTTTTCAGGGCTGTACCCACTCTCGGTATTTTGTATCTGTCCTTTCCCGTTTCGTGGGCTGTGACCGCGCTGGTTCATTTGATTTGTTACATAGTAGTATCGAAAAAAGAACTCGGGGCAATGAAACGGCGGCGTCTGCAAAAGGAAATCGCCGAAACAAAAGACGGCGAACGGAGTTTGCAGCCGGAGTAAAAAATAAAGAGAGGTGTCTATGGACGGAGAATTATTGAAACAGCTTACCGAAAAGAGGGACGAGATAAGACGACGTCCTTCCGAAAGCGGAAATAAGTCGCTTGTGTGTACCGATGCCGCGCTTTGGGAGCTTGCGCGCCTGCGTCCGAAAACAAAAAAGGAACTCACCTATGTTTCGGGACTCGGTAAAACGTTCGAACAAAAATACGGCGACGAGTTTATGGAAATCCTCGGCGAGTATCATCGCCAACGCATGTCGGCAAGCGAGGTAATGGTGCCGTATGTCCGCGAAACTCTGAAAAACCTGGAAAACCGTCTTGTAAACATAAACCGCAGAAACAGATTGCTGTATATGCCGAAACTTTCTCCGCGCTACGGCGTCGACCTTGTCGTAAGCGAAGAAGCGGGAAATTTGAGCGGTTTTAAAATCGTGGAGTTTTTGAAAAAACAGGAACGGGGCGCCAAAATCAAAGTGCTTGATATGTCGGTGGGCGACGCCGTGGAAAACGAAAAGCGTTTCGGCGAATTCAAAACCTTGGACCGCGAGTCGCAGCGCATAAAGCGCGAAAGCGGCGAATCCACGCTGTATGTGGGATATCCTTTTATTCAGGGAAAAATGGTCGGTGAGGATTTCACGGTTCGCGCGCCGCTTGCACTGTTTCCGTGCACGCTTGCGGTTACGCCCGAGAGCGTGTGTTTGGAGCTGGAAACGGATAAAGACGTGGTATTCAACAGTGCGCTCGTGCTCACGCATTTCAAGTTTACGGGCAAGAACGCCGCGGTGGAAAACAACGTCGTGGAAGAGGTGCGTCAATATAAGTTCCTCGACGACGTAATCGAATATTTTGCATCTTACGGTTTGCAGATGGAAAAGAAGCCCGGTTCGGGAATCAAAAAGTTCGTTTCGTATACCGCCGCAAAGTTTCCGAAATACCGCGAAGGACAGTTCGAGCTTGTGGAAAATGCCGTAGTGGGAAGGTTTTCGCTGTATTCCGATGCGTTGCAACAAGATTTCCGCGCACTCATAGAAAGCGATACCGTAAACGAAATACTCGGCGATTTGCTTTGTTCGCCCGAGGAGAGAGATATCTATTCCGACAGCGAGAGCGCGGGCGACAGCGCCGACATCACTCCGCCGTCCGAGCGCGGACTCAATTATATAAACGACCTCAACAGTTCGCAGGAAAGCGCGATAATCAATATAGACAAAACCGACAGGCTGGTTTTGCAGGGGCCGCCGGGTACGGGTAAGTCGCAGGTCATAACTTCTATGATAGCCGACTGCGTAAACGAGGGCGGCAATGTACTTATGGTTTCGCAGAAAAAAGCCGCTCTCGACGTTATATATTCGAGGCTCGGGAATCTGTCGCGTTATGCCGTAATGATAGGCGACGTTAAGGATAAAGAAGTTTTTTACGAGAGCTTGGCGAAAGTGTTTGCCTGTTCGGAAAAAACAAAGTTCGACGAAAGTAAATTCAATGCCGCCTCGGACAGAATCGAGCAACGGCTTGCGCACCTCGAAAACATTGCGGAAAAAATGTTTTACGACAGTTCCTGCGGCGCGCCTCTGAGCAGAATATACGACGACAATTTCGAAAACCCGTTTAAAAAAGCGGATGCGGACAGACTGAAAGTATTTGCATCGAATATATGCAAACAGCTTTCCGAACTCGGCTACGACAGCATAGTCGAAATCTGCGAATGGTTTTGCGACGACTTGCTTTTGCAAACATGCCTTGACAGATATGCTTTAAGCGAGAAATATCCGTGGCTGGCGCAGACCGTATCCGATTTGAGCGGCATGCAGGTTACGGGCGCATTAAAGGAAATAGACGGGGCAGTCGACGAGTATGTTTCCTTTGCCGGCAAGGGTTTGTTCGGACGGCTTTTCGGCGGCGGAAAATACCGCAAAGCGTTAAAACCGATTTTGAAAAAATATTTCACGAGTACGGACGGCAAACTTGCCAAGCGCTTTTTCAAGGACCCGACCGAATTGTATAACGGCTTTAAAGAGTACGAACGCATGCGCTCTCTCGAATCCGCCTGCGAACATCTGAGCGCGGCTCAAAAACTTTACTTCGGATGCGTATACAACATTCACGTACAAACGGGCGAACCCGTGAAAAAATTATGCCGCGATTTGCGCGATTATATAGCCTACCGCTATATTACCGAATTCGAAAGCAATAACCGCAAAGTGCTCGGTGCATTGGAAACATTCGACATAACGGTGCGCGACGTATGCAATCTGCTTGCCGTGAAAAAGGACGAATGCCGCGAACGGTTCAAATCGGTGCTTAGTGAGAATTTCGCGGATAATATATCCGCAGGTAAACGCAAGGGCGAAATGCTGAGAATAATGGACGGCAAACGCAAGTGGAGCGTGTCGCGGTTTGTAAACAAGTTTGGTTTCGAACTTTTCAAAGGACTGAAAATCTGGCTTATGACGCCCGAAGCCGTATCCGAATTGCTTCCGCTGGAAAACGGGCTTTTCTCGCTTGTCATATTCGACGAGGCGTCGCAGATATACATCGAACGCGGAGTGCCTGCGATAGCGCGTGCGAAAAAAGTCGTGATAGCCGGCGACCACAAACAACTGCGACCTTCGTCGCTCGGTGACGGACGATTGGAAATGGAAGAATCGGACGAGGATACAGACGCCGCGCTCGAAGAGGAAAGTCTGCTCGATTTGGCAAGATTCCGTTTCCCCGAAGTCTTGCTCGATTATCATTACCGTTCGAAATACGAAGAGCTGATAGCGTTCTCGAATTATGCATTCTATAAGGGCAGGCTCAACATTTCGCCGAACACATCGCGTCCCGCGCAGCCGCCGATAAGCGTGAAGAAGGTGGAAGACGGACTTTGGGAGGACAGGCGCAATTTCGCCGAAGCCCGAGCCGTGGTCGCGCTTCTGAAAAAATATCTTTCGGATAAAGAGCGCAAAGAAACCATAGGCGTAATAACTTTCAACAGCAGTCAGCGCGATTTGGTTCGCGACATGCTCGATAAAGAAAGCGTAAAGGACCGTCGCTTCGGAACCGCGCTCAAAGAAGAGGAAAACCGCACCCAAAACGGAGAAGACGTCGGACTGTTTGTCAAAAACATAGAAAACGTACAGGGCGACGAAAGGGACGTTATAATTTTTTCCACGGCTTATGCGAAAACGGCAAACGGCAAAATGATACGCAATTTCGGCTGGCTCAACCAAAACGGCGGCGAAAACCGACTCAATGTCGCGGTGTCGCGTGCAAAACGTAAAATCCACATCATAACCAGCATAACGCCCGACCAATTGAAAACCGACGACCTCAAAAACGAAGGTCCGTATATTTTCAAAAAATATTTGGAATATGCGTATGCGGTCAGCAACGGAGATACGGACGGAGCGAAAGCCGTGCTCGAATCGTTTGCCCGGTCGGATAATACACAAGACGAAAAGGGAAACGCGGTGTTTGCGGACAAAGTTTGCGCCGCGCTCGAAAACGAAGGTCTTGAAATAGAACGAAACGTCGGCATGGGCAGATACAAAGTCGATTTGGCTGTAAAAGGCGACGGCGGAAAATATCTTCTCGGCATAGAGTGCGACGACGGACTTTACGAGCGTCTGCCCAATGCGAGAGAGCGCGACATACATCGCCTGCGTTATCTTGCGCTTCGGGGCTGGAAGATTTACCGCGTTTGGTCGCAGAAGTGGTGGCATGACGAGAAAGGGCAAATCGCACGCATACTGGCGGCGGCGGAAGAGCGCAAAAACGCATCGCTTTAATATAAAGAAACAGGTCGAAAAGACGGCAATATACGCCGTCTTTTTTACATGTACCCTTTATAAATTTGACAAAAAAATCGGTTTATGGTAAATTGATACGGTAAACGCGCTCGGAAGAACCGAGCCGAAAAACAGAGGAAGGACGAAACGAAATGAGATTGGCTATAACCGGGTCAACAGGAAACATGGGTCGCGCCGTCATGGAGCAGCTTTGCGCGATGGACGAAAAAATCGAACATATCAAACTGCTTTCGCGTTCGCCCGAAAACATAAAAAAGCTTTTGAAAAAATGCAAGCCGCTTAAAAATAAAACCGAAGTAATAATAGGTTCGGTTGCCGACGAAAATGTTTGCGCGCGTCTGGCGTCGGATTGCGATTACGTTATAAACATGGGGGCGGTGATTCCGCCCGTATCCGATTTCAATCCTAAAGCGGCTGTCGAAGCCAACGAAATCGGTGCGCGAACTCTTGTCTCGGCAGTGGAAAAGATAACCCAAAATCAGCCTAAGTTCATACATATTTCCACGATGGCTCTTTACGGCAACCGAAATCATCTTCACCCCTGGGGCAGAGTGGGAGACCCGCTGCTTGTTTCGCCGTTCGACGTTTACGCCGCGACGAAACTGCGCGGCGAGTTCTGCGTACTGCAATCCAAAATCGCGAAATGGGCGGTTATCCGTCAGACCGCCATGCTGCACGACAACATGCTTTCGGATAATATGAGCGACGGACTCATGTTCCATACGTGCTTCAATTCACCGCTCGAATGGGCTACCGCGCATGACAGCGGTCTTCTCATAGCGAACATTTTAAAGAAAGACACGGAAGAGGACCTCGGCGGCAAGTTTTGGAAAAAGTGTTTCAACCTCGGCGGCGGCGCGCAAAACCGCATAACCGGGTACGATACTCTGAACGACGGATTTAAAATCATAGGCGGCTCTGCAAAGGACTTTTTCCGGCCCTATTACAACGCGACACGGAATTTCCACGGATTGTGGTTTACCGACGGCGAAGCGCTCGAAGAACTGTTCGAATATCAAACTCAGAGCGTAAAGGATTATTGGAATCACATTGCCAAACTGCATCCTGCCTATGCGCTCGGCAAAATCGTTCCGAAAGGCATTATCCGTTCGGCGGCAATCAAGAAGCTGTTTAAAAATTACAATGCGCCCGCATACTGGGCAAAACACGGCGATACGCAGAGACTGGCGGCTTATTTCGGCGGAAAGGAAAATTATGACGCTCTTCCGAGAAAATGGGACAATTTCGACCTCTTATGTGAGGGCAGGGCGGACGGAGCGGACATAGATTACGAGAAATTGCGTACCGTTCCTACCGAAATAGACTACGGATTCGATTTTTCGAAGTCGGATTCCGAAATCTGCGAAAGCGATTTGAAGTCGGTTGCGCAAGGACACGGCGGAAAACTGCTCAGCGAAAATTTCGAAAAAGGCGACGTGTACCGCGACCTCGAATGGGAAACGCAGGACGGAGAAAAGTTCACCGCCAGCGCGTATACTGTACTCAGAGCGGGGCATTGGTACAATCCGGTTTACAAAAGCCTTGTCTGGGATTTCGACCGTCTGTGCAAAAAGGATAAAATCTGGGCGCAAATCTGGTACGATTCGCACGGCAAAGACGAGGACCGCCGATACGAACTCGACAGAAATTTCGCAGAGGTGTCTTGGGACAAAGGGGACGCAGCCGAATGAAAGCGGTGATATGGTACTTTTCGGGTACGGGCAATACCAAGCGGATAGCCGAAGAATACGCAAGGGCGTTTGAAACCGAAAACGTCGAAGCGGAAATAAAAAATATAGAAAATGCCAAGGGCGAAACAGACCCGAGCGGCTGCGATTTTTTCGGCATAGCCTATCCCATATACGGATTCAATGCGCCTAATATAGTGCTGGCATTCGCAAAGCGTCTTGTCAGGCAGGCAAAACCCATTCGCACGTTCGTGTTGAAAACGTCGGGCGAACCGCTTGCCATGAATAACGCTTCGTCAGTGAAATTGAAAAAAATTCTGAAAAAACGCGGCTATGTGCTTACCAACGAATACCACTATGTAATGCCGTACAATATAATTTTCCGTCACAGCGACGAAATGGCGAATTCGATGTGGGCTGCGGCGAAATCCGTCATACCCGTCGATTGCCGCGAAATTCTGCGCGGAGACGAAGTCAAGCAGAAATATCCGCCGTTCGGCGGCGTCGCCGCGGGAGTTTTGCGTATTCAGCAATGGGGCGGAAAGTTCAACGGCAGATGGTATAAAGTGACGGACGCCTGCGTGCATTGCAATCGTTGCATCGAAAACTGTCCCGCAAAAAACATTTCGTTCAAAGACGGCAAATTCAAATTCGGCAACAAATGCCTTATGTGTATGCGCTGTTCCCTGCATTGCCCGAAAGACGCGGTAAAGATAGGTCTTTTCGATAAGTGGCGCGTAAACGGGGCTTATTCGTTTACCGAATGCATAGGCGAGCTGAAAACGCCGAAAGTTATCGGTACGGACGAAAAACACAGGGATTTCTGCCGCAAAGCCTATGACAAATATTTCGCTTACTGCAAAGAAAAGGCGGCAACGCAGGAATTTTGCGAAAGCGAAAGTGAAACCGAGGCGGAATAAATATTAAAATAACGGCTTTATAACCGACTGGCATTTGCCCGTCGGTTTTTTTGCTGTTTTCAAAGCTAAAAAATTTTTAAAAAACTTTATTAAAAATCGTTGACATTTATATTATAGTGTGGTATCATATATAGGCTGTCCGTAAGTGACGGCCTTTGCGAATCAGAGTCGGACAAAGTTCGGCAACCATGTATTGAATATACAATACCGCTGGCATAATCGGATATTAACTGTCGTGAATACCATTATGCTTTTTTTACACCCTTCGGGGTTTGAAAAAGATTCGCATCATTCGTACATTGACAACTGCAAAGAGAGAAAAGAAAGTAAACATTGAAACGAGAAGAAAAGCGAGAACGAGTAAGAAGCATAAAGAAACATAGAACATGCGAAATCGTCGAGTAAAGAAGGAAGTATCGAAGTAAATGTCTT
>JAAWDP010000006.1 GCA_022793815.1 Clostridia bacterium | reverse complement strand
AATTCGTCTTTTATTTCCTTATTTTTCTCTAAGTTCATAAAATCTTTCTTATTTACTTGTCAATGTGCCCGCTCCCCCGCCTTCCGCGGGACAGCCTTATTATATTATCATATCCCTATCCCTCTTGTCAAGCGTTTTTTAAAAGAAATTTACGCTTATTTGTAACTTTTTTACGAATTTGCGCATAAGAAAGAAGCTACGGCGATAACTCATAACTGCGAAACAGAGAAGAAAAACGGACGCCGCAAAAGCGCAACGTCCGTTTCATGCCTGTTTTGTTTTATTGTACTTACTGCTGAGCAAGCGAGAACTCTATGCTCATTTCGGGTCCTTGGAGCGTATAGGCAATGGTGTGCTTTTTGGTTTCTTTGTCGTAAACGGATTTAAGCGTTTCTGTTTTATCGCCCGTGCCGAGCGTTACGGTGTAAACGTCGTTTTCCAGTTTCCAGGTACCCGTTTTATCAAACATCGTTTGGAACTGGTTTTCCGCGCTGAGCGAAGGTATCGTCAAATCGAACACCGCCGTACCGTCGGTTTTAAGCGTCAGCGTTACTTCGGTGGGCATATTGCCGAACGTAGGTTTGGTTTCGCTAAAAACAACGTCCTCAGCCTTTTCTCCGCATGCGGCGAGAGCCATAGCACCGACACACACTGCCATTGCAAGAGCCATTGCAGGCAAAATCTTCTTCAATAACTTTTTCATACATTTCTCTCCTGATTATTCTTGATTCTTAACGGACGATTTTTTTCGTTCCTTTAAGTATATAAGCACCGCACCGGTTACGCTTGCCGCAAACATTGCGCCGAACAGGCAATCGAGCGTTATTACCGCGACCTGCCAACCGGGGACGATTCTTATCAATTGTGCTTCGGGGGATATTCCGTTCATGGCAATGCTGTGGACGGTGGCGTACAGTATACGGTGCGCCGCCTCTCTCATCTGCCATGCCATTTCGCCGTGTCCTTTCTTGAACTGTTTATAAGGATTGACCTTGGCTATTTCGCCGTCGGGCAAATCGCAGCCTGCCATCATGAACGCAGGCATATTCTGCTCTTTATAACCGATGCCGTACATATCCGTGACGGCAAAGCCTTTGAGTCCCAACTCGCCTCTGAGATAATCCGTCAAAAGCTCTTTGCTGCCCGGACAGTGAACGGCGCCCATGCGGTTGAACGCAATCATTACGTTCATGGCTCCGCCTTCGGTCACAGCCAAATCGAAAGGTTTAAGGTATATCTCGCGAAGCGCCTGCTCGTTTATCCATACGCCTATGCCCGTGCGGTTGGTTTCCTGGTCGTTGAGCACGAAGTGTTTTACATAGGCGTTACAGCCGTGCGACTGCAATGCGGCAACTTCCGCCGCCGCCATTGTTCCCGAGAGCAAGGGGTCTTCGCCGAAATATTCGTACAGCCGTCCGCCGTAAGGCGTGCGGTGGGTGTTGAGTCCTATTCCGTAAAGACCGCCGTAACCCGACCAAACGGCATCTTCGCCGAGCATGTCGCCGAACATGGCAGCCATGTCCGTATCGAAGGACGAAGCAAGTATACCTATGCAGGGATAGTACGGCGGTGTTTTATCCTTGTCCGGGTCGTTCACGCGCGCCGCCTTGCCGTCGGGATTGTTTCCGTAAATTTCCGTAAGTCCCGTCGGTCCGTTATGTTCCACCGTACTCGGCTTTATTATTTCGGGGATTTCCATGGTGGTGCGAAGTCCCGTATTGAGCAAGGTAAGCATATCGTTCCAGGTAAGGCTGTCCAAAAGCTCGTCCCATCTCTTGTCGTCGTAAGGAATTTTTCCGTTTTCGTCCTCACGCAGATGCACGAGTTTCAAGTCGGTCTTTTTGCCGTAAGAAGGATACGGCGTGCTGTCTGCGGCAATATTTTTCGGGTCTTCCTGACGCATTATGTCCCCGAAAAGCTTGTCCGTCATTTTGAGCGAAACCGCGCCCGAAGGCAGCGTTCCCTGCCAGTCGGTGCGCGAAACGTATTTGACGGAATTTTCGCTGCCGCCGAAATACTTGTTCGCGTCGGCAAAATCGAACTTATTGTTTATTTTCGATTTGCCTGCGGATTCGGTGAATTTTATCGTTTCGAAAGAAAGGCTTTGCACCAGCGCGGTATTGCCTTTGCCGTCCGCACCGTCCGATTCGGTTTTGCCTTTGAAAGCCAAGATATTATTCACGGCATTGTGCGCGTCGGTTGCGGCGGTGAATACATAATCGCCGTCCCGAAGAACGTACTCGCCGTCTGCGCGGTTATCGTACACGGCAAGGTCTTTTTTCTTTACGGTCACGGTAAGCGTCTGCTCCGCTTCGGCGCCCGCCCCCACGGCGAGCTCCCTTGTCTTGGCAAAGCCGACAAGTTCCACCGCCGCGACTTCCAAAGTGTTTGCGCCCTCGTCCTTAAACGGTTTCTGAACATAAATCTGAACGACGTCTTTACCCGCATATTCGTTTCCGATATTTTTTACTTTTACCGAAATCTCCACGGTGTCGGCGTCTTTATCCGTCACGGCAAAGTCCGAATATTCGAAATCCGTATAGGAACCGCCGTAGCCGAACGGGTGCGACACGACAGCTTTGTAATCGAAAGAGCCGACGTTTGCGTTGGTCTTCATGACCGTATCGAAATAGCGCGTTTCGGTGTAGCGGTAACCGACGTAAATGCCTTCCTGATATACCACATAGTGATAGAACTTAGGGTCTACCACCTTACCTATTTTCGGCAAATCGTAAGCCTCGGCGCCCACATATCCGAACGCGCCGTAGTTTGCCGTGGTCGGGTTTTTGCTGTGGTCGAACCAGTACGTGTCGGAAAGGTGTCCGCCCGGATTGACCTTGCCCGCAACTATATCGCCGACCGCATTGAAGCCGCTTATGCCGACCGTGCCTATCCAAAGCGCGGCGTCGACTCCGTAACGCTCGTCGAACAGAAAGCCCGTTTCGATTTGGTTTGTGGTGTTGAGAAGGACTATTATTTTCTTTACTTTGTTCTGCTCTTTAAGACCATTCAGTCCCGTGAGTATGCTTTTTTCGTTGTCGTTGAGTTTCAGATAGTTTCCGTCCTCGCCGTCGGTGCCCGTAACAGCCGAGTCCGTGCCTTCGCCGCCGACGCGCGTCATAATGAACACAGCCGCATCACCGTACTCGGTAAGACTGCTTTCGCCCACGTTTTCCATTACCGTATTCCAGGGCGCGTCGTTAATCTTGGCTCCCGCGCCGCGCCCCGCGCGTCTGTACACTCTCGACGAGCTTGCCGAATAAAAATCGTTAAGCGCGGAATTGACCTCGAATCCCGCCTGTTCGAAACCCTCTTTCGGCGTAACCGGCTGCTGGGGCGAAGTCGTCTGTGCGCTACCTCTGCCGCCGTAAGCGGGGTCGACCGACGATATGCCGACAAGGCTTATTTTGTTTTCCCCCGCTCCGACTTTGAGAGGGAGCGCATTGTTATCGTTTTTAAGCAGTACCGCGCCTTCCGCTTCCACGGTCTGCGCCGCCTTCTTTCCGTCTGCAATCAAATCCGCAAGAGAATCGTATCTGCTCTTGAAATACTCGGTATCCGGATTCTCAGCGCTCTCGGGTTCGACAATCTCGTAAGTTTTGACTTGCAGATAATTGTTGATAGCCGTTCTGTTTTCTACGGTTATCACCGTGGCGCAAATCATGAATCCGAACAAAATCGTAGAAACGACTACGGCGATTTTCGTAAGCAATCCGTATTTCTTATTCATTCCCGTTCACCTCCCCGCTATCCTTGGTCTGTTTCAAAAATACATTTGCGACCGAAAGTCCGAAAGCCAGCAGATAGAGAATAGTGCAGACAATGAACTCGGGCGAGAAACTGTCGAGGTCGATTCCGACCATGACTACGGAAACGTAATAGTAAATTCCGTAGATGAAAAACAGTAGCGCCATAAACACCAAAAAGGCTTGTACATAGGAGGCAAGACGGTGTTTTTTCAATACCGTCAAGACCACCGCCGCCGCTGCCGCGGCAAGCATGAATGCAAAAGAACCCCAATTGATGTTGTCGGACCCCGCGTAACAAACCGCATAAACGATTGACGTAACGAGCGAAAGCAGGGTTATTGCGGCACAAAACCAAAACCCTATGCTCTTGTCCTTGATATACTTCGTCAACATTTCTCTCCTCCCGTAAATTTCCCAAATCAAACCGAGTATAAATTTACCTTATATTAAACTGTCTGCCGACGCCTCATTGCGACCGATTCATATCTTTAAAATTACACCATAAGTCTATCATTGTCCCCCCCCCGCGTGTCAAGCGTTTTTCGCAATGTTATTCGGCGTTTTCGAAGGGTTTTCGATTTGTGTTGAAAATGCAATATTCCCGTGTAAAAAATGCAATGTATGCAACGGGTCGAATTTTATGGAAATTATCGTTTAAGGAGCGTTTTATCTGGTTTCGGGATAGAAAACCACGCTTCTCAGTTTTCTCAAATCCCCCGTGGAATAGGTCTTATGCACGGCGTCCCACAGCAGCAGCCAATCCGTTCCTACGGCGTACACCGAACCGCTTTGAACGAGCGGCGGAATCGATTCGTACTCAACCTTGACGGTTTTGCCGACATTCGCGTCGAGCAATGCGGCTACCGTGCCGACAAGCGGCTCTTTATCGAAATCGGGTCTTGTTTTGGGAATGACTATGTCATGCATATTATGTACTCCTTTAAAAGTTGTTATTCGACGGCGGCAACAGCCGTCCTTTCATAATATGCATTTATTTGCGGCAGCGTTACGTAAGCGGCGCGGACAAAAAAGCCCGACGAAAGAATCGGTCGGGTAATGCACTTGACAACGTATGCAAAAAATGATAGAATTGTGTACGGATTTCGTTCCGCTTTGTTTCCGTAGTTAAATGGATATAACAGGGTCCTCCTAAGACTCAATTTCGGGTTCGACTCCCGGCGGGAACACCACTTCGGCACACGCAAAAAGAGCGTATCCGGCTCCGTCGCGGGCGCCTTTTTCTATACGACTGCTCTATTCGGGCATTTAGGGTTTTTACTTCTCATTGAAAGGCGCATACTCTAATGAAAAAAGCGGACGAACGTCCGCTTTTTATTATCTGTTGTCGATTTTTTCGGGATACATGTCGTGGCGCGAAAGCCTGTCCCACGCCACCCGCTCCCACTCGGTCCCCTTTTTGCCGTAGTTACAATAGGGGTCTATGGAAATTCCGCCGCGGGGCAGAAACTTGCCCCATACTTCGATATATGCCGGGTCCATCAAATCGATAAGGTCGTTCATTATTATATTCACGCAATCTTCGTGGAAATCTCCGCGGTTTCTGAACCCGAAAAGATACAGCTTTAAAGACTTGCTTTCAACCATCTTTTCACGCGGTACGTACGAAATGTAGACCGTGGCGAAATCGGGCTGACCCGTAATGGGACAAAGACTGGTGAATTCCGGACAGTTGAACTTTACGAAATAGTCCCTTCCCGGGTGTTTGTTTGCAAATGTTTCCAAAACGGACGGGTCGTAAGTCTGCGGATATTCGGTGCTGTTATTCCCGAGTAGTGTAATACCCTCGTTCTGCTTTTCTCTTGACATATTATTCTCCTTTTATCGCAGGGTCTTCTATTCCGTTGGCTTTAAATGCAGCGGCGCGGTCGCGGCAGGTAGCGCATACGCCGCAAGGTTTTCCGCAGCCGGAGTAGCAGCTCCATGTATATTTGTACGGGACTCCGAGTTCAAGCCCCTTTTTTACAACCTGAGATTTGTTTAAGTTTACAAACGGCGCAAGAATTTTAAGCTGCCCTCCGCTACCCGTATAAATGGCTTCGCCCATTGCGGAATTAAACTTTTCGCTGCAATCGGGATAGGCATTGCCCGCAGCATCGTCGCTGTGTGCACCGTAATATATAACTTCGCACCCGTGCGACAGCGCCACGCTT
>JAAWDP010000020.1 GCA_022793815.1 Clostridia bacterium | reverse complement strand
GGGGGCGCGCGGAGCGCGACCCCCGCCCCGACGGACTCGTCTATATATGACATAAATGACCGCAATGTCCTCGAACTATGGCGAATCTTTGACTCGCTTCTCGACGATATGTATAATTTACAGCGTTTGAAACGCGGTCAAACGGCAGAATATGACGGCAACGGCAAAACTGTCGAAGTTGGCGGCAATCGTCAACTGCGTTTCGTTTTAGATTAAGGCGGTTTCTACTATGACGGAACTTGAAAACAAACTTATATCCGAAATACAGTCGCTTAATACTAAGTTCGACAATCTTTTGGAATTGTTCCGTCAAAGCGGCGGCAATATGTCTGTTATGCCGTTTTCGGATAAAACATTCGGTGAGTGGCTTATAGAATGGTATAACAAGTATAAAGTTCCGAAAGGTTTGAAACCCTCGTATTTAAAGCGTATCCGTTATGACATCGACAAATATCTTATGCGGGATTTGGGCGAAAAACGGCTTTCGGATTTAGACGGCACAATGCTGCAAGATTATATAAATGCGATTGACGCGGCTAACCTTCGCAAAAAGTTGTCGCTTATTATAAACGAAAGTTTGAATAAAGCGGTCGCTTTGCGGCTTATGGCTTATAACCCGTTTGCGGCTGTCGATTTGCCGAAATCCAAAACCCGACATTACAGACCGCTCGAATTTGACGAACAGTATGCCCTTTTGAAAGCGGTGAACGTAGAAAAATATACGGCGGTTTTATGGGTGCTATGTTGCACTGGTATGCGTATCGGCGAATTGCTCGCTCTGGACTTTAAAAAGGATATTGACTACTACGGGCGTATTATTCACGTTCGGCGAGATATAGATATTCTGACGGGACAGTTGAACGATACGCCGAAGACAGAAACGAGTATTCGAAAAATACCGTTTTTGCCCACGCTCGAAAAGTATTTGAAAGTGCTTGCGGTAACACCGTTGACGTATAACGGAGTAAGATTGTTTTTTAAACGCAAATATGAAAGCTTGGGGTTTGAAAAATTGAACTTGCATTCATTCCGTCACACGTTTATTTCGCTTTGTTATATGGCGGGTATTCCCGAAAAGGTTATACAGATTATGGCGGGTCATTCGGATATAAATTTGACGCTTAATATTTATACGCATGTTCTCAAACGTGGCAATTCGCGCTTTTTCGAGTATATAAAACGGCTTAAAAAAGAGGTCGAATTTCGGTAAATGTGAACAAAAACGGGGTCAACTTCAAAATCTCGTTTTTTGGGCGTTTTGGGTCACGATGTAATAAAAAACCGCCCGTTTCGGGCGGTCAGTGGTTAAAATGGAGCTTCTGGGCGGACTCGAACCGCCGACCTAGTGATTACGAATCACTCGCTCTACCGACTGAGCCACAGAAGCATATTTGTTTTTTTGCTGCATTGCGGATTATGCGCTCGGATTCGTGATTACGAATACTCCGCTTCGCTCCGTGGCGTTCGCGCACTTCGTCCGCTCGGCTGAGCACTTCGCTCTACCGACTGAGCCATAGAAACATACTTGTCCTTAAATTGCAAGGCAAGTATTATTCTACTATAAAAGCGGAAAATTGGCAAGTGTTTTGACAAGGTTTAATAAAAAATTTAAGACAATTCTCCGCGCTTGCCGCTCTCGCGGGAAAGAAACGCGCCGAAGGCGTAAAGCCTATTTGCGCAGCAAACAACCGCGGGAACGGAATATTTTTCGTGTAACGAGCGAACTCTGTTGTTTCTTTCGTTATCGAAATTTTTCGTAATGGATAAAATTGCGTCCGCTTTTTCCGAAAGGCGCGACCAAACCGTATCGCTGTCCACGTCGTCATCCACCGCTATGCCGACGTTGACGCCGTTTATTCTGTAAACTTTCAATTCGCCGAGCCCGTCTTCCTCGCTCATGTGCAAAGTACAGTCGGCAACGTCCGCAAGCATTCCCTCGTGAAACGAGACCACCGCAAACCGTTCCATTTCGTCCAAAATGAAGTGCACGCCGTACAGCGACGTGGCGTCGAGACTTTTTAATGCGGCATCCACCAACACCGTGGTTTTGCCCGTCATTTCGTCCCGTAAGTCCAAATCGCCCATTTCGTCAAATCCGTACAATCTTACGTCGGCGTTTTCTCCGCCGACCATCAACGATTTAAGCATTGCGTAATCCATAGTTCATACTATGACGCGGCGGTCGGCTGTGTGACTTGCGCCTCGCCGCATAATTTTGCCGACGCAAACGAATACTAAGAAAAAAAGCGAGGTTTAATTTTATGGCGGAAGCAGTAGTTATAGGCGGAAGCAGCGGTATAGGCAAGACCGCAGTCAAAGCGCTTTGCGCGGCGGGATATAATGTGACCAACATTTCCAGAACGGCATGCGAAGCGGACGGAGTAAATAATATCGAAGCGGATGTAAGCAAGGAGGGCGAGCTTGAAAACGCTCTGCTTTCTCTACCCGTCCCCGACGTCGCGGTGTACAGTGCGGGATTTTCGCTCGCCGCGCCGACCGAGTATGTTTTGCAAGAGGACTTCCGCTATCTGTTCGAAGTCAACTTTTTCGGGTTTGTCCGCACCGTCCGTTCACTCGTAACCGGCATGCGCAACAACGGGGGCGGCAGAATTATAGCCGTGAGCAGTTTAGGCTCCGTCATTCCGATAATATTCGATTCGTTTTATTCCGCATCGAAAGCCGCTCTCGACATGTTTATCCGCGGCGCGAATGTGGAAATGAATCCTTATAACATCTATCTCACGTCGGTGCGTCCCGGCGCGACACAGACGCGGTTTACTTTCAAACGCAAAGTTTACCCCGAAGAGGACGTCGGAGTATACGGCGACAAACTGCACAAGGCAACCGTAACCCTTGCCGACATGGAACAGCGCGGCATGGACCCTTCGGATGTGGCGGACTGCATTATGAAAGTCATAGCCGCAAAAAAGCCCCCTATGTCGCGCAACGTCGGGTTTACGAACAAGAGTCTTTCTCTTGCGGAAAAACTTTTACCCGAAGCATTTACCGACTTTCTCAATAAAAACTTATATCTTCAATAATGTCGCCATATCAAATAGAGCGGGGTCATTTTACCGTAATTCCCATAGGGAAATAAAACGCAAATAAAAAGATTTAGGCATAGCGTTTGCTATGCACCCCAAAAGTTGGACAGATAAATAGTTAAATTACTTGTGAATGAGTTCGGTATTGCACCGGACTCATTCCGTTTAGAGTGAGAGATATTCTCTCATTGTTCCAATAGTGTATGTACTCTTTCAGACAGTGGACGAATTAGGCTACGCGTAACCTAGTGAGATATAGATATGTTTTATATAGCACACAAAATTCAATCGGTTGCGCTCTTTCATTTTTCGTGATATAATGATTGTCAATAAACAGTAATTTAGCGGAGAACTTTTAAAATGCTAATAGAGAAACCAATTGTTTCTTCAAGAATAACTGTACGGAATTATCAAAAGTCAGACCTGCCGTATCTTACCGCAATGTGGTTTGATAAGGAAAACGGCAAATATATGAGCGACCCGACGGTGGAATATGTTGATAGTGATTTTCAAAAAGCACTTGACAGTCTTGAAGATAGCCCAAACGGAT
>JAAWDP010000005.1 GCA_022793815.1 Clostridia bacterium | reverse complement strand
TGTCCGATTTGCAGTTTTTCCGCAAGTTCCGTTTGCGTAAGCTCTTTTTCTTTGCGCAGTTCTGTGATTTTTTCTCCGATGGACATATAAACTTTCTCCTTTATGAGTAAATTTTATCGTCCTCTTGAAGTATGTATTTATATCACGGCTTCGGGACCCATAAGCCCGATGTCTGCGCTGCCCGAAGCCACCGCCGTCATTACTTTGTCTGCGCCGCCCGCATTCGTAAACGACACGTCGAGATTTTCTTCCTCGAAATATCCGAGATTGTCGGCAAGATACATCGGCGCATAGAAGATACTGTGCGTAACCTCGCTGAGCCTTATTTTCGTTTTGCCGCCGCCCGAGCAGTCACAGCCCGCCACGCATACGAGGCAGAGCATAGCCGCGGCGAATAAAGCGGCAAAAAATCTTTTCTTCATTTTTATAAGTTCTCCTTATGTTTTTCTTTCGGGTATTGCCTTTGCAAAAGAACCGTTTTTTCGGCAGTCCGAGCTTTGCCGCCGACCGTATTTTTCGGATTCGCTCGGCATTCTTTTACCGCACCGAAGATGTAAAGCCGCAAAAAAGCGCGTGCATTTGCCTCGGCTTTCCCGATTATATACCATGATATGTCCGCTGCCGTCCAAACGTGAGAGCCGCTTTAATGCGCAATTGCAGGGTGAAAACGCATACCTGTTGACAAAAGCCGCGGACAGTAGTATAATTGTCATGAAGTCGCAATACATGTTAAAAGGAGTTTTCGAATTGAAATCCAAACTTCTCAAATTTATAGCGCCGATAGCGTCGCTGATTCTGCTCGTGTTAATCATGGCAAGCGGCACGGTTACGGCTGCTTATGCCGAATCGCATGTGGACGAAGACGGTACGACCATGATAGATACGAACTGGTGGTTCGAAGACGTCGACGTTAAAATAGACGTCCGCACCGACAAGACGCTTGCCGTTACCGAAACCATGAAGATAGGGTATATACGCGGCGGCGAAAACACGGGTATAATCCGCGACATCCAGCGCGTATCGCAAACCACGCGAATAGTCGGCGGAGAGCGAATAAAAGGCAGCGAATACATAGCAAACCTCAGCGACGTCGAAGTCACCATCAACGGCTCGGCGGCGAAAGTTACGCGCAGTCTTTACGAGCAGGGACAGTTCCACTCGATTAAAATGCAGCTTCCCGACGGTGCGTATTTTCCTGCAACGGACCAAAGCGACCCCTCGACGCTTAATACTTTCGTGCTGTCCTATGTTTACGATATGGGCGACGACAAAGTAAAAGGCTTCGACGATTTCACGTTCGACGTGCTCGGCTACGCCATGGACTATACGCGCTCGTTTCATGCGTTAATAACTTTTCCGACGCAGATAGAGGCAGACTCGGTTTCGCTGCGCACTAACGGCATGCGTCCGTTCGAGCCCGACGTCGACAGCGGCGAGTCGGTGACGGTAGACGGCAACGTCGTCGAGGTGTACGCAAAGCCCTGTAAGGAAAAAGTCGGCTACACCGTCCAGGTGCTTTTCGACGACGGCTATTTTTCGGTGAAACACCGCATTATCTGGTATTACTTCGTATTTCTTGCTTTGGCGCTTGCTTCTATGGTAATCGGCGCCGTGATATTCTTGAAATTCTCTACGGGTAAACCCGTCGAACAGGTTGAATTTTATCCGCCCGAAAACTTTAAACGCGCACTGCGTTTTTCCGCACTGTGGAACGGTACGGTAAAAGGGAAGGACATAGCCGCGGTAATTACGCAATGGGCGGACGAGGGCGTCGTAGAGATTTTCCCCGACGGCAAAAAAGATTTGATAGTGTGCAAGAAAAAGGATTTGTCCGAGGACGCAAGCAAAGCGGAACGCGCGTATTTCAACACGATGTTCAAACGCAGCAGCGAGTTTTCCACACGCGCGCAAATCCTCTCTACCGACACCCGTTTGAGCCGCGCATACGAATCGTTAAAGAGTGAAGCCGAAACGCCGCGCACGCTGCACAAAAACATCAACAAAGCCCACATTGCGCTCGTTGCGTGCATGATATTTCCTTTTTATGCGCTGTTTATTTATTACTGCATATTGTGCTCCAATGCGCTGCCGCTGTTTTTCCTGCTGTTCATTACCGCAGGCGCGCTGCCGGGCGCGGTGCAGGCACGCGAGCGAACTACAATCATCATGTACATTTTCCCGATAGCGTTCACCGCTATGCCGCTGTTCGCTTTCGGCATGATATTCTATATCCCGCTGTACGACTATGCAA
This sequence comes from Clostridia bacterium, assembly GCA_022793815.1. GTDB lineage: Bacteria > Bacillota > Clostridia > Christensenellales > Pumilibacteraceae > MGBC157735. Next base: position 30,586 of record JAAWDP010000005.1, on the reverse strand, counting down.
AGCTGATATTCATAGCGCCGCTTTGGTATGCCGTGCTCTATATACTTTCGCATTTTCTGCGTCGCAGGGCGACCGAGTACGAGCGCGACTACGGACGTATGATAGGGTTCAAAAATTTCCTGCTTTATGCCGAACTCGACCGAATAGAGGCAATGTTCGAATCCGACCCCGAATACTTTTCTCACGTCATACCTTTCTGTCTGATAATGGGCATAAGCGATAAAGTGGAAAAAAGATTCAAGTCGCTGGGCTTCGAAATGCCTGCATGGTCCAACGGTATTTCCGCGGCTGCGTTTTCCGGCTTTTCCCATTCTCTTGCCTCGTCGTCGGGCGGCGGCAGCAGCGGAGGCGGCGGTGGCGGTCACGGCGGCTCCTCGGGAGGCGGCGGTGGCGGCGGCGGTTCACGCGGCTGCTGACCCGCATACGTCTCCTTGAAAAAACCCGAAATAAATGTATATACGATAAAAAACCAAGGCAAAGGTGCGGCTATGGCGGCAAATACAAATTTATCCGAAGCGAAGAACGCAAAGAACGACGAGTTTTACACGCAGTATGCGGATATTCAAAAAGAAGTTGACGCTTATGTGGATTATAACTCCGATGTGTTTCGCGGTAAAACAATATTATTACCGTGCGACGACCCCGAATGGAGCAACTTCACGCGCTTTTTCGCGCAAAATTTTACTCGATACGGAATAAAGAAGTTGATTAGCACGAGTTATGCGGCGGATAGCAAGCCTTTAAGTATTCCGTATCAACTTTCAATGTTTGAAACGGAAAGCCCGAAGTTCGACGAAAAAAAGACGCGCTCGCACGGAAAGATTTTTACTTTAACGCGCGATACAAATAAGAGCGGACGCATTGACATAGACGATTTAGAGTGGGAATATTTAGAGGGCGACGGGGATTTTAGAAGCGACGAAGTTAAAAAATACCGCGACGAAGCGGATATTATAATCACTAATCCGCCGTTTTCACTTTTCCGTGAGTTCTTGGCGTGGATTATGGAGAGCGGTAAGCAGTTTGCCATAATCGGCAATATGAACGCTATCACATATAAAGAGGTTTTTCCGCTCATAAAAGATAATAAAATATGGTTGGGGGCTACGGGGAACGGTTGCGATATGGTATTCGGCGTTCCCGACGGATACGAGATAGCCGAAAAGGACAGAGAAAAAGCGGAACGACTTGGATATAAAGGCAATTATACGCGGCTCGGCAATTCTTGTTGGTATACGAGCATAGAACACGGTCGTAGACACCAGCCTTTAAGTCTTATGACGATGGAAGATAATATTACTTTTAGTCGGCATAAAGAAATAAGGGGAATAGGCTATAAAAAGTATGACGGTTATGATATTTTGGACGTATCATATACCGACGCTATACCGAGCGATTATGACGGCATAATGGGCGTGCCTATAAGTTTTCTCGACAAGTACAATCCCGAACAATTTGAAATATTAGGCATTGCAAATTCAGCACGATGGATAGGATACAAATGCTACACTTTAATAGACGGGCAGAAAATATATAATCGCTTGATAATACGGCATAAAAGGGGTAACTAATGAAAACCACACTCAAAACGGAAATCACGGTAGACGAAATCTGCAAAGGGTTCGTATATAACGAATACGAGGGCAAAGGCTTGTTCGGACTTTCGGGCAAGCTCACCATACAGCCCGAATATCAACGTAACTACATATACGCCGACGGCAAACGCGACGTTGCCGTTATTGAATCGGTATTAAAAGGCTATCCTTTGGGGCTTATATACTTTACCAAAGTAGCCGAAGATAAGTTCGAGGTTTTGGACGGGCAGCAGCGTATTACAAGTTTGGGGCGTTTTGTTACAAATAAATTAGTTATAAAAGGTTCAAACGGAATACCGTGCTATTTTGAAGGACTTGCCGCCGATTTGCAAAATAAGATTTTGCAAACAAAACTTTTAATATATGAGTGCGAAGGAACGGAAAGCGAAATAAAAGAATGGTTCAAAACTATAAATATAGCGGGCGTTCCGCTTAACGAGCAAGAACTCTCAAACGCTATACATAGCGGACCTTTTGTAACTATGGCAAAGGCGGAGTTCAGTAATTCCCAAAATGCGAATATACAAAAATGGAGCGCGTTCGTTGCGGGTAACGTAAACCGTCAAGACTATTTGCGCACCGCGCTCGAATGGGTAAGCAAGGGGCATATAGACGAATATATGAGTTTGCATCGTTACGATACAGACATACGCGAATTGCAAACCTATTTTAATACGGTTATAGAGTGGGCGCGTAGTATTTTCCGCAATGTAGAAAAAGAAATGTGCGGCTTGGAGTGGGGCAGACTGTACGAACAGTATCACGCTACGGCGTACAATCCGCAAACCGTGTCCGAGCAAGTAAAGAAGTTGTATTCCGACCCGTATGTAAAAAACCGCAAAGGCATATTCGAGTATGTTTTGGGCGGTTGCACCGACGGAAAACTTCTTGACATTCGCGTATTTGACGAAGCGACCAAACAAACGGTGTACCGCAAGCAAACGGCGGACGCTGGCGCGCATAATGTTTCCAACTGCCCGCTGTGCGCTCTCGGCTCCGACGCAAATAAAACGCGGATATGGAAGTTAAACGAAATGGACGCCGACCATATCACGGCTTGGAGTAAGGGCGGCGCGACTGATATAGCAAACTGTCAAATGCTTTGCAAAACTCACAATAGAGCGAAAGGGAACAGATAGTATAATATCGCTTCCGCCGCAAACGCAATATAACCACAGATTAAAGCTTAATTTACTTGTCACCCCGAGCGCAGTCGAGGGGTCTAAGCCTTTAAAAAATGTTTTTCAGCAAAGTCTTTTTCGAAAAAAAGGCTTTGCTTTTTTCTTGCAAATAATGCCTTGTTGTGCTATACTATGGAAGAAAAAAGGAGCACAAAATGGACAAGACCTACGAACCGAAAAGTTTCGAACAGAGATTGTATAAAAAATGGACGGACAGCAAATATTTCCATGCCCGTCCCGATTCCGGTAAAAAGCCGTTTACGATAGTTATGCCGCCCCCGAACATAACGGGACAGCTGCATGTCGGACATGCGCTGGATATGACTTTGCAGGACGCCGTGACCCGTTACAAACGTATGCGCGGATACGAAACGCTTTGGCTGCCGGGCGTAGACCATGCGTCGATAGCAACCGAAGTCAAAGTCGTCGAAAAGATGAAAGAGGACGGACTCACGAAAGCCGACGTCGGACGCGACGGCTTTTTGAAGCGTGCTTACGACTGGAAAGAGAAGTTCGGCGGACGCATAGTCGAACAGCTTAAAATGCTCGGTTCGTCCTGCGACTGGGACAGACAGGCTTTCACCATGGACGAGCGCTGCTCGAAAGCCGTGCGCGAAGTGTTCGTAAACCTCTACGACAAAGGTCTTATATACCGCGGCGACCGCATAATAAACTGGTGCCCGTGCTGTAAAACCGCCATTTCCGATGCCGAAGTCGAATACGAGGATGCGGACTCGCACCTTTGGCATATCAAATATCCGCTTGCGGACGGCAGCGGCGGATTTATAACGGTAGCGACCACGCGTCCCGAAACGCTCATAGGCGACAGCGCGGTGGCAGTAAATCCCAAGGATAAGAAATACGAAAAGTATGTCGGCAAAATGCTGTCGCTTCCGCTCACTGGCAGACAGATTCCCGTAATCGCGGACGACTATGTGGAAAGCGGTTTCGGTACGGGCGCGGTCAAAATAACTCCCGCGCACGACCCCAACGATTTCGAAGTCGGACGCCGTCACAATCTCGCCGTCATAAAAGTAATGGACGATACGGCGAAAATGAACGAAAAAGCAGGCAAATACTGCGGAATGGACAGGTGGCAGGCCCGCGCGGCTATGCTTGCCGACCTCGAAAAAGAGGGACTGTTGGTCAAGACGGTCAAGCACGCGAACAAAGTCGGGCACTGCTATCGCTGCAATACCGTAATCGAGCCGATGGTTTCCAAGCAGTGGTTTGTTAAAATGGAGCCGCTTGCCGCGCCCGCGATAAAAGTCGTAAAGGACAAAACAGTCAATATAATGCCCAAACGCTTCGAGAAAGTGTATTTGCACTGGATGGAAAATATCCGCGACTGGTGTATCAGTCGCCAGCTCTGGTGGGGACACCGCATTCCCGCATACTACTGCGACGGCTGCGGCAAAACATTCGTTTCCAAACACGACTTGACCGCTTGCCCCGAATGCGGCGGTAAAGTACATCAGGACGAGGACGTGCTCGACACCTGGTTTTCGTCCGCACTGTGGCCGTTCTCGACTCTCGGCTATCCCGACAACACACGGGATTTGCAGTATTTCTATCCGACTTCGCTGCTCATAACCGGCTACGACATAATTTTCTTCTGGGTCGCGCGAATGATATTCTCGGGACTCGAACATACGGGCAAACACCCGTTCGACGAAGTGCTTATTCACGGTATCGTCCGCGACAAACTCGGTCGCAAGATGAGCAAATCGCTCGGCAACGGCGTAGACCCTATCGAGATAATAGACAAATACGGCGCGGACACGTTGCGCATATCGCTTGTCAGCGGCGTAAAAGCGGGCGGCGACATAAAGTACAACGAGGACAAGTGCGAAGGCTACCGCAACTTCATCAATAAAATTTGGAATGCCGCGCGTTTCGTTCTCATGAACTGCGACGGAGTGGAAATAAAGGACGTCAAAGACGTCAAGCTTTCGCCCGCGGATATGTGGATACTCGCAAAAATGAATGCGCTCACGTCGTCTGTAATCAAGTATATGGACAAGTACGAGGTCGGTTTGGCGGCGGCAAAACTTTACGAGTTTATCCGCAGCGAATTCTGCGACAATTATATAGAACTCAGCAAAACAGCGCTTTACAGCGACAATGCGCAAAAACGCGCCGACACCGTAAGCGTGCTCGTGCATGTGCTTACGCAGCTGCTCAAACTCGCTCATCCCGTAATACCGTTCGTGACGGCTGAAATTTACGACAGTCTGCCTAAAAAAGACGCGGAAGATATAATGATTTCGCCGTTCCCCGAGCCCGTGAAAAGCAAATACCGCAAACAGGCAAGCGACATGCGCAGCGTGCTCGAGCTCATTCGCAAGATACGCAATATACGCAGCGAAATGAACGTTCGCCAGTCCACGCGCACGGCTCTGTACATTATGCCGAAAGACGGCTGTAAACCGCTTGTCGAGAAAGCCGCCAAGTATATCGAAAAACTGGCTCAGGGCAGCCGCACTGTGATAGGCGAAAAGCCCGACGGCAAATTCGTGACCGTGGTGGGCGATATCGCCGAGGTGTATCTGCCGCTCGGCGAACTCATCGATTCGGATAAAGAACGCGAAAGAATCAAAAAGGAACTCGAAACCGTGGAGAGCGAGCTCGCGCGTGCGGAGGGCAAACTGAATAACGGCGGTTTCGTAGCCAAAGCTCCCGAGTTTTTGATAAAACAGGAAAAAGAAAAGGTCGAGAAATATTCGGCGCTCAAAGCCGACCTTCTCAAAAAACTCGAACAGCTCTCATAAGTAGGGGCGTCCGTTCGGTTGAATCGGCAGAAAAGAAAAAACAAAAGCCGAGAGTCGTAAAAGACTCTTGGCTTTTTGCTGTTACTGTACCTGCGAAAAAGGAGTGGGGTCTAACGCACTTCGCCGCGCGCAAGCCGCTCCTTATATTCAATCAAGGCTTTTGCCAGTTGGTCGGGGCATGACGTGCCGCCGCGGCACTGAATGCCTTTCAGTTTATCGATAACGTCGTCTATTTTCATGCCGACCGCAAGCCGCGATACGCCCTGTGTGTTGCCGCTGCAACCGTTGACGAATTTCAGCGATTTCAAAACGCCGTCATCCACTTCGAAAATGATTTGCCGACAGCAAGTGCCGCTTGTTCTGTAAGATTCCATAAAAAGTACTCCCGTGTAAAATATACCCTAATCTATAAGTGTTTCGTAAATGGTCGAATATACCTGCGCCGCTTTTTCTTTCCATTTCTGGTGCACGCTTTTTGCGGTGCGGCGGTTGGCTACGTTTAATTTCATTTCCAGCGTGGTCTGTATAGGACCCGCTATTTTCAGCGTAACGGTATAAGTGCCGTCGCTGTTTTTCTTGTATGTGGCAAGATACTCTTGCTGGCGGCGGAACATCGTGCGGTTTTCCTTGATGTATTGCGTGATGTCGCTGCGCAGCGAGGTGGGAATCTGCATGAAAAACATCGCAAGGCACATGCGTCCGTCGGGGGTTATGGAGTAATACTTGTTGCCGTCGCAAAGCGATTCGTAAATAAACTGTGTTTCAAGCAGCTCGGTAATGGCTTGTATGCAGTCGAGATACGTAAGCCACATATTGCGGCTCGTACACATTTCGATAATGGTATTCTCGGTTATGGGAATATCCATTTTATCGAAAACGAACAGCAGAATAAGTTTATTTACCGTTGTTTCGCCCGAAAACTCCACCGGCGACAACCCTCCATGATAATGTCTACTAATTATAGCACAAATCAAGACTTTAAATCAACATTTTTATACGATTTTCGCAAAATAATTTTTCACGCGGTTCCGAATGTTTCACAAGCAGGGACTTTTTTCGACAAAATAGTCCTTGCTTTTTTTTTGCGCTTGTGCTACAATTAAACAATGAAAAACGAACTGTTAAAGCGTTTTATACGGATAAGCTACTTCGCCATGCTCACGGTCATAGGCGCGCTTGTAAGGTATAATATCGAGCCGCTGCCCATAACGCTGCAAGCGTTTTTCGCCGTACTCGGCGGCATAATAATCGGCGCGTTCGACGGTGCGGCGGCACAGCTGCTGTACTTTATTCTCGGCATGATAGGCTTGCCCGTGTTCGCTTACGGCGGCGGCTATACCTATATTTTCGAGCCCACTCTCGGCTATCTGATAGGCATGATAGGCGGCGCTTACGTCACGGGCATAACCCTCAGACGCTTTAAAACGCTCAAATTTCCGACGATGTTCGTTTGCGGCATAATAGGGCTCGCCGTGATTTACGTGTTCGGCGGAGCGTATCAATTGATTATTTTCATGACCGCGCGCGGCTTTTCGTTTGCCGCGGCAGCGGGTACATTGCTGTATCTTCCGCTGTCGTTCGCCGTGCAAGCCGTGGCGCTGCTCATAGCCTCTCTTATCTATCCCAAGGTCAAAACCATGATAGGCAGTATCAATAAAGAAAACATAAAGGATAACGGCATGCCTCTGCCGCCAAACCCGAAACAGCCCGACCCTACGGTGAACAGCCGTTACGGGCAAAAGAAAAGGGTCTGACAAACGCAGCCGAAAATCTCCGCAATGCGCATGCGGAGATTTTTATATTATTGACAAAAAATGTTTTTCATGTTATAATAGAAGTGAAAAATCGGAGGTGAAGAACAATGGAAAACACAATACAAGAGGAAATCACCGACGTAAAAATGTGGGGAGAGGAGTCGTCGGGCTATATTATCGAGAATGAACCGCAGTACAAGCTTTCGGACGACAGCATGAAAAAAATATATTTTTCATTTGACGCGTCACGTTTTTTGCAGCTTGGATTGATTTTGAGAGCGACTCTGAAAAACCGTAACTATGGCGCGGCTGTCTGCGAGATAAAAAACGGTGATGTTATTTCGGGAGTAGTATACAACGAACACGAATATATCGCATTAAGCTGTTTACAGTATGGAACAGACGGAAAAGTCGTATGTTGCATACAGGCGGCGGACGGTGAATTGGAGTCGAGAACTTTCGAAAGTCAAGCATCGATAATTATCGAATATCTGCCCTCCGGTACATTCGAACAGGGTCAAATCGAAGTCGGATTCGGAGCGGGCGATATATCGTTTTCCGTGGATGCATTGAGCGGCTTGCCGCGGTTGAACGCAAGTCTTATAGATGTTAGCGGCTCAATGCTGCCTATTTCTCTTTCAATATTGTACGATTTTGTTTCGCCGCTGCAATACGAAGAAACAGGATTGCCGAATGGTTGCTACACTTCATATCACGAAACAGTCAAACCTTATTTGAGAAATACATACATTTATACGGATTCCTCGCGCTTTAAACATGCGTTTGTGCCGTCGAATAATTTGCCTGATTTTTTTGTCGATGCCATCGGTACGGGATTAGTGATGAAAAAACAGTCGGACGGCGGTTTTGAAATAACCGACGGTTATGTGTATTCGTCGTATTTCGATTCACTCGGCAGACTAGTCAAAAAAACGAAAAAGCTTTCGGAATATAAAACGATAGAATCCACCGTAACTTACATAGGCGACAGCAATAAAATAATGCATATAACGGACGCCCTCGGACGAGAGGTCGAATTTATGTATGACGATGCATTTACGATAGTGACTTATGTCGGTGGAGCAACCTATACCATAGCCAAAGGCTACGAAAATTTTTGGGTCATTGATAACGGCGAACATAATTACTTTATAATCAACGAATGCACGGGGAGAATCGAAAAAATAACCGCTGCAAATGACGACGTTCTGGAAATCGAATACGATTCAATCGGTCGTGTGGCAAGCGTATTTTCTTCGTCCGCTTGCGAAACGAAATATTTAACTTATGACTGTTTTTGCACTTCGGTGAAAAACAATAAAAATGTTTGCTTCCGTTATTTGTTCGACAGCGATTGTAAATTCTCGGCGTCTTACGAGGTCGTCGGCGATTCGCTTGTCGGCTGCAACTTCGTTTCCGAAAAAGCGTGCGAAAGATATTCGGGTTCGCTTGTCGACGTGGAAAAATATGCTACCTTTACGTTTGCGGGTTCGGAAAATTTCGTTATGGAAAAAACCGTGCCTGCTTCTCCGCAAGTTAAGCAGAGCGGTTTCGTATCCGTTCCCGCGCTGACGGAAGGCGGCGTCTGCGTCGTGTCCGCGCGCGTAACGGTATTGGGAAACAACAATGGTTACTATGAGCAATACGACAGGGAAGAGCTTTCGCTCGAAATAACGGACGAAAACGGAAATAATTACGGAAGAATAAAGTTCGACCCGAATATTGCTCGGACGCAGGTAAAAGCTGCATTTGTTCACGGATTCGGCTTTGCGTCGGCAGGCAGTACGCTCGGCGTCAAATTTACTGCCGATTGTTCGGCTTACCGTATACTCGTAAGCGATGTTACAGTCACAAAGCCCGACGGGACTGCCGAAATACTGTGTTCGGATAAGGATACGGGCAACGGTAAAATCGCGGACGGTTTATATATAGTGGGCGAATGTGTTTCTGTCGGTAGCAGCTCTATTGTGCTTAAAGCCGAAGATTATGTTGCCGATGAGCGCGCGTATTTTACAAAAGACAAACATGGCTGGAATATGTTTTACAACGGAATGCGCGAGTTTAAAAATGAATCGGGCGACCCCGAGATAAAATTCGCAAGTAAAAAAACCATTCGATTTTCCGATACTCTTTTTACCGTTGTCGTTTTGAATAAATCGGGCAAAGCGTTCAATACTTTTACGCATGATAGTTCGCGTTTCGCTTCGAATTTCAAGTATGACGCCTATATGTTGATAACATCTGTTTTCCGTCCCGCGTCCGACGAGGGCTACGCATATACGCGCAAGACATATTATAACACCGTAAATTCTCCTATTTACGGCGAAGACGATAAAGAAGCAACCGATTTCGAATATGACGAAGACGGATGCAATACGTTTTCTAAGCGTAAGTCGCTTTCACGTGCAACATTGAATACCGTGACGAAAAAAAGCTATGCGGGCGGCTATTGCGTTTCCGTTACAGATTATTCGGAATCGAATGCCGATGAAACAAAATTTACATACAATTCGCTCGGACTCGAAAATACCGTTACGTTGCCCAACGGTTGCATAAAAAAATATTCATACGACTCTTTCGGCACCCGATTGAAAAAAGTCAGTGCGACGGCGACGGTCGAGAATAAGAACGAGATAGACTACGTACAAGCCAAAGTGAGCGAGGTCAGCGGCGGAACGCCGTATAAATTCGGATATGACTCGAACAATAAACTATCGTCTGTCAAAATAGCCGATGCGCCGTACATGAACAAAACTTACACGTACACAGACAGCAAAAACAGTTCGACCGCTAACTATGCAAACGGCTACGTCTTAAATGAGGTAAAGAACAAATACGGCAATACCGTCAAATCGGGTAAAGCGTCGTATTTCTATGCGAACAATCCCGAAACGGCTTACGCGGCGAACGACCCGCTGTCTGAGAATTTAGATGTAAACTCGACAAGCAAACTTTATAAGATAACGGACGGTGACTATGCACGGACGGTGAAATATGCGTATACTGTTTTGGGCGAAGTGTCGTCGGCGACGGAAGAAAACGAGGGCGGCGAAAAAACATCGGCGGCGTATACATACAACAACGACGGCACGGTCGCAAGCGAAACCGATGCTTGGATAACGCCGTCGCGGTACGATTCGCCGATGCCGAAAATGTCGTACACATACCGAAAAGGCAGTCAAAAGCAGTGCGAAGAAGTGGAAAAGACACAAGTCGAATTATCGGACTTTTCGATAGAGGTAAGTACGCAGCGGGACGACCTCGGCAGACCGGAAGAAACAAAAACCCTTACAGACGGGTTCGGCTTCCATGTAAGAAAGAATTATGTTCCGCGCAGCAAGAACTACGGCGACGGTACGACTTACCGCGTGAAAACGCATCGCTATTCCCGATTGTTTACCGGAGACACGGGTTCGACCGAATGGTATGACTGGGTGGTGGACCAATACGCTTATGACTGTAATGGGAACGTAACGCAATGCGATGAACGTCTGACAGGCGAATCCGCAATAAAAGTGTATTTCAATACGGACTATTACAAGTATGACGAGCTTAATCGTCTTGTCCGTGAGAAAAGCCCGAGATTCGGTACAAAGACATATTCTTACGATACAAACGGCAATATACTTTCCAAGTGTCTGTATTCGTTTGCAACGGATGATGCGCTCGGTCCGCCAATTAAAGAATACGTTTACGTCTATGATACCCGCAATAAAGACCGTCTTATAAGTTACGACGGCAAGGCGTTCGAGTATGACGCCTGCGGCAATCCTACGCTGTATAAGAACGAAGCCATGACCTGGACGCGCGGCAGACTGCTTCAAAGTTTCACGCATAACGGCATAAAGTATTCCATGCGCTACGATTGCGACGGACTGCGCCGCGAGAAGGCCGGTGCGGACGGTGCAGTCACGAAGTACGGTTATATCGGCGGGCGGCTTGCCTATGAGGATTACCGAAAGGAAAACGAAACCTATACGCTTAAATTTCTTTATGCGCATACGGGCATTATAGGTTTTGAAAAAGATTCGAAAATCTATCTGTACTCAAAAAGCGGGCAAGGTGATATAGTGGGAATTTGTGATGTCGCAACGGGATTGAATGTCGCACTGTATTCTTACGACGCCTGGGGCAACTGTACGGTTTATAATCCGAATTTGACGGAGAACACCGACGCGGACTTTATAGGCAACATAAACCCGATACGCTACCGCGGCTACTATTACGACGCAGACATGAGTCTGTACTACCTGCAAACACGCTACTACGACAGCGAAACGGGGCGCTTCGTCAATCTCGACATGATAGAGTACCTCGCGCCCGACACAATAAACGGGCTCAACCTCTACGCCTACTGCCTCAACAACCCCGTCATGAACACCGACCCTTCGGGAACGTTCTTGCTTTCGCTGTTTTTGATAAGTACGGCAATCGGAATTGCAGTCGGATTCGGAACAAGCGTAGTAAGCCAGGGAGTAACAAAAGGCTGGGATAATATAAATTGGGGACAAGTGGCGCTCGATACGGCGATAGGGGGATTAACGGGGGCTGTCGGCGGTTCCGGTATAGGAGCAGTTGGAACGGTAATATTAAACGGTACAATCAGTTTAGTCGGAAGCGTCGGCGGAGATTTGATAAGTTCGGGCGGTGATTGGAATGAGGTTAATTGGGTAAAGGCTGGTATTTCAGGTCTGTTCGGTGCGATAGGAGGTTTGACTTCTAAGAATAATATGACTGATTTCATAAATAACGGGTATACAACGGGCAGTCAAGCATTTTTGGATTTTGGAGTGTCTGTTGCAGACAGAAGTGCTACGCAATTGGCAAGACAGACTTCTGCTTTACTATTTTCTAATGCTGTCATTGGTTATAATTTTGACAAAATGGTAGTGTCGGCTATAATTCAAACTGGAACAAGTGCGTTCGGAGCTTTAGCTGACTTGATTAAAAAATTAATTTCATAAGGTTTTTTTAATGATTTATTTTGTATTATATTTTGTTTTATTGACATTTGCGCTGGAATGTTTCGGTCTTAGTTATTTCAAAGCAAGAATAGGTCCTGTTTATTTATCCGAATTCGGAAGTATAAAGATTAAAGATAAACTTTATTTCATTCCGACTATATGGATGCAAGCTTTCTCAATAAGCGGACTCATAAGCGATATTGTTGTATTTATAGTGGTTTGGTGCGCAGTAGATATAGACTATGCCGTTGCTACGGTTGCCGTGTTGGCAATTGCGAATTACTTTGTTACATTGCTTTTCCTTAGAGGCTCTCAAATATATTCATATCGAAAGTTCCAAAAAACCTTGTACGAAATGGTCGAGTATCTTATCGAACAATACCCCGAAGCAGTAAACAATGAAAGTTATGTCGTTATAAAAATAAAAAAGGTTTTGCGCGACAATGATGAATCTTGCAACGACCGTGCAATCAAACGCGCGTTTAAAAAATATCGCAAACTCCATGTTTTGCTTTAAATCCATACAATGATAAATGTGCTTAACGCAAATAAAAAAGCGCTCGCATTTTTTGCGAGCGCTTGCGTTATTTTATCGTAACAGTATTTACGCTTTGCCGTTGCAGCCCAGCACGTTCACAAGCTTGTGCTTGACGGCTTCTTTGATAAGCGCGCGCGCAGGGGTGAGGTACTGTCTGGGGTCGAAATGCGACGGGTTCTCGTTCATGTGCTTTCTGATTGCCGCCGTGAACGCAAGACGGAGGTCGGAGTCGATGTTGATTTTGCAAACAGCCATGGTAGCCGCTTTTCTCAGCATTTCTTCGGGTACGCCTTTCGCACCGGGCATCGAGCCGCCGTTCTTCTGTATTATTTCCACGTATTCGGGGATAACGCTGCTTGCGCCGTGAAGCACGATGGGGAACTTGGGCAAACGCTTTGCCACTTCTTCCAAAATATCGAAACGAAGTTTGGCGTCGCCTTTGAACTTGAACGCGCCGTGCGACGTGCCAATCGCAATGGCGAGCGAATCAACGCCCGTTCTCTCCACGAATTCCTGAACTTGGGAAGGGTCTGTATAGCTTGCGTTTTCCGCAGACACGTTCACGTCGTCCTCTACGCCGGCAAGACGACCGAGTTCCGCCTCGACGACAACGCCTTTGTCGTGAGCGTATTTGACGACCTGGGACGTGAGCTTGATGTTTTCTTCGAACGAGTGATGCGACGCGTCAATCATGACGGAAGTGAAACCGTCGTCGACCGCGCTCTTGCACAGTTCGAACGTATCGCCGTGGTCGAGATGCAAAGCAATGGGAAGACCCGAATCTTCGACGGCGGCTTCGACGAGTTTTTTAAGGTAACGCGGGTTTGCGTACTTTCTCGCGCCCGAAGAAACTTGAAGTATCAGCGGCGCACGTTCTTCTTTGCCCGCCTCTACGATACCCTGTATCATTTCCATGTTATTGACGTTGAACGCGCCGATAGCATATCCGCCTTCATAGGCTTTTGCGAACATCTCCTTAGTTGTAACCAATGGCATAAAAATAACCTCCGATAAAATTATCGTATATATTATACAATAAAAAACCCGCTTTGACTACTATTTGACGGCATAATTATTGACTTTTTTTGTTTATCGTTTTATAATGTAATCAGAAAGAATAAAGGAGAGTTTATCATGAAAGACCCTAGAATAAACAAACTTGCGAAAAACCTCGTCCGCTATTCGATAGCGGTTAAAAAAGGCGAAAAAGTGCTTGTCGAAGCCACGGACATCACAAGCGAACTTGTGGAAGAGATAGTAAAGGAAGTATATGCGGTCGGAGGCTATCCGTTCGTCCAGCTGTTCGATTCCCAAATAGAACGCGTCGTGCGCGCCGGCGCCGACGAAAAATACTTCGAGCTGCTGCGCGACTACGCAATGGCGAGAATGACCGATATGCAGTGCTATATCGGAATACGCGGCACGAAGAATTCCTACGAGCTTTCCGATTTGCCGAGCGAAAAAGTGGAGATGTATTCCAAGATATACGCGCAGACCGTTCATCACGATACGCGCGTCGGCAAAACCCGCTGGGTGATTTTGAGATATCCCAACTTTTCCATGGCGCAGCTGTCCGGCATGTCCACCGAAAAGTTCGAAGATTTCTACTTCGACGTATGCAATCTCGACTATTCCAAAATGGATAAGGCAATGGACAGCCTCAAAGCGCTCATGGACAAGACAGACAAAGTCCGCCTTGTCGCAAAGGACACCGACCTTACGTTCTCCATAAAGGGCATAGGCGCCGTTAAATGTGCGGGACACATGAACATTCCCGACGGCGAGGTTTACACCGCTCCCGTGCGTGAAAGCGTGAACGGCGTCATTCACTACAACGCGCCGTCCATCGAAAACGGCACGCGCTACGAAGACGTCCGCCTCGTGTTCAAGGACGGCAAGATAGTGGAGGCTACTTCCAACTTCACCGAAAAATGCAACGCGGTGTTCGATACCGACCCCGGCGCGAGATATGTCGGCGAGTTTGCTATCGGCGTAAACCCCTACGTTACCACGCCGATGGGCGACATTCTGTTTGACGAGAAGATTGCGGGAAGCATTCATTTCACTCCCGGCGCATGCTACGAGGACGCTTACAACGGCAATAAATCCGCCGTGCACTGGGACTTGGTGCTCATAATGACGCCCGAATACGGCGGCGGCGAAATCTGGTTCGACGGCAAGCTCATCCGCAAGGACGGCAGATTCGTTCTCAAAGAACTCGAATGCCTCAACCCCGAAAACCTGAAATAACAGTGAATCCCCTGTAATAAAGGAACCCTTTTGATTAAATACGACGGAAAAATATTCAGTCTTGCGGGAAACCCCGTAATGGCAAATTACGAAATGGAGGAAAGGGCGGCGCGTCTTTTGTACGAAAGCGGTCAGCGTTTTTCGTTGCCTAAAAAATCCGACCCCGACGCTCTTGCGCGCTATATGGGCGCGTCCGTAAGATACGAATACCTTTCCGATTCGCCGTACTGCCTTTGCGCCGTAGCGCTCGAAGGACAGACTCTGCGCACCCAAAACGGCAAAGCGCTGGTAATGAGCGCAGGGGATATAATAGTCGAAAAAAGCCTTGTCGACAGCGGCAAAACGGGCTGGCGCGATTACGCGGTGTTCCACGCTCTTTCGCATCTGTATCTTCACTGCCGCGACGGCGCGCTCACGGGGCAGCTTTCATTCGATTTGACGGGTACGCAAAGTCTGAGGCACTATATATGCGGCAGCGGCGAACTCGCCGACGTACTGTCGGACGAGCGTCTTGATTCGCGCGACGAAAGCGAGGCGCAAGCCGACGCATTCGCGGGCGCTCTCATGCTTCCGAAAGTCGTGTTTAAATTCGCGGCAAACCGATTCATGAGCGAAGCGGGGATAAACCGCGCGGATTTGAAGGGCGAAACCGTCGGCAAAATGACGGCGGCATTGGCGGAAATATTCTCCGCGCCCGAAATTATCGTTGCGCTCCGCCTTAAAAAATTATTGTATTTGTAAGTGTTTTTGCTTGATTTAGTATAAGAAAAATATTATAATATATCTCGGTGCTTAAAGGCACATACATTGCACATTGCTTTGTATCGTAGTGCTTGCACCTTTACGGTGCGGCGCGTATGCCTGTACGTTAAGCGCCGCAAAACCCAAAAAATTATTTATTATTGGAGGATAGTAGTACAATGATTAAAGTCGGTATTAACGGTTTCGGTCGTATCGGTCGTTTGGTGTTCCGCGCCAGCCTCGGCAGAAAGGACATCGAGGTAGTGGGCGTAAACGACCCGTTCCTCGACCCTTCGTATGCGGCATACATGCTCAAATACGACACGATTCACGGCAAGTACGAGGGTAAAATCGAGGTGGCGGAAGGCGGACTCGTCGTAGACGGCAAGCACGTCAAATTCTATGCCGAAAAAGACCCTGCATGCATCGACTGGAAGGCTTGCGGCGCCGAATACATCGTCGAATCGACGGGCGTGTTCTGCACCACGGAAAAGGCTTCGGCTCACTTCAAGGGCGGCGCAAAGAAAGTCGTCATTTCCGCTCCCGCAAAGGACAAGGAAACCCCGACGTTCGTTTGCGGCGTAAACCTCGACAAATACAAGAAAGACATGAAAGTCGTTTCCAATGCATCTTGCACGACCAACTGTCTTGCTCCTTTGACCAAAGTAATCAACGATAAATTCGGCATTGTCGAAGGTCTTATGACCACCGTTCACTCTACGACGGCAACGCAGAAGACCGTCGACGGACCTTCCATGAAGGACTGGCGCGGCGGCAGAGCGGCGGCGGGCAACATCATTCCGTCGTCCACGGGCGCTGCAAAAGCGTGCGCGCTTGTTATCCCCGAGGTTAAGGGCAAGCTCACGGGTATGGCGTTCCGCGTTCCCACGCTCGACGTGTCCGTAGTAGACCTTACGGTCCGTCTTGAAAAAGCGGCTACTTACGACGAAGTCTGCGAAGCAATCAAGTATGCGTCCGAGCACGAGCTCAAAGGCATACTCGGCTACACCGACGAAGACGTCGTATCGTCCGACTTCATCACCGACCCGCGCACCTCGATATTCGACAAGAAAGCGGGTATCGCGCTCAACGACAAATTCTTCAAGCTTGTTTCCTGGTACGACAACGAATGGGGTTATTCGAACAAAGTTCTCGACCTCATCGCTCACATGTCCAAGGTCGACGCGAAGTAAGCCGAATAAAACAAAATACGGTAAAACAAATCCCTGCGCTTTCAAAGCACGGGGATTTTTCTCTTTCACACGCCGAAAACATTTCACGCTGTATTTTCGACATGCTGTGTCGCGCCGCTTGATAAATTCTGCGCAATGTGATATATTTTATTTATGATAAACGTGTGCATAGTCGAAGACGAAAAGCAGAGCGCCGAAAAGCTGGAAGAGCTCATTTATCGTTATGGGTTGGAACATGACTGCGGTTTTGCGGTTACCGTGTTCGACAGAGCGGAACGGTTGAGCGACGATGTCGTCAAAAAATTCGACATACTGTTCATGGATATCGAACTCGGAAGCGAGGACGGCATGAGCGCGTCGAAAAGGATTCGTGTCCGCAACAAAGACGTCGTGATAATTTTCGTTACCAATGTGGCGAGAATGGCTGTGGACGGCTACAAAATAGGAGTGCTTGATTACATAGTAAAGCCCGTGGAAAAATATCCTTTGTTTTCGGCATTGGAACGCGCATTGATACGGATTGCCCGCAAGACAGACGTTTGCGTACTTGTCGATACGCAAGGCGGCGATGTCTGCCTTCGTTCGCGCGAAATTACCTATGTCGAAGTATTCGGGCACTATCTCGTATATCACGTCGGCAGAGAACGGATAAAGGAGTGGGCGCCTTTGAATAAAGCCGAATCCCTTTTGTCGCCGTGCGGTTTCGTTCGCTGCAATAAGAGTTATCTCGTCAATTTGCGCTACGTTACTGCTGCCGACTCGGAATTTGCGACCGTTGCCGGTGTCAAACTCAAAATAGGAAGAACATATTTCAAACGCTTCTTGTACGAATTGAACGCATATTTGGGCAAGTAACGCATTTTGAGCAACATAAATGACCTAATATGTCGCGGTATTGACAAACCGCATGTTTTGTGTTACAATAAATTAAAGTCTTTTTCATGTCATAGGGGTAATGTTTATGAGGGTTGGCATAGTCGAAGATACCGCGTCCGACGCCCGTATACTTACGGAGTATCTTGCACGTTATGCGGGTGAAACGGGAAAAGAAATACAAATAAGGCAATTCGACGACGTGCCGTTTTTTCTTTTCGAATACAAGCCCGAATACGACTGTGTATTTTTGGATATCGATTTGCCGGGTAAAAGCGGATTGGAAGCGGCAAAAAAGATTCGCGAACGTGACGCTCTCGTGCCCATTATTTTCGTTACGCGCTTGCTGCGCTATGCTACGCGCGGATATGAAGTGGGTGCGGTAGATTTTTTGGTGAAGCCGTATTCGTACGAGGATTTTCATATAGCCGTCGAGGCGGCGGCGTCCGCCGGAGCAAACTTCGGAAAGACGGTTACGGTACGGAACATGTACGGCAGCGTGCGCATAGCCGTCGAATCTATATATTACGTGGAAGTATGCAAGCACAGGGTGATTTATCATACGGATTCGTCCCTCGTAGACGTATGGGGCAGTATGACTACGGCTCAAAAAGAGTTGCCGCAAGACTCGTTTCAGAAGTGCGGAGCGAGCTATCTCGTAAATTTGCGTCATGTCCTCGGAGTGTACGGGGATTACGTTGCGGTTGGAAAGGATAAGATAAAAATAAGCCGCGCAAAAAAGAAAGGTTTTCTTGCCTCGCTTCACGTTTACATATCTCGCGGAGGCGGAGTAAAATGAGTATTCCCGTAATGCTGACGGTAATGCGGCTTGCTTTCATGTTTTGGCTCATAGTCGCTTATGCGATATTCGCGAGCGGATATAAGAGAAAAAATCATTTCGCCGTAAAATCTTCCGCAGTGACTCTTGTGCTGTTGGGCTTATCGGCGCTCATGGGGTGGCTCGGATATTTGCTGCTGAACGCTTTGTATATTAACGGGATATATTCTTCGGTCGTGTATCCCGTCCTTAACGTCGCAGTACACATTTTGTTTTTCGCCCTTGCATACGGCGGACTGTTTATATGTTTCGACGAAAAACCCATAACGCTTCTTTTCGCCGCCGTCGCAGGCTATTCCTTGCAGAATATCGCCGTGGTGGTTTCCAACATAGTTACGGTGATTTTACCCGACAATAAGTTTATTTCCACTAATCCCGTCAAATTTTCGAGTGTGCTTTTGTGGCTTATTTGCAATGCCGGGACATATGCGGTAATTTGGTTTGTTTTCGCAAAAGCAATAAGAAAAAGCGTACAAGCCGCGGCATACAATTCGGGTTCCACGGTAATTTTATCGTGCGTAGTAGTTGTAGTTGCTGTTATAATAAGAAGTATAGGCTCTTCTTTTTCCGATGAAAGCGCGGTGTTATTCGTTCTCATGAATGTTTGCAATATAATTTGCTGTTTTGTCGTGCTGTTCGTGCAGTTTCTGCTTACGCGTCAGACTGTCGAGAGGCAGGAAAACGAAACCATAAAATACATGAACGAACAAAAACTCAAACAGTACGAAATGGTTAGGGAGAATATCGACGTTATAAATCTGAAATGTCACGATTTGAAACATCAGCTTATCAAACTCAAAGAGTCCGAAGGCGTGGATAAGGAATATATAGACAAGCTCAAAGAATCCGTATCCATTTACGACAGCGTGGCGCAAACGGGAAACCGTGCGCTCGATACAGTGCTTACGGACAAAAATCTTTACTGCACTAAAAACAAGATACGCCTCGGCTCGCTTGTCGACGGCAAACTGTTGAATTTCATGTCTGTCGCCGACATATATTCTTTATTCGGCAATGCGCTCGACAATGCGATAGAATATGTTATGACGCTTGACGAAGAAAAACGCATAGTTAAACTGTTTGTCGAGGGCAGGGGCTCGCTTGTGTCCGTAGTGATAACAAATTATTACGAGGGCAAGCCGCCCGAGTTTGTAAATGGTATTCCCAAAACCACGAAAGGCAATGCGTTTTATCACGGTTACGGAATGAAATCCATAAAAAGTGTGACCGAAAAACATGGCGGCAGTTTTGCTGTAACCGTGGACGGCAACAGGTTTTCCGTCAGTTTGCTTTTCAATGTAAAGGATATAGGTAAGCAGAAGTAAATCGTTTGAGAGATAAAAACGACCGGTTTTGTCGCCGGTCTTGTTTTTTTATGCGAAAATATACTATAATTACGCCGTTGCCGAGGCGACGAAAAATATTAATCGTAAGGAGAAAAAAATCATGAAGAAAAAACTCGGTTCGGGCATAGTCGCTCTTGTTGCGACTTTTGCTCTGGCGCTCGCATGTCTGGCTTTTACCGCTTGCGGCGAAACGGAAAAGGGGACGTATACAACGGTTATCGCTTCCCATGACTATTATGCCGTTCAATCGGTGAAAGACTATATGACGAATAACCCCGGAAAATACGTTAAGACGGAACAGCTGTTTCAAATGCTAAATTCCGATATAGCGACCGAGGGCGAATTCAAAACGAGCGGCGGTGTTGCCGACTATTACACCGTAAAACTCGAACTGAAAGAAGGCAATAAATACACTCTTACAAAACAGTTTAAAATGGGCGAGAACGCAGGCGCGATGACGCAGATGCCCGAGGACAAGAAGCCCGAAATCAGATTGGAATTTCACGGCGATTATACCGTAGACGGAGATAAAGTTACGCTTAAAGCCCCCGAATCGCTTACGGGTAACTTTGTGGCGGCGGGCGAGGGTATTGTTTACACTCACTTTGCAAAGAACTGCGAAAACATAAATCTTAAAAAAGCCGATATGGACGACATAGAATATCCCGGCAAATTCTTCTATTATTTTAACACGCAATACTTTGTAATAAGCGAAACGGTAACCGATATGACTGTTACGCTCGACAAAAGCAATAAGGACGCGCTTACGTTGAAATTCTGACTTTGAAACAAAGCCCCTTGCCGAGCGAGGGACTTTGTTTTATATAAAAATAAGGAGGCAAATAAATGAAACAGAGAATGAGCAACCGGAAGTTCCGCCGTATATGGATACCGATAATATCCGTTATAGCGGGTTTGTGTCTGCTTGCCACGATAGCGATGAACGTGCTGTCCGATTTTATGAACGATTATCTCGGGCGCGGCGATAAGGTTATCCACAACGACGGCGAAGCCGTAAGCTACTACGAAAAAGCTACGGACGACAGAAAAATCTCGCGCGAAACATCGTATCAGACGGCTATGAAGGTACAGAACGAAGGTACGGTACTGCTTCGCAACAACGGCGTACTGCCGCTTGCGAAAAACAGCAAAATCGTACCGTTCGGCTACCGCTATAAAGCGCCTATTTACGGACAAATGGGCAGTGGTTCGGCAAAATGGGCTGTCGAACCCATTACGCCGCAAAAAGGACTCGAAAGTTGTTTTACCGTCGACAATTCGGCGGCGGATAAAATGAAAGGCGACCCGAAAGGACTCAAAGAAGCCGAAGGCACGTTGAAAGCAGGCGACGTCGCCGGGTCGTTAATGGGCGGTACCAGCGTAATAAACGAGTACAATCCGAGTATATACGACGGCGTAGCCGGAGTAAGCGGGGCTACGGCGGTGGTGTTTATCGGACGGGAAGGACAGGAGGGGTCGGACAAAAAATACGACGGTTACGAGGACGGTACGCCGCACTATTTGGCGTTTACGAAAAACGAACTCGGCACGATTAAGAAAGCAAAAGAGATTTGCGGCAAAGTTGTCGCAGTCATCGAAGCGTCGACGTCAATGGAGTATGCTCCGCTCGTAACTTCGGGCAGCGAGTACGAAGTCGATGCGCTTGTGCTGATGGGACACGTCGGCGAGCGTGGCTTTGGCGCGATAGGCGATATACTTTGCGGTAACGTAAACCCTTCCGGAAGAACCGTGGACATTCATTCGCGCGATTTTACCGCAGACCCAACGTATAGAAATTTCGGCGAATTTTCGTATGCTAACGAAAAAGACAAGCCGTATTACATCGAATATCAGGAAGACATTTATACAGGCTACCGCTATTACGAAACGGCTGATAAGGTGGATTCCGATTTTACATACGGAGAACTCAATGCCGACGGTTCCGTTAAAACGGCGGGCGCTGTTATTTATCCTTTCGGCTACGGACTTTCGTACACGTCGTTTAAAAAGCAGATAACCGAGTTTAAGAGCGACGGCGACGATATATCCGTTACCGTAAAAGTTACCAATGAAGGCGAAAGGGCGGGCAAAGAAGTAGTGCAAATATACTACGGCGCGCCGTATACCGCCGAGTTTGACGGAGTAAATAATATCGAAAAATCCGACGTCGTGCTCGGTGCATTCGCAAAAACGGAAGAGATAGCAAAAGGCGCGAGCAAGGACGTGACGCTCACTTTCGAAAAGGAAGAAATGGCGTCGTACTGTTCTTCGCACGCAAACGGAGACGGCAGCAAAGGCTGCTACGTACTTTCGAGCGGAGACTATGTTATTTCGCTCAGAAACAACAGCCACGATGTTATAGAAGAAAGAACATATAACAATCCCGAAACGGTATGGTACGACGGCAGCGACGAAAACCATATACGCAATACCGATAAGAAAGGTCAGTCCGCTATGAAAGCAGACGGCTCGTTCGACGATAAGCCCAAAAGCGGCGACAAATATAAAGCGGCGACAAATCTTTTCGAAGCGTCTACGGCTTACATGGAAGAGGAAGCGCCCGTACTTTCGCGCAAGAATTGGAAGACGACGTTCCCTGCGGAAAAAAGCAGAACGGACAAGAATGTTTCCGAAAAGGTGAAAAGCACGTTCGGCATAGAATCATCGTTCGAACCTGAGACCGATTCGAAACTCGGCAATACAGAGGGGTCTAAGCTGTATACGGATAAGATGCCGAACAGCGGCAAAAACAATTCTCTCGTCCTTTCGCACATGCGCGGACTGGATTTTAACGACAAGAAATGGGACGACTTTTTAGACCAAATAAATTATTCGGCAGATAAAAGCGACATCGTCAAATTGCTTACAGGCGCTAACTATTCCACGTATAAAGTCGATGCGCTCGGACTTCCGCCCACACTCGAAGCCGACGGTGCAAACGGTATCAAAAAAGTCAAAACAGACGCAGGTATGAAACTTACCGCGACTTACGGCTATGCGCCTTTAATGGCTCAAACATACAACGTCGAACTTATGTACGAAGTCGGCGTACAGTTCGGTCAGGAATCGCTTACCGTGGGCGTAAACGGTTGGTACAGTCCTGCGATTAACCTTCACCGCAGTCCGTTCTCCGGACGGAACTTCGAGTATTACAGCGAAGACCCGCTTCTTACGGGTAAAATAGCGGCGGCGATAGTGAGCGGTGCCGGAGACAACGGACTTGTGTGCTACATAAAGCACTTTGCCGTAAACGACCAAGAAACCCGCAGAGCCAATTTTCTTCATACTTGGGCGCGAGAGCAAGCAATGCGCGAGCTTTATTTCAAAGCGTTCGAGATACCCGTCAAAGAGGCTGTGATGACTGTTAAGTATACCGACGCGCAAGGAAATCCCGCTGAAAAGAAAATGCGCGCGGCGACTGCAATCATGTGTGCGCAGAACGATATCGGCGCAACCATAGCGCATGCAAACTACGAACTAATAGTGGGTATGCTCCGCGGCGAGTGGGGCTTCGACGGTTTGACCCTTACCGACATGTACGTAGCGCCCAATAAAGCGCATTATGACTTGACGCTTCGCGGCGGCAGCGATTGCTTCCTCGGAGCAGAAGCTCTCGGCGCTCTTACCGATTTCGACAGTGCGACGGCGCGTACCAGAATAAGAGAGGCTTTGCATCATATATGTTTTACGTTCGCCAATTCCAACGTGCTCGCCGAGTCGCCTCCCGGCTCCACCGTAACGTATAAACTCGCGCCGTGGAAAATAGGCTTGATAGTGACAAACGTGCTTGTTTGGGTATTCGCCGCATTTATGACAGTCATGATTGTGCTTCGCTGCCTCGACGAAAAGAAACACCCCGAAAACTATTTGCCAGCACCCGAAAAGGGAACATAAACGGTAAATAACGGATATTCGCAAGCAAAAATCCCCTCGCTTGTTTAAGCGCGGGGATTTCTATTTGAACGGGGATTTTTATATGTCGAAATCAGAACGCAAACATCAGTGTGAACGAAACGATTATCATACAAATGTCCGCCAGTGAAATTATAAAGCCCGCAAAACACAGTTTGTGCTTCAAGAACATAAAATTCGTTCCCGCCGCCGCCGAGGTCGTAAAGCAGTCCGCAACAAGCGCGGGCACGGCAAACGCCGCCACCGCGACGGGTGCGCCGAACCAACCTATAAGCACGAACATCAAAAGGCACAGAGCGCTCACGGCAAAGCATAGCAGCGAAAGCGCGAATGCCAAAACTGGGAGAATGTGTTTCATGTATGCATTATACACTGCCGCGGTTTTCTGGTCAACCGTTTTTGCGGAGGAATTTGCTTTTGCGGAGGAAGAAATACTTGACAATAAATACAAAAGGTGATACATTATAAAGTACGAAGCAGCAATGCGCCAAGCGTCATACGGAGGTTGAAAAGGGCTCATGATAGAGTTGAAACAGGTTTTGTTACATCACATAGACGAAGCGATAAGAGGCGACGAAGAGGCGATAAAGTTTATCGGCGGTTTCGTCAAAAACATTCCGGGCGAAGTTTTGGACGTGGAGATAGACGAATCGGCAGTCGGCAAGCAGGCGCAGACGCACGGAAGCTCCATATACAATTTCGGTATTTATCCGGCTACTACGGCGTTTATAGAATACTTCGAAACAAGCGCGGACGAAACCCCGTCCATGGCGCTGTATGCAGACCGCGCCCGCCGCACCGTTACCGTCAAGGGCAGCAAGGACGAACGTAAATTTTTCCTTTGCTACGATGTCGACGAAGCGGGCGAAGTACATAAGACGCTTACATTCGACTGATAAGCGGATTTTGAAATTATTAGCGACTTGGAGGTTATCTGACGCGATATGAAATGCCCAAACTGCGGGGAAGAAATAGGTGAGGGCAAGTCGAAATGTCTGCGCTGCGGCTACGAGGTAAAGGACCTTATAGTTGCTGCCGCCGACAGCGATAACGACGGCGGAAAAGAACGTGAAGACATAGACGAGCCCATAGATATCGACCCGTCGAAAGTGCATGTTTCGGGAGGAAACTCCGGCGGTCACGGTTCGAACGTGTTCGGCGGTTTATTCGGCGGCGGACTGTTCGGCGGTTTATTCGGCGGACTGTTCGACGATTTCTTCGGTTTCGGAGACGAAGACGAGCCCGACGGCTACACCGCTTACGACGATTTCGGCAATCCGATACCCGTCGACGTTTTCGACCGCGATTTCGTGGAAGTGAAAAACGTCGAGTATCTTGACGAGAACAATAACCCGATAGACGAGGAAACGCACAGAAAGAGCGGCGGCGAAAAGAAACAAACAAACAAAAAACGAGGAAAGAAATCCGCCTCGGACGGCAGTAAAAGTACGTTTCGAAAAATACGCGATAAATTCCGTCCCGGCAAGTAACCCAAACGAATGCAAACAAAAGACGGCAGACCCGTTAAGGTCTGCCGTCTTTGATGTTCGGGCAGTTTCAAGTCGGCGCTCTGTGCGAGCGGCTTTTATTTTTTCTTCGGCGGAGTTGTCGGTCTTTGCGTCTGAGAACCCGCAGAGGGTCTTGCCTGCGTCGAAGGTCTTGCCGCGGGTCTTTGTGCCGACGGCGAACTTTGAGTCGGTCTTGACGCTGACTGAGCCGTCCTTGTCTGCGGTCTGCTTGCCGTGTTCGGCGAACCCGTCTGCGTTCTTGTCTGAGCAGAGGGTCTTGCCTGCGTCGCGGGACGAGCGGCAGGCTTCGAAGTCTGCTGCGCGGGTCTTGCCGCGTTTTGCGCGGGTTTTGCATGAGGGGGGGGCAGAAGGTCGCGGCTGTGCGGCGGACGCTTTTGCACCGCCTGCCGATACTGCGGCATGCGCGGGTTTCTTTGTATTGTTTGCGCTCTGTTTCTGCGTTTTCGGTCTGATAACGAAGAAGTAGACTGCGGCTGCCGCACCGGCAAGAACGATAATACCGACAATCACAAGAGTAGCAATCAATCCGCCGTTGCCGCCTTTTTTCGGAAGCGTGACTGCGGAAATCGAGATTCCTCTGTCGGCGTAACTCTTTGCGGCTTCTTCCGTAACAAACGAAACTTCCAGCATGTTGCTTGCCGAAAGCATATCTTTCGAAAGCGTAAGTTTGCCTTTCTTGTATTCGGAGGCGTCCAGAGTTTTTCCGTTGAGCTTCACGTTGGCAACGGTATAGCCTTCGTTTGCCGCTATGTTGTAGGTAATCGATTTTCCCGTTACGCAGGCAATGCCGCCTTCGGCTTCGTCGGAGGAAATGCTGCCGCCGTTTCCGACTACGCAAGCATAGATATTTTTGCCGCCGTTATCCGTAACAGCCGCGCTCGTATTTTTCAGCTGAACTATTTTGAACGGACTGAAACTCTTGACCTGAGCGATAAGACCGTATTCGGTGACTATAACGGGGATTTCTTCCACGCCGATTATTTTGCCGCTGCTGTCGTGTTTGTAGTGATAGATTTTGAACGTGGTTCCCGCATCGTCGGGGCTGTAACCCTCGGGGAAACCGAACGCGACCTGCATGTAGCTTCCGTTGGGAACTTTTTGCACAACGCCGCATATCTGTAAATCTATTTCGAATGTGGCGGACGATACGACGTCCTCGTCCTTGACGGACATTTCTTTTTCAAGCACTTCGTCCATTTCGGCTTCGCGCTGAGGCGAGGGTTTGTTTGCTACCAAAAGGAGCTGGCTTCTTTGACTTTCGGCATAATAGTTTCCGTTTTCGTCCTTGAAATCCGTTACCGACAGGTCGGAATCGTCCAGCATTTTCGGTGCGCCGAATACGTTCATGTAAAGTCTGCCGTCGTTGAATACCTTACTGCAAACCACGCTCTTGCCTTTGAAGTAGTACGTGAACGGGTCGGGCACTTTTTTGCTTTTTTCGCCCACAAGTCCGACGGGGTAGAAGTAGTACGTCGCAACGCTGTGCATATACATTTTGCTCGGTGTGAACGTAAACGAAATCTTTTTATCGCCGTCCCATTGAAAGTCGGAAACCACGGCATGTTTTTTTATCGAGTCGTTTGCACGCGACGTGTAATAGTCCATGCCTATCGTTTCCGCGTCGTAACCCTCGGCAAATATAAGTTTATCGTTGTATGTGACCGAGATATTATAAGTCTTGTCATAAGGGAGTCCGCCCGTGTTGGACGGGTAAATGCCAATCATGCCGGGAGCGGCTACATACGAGCCGTATCCGTTATTGTGGTACGGAGTGCTGAGAGCGCCGATAAAGTGTTCGTCGGTCAGATTTTCCGGTTTGTATGCATGGTAGCACGGTTTGCCCGCGTTTTCGCCGTATTCGGGTCTGTCGGGATACATCGCTCCGTTGCTTTCATCCGGTGCGTAATCTATGAGCGCGAACTGAACGTATTCGTTGTTTGAGTAAACCCTGAACAGCATGCTGTTTTCTTTGAACATCATAACGCCCATATAATAATCCGAACCGTTGACGCAGTTGACCCAAGGCGACCAGACTAAATTATTTTCTTTATCTCTGTTTCCGAGACGGAAGGCAAGGTATTTTCCTTCTTCCTGCAACTTGTGCGCGCCTTTGTCGTCGAAAGAAACGGTAAGCGTGAGTATTTTTCCGGTGCTGTCGGAAGAATTCGAATACTGTCCTTCGATGTTCATTCCGTTGTCGTCGGTGTCAACGCCGTAATCGTAAGGTTTGATAGCGGGGTATTTGAGTTCGAATCCCGACGTGGAAATCACATTGTCCTCCATGTGGTTTTCGGACAGAGTCTGACCGCCTATCAAAAGATACTTGTCGAGTTTTCCGCCCGTCGCATTGTATGTGACGTCCACGGCATACCAGAGTCCTTCGACTTCCACATAGTTCCACATGTGCGGCTCGAAGTTGGCGGACGCACTCGACTTTGCATAACCCTGCACGCATACGCACGGTATGGAAAGTCTGTCCATGACTGCTTTGAAACCCTTTGCGAATCCGCCGCATATCGCTTTTCCGTTTACGAGCGAACCGTATGCGGTATCTATGTAATCGGCGGCGGGAGTAGTCACGTTTTTGCCATCCCTAATCGTCGTACCGAAACTGTATTCGGTGTGTTCGGCGATGTACTTGTTTACATAAGCGATTTGCTCGGTTACTTCGCCTGCGGCTTTTGCGCCCGCCGCTATTTCCGCCAGCTTCTTTTCATAAGCGTCGATTGCGGAATTTACGGCGTCAACGCTGTTGATGTTGCCTTTGTAAAGAGTCAGCACGCGGCTTGTGTCCAAAAACGCGACATAATTCTTGTTTTGCGTTCCGGCGCTTATCGAAGTGCCGAACAAGTCCGCATAGAACAAGTCGGGGTGGTCCATTATAAACGCATCGCGGCCCGCGCCGTATGCCTTGACGAGTTTGGTATCGCCGTTTTCTACGTAAGCGGCAATGTCGTCTGCGCTTGCCGTTTCGTTTGCGGCAAGGTCGAATTCGATTTTGCCTTCTTTTAATTTACCCGTGTTTTCGAGCGTCTCGAAAGCCCTGTAAAAATTGGCGGCTCTTTGGTCATCTTCCAGCTGTCCGCGGAAATGCTCATAGCCGCTTTCGGTTTCACCCTGTGCGCTTGCCGAATAGCCGAGCACAAGAGACGTGCATACAAGCATTACCGCCGTAAAGGCGACAAAGGTAAACACTCCGATTCGCTTTGTTAAAGATTTCATAAAACCTCCGAAAATTTATTTCGATTATCGCGCAATTTCAAGTTATCGCATTGTTATAATATGCGCCGTACAAATGCGCGCGAACATCCTAATAGATTATACATGCGCAAAATGTTTTTTGCAAACGATTTTGCTTGGCAAAATATGGTATTTTTTGCGTCAGCGTTCGATAATTATTCCGAAAGACGACAGCAGACTTACGGCGTCGGGATAAGAAAATTTCGCGCCGTAGGCGCGGTTGCCCGTCAAATCTATTTTATATCCGCTCGCCTTGCGGAAATCGCTTTTTCTCAGGTCGCAGTCGATAAATTCGGTATCTTTCAGATTGCAGTTTTTGAAACTGCTTTCGCAAAGATTGCAGCCTATAAATGTGCCTACGGTAATTTCGGACTGCATGAAATCGAACTTCTTGAAATTCATCTTTTCAAACGAATTGTATTTGAGATTGCATTTTTCGAATTTTTGGACGGGGAAGGACACGGACCCCGATTGAAAGTGATTCCACTGCAACCCGACCAGCGTGCAATTCGAAAACGACGAAAACAGCATTCCCGTATCCCTCGCGTCCACGCTCACAAGCGAGCAGTTTACAAACTTGCATTCGCAGAAATTGCAGTCCTCGAACATGCATTCGGTGAATCGGCAATTTTCGAAAACGCAGTCGGTAAACTCGAGCTTTGCGATAACTTCGTTTTCTTTCACTATTTCTTTGAATGTTCTGTCAGAATAGCTTTTCATGACCGTACCTTTCGGCTTTCTTTTTTCACGGCAATCGCGCTGAGCGCAACGCAAAGCACGGACAGCGTAAACGGAATCAAACCCGTTACGAAAAAAGCGATATAATGATTTTGAAATCCGTGAACCGCGATTCTGACAAGATTTATTATGAACGGATATAACGAAAATGCGCCGACCGCAGCGCTCAAGCCCAAAGACTGTTTGGCGGCGCTTTTTGCTTTGCATTCGTCGCGCGACGTCATGGATATAAAGCATATAATATATGCGATGCTGAGAGCTCCGAAAACAACGAAACACAAAATGTATATGAAATGCAGTCCGGTTTGAAATATGATTGCAACAACATACACTATCAAATAACCGTGGTCGCGGATTTCGATAGAGCCTAACGATTGAACAAAATAAATTACCGCAAATATCGCATAGCAGGCAAACATGACGGCATTGGGCAAACATGCCGCACCCGCCATGATATAAGACTTATGCCGTTTCGGTTTGTTTTTCACATTGTCCATAATATGTCAACCGCCTCGAAATATATAAATATTATATCATAAATCGCTGCGGCTTTCAACCGTATAAACGCCCAAAACCGATTTTCCTATTTTCCGCAAGTAAAAAGCACCCTCAATAGGGTGCAACAGTATTGCAATGATAGCGATAACCAAATATAGAATCCACTCCATAAAGTCACCTCTGTATATATATTATCACTTATTATCGAACATCGCAAATAAATATGTCTTAAAAATAATAATTCGGACTGTTTATATACTTAAAGATAAACAAAAAACCTAAAACGATTTTCCCGAAAGGAGTTCGTTTTAGGCTTTGACTGGTGGGCAATACAGGGTTCGAACCTGTGACTTCTACCATGTGAAGGTAGCACTCTCCCGCTGAGTTAATTGCCCGAGGGTGGGGGATTATCGCAAATACGCACCGTAGCGGTGCGCATTGACTGTAATGAGTGGTGGGGTTGAGAGGACTCGGACCTCCGACCTCACGCTTATCAGGCGTGTGCTCTAACCGGCTGAGCTACAACCCCATAAAGGGAAACTGTCGATTAAACTTTCGGGGCTGCTCTCACGCTTATACTTCGTGCTACGTAGTAGGCGTGTGCTCTAACCGGCTGAGCTACAAC
>JAAWDP010000004.1 GCA_022793815.1 Clostridia bacterium | reverse complement strand
CTTGTGCATTTGTTAGTACGGCAGACGGCGGATTGATTGCATTTTGCAATTCAGCCTTTGATTTGATATATTTACCCGTTTCGTAAAACCATACCGCTTGCAAAACAAAGGCAGCCGACTTATACAATGAGCGCAGTATATCTTCGCTTTTTTCGTGAACAAAGTTATGCACGCAGGCATGATATATATTACACGCCCCAATTCGTATAGCACGCTTTACGGCTTGCATATCTACCTTTTCGATAAGCGAATCGAGCGTTCCTTTAATGGGCGTAGTGTCATAATAGAATTGAAAAAGGTCGCTCGCCTCCCAATTCAAAAGCTCGTCCTTGCCCGAAATAAAACCGCAAATCAATTGCCTGTTCTGTAAGGTATCGAGCATATCTCTATAAGTTTTTAAGTCGTTAATTCTCAATTCGTCGAGAATAACAACCACGTCTATATCGCTTGTGTCGGTTGCTTCTCCTCTACCGTAACTGCCTTGCAAGCCGATAAACCATACACGGTCGGAAAAAGTTTGCTCGACTTTATTTGTAAATTCCGCAATCCAATTTTTAACATCAATCATAAATCTTTTACCGCCTGCTTTATCGGGTGTCTTACAACCGTTTTCAACTTATCAACGGCACATTTGCGCGGGTCGGATAAGTAAATTTCGTGATGATAGCGGCTTTCGGTTATATCCAAGTCATAACCGTTGGCTTTCATATACTCGTGCATAAGCGCAACAGTTTTCGGCTCATTGTCGTAAGAGCCAATGTGCATACATTGAACGCAAACACCCTCGTCATAAGTTAAAAACTCCACATTTGAAAAGCCGTCTTTTTTTCTTGTTTGTCGCTTCTTGCACCGCCCAATCAAACCGTTTTGTTTTTTTCGGAATGACTATTGTGCTATTCCGACTTTGTCGCCCCATTGCTGTTTGTTTTCGGCAATTACCGTTTCGAACATCTTTTCCATTTCGTTGACGCAATTCTCGACACGGTAGTTTTCCGCATATTCTATATACTTTTTCGACAGCTCGTCTTTTTCTTCGGGATGTTCGATAAAGTATTCTATTTTCTCGCGCAGGCTCTCGGCATTGCCGTGAGCAAAAAGATTCCTTTCATCCAAAGCAAACTGTTTTGTAGCAACGAGCTTACTGTCGGAAATAACGGGTACCAGTCCGCATGCAAAAGCTTCCATACACGAAATCGCTTCGATTTCGATATCCGATGCGTGCACATATAAATCGCAATAATTTATAGTTTCGCGAAGTTCTTGCTGATTGCAGAATTTAAATACGGGCAGATTCTTCAATCCCGCTTTTTCCGCTTTCTTTTTGAGTTTGTTTTCCCATGGACCTTTGCCGCAGAAAATAAGCTGTATTTCGTCGCGATACTTGCTTGCCGCAACCGCTTCTATTATAAGGTCCTGTCTTTTTTCGCGCGAAAATCTGCCCGACATAAGTATGAGATATTTGCCGTCATACTCGCTCGGGCGTTCGCTTTGTGTCTTGACGAAATATTCGGATACGCCGTTGCTTATAACGTGTTTCTGCGCTTTGTACTCGTACCCGTCGAGAATATCTTTGAGCATTCGGCTCGGGCAATGTATATGTCCGAATTTGTTATAAAACTGCTCGAACCATTTGTAGAGAGCTTTGTGCACTATTTCCAATTTATTGAGCTTTATCGAATACGTAATATTTTCGGGCTGCACGTGAAAAGCCGCGCTGCTTGCTATGTGATAAGCATCCGCGATTTCTTTCCCTGCCTTTTCCAATCCGAACGGTAAAAAGAAGTGCACTATATCCGCCCCGACGATTGCCTTCGTAAGAACTTCTTTGTCCGCCTTGGCAAGTTTCATGCCCTGCGAGTGCACTATCTTTTTGACGGGTTTTATTCCCCATTCGGGTACTACGAAAACATTGTCTTCCTTTACGTTTTCGACCGATGTCACTATGCGGACCGTATGTCCTTTTCTGCGCATGTGCTCTGCGAGCCGCATAGCCGTTACGGTAGTACCGTTGCTCGTGTCGCCGTATTGATCCATTACCAAAGTTATTACCATAATTTAACCGTCCCTTATCCGCCATAACGGCGGCACACCGTTATTTATACCAAACTATTGTACCAACATCTATCCGCATTGTCAATCACATACGATTAAAAGATGATTAGAAAACGATTAGATATAACAAAAGCGAACGCACCGTAATGCGTCCGCTTATATTATCGACATTTATTATGCTATTTATATTATTTGACGTTAAAACTTGTCGTATGTACTTTGAAATAGCTTCCGCACACATCGCACTTGCCTATCGTTTCCATACCTTCGTGAACGAATCCGCAGTTATCGTCGTTTACAAGCTGCATTGTTTCTCCGCACGAACAACGGTTCGGCAAAACATATACGTTGTCTTTCTTTCCGTCCTGCCAATGCATGCGAATGGCAATGCGGTTTTCAAACTTTTCGCATTTGCGGCACCAAAAAATTCCGTTAAACGCTATCGAACCTTCGATAGCCGCCGCCATCTCCCACTTGCGCTTGCTGAGCGCGATTTTGTCCGTAACGGGCGCCTGCATAAGCTTTTGATATGCGGAATTGTTTTCCAGTTCGCCTTGTTTGAACATGTGCACGCAACCGTCGAAAATATCGTAGTTCACATTGGTAAGATATTCGGCGTGATTAAGATAAAAATTATAGTGCAAAGCCTTCGGCTTTTTCGATTCGACGCTCACCATAAGGCTGAGAAGTTGGTCGGTATCTTTACCCGAACCCAAACGCGCCACCGCATCTTTAAGCGTCTGTAAATCGCTTCCCGCGCCTACTTTAAAACTCTTTTCATTCAAACAGTCGTGACATTTCATCACTATTGTCTTTGACATTGACTTTTCTCCTTTCTGCCTAAGGAATCGTTTTATTCCCGACTATTATACCACCCATTGAGCTTTTTGTAAACCGTTTGCACGCTGTTTCGCCGCTATGAGCGTCATAGGTCGGTTTCGGCTTTCGAATGCAGCGTTTCGATAAGCAATTGCGGACAATTGAAAACACGCAAAATCGGACTGGACGAACCCAATCCGCCGCTTACTATCATCGTCGTCCTATCCTTGTCGTAACGCCCGACTACATACTTTGGATGAAACCTTTCTCCCGGCGTAAAAATTGCTCCGATAAAAGGAAGCCGAACCTGCCCCGCATGAGCATGACCGCTCAAAACGAGGTCTGCACCGGCGGCGACGTATGCACCCATAAATTCGGGGCGATGAGAAATGAGCAGATTGAATCCTTCGTCGCGCACCACTTTTTTTACATGCTTTGCAAACTCGTCTTCACGTTCGCAGCCGCGCTCCATATAGAATCGCGGGTCTATTACTCCGCCTATAAAAATCCTTTCTCCGCCGCGGTTCAATTCCACAGTCTCGTCTTCCAAAACCGTGACTCCGCATGCGCGCATGTGCTCTTTAAACAGCGGATACTTTTCGACATACCGTTCGTGATTGCCGCTTGCATAATAAACAGGGGCGATTTCGACAAGAGCCTCGACCAAAGCCATTGCGTTTTTCATTCGGCTGCTCTGAATCATATCGCCGCTGATTACTATTATATGCGGATTTTCCGCTATTACTTTTTTTACAAGCCGCTTTGCCCCTTTACCGTAATTTTTATTGTGAAAATCCGATATGTGCGCAATGGAAAACCCTTCGAAACTTTTCGGCAGACGCTGGCTTTCGTAATCGTAACGCACTACCTTTACGGCATTATTCCAATATGCAAGCATTGCCGCCGAAACGACTGCGACGACTCCTATCGCTGTAATCAACCAAGCCCACCACGGCATAAACTCTTTCTCCTTAAAACATAAGAAACTTCCTTTACGAGAAGTTTCTTATGCCTGTTATTTGATTTTTGTTACGGTTTTATACGCCGAGGTTTAATCGTTGCCTTCTTCACCCTCTTCGATTTCGGGCTCGGGTGCGGCAACCGCCACACAAACCACGCTGCCCTGACCTTTGAGTTTCATTATACGAACGCCCTGCGTATCTCTGCCTATTTTGGATATTTCCTTCGCGCGCATTCTTATGATAATGCCGTTATCCGCAATAAGCATCAAATCGTCGTTGGGGTCTATCTGTTTGAGATTGACAAGCCGACCGGTCTTTTGAGTAAAGATACCCGCTTTTATGCCTTTGCCCGCTCTCGATTGCAAACGGTAATCGTTAAGGTCGGTACGTTTGCCGTATCCGAACTGCGACACGGTTATTATTTCGTATCCCGACTTAATAACGGTCATATCGACGATTTCCTCGTCACCGTCAATCTTCATCGAGCGAACGCCCTGCGTATCTCTTCCCATAACGCGGACGTCGTCTTCCGCAAAGCGTATGCACTTGCCCGAAGAGGACGCAACGAGAATCTCGTCTCTGCCGTTCGTCTGCTGCACGGAAATCAATTCGTCGTCATCGGCAAGCTTGATTGCTATTTTGCCTACCTTTCTTATCGATGTGAACTCGCTGAGCGCAGTCTTCTTTATCATGCCTCTCTTTGTCGCCATGATAAGATTTCCGAGATAGTTGTCCTCCTCTATTCTTATGACGGCATTGACTTTTTCTCCGTCTTCGAGGTTAAGCAGGTTGACTATCGCCCTGCCGCGCGCCGTTTTTTCGGCTTCGGGCACTTCATAAGCCTTTATAGCGTACACTTTGCCGAAATTCGTGAAGAACAGCAAATCGTCGTGAGTGCAGGTGACGAACATCGTTTCCACAAAATCTTCTTCTTTCGGCTTGTGCGCCGTAACACCCTTACCGCCGCGGTGTTGCGTGCGGTATTCGGCGGTCGGCAGACGCTTGATATATCCGAAATGCGTCATGGAAATAACAACGTCTTCGCGCTCGATAAGGTCGCCTATATCTATTTCGTCGTAGTCCACCGTTATTTCGGTTCTTCTGGGAATACCGTATTTGGTTTTTATTTCTTCCAGTTCTGTCTTGACTATGTCGAGAACGCGGCGCGGCGAAGCGATTATACTCTTCAAATCCGCTATCAACAACTGCAATTGCGCCAAGTCGTTCTTTATGGATTCCACTTCCAAACTCGTAAGGCGTTGCAGGCGCATTTCCAATATGGCATTTGCCTGCTTATCCGACAGATAGAACTCCGCCATCAATTTTTCCGCCGCCTCGAATTTATCTCGGCTGCCTTTGATTATCTTTATTACCTTATCGATATTGGTAAGCGCTTTGACAAGACCTTCGAGAATATGCTCGCGTTCCTGTGCTTTGTCCAAATCGTATTTGGTTCTGCGCAGCACCACCTCTTTCTGATGTTCGAGGTAGTAATACAGCATTTCTTTGAGATTGAGTATTTTCGGCTCGCCGTTCACAAGCGAAAGGAAGGTAATGCCTCCCGACACCTGCAAATTCGTGTGTTTATAAAGTGTATTGAGCACAACCTGCGCCTGCGCGTCACGTTTGATTTCTATTACTATTCTCAGTCCGTCGCGGTCGGATTCCTCGTTAATTGCGGAAATGCCTTCCACTCTCTTGTCCTTGACAAGGTTTGCCATGGCTTTGATGAGCTCGGCTTTGTTCACCTGATAAGGAAGTTCGGTAACTATTATACGCTGACGGGGCTGACCGCCTTCTCTGGGTGTGTATTCTTCTATCTCGCATTTCGAGCGGATAACCACGCCGCCGTGTCCGGTGCGGTAAGCCGCGCGCAAATTCGCGCGTCCCATAATTATGCCGCCCGTGGGATAATCGGGTCCGGGAACGTAGGAAATCAATTCATCCGTCGTAATATCCGGATTTTCTATAAGCGCCTGAACGGCGTTTATTACTTCGACGAGGTTATGCGGAGGAATATTCGTCGCCATACCTACCGCAATACCGTCGCTGCCGTTTACCAAAAGGTTGGGAAAACGCGAAGGCAGTACGGTGGGCTGCTGCAAAGTATCGTCGAAGTTGGGATACCAGTCAACCGTTTCTTTGTCTATATCTCTCAGCATTTCGCTTGCTATCTTCGCAAGACGCGCTTCGGTATAACGCATTGCCGCGGGAGGGTCGCCGTCCACACTGCCGAAGTTGCCGTGTCCGTCCACAAGCGGATGATTTATGGAGAAATCCTGCGCAAGGCGCACCAAAGCGTCGTACACGGAGCTGTCGCCGTGAGGGTGATATTTACCCAGAACGTCACCGACGATACGCGCGCATTTTCTGTGCGGCTTGTCCGAAAACAGATTCAATTCGCCCATAGAATACAGTATTCTGCGGTGCACTGGTTTCAAGCCGTCGCGCACATCTGGGATTGCACGGGACACGTTTACCGCCATTGCATAAGCAATAAACGACGTTTTCATTTCGTCCACTACCTGGCGCCGTATTATTTTGGTATTGTCTACGTGCTTGATTTCGTCATCCGAAAACTTTCTTTTTCTTTCAGACATGCTTCACCTCTCTATATGTCAAGCTCTTTTACAAGCTTGGCATTTTCTTCAATAAACTGTCTTCTCATTTCGGGCATTTCTCCCATAAGCACCGTAAAGATTTCGTCGGCTTCGAATGCATCGTCCATGGTCGCCTGCACGAGAGTACGGAATTCGGGATTCATTGTCGTATTCCACAACTGCTCCGCGTTCATTTCGCCCAAACCTTTATAACGCTGCACGTCGCAGCCCTTTCTCCCCAGGCTGTCCAGCGTTTCGTTAAGCTCCGTTTCGGAATAGCAGTATGTGTCTTTTTTGTTTTTCGTCACTTTATACAGCGGCGGCTGAGCAATATACACGTGACCCTTTTCGATAAGCGGACGCATATAGCGGAAGAAGAATGTCAGCAGCAGAATTCTGATATGGCTTCCGTCGACGTCGGCATCGGTCATGCAAATTATTTTATCGTAACGCAGTTTGCTTTCGTCAAACTCTTCTCCTACGCCGCACCCGAAAGCGGTTATCATGTTTTTGATTTCGGCATTTTCCAAAACTTTGCCGAGTCTGGCTTTTTCCACATTCAGGATTTTACCGCGGAGCGGCAGTATGGCTTGGAATCTGCGGTCGCGTCCCTGCTTTGCCGTTCCGCCTGCACTATCGCCCTCGACAATGTAAATTTCGCAGTGCGAGGCGTCTTTGTCCGTGCAGTCGGCAAGCTTGCCGGGCAGAGTGGTGCTTTCGAGCACACCTTTGCGCCGCGTAAGTTCTCTCGCATTACGGGCGGCATCGCGCGCACGCTGCGCCGTTATTCCTTTCAATACAAGCTCTTTCGCTTCCTTCGGATTCTCTTCGAGATAAGTTCCGAATCCTTCGGTAAGCGCGCGCTCTACTATGCCGCGCATTTCCGAATTGCCCAATTTGGTCTTTGTCTGACCTTCGAATTGCGGCTCGGTAAGTTTGACGGAAACTATTGCCGTCAAGCCCTCGCGCACATCGTCGCCCGTAAGCTTTTCCTCATCTTTGATGAGGTTCGATTTATGCGCGTAGTCGTTTATGACTTTCGTAAGCGCGTTTTTGAAACCGACGAGGTGAGTGCCGCCCTCTTCGGTATTTATGTTGTTTGCATAGGAATAGATTATTTCGCTGTAACTGTCGTTGTATTGCATCGAAATTTCAACAGTGCTGTCTTTGTACTTCTCCTCGAAATATATGGCGTTTTCGAAAAGCGTTTCTTTCGAGCGGTTCAAATATTCCACGAAGTCGAGTATACCGCCTTCGTAACAGAAAGTTTCTTCCTTCTCTTTGCCTCTGCGCTCGTCTTTGAGGACTATTTTTACGCCTTTGTTCAGATATGCGACTTCGCGCAGTCTGGTACGGATAAGGTCATAGGAAAACTCGATTGTTTCGAAAATCTCGTCATCGGGAAAGAACGTCACTTTCGTGCCGCTTTTATCCGTCTTTCCGACTTCCGCCAAAGCGCGCATAGGCACGCCGCGGTTGTATTTCTGACGGTAAATCTTGCCGTTTTTATACACTTCGACTTCCAGCCATTCGGAAAGCGCATTGACGACGGAAAGACCGACACCGTGCAAACCGCCCGATACCTTGTATCCGCCGCCGCCGAATTTGCCGCCCGCATGCAATTTCGTAAGCACGACCTGCACCGCCGAAACCTTTTCTTTCGGATGAATGTCGATGGGAATGCCGCGCCCGTTATCCGTAACGGAAACCGCACCTTCCTTGGTTATTTCGACGATAATGGTATCGCAATATCCCGCAAGAGCCTCGTCCACGCTGTTGTCGACTATTTCGACGATAAGATGATGAAGACCTCTTTCGTCGGTCGAACCGATATACATACCGGGGCGTTTTCTTACGGGTTCCAATCCTTCCAATACTTGGATTTCACTGGAATCGTACTTGTTGTCCACCTTTTTTGCCATGCCGATTTCTCCTTGTTTTCTTGCCTTTCGGCTTATATTTAAATTATAGCACAAAATGCAAAAAAAATAAAGCAAAACAGGGGTCGATTTGCCTTATTTTTAATGTAATTTTTTGTCGGTTTGCCGTTTAACGCCCTGTAAAGGGTTCTGACGCCGCGTTACGGCAGTCATACGTGGCTATATTATTCTCTTCTTTCGAGCGTTACAGCCGAAATTTCGTCAGTCTTCTTTCGAAATGCTTATTACTCTTTTATATCCGCCGGCAGTGACAACGAGCAATCTGGAATTGTCCCTGCGCACGGCAGGCACGGTAAGCCCCGTTTCTTCGTCGTAGACCTGACACTTCATAAAATCGAAACCGCCGCCGTCTAGCTCGGGAACGTGCGTGACGTTTTTGAGAATCACTCTTCCGCGCGCATTCATGATTTCCATGCTGCCGTCGCTCACGGCGCCCATAGTCAGTCCTTCTGTCACTTCGAGGTCGAAATAAACGTCGCTTATACGCTTGCCTCCGAAGTCGGCTTGAAAATAGGTTATCGCATTCGCCGATTCGTCATCTACGGATGCTATAACGAAATTGTCGTGCAATTCCATATATCTGTAAGTCGGTGACAGCGTCATTTTACCGTCGCTGATTATGCCGTAAAGCTTTGTCTTTACGTTTTGAAATACAAATGCGTTTTCGCCTATTTCCGCTATTTCGATACCGCCGGAAATAAACCGTTCGTCGTCGATGTTACCGCTGTCGAGATTTATTACGGACAGCCCGTTGCTTCTCACCGCCACGGCATATTTGTGACTGCGGCTGTAAAATAATTCGTCGTATTTGACCTCTACAAACTTATCGCGCGAAGCAATGTTTATACCCTGCGCGCCCACAATGCACAGCTGCGTGGGCGACATAACTATTTCCTCGTCTTCCGAAAGGTTGAAACTTCCCAACAGCGCGCCGTTTTTACCGTGTACCTGTTTCATACCGCTGTCCTGCGTTTCGACGGCAAAATAGTTATCCTCGTCTTTGCAGAACATTATTTCCACTTTCGTCGTCAATCCCGCTTCGAATTCTCCACGCGGCATTATTATATTGCGTTTACCGTCCTTTATTTGAGAATAAACAGGGATAAACGCATCTATCACGGTCGGAGCGGCAAGATTTGTTTTCCTGTCCTTCGAGCGGAAAAAAGAATCGTATATTTCCGTTACGCCGACCCCTTGAGTGATTATGCGCGATTCTTCGAAATCCCGCGATGAAGCTACGCTTATCACGTTATCGAGATATCTTTTAAGCTCCCCGTTTTCATATCCGTAAAGACTGCCGTCTGCGAGAAGACATTCTATCTTCACGGTATACTGGGCACGGTTTTTTTCTTTCGTTCTGTAAAGAGCCACCGTTTCGAAATCCGCGGCATACGCTTCATTATAATTTTTGTCCAGTAAAACATATCTGTCTGCGCTCTTCAATCGGAAAGACAGCAAATTGCCGCCGGTTATTTCCGTCACCGAAAAATCTTCCACGTTGCGCAAAGCAGCCCCGTCGAAATAAATATATTCGGTTTCATGCCGCACGACGGCGACCTTTCCGTTTGTGGCTATGACCTCGTCGCCGACGGATACGGTGAACGTAACTTCACCGGTGAATCCTGCTCCGCGCACAGACGGACGTGTCGTAACCGTAACCTCCCCGCCAAACGTACTTGTGCGATATGCAACGGCACACCCGTCGACCACTTCGTAATATGCATCGCCTTTTGAAGGAGTAAGTCCGTCCAAAAATGATACTTTTCCGAAAAGACTGTCATAAGTAACCGCCCCCGCACTTTTGGTCACGGTCAAAAAGCCGTCGTTTCCGACTGCGGTATCCGAGGGAGAAAACTTTAAAGGAAGTTCTTCGAATTTCTCGGTTTTCAGCGCGACACACTTGCCGTTCTCATCGAAAAACGCAACGTATGCGTCGTCGTATGCATCGTAAAAAGCGGGGAAATCCGAATATTCCAAAACATGCCCCTTACCGCGATAAGACTTTCCGTCATTGTTGCGCACCGTAAATTCGCCGTCGCCGTTGTCGCGCACGGCGACAAGCGAGGAAGTGCCGGGTCGCAGCGGTCTGAAATCCTGATTGAATTCCGCTTCCACGGTACCGTCCGTGCGCACAAAGCCCCACCCTTTACCGTCGTTGTTTATGAATGAAAACCGTCCTTCTCCCGCATATTCCAGATAGCCGAACGTCCGAGATATTGCGTCGCCGCCGCGATAGAGTTGCCACCTGCCGCCTTTGACGGTTATATACGCATTGTCGTACATGGTATCGTCGACATAATCGAATTCCGTACCGTACACTTCGGTATTGATATCCGTATCGAGAAGAGCGAGCGCGACAATCCAAACTATTGCCGCCATAATAATAACAAATGCCGACACGCCTATCGCTATTTTCAGCTTTTTGGACAGTTCTTTCTTCATACGCTCCTCTTTACTTGCATATATCCGACTGTTTGCGAATACTTACCATACTAATATATTTTACCATAATGAGCGCGATATTGCAATAATTTTGACACCCTTCGGAGAAATAATAATAAAAACCCTCTGCCCGTAAAAGCAAAGGGTTGTTTTATTGTACAATTTAGTAGATAATTTATTTGATTATCTTGGAAATGACGCCGGAACCGACCGTTCTGCCGCCTTCGCGGATAGCGAAACGAAGACCCTGCTCTGCCGCAATGGGAGCGATGAGCTTAACGGAAATCGTGATGTTGTCGCCGGGCATAACCATCTCCGTGCCCTTCGGCAACTCGATGGTACCGGTAACGTCGGTGGTTCTGAAATAGAACTGAGGACGGTAGCCGTTGAAGAACGGAGTATGACGTCCGCCTTCTTCCTTTTTAAGGACGTAAATCTGTCCTTCGAATTCGGTGTGAGGCGTTATCGAACCGGGTTTTGCGATAACCTGTCCGCGCTCGATGTCTTTCTTGTCGATACCGCGGAGAAGTACGCCCGCATTGTCGCCCGCAGCGGCGAAATCAAGCTGCTTACGGAACATTTCGATACCGGTAACAACGGAGTTCTTCGTTGCTTTGATACCGACTATTTCGACGGGGTCGCCGAGTTTAAGCTGTCCGCGCTCTACTCTGCCGGTAGCAACGGTGCCGCGGCCGGTAATCGTGAACACGTCTTCGACAGGCATAAGGAACGGCTTGTCGGTGTCGCGCTCGGGGTCGGGAATCCAGGAGTCGACTGCGTCCATAAGTTCGAATATGCACTTGCATTCGTTGCCTTCGACGTTGCCGCCGGTAGCCGCTTCAAGCGCTTTTACCGCGCTGCCGCG
The DNA here is from genome assembly GCA_022793815.1 of Clostridia bacterium. Lineage (GTDB taxonomy): Bacteria > Bacillota > Clostridia > Christensenellales > Pumilibacteraceae > MGBC157735. The sequence goes on along the minus strand of JAAWDP010000004.1, from coordinate 3,488 downwards.
GATAATCGGGGTGTCGTCGCCGGGGAAATCGTACTGAGTCAAAAGGTCTCTGATTTCCATTTCGACAAGGTCCAACAGCTCGGGATCGTCGACAAGGTCGGTCTTGTTCATGAATACGACAATCTTGGGCACGCCGACCTGACGGGCAAGCAAGATGTGCTCGCGGGTCTGAGGCATGGGACCGTCGGTAGCGGCAACAACGAGGATTGCGCCGTCCATCTGAGCGGCACCCGTTATCATGTTCTTTACGTAGTCCGCGTGGCCCGGGCAGTCAACGTGAGCGTAGTGACGTTTTGCGGTCGAATACTCGACGTGAGCGGTGTTAATCGTGATACCTCTTGCTTTCTCCTCGGGAGCCGAGTCGATTTGGTCATATCTCATCTTTTCCGAGAGACCCTTCGCAGCAAGCGTCATAGTGATTGCCGCGGTAAGGGTGGTTTTACCATGGTCGACGTGACCTATGGTACCGATGTTTACGTGCGGCTTACTTCTGTCAAATTTAGCCTTTGCCATAATATTTAGATTCCTCCAAAAAAAATTCTTGAATTTGATTTTCGGGTTTTAAAGAGCCCCCGTACTCTGATATTATAACTTATCTTTCGAAAATAGACAACTGTTTTCAACATCAAAAAACTAATTATTTTTGGTTCTCATGCTGATAACTTTCTCGGCGACATTCTTGGGCACTTCGCTGTAATGGTCGAACGTCATCGTATAGTTGCCTCTGCCCTGTGTACGGCTGCGCAAGTCCGTAGCGTAACCGAACATTTCCGAAAGCGGTATTTCGGCGCGAATCTCTTGCGAGCCGTTGACCGATTCCATACCCAAAAGGTTGCCGCGGCGGGAACTTACGTTGCCCATAACGTCTCCCAAATACTCTTCGGGAAGCGAAATTTCCACACGCATTATGGGTTCCATAAGAATGGGATTTGCCTTTCTCATGCCCTCTTTAAACGCCATGGAGCCTGCAATCTTGAACGCCATTTCGGACGAGTCGACTTCGTGGAACGAGCCGTCGTAAACGGTGACTTTGAAATCGACGCATTCGTAGCCTGCGAGCACACCGCTCATCTTGGCTTCCTTTATGCCGTTGTCGATAGCGGGAATATACTCTTTCGGTATACTGCCGCCGACCGTTTTGTCTTCGAAAACATATCCGCTGCCCGGTTCCAACGGTTCCATGTAAATCTTACAGTGACCGTACTGACCTTTACCGCCGGACTGACGTACATACTTGCCTTCGACATCGACTTTCTTGGTAATAGCCTCGCGGTAAGCAACCTGAGGTTTACCGACGTTTGCCTCTACTTTAAACTCTCTGAGCAATCTGTCGACGATGATTTCGAGATGAAGTTCGCCCATGCCCGCTATTATGGTCTGACCGGTTTCCTGGTCGGTATACGTCTTGAACGTGGGGTCCTCTTCCGCGAGTTTTATGAGCGCCATGGTCATTTTTTCCTGACCCGCTTTCGTCTTGGGCTCTATCGCGACACGGATAACGGGTTCGGGAAATTCCATGCTCTCCAAAACTATCGGCTTGGAAGGGTCGCACAGAGTATCGCCGGTGGTCGTGTCTTTGAGTCCTACGAACGCGCATATATCGCCGCTGTGCACCTCGTCGATTTCCACGCGGTTATTTGCGTGCATCATGAGGATACGTCCGATACGCTCTTTCTTGTTCTTGGTGGAGTTAAGCACGTAAGAACCTGCGGAAAGCGTGCCGGAATAGCAACGGAAGAATGCCAATTTTCCGACAAACGGGTCTGCCATAATCTTGAACGCGAGTCCCGCAAACGGAGTTTCGTCGCTGGTAACGCGCTCTTCGACGGTTTCGCCGTCCAAAAGCGTACCTTTGACGGGCGGAATGTCAAGCGGCGACGGCATGTAGTCGACAATGGCGTCAAGCAGTTTCTGCACGCCCTTGTTCTTGAACGAGCTGCCGCACGTAACGGGGTTGATTTTCATCTCTATCGTAAGTTTTCTGATTGCTTTCTTGATTTCTTCTACGGTAAAGTCCGCGCCCTCGTTTTCGAAGAACCTTTCCATGAGCGCGTCGTCGGCTTCCGCAACGACTTCCAAAAGCTTCGCACGGTATTCGTCGGCTTGCGCTCTAAGCTCCGCGGGAATTTCGGTTTCGTCCATAGTCGTTCCGAGGTCGTCCGTGTAAACGTCCGCCTTCATGGTAACGAGGTCTATAACGCCGACAAACGTATCCGCCTCGCCTATCGGCAGCTGGATTGCAACGGGATTTGCTTTGAGACGGGTCTGCATCATATCCATTACGTTAAAGAAATTCGCGCCTTCGCGGTCCATCTTGTTTACGTAAGCGATACGGGGAACGCCGTACTTGTCCGCCTGACGCCAAACGGTTTCGGACTGGGGCTGGACACCGCCGCGCGCACAGAATACCGCAACGGCACCGTCCAATACTTTGAGCGAGCGTTCCACTTCGACGGTGAAATCGACGTGACCCGGGGTGTCGATGATATTGATACGCTTAAACGGCTCGGCGGAACCCGCGCTTCTGTCTACACGCCACTGAGTGGTGGTCGCCGCACTGGTAATGGTTATACCGCGTTCCTGCTCCTGCTCCATCCAGTCCATCGTAGCCGCGCCTTCGTGAACTTCGCCTATTTTGTGCGTTTTGCCTGTATAGAAAAGTATACGCTCGGTAGTCGTGGTTTTGCCCGCATCGATGTGCGCCATGATACCGATATTGCGTGTATTTTCCAATGAAAATTCTCTTGCCATAATTTTCTTTCCTTATTTTACCAACGGTAATGTGCGAACGCTCTGTTAGCTTCCGCCATTTTGTGCATCTCTTCTTTGCGTCTGATTGCGCTGCCGGCGTTATTGTATGCGTCCATTATCTCACCCGCCATACGTTCTGCCATGGTTTTTTCGCTGCGCTTTCTCGCAAAAGCCACCATCCAGCGGATAGCCAACGTCTGGCGACGGTCGGGACGGATTTCGATAGGCACCTGATAGGTGCTGCCGCCCACGCGACGAGCCTTGACTTCGAGTACCGGCTTGATGTTTTCCAGAGCCTGCGTGAATACGTCGATAGGCTCCAAGTTCATTTTTTCTTTTACAATGTCAAACGCCCCGTAAACGATTTTCTGCGCCGTTCCTTTCTTTCCGTCCAGCATTACCTGATTGACGAGTTTCGTGATAACCTTGCTGTTATACACGGGGTCGGGCAGTACGTCGCGCTTGGGGACACCGCTTCTTCTCGGCATAATTATATCTCCTTTATTGAATTTTTAAGCAATACCTTGAATTTTCGATATTACTTCGCGCGTTTTGCACCGTACTTCGAGCGGGACTGCTTGCGCTTTGCGACACCAGCGGTATCCAACGCGCCGCGTATGATATGATATCTTACGCCGGGCAAATCCTTCACTCTGCCGCCACGAATAAGCACGACGCTGTGTTCCTGCAAATTGTGTCCGATTCCCGGAATGTAAACAGTGCCTTCCATCTTGTTT
>JAAWDP010000003.1 GCA_022793815.1 Clostridia bacterium | reverse complement strand
GGAAGACGGTTTAACAGTAACCTTAACCGTCCGAGAGAAGTCTACTCTCGCTTATATCCTAAGAACAACTTTCTTATTTACAATGTGTAACATCAAAGAGAGCGAACAGGCTGACTTAACTGTTCGCTCCCTTTTTCTTTTGTTTTTGTCTTTTTGTTTTTATCTTATTCCGTAATTGATTTGCAAAGCCTCTTACGGAATTCTTATCTGTTTGTTCGCCCTTACTGTACCTTTTTCCCGAGTCGTTATATTTTATTATATCATGCTTGTGTTTTCCGTTTATAAAAAGACCCGCATAAGTTTCAGCTCTGCGTGGCGTCGGGGTTGTTGTTTTCGGTATCGGATTTGAAAATGCGCTTTTTCAGGGGCAGCAGGGGAAAGCCTATGACGCCGAAAGCGGTGCAGCCCAAAAATCCGTCGTCGGTATCGGGATTTTCGTCGGCTTTCTCGGTTATTTCATTTTGGTGATTCGGGTTTTTCATGGAAACCTCGTTTGAAAACTGGGTTTATTTTTATATATTAGACCAAATTCTTTGGACTGTCAAGCATAATACCAAAATATTTGGTATTATACGTTTATGATTAAGTACGAAAACCATTTTGCCGAAAATTTGCGGTCTTTGAGAAAAAGCAAGAGCTGGACTCAGGAAAATCTGGCGAATAGGCTGGGCGTGAACAAGCGGACCATCAGCGCATGGGAAACGGGCGTATGCGAACCGTGTATCGAGGCGCTAATCGAGCTTTGCAATATTTTCGACGAAACACCCGAAAACCTGCTTACCTGATTGTACCCGACTGACAAAAAAACAAACCTTCGGAAGAAGGTTTGTTTTCGGTATGCACGTTTTAAGCGTTTGTCTCTGTTGTGTTTTCTTTCTGTTTCTTTGAAGCGGGGGAGCGTTTAAGCCGGGACCAAAGAATTATTATCACTTGCGGAGGAACTCCCACGATAAACATCTGCCACAGGTTGTACTTCAAAAACTGCAAATAGCAGGCAAGTATTATCGACCATACCAGCAGACTGCAAAGCAGAAATATTGCCCAGTGCTTGCCCCATATACCGTTGAATACAATCGCGACAATACAGGAAGCCGGGACGGCCCAAACGAAAACAGTCCAAGGCGAAACTCCCGCGCCTATCTGGCAGAAGACGAAAATCAGCGTCGCAATGACCCAAACTGTCAAAACGGAAATGGACGCTATTATCAGATGATTGCGCCGCAGACTTTTTACGGGAGTGGAAACCGAAGCCGCTGCGGAATTTTCGTTTACGAGGTAGTCCAGCGATACGTTGAAAAGCCGGCTTATTTTAACCAGCACTTCTACGTCGGGCAAAGCCTCGCCCCGTTCCCATTTGGAAACGGACTTGTCCGAATAGTTGAGCTTTTCGGCAAGTTCGGCTTGCGTCAGTTTGTTTTCTCTGCGCAAAAACACAAGTTTTTCCGCAACCGTTTCTTTCAAATCTTTCATTCCGGAGTCTCTCTCATCGATGTGGATTGACCTATTATAACATATATTGCGCATAAAATCAACTACAAATGCCTTGTTTCTACCGAGAGTAGAGAGCAAAAAACCGACATTCTACTCTCTGTAGAACAACAGGAAGAGTCGGGAATCGGACAGTATAGTCGGCAGCGGCAAAAACGGGCAGAAATAGATAGGAAATTTCGCTCGGTCGGTATATAATAATCGTGCAAGGAAAAAATCGCGTAGTAACGCAGTTTTTTCAAAACCCGAGCAAGGAGATTCAAAAAATGGAAAACATCATCGAAAAAGTAAGTCTGTTGGCAGACACGGCGGATAAAAGCGAAAACAAAGCCGCGCCCGTGCGCAAAATACGAAGCGCGTCGGTCAACCTTGTGCGCCAGTTCCCCGAGCGTCCGGGCGAATGGGGCAACAGGATAGTCGTGGTGGTTTGCGCAGGCAGCGCGAACAACAACTGAAAACGTATCGGGCAAGGCAGTCGGCTTATGTCGGCTGCCTTTTTTCGTCGGCGTTTCTTTGCTTGACTTTGTTTTGTGCGCGTATTATAATATAGCGGTTGCACAAAACAATAAGTACGGAGGTATTTGAAAATGACAGTAAATAAAGATATGACGATAGCGGAAGTATTGGGCGTTTGTCCCGACGTCGCGCCCGTGTTTGCCGAGTTCGGTATGCACTGCCTCGGCTGCCCCATAAGCCGCGGAGAAACGGTGGAGCAAGCCGCAGCCGCACACGGCATCGACCTCGACGAAATGCTTGCCGCGCTTAACGATTTCGCGGACAAGCACTGATATAAAAAATTGAAGATAGTATTCGGGCTCGGCAATTTCGGTGACAAGTACGCCTATACCTACCATAACATGGGGTTTTTGACGGCGGAGTGTCTTGCCGACAGGCTTTCGCTCAAATTTAAAAAACGCGAATGCGACGGGCTTATCGCCGAAGGCAATCTATGCGGCGAGAAACTGCTGATAGTCAAGCCGCTCACATACATGAATCTGTCGGGACTGTGCGTCAAACAGGTCGTAAACAAGCATAAGGCAGACATGCGCGACGTGATTGCGGTATTCGACGACATAGATATTCCGCGTCTGAGCGTGCGCGTGAGAATGAACGGCAGCGGCGGAACGCACAACGGAATGCGCAACATCGTGGACGTCATGAAAAGCGAGGATTTTCCTCGCGTGCGTTTGGGGATAGGGCGGCCGCCCGAGCACGTTCCGCTCGGCGACTACGTTTTAAGCGAAGTGCCAAAAAGCGATAGACGCGATTTTGCCGATATGATAGAACGCGCCGCCGACGAAGTGCTCAAACTGATACGCGGCGAGTAAACAGCGCGTCGCAGCGTCGGGAATTTCGTTTCAAGGGGTGACCCGTATTTTCCAAATAAAGGACATTTTAAACGGCGGGGAATACCTTGCCGCGTTAAACGACTGCCGGGGTGGTAAAAACATCTCGGTTTTTGACGCGCGCTTTTTCGAAAAAACATTTTTCACGGCGGCGCTTCCGGGCGTCAAATTATACGTCTGCGCCGACGCTGTGCAGGCGCACGAGGCTTTCCTCCAATTGAAAGGCATAGAGGAAAATACGGTCTATATTCCGCCTGCCGCCGACGCTCTCACATATAAAAAATTCGCGTCCGCATCGGGCGAATCGGAAAGACTGTCCGCGCTTTACGCCGCGGCGGCGAACCGAGCCGAAATAATTGTCACGTGCGCGTCTTGTCTTACGCGGATTTATCCCGACCCCGAAAACTTTACGGAAAATTCGTTCGAGCTCCGCGTCGGCAAAAGTTACGATTTGACCGCGCTGAAAACAGCGCTGACGAAAATGGGATACCGAGCCTGCTCCATGGCGGAAGAGGTGGGCTGTTTCTCCGCACGCGGCGATATACTGGACGTGTGGGCGGTGGGCGAAACCCGACCGGTACGCGCGGAATTTTTCGGCGACGAACTGGAATCTTTGCGCACTTTGGATTCCGTGACATTTCTGTCCGCCGATAAAATTTCCGGTGTGCGCGTCATTGCGGCAACCGACGTGTTTTACACGCCCGAACAGGCGGAAAAAGCCCTGCAATCGCTGGCGCACGCCGCGGCGTCCGAACATGCGCTTTCCGTGGCGTCGGATATCCGCGTAAAACTCGAAACAGGCTGCACCGACCTTTCGCTCGGCTATATCCGTCCTCTTCTGGGAGGAGTCGGTTTGGCACGGTTTGCGCGCGTCGACTTTGTTGTATACGACGACGCAAAACAGGTTTACGATACCGTAGACGCCCTGTACAAAGAACATTCCGAGCGTTTCGCGTCGCTGCTCGAAGCAGGCGAAGTGCTGCCGTTTTGCAAAGACGCGCTTATCGGCCGCAGCGAAGTATTCGGTTTCGGTTCCGTCGGCGTGGCATTTCACCGCCTTACAAGCAGCAACCGTATCTTTACGCCGCAAGCGGTTCATACGTTCAAAGGAATGGACGTTCCCGATTACAGCCGCGATTTCGTCACGCTTGCATCGGACCTTAAAAATTGGAGCGCGGACGGCGGATACGTTACCGATATTTTCTGCGGCGGCAGTCAGGCTCTCGAAAACATCTCAAACTTTCTGCGTGAAAAGGGAATAGGCTTTTCCTTCGGCGGCGGCACGGTAAATCTGTATGACGGACAGTTAAACCGCGGCGGCATATTCCACGGTTCCAAAAGGGTGGTAATAGGCACGTACAATATAGGCGGACGCCGCGGCAAGGTCAAGCCCCGCCGAAGAAAGAACGACGTTTTCACCGTTCCCGAAGTCGGCGATTACGTGGTGCACGAAACGCACGGAATAGGCATCTGCACAAGCGTGGAAAAGCTCAACATGACGGGGAGCGAGCGCGACTATCTCGTGATAGGTTACGACGGCGGCGACAAACTTTACGTACCCGTGGAAAACATGGACAGCCTGTCCAAGTATGTCGCGGGCGGCGAAAAACCGCAGCTGAGCAAACTCGGCGGACGTCAGTTTGCTCTCGTCAAAAAGAAAGTCGGCGAATCTCTGAAAAAGCTCGCTTTCGACCTTGTCGGACTCTATGCGGAAAGAAGCGTGAGCAAGGGCTTTAAGTACGATACCGACGAAACATTGTTCGACGAGTTTTGCGCCGATTTTCCTTACACGGAAACGGAAGACCAATTGATAGCCGTAAGGGAGGGAATCAGGGACCTCGAATCGGGTAAGGTGATGGACAGACTGCTGTGCGGCGACGTCGGATACGGCAAGACCGAGGTCGCGCTGCGCCTCGCGTTCAAAGTCATTTCCTGCGGAAAGCAGGCGGCATTCATTTCGCCGACGACCATACTTGCCTGCCAGCACTACGAAACCGCGGTGAAGCGAATGGAAAGCCACGGCGTGAGAGCGGAAAGGCTCACCCGCTTCGATTCGCCCTCGAAAGTCAAAGAAACGCTTCGTCGGCTCAAAAGCGGCGAAACGGATTTCGTGATAGGTACGCACCGCATTCTCGGCAAAGACGTGGAGTTCAAAGACCTCGGACTCATGATACTCGATGAAGAACAGCGCTTCGGCGTCGCCGACAAGGAAAAACTCAAGCTCGTAAAACCCAACGTGAACGTGCTGTCGCTTTCCGCGACGCCGATTCCGCGAACGCTGTATATGACCATGGTAAACGTGCGAGATATCAGTGTGCTCGATACTCCTCCCGCCGACCGTATCCCCGTACAGACTTTCGTGACGGAATATTCCGATGCGCTTGCCGCAGACGCGATAGGGCGCGAACTGAGCCGCGGCGGTCAGGCGTTCGTCGTGTATAACAGAGTCGCGGGCATAGACGCTTTTGCCGAGCGTTTGCGCGGCGTCATGCCCGACGTGCGTTTTGCCGTGGCTCACGGGCAGATGAACGAACGCCTGCTCGAAAAGACCGTGTCCGAATTCGTGGCGGGCGGCTTCGACGTGCTTGTTGCGTCCACTATTATAGAAAACGGTATCGACATGCCTCGTGCGAACACGCTGATTGTCGTGGACGCCGACAGACTGGGACTTGCACAGCTCTATCAACTGCGCGGCAGAGTGGGGCGCAGCAACCGTCTTGCTTACGCATACTTTACTTTCGACGACGGCAAAGTTATGAGCGAGGCTGCATACAAACGGCTCGAAGCGGTTTCGCGTTACACCGAATTCGGAAGCGGATTCAAGATAGCCATGGCGGATTTGGAAATCCGCGGAGCAGGCAATATTTTGGGCAGAGAACAACACGGACACATGGAAAAAGTCGGTTACGACATGTACTGCCGTCTGCTCGAAGACGAAATAAACAGGCTGGAAGGCAAAGCCGTCGCCGCCCGCAGGGAAGTGCGCATGCAGATTGATTTTCCCGCATACCTGCCCGAAACGTATGTTCCCGACGCACAAAAGCGCATGGCGCTTTACAGCCGAATAGCGCTTGTGTCGGGAGAGGAAGAGCGTGCGGCAATGCTGGCGGAACTGTCGGATTTGTACGGCGCGCCGCCGACGCAGGCGAAAAATCTGCTCGAAACAGCGCTTATAAAAAATCTCGCCGCCGATATCGGAGCAAGCACCGTATATATTTGCGGCGACGACTGCCGCATAGTTTTCGAAAAGGCGCTCGATATTGCGCCGCAGGCAATAACAGTCGCGCGCGCCGATTCCAACGCTCTGCTGACTATGGACGCTCATGCCCATATAAGGATAAGCGCAAGGCGACGGCTGCTGAATTTTTTGTTGAATTGCAGGCAAAAACGGGGTTTAAACGATTGATTTTTAATCAATAATAATGTATAATTAATATACTGCGGTTATCGGCGGCAGATTTTTCGTACCCCGTCAAACCGTATTACGAAAAAAAGGACATCACAAAATGCGCAAAAATATTTTCAAAACGATATTGTGCGTCGTATTTGCGGCGGCATTGAGCGTAACGGCTACGGGCTGTGCGCTTTTCGAGCATAACAACGAAAAAGACTATGCTCAGGTCGTTGCGACCGTAGCGCCCGTGGAAGCGACCTATACCGTGGAAAACGAAGACGGAAGCAAGGGCGAAACTCTGACGTTCAAGTCGGAAGAAAAGAAGATTTACAAAACGCAGCTTATCAGCGTATGGAACAGCAATGCGGCAAACCTCATCAACAGCGGATACACTCCCGAAGACGCCGCCAACTATCTGCTCGACCAGTTGGTGCAGCGCGAGCAGCTTCTCAACGAAGCGGACAAGATGATTGCATTCGGCTTGCTCAAATGGAATCAAAACGATAAAAACGAAATAATGAAGTCGGTCTATTCTTCGATAGATTCGCTTGTCAAGTCCATTTCCGACGGAGTACTCGAAGACCACGACGAACCCACCGTGGACTCGGATTCTTCGTCCGATACGGGTTCCACCACTTATCCCGTTCCCGAAGTCGAGGAAGAGGAGGAAGAAGAGGACGAGAACCCCGAGGTTTGGAAGCCCGACCCTTCGTCTTATCTTGCGGTCAGCGGCGACGACGACCGTAACAGCCGCGAGCGCGAAACGGTGCGCCGCCTTGTTGACACTTTGGAAAACTATGCCGACAGCGACATAATAGCCACTCCGGTCCAGAAAAAATATTTCGAAAACGATATAAAGAAACTGCGTGCGCTTATCGCCGACTACCGCGAGGAAGATATATACGCCATGCTTTACGACCCCGACTACAACCCCGAAACGGGCGAGGGCAACGGCACGTATATAGTGGAATATCTGTGGGGACGCAGCGCGAGAGAATCGAGAAAACTCACGCGTTTGCAAGACTATGCGACGGACGGCGTAAACGTCAGCAAGGAAGAAGTTGTCGGTCGTTACAATTCGCTGCTTGCCACGCAGAAATCGAGCTATACCGATGCTTCGAAATATAAAACCGCAATGAGCAGCGATACGGAAAACGTTGTGTATACGCCCGACGACAACTGGTTCTACGTCAAGCACATTCTCATTCCGTTCAGCGACGAACAGACGGCACAATTGAAGGCATTCAAAAACAATCCGCTTCACTCGAAAAATCAGATTACCGAGTACAGAGCGCAGCTTGCAAAAGAAATCAAGTCCTATCCGCATGTGAACGGCGAAAACGATTTGTCGCGCGAGATGTCGATAGACGCAATCTATGCCGCCGTTATGTCTAAGATGTCGCCGCTCGTAAATACGCCGCGCGACGCCGAAAGAATGTTCGACAGCCTCGTGTACGAATACAACACCGACCCCGGTGCGTTCGGCAGCGTCAAAGGCTACGCAATCCAGCGCGAACTCCCCGCGGGCGAAAAGGAAACTTACATGCAGGAGTTTGTCGACGCCGCGAGAGATATGTACGAAAATTTGCAGGTCGGACAGGTTTATCCCGAAAAAGTAATCACCGATTACGGCGTGCACATCATGTACCTTGCGTCCAAAACCGTTGCGGGCGCACAGAAAGGACTCACCGAATATCAGACTCCCGCCGAGTATAAGACGGTAGAGCAGGTGATACGCGATACGCTTCAATCGTCGAAAGAAACCGCGGCTTACGAAGAATTCTGTCGCAAAGTAATAGCGCGTTACGAGGACGACGAAAACGCCGTAACCAAGTACACAAAGCGTTTCAAGGAACTTTATACACTATAACGGATAATTGCGAAAAGGCTTCCCGCGGGTAAAGCAAGCGGAAAGCCTTTTTTGAATTATAGGCGCTGTGTGACGTCAGCCTCGCGCGGAACCGAAAAAATTATTTATAGGAGAAGGGTATTAAGATGAGAAGAAAAGGTATTGTGGTGCTGGCATGCCTCACGCTGATTGCGGCGGTATGCCTGTTCGGCTGCGGCGAAACGCCGCACGCGCATGTTATGGACGAGGTTGCGCTTGTGCCGTCCACATGCGAGGAGCAAGGCACGGCGGCGCACTATAAGTGCAAAGACTGCAAAAAAACTGTTTACCGACGCCGACGGTAAAAACGAAACGACGCTTTCCTCGCTGACGCTCGAATTGGCGGGACACACTTTCGTCAAGTACGGCAAAGGCGTGGACGTGCATTGGCAGACATGCAAAGTCTGCGGCACGAAGAGCGACAGCGAAGCGCATAAATTCGAGGCGGTGAAAATATGCGAACCGACTGCCACAAGCGACGGATACGACCGCAACGGAGAAGCCTGCCTTGCCTGCGGTTACGGAAAAGACGGTTTGAAAGTCAAGCCGAAAACGACGCCGTTCACTTCCGAAACGCATGACGGACTCGGATACTGTTTGTACGACCCCGTTGCTGTCGAAGGATTCAAAGTTCCGCTCGTGCTGTTTCTGCACGGCTCGGGCGAGCGCGGAACGGACAACGTAGCCCAGCTTAAAAACGCGATATGCGAAGTGGTAAAGCACAACGCAGTCAACGAGTATATGGAGTCCGTGGTAATAGTGCCGCAGTGCCCGAACAATGTTCAGTGGGTTTCCGCACCGTGGAGCGACGGCAATTACACGCTGGCGTCCGTGCCCGAGTCCGACCCGATGAAACAGGTCGTGAAACTTGTCGAATATTATGCGGAAAAACCTTACATAGACACGTCGCGGATTTACGTCATGGGCGTCTCCATGGGCGGATTCGGCGCGTGGGATTTGCTTGCGCGCCACAGCAATCTGTTTGCTGCGGGAGTCCCCATGTGCGGCGGAGCGCCGACAGACGCGGTAGATGTGCTCAAAGATATGCCTGTTTATACGTTCCACAGTAAAAACGATGCGTCGGTGCCTTTTAAGGGAACGGACGACATCGTGAAGGCAATCAAAGCCGCGGGCGGCACGAAAATAAATTTCGTCGTTTACGAAGATAAAGGACACAATATGTGGAACGACGCGATAGTGCACGACGGATTGGAACAGTGGCTGTTCGCTCAAAGTAAATAAATTGCAACGGGAGATTTACGGTTGATTAAGGTTACGTTTGTCTGTCTGGGAAATATTTGCCGCTCGCCTATGGCTGAGCTCATATTCAAAGACATGTTGGAAAAGGAAGGATTGGCTGACCTGTTCGAAGCGGATTCATGCGGCACGTCGTCGTGCGAAGCAGGCAATCCCGTTTACGCCCCGGCAAAGGCGGCGCTTGAACGTCACGGCATATCGGGCACGCATATCGCGCGGAAAATAACGGATGATGACTTTGCCCGAAGCGACTACATTCTTGCCGCCGACAGCGAAAACATGTCGTATCTTACGCGCCGCGCCGCCGAAAGCGGATATCTCGGAAAGCTGCACAGAATCTGCGATTTTACGTCGCGTCCGCGCGACGTCGCAGACCCGTGGTACACACGCGACTTCGAAAAGACGTATGCGGACGTTACCGACGGGTGCCGCGGATTTTTGGAATATCTCGAACAGCGGGGAGAGCTCCGATAATGGATATAAAAAATCGGCTGGAAAAAAGCGGCTTTACTTTTTCCAAACGCTACGGACAAAACTTTATTACCGATAAAAATTTTCTTGCCTCGCTTGCCGAAAAAAGCGGCATAAACGGCGGCGACGTCGTAGTGGAAATAGGCGCGGGCGCGGGTACGCTTACAGCCGCGCTTGCCGAAAGAGCAAAAAAAGTGGTCGCGTTCGAGATTGACCGCTCGCTGACGCCCGTGCTCGAAGAAACTCTTGCACCCTATGAAAACATCGAACTCATATTCGACGACTTCATGAAGAGCGGCGACATAAGCGAAAGAGTAGGACCCGAGTTCAAAGTGGTGGCAAACCTGCCTTACTATATCACTACGCCCGTGCTGTTCCGCCTGATAGAAGATACGGCTGTTATGCCCGAAAGTATCTGCGTCATGGTGCAGAAAGAGGTTGCGGACAGACTGTGCGCCCTGCCGTCCACCAAGGACTACGGCGCGCTGACGGTTGCCGTGGATTTGCGCTACCGTGCGAAAAAGATTGCCGACGTGCACCGCTCCATGTTTCTGCCCGTGCCTAACGTCGACAGTGCGGTCGTGCTTATGGAAAAGCGCCAAAGAAAGGACATATCCGATTTCGCTTTTTTGTCCCGTCTTGTCCGCGCGGCGTTCGCCATGCGCCGCAAGACGCTTGTCAATAATCTGATTTCCGCATTTTCCGTTTCGCGCGCCGATTGCGAAAGCGTGCTCATTCAAAGCGGACTTTCTCTCACGGTACGCGGAGAAGCGCTTTCCACCGACGATTTTATCCGTCTCGGGGAGAATATGGAAAAACATATTCGATAAAAAATACCATATACAATAAATAGAAAAAACTGCTTTTTTTCCGCCCGTTCGGTTGACAACGGGCGTTTTTTGTATTATAATGTACATATTCTGTACATTTGTTCGAATAGAGTATTATTCGACGGTATCGGGTCTACATCGGTATATTGGAGTTTGAATGGAAGTAAAAGATTTGAAATGTCCGGCATGCGATGCGCCGCTCGACGAGATGATGAAAGAGTGTCCGTATTGCCATAAGCCTGTAATACTCGACAGAAAAACGGTGCAATCGCTCACTCCGCAGCAAATTCAAAAGACGATGATTGTCTATCAAAAAGCCGCCCAAACACCCGAAAACGCAACGCTCGCGCCGCTCAACAGTTCTCTCGGACACTGCTATCTCAGTCTCAGAATGTACGAAAAGGCGGCAAAGTGTTTCGAAAAAGCGGTCGAGGAAGATTTTACGGATTCCGAAACCTATTTTTATGCGGCGGTATGTATGCTCGGCGGTAAGAAAGCCTTTATGCAGGTTCGTCCCGTTATAGACAAGATACTCGAATACATAAACGCCGCGCTCTCGTTAGAGGAAAAGGGCATCTACCGATATTTCCTCGCTTACATAAAGAAAGATTATTTCGCCCGAAAGTTTTACCGCATAAGTCCTTCATGGGAAGATGAATACGCGGCGGCAAAACGGCTCGGCTGTACGGACGCCGAAATAGACGGTTTGTTTGCCGTCGCGGGTATAATCCGTCCCGACGGGATTTGACAGGTAACTGTTTCGTATGGCTGCGGTCACGCAAGCGGCTTTGCGGAAAAAAATAAAAAATCATAAAAACTTTTTGGAGGTTGTTTAAATGGATAAAAGCGAATTGAACAGACTTATGAAAGGCAAGACCGAAGAGCAGAAAAAAGCGATGAAATATTTCGCCGCTACCGGCTGTTTCTCGGGCGCGCCTTCCGATGAAGAGTTCGATGCAATCGTAAAGGCAAAAGCAAACGAGTTGGGAAGCAAGACCCGCGCACTCGGCAAAATCGGCATGGACGAGGACCAGGTCAACGAAATCAAGCCCGTTCAGTTCTACGGTTTTGAAGACGAAATCAAAGGCAATGACTTCTACGGCTCCGGCACGGGTAAAGACGGACGCTTCCGTACTTCGATTTACAGCGTAACCTGGCTGTTTTTCAGCGATTCTCAGGTGTTCATGTACAGCGTCAAGTTCGATACCGCTTCCGACGCCAAGAAGGAAACCACGGAAGAATACTTCTATAAGGATATAACCAACTTCTCCACTACTTCCGAAACCATTCCCGACACGAAGTCCGGCGCCGGCAAAACCAAGGAAATCAGTAAGTTCGTTCTCAGCGTTGCAGGCGACAAGTTCGGCTGCTCCACCATGGGCGTAAGCGATGTCGAAAGCACCATACAGGGCATGAAACAGAAGCTTCGCGAGAAGAAAGCTCAATAAGATACCCCAACACCATTATACACCCATTAAAGAGGGCAGTCGTGCGCGTGACCGTGCGGCTGTTTTCTTTTTTCGTTTATTCTGTTGACAAATAAAACGCTATATATTATAATGTACATAATCTGTACATTTATTGTATTTTTGACGGTAAATGTATCAATAAAGGAAACAAAATTCGGAGGTTAAAATGGCTGAACAGAGATTGATGACTTTGTCGATGATGAAAAACGGCAAAACGGAGGAACAAAAAACCGTAATAGATTATTTTGCGGGCGAAAAATCGGGCTGTATGAAAAAAGGTATAGCCGACGAAAAATTCGACGAGATAGTCAAGAACAAACTCAACGAATACGCAAGTAAATCGCGCGCGCTGTCCATGCTCGGAATCGACTCGGACCAAGTGACGGAAATCGCGCCGATATTCTTTCACGGTTTTTCCACCAGTTTGCAGGGCAACGACGCGGAGGCGATACTAAACTGGAAATACGCTTTCAAAACGGGCAAAGACGGGCGCTTCCGTACCTCGGCTTACGACGCGACCTGGCTGTTTTTCGGCGACGAGGAAATGTTCGTGTACAGCGTGAAATTCGATTTAATGTCCGTCGAAAAGACCGAAAGAACCGACGAATATTTCTATAAGGACATCACCAACTTCGCCACCAACATAAAGACCGTCGAGCAGCAGATGACCACTGTTCAGAAAGGCTGCTTCGGCAAATCGTCCGCGCAAACCGAAACAACGGCAAAGGAAATCAAAAAGTTTTATCTTACCGTTCCGGGCAGCGATTTCTACTGCTCGGTCAGCGGCGTGGCAAACGCCGACGCCGCAATACAGGGATTGAAACAGAAGCTGCGCGAAAAGAAAATCGGCTAATGAAAAGAAAAAAAAGAAACGAAATATCCGACGACGGGTATTTCGTAACCGACTTGTTTCCGCCGGGCTCGTCGGGCGCGGAAATAGTGGGAGAGGTGGACAACCGCATTTTGGTGCGTCCCGAAGTTCATCTTGCAAGCACAATTTGCTTTATCGCCGCCGCGCTGGTTTTCATTGCCGCGGTCGGCGTCATGTGCGGATTTTTGTGCGGAGCATTCGCTCCCGAAAACTATTTTCTTTCGCCTTGCGGCGCAGGGTGGATAGGCTCGGGCATAACCGCCGTCGGGTTTTTGATTGTATTCAAAAAGGCGCTGCCTATCTGGTGCATAAAGGTCTATCAGCGCTATGCAGCCGACGACGTGCGCAAAAGATGTCTGTTTACGCCCAGTTGTTCGGAGTATATGATTCTTTCCATAGAAAAGTACGGCGCAGTCCGCGGTATAATAAAGGGCATAAAGCGTTTGCGCCGATGCCACGCCCCCAACGGCGGCGAAGACTATCCCTGACACGCAAACAAAAAAAACGCACTCGCAAGAGTGCGTTTTTACATTCGGTCTTGTTTTTCGCGTAAAGAGTTTTGCTTTTCTTCTTCGGCTTTTTTGCGCTTGAATTTGGCTCGGTACTCCAAAGCGGTGCAGCCGCGCGTGTCCTTGAATATTCTGCAAAAATAGGCGGGGTCGCCGTATCCGCATTCGCGCGCAATGACTATGATGTCCTTTTCCGTCATTCTGAGCAGCTGCTCGGCATATTCCATGCGCTTTTCTATAAGATACTTTTTGGGCGGAACAGCCGCGTACTTTTTGAATACGTGCGAAAGATAATAGCGGTCGACGTTCAGCGCAAGGCACACGTCCGCCAGCGTTTCGTTTTCCAAAAAATTTTCGTCGAAGTAAGCCTTGGCTTTTTCGAAAACGCCGCTGCTTTTGCCGGGGCGTATCTCAAACGGCATCAGCCGCACTGTAAGCGTAAGTATCACGTTAAGCAGAGCATCGCTCACGATATCGCCTGCGTCGGCGTCGCTTTCGTATTCGCGCAGAATCTGCCGAAACGCAGCTTCCAGTATGCCGCGGTAAACGCCGCTTGCTACAATGCGGTAGCCGCTGCTGCCTTCGAATGCGAAACTGCCGTAAAGATGCGCGTCCGCGACGGTAACGAAAACCGCCGACCCGAGCGGAATATCTTCGCAATCGGCGGTATAGTCTGTTTTACGCGAAACTATCACGATGTCGCCGCTCGCGGGATTAAGCACCGTGCCGTCTATGTTCACGCTCGCGCCGCTGCGCCCGAAAAAGATAACGTCCGCGGCGGACGAGCGGTTCGCCGTTTCGGATTTGTGTCTGCCGACGCACAGCAACCGCGGCGGACGGCGGAAAATACTGTGTTTCATTTACGCTCTGCGTTTAAGCGCGTTCATGTTCGTTATGCGGTGATAGTCCGTGACGTTGTTGCGCGCAAGGAATTCTTCGGCAAGCGCCTTATATGCCAGCGAGCCGCTGCATTTGGGGTCGAACTGTACGACGGGCATGCCGTAGGAGGGCGCCTCTCCCAAACGCACGTTTCTGGGTATGCGCGTACGGAAAACTTTTTTTCCGAAAAATTTCAAGATTTCTTCCGTAACGGAGTTTGCGAGATTGCTGCGCGGGTCGAACATAGTCAGTACCACGCCTTCGACTTCCAAAGGGGGATTGAGGTATTTTTTGGCAAGCTTGATTGTGTTCATCAATTGGCTCAATCCTTCCAAAGCGAAGAACTCGCCCTGAATGGGAATGAGAATGCTGTCGGCTGCCGTAAGCGCATTGACCGTTAAAAGTCCGAGCGAGGGCGGGCAGTCGATAAGGATATAGTCGTAAATGTTTCTGAGCGGATTCAAAGCGTTTTTCAGCACTTTCTCGCGGCTTTGCGCCGACACCAACTCCACTTCCGCGCCGGCAAGGTCTATGTTCGACGGTATGATGTCCAGTTTTTCGACGCTTGTGCGCAGCGTGACTTCGCTCGGCTTGGCTTCGCCGCATAGGAGCGAATAAACGGCATGTTTGAGGTTTCGTTTTTCTATGCCCAAACCGCTGCTGGCGTTACCCTGCGGGTCTATGTCTACAAGCAGGGTGCGCTTGTTCATAAGCGCGAGATACGCTGCGAGGTTTACGCAAGTCGTCGTTTTTCCGACACCGCCTTTCTGATTGGCTATCGCTATGATTTTCGACATACCGTACTCCTTTACAAAACCTATAAAAAATAACTTTCTTTTTAAGATTATAGCACTTTTTCGAAAACTTGGCAACATATTACACGGACTTTTTGCATACTTTCGCGGCGGCGGCATACGGTTTTTTGCGTTTGCATTTGCCGTGCGGCGAAGAAAGACAAAAAAACCACCGTCAAAATGTTTGTATCTTTTGATTTTTGTGCTATAATGTTACGGGAAATATGAGGCGAATCTGCTTTTCGAGGTAATAGCCGCTTAATGGGTTTTGTCGAATTTCAAAATGTGAGTTTTTCTTACAACGAGGGCTACGAGGCACAGACGCGCGCCCTGGAAAATGTGTCCTTTTCCGTGGAAGAGGGCGAGTTTGTCGCGCTTGTCGGACATAACGGTTCGGGTAAGTCTACGGTGGCGAAACTCATGAACGCGCTGCTTCTGCCGAGTGCGGGCAGAGTCATCGTGGACGGTATGGATACCTCCGACAAAAAAAGTCTGTTCGAAATAAGAAAGCGCGTGGGCGTGGTGTTTCAAAATCCCGACAACCAGATGATAGCCACGATAATAGAAGACGATGTGGCGTTCGGTCCCGAAAATATCGGTTTAAAAAGCGACGAAATAAGAAAGCGCGTCGATTGGGCGCTCGAAGCCGTGGGCATGAGCGAACATAAAAAGGGTACGCCGTTCCGTTTGAGCGGCGGTCAGAAACAGCGCATAGCGATAGCCGGAGTGCTTGCCGTAAAGCCGCGCGTGCTGGTATTGGACGAGTCCACGGCAATGCTCGACCCGTCGGGACGCGAAGAGGTCATGAGCGTCGTGGAAAGACTGAACAGGGAAGAAAAAATGACCGTCGTAATGATAACGCACTTCATGGACGAGGCGCTCAAAGCCGACAGAATGATTGTGCTTTCCGACGGAAAAGTGCTTATGAACGGCGGCAGGGAACTGTTCGAGCGCACCGACGAAATCAAACGCGCGGGATTGGATTTGCCCGTTGCGGGATATGTCGCGGATAAACTCCGTAAAAGCGGCGTGCCTCTGCCGTCGCCGATAACGGACGAGAACGAACTCGTGGAGGCGCTATGTCGATTGAAATTCAAGAACTGAGATACGTTTACAGTCCGAAAACGCCTTTCGAAAAAATCGCTCTCGACGATGTAACGCTGACCGTCGAAGACGGTGACTTTTTCGGTATCATCGGGCATACGGGTTCGGGCAAGTCCACGCTCATATCGCATTTCAACGCTCTTACGCGCGTTCAGCACGGCAGAATAACCGTGGACGGCACGGACATAACCCCGAAGAAAATCGACTTCAAGTCGCTGCGCAGCCGCGTGGGCATGGTGTTTCAATATCCCGAATATCAGCTGTTTGCCGAAACGGTGGCAAAGGACGTCGAGTTCGGTTGCCGCAATATCGGCATAAAGGACGACGAGTGCGCCGAGCGCGTAAAAGAGGCGATAGAGCTTGTCGGGCTGGATTACGAAGAGATAAAGGACCGTTCGCCGTTCGAGCTCAGCGGCGGACAGAAACGCCGCGTCGCGCTTGCGGGTGTGCTTGCCATGCGTCCCAAAATATTGGTGCTCGACGAACCGACGGCGGGACTCGACCCCCGCGGCAAACGCGAGATACTCGACCTTATTTTGAAGATACGCTCGTCTTGTCCGACTACGGTAATGATAAGCCACAACATGGACGAGGTGGCGCAGTATTGCAATAAAATAGCCGTGATGAGCGGAGGCAGACTCTACGGAGTGTTCACTCCGAGCGAACTGTTTTCGCAAAAGGAACTGTTGAATTCGCTTTCTCTCGGCGTGCCGAAAGTCACGTCGATAGCGGGTGCGCTTGCGGACAGGGGTTTCGATATCGACCGCGGCATAGTCAAGGCAAGCGAGCTGGTCGAGGCAATTTCCCGCGCGTTCGGAAAGGAGGCGTAAGGGTATGCGCGATGTAAGTTTCGGTCAGTATTATCCCGTAAGCAGTCCCATTCACCGCCTCGACCCGCGAACGAAATTGCTTTCGGTAATCATATATATGGTTGCTCTGTTTTTCGTAAGCCGCTTTACGGGCTTCGGAATTATGGCGTTGTTTCTTTTTATTGCCGTTATTGTGAGCCGCGTTCCGATAGGCAAGGTGCTGCGCAGCGTTCGGGCGGTGCTGTTTCTGCTCATCTTCACCATGCTCATAACTTTCCTTTTCACAAAGGGCGAGCCCGACAAACTTATATGGGAGTTCGGCATATTGCATCTTTATTGGGACGGACTGTTCATGTCGCTCAAACTGTGCATACGTCTGATTCTTTTGGTGCTCGGTCCCGCGCTTTTGACGCTCACCACCACGCCCATAGAACTTACGGACGGATTGGAAAGCCTTTTGAAACCGCTTTCTCTGATAAAGATTCCCGTGCATGAACTCGCCATAATAATGAGCATAGCGCTGCGGCTCATACCCACGCTCATGGAAGAAACGGACAAAATAATCAATGCGCAGAAAGCCCGCTGCGCGGACTTCGACAGCGGCAATATTTTCAAACGGGCAAAGGCAATGCTTCCCGTGCTCATTCCGCTTTTCGTGTCGTCGTTCCGCCGCGCGGACGACCTTGCCGACGCAATGGACAGCCGTTGCTATAAGGGCGCAAAGGGCAGAACGCGCATGCGCGTGCTCAAATTCCGCTTCCGCGATTTTCTGTTTCTGTTTATCATGGCGGCGCTGTTTACGGTCATATTGTTTTTGCGTTACAATTGGTTAAACTGGCAGTTTATCGCCGTGCTTTGGTGAGAGTATGCGTTACAGAATCGAACTCGATTATATAGGCACCGCTTACGGCGGCTGGCAGATACAGCCGAATGTGCGCACCGTGCAGGGCGAATTGGCGTCGGCAATCAACCGCCTGACCGGCGAGGCAGTTACCGTCACGGGAAGCGGCAGAACCGACGCGGGCGTGCACGCACTGAAACAAACCGCGCACTTCGACCTCGAAAAAAGTTTCGACCCTTATAAGCTGGTCGGCGGACTCAATCATTTTCTGCCCGGCGACATTCGCGTGTTCGGAGCTTTCGAAGCGCCGCCCGATTTTCATGCGCGTTTCGGCTGCACGGGCAAAACCTATGTATATGCAATGTACCGCAAACCCGAAAGAGCAATTCTGTCGGATAGGGCGTGGGCGGTTGCGGAAGATATCGACGTCGCAAAAATGCGTGCGGCGGCAAAATCGTTCGTAGGCGAAAAGGATTTCGCGTCGTTCATGGCGGGCGGAAGCGATACGCGCACTACGGTCCGCAACGTAACGCAAGCCGAAGTGGAAGAAAAAAACGGTATCATAAGATTTACCGTTTCGGCAAACGGATTTTTATATAACATGGTGCGCATAATGACAAAGGTGCTGGAAAGCGTCGGCGTCGGCGCGCTTGCCGCAGACAGCATCGCGGAAATAATTGAAAGAAAGGACAGAGCCGCGGTTAAGGGTATCGCGCCCGCGCACGGACTGTATCTTGTCGACCAGGTATACGGAGAGGTTTGAATTGGGACTGTTCGGTAAACTCAAAAAGAAGAAAACCGCAAGGCTCGGGCTGTGTCTTTCGGGCGGCGGCGCGAGAGGTTTCGCGCATGTCGGAGCGATAAAAGCGTTCGAGGAAGAGGGCATAGATTTCGACCTAGTAGTCGGAGTCAGCGCGGGCAGTATCGTCGGAGCGTTCTATGCCGCAGGCAAAACCGCGGAAGAAATCACGCTTTACGGCGAGAAACTCGACATGAAGAACGTGCATAACGGAATAGTCGTAACTCCCAACGACGCCGCGAAAATAGGCAGAATAGTAAGCGATTTTCTCGGGGACGTCCGCATAGAAAATTTGAAAAAGCAGTTCGCCTGCGTCGCGGTCGACCTTGTGGACGCAAGGCAGATAATCCTCGACAGAGGCAATGCGGCGGAAGCGGTCAGCGCGTCGTCGTGTGTGCCGCTGCTGTTCAAGCCCGTCATATACGGCGCGCGTCACCTCGTGGACGGCGGACTTTTGAACAACATTCCCGCCGACGTTTGTAAAATGCTCGGTGCGGATAAAGTGGTTACGGTAGACGTCAACCCCACGCGCGGCGGCGGTACGAAAGAGGTATCTCTGCTGCCCGTCATCAAAGCCACGTTTTCCATAATGACGGCAAATGCGTCCATTGCGGGACTGAAAAACTCGGATATAGTAATCGCACCCAATCTGTCGCGGTTTTCGTCGTCGTCAAAGGACGGCTGGCGCGAAATGATACTTCTCGGCTATGAGGAAACGAGAAAGCACATAGACGAAATCAAGGCGCTTTTAAAAGAGTAAAAGGAGGTCAAACTCTATGGCAAATAAAAACACAGGCAGACGGGCGGCAAAGCAAGCCGAAAAGACGGTGAGAAAACTGCCGCTGTCCGCGCGCATTATAATCGCGCTCGTGATAGTCGCGGCGCTGGCGGTAAGTCTGTTTTTCGCCCAAAACATAAATTACGCGCTCGGACTCAAAAGCGTCAGCGAATCGGCTTACGACGGCGATTCGACGCAGAAAGTGCTCAACGGCAGCGGCGGCAGTCTTAACCTGCATTTCGTCGACGTCGGACAGGGCGACGCATGCATAATCGAACTTCCCGACGGCAGAACCATGCTGATAGACAGCGGCGAGCGCGACAGCGACGACACGCTGATAAAATACATAGAAGCCAATATAAAAGACGACGAAGGAAAAGCCGTAACGGGTTTCGATTTCGCCGTGCTCACTCATTCCGATTCCGACCATTGCGGCGAGATGAAAGACGTGCTCACGCGTTTTCCGGCGGATACTTTTTACCGTCCCAATCAGCAGGCGACTTACAAGGGCTATGCCGACCCGGGCACAGCCGACCTTTACGGCGACTATTCGGGCAAGGATACAATGAAGTACAAAGAGGCGATAGAGGCAGGCTATGCGGGCGCCAAGGTCACTTATGCCACGGACGCGACCGATTCCGAGCAGAACAAAATCACGCCCGAAAATCTTACCGCCGAAGACGAAGGCTATTACGAAATAAATTTCTATTCGCCCGTCAAAGACAGATATTCGGATTATAACGACTATTCTCCCATTATAATTCTCGAATACGAGGATAACCGCGTCGCGCTTTCGGGCGACGCCGAAAAAGCCGCGGAAGCGGATTTCGTGGCAAACGCTACGGCGCAAAACAAAACGGACAGATTTTCCGTGTTCGACGACGCATTCACCGTACAGGCTATAAAACTCGGACATCACGGAAGCAGTACGTCGTCGTCCGAGCAGTATCTCGAAGTGCTTACCACGGACGTATCGCGCAAGGACGTAAGAATAATAATAAGCTGCGGCTTGAACAATAAGTATAATCATCCTCACACGCAGGTGCTTGTACGCCTCGAAGAAATGGGCTTTTCTCGGGACAATATTCTGCGCACGGACGAAAACGGCGATATAGCCATGAGCATCAAATTCGACGAAGCAAGCGGAAAATACGCGCTGTTTGTCGGCGCGGACGTCGTGAGAACGCAAAACTCGGTTTCCGTCGGCGCGGTGGACGTCACTTGGACTCAGATAGCCGTCGTGCTCATGATAATAACCGTCGCGGTGTTTATCGTCATACCCGCAATATACGACATGAAAAGGAAAGCGGGAAAACGCCGTTAAAAGGATAAAGGAAAGGAGCAAACCGCAATGTGGTGGAAAGAAAGCGTATTCTATCAAATTTATCCGCTCGGGTTCTGCGGAGCCGAGCGCGTAAACGATTTCGACGAAACGCGGCACAGACTCGGCGAAATCGAAAAGGAAATAGGCAGACTTAAAGAGTTGGGAATAAAGGCGGTTCTTTTTAATCCGTTTTTACAGTCCGACGCTCACGGCTACGACACCGCGGACTTTTATTCGGTGGACTGCCGCCTCGGCACAAACGACGAGTTTGCCGCTCTTACGGCAAAATTTCACGCAAGCGGCATAAAAGTGGTTGCCGACGGAGTTTTCAATCACGTGGGAATGCAGTTTCCCGAATTCAAAGCGCTGAAAGAAAAACGGACGTCCGACAAGCTCGATTATTTCCACGCGCATTTCGGCGGCGACGGCAATCTTTATTACGAGGGCTGGGAAGGGCATAACGAGCTTGCAAGGCTCAATCTTTCCAATACAAGCGTCCGCGGCTTTCTTTTCGACGCGGTGCGCTTTTGGATAGACAAGTTCAATATCGACGGACTGCGGCTGGACGTGGCGTACATGCTGCCCGAAGATTTCATACGCGAACTAAGCGGAGTCGTCCGCGAAAAGAAAGCGGACTTTTTCGTCGTGGGCGAGGCTATACACGGCGATTACAACCGTCTGCTCGGTTGCGGTGCGGACAGCGTGACGAATTACGAATGTTATAAGGGAATACATTCGGCAATCAACAGTAAAAATCTTTTCGAAATCGAACACTCGCTTTCCCGTCAGTTCGCCGACACCGCGTGGGCGCTTTACAAGGGCAGACACTTGTTCGGCTTTGTCGAAAATCACGACGTGCCGCGGATTTGTACGGTGCTTTCGGATAAGCAAAATACGGCAGCGGCGTATGCGATACTTTTCGCAATGCCGGGCATACCGTGTATCTATTACGGCGGCGAATACGGCGCGCAGGGCGGCAAGGGCGATGCCGACATTCATCTGCGTCCGCCCATGAAAGATATAGACCGCAATGCAAACGGCGACTTGTACGAACGCATAAAGAATCTCGTCGCGCTCAGAAACGCGCGAAAAAGTCTGCAATACGGCTCATATAGAAAGCTTACGCTCGCAAACGAATTCTTTTCCTTTATGCGCGAATGCGACGGAGAAAAGACCGTGCTCGGCGTCAATATTTCCGACTCGGAGAAAACGGTGGATATCGGCGGCGAGGCTTGCGACTTGGCGAACGGCGAAAAGGCAAGCGGCAGCGCGTGCATTGCGCCGCACTCTTACCGCTTATTCGACGTAAAATAAAATCCAAAACAAAACGGAGGTAATATATAAATGAAACAGTTTAAAGCGGAATCGAAAAAACTTCTCGACATGATGATAAATTCGATTTACACGAACAAGGACATCTTTCTCAGAGAGCTCATTTCCAATGCGTCGGACGCCATCGACAAACGTCGTTTTATGTCGCTGACCGATTCGTCGCTTTCCGCGGATTTCAAAATCACGCTCAAAGCGGATAAAGATGCAAAGACTCTTTCCGTAGAAGACAACGGTGTCGGTATGAGCAAGGACGAACTCGAAACCAATCTCGGCACAATAGCCTCGTCCGGCACGTTCAAATTCAGACAGGACAATAAGTCCGACGAAGAGGACGCTCTCATAGGTCGCTTCGGCGTGGGCTTTTATTCGGCATTCATGGTGGCGTCCAAAGTCGAAGTCGTCACGCGTTCGGTAAGCGATACGCAGGGCTGGAAGTGGACAAGCAGCGGTGTCGAAGGCTATGATATCAAACCGTGCGAAAAAGCCGAGGCGGGAACGACAGTCACGCTCACTGTCAAGGAAAACGACGAAGACTGCAAATACGCGGACTATCTGTCCGAATTCAAACTCCGCAGCCTCGTCAAAACTTATTCCGACTATATCCGCTACCCGATAGTCATGGATGTCACGAAATCCAGAAAAGAGGACGGCGGCGAGGGTTACACGGAGTACACCGAAACCGAAACGCTCAACACTATGACGCCTATATGGAAAAAACCGAAAAAGCAGGTTAAAAAAGAGGATTACGACGCGTTTTACCGTTCGCGTTTTCACGACTGGCGCGCGCCGCGCCGCGTAATGCAGGTCAACATCGAGGGAAACGTAAACTATACCGCCCTTCTTTTCGTGCCCGACAAAATCCCGTCGAACTACTATTCCAAAGATTACGAGAAGGGACTGGCGCTTTACAGCAGCGGTGTGCTCATCAAAGAGAAATGCGCCGACCTCTTGCCCGACTGGCTCGGTTTCGTCCGCGGCATAGTCGATTCTCCCGACCTCAGTCTCAACGTCTCGCGCGAAATGTTGCAACAGGACAGACAGCTCTCTTTCATAGCAACTTCGCTCAGAAAGAAGATAGTCGACAATCTGAAAAAGTGGCTTAAAGAGGAGCGCGGCGAATACGAGAAGTTCTTTGCCGAATTCGGCGAGGGAATCAAGTACGGCGTTTACGAAAACTTCGGCGAAAAGAAAGACGAACTCAAAGACCTTGTTCTGCTCGCTTCTTCCACGCAAAACAAACCCGTGCTTATCGGCGAGTACGTTTCCCGCATGAAAGAAGGTCAGGAGGGGATATATTACGCCTGCGGCGACAGCGTGGAAAAGACCGACGCTCTTCCGCAGCTGGAAAAACTCAAAGACGAGGGCACGGAAATACTGTACTGCGTCCAGCGCGTCGACGAATTCTGCCTCATCGCGCTTAACGAGTACGGCGGAAAGAAATTCATAAACGCGCTCAAAGCCGAAAGCGGCGCGGAAGAGAAGAGCGATGCAGGCGAAACAAAAGAGCTGCTCGAAAAGGTCAAGACCGCGCTCGGCGGCAAAGTAAACAAGGTCCGCATGTCGTCGCGCATGAAAACGCACGCGGTGTGTCTTACCGCGGACGGCGAAATATCCTTGGAAATGGAACGCGTTTTCAAAGCCAACGGACAGGAAATAAAAGCCGACAGAGTGCTCGAACTCAACCCCGAACATGCGCTCGTGAAAAAACTCGCCGCGCTCGGCGACGAAAAAGCTTTCGGTGACCTTGCCGCAACGCTTTACGACGAAGCCTCGCTTATCGCGCTGGGCGAAGTGGACGACGCGGCGGCGTTCGTTACCCGAATAAACGCGCTCATGAAATAAACGGTGTGACGGCATTGTGAAAACTTAATGAATTTTGCAAAAGACGGTTTCCCGTCCTTGACAGGAACCGTCTTTTAATCTATACTTTGAAATAGGAATTAAAGGAGCGAAAGTTATGACGGTTTCCGCAAAGAGCAGGTATGCGCTGGAAATAATGACGGACCTTGCCGAACGCCGCGGCAAAAGCGTTTCGGTGTGCGCGATTGCTTCTCGCAGAGGCATTTCCGCAAAGTACACGGAGCAGATAATGGCAATGCTCAAACGCGCGGGCTACGTTCGTTCCGAGCGCGGAAAAAGCGGCGGATACAAACTCGTGTCGTCGCCCGACATGTACCGCATATCCGACATACTGCGGCTGACGGAGGGAATGGCTTTCGACTGCGGCGGCATTCGACCCGTAAACGGCATGTGGAGCAAAGTCGAAAAAGCGGTAACCGAAGTGCTCGACGGCTATACCGTGGCGGATTTGATGAGCGAGGTAACGGAATAACAATACGCAAGGGAGGTAAATCCGAAATGACGAAACTGTTGGTGGTGGACGACGAAGAAATGATTCGGTCGGTAATAGCCGAATATGCGCGTTTTGAAAACTACGAATGCGACGAGGCTGCGGACGGCATGGAGGCTGTGGCGAAAGCGGTCGAAAACAATTACGACGTAATAATAATGGATGTCATGATGCCGCGTCTGGACGGTTTTTCCGCGGTAAAAGAGATTCGCAAGAAAAAAGATACGCCCATAATCATGCTGTCGGCGCGCGTCGAAGAATACGACAAGCTTTTCGGATTCGAAATGGGAGTGGACGATTACGTCACGAAACCGTTTTCGCCGAAAGAAGTCATGGCGCGCGTAAACGCGATACTCAAACGCGGCAAGATAAGCAAAGGCAAAATAGTGTCAGACGGTCTTGTCATAGACAAGGCGGGGCGAAACGTGTACGTCGACGGCGTGAAAGCCGAAATGACGCCTAAGGAATACGAACTGCTGTTCTTTCTCGCGGATAATGCGGGACTGGCTATCTCGCGCGAAAAACTGCTCACCGAGGTCTGGGGTTACGATTTCTACGGCGACGACAGAACTGTGGATACGCACGTCAAAATGCTGCGCGCGTCCCTCGGTAAATACCGTGACAAAGTGGTGACTCTGCGCGGACTCGGATATAAATTGGAGCTGTGATAAAAATTGCCGGAAGACAGTAAAGAAATATCGGCGCAAACTGCGGCGGTCAAAGACGGCGACTTCAAGGTCGCAAAACCGTCGAGAGCGGAAGGCGACGTGCTGGGACTTAAAAGCATACAGTTCCGCATGTGGCTTTCTTTTGTCACGCTCACCGCAATAACTCTGATAATTCTTTGGGCGGCGCAAATCGTGTTCTATACCGCGGGTTTCAACGACATGAACAAGACCGAGGTCAAAAACGAGGGGAGCGCGCTTGCAGAAGAAGCAGGTTCGGTAAATCTGAAAAACGAATACGACTTGGCGGACTTCAAAGAAAAACTCAAAGTTTTCGCAATCCGCGGCGGCTATTCGGCGGTGGTGTTCAACGACATAGAAATGCTGTGTTATGCAAACGCCACGGGCACGACTACGCCCGAAAGCATAGACTTCGACCTGCTCGATGAAATCTTGGCGAAAGGCTTTTACTCGCGCATAGACGAAAACGGCGGTTCGGCAACCTATACCTGCGCGCTCGAAAACCGCGGCAATTTCATTATTTACGGTTGCAGAATAAAACGGTTCGAGCGCGGTATCCCGACCGACTCTTACCTGTGTCTTGCCAAACCGCTGGTGCGCCTCGACGCGTCCGTCGGCATACTGCGCGACCAGTTGATAGTAGTCACCATAATATGCATGTTCGTCAGCATGGTGCTGGCTATGACGTTCAGCAGAATGATAGCCAAACCCATAACCGAATTTTCGGCGGTCGCGCGCAAACTGGGCAGAGGCGACTTTTCCGTGCGTTTCGAAGGAAACGGCTGGACGGAAATAGACGAGCTTGCCGACACGCTCAACTTCGCCACCGAGGAAATGGGTAAGACCGAAGCCGTGCGCCGGGACTTTTTCGCCAATGTTTCCCACGACTTGCGCACGCCGCTTACCATGGTGCGCGCTTATGCCGAAATGATTAAGGATATTTCAGGCACGGACAGGGAAAAGCGCGAGGCTCACGCTCAGATAATAATGGACGAGGCGGACAGGCTCACCGCGCTGGTCGGCGACATTTTGGATTTGTCGCGCTTGCAGGCGGGGACGGATAAAACCGAGATAGGCAAAGTCGACTTGTGCGCGCTGGCAAGAACCGTCATAGACCGTTTTTCGGACATAGGCGAGAAAAAGGGCTTCGTATTCGTAACGGAAGCCGAGTGCGGCTCGCCCGCGCTGTGCGATGCAAAGCGCATCGAGCAGGTGCTGTATAACCTCATAAGTAACGCGATGAACTATTCGGGCGAGGAAAAGAAAATAACCGTAAGAGTGAAGGAACGGGAGGACTCGGTGCGTGTCGAGGTCAGCGACTGCGGCAAAGGTATCGCGCCCGAAGAACTCGAATCGGTCTGGGATAAATATTACCGCGCAAACCAGACGCGCCGCGCTACGGTCGGCACGGGACTGGGTCTTGCCATAGTAAAAAATATTCTCATTAAGCACGGCGCGAAATACGGCGTCGAAAGCGTAGTGGAAAACAATCCCGAGCAGCTCCCGAGCGGTACGGTTTTCTGGTTCGAGCTGCAAAAGTACGCCGAGCCTCTGCCCGCACCGCCGCTGCTCGAAAAGAAATCCGGGCGCAGAAAACAGAAATAACATTTTACCGCTTTCTCGCTTCGTTATCATTAAACCGTCACATTTATATAGTATTATATAGGCAACCTCATTAGTTTCCTATCTTTGCGAAAAGCCTCTCGGATTCGTCCGGGGGCTTTTCGTTTTTATAAGTTTAAAGCATTTCGTTGGTTTTTGCGATGTCCCCGTTTGTCTGTCTGTATGTTGTCATAATGTCCCCGTCTGTCCTTAAAAGAGAATGTTTGCTGTCAAGTATTTCGCATGTAATTTCCGTAAAAAAAGTCGACTTTTTTTAGTCGAAAACCGTTGACTTTCTTGTCCGTACTGAGCTATAATGCTTTTGCTCGCCTTTCGAGGGACACAATATCTTGTGTTTGAAAACATAATTATGCATAAAGATACCGCTATATGTAGAATTATCGAAAGGCTTGCATAATATAATAACGTACAGTAAAGTAAAGGAAGGTAGAAACATGGATAAGATTGTCAAAAGAGACGGCAGAAAGGTAGCGTTCGACTCGAAAAAAATCGCCGCGGCGATAGCGAAAGCAATGAAAGCGGCTAACATAAACGACGCGGACAGAGCCGAAGCGCTGGCAAAGCAGGTGGAGGAATCTTTCTCCGCAGACTATGTGCCTACGGTCGAGGAAATTCAGGACACCGTCGAATCGGTGCTTATCAGAAACGGTCTTGTCCGCACCGCGAAAGAATACATACTTTACCGTGCCGAGCGCACCCGTATCCGCGAATCGAATACCCGTCTTATGAAGACGCTGGAAGATTTGACGTTTGTCGATGCACGCGATAACGACGTGAAGCGCGAGAACGCGAATATCGACGGCAACACCGCAATGGGCACAATGCTCAAATACGGAAGCGAGAGCGCTAAACAGTTTTACGAAATGTGCGTGCTCAATCCCAAGCACAGCGAAATGCACAAGAGCGGCGACATTCATATTCACGACCTCGACTTTTTGACGCTGACCACCACGTGTACGCAGATAGACCTCGACAGACTTTTCACTGGCGGTTTCTGCACGGGTCACGGCTTCCTCAGAGAACCCAACCACATTTCTTCTTATGCGTCGCTTGCATGCATTGCAATACAGTCCAACCAAAACGACCAGCACGGCGGACAGAGCATACCCAACTTCGATTATGCTCTCGGCAAAGGCGTCGCAAAAACTTTTATTCAGTATTATACGGATAATCTCGCAAAATATTTGGAGATAACCGCATCGCTTAAAGACGCAAAAGAAACCGTCAAAAAACTCGTGGGAAAAGTGCGCACCGAGCGCAACCTCAAACCCACGCTCGCAGATGCCGACGACTACGCGAAGTTCGAGGCAGACGCGCTCAAAGCCCTGAAACTCGACGAAAAGACGGTGGCAAACGCGCAGGAGTTTGCAAGAAAGAAAGCGGTCGAAGAAACCGAACGCGCCACTTATCAGGCAATGGAAGCGCTTGTGCACAACCTCAACACCATGCATTCCCGCGCAGGTGCGCAGATTCCGTTTTCGTCCATCAACTACGGTATGGACACTTCGCCCGAGGGCAGAATGCTCATAAAAAATCTGCTGCTCGCGACCGAAGCCGGACTCGGCAACGGCGAAACCCCCATATTCCCGATACAGATTTTCAAGGTCAAAGAGGGCATAAATTACAACGAGGGCGAGCCCAACTACGACTTGTTCAAAATGGCTTGCAAGTGCAGCGCAAAACGCCTGTTCCCCAATTTCTCGTTCATAGATGCGCCGTTCAACGCTCAGTTCTACAAGCCCGGACGTCCCGAAACCGAAATCGCGTACATGGGCTGCCGTACCCGCGTCATGGCAAACCATTACGACCCGTCAAACGAAATAGTAACGGGCAGAGGCAACCTTTCTTTCACTTCGGTAAACTTGCCGCGCCTTGCGATAAAGTCCAAAGGCAATGTCGAACTGTTCTTCGAGCAGCTCGATAACGTAATCGACGTTGTAATAGACCAGCTTCTCGAACGCTACGAGATACAGGCAAAGAAAAAAGTCAAAAACTATCCGTTCCTTATGGGGCAGGGCGTATGGCTCGGCAGCGACAAACTTTCGCCCGAGGACGAGGTGGGCGAAGTGCTCAAACAAGGCACGCTTACCTGCGGTTTCATCGGTCTTGCCGAATGTCTTAAATCGCTCATAGGCAAACATCACGGCGAGAGCAAAGAGGCGCAGAACCTCGGCTTGGAAATCGTCGGACACATGAGAAAGCGCATGGACGACGCAACCGAGAAATACAACATGAACTTCTCGCTCATCGCCACTCCCGCCGAAGGACTTTCGGGCAGATTCGTGCGCATAGACAAGAAAAAGTACGGCATAATCGAGGGAGTCACGGACAGAGATTACTATACCAACTCGTTCCACATTCCCGTTTACTACAAGATTTCCGCTTTCGATAAAATCAAGCTCGAAGCGCCTTACCATGCGCTTACGAACGGCGGACACATTTCCTACGTCGAACTCGACGGCGACACCGTGAACAACGTGCAGGCGTTCGAAAAAGTCATTCGCTGCATGAAGGAAAACAATATCGGTTACGGCTCGGTAAACCACCCCGTAGACCGCGACCCGTATTGCGGTTACACGGGCGTCATCGGAGAAACCTGTCCCAAATGCGGCAGAAAGGAAAACGACGAACACGGACCGTTCGAGCGTATCCGCAGAATAACGGGCTATCTCGTCGGCACTTTGGACCGTTTCAACAACGGCAAACGAGCCGAAGAAAAGGACAGAGTAAAGCATACGCTCACGCTCAAAAAGTCCGAAAAAGCAGGCAAATAAATAATGTAAAATAAAGCCTTTCCGCAAAAACAAGGAAAGGCTTTTTTATAGCCGACGCAAGCCGCTTGCGGCGGCGGTCGGTATCTAAACTCGGCGCGGCAGACGTCGTATACGCAATAGGGTAATTTTTGAATATAAAAAATCCCGTATCGTTAAGGTACGGGATTTTTATGTACTTGCATTCGCGTTTATTTTTTCGCCGCCGTCGTCTTTGCGGCAGGCTTGGCTGCTGCGGTTGTTTTTGCGGCAGGCTTAGCTGCGGATTTTGCCGCAGGTTTCTTTGCGGCGGGTTTGGACTCTTTGGCTTTCTTTTCCGCAGCATGCGCGCAGGGGAACTGTTCGTTCTTGTCGCAGCAGGCACAGTAGTCGAAATCGCCGCAGGCATCGGCGCCTTTTTCCTCCGATGCAAGCCATTTCTTTACGTCCAACTCGTCCTGTTTGGTCTGATAATTCATTGTCTTGTTACCTCCGAAAAAATGTGATACAATAAAAGTATATATCTTTTGCGAAAAAAAGTCAAATAATTTTTCTGTTGACTTTTCTTTTCGGTCTGTGATACAATACATTCCATGGAGAAAGAACTCGAAAAATTGAAAAAAATTCTCTGCGGCAATCCGAAATATACCGTGGCTTACACTTTGAATTCGCGTACGTTTTATTCCGAAAGCCGCGGCATCGCGCCGCTTATGGCGCTTGCGGAAAACGGAATCGATTTGAAAAACGCTTATGTCGCGGACAGGATAATAGGACGCGCGGCTGCGCTTTTGTATGTGCGGCTGGGCGCCGAGAAACTGTATACGCCGGTTGCCGAGCGCAGAGCGGCGGAAATTTTCTCGGAGAATAAAATAACTCTTTACGCCGACGAAACAACCGAGAAGATAATCAACCGCCGCGGCGACGGGGAATGTCCCATGAATCTTGCCGTCGCAGGCATAAAAGATGTAGACGCGGCGTATGCGGCGCTCAAAGCCGCGGTAGGCGGAGAAACCGCCGTGTTTTGCGAATTATAGTTTATTTACCGCACCCAGCAGTGCTTTGATGGACGCGCGCATGATGTCGGTATCCACGCCGCATGCAAAGCGCGGGTTTTTTCCGTCCGTATCCGCTATCGCAACATACGCCGCCGCTCTCGAACCCGAGCCGCTGTCCAGCGCATGTTCGTTGTACATGAGCGTGGAAAAATCCTTGTTCAGATATTTTTTCAAAGCGTTCGCCGCAGCGTCGAGCTGTCCGTTGCCGCTTCCTTCGAGAGTAACGGACTTTCCTTCGTTTTGCAGGCAGAGTTTCACTTTCGTTATGCCGTCCGCTTTTTCGAACGAATGCGACACAAGCGCAAGCGGCGACGCAATGTTTATGTAATTCTTTTCGAAAACGCCGAAAACTTCGTCCGAACTCAGTTCCCGCTTGAACTTATCCGATTCGCGTTTGACCGCATAACCGCAGTCCTCGCGCATTGCTTTGGGGATGCAGAAACCGTACTTTGTTTCCAGCAGATATCCTACGCCGCCTTTTCCGGACTGCGAGTTTATTCTTATAACGTCGCCCTCGTAATCGCGCCCTATGTCTTTTGGGTCTATCGGCAGATAGGGTATATCCCAGTATTTCGGACTCTTTTCCTTGCGGTATCGGAATCCCTTTGCGATTGCGTCCTGGTGCGAACCCGAGAATGCGGTGAACACCAATTTGCCGCCGTAGGGAGAACGTGACGGAACTTTCATGGACGTAAGTTTTTCGTAAACGGCAACAGCCGTCGGCAAATCGGAAAAATCCAGTTTCGGGTCTACGCCCTGACTGTACATGTTCAGCGCCAGCGTCACTATGTCCGCATTGCCCGTGCGTTCCCCGTTTCCGAACAGAGTCCCCTCTATGCGGTCTGCGCCCGCAAGCAGTGCGAACTCGGCGTCCGCAACGCCGCAGCCGCGGTCGTTGTGCGGGTGCGACGACAGCACCAGCGCGTCGCGGAAAATAAGGTTTTTGTGCATGAACTCGACCTGGCTCGCGTATACGTGAGGCATACTGTGCGACACGGTAACGGGCAGATTTATTACGGCTTTGCGCTCTTTCGTCGGTTTCCATACGTCCAGCACCGCATTGCATACGTCCAGCGCGTACTCGGGTTCCGTCCCCGTAAAACTTTCGGGAGAATATTCGAAACGGTAGTCGGCTTTTTCCTTTTCCGTCAGCTGTTTCAGCATCTGCGCGCCGAACACCGCTATCTTTTCTATATCCTTTTTGGATTTGCCGAACACCTGCTCGCGCTGTGCTACCGAAGTGGAATTGTACACGTGAACTATCACGTTTTTCGCGCCGCGCACGGCTTGGAAAGTTTTTTCTATTATATGTTCGCGGCTTTGCGTCAGCACTTGCACCGTAACGTCGTCGGGTATGAGGTTTTCCTCGATTAGTTTGCGCGTGAATGCGTATTCGGTATCGCTTGCCGCGGGAAAGCCTATCTCTATTTCCTTGAATCCCAGCCCCACGAGGTATTCGAAAAACTCGGTTTTTTCCGCGGTCGTCATGGGATTCACAAGCGCCTGATTGCCGTCGCGCAAATCGACCGAGCACCATATCGGCGCATTCTCTATCTGCGGCTTTTTCATAAAGTCGAAACATTCGCTTTGCGGCACGTGATACAGCGTCGTATATTTTTCGTAATTTTTCATTTCGAAACCTCTCTTTACTTTTGATGAGGGCGGAAAAAAGTATATTTCGTCTATTCTATCACTTTGCTTTATCCGCTGTCAAGTATTTTTGTTTTCGATAGGGAGTAAAACATTGTTTAATTTAATTGCATGTTATCGGATTTTGTGTTAAAATAAGCTATAAATTTCTTATTCACGGGAGTAACCGAAAATGAATCATCAGAGCGTCGTCGTTTTGGATTTCGGCGGACAGTACAACCAATTGATAGCGCGCCGCGTGCGCGAGTGCGGTGTTTATTGCGAACTTCTGCCTTACGACACCGATGTCGAAAAACTCAAAGAGAAAAACCTTATCGGCATAATTCTTACCGGCGGACCCAATTCCGTGACCGAAGAGGGCGCGCCCATGCTGGATAAAAAAGTGCTTTCTCTCGGCGTTCCCGTGCTCGGAATCTGCTACGGCTGTCAGCTTTTGGCGTATATGCACGGCGGCGAAGTTACATGCGGCGCGAGAGAATACGGCAAACGCAGGCTTTTGGTCGGCAAGGGCGGAAAATTGACGAAAGGACTTCCGAAAGAGTCGGTCTGCTGGATGAGCCACACGTATTTCGTCGGCAAAACTCCCGAGGGCTGCACGGTTACGGCAAGCACCGAAACCTGCCCGACCGCGGCTTACGAAAACGAAAAAGAACGCTACTATGCCGTCCAATTTCACCCGGAAGTCATGCACACGGAATACGGTACAAAGGTTCTCGAAAATTTCCTTTACGGAATCTGCGGCGCGAAGGGCGACTGGACCATGAAGAACTTTGCGGAGCAAACCGTAGCCGCGCTCAAAGAAAAACTCGGCGACAAGAAAGTACTCTGTGCGCTCAGCGGCGGCGTGGACAGCGCGGTTGCCGCCGCGCTTGTGCATAAGGCTTGCCCCAATCTTATATGTGTTTTCGTAGACCACGGACTGCTTCGCAAAAACGAGGCGGAGGAGGTGGAGCGCGTGTTCCGCGACGAACAGGGAATGAACCTCATAAAGGCGGACGCTTCCGAAATATTCCTCGAAAAACTCAAAGGCGTCACCGACCCGGAAACCAAACGCCGCATAATAGGCGAGGAGTTTATCCGCGTGTTCGAGCGCGAAGCAAAGAAAATAGGCAAGGTGGACTATCTTGTACAGGGCACTATTTATCCCGACGTGATAGAAAGCGGCAAGGGCAAATCCGCCGTGATAAAGAGCCACCACAACGTCGGAGCGCTGCCCGACGTGGTTGATTTCAAAGAGATAGTCGAGCCGCTGCGCGATTTGTTCAAAGACGAAGTGCGCGCCTGCGGTTTCGAAATAGGACTGCCCAAATCGATAGTTATGCGTCAGCCGTTCCCGGGACCCGGACTCGCAATAAGAATAATCGGCGACGTAACGCGCGAGAAACTCGACATTCTCAAAGAGGCGGATTATATTTTCCGCGAGGAGATAGCGCGCGCCGACCTCGACGGCAAAATCTGGCAGTATTTCGCGGTGCTCACGGGTAACCGCAGCGTCGGCGTAATGGGCGACGAAAGGACCTACGATTACACGCTGGCGCTTCGCGGAGTCACAAGCGTGGACGGCATGACGGCAGACTGGGCGCGTATTCCTTACGATGTGCTCGAAACCGTTTCCAACCGCATAGTCAACGAAGTCGGGCATATAAACCGCATAGTCTACGACATAACGGGCAAGCCCCCCGCAACAATAGAATGGGAATAATATGACAAACGGGCGTACATCCGACGCGGTTAAGTCTGCGGCAGTGTACGCCTTTGTTTTTTATGAAGGAGCAGCATTTTGAACTGGGCATTTATCGGAGCGGGCGCCATTGCGCGCTCGGTTGCAAAAAGAGTTATCGGCGGCGCACATGCGCTCAAAGCCGTGTACAGCCGTACCTGCCGTAAAGCCGAAAGTCTTGCGGAAAAGTACGGAGCGACGGCATATTCCTCCGTCGAGGACGCCGTAAAGCGCAATGACGTGGACGCGGCGTATGTCTGCGTCACAAACAATGCGCACTGTGAAATTGCGGAGCGCGTTCTCGCGTGCGGAAAACCCGTGCTACTCGAAAAGCCTTTTGCCGTAAACGAAAGTCAAGCCGAAAAACTTTTCGCGGAGGCGGAGAGAAAGGGGGTTTATCTTTGCGAGGCAATGTGGACGCAGTTCAACCGTCCGGCAATCGAAATGAAAAAACTGTTCGAAAGCGGAAAGCTGGGCAAGGTGAAAAAAGCCGAAATGTCATTCTGCCTTCCGATAGCCTTTTCCAAAAACAACCGCATTCTCAAAAGCTCTCTTGCGGGCGGCGCGCTGCTTGATTTGGGCGTCTATCCGCTGTCCTTTGCATGCCGCCTTTTCGGCTATCCCGAAAATATAACCGCACGCGCCCGTTTTAAGTACGGAGTTGACATACAAGACGACATAGAGCTTTTATACGACGGCTTCCGTGTCGAAATCAAAACTTCGGTTCAATCGCTTCGTTCGGTGGGAGAGCGCATGAAAATAGTCTGCGAGGGCGGCACGGTGACTTCGGGTGCATACCACAGCGGCGGCGGTTTCACGGTTAAAACGCCGCAGGGAAAAACCGTTGTAAAGGGAGAGAAAAACGCAATGCTCGTACAGTTCGGCAATGTCGCCGCCGAAATCGAAAGCGGAGCAAAACAAAGCCGTTTCGTTCCGCCCTCCGCTACTTTCGAAACAATGCGTCTGCTTGATTCGGTTCGCTCGCTCATAAATCTGAAATTCCCGTTCGAAACATAAAAAATGCCGCTAAAAAAATGTCGGGCATAAGTCAAAATTCGTCTTGACAATTCTTTTGTTTTGGGGTATAATATAACCGAAAGGTTAAAAGAGATGAAAAGTCCGCTCGGCATTTGCTTGGCGGAATTGTATTTTTCGGAGGGAAATTATGACTGCGACGTTATTTAACGACAATTGGATTTTTACGCGCATCGGCTGTGATTCGGAAGGTGAAAAGGTCGACCTTCCCCATGATGCCATGATACACGAAAAAAGAAGCGACGATGCGCTCGGCGAACATAACATAGGCTGGTTCGAAGCATACGATTACGAATATACCAAAACTTTCGATGTGCCCGAGTCGTGGCGCGAAAAAACCGTATACTTCGAATTCGAAGGAGTTTACAAGTGTGCCGAAATATTTATAAACGGCGAAAAAGCCGCTTTCCGTCCTTACGGATATATCGGCTTTTTCGTGTGCGCCGACCCTTTTTTGAAGTACGGCGAAACAAACGAAATAAAAGTTACCGTCAAAAACAGCGACCAGCCGAACAGCCGTTGGTACAGCGGCGCGGGAATCTACCGCGATGTCTTGCTTTATGTGGCGGACAAACGCCATATCAAGCCGAACGGACTTAAAATAAAAACGCTCTCGACGGCTCCCGCAACGGTGGAAGTCACTGTCGAAACAACAGGCGACGGCGAATGCGGACTCGTCGTTTTCGGACCCGACGGAGAAAAGGCTGCGGAAAGCGTAACTTGCGGCGGCAAAGCCGAAATCGAAATACAGGGCGCAGAATTATGGTCGCCGTCGCATCCTTATCTGTACAAAATCAAAGCGGTGTACGGCGATGATGCCGCAGAGTCGTCTTTCGGCATAAGAACGGTTACGTGCACCGCCGAACGCGGTTTCGAAATAAACGGCGAGCGTGTTTTGATAAACGGTGCATGCATACATCACGACAACGGCATACTCGGCGCCTGCGCTTACAAAACCGCAGAGGAAAGGAAAGTTCGGCTGTTGAAAGAAACGGGCTACAATGCCCTGCGTAGCGCACATAATCCGTGCAGCAAAGCCCTGCTCGAAGCCTGCGACCGTCTCGGCATGCTGGTTATGGACGAGTACGTAGACGTCTGGTATATTCATAAAACCGAGTACGACTACGTGAATTATTTTTCCGAGTGGTGGGATAAAGACCTGAAAGACATGGTGGATAAAGATTATAACCATCCCTGCGTAGTGATGTATTCCACGGGAAACGAAGTGTCCGAAACCGCGCAGAAGAAGGGCATAGAGTGGACGCGGCGCATGACCGATTACCTTCATGCACTCGACGATACGCGTCCCGTAACTTGCGGCATAAACATATTCTTCAATTTTCTCAGCAGTATGGGCTTCGGTGTGTACAGCGACAAAAAAGCCAAAAAGGCAGCCGCAAAAGCAGAAAAAGCCAAGGCGGAGGCGCAGCGCGGAAAAAAGAAAAAGAAGAAAGTGGGCAGCGAGTTCTTCAATACGATTGCGGGGATTTTGGGCGATAAGTTCATGAAATGGGGCGCGACTTTGCACGGAAGCGACGTCAAGACGCGCGACGCCTTTGCCAATATGGACGTTGCCGGATATAACTACGGCATACTCAGATATGAGAAGGATTTGAAACGATATCCCGACCGTTTGATTCTCGGAAGCGAAACGTTCTGTAAAGATACGTTCGCTTACACCAAGCTCGCCGAAAAGAACAAACGCATAATCGGCGATTTTGTGTGGGCGGGTATGGATTATCTCGGCGAAGCGGGAATAGGCGCATGGGAGTACAGACAGTATGCGCCGGCTTTCGGCAGCGGTGCAGGATGGATAACCGCAGGCAGCGGCAGACTCGACATAACGGGCAGAGGAGGCGGCGAAGCCGCGTATACCCGCGTCATGTACGGACTCGACAAATTAGCCTTTGCCGCAGTTCCCGTAGATACCGCTTTCGACAGACACTCGCCTTCGGCATGGAAAATGACCAATGCGAAAACTTCCTGGTCGTGGAACGGCATGAACGGCAGAAAAACTTCGGTCGAAGTTTACAGCCGCGACTTTGAAGTCGAACTCATAATAAACGGCAAGAGCGTAGGCGTAAAGAAAATCGACGCAAACGGCAGAGCGGTTTTCAAAACAAAATATTACGACGGCAAAGCAACGGCTGTCGCTTACGGTAAAGACGGCGCCGAAACGGCTTGCGTGAGCATGAAGACGGCAGGGGACGAAACAGTGCTTTCGCTGCTTCCCGAAAAAGAAGCGGTGACGGCAGACGAACTTTGCTATGTCCGTATCGCATATACCGACGCCGATAAAACGGTCAAACCTCTTGCACGCGGCGATGTGAAAATCAAAGTGACGGGCGGCAGACTTATCGCGCTCGGCAACGGCTGTTCCTATATGGATATTTCGCGCAGCTACGACGGCGACGTTACGGACACGTATTACGGCGAAGCTCTCGCGGTTATAAAACCTTTCGCAAACGCGGAAACAATCACCGTTTCGGGTGAAAGTCCTTATTCGGACGCATCCGTGGAAATACCCGTAAAACGCTGACAACAATTAAATGAAAAAGCCGCCGATATTTTCGGCGGATTTCTCTGTATATGAAATTTGGGATGAAAAGCAAATTATATTTCGACCGCGTTATTTTCGGGGGGGGGATAACTCGGCTTCCGTCGCGCAAGCAAGACAGCCGTTTTCGAAACGGTAGCCGTCGGGTATCTGCTTCGGCGCATGCCCCGTGTACTTGCGGAATACGTAATTGAAATTACGTATCGTATCGAAACCGCAGCTCATTGCCACATCTGTGATTTTTATCCCGGGACGCTGTAACATCTTGACCGCTTTTTCCACGCGCACGCCGTTTATGTATTTCGAAAACGTCATGCCCACGTGTTTATGGAACATAGCCGAGAAGTAGACGGGAGAAAGGTTCATAAACGCCGCCGCATCCTCGAAAGAGAAAAATTCGTAACAGTCCTCTATTTTCTGCAACAGTTTTCCGAAAGTCGGTTCTTCGTATGCGTTATCGCGCCGAGAGTGCGGTTCGCCGCGCATCACGTCTATGACCAGCATGGTAAGCAAATTCGTTACCGCATGTTCGTAGTAGGACGCTTTTTCACCGAGTTCTCTTTCCATTTCGTTTACTGTGCCGTCAAAGCCGTAACTGCCCGCAAGCAGTGCACTGTTTAATACGTTGCCGCTTGCAATGCGCATTGCGCCCGTATCGTCGAAAACGAGGTGCCGCGAACAAAAATCTTCGCTTGCGCGGATAACGGCGTGAGCGGTTTTGTCGCTCACAAAGAAAATGTCGCCCGCTTTGGCTTCGTACTTATCCAAGCCCACGCACACTTCGGCGGTGCCGCCGACGATTTCGATAAACTCGCAGTCGTCGTGCCAATGCGCCTCGATGTCCGAGCGGTTGCGGCTTATTTCCGCGCGTACAGATAACGGATATTTGATTATTTTACGTTTTGCCAACATGATGTCC
Organism: Clostridia bacterium; assembly: GCA_022793815.1. Taxonomy (GTDB): domain Bacteria; phylum Bacillota; class Clostridia; order Christensenellales; family Pumilibacteraceae; genus MGBC157735. Next base: position 172,430 of record JAAWDP010000003.1, on the reverse strand, counting down.
CCTCCTTTGGCTTCGAAAACTTTTTTAAGGTTCTTGCTCATCTAAAACGTCTTTAATCTCTTGTCACACCTATAATATCATATATTATTGCTTTTGTGTTCGTTTTTGTGCAAGTTTCCAAAAATCTTGACAAATAAGCATAAATATGATACAATTCGAGCATGAACGCGCAATTTTGCGCAAAAAATCGAACTTTTAAAGACGGAGAACGGTAAAATGGCGGGCGATACGTTTATAAACGAGCGAATAAACGGAATACTGAAATATTTGAAGGAAAAACAAAAGGCGAGTGTGGAAGAACTTGCGGCAGTGTTTTTTGTATCGCCGGCGTCCATTCGCCGCGACCTTAAAGAAATGCAGCGACTCGGCATGATAGAACGCAGCCGCGGCGGAGCGATATACAACGAAAAGGCGGACGAAGTTTCCATTTTCGTACGCGCCGAAAAAAATGCAAAGGAAAAGGAAATAACCGCTTCCGTCGCGCTAAAATCTCTGCCCGAGTTTCAAAGCGTATTCATAGACAATTCGTCCACATGTCTTGCTCTTGCCGAGAGAATAAATCTATCTTATAAAACCGTAGTTACCAACGGCTTGCAGATAGCGCAAAAATTAAGCCGTAAAGAAAATGTAACCGTCATCGTTCCGGGCGGTCAGGTCTACTTCAATACAAATTCGGTCACGGGCAGCATGACGTGCGCCGCTCTGTCCAAGTTTAAAGTCGATTTGATGCTGTCCTCTTGCGCGGCGCTGGAAGACGGAGATACTTACGAACATTCGATGGAAACCATGCAGCTCAAACGCCGCGCGTTCGAAATAAGCCGAAAAAGAATTTTATTGGTCGACAGAACCAAGTTCGCTCTTTCGGCGCTTTACCGCACTTGCTCCGCTGCCGATTACGATGCGATTATCACAAACGCCGACGACTCCGCTGTCGCCTTCTTACGGAGCATGAACGTAAATGTCATAAATCGCTGATAAAAAAATTATATTCGTCGAAAAGCGGAATAAGTGATTATTGCCGCTTTTTCTGCGCGTCGGAAAATTCAATCCTTAAAAATTATCCATATAGAAAATAAAACTTTTCTTGAAAGAAATACCGAAAAAGGTCTATAATTTCGGTATCCTGTGATTATCGTGCGGTCAAGCGTACGCACGGCGGTCATACAAGAAAATATATTAAGAAGGAGGGAACTTAGATGTTCTCAAAGAAGACATTGCCTATATGGCGCGGTGTCACTGCCGTATTCGTTTCGCTCTTCGCTCTTATCGTCATCGGTACGGGCATAGCAGAAGCGAATATCGGTACGGTCGACGAAGCGCTGGGCACAAAAAGCTTTACCGTAATAACCGAAACGGTAGAGGGCGAAGACTTATATACTTATAAGTCGGACTATTCGACGGCAAAGGAAATGATAGAACAGAACAAGACCTTTGCGCAAAACGTCGAAGCAAACGGCGCCGTGCTTTTGAAAAACAACGGCGCATTGCCTTTGAAATCCGCAGAGCGGAAAGTTACGCTTGTCGGCAAAGCGGCGTACTCTAACGTATTCGGCGGACAGATGGGCAGCGGCGCCGCAAATAATGCGTCAAAGGGACATCCTCAGATTTCTCTTGTCGACGCGCTCAGCGCAAACAGTTTCACCGTCAATTCGAGAATGAGCGAAGCGTATAAGGTAAACGACGGCAAATACAGAGCCGTGTCTACGATAGCCGGCGGCTTCGGCATGATAAACGCCGACGAATGGGACACCGGCAACAAAGGCAACGGCTACCGTTTCGACATCAACGAGGTGTCGCAGGCGGAGCTCGAAGCAAAAGACGCAGGCGTGACAACGGCGGATTTCGGCGAGTATAATACGGCAATCGTAGTTCTCGGCAGAGTGAATTCCGAAGGTCGAGACTATATCCCCGGACTCAAAGGCGTGAAAAATACGGGCGCGGGCGAAACCAATGAGGGCGCAAAAGACCCTCTCGGTCTTTCCGATTCCGAACGCGCCATGATTACCATGGCTAAAAACAACGTCGGCGCAGACGGAAAAGTCGTCGTGCTTATAAATTCCAACTCGGCAATGGAAATTCCCGAAGTGGCAAACGACGACGGCGTGGACGCCATCCTTTGGATAGGCACTCCGGGCGCATACGGCATGAGTGCGGTTGTCGACATTCTGACGGGCAAAGTAAATCCTTCGGGCAAACTTCCCGACACCTACGCTTACGACAACAGCGCATCTCCCGCCGCTCAAAACTGGGATATATTCAACTATTCCAATCTCGACGAGATAGCAACCACGGAAAACGATATTGACATTACGGCAAAGCTTGTTAACGGCGAGCGAGTCGGAGCAGCCGTCAGCGCACAGAATCTCCGCGCATCCGCATATACGGTCTATCAAGAGGGTATCTACGTAGGTTATAAATACTACGAAACCAGATATTACGATTCGGTCGCAGACGCTTCCGCCACGAAAGCTACGTCGGCGAAAGGCGCGAAAGAGGGCGCAACCGCATGGTCGTATAAGGACGAAGTGCTTTACCCGTTCGGTTTCGGTCTTTCCTACACGACGTTCGAACAGACTCTCAAAAGCGTAAGCGTGGATAAGGGTGCGAAAACCGTTACCGCCGTCGTAAACGTGAAAAACACGGGCAGCGTGGCAGGTAAAGACGCGGTCGAACTTTACGCTTCCGTACCGTATACGCAATATGACAAAGACAATCTCATAGAAAAATCGGCAATACAGCTTCTCGATTACGAAAAAACGGATGTCATAGAAGCGGGCAAGGACGTGGATATCACGATAACCGCGGATTTGTCCGACCTTGCTTCCTACGACAGCAAAGTCGCAAAAACCTACATTCTCGACGAGGGAACATACTACTTCACAATCGGCAACGGCTCTCACGAGGCGGTGAACAATGTGCTTGCCGCTCAGGGCAAAACCGGCGCGGATGGGGAAGGCAAGGCTTCCAATGTGAGAACTTGGAATCACGGCGGCCGCGATACCTCGCACTTTTCCACCAGCGCCAACGGCACCAAGATAACCAACCAGCTCGACAATGCCGACCTCAACTACTACAAGCCGAATTCGGTAACGTATCTTTCGAGAAAGAACTGGGACACCACTTTCCCGACGCGTCAGGAAGGTATCGTGGCAAATGCCGAAATGATTAAGCAGCTGCGCAACCATACCTATAAGGCAAGTCAGGACGACAACGTTTCCACAAAGTGGGGCGTGGATAAAGGAGAGGAAAAACTTTCTCTCGGCGCGATGAAAGGCGTTGCGTTCGACGACCCTCGCTGGGATTCGCTTCTCGACCAGATAACTCTTCACGAGGCTATGCACATCGTCGCAATCGGAGGCAACTCGACCTGGACGCTCGAAAGCATTCAAAACCCGTTTGCAAAACAGGCGGACGGTCCCAACGGTTATTCCTCCATCGCTCTCGGCGACCAGGTAAGAACGGATGAGAAAAATCCCAACCCTCTTTACGAAGAGTCCCAGAAAGAGGAATATAAGGGCTACAAGTTCAATACTACGCCCAACGCGCCCGTGCTTGCGGCTACGTTCGATAAGAAAATTCTCGCCGAATACGGCAGACAGCTCGGCAACATGTCGCTTTGGACCGGCGGTCCCAGCATCTGGGCGGGCGGCGCCAATCAGCACCGCAGTCCTTACGAGGGCAGAACGCACGAATACTTCTCGGAAGACCCGATTCTTTCGGCGTATAGCCTGGTCGAAATGGTTGATAAGGCGCTCGATTACGGCTGCCTCGTAGGACCCAAGCACTTTGCGTTCAACGCAATCGAATACAACCGTTACGGACTCAGCGAGTTCATGACGGAACAGACCGCGCGCGAAGGCGAACTCCGCTGCTTCCAAAAAGCATTCGAAAGCGGACGCTGCCTTGCAGGCATGACCGCGTTCAACAGAATCGGATGCTCGTATATCAACGGTCACGAAGGACTTATGCAAAACATTCTCAGAAAGGAATGGGGCTTCAAGGGCTTGCTTACCACCGATATGGTAAACGGCGAGTATATGTTCCTTCCCACCGAAACGATAATGGGCGGCATTACGATGATGGCAAACGGCGGCGGTAAAGACGACCACACGAACAACAAGCTCAATTCGTGGGCATACTTCACCGAAGACTATCTTAAAAACGACGCAAAGTTCAACGAACAGCTCAGAGAAAACATGCACTACCAGTGGTATGCTTACGCAAATTCCAATGCAATGAACGGAATGAACGCAAGCAGCCGCGTCATACGCAACGTGACCTGGTGGAGCGCGACGCTTATCGTATGCGAAGTCTTATTCGGACTGCTCGCGGCAGGCGGTGTGGCTTTGTATGCGGTCACTTTGGTACAGAGTAAGAAAGAGGAGGAAAAGTAAATGGAAGCCGTAAAGAATTTCTTTAAAAAACAAGGTATCGCATTCTACGCGCTTATTGTTGCGCTCGTCTTTGCGATAGTTTCGGTATGCATGTACAGCGCGGATGTTAAGATAGATTACTTTTTCGAGGCAGCCGCCGACCGTGCGGTGCTCACGTTCAGCAGTCTTGCGATAGTAATGATAGCGGCAGTGCTTGTTCTCAGTCAGTTCGAGTTTGCCAAGAATCCTTATGTGCGTATCGTTCTCGATATAATCGCGGTTCTTGCGGCGGCGTTCGTAATAACCCCGATGATGCAGTTTATAGGTTCCAGAGTATATCACTTCGGCGTCGTACTCGGCTCCGACCTCGAAAAAGGCAACGAAGCGGCGTTTGCGGCAGTCAATCATTCCATCGTTACGATAGTGATGTACGGAATAACGCTCGCGGTCACGCTTGTGGGATTGTTCTTCAACGTCGTGCGCGACAGGAAAGAAGCCTGATAAACAAACATGTCCCCCTCCCCGAAACAGGACTTAAAGCCGCAGACGTGTGTTTGCGGCGGTAAGTCCGATAACGGGAATAGTACAACAAAGCTTTCATAATCCGAATCCGATTGTATGCCCGCCCCCGAAAATCACCTCTGTGTTTTTGTTCCCCCTTTGCGCAGGGCGTGCGGCGGGGCGGGAAACATTCGGAAACAAACCCTATTTATTTCAAAGAGGGAACCCATTTATTGACAAATGCCGCAATGCGGTTTATAATTATGTACGGGAGAGGTCGTAATCGAAGTCCGTACTCGGGAGGCGACTATGTTTAAAATAAAAAGATTTACATGCGAGGGACTGGAAAGCGGGTGCGTGACCGATAACCGCAGCCCCCGTTTTTCTTTTTTTTGCGAGTCCGACCGAAACGGCGCTTACGTAAAGACGGCTACCGTTACGGTAGGGGATTGGAGCGCCGAGATTCTTCCCGGCGAAATTCTCTCTTACGGCGGCGCGCCGCTTGCGCCGTTCACCCGTTACACCGCGCTAATCGACGCTGCCGACGACGGCGGCGAAAACGCGCACGGTGAAATATCCTTCGAAACGGGCAGACTGGATACGCCGTGGAGCGGTTCGTTCATTACCGACGGCAATTATAAGTTCACGGAGAAAAAGGTTTCGCCGCGCCCCATGGTTTTTGTGCGCGAAATAAAACCGAACCCCGAAAAAACGCTGGTTTCGGCAAGGATTTACTGCACCGCGCTCGGAATATTCGAGCTCGAAATAGACGGCGAGAAAATAGGAAACGAATATTTCGCTCCCGGATTTACTTCGTATAAACATACGTTGCAGTACTGCGTTTACGACGTTACCGAAAACCTGCGCGGCGGCGGCACTCTCGCCGCATTCGTCGGCGGCGGTTGGGCGGTCGGTTCGTTCGTGTTTACTCGCAAAAACCGAATCACCGCGCCGCGTCAGTCGCTTCTCGCCGAAGTGCGTCTCGTTTACACGGACGGCAGCATACAAACGATAGGCACGGATTCTTCGTGGCTCGTGTCTGCTTCGTGCAGATATCTCAAAAGCGATTTTTACGACGGCGAAACCGCGGACGGCAGAATCGACGCGGCACAGGACGGGACGCTTCATGCCGCCGTCAAAGAAAAAATAAAGATAAAACCGCGAATCGTCGCGGCGTTCGGCGCGCCCGTCAAGGCGCACGAAACCATGACGCCAGTGTCTGTAAACAGGGTATGGAACCTGCTTGTTTACGATTTCGGACAGAATTTTGCGGGAGTTATAAAAGCCGAAATAAACGGCAGCGACGGTCAAAAGGTGATTTTCCGCCATGGCGAATTGCTTAACGGCGACGGCACGCCGAACATGAAACTGCTCCGCAGCGCCAAACAGACAGCCGAATATATCTGCCGCGACGGAAAGCAGACGTACAGTCCGCGCCTTACCTATATGGGCTTTCGCTATGTGTCCGTCGAGGGTATCGACGAAAAGAATATCGAATTGAGCGCGCTTGCGCTGTATTCCGATATGAATGTAATCGGCTCGTTCGAGTGCAGCGACGAGCGCGTCAACCGCTTGCATGAAAATATAATGTGGAGCGCGAAATCCAACTTTATGGATATACCTACGGACTGCCCTCAGCGCGACGAACGCATGGGGTGGACGGGCGACATAGCCGTGTTCGCGTCGACCGCATGTTTCGCCTTCGACATGTCGCGCTTTTTGGAAAAGTGGCTCGGCGACGTCAAAGACGAGCAGTTGAAGTCGGGCGGCATCCCCAACACCGTTCCCGTACAGGGCTACGGTTTTCCGGCAACCATGCCGGTCATGGCGGTGGATTTCTGGGGCGACGCATGCGTGCTTGTCCCTTATGCCGAGTACCTTGCCCGAGGCGATAAAAAACTGCTCGAAAAAATGTATCCCACCATGTGCAAATACGTCAAAGCCTGCAAATTTTGGGCGGGATTTTTGAGCGTCGGCAAAAAAAGATACATCTGGAATACGCCGGGCATATTGCATTTCGGCGATTGGCTGTGTCCCGACCTTCCCAAAATGTCGCAGTGGCAGGCTCGCCGCACGTGGACGGCAACCGCTTCGCTTGCAGGCACAAGCGGACTGGTGGGCGAAATAGCGCGCATTCTCGGCAAAGACAGCGACGCAAAGAAATACCGCGAACTGTCGGAAAAGGTCAAAGCGGCTTACCGCGACGTGCTCACCGACGGAAAAGGAAAACTTAAAGTTCAGTTCCAAACCGCTTACGTGCTTCCGTTGCATTACGGCATATTTACGCCCGAAACGGCAAAAGCCGCCGCCGACAATCTCGCCGCGCTGGTTGAGAAGAACGATTATAAAATAGGCACGGGTTTTCCCGGCACCCCGTACATTCTTTTCGCACTCGCCGACAACGGCAGAGCCGACGTCGCATACAAAATGCTCATGAACGAAGAGTGTCCCTCTTGGCTGTACGAAGTAAAGGCAGGAGGCACGACGATTTGGGAAAGGTGGGACGGACTCAAATCCGACGGAACGCTCAATGCGGGCGAAAGCGACGGCACTGGCGGTATGATTTCTTTTAATCACTATGCGTCGGGTGCGGTCGGCGATTTCCTTTACAAGCGCGTCGCGGGCATCGAACCGCTCGCGGCGGGGTATAAGACTTCGCGTATCGCGCCCGTAGTCGGCGGCGGACTTACCCGAGCCGCGGCAAGTACGGTCACTCCTTACGGCAAACTTTCGTCGAGCTGGCGTATCGTACAAGGCAGATTCGAAATAGATGTCGAAGTACCCATGAATACGCATTGCGAACTGGTACTGCCGAGCGGAGAAAAACGTATGCTTGACGGCGGCGTATACCGTTTTGCGGAGGGAACCGCTTAGCAAATGAAGCACGGATTATTGAAAGCTTATGCTCGCAAAAAGGATATAAAACGACGCGCCGCCGCGGAAAAGGGAACGGTCTACGGCGAAAAAATCGTTTCCGAAATTTGCGGCGAAAAAATTACGACGCTGTTTTACCGCGGCGACAGTACGCTTATCGTCACCGTGCACGGCGGAGGATTTCTGTATAACAGCGTTTACGATGAGGACGCGTATTGCGCCTACTTAAACAAAACAAGCGGACACAGCGTCGCCTCTCTCGATTATACGCTGTCTTACAAACGCGCGTATCCGACGCAATTGAACCAGTGCGCCGAGCAGATTGAAATGCTTTCGGAAAAGGTCTGCCCCGAAAAACTGGTTCTTATAGGACACAGTGCGGGAGCCAACCTCGCCGCCGCTCTTACATTGAAGAACATCGGCGAAAACAACCGTATCCCCGATATGCTCGTGCTTGACTATCCCGCGCTCGACAATTACAAAAAAGGCTCAAAAAGGAAATTCTATCCGTTCACGTTCACTGCGCGCACCCTCGATACGTTCGCCGAAATCTACTGCGAGGGCAGGGAAAACCGTAAAGACCCTCTCGTATCGCCGCTTTATGCCGACGACGCCTCCTTATCCCTGTTTCCGCCCACACTAATAGTAAAGTGCAGAGGCGACCGCCTTGCGTGCGACGCAGAACTGTTTGAAAAAAGACTGCTCGGCGCGGGCGTGAAAACGCTTTCGGTATACGCGAAAATGCGTCACGGATTTATCGAGGACGGCATGAAAAAGATATATGCAGCGCGCATCGGCGCAATGACTCGGTACGCGAAAACGGTCACGGATGCAGTTACGGACTCGATAAAAGAAACGCTCGGAAAGGAGAAAGCATGAATACTTACCTTGCAATAGACATAGGCGCTTCGTCGGGCAGGCATATAGCCGCAAGACTGAGCGGCGGCAAAATGCAAATAAAAGAAGTTTACCGTTTTGCCAACGGCATGAAAAACGTTAACGGCAGATTGGTATGGGACGTCGAACGTCTGTTCGAAGAAATACTTACGGGCATAAAGATTGCATCGGAAACGGGTTATACTCCCGACTGTATAGGAATAGACACCTGGGCGGTCGATTACGTTCTGCTCGATAAGGACGACAGAATAATTCCGCCCGTGTATGCTTACCGCGACGGACGGGGTGCGGCGGCAGCCGAGAAATTCCACAAAGAAGTTATGCCGTTCGAACAAATATATTCGCGCACAGGCATACAGTATCAGCCGTTCAACACTCTCTACGGACTGTACGACGATATTTTAAGCGGCAGAGCGACAAATGCGAAAACCATGCTCATGTTGCCCGATTATTTCGGTTATCTGCTTACGGGCGTCAAAAAGCAGGAGTACACGAACGCCACGTCCACGGCAATGGTAAATGCGTCCACTCACTTATGGGACGCCGAAATTCTGCGCTGTGCAGGCATAGACGAATCTTTGCTCGTCGGCACGCTGTCTTTACCGGGCGAAACGTGCGGCAGACTGTTGCCGTCGATTGCCGAAAAGGTCGGATGCAGCGCCGTCGTAATGCATGTTGCCTCGCACGATACCGCTTCCGCAGTGATAGGCGCGCCGCTCGACAGGGGGCAGTGCTACATATCCAGCGGCACGTGGTCCTTGCTCGGAGTGCCTTGCGAAAACGCGCATACGGACGCCGAAAGTATGAAGTGCAATTACAGCAACGAGGGCGGACTGAATTTCGGGTTCAGGTTTCAAAAGAACATCATGGGGCTGTGGATGATTCAGCGCGTGCGCGAAGAACTCGGATACATTCATTCGTTCGCATTTCTTGCGGACGAGGCGGAGAAAAATCCGACGCCGCTCCGCGTCGACGTCAACGATTCGCGTTTCCTCGCTCCGAAAAGCATGATAGGCGAAATCGAAGCCGCCGTCGGGAAAAAACTGTCCGTAGGCGAAATCGCTTACGTCATATTCGCTTCTCTCGCACAAAGCTATAAAGAGGCGGTCGGACAGCTCGAAGAACTCACGGGCAGCCGATTCGAAGCCGTAAACGTGATAGGCGGCGGCTGTAACAATAAACTGCTCAATAGACTTACCGCACGCTTTTGCGGCAAAAAAGTAATAGCGGGTCCGTCGGAAGCCACGGCAGTAGGCAACATAATAATGCAGGCTGTCGGAACGGGCGAGTTGAAAGACGCGGCGAAATCGGCGGCTATAATAAAAAAATCATTCGACATCACGGAGGTAACTGTATGAAAAACGAACGCTATGAAAGCGCGAAAAAAATCTACGCCGATATAGGCGTAAACACCGAAAAAGCAATGGACGCGCTTAAAGAAATCCCCGTAAGCGTGCACTGCTGGCAGGGCGACGACGTACTCGGTTTGGAGGGTGCGCAAAACCTTACGGGCGGAATACAGACTACGGGTTCGTATCCGGGGCGCGCCCGCACGAAAGAAGAGCTCTTCGCGGATACCGAAAAAGCCTTTTCGCTCATGCCCGGTAAAAAACGCCTTAACCTGCATGCGTCTTACGCCGTGCTCGGAAAGGACAGGGGCAGAATCGACCGCGACGGGTACGAAATAAAGCATTTCGCGGAATGGGTGGACTTTGCCAAAAGGCTCGGGCTCGACGGCATAGACTTCAATCCGACTTTCTTCGCTCATCCCAAAATGAAGGACGGACTCACTCTGTCCTCTCCCGACGAGCAAGTCCGCTCTTTCTGGGTGCGTCACGGCAGAGCGTCGCTTAAAATCGCGGCGGAGCTCGGCAAAGCGTTTTCTTCGCCGTCGCTTGTCAATATCTGGACGCCCGACGGATATAAGGATGTGCCCGCCGACCGTCTGTCGCCGCGGCTGCGACTGAAAAAATCGCTCGATGAAATGCTCGACGGCTACGACGAAAAATGGGTTATACCCGCAGTGGAATCCAAAGTGTTCGGAATCGGCGTGGAAAGTTACACCGTCGGCAGCAGCGAATTCTGCCAGAACTACGCAGCCGGGCGCGGTATCTGCTGCCTGCTCGATACGGGTCATTATCATCCTACCGAATACGTTTCGGACAAAATCCCTTCGCTGCTCGCATTTTACGATACCGTCGCGCTTCACGTTTCGCGACCCGTGCGCTGGGACAGCGACCACGTCGTAGTTCTGGACGACGAGTTAAGAGAGATTGCCCGCGAAATAGTGCGTAACGACGCCGCCGCAAAGGTCAGAATAGGACTCGACTATTTCGACGCGTCGGTAAACCGCATAATCGCGTGGGTTACAGGTCATCGCGCCATGCAGAAAGCGCTGCTCGCCGCTCTGTGCGAGCCTCACGACTTACTCAAACAGGCACAAAGCGAAGGCGACTTCACGCGGCTTATGACGTTGCGCGAAAGCGTGAAAATGCTGCCGTTTGCGGACATATGGAACGAATACCTCGCAAGACAGAATCTCGCGGACGATTTCTATGCCGACGTTATGAAGTATGAAGAAAAGGTTTTGAAAGAGAGAGTTTAAAAAAATCCGATGTGACAAGGAGGTCACGATAAAATGAAAAATATTTTCGACGCCGGTTTCGTCCGCGACATGTGCAGTACCGCAGCCAATATGTACCGCCTCGGGTGGGACGAGCGCAACGGCGGCAATATAAGTTACATGATAGATAAAGAGCAGGTCGCCGAGTATCTCGATATAGACAAAGCGGTACGGGAGATACCGACGGGTTTCGACGCAAAGCCGCTTGCCGACAGATGTTTCATCGTTACGGGTACGGGCAAATATTTCAAAAACGTCGAATCCGACCCGGAAACCAACCTCGGCATAATCCGTATATCCAAAGACGGAGCCACCGCGAAACTGCTGTGGGGCTACCGTGACGGCGGCAAATTCACCAGCGAATTTCCCGCGCACATGATGAGCCATATCGCGCGGCTTAAAGTCGACTGCGCAAACAGAGTCGTCATGCATTCGCACCCGACAAACCTGCTTGCAATGAACTATGTGCATCCGCTCGACGAGAGAAAGTTTTCTCATACACTGTGGGAAATGTGCACCGAATGTATAGCGGTTTTCCCCGAGGGAGTGGGCGTACTGCCCTGGATGCTTTGCGGAACAAACGAGATAGGCGAGGCAACTGCCGAAAAAATGAAAGAATTCCGAGTGGTTATATGGGCGCTGCACGGCGTATACGGCGCAGGCAAAACGCTCGACGAAACCTTCGGGCTTATCGAAACCGTGGAAAAGGCGGCGCAGATTTTTATGCTTACAAGTCATCTGCCTCGGATAAACACGATTAAAGACGAAGACATGGTAAAACTCGCCGAACTGTTCAAAGTGAATTACCGCAAAGATTTTCTCGACATATAAAACTCCGCGTCTGACACAATTCGTGCATTTTGCGGTACCAACCGCAAATACATTGCTTGACAAGCCAAATCAAACGCGCTATAATAAAAACAATGTGCGGATGCGAAACGGGGTTGCGTCCGTAGGTTGAATTTGTTTTTAGAAGGAGAAAATGTAATGGAAAACAACAATGCGGAAAAAAAGAAGAAGTCCGTGTTCGACTCGCCTCTTCTTTCCACCAAGGTTAAATCCGCGAACGTAAAGATTTTTCCGGAAGGCGGCTTGGGCTATTTCATAGGACCTACGCTTGCGCTTTTGGCAAACTCGATTTTGGCGGGAAACTTCAACAGATACATGACCGACGTCCTTCAAATGAACCGGTGGATAAGTTGGTTCTTTACGTGGCTGCCCGTCATTTCCGTCATCTTTGTCGTTGCCGGCAACATACTCATCGGCAGACTCATGGACAAGAGCAAGACCCGCGCAGGTAAAGCCAGACCCTTGCTTTTGGTGTCCGTGCCTTTAAGTATTTTGGCGCTTTTGATGCTGTTTGTGTTCTTGCCCAGTCCCGCAAAACTCGAAAGCAGAAACACGCAGATAATAACAACCGTGCTCATCGCAATCGGCTATAACCTTTGGTTTGCATTGGCGTATCCGTTCTACTTCACGTCCCATTCCGCGCTCGTCAATCTGTCGACGCGTAACAGCAAAGGACGTTCGCTGCTGGCTACCATATCCAACGCGACCGCGCTTGCCGCAATGGGTCTGTGTTCGATGATACTTCCGTTCTTCCTCGACCTTTTGTTCAAGGAAGGCGACAGAGTTGGCTCGTATAACGCATGGAAAATATTCGTAATCGCGCTTGTCGTCATAACCGCGCTCGGCGTGCTCATCGAATACTATTTCACTCGCGAAAGAATAACCGAAGAATCCTTTACAAAAGGAGCGGCGCAGGAAAGCGAGCAAAAGAAAGCCGCACCTCTCGGCAAACAGGTCAAAGCATGTTTCAAAGACGGATACTGGTGGATAATGATTGTATTCTTCTTCCTCTACCAGTTGGGCGGCATGTTGAAAAACGTCTCGCAGACTTACTACTGCTATACGATGTTTGCGGACAACGGCGCATACAGCGTCAAGTTCGGCGGACAAATGCAGGGACTGCTGTCCATGATAGGCGCGGTTCCCACCGCAGTAGGCATGGTCATCGCATGGCCGCTGTCCAATAAGATAGGCAAAGGCAAAGCCATTCTGTTCGGAGCCATTCTTTCCGTGATAGGCGGCGCAATAGGTTTCATTGCACCTCAGAATTTCGCTCTCGTCACGACGTCTTTCGTAATCAAAGCGCTCGGCTCGACGCCTGCGATGTATCTGTCGCTTGCACTGCTTGCCGACGTGCTCGACCATCAGGAAGCAATGCATAAATTCCGTACCGACGGCTTTACCATGACGATATACGGAGCGATAATGGCAGGCATGACGGGTATAGCAACCGGCGTTCTCAACCTCGTGCTTTCCGCAGTCGGGTACGATGCCGAACTCGTCGTAAACGGTCCTTCCAAAGCCATGCAGGCAGGTATGTCCTGGCTGTTCATCGGCGGCGAAACAATCTGCTACGGCGTAATAGTGCTGATATTCATTTTTATGGGAGTCGAGAAATTCTCGAAGTTCGACCATAAAGCCATCGTCAAAGACCAAAGAGCCGCAGCTCTCGCGCAGGGCGTCGAATATATACCGCCCGCGCAAAGACTGAAACTCGAAGAGGCGGAAGCCGAGGTCGCGGCGGATGAGGCAAGAAAAGATGAACTGCGTAAACGCTGTGAGAAGAAAGGTCTGAATTTCGAGGAAGAAGAAGCCAAGTACCAAAAAGCACAAGCCGAGAAACAGGCGGCGGCAGACGCCAAGAAAGCCGCAAACGACGCCAAGAAGGCTGCGGCGGAACAGGCGGAAAAAGCGCGCTTCGACGCATTGAGCGACGCCGAGAAACAGGCTGTCGAGGCTAAGAAAGCGGCTAAGGTCAAAAAGCAGGCGGACAAAGACGCCGCGGTCATGAGCGAATTCAACAAGCTCAGGGAAAAATACGGTCAGCCGCTGCTTGAAGACGACGACGGAGAGGAGACTCTCGAACCCGCGCAAGCGGAACAACAACTTCATCAGGATGAAAAGGCCGAACCCGCCGAACAGGCAGGCGAGGAAGTTTCTTCCGACGAAGAATAATGCCATCTTACAAAAGCCGCGTCGGAAAACGCGGCTTTGTTTTTTTGAAAGAATATCCAAAACAATAAAAAGGAGAAATATATTATGAACAGATTCGTACTCAACGAAACAAGCTATCACGGCGCGGGAGCGATAGAAGCGATAGCGCCCGAAATCAAAAAACGCAAACTTACGAAAGTTTTGGTTTGCTCCGACCCCGACCTCGTGAAATTCAAGGTTACGGATAAAGTACTCGCCGTGCTCGATAAAGCCAAGATAGCTTATTCGCTGTTTACGGGCATACAGGCAAACCCCACTATCGAAAACGTGCTCGACGGTGTCGCGGCGTTTAAGAAAGCCAAGGCGGACTGTATAGTCGCAATAGGCGGCGGTTCGGCTATGGATACCGCAAAAGCCGTCGGCATAATCATAGCCAATCCCGAGCATGAAGATGTGCGTTCGCTCGAAGGCGCAGTCGATACCGCCAATCCGTCCGTGCCCGTAATAGCAGTTCCGACTACCGCAGGCACGGCGGCGGAAGTCACGATAAACTATGTCATAACGGATAGGGAAAAGAACCGTAAGTTCGTGTGCGTAGACCCTCACGACATTCCCGTAGTCGCAATCGTCGACTGTGATATGATGAGCACAATGCCCAAAGGACTAACCGCTTCAACGGGTATGGATGCGCTCACGCATGCGATAGAGGGCTATATCACTCAGGGTGCGTGGGAGCTTTCCGATATGTTCCATCTCAAAGCAATCGAGCTCATAAGCAAACATCTCCGTGGCGCGGTTGCCGGCACGAAAGAGGGCAGAGAAGGCATGGCGCTCGGACAGTATGTCGCGGGTATGGGATTTTCCAATGTGGGACTGGGCATAGTGCATTCCATGGCGCACCCGCTCGGCGCGCTTTACGATACGCCGCACGGAGTCGCCAACGCCATATTGCTTCCTGCCGTCATGCAGTACAATGCTCCCGCAACCGGCGAGAAATACCGCGAGATAGCGCGCGCCATGGGCGTTAAGGGCGTGGACGAAATGAGTGCGGAACAATACCGAAAAGCCGCAGTGGACGCCGTGGCGAAACTCGGCGCGGACGTCGGTATCCCCGCCGATTTGAAAGCGATAGTCAAGCGCGAAGATTTGGATTTTCTCGCACAGTCCGCCATGGACGACGCGTGCCGCCCCGGCAATCCGCGCATTCCTACGAAAGAGGATATAATGTCGCTTTACGAAAAACTCATGTAACGTGTTTAACCTCACAAAAGCCGCGTCGGTAAAGCGCACTTCCCATAGGGAATTAAAAAACTAAATTATTAAGAGTTATACTTTCAAGCAAGGACAAAAGCTCTCGAACGATATGTTCGAGAGCTTTTTACTACAAACTTTTTAGAAATGAAATTTAGCGCACAGTTAAGTCATTATACCGGAACCGGATAAATAATAGCCACAATGTTTGTCATCTGTTTTTTATAAAATTTTGTAATGAAATAAACCTATTGTTGGTCTTGGGTGCGTTTTTCTTCTGTTATTTCTTCGACTTGCACGAAATCTGGCGTACCCGGTTTGAAATCGGGAAGTTTAATTCTATCACCCGAATACTCCTTAAAATAGATCGCTTTCAATGTCGCAATCTCTTCGGGTGAGAGCAATGACTTATCAATAACGAGTGCCATCGACGAGGAAACGTAAAGGAACATATATCGTTTACCGTCAAGCGTTTTACATATCGAACGGTCATAGTATTTTGATATGTGCATTATCTCGCCTTCAATCTCTTCCTTTGCGGCAATCCCGCCATTATAAAACTCGTATTCGTATATAGTACGCGGCATTGATTTTTGCAAATCTTTTTTGATGGAGTACTTTATCATTGCGCCATAAGCCATTATCAGCAGAGAGAACAGGAATAATCCAAACATTAGCCCTGCTAAGTCGGTTTTTTTGAAATAATAAAATATGAATATGAGCACTATAAAAACAAAAGCAAAAGCGAGCGAGCCTAAAATCAACTTGTTGCTCGCTTTACGCGACGGCGCAACAAGTTCCTTTTTTGCCTCGGCTGTGAACTCGGAACGTATCTTTATTGTATTCTTTTCGGTTATCATATAATCCTCCGTTAAATTACTGTTTATCGTACAATCATTATATCACGAAAAATGAAAGAGCGCAACCGATTGAATTTTGCGGGAAATATAAAACATATCTATATCTCACTAGGCTACGAGTAGCATAGTTCGTCCACGAAAAAAAGTACAGAAAAGGCACAGCTTAACGCTATGCCTAAACCTTTTTATTTGCGTTTTATTAAATTCCCTGTGGGAATTACGGTAAGTCCGAGATGTTTTTGTTTTCGGGGTTACTCGGTTTTCGCGCTTGCGTCGGTGAAAGTTACTCTTTTGCCGAAGAAAGCAGTGAGTCCTTTTGTCATTGCTTCGATATCGCGGTATGAGCACATTTCGGATGCCGAGTGCATTGCAAGCTGTGCTATTCCGATGTCGCACGCGCGGACGTTGAGCGACTGTGCGGCGATAAGTCCGATGGTAGAACCGCACGGCAAATCCGAATTCGAATAAAAATCCTGCACTTTTACGCCGCTGTCGGTAAATATTTTTTTGACTGCGGAAGAGGAGAGCGCATCCGTCGCATAGTTGACGTGTTGTTTGACGGTTATGCCGCCGCCGAGTTCGGCTTTTGTTACGGGGTCGCTTTTTTCGGGATGAGCGGGGTGGACGGCATGGGCATTGTCTACGGACAGCAGCAAGGTTTTGTCGGTTGCATTTTCGAAGTTGCCTTTGCCCGCCGCCGCATAAATTTCCTTTATCAGATTTGTACAATATGCGCTGCCGGCCGCCGTTCTTGTGCGGCTGCCCGTTTCTTCGCTGTTGAAACAGATACAGATATTTATTCCCTTGGGTTTTGCCGCGCAGACGGCTTGTAAAGCGCAGAAGACGCTTGTAAGATTGTCAATTCTCGGAGAACAGAGATATTCGCCGTTTGCGCCGCTGTCGTAAGGCTCGGCGGCGGGGCAGGCGTATAAATCGAAGTCCGCCGCATTTTTACCGAAACCGAGCGAAGCGAGCAAATCGGATTGACTGCCCAAGAACGGGGTCAGGTCCGTCTGTACCGACGGCGAAAACGACGAGTTTACGTCGCGCTGAACATGTATTGCAAGGGACGGCGCGGTCACTCGAAAGGACGAAACTACGTTATGAGCCGTTACGGTGTCGCTTTCGCATGTACATACACGGCCGCAGATTTTTAGCGGCATATCCAAAAAAGAATAGTTTATCGCACCGCCGTAAACTTCACAGTCCAATCTGGCGGGATTTCCCGAAAGTGTATTTCTTCCTTTGATTTTGAGCATGGGCGAATCGGTATGAGCCGCGGCAATCATAACGCCGTCGCCTTTGCCTACGGTGAAAGCGGCAAAAGTGCCGCCGTCCGACAGAAAATATTTTCCGCCGACTTCGAGTTTTCCCAAACGTCCGAACTCCACCTGCTTGAATCCGTGTTCCGCAAGTATGTTTTTTGCGTTTTCGCATGTTTGGTACGGAGTGTAACTGCTGTTTAAAAATGTTTTCAGTTTTTCCATAGAAAGACTTCCTTAGGTGGTTTACCGTATTTTATCATATTTTTGTCTGTACGTCAAGTCGGTGTGTCGGAATGCTTGCTAACACGTCGGTGTCTGTGATATAATTTACAAATAACGAGGTCGGAAAGATATGGAAAGACGAGAAATAAGCGAATTTAAAAAGTTTCGCGAAAAGTTATACCGCGGCGACGTTTTATACTCGGGAACGGCGGAATTCGTAGCGGATATGCTTCTGTATAAAACCACGGATTTCGCGAAGTCCTGTGACACGGCGATATTGCATGCAAATGATAAGTCAAATGTGCGCGCGGCGCAGGCGCTGTGGGTACATGCCCCCGAAACGGATTTTGCGTCGCTGGCATTTTTCGACTGCACGTACGGCTTGGAAAAAGCAGCTTGCATGCTTTTGCGGCAAGCCGAAGAGCTTACGAAAAGCAAGGGCTTGACACGGCTTATTGTCGGACTCAACGCGCATTTGAGTTACGGTGTGGGGATTTTGACGCAGACACAGCTTAAAAATACGTTTGACACTTGTTATAACAAAATGTACTATTCGGATTTTTTCGCGTCGTTTCCCGTGTGCAACACGCTTACGGCATATCGCTGCGAAATTAAAGACGCGAGGGAAAAACTGTACAAAGCAAGCGTGCCGTCGGAAGGCTACTCGGTGCGACAGGCGGATTTCAAGAGATTCGAACAGGAGTGCGAAATCATGCGCGGGCTGTGCGACAGAACGATAGGAAACACGTATCTTTACACCCCTACGCGGGTCGGACATTTTTACGAACTCTTGAAGGATATGCGTCCGATAATGTCGGGCGAGAATCTTTTGTTTTTGATGTACGGCGGAAAAGAAGTGGGATTTTTGTTTTGGCATCCCGATTACAATTGTATCGTCAAATCGGGCAAGCCTGTTTCGGTAATTTCTTTTGCTGTGGCGTGTATGACGAAAAAGCGTAAAATCGATACGGTGAAATTGAATTCGATAGGCGTGGAGCAGGCTCACTTTGGCAGAGGAACGGTTGCGCTTTTGAAAGCCATGGACGTAATTTTGGGCGAAAAATACAGATATATCGAAACAAATTTCGTATGGGACAACAATGACAAAAGCCGACTGCTGAACCGTCGGCTGATTGGCGGCGAATGCAGAAGATTCGCGGTTTGGGAAAAGGAGATAGGAAAATGATTGAAGTATACGAAAAAGTTGCGGATTTGCCCGACGGGTGGGATGCCGTCGTCGGCAGCAATATCTATCTTACCCGTAAGTTTATGGCTTTTATGGAGCGAGCGGACGATGCGCCGAAGAAATATTATGCGGTGTTCGACGGGGATAAAATAGACACGGTTTTCATGACGCAACAGCGAAAAGGCTATAATCTCGGCATGTTTGCCAAGTTCGATTTCAAAATAAAAATGACGCTGGTGTATGTGCCTCTGTCGGTAACGAGAGCGGGTATAGCCTACGGGACGAAGTTAAGCGAGGCTATGGAATACGTAAGGAAACTGCCCGGATATAAAATATTTTTGAATCTGCCCGACATAAACCCGAAAGGATACGCCAAAGGGCTGACATGTCCAAAGTGCGAACTTTTGGTGCGGTGGGATACGTTTGAAGATTATATGAGCACGCTTCGGAGCAACTATCGCTACCGCTTCAAGAAAGCGCTGGATAAGTCGCACCCTCTGTCGATACGCTATCTTTCCGACGGCAGCGAGTTCACGCATGAAATGTATACTCTTTACGAACAGGTCTACGCGAAATCGCGCATACGCGTGGAAAAGCTTTCCGAAGATTTCTTTCGCGGCGAGTTCTTCAAGATTTTCGTGTTCGAAGAAAACGGGGCGGCGCGCGGATTTGTGCAGATGTTGGAAAACGGCGACGAGCTTGTATTCGAGTTTGTCGGAGTGGATTACAAGTACAACAAAAAGTACGATACGTATTTGGCAATGCTGTTGGAAATTGTGCGTTACGGCATAAACCACGGCTTTAAAACGATAGATTTCGGACAGACGGCAGACGATACCAAGCTGAAACTCGGCTGTAAATACGAATATCTGTGGGCATACCTGACGCATAAAAACCCGCTGTTAAACGCGCTGTGCAAACGGCTTGCGCCCAAATTGCAATATCGGCCGCTTGCCGAGAATTTCTCTGTTTTCAAGGAGGACGAAAGCGTCAAATGAAAGTGCTGCTTGTCAGGGTAAGACCGCATCGCAAGTCGGTCAATCTGCAAAGTTTTATGGTTTGCGAGCCGCTGGAATTGGAGTACGCTTACGCCGCGCTCGAACAAAGCGGACACGAAGTCGATATTGCGGACATGATTTCGGAAAAGGCGTCGTTTAAAAAAATACTCAAACGAAAGCGATACGATTTCGTATGTTTTACGGGATATATAGTACACGTCGGAATAATAAAGCAGAGCGCGGCGGCGGTAAAAAAACTGCTGCCCAATGCGAAAACGGTTGTCGGGGGCGTGCATGCCGAAGTCGTCCCCGAGGACTTTGTCTGCGCTCAAATCGATTATATTCTGTGGGCAAACGGGATAAGCACTCTCGTGTCAATCGTGGGCGGAAGCAATCCCGAACAAGAAAGCGGCGTTTATAAAAGGGGAGCCGTAAAGCCGGCGATTTCGCATATCGAGGACGAAATACTGCCAGACAGAAAATGTACGCGCAAATACCGCGATAAGTATAACTATATCTATCACGATAAATGCGCGACGATAAAGACGTCGTTCGGCTGTCCGTTTGATTGCAGTTTTTGTTTTTGCACGCGCGTTTGCGATTATGCCGTGAGAAAACTGGAAAGAGTCATGGACGAACTCGAAAGCATAGAGGAGAAAAACGTATTCATTGTCGACGACGATTTTACGGCAAGCGCCGACCGTGTGAGAAAGTTTTGCGCTATGCTTGACGAGAGAAAAATAAAAAAACATTTCATAGCGTTTTCCCGTTCGGATTTTATCGCGGCGCACGAGGCGGAAGTCGTGCTTATGAAACAGCACGGGTTCGACGCTTTTTTCGTGGGCTTGGAGTCTTACCGCAGCGGAGAGCTGGACAGATTCGACAAGCGCACAAGCGTGGAAATAAACACAGCCGCCGTCAACATTCTTGAAAGAAACGGATTGCAGTGTTACAGCGGTCTTATTGTCGGGGAAGACTGGGTGAAAGAGGATTTCGACGAGCTTATAGCATATCTGAATTCTTTTAAGCATCCGCTTGTCAATATTCAGCCGATAACGCCCATGCCGGGAACGCCGCTGTATGACGGTTATGCGAACATAAGCGTACCGAGAGAAAAGTATGAGCTTTGGGATATGGCGCACGTTGTATTTACCCCTCGAAACATGTCGCGTCGGGCATACTATTATCATATAGTGCGCGCGTACATGAAAACCAGCGCGAATAAAAAACAGCGCCGATTTATAAAAGAAAGGTACGGCAAAAAGATTTACGGCAGAGTGAAGCGCGGCGCGGCACATATATTCTTCCAGTATCTGCGCCAGATGATAAAACCGTCGAGGTGATTATGAATAAGAAAATCCTGTTTATACAGCCGACTATTTACGATGAGAGCGGCAGACTGCTGAAAAAAAAGAAGCTTTATTTCGTAGGGTTGGCTCATCCGCTGCTTGCCGCGCTACTTCCCGAAGGTTGGAGCGCGCAAATGTGTCTGGACATGATAGAGGATATACCTTACGATACCGACGCCGACGTCATAGGAATAGGCGGAGTCGGACATTCCGCAAAGCGCGCCGTGGAAATAGCGGCGGAATTCAAAAAACGCGGCAAAACGGTATTTATGGGCGGACCTATGGTATCGCTTGTTCCAAATCTTGCGAAAGAATACTGCGACAGCGTCATGATAGGCGACAGCGAAGAAACGATAGGGATGCTGTGCCGCGATATTGAAAACGGGCAGCTGAAACCGTTTTACGAAAAGCCGCTTTCACGCCTGACGTTTCCTCTGCCGAGATACGATTTGGTCGTGAAAAAGAAGATAGGCGATTTTCTGCCCGTACAGGCAGGGCGCGGCTGTCCGAATACCTGTTCTTTCTGCACTATTTCCTGTCTTTTCAAAGGCAGATATATTCGGCGCGAAATAGACGAGGTTATGCGCGACATCAAGTATATAAAGAGTCTCGGATTCAAGAAATTTCTGCTTGTAGACGACAACATAGTTTCCGACCCCGATTATATGCTGGAACTGTGCCGGCAAATAAAACCGTTGAAAATGAAGTGGATGAGCCAGTGTGCGATTCAGATAGCGGATAATCCCGAACTTTTGAAAGCAGTTGCCGAAAGCGGCTGTTACGTGCTTAGTTTCGGACTGGAAAATATAAATCCCGACGCGTTGCGCTCCGTGGGAAAAAGCTGGTGCGACCCGAACGACTATTATCGCATTATAAAAACCGTCAACGACGCGGGGATAGAGGTGGCAAGCGAAATGATTGTCGGCATGGACACGGATACTCCGTCCTCGCTTGAAGAAACCGCGCGGTTTGTGGAAAACAGCAATATAGTCGCACCGAAGTTTTATTGTCTGACGCCGATACCCGGCACGCAGCTTAATAAGCAAATGTCGGAGGAAAGCGGCAGGATAGCAAGCAGCGACGTACTCGAATACAAGCCGTCGAAATCGGTGCTTAATACGCCGAACATGAGCGCGGACGAAATAACGCGGGAGTATTGGAAGCTTTACAAAAGACTGTACAGTGTAAAAAATATACTGAAACGCACATTGTTCAACAAGCGTATGCTGAAACATCCCGCGCGCACTTTGTTTTTTCTGGGAGTCAATCTCGTTTACCGCTCTCAGATAAAGCGCGGCGTCGCGCCGAATATATTCTGAACCGAGGCGTATTATACGCAAAGATTTGACTCTCGCGAAAGTATAACTTTTTGTTTAACGGGGATAATTTCGGTATCAAGACCGAAAGGAGAGTTTTTATGAGTTTTAACCCGTTGGACATCAAACCCGTCAAAAGCGACAAGTGGTTTGAAGACTGGAAGAAGTTGTACCCCAAAGCGTATGATAAAATGGAATCGGACCCGTACACAAAAGTGAGAATAATTCTCATGAACGGCACGGAGTTCGAACAGAACTGGTTTTACCACAATTTTGCGCGGCACTGCACGAACAACGATTTGCGCCGCGACATCGCGCTTATCCGCCGCAGCGAGCAGCAGCAGCAGAAAAAAATCAGTTATCTGAAACCCAAGGACGAAACCGCGCTCGAACATGCGATAGGGTATGAGCAGCTGGCTATCGACCTTACGGCAATAATGGCGCGCCGCGAAAAGGACGCTTACGTGAAGAAGTCGTTGGATTTTGCGCTGCTGGAAGATTTCGACCACTTATACCGTTTCAGCGATTTGCTGGAAATGGAAGAAGGAATACTCGCGGAAAAACTTGTGGGCGGATATACAGAAATCATGCCGGGCAGACCGACTATCGCCGAACACCGTTATCCGTATGACGACGTTCGCCGCGGTATAGACAATAAGACTGCCGACCCGCTTACGAAGTTGCAGACCGCGATAATAACGGCAGCCGAGCAGCAGACAATGAACTATTATATGAATATCGGTACGTTCTATCCCGGCTCGGATTTGGGCAGACGTCTTTTCCTCGAAATCGGCATGATAGAGGAACAGCACGTGACGCAGTACGAAAGCCTTATGGACGCGTCCGCCACATGGTTGGAATGCGCGCTTTTGCACGAATACGCCGAGTGTTATCTTTATCATTCGCTTATGGAAGACGAAACCGACGAGTATGTGCGTTCGATTTGGGAAGCGCATCTGACGCAGGAAATATCGCATTTGCACGAGGTTGCGCGGCTTATAGCGAAGTACGAGAAAAAAGACGCGCGTGCGCTTTTGAACGGCGGAGAGTTCCCCGAGCCGCTTGCATTCAATAAAAATGCGGAGGCGAATAAGACGTATATACGTCAGATACTCGGAAAGACCGTAAACAATACGGCAATGCTCGAAGAAATAGTTCCGCTTGACGAAGTACCGTGCAACAGCGAGTTTTACAAATACAACTCCGCGGTAAACAAATCGCCCGCGTATGTGGCAAGCCACAACGTCATCGACAAATATATTCTCGAAGCGGGAGAGGACTACCGTTTCGAAGAGCAGGCGCATCCCGTAAAAGCGCTTCGCAACCGCTTGGTGGATAACACCGAAGTCGGACGCCGCAGCGACCGTTGCGATTGATTGAATAAAATATATTACAAAAGCCGTTTCGAATACAGTGTTTCGAAGCGGCTTTTCATTGACTTTTTACGTTTACAGACTTTGGACTTTATCATTTTTTACTATCGTGTTTTCTTCGTCGGGCTTTGTCGGCGCAGACGGCGGAAAATACGTCAAATCGTCTTTGAAAGCGCGGAATGTGATAAGACGAAACATGTATGCCAAAGCCGCGCCCGCACATGCGAGAACGGTTGCGAGAAGGTCGAAGGGTTTGCAGCCGTAGGATACGACAGCATAGATGTTTACGGATATAAAGCCCGCGGCGAGCAGAAAATGCAGATACATGAACCACTCGACCGATATAAACGTACCTTTTTCGAAACCGCGTTTCGGTTTGTGTTTTTCCGACACGGAACCCGTGATATTGCAGCCGCGGCTTGCCCCGTAAGACGCTATCACCGAAACTGTAACCATCGCCGCAATCAATCCGACATACAGCGATTGCAACCAAAGAAGGTCTTTTGTATATTCCGCCCACTCCAACGGAAGAAACAGCGTGACCGCGAGCGTCAAAGTTGAGAGGTACATGAAAACAAGACGCATTTTTTGCGCCTTTTTAAGCAGCGCCGCATCCTTTTGCGATACGTATTTGCCGACGGGCGGCTTTGTTTTTTTCGACTTAGCCATTTTGTTTCTCCGCTTTTAAGTATACCACCCGAGCGGCATAAAGTAAAGGAAATTTCGTCGAAAAATATTTCACCGAAATTTCACGGTAAAAACAGAGTTCTCGGTTGACATCGGTAAAAATAATTCATATAATAATTGTACGTTTATTTATCGTGATAAATATTATCGCAATAAGTATTTTCGGAGGCGGACATGAATTCGGGCAGCGATAAGATAATGGATTTATTGCACGGCATTAACTATAAAACGGCAAAAATAATGTTTCGCGCATTGCGGGACATGAATGTTTCGCCGCCGCAGGGCAGAATGCTGTTCGAACTCAACAGGTTGGGAGGAGAGTCCAAATTGTGCGCGCTTGCCGAGAGTATGGACACCCCGTACAGCAATGCGTCGAATATTTGCGGCAGACTTTGCGAATTGGGACTTTTGCGTCGGGAACGAAGCGAAAGCGACCGCAGAAGCGTTGTGATAGGTTTGACGGAAAGCGGAAAGAATACTCTTGCAGAATTCCGAAAAAACTATTACGAGATATCGTCGGCGATTTTCAAAGACTTCGATAAAGAGCAAGTAGCCGATATGAAAAGAGCGCTGCGCGAGCTGGATTGCGCCGTAACGCGCGTATGCGATAAATATACGGGAGAGCGCTGATAGAAAGGTTAAAGGAGAAAAAACGTAAATGCTGAAAATCTACAAAAAATACATACCGCATTTTCTTGTGTGTTTTGTGCTTTTGTTTGTGGAAGCTTACGCCGACCTTGCCATGCCCGAATACATGGCGGATATGATGACGAAAGTCGTGGAAGGCGCGGGCACATGGGACATATTGAAAATAGGCGGAATTATGCTTGCTTACGCCGCGCTTGTTACGCTTTGCAGCGTCGTTGTCGGCTATATAGCATCCGTAGTCGGTTCGGGAAGCAGTAAGCTCATACGGGAAAAACTGTTTTCGAAAGTATCCGATTTTTCCGCCGCCGAAATAGACAAATTCGGAGTATCTTCACTGATAACGCGTTCGACCAATGACGTGACGCAGGTGCAGATATTCACTATAATGCTTATAAGAATAGTCATGTACGCTCCGATATTGGCAATCGGCGGCATAATCAAAGCCGTCGCAAACAGTGCGGGAATGAGTGTTTTGGTATGGGTGATTGTCGCCGCCGTCGCGGCGATTGTCTGCACGCTTGCCGTGCTTATGCTTGTAGTCCAGCCCAAGTTTACGGGTTTGCAGAAAATTATAGACAAACTGAATTTGGTTGCGCGCGAATCACTGAGCGGAATGCTGGTTGTGCGTGCTTTCGGTACGAGAGAGTACGAAGAGGCAAGGTTCGACAAGGTAAACGACGAACTTAAACGCACACAGCTGTTTGTCAACAGAATCATGGGATTGTTCATGCCCGTTGTCATAGTTGTCATGAACGGCGTATCGATTGCGGTTACGTGGGTTGCCGCGTACCGCGCTTCGGATATAGACATGGTGACTTCGATGATGGCGTTCGTTCAATATGCCGTGCAGATAATCATGGCGTTCATGATGGTTACTATGGTTTTCGTGCTTATGCCGCGCGCCGTGGTTTCCATGCGCAGAATAAACGAAGTGCTTAAATCCGACATAGCCATAAAGGACCGTGAAGGTGCGGTAAAAGCAGAAAATCTCAAAGGCGAACTCAAATTCGATAACGTGTCTTTCCGTTACGGCGACAGCGAAGAAAATGTGCTCAAAGATATATCTTTTACCGCCGCACCGGGTGAAGTTACCGCTGTGATAGGGGCGACGGGAAGCGGTAAAAGTACGCTTGTAAAACTTATTGCGCGTCTGTACGACGTGAGCGAAGGCAGCGTGACGATAGACGGCAAAGACGTAAGGGATTATACGGTGGAATCGCTGCGGGACAGCATTTCGTTTGTGCCGCAGAAAAACGTGCTGCTTCGCGGCACAATAGAAAGCAATATAAAATACGACGAACCCGAGGGCGGCGAAGAAGAAATGCAAAGAGCCGCGTCCATTGCGCAGGCAAGCGAATTTATCGATTCCAAGCCCGACGGTTACGAGAGCGAAATATCACAAGGCGGCACAAATGTTTCGGGCGGTCAGAAACAGCGTATCGCGATTGCGCGTGCTTTGTTTAAAAAAGCTCCCGTGTACGTGTTCGACGACAGTTTTTCCGCGCTTGATTTTAAAACCGATGCCGCTTTGCGCGGGGCGCTTAAAGACAATCTGTCGGATAAAAATATAATAATAGTCGCTCAGCGCGTCGGCAGCATAATGAATGCAGACAGAATACTGGTACTCGACGAGGGTAAACTTGTCGGCAACGGAACGCATGCCGACTTAATGAAATCATGTCCCGTATACAGCGAGATTGCGCATTCTCAATTGTCAAAGGAGGAACTCGCAAATGCCTAATATGCCTATGGGGCACGGACGCTCGGTACAGGCGGGCGCCAAGCCGAAAAATTTCAAACGCACGCTCGGACAGTTGATTAAGTATATGCGTTCGTCCCTGCCTGCGGTGATAGCATCGTTTCTTTTGGCGATTGCCGCCGTTGTGCTTACTATAAATATTCCGAAAATAACCGGTAACGCCACCGATACTTTGCTTACCGGCGTTATTCAAAAGTCCGTATATTCGGGTATCGAGGATAAGATTTCCGAAAGCGGCATGGATATGGAAACATTGGCGGCAATCGTTGCGGAGCAAGTCGGCAAAAAGCCGGGCGACGTGACGTTCGGAGATTTGACCGATTTTGCGGGCGAGTCGGAGGGAGAGTACGATTTTTCGTCCGTCCCCGAAAAATACCGAAATGCGGTCCTTGGCGTCAGACTTATCGAAAAACCTCAGATAGACATCGACGCAGTTATACGTCTTTTGATTGCCGCGACTATTCTGGTGGGAATATCGGGCGTTCTCAACTACGGTCAGACATTTTTGCTTGCGGGCGTGGCACAGAAAATTTCGTACAGACTGCGCCGCGACATTGATTTGAAAATAAGCAAGCTTCCGCTGAAATATTACGACAGCGTAAGTAACGGCGAAGTGCTCAGTTATCTTACTAACGACGTAGACAATATTTCCACTTCGCTGAACCAAAGCCTTGCACAGTTGGTGACGGCGATAACCACGATTGTGGGCGTATTCATAATGATGTTCTCTATCAGTTGGATACTGACGCTCATTGCGCTGGTCATAATGCCGCTGTCGTTCTTGCTGGTGCTGACCGTAGTCAAATTTTCTCAGAAGCATTTTGTAAACCAGCAGAAAAAACTGGGTGAAGCCAATGCGCATATCGAAGAAATGTACGGCGCGAATCAAGTGGTGCAGCTGTATAACGGACAAAATGAGAGCAAAGAAAAATTCGAAGTATACAACAAAGCTTTGGCGGCGGCGACAAAAAAATCCCAGTTCCTGTCGGGACTCATGCAGCCGTGTATGCAGCTTATAGGTAACCTCGGATATGTGGTCAATTGCGTAGTGGGCGGCGTACTGGTGGCAAACGGCTCGCTCGGCGTGGGCAATATTCAGTCGTTTATTCAATATATGCGTCAGTTCAATCAGCCCGTTGCGCAGCTCGGAAATATAATGAATACACTGCAATTAACCGTGGCGAGCGCCGAACGTGTATTCGGATTCATATATGCCGAGGACGAAGCGGAAAGCGGAAGCGGCGAACCCGAGGACGCGAAGGGCGTTGTGGAATTCGAGCATGTCAAGTTCGGCTACACGCCCGATAAGATAATAGTCAAGGACTTTTCGTCTAAGATAGAGGCGGGGAGCAAAGTCGCCATAGTGGGTCCTACGGGCGCGGGCAAAACCACTATGGTCAAATTGCTCATGCGGTTTTACGATATCAACGGCGGTGCGATTTACCTCGACGGAAAGAATGTGGAGCAATACAGCCGCGACGGCATGAGAAAAGCGTTCGGCATGGTTTTGCAGGATACCTGGCTGTACAGCGGCACGATTCGCGAGAATATCCGTTACGGCAAATTGGACGCGACCGACGAGGAAGTCGTTGCGGCTGCTAAGGTCGCCTGCGCCGACCACTTTATACGCACGTTGGAAGGCGGTTACGATTTTGTGATAAATGAAGAAGCCGACAATATTTCGCAGGGACAGAAACAGCTTCTGACCATTGCTCGGGCAGTGCTTGCCGACCCGAAAGTGCTGATACTCGACGAAGCGACGTCCAGCGTGGATACGCGAACCGAAGTGCTGATTCAGAAAGCCATGAACCGTCTTATGGAAGGGCGCACTTCGTTTATAATAGCACACCGTTTGTCTACGATTAAAGATGCGGATAAAATATTGGTAATGAAAGACGGGGATATAATAGAGCAGGGAAATCACGAAGAGCTCATGAGTATAGAGGACGGCTTCTATAAAAAACTCTACAATGCGCAGTTTGCGTAAACACTTGCAAAAAAGCAAGCCGAGTGCTATAATTTCGGTATGAGTATCGAAAAAAATATCATGAAAGAGGCGATGCGTTTCGGTGTCGGCGATTTAAGCGAATTGAGCGCGGCGCAGCTGCACGAGGCTGTGGCTTGTGCCGTAATGAAGAAAACGGGCGAAAAGTTTGCCGAAAGCCGCAGCGCTCTCGCATGTGAACGGACGGCATTCTATATGTCCGCCGAATTTTTGATGGGGCGCGCGGTTTACTGCAATCTTCAAAACATGCTGCTTACCGAGCGCGTAAAAAATCTGCTGAAAGAAAAGGGTATAGATTTCGGCGTGTTCGAAGAGATAAGCGACGCCGCGCTCGGAAACGGCGGACTCGGAAGACTTGCCGCATGTTTTCTCGATTCCGCGGCTACGCTTGGCAAACGGCTGTACGGATACGGCATTCGTTACCGTTACGGCTTGTTCCGTCAGAAATTCGAGAACGGTTTTCAGAAAGAAGAAGCGGACAACTGGCAGAGTTTCGGCGACCCGTGGAGCGTAAGAAACGATTCCGACAAAAAAATAGTTTCGTTCAAAAACACGAAGGTTTACGCCGTTCCTTACGACACGCCGATTATAGGCTACGGCGGAGAATGCGTCAATGCGCTCAGGCTGTGGCAGAGCGAACCGACAGACGAATTCGATTTCGAAAAGTTCGACAAAGGCTCATATTCGCGGGCGTTCAAAAACAGAGAAGATGCGGAAAAAATAAGTGCCGTGCTTTATCCAAACGACTCCCGTGCGGCAGGCAGAAAATTGCGGCTAATGCAGCAATACTTTTTTGCGAGCGCGTCGTTGCAGGATATTATAGATACTTTCAAAAAAAAGCGCATAGGTCTTTCTAAGCTGCCGAAGCGCACGGTAATTCAATTGAACGATACGCACCCGACCGTAGCCGTTGCGGAACTCATACGTTTGCTCGAATGCGAGGGCATGAGTTTTGAAGAGGCGTTTGAGATTGCGCGAAAAACTTTTGCCTATACCAATCACACCGTCATGAGCGAGGCTTTGGAAACGTGGGACAAAGCGCTTTTCAAACGCGTGATTCCCGAGGTTTACAAAGTCATAGAAACAATAAACCGCCGTTTTTGCGCCGAGCTGAAGGAAAGAGGAGAAAGCGAGGACGGCCGACTTATTATAGACGGCGGGCGCATACACATGGCTCGGCTTGCGTGCTATATGTGTTTCGCGGTCAACGGCGTGGCAAAGATACACACCGAAATTATCAAGGCGGATACGCTGGAAAGATTCTATTCGCTTCAACCGAACAAATTTTTCAACGAAACAAACGGCATAACTCAAAGACGCTGGCTGCTTGCGTCCAATCCGTTATTGAGCGGATTTATAACCGAACGTATAGGAGATAAGTGGATAAAGGATTTGAGCGAGCTTAAAAAGCTTGAAAAATATGCCGACGACGTCAAATCGCTCAACGAATTCCGCGATATAAAACGGCGCAACAAGGAAGCGCTTTGCGAGTATATTTCGAGAAAAGAAGGGGTAAGCGTAAATCCCGATTTTATTTTCGACGTGCAGATAAAACGTCTGCATGAATACAAGCGCCAGCTTTTGAATGCATTTTCGATTTTGGCGATTTATTTCGGGCTTAAAGACGGAAGCGTGAAAGATTTCAAACCCACGTTGTTTTTGTTCGGTGCAAAAGCCGCTCCCGCTTATACGCGCGCGAAAGGCATAATAAAATTCATAAACGAAATAGCGAAAAAAACGGATGCGGACGCCGAAACCCGCGACAGACTGAAAGTGCTGTTTGTGACCGATTATAACGTATCTTATGCCGAGAAGATAGTTGCTGCGGCAGATGTGTCGGAACAGATTTCCGCTGCGGGTACGGAGGCGTCGGGGACGGGAAACATGAAACTCATGCTCGGCGGCGCGGTTACGCTCGGCACATACGACGGGGCGAATATCGAGATAGCGCAAAGCGCGGGAGAGGAAAACGAATATATCTTCGGTGCGAAGGCGGAAGAGCTGAAAGCGATTGAAAATTTTTACGACCCCAAAATTATTTACGAAAGCAACCCCGTGTTGAAACGTGCGGTGGATACGCTCATCGACGGGACATTTTGTGACGGCGGTACGGGTATGTTCGCCGAGCTGTATTCGTCCTTGCTCGAAGGCGCAAGCTGGCACAGACCCGACAATTATTTTCTGTTTAAGGATTTCGATTCGTATCTCGAAACCAAACTCAAAGTCAATGCGGATTACGGCAGCGACGGCTTTGTCCTCAAATGTTTTTTGAACACCGCAAATGCGGGACGGTTTTCTTCCGACAGAACGGTGCTGGGTTACTGCAAGGATATTTGGAGCATATAACATGGAAAAGTGCGGAGTTCTTTTACCCGTATTTTCGCTTTGCGGAGAATACGGCATAGGTTCGTTCGGACGCGAAGCAAGAGAATTTATAGACTTTTTGGCTGCGGGCGAACAGGATTTTTGGCAGGTGCTTCCGCTGACCCGCGCCGATAAAAGCGGGTCGCCGTACAGCAGCGAGTCGGCGTTTGCAGGCGATACGGATTATATAGATTTGCCTTCGCTTGTCGAAAACGGACTTTTGAACGAAGCGGAAACGACGGCTTTGAAAAGCAGCGACGCAAGGGTTGCGCGGCAGAGAGAAAAGAGGAAACAACTGCTCGAAACGGCTTTTTCGCGTTTTGCCGCGGATTCGAATTACGAGAGCTTTGTCGAAAAACAAGGTTACTGGCTCAACGATTATGCGCTGTATATGGCGTTGAAAGAAGTTATCGGCTTCGATTGGATTGATTGGGACGACAGATATCGTTTGCGCGACAAGACCGCTTTGGAGCAATTTGAAAGGGAAAACAAAAAAAAGGTTGATTTTTACCGTTTCGTACAATATCTTTTCGATTCTCAATGGCAGGCGTTGCGTCTGTATGCCGCCTCGAAAAAAATCCAAATAATAGGGGACATGCCCATATACGTGTGCTATGAAAGCGCGGACGTGTGGAGTCATCCCGAACTTTTCGTTCTCGGCGAAGATATGTCGCCGTCGCTTGTCGCAGGCTGTCCGCCCGACGGATTTACTCCCGACGGTCAGTTGTGGGGGAATCCCGTCTACGACTGGCAGAAAAACGAAGAAAGCGGTTTTAAATGGTGGCTGGACAGGTTCGGCAGAAACGCGGACCTATACGACATAGTAAGGCTGGACCACTTTCGGGGATTCGAAAGCTTCTTTGCCGTGAAAAGCGGAGAGAAAACCGCGCGCCGAGGCGAATGGATGCCGGGCCCCGGGATGCGGCTGTTTGAACGCGTGCGGCAAAAATTTCCCCGCATGGAAATAGTTGCGGAGGATTTGGGCTTTATCACGGACGAAGTACGCGAGCTTATAAAGAAGACGGGATACCCGAACATGAAGGTGCTGCAATTCGGTCTGGACGGCGGCAAAAAAAACGAGCACTATCCTAAGAATTATTCTTTCCAATGTGTGGCTTATACGGGTACGCACGATAACAATACGGCGGCAGGTATGTACGGAGAGCTTTCGCTTTTGAAAAAGGCGAAAGTCCGCCGTTTGGTAAAAGCGGGGTTTTCGGAGAAATTTTCGCGTGCCGCAATACGCATGCTGTTTGACAGTAAAGCCAAGTACGTTATAGTGCCGTATACGGATTGGATTGACTGCGGCAAAGAAGGCAGAATAAATACGCCCGGGTCGGTGAGCGCAGCCAACTGGTCGTGGCGGATGAGAGAATGCCCGAGCTTATCGATTGCCGAGCAAATGGCGCAGATCAAGAACAGATACAAAGTGAAATAAAAAAACGCCGCAGTGAGCGGCGTTTGAATTATTGAGAAACTGTTGACGCACGGTAATCGGAAAGAGTATAGAACGTATCTGTGCGTTGATTGAGCGTTGCTCCGTAGGAAGTTTCGGTGATACCGACAAGAACTTTGTTCGTGGAAATATTCGTGCTTATTTTAAACGGCTGCGACGAGTAGTATGCCTTTATCGCAGGACCCCTGTTTTCCTCCGAAATCGAAACGGTGGCGCACATGGCGTTTACTTTGGGTTTTGAGTTTTCGCCGAGTTCCATACCGTATAGGTTGTCGTTCTTATAAAAATCGAGAGCGAATTCCGTAAGTTCGCCCGCTACCGTCATGCCCATGGGATAAGTCCCGCGGTCGTACACGAACGACTGATACGGTTGGAGCAGGCGGAAGCTTTGCGACGAGCCGGGGGCTAGAGCGGAAAACGCGCGCATTGCAAAAAACAGTTGTTCGTTGTCGAAAGTCTGACTGCCGATGTTTATGCTCTTCGTTTCGGGCTTGTTTTGATTTGCGCGGTTAAGCACGGCTTGGGCGTTTTCGTAATCTACGGTTACTTCGTAACTCATATCTTCCGCACCCGCACGCTTTGCGCTCTTTACGCTTTTCTTCGAGGTGACGGGGAGAAGCGTTGTTTTGGAAAACACGACTTCGCTGTTCATGCTGTCCGTAAGATTTCGGCTTGTCCCGTTTGCGTCGTCGCCGTTATAGGTGACGGTCACACAAATCGAAAGACGCGCGTTTCCGCTTGATTCGGCTTCTTCCAACGTAAACGAAGCGGTGCCTTCTGCAAGAAGCCTGTCTCGTTTTATTTCGTCGCTATCGACTTTCATGAGATATTTTTCTATCTTGAATTCGCTGAATTCGTACAGCGTAGGCATATACCAGGGCATGCGTCCGTCCAAAGC
The DNA here is from genome assembly GCA_022793815.1 of Clostridia bacterium. Taxonomy (GTDB): domain Bacteria; phylum Bacillota; class Clostridia; order Christensenellales; family Pumilibacteraceae; genus MGBC157735. The sequence continues at coordinate 138,522 of JAAWDP010000003.1, read as the reverse complement.
GGCGCCCGTTTCGCCTCCGCAAGCATTGCAGCCTGCGATTAAGGGTATGAATGCGGCGCACAGCGCAACAAGAATGGCGGTAGATTTCTTTTTCATTCAAAAACCTCGTAAAGAGAAATTATTTTTCCTAAGTATAGCACAAAAGACTTGATTTATCAACCCAAATCAATATACAATATAAAAATGAAACACGAAAATAGGATTTTCCCGTCGCCTGCCGACGCATTCGACGCTTGCGTCGCTCACATCGCCGCGCGTAAAATCGACCCCGATGTGCGGCATGTGGTCATTGTGCCGGACAAGCATACTCTTTTTGCCGAACGCCGTTTGTTCGAAAGCGGCGGCGCTTTCGACGTGGAAGTCGTCACGTTTTCCAGACTGCTGAAAAAATGCGGATACAGGCCCAAGGGTTATCTGTCGCGCTTCGGAGCAGTCATGCTGTTGCGCAAGATAATAGGGGACGGCAAGGATTTGAAGTGCTTTCACCGCAGCGCGAAGTTTTCGGGTTTTGCCGATGTGCTTTATGATACGTTGTCGCAGCTTGCGGCTTCGGGAGTTACGCCGTCTATGCCGGCGTTCGACGCCGAACTCGATGTGGCTTTGAAATATAAAACGCAAGATTTGAGAACGCTGTACGAAAGATATACAAATGAAATTTCGGGAAGATTTGCCGATTCGTCCGAGCTTTTGCGATTGCTGCCCGCCGCGGTAAAAGAGAGCGGCTATCTCGACGGCGCACATGTTTACATACTGAATTTCGACAGACTGACTGCTGCGCACAGACAGGCAATCGACGGAATCGCAGCCTGTGCCGAATGCGTTGCGATTTATGCGTCCGAAGAGAAAAAGGACACCAAACTGAAACGGCATATCGAAAAGAGGATTTTTGCCGCGCCCGATTTCGAAAGCGAACTTAAAACCGTCGCCGAACAAATACGGTACGACATCGATGTGAACGGATACCGTTACGGCGATGTTTGCGTCGTATGCTCGTCGCCCGACTATAACACCGTTCACCGCATTTTCACCGACTACGGCATACCGTTCGGACTGGATAAAAAATATCCGCTGTCCTTTCATCCTTCGGTACGGTTTGTCATGTGCGCGCTTGCGGCGGCGGAAGGCGGAAGGCTTTCACGAGATGCGATGATTAGGTTTGCGAAAAACTCGCTTACGGGGATAACCGCCGCCGAAGCCGCAAACTTCGAAAATTACTGTAACCGCCGCCGTGTGGATTATAAGGGCTTTTTGTCCGAGTTCGACGATGCCCGGGCGGAACAGGTGCGCACGAAATTATTGAAAATATTATCGCCGTTGAAAAAGCTCGATACGACGGCAAGCGCCGTGGATTTTGCGAACGCCGTCAAAGAAACATTGTCATTTGCCGAGGGATTGGAAAACATGGCGTCGCTGTCGGCGGAATACGATTTGGTTTCGTTTGCCGCAAAATTCGACGAAGTGATTTCGCTCATAGCCGAGGTCATGGGGGACGGCGAATATCCGCTGCGGCTGCTGACCGACACTTTGAAGGAAGGTACGGACAGCCGCGAAATATCGTTGCTGCCGGCGGAGAGCGACTGTGTGGAAATAGGTCAGCCTGCATTGTTCCGCGGACGCAGATTCAAGCGGGTGTTTGTTGTCGGTTTCAACGAGGGGGCTTTGCCTCTTTTGACTCAGGACTGCGGTATGATAACCGATTCCGAAATAGAAAAGCTGAAAAAGTGCGGGATAACGATTGAGCCTAAAACCGAAGAAGTGAACGACAGAGCAAGAAGCGAACTTTTGCATGTAATCGACAGTGCGGACAGAGTTTTTATGTCATATACCGCAACGGACGGCGGCGCGGTGCCGAGCACATTGCTTTCGCTGATAAAGCGCGATAACGGTATCGGAGTGACAAGCGCGTCGGTTTTGAAACGGGCGGCGGCGGATAAAGATACTCCCGAAATTTTCGAGCGCTTTGCTTGCTGCGAAAGCGCGGCTTGCGAGATGTTTGCGGACGGATGGTTTTCGCACGACAAGCCGTTTTATCTGCCCACTCTTGTTGCGGCGCTGAAAGATAAGATAAATCCTATTATCGGCGAAAACGAGGATGTGTACCGTATTTGCGATTCCGACAAATTATTTTTCCGCAGCGGCAGCGCATACATTTCCCAGTTGCAGACTTTTTTTTCCTGCCCGTACAGGCACTTTCTCGAATACGGTCTGCGGCTGAAAGAGCGCGAGGACGGGTCGGTGTCGGTGAAAGACGTCGGTATTTTGTTGCATAAGGTTGCCGAGGTTTTCGTGCAAAGAGGAGACTTTTCCGAACCCGAATACATTGCCGAGAGACTTTTCGACGAATTGCTGGGCGGCGAAATGAAAGAGTATGCCACAATGCCCGAGCGTTCGCTTTCGCGGCTTAAAGGCGAAAGCAGGCGTCTTTGCCGTTCAATCGCCGCTTCGCTTACGTGTTCGCGGTATAAAAGCGTCGGACAGGAAATTATGTTTTCGTCCAAGGACGGCGCGGCGATAAAGGCCGACGAAATAGATATCGGAAGCAGAAAATTGGGCGTTGTCGGCGTAATCGACCGAGTGGATAAATGCGAAAACAAAGTCAGGGTAATAGACTATAAAAGCGGTAATACGGAAGGCATGCTTGCCGCCGAGAAACTGTATTACGGCACAAAATTCCAGTTACAGTTTTACTGCGAAATACTTCGCGAAAGAGGGTACGACATAGGCGGCATGTTTTATTTCCCCATAAGCGGCGACTGGTCCGAAGAGGACGCCTATTGCCGAATGAAGGGGGCCTTCGACAAGGACGCGGAAAATATAATCGATATGGATACGTCTTTGAAAGACGGCGGCAAAAGCCTGCTGTTCAACGTAAATTTGACTAAAAAAGCGGACGGCGATTTTTCCGTGGGAAGAAATTCTCTGGCATATACCGCTGCCGAGCTGCATGCCATGTGCGACTATTCGAAAAAGATATTCGTCAGCGGCGCGCGCGACATAGAGGACGGCTACATAAAACCCGCGCCCGCAAGCAGCGGCAAATCGCTTGCCTGCGATTACTGTCCTTATACATCGGTTTGTTTGGGTATGCCCGTAAGCGCAAGAAGACTCGGCACGGATAAAACCGAAGCGGTCAGCGGACGGAAGAAAAAGGAGGGCAGACAATGAACTTCAATGCCGAGCAGTCGAAAGCGATAACGCTGAGGGGCAAGGATGTTTTCGTTTCGGCGTCCGCAGGCAGCGGAAAAACCGCGGTCATGATAGAGCGCGTCGCAAGACTTATAGAAAGCGGCGAAAAATTGGAACGCATGCTCATAGTTACGTTTACGAAAGCGGCAGCGGCGGAAATGAAAAGCAGACTTTTGGCGAGGCTCGGCGAAACCTGTGACAATCCTTTTTGCCGCGACGCGGTTTCGGTTTTGCCTCTTGCCGACATCAGCACATTGCATTCGTTTTGCGTGCGCCTGGCGAAAACATATTTTTATGCGATAGACGTAGACCCGGCATTCGAACTGTTGGGCGAAAGCGGCGATGTGCTTTTGGACAAGTGCGTCGATGCCGTCGCGGAAAATTTCGACAGTGAGCAGCGTGAAAAACTCTACAATATCATGCTTGTCCGACGGCGCGACGATATGTTCAAAACCGCCGTTAAAAAGCTCTATTCGACCGCCGTCGCGACAGTCGACCCGATTGCTTGGCTGGATGGCTGTCTCGATTTGTACCGCGACGATACGCAAGCTAAACACATTATTGCGGATATGCTGGAAAACGAACGGAAAATACTGTTTACCGCCGCACGCGATTTGTCGTCGAGAACGGCTCAGGCAAAGTTCGAGCGGAACGCCGCAGTTGCGGAATCGTTGGCAAACGCGTTGCAAAACAATGACGCATCGCTGATTTTGCCGTCACCGCGCGGAAGAGTGAATCCGGCGTATATTGAACTTAACGCCGAATATGCGGAAATGAAAAAGAGAGCGGTGGCATTTTTCGAAAAATCAGACGAAATGCGTCGGCTCCAACCGTCGCTCGATGCCTATCCGTTTGCGTGCGTTCTCAAAGACGCGGCGAAAGAACTTTACGAACTGTATGCGGCGGAAAAGAAGAAAAACTGCGTGATAGATTATAACGATTTGGAACACTATGCTTATGCCGTTTTGGGTTCTTCGTGCGGAAAAGAGATAAGAGAGGCATACGATTGGATTTTCGTTGACGAATATCAGGATATAAACCCTTTGCAAAACGCCATAATAGAGCGCATAAAAAGAGGCGGCAATCTCTTTACGGTAGGCGATTTGAAGCAGTCCATATATGCTTTCCGAGGGTGCGACCCGTCTATTTTTTCCGAGAAGAAAAAACGGTTCGAAACAAGCGGCGAGGGCGAGAGTATAGAATTGAACAGCAACTACCGCACATTGCCCGAGGTAATAGAAAAGGTGAATACGGTTTTCGGCAAAGTCATGACGGCGTCGTTCGGCGGCGTGGATTACGAAAAACATGCGCGGCTCGTTCCTTTTGCGCAGAGCGGCGGAAAATTCCGTTATGTCAATATCAAAACCGACCGCTTGTGCAAGCCGACGCCATACGGTTCCGTTTATGCCGTGTCCGAGCACGAGGACGAAGACGTGTACGCAAAAGAGAATGCCGAAAGCGATTTCATTGTAGGCGAAATAATAAAGCTGCTTACATACGGCGACGATGAATCACATGAAGTCGCGCCGTCGGACATAGCGGTTTTGACTCGCAGCCGCACTGCGCTGTCGTATGCTGTAAGGGACAAACTGAAACGGCACAACATACCCGCTTTCGTCAAAGAATCGGACAGTTTCGGGCACAGACCCGAAACCGCTCCGCTTATTGCCATGCTTAAACTTGTCGATAATGCCGCAGACGATATAGCGCTTACGTCGGCATTGAAATCGTATTGCGGCGGTTTCAAAAACAATGATTTTTTGGCGTCGGTTGCGCTTACGTGCGGCAAAGACGAGCCGTTTTATGCCGCTGCCGCGCGCAATAAAGAACTGGAACCGTTTTTTTCGCGTTTGGAAAGATATACCGAATTGAAACAATCGGTAAGCGCAGGGGAGCTTCTGAATATCATAGCGAGAGAAAGCAATGCTTTTGTGTACGTCAGAAAAATGCCGGGCGGAGAAGATAACGTGAGAAATCTCGGAGCATTCCTGCGAAGTACGGGCGAAGACACCGTGGAAGAATATCTTGAAAAACTGCGTTCGTCAGCGGCGGCCGAAATATCCGCGCCCGACGGATGCGTGAAAATAATGACCGTTCACATGAGCAAGGGCTTGGAATTTCCGTATGTGTTTTTTGCGGAAGCGTCGCACAAATTCAACGTCGGCGATTTCAGAACGAAATATATAATCGACCGCGATAAAGGTTTTGCGTTCAAATATCCCGACGAACTCACACACGAATTCAAACCGACTTTTTTATACGAAGCGCTCAAAACGGAAGGAATGCACAGGGCTCTCGAAGAAGAGCTCAGGGTGCTGTACGTCGCTCTTACCCGTGCGAAAAAAGAGCTTGTGATAAGCGGCTGCGACATACCCGATGTCGGTACGGCGACGGTAAGACTGCCTTTGCGACCTTCCGATTTTCTCACTGCGCTGACTGCCGAAACGGTTTTGTGCGAGCCGATAAAACAGGCGGAGCCTGCGGCAAAAAAGGTGCCGAGTCTTTCGGGCGGCGACCTTGAAGCCGCGCAAAGAATATCGCGGCGCATAGAAAGCACGAAGCGTGTGTTTCAAGCAAAAAGAATCAAGGCGAAAACATCGGTTACGGCGGCGGCGCGCGAGCTATGGGCGGACGACGGTTATTACAGGGGCTCCGATTTTTTGCCCGATACGGATACGGACGCAGCCGAGCGCGGAACGGCATATCACTTGTTCATGCAGCATGTGGATTTCTATTCCGATTTCGAAGAGCAGGCGGATAGGTTTTCACGGAAATACGAAACGGAAGCCAAACTCATCGATTTCGAAAAAGCGCGGCGTGCGGTTCGGGTAGTCGGGGAACTTATGCGAGGTAAAAAACTTTACCGCGAAAAAGAATTCATTCTTAACGAAAACGGTACGCTCATGCAGGGCGTAATCGACATTTTCGGCGTGAGCGGCGGGAAAGTTTGGATTGTGGATTACAAGACGGGCGCATGCACGGACAGCCCCGCATACGTGACGCAGCTGGAGTTATACGCAGAAGCCGTAAATAAGCTTTTGGGACTCGAAGTGACTGCAAAATACATTTATTCCATAGATTCGGGAGCGCTGACGGAAATCCGAAAAAAATCCGATTATTTGCAAAAACGGAAATAAAGTGCAAAATTCGCCGAAAAGTCGGCGTTAAATTATAGATTTTTGAATAAATATATGTTATAATATTATATGTAGGGATTTAATGTTTCGGAGGGAAGAGCCGTTTTTCGGTTTAACAAAATCCCCGTTCGGACAACATTTTAAGAAAGACCTTCGAGGTCGGAAAGGAGATGTGGATTTATGACAGATAAAATCATCGAATTTTTGGGAAAGCTTCCCGCGGCGATTTCGGGCGACATAGGACTTTATGTCGCTTTGGGATTGTGTGCGGCGGTATTTTTGATTGTTCTTGCAGTCGGTTTGGGAACGCAGGGCGCATTGGGTAAGTTCCGTTCGCTTGCGGCGAAAGCGGTGAAAAACCCGACTGCGGCAAATGTAAACGCCTGCATGCAGAAAATGCCGGTTAAGGTAAAAAAGCAGTATAAACGCGCCATGATGACGGGAGTTAAACCTTCCGATTTGGTGAGCGTGGATGCGGCAGTGAATACGCCGTATAACAAAAGCGCGTTGTCCGTCATGTCCCGTGTCACGCTGCTCGGAGCGCTTACGGCAATGTGCATTGGCGTGGGAATCACGTTTGCTCTTGCGCAGGACGCTATCGAGGCGTTGACGAAAAGCGGCGTAATAATCGCGTGCAGTGCGCTTGTCGGCGGTTTGTTCGCGTCGGTTTGCGCAATAGTGTCGTCTTGCTCGTATAAGGGCGCGGTCAAAAAGTACGACGCGCTTGTCGACGTACTCGACGCTGCGGCTGCGGCGGTTTCGCAGGGAGAACAGGCTCGGCAGGAAACTAAACCCGTTTACGGCGATTACACCGCTCCCGAACCCGAAACGGCAGAGCCTGTAAGAGAGAGCGCGGAACAAGATGCGTATTATGTACCCGATGACGGTGATGTGAGTGCACAGTCCCTCGGACAGGAGGAAGATGCCGTAATAGAGGAAACTCCCGTTTACGAACAGCCCGTTCATGTACAGTCGGATTTTGCCGACGAAGACATTTCTCCCGAGGAAACCGTGATATCACAGCCCGAGCCGCAGCCTGCGTTTGTTATGCCCGAACCCGAGCCGCAGCCAGTAGAACAGGTTGTCGAACGCGAAGAAAGCCCCGCTCCGATAAGGGAAGAACCCGTAAAGGAAACGGAGGAAAACAATGCTGCAAAGGCGGCGGCGCAGAAGAGATTGGAAGAACTGCGCGCCCAGCGCGAGGCTCAGCTGAAAGCTCAGCGCGAAGCGGCGGCGCAAGCCCGAGCAACGGCGCAAGCCAATGCGACCATGTCTGCTTCTGCGGAAAACGTAATAGAACAGATAGAGCAAATAGACCGCAACGGCGCGCCGCTTCCCGTAATGAAAGAGGTGGCGATGCTGTTGCAGAAAGAGCGCGCAAAACCCGAAAACAAAACGCCCGAGCAACAGAAAAAGCTCAACGAAGCTCTTTCGAAATTGCTTAAAGCGATGAGCGCGGCAAATAAAAGATAGTTCGAAAAAGACCAACGGCTCCCGTACACGAAAAGAGTGTCGGGAGTTGTTTGAAATATAGGAGAAAGAAACGTGCTTTACAAATCGGTTACGGAGCTGGTCGGCGATACGCCTATGCTCGAACTTGAAAGATTTTCCGCTAATGCGGGAGCGTGCGGCAAAATAATAGCCAAGCTCGAATATTTCAATCCCGCCGGCTCGGTGAAAGACCGAGTTGCCGTATCCATGATTGAGGAGGCGGAAAAAAGCGGGAAACTGAAAAAAGGTTCTACCGTGATAGAGCCCACAAGCGGCAACACGGGCATAGGTCTTGCGATGGTTGCCGCTGCCAAAGGCTATAATCTCATAATTACCATGCCCGATACAATGAGCCCCGAACGCCGCAATCTTATGGCGGCTTACGGGGCTAAGGTTGTGTTGACGGACGGAAAAAAGGGCATGAGGGGAGCAATAGAGAAAGCGCAGGAGCTGGCAGGGAGCAATCCCGATTCGTTTTTGGCAGGGCAGTTTACGAATCCCGCAAATCCTCGGGCGCATGCCGAAACCACGGGTCCCGAGATTTGGCGCGACTTAAACGGTAAGGTCGATTTTTTTGTTGCGGGCGTCGGAACGGGCGGAACCGTGACCGGTGCCGGAAGGTATTTGAAAGAAAAAAATCCCGATGTGAAAATAGCCGCCGTGGAACCTGCCGCATCCCCCGTGCTTTCGAAAGGGATAGCCGGAGCGCACGGTTTGCAAGGCATAGGCGCCGGATTCGTGCCGAGCGTGCTCGATACAGCCGTTTACGACGAAATCATCGCAGTAGAGGAGAAAGCGGCGTTCGAAACGGCAAAAACGCTGGCGAAAACGGAAGGCGTGCTGGTCGGCATTTCCTCGGGCGCGGCGCTTTGGGCGGCTGTTTCGGTAGCCCTGCGCAAAGAAAACAAGGGCAAAAACATAGTAGTGCTTTTACCCGATACCGGAGACAGGTATCTGTCGACCGAGCTGTTTGCCGAATGAACTAAAAGCCCGTACTTTTAAGACGGGCTTTTTCAATGCGGTTTTTTATATTGCACGCAAAGCGAGCTGAACCAGCTTGTTTTCTTTGGCGGCTTGCGATATGACATCCGACGTTATGACGTCGTTTTCCGCGGCTATGAGTCTGCCGTCGGATGTGCACAGCGCTCTTATAAGGCGTTTGCCGAGCAGAAAGGAAAAATCGGGCGCTCCGAAATCGGGCGCGGGCGAGGGGACTGCGGTCGGCGTGGTGACGGTAGGTTTATCCGACTGTGCGGATTGCGGTTGCCGCGTCGCCTCTTCCTCGCTTTGCTCTTGATTGGCGATATCGTTTTTCGGTTCGGTGTGTTCCTTTTTTTCTGCGGCGTATGAAGTTATGGTTGCCTTTACCGCAGCATCTGAGAGTTTGGGTTTTCGCGCTTTCGGTTTCGGCAGTTTGATTTCTTTTCCGCTGTCGTTGAAAATAACAAGGCAGTCGGAGTAACTCAGCAATGTATCCGCGGGATAGGTTTTTTCGGAAACGGCAAACGATTCCACGGAAAAATCCTCTGTAAACTCGATATCGCAAATACGTCCGAGGATTTTGCCGTCCTGATTGCAGCACGGCAGATTGACGGGGTTTGCGGCGTTTCCGCGAAATACGGTCAGAGGTCGGGAAACGCTGCGTATGACGACCGAATCCTCTTTCATGGTGGTTATCATCTTGACGGGCAGGCACAGATAACCGTCGTCGTTTTCTTCGTTGTCCAAAAGAAGCAGGCTGTCCGCTTTTTTCAGCGACGGCGAAAATCTGACGTTTGCCACCGTGCCGACGAGCCGAGCGCCCGAAAGAGCAATAACCTGTTTGGAAACAATATCGCTTAACTTGTACATTTATTTTCCTCTCGAAAAACGTCTTATTGGGGTTTAGTTATAATTATGCTTGCCTGCGGTACAATATGCCGATTAAGTTGTTTGCAGGAACTTTTCGGGAATAAAAAAGACCGCGCCGGCGGTCTTTAATATTATTTGCATCAAGATTTTTTTTCGTCATCGCGCATGCTTTCGTCCGACAAAAGGTCGCTTAAACGCTTTTGCAGAGTTTCGATTTTTTCTTTGAGCCGTGCCGCCGTTTTTAAAGTTGCGGACGAAAGTTTCAATAACGGCGAGGTGTTTACGTCATCGTCGTTGCGCGCCAATACCGCGGATATTTCGTCGGACGCGTCGTCTATCATTGCCCGCAGTTCGCCGGCGCTCGCTTTCTTTTGCTTTGCCGAAGTCATGGTCTTTTTCGGACGAGGCAGTGTGTCGGACGCTTTTTTCGGCGAAGGCGTCGAAACTCTTTTATTCGCCGCCGCTTTTTCCGCGGGCGCTGTTTTTTGACGAATCTTCGGTTTCGGCTGTTCTTTCTTCTCGGCAACCTTTACAAGCGTTTTCGTTTTTGCGGCGCGTTTGCGCTCTCTGCCGAGCGGCACGGCTTCTACGGTCGCCGTTTCACTTTCGCTCGAAAGGTAGGAAAGGGCTTCCGACAGGCATAAAAACAGTTTGCTTGTTTCGTCGGTCAAAAATGCGTCGGCTGTCGCCTCGCAAAGCCGTTTCCCTCCGCACTTGAAATAGTCGAGGCGGTAGCCGCGCGATACGGCGAAGTGATAAAAGAAAACCGCCATTGCCGTAAGCGTTCCGGTTTTGAACGGATAAAGCAAAAACATTTCGGAAAAATAGTGCGTAAGCGACAGCGCGAAATCCTCTTTTGCGGTTTCGGGCGCTCCGCTCGATTCGTTGAGTTTTTTCACAAGACGTTTCAGCGAACCCGCAATAAGCGTAGCGTCCGCAAAACCCGAGCCGTTTAACTCGGCGGGGGTTGTCCGAAGTTTGCCGGCAAAGTCGGTTTCTTCGAACAGGAATCCGTGCAGTTTCGTCAGAGCGGCGCTGTCAAACGCTTCGGGTATGCGCGTAAGGGAAACAAGCGTTCGGAAAAACAGTATCGCGCCGCGGCTGCCTTTGCGGCACAGCTGCGAGCGGTCTTTCTTGCCGGCAAACATTGCGGCGGCATCCTTTTCCGCCGTAGCCGAAACCTTTATTCCGCTTGCGGCAAGAATGGCTGTCGCATTTTTTATGAGATTTTCCGATTGTATCTCCATATTCATATTGTACCATATTCCGCCGAAGAATGCAATATGATAGCACACAAATTTCCATGCTTCGCATAAAATTATATCATGTCGAAAATGCAAGATTTTTTGCAGCAGAGGGCAATTTTCCGAAAAATCGAAAATGTTGTGCCCAAGTGCTTGAAATATTGCTTGAAATGAGGTAAAATACTATGTGTGAAAATGTGCGCGTTCTGTCGAATGTGCCTCTTGCCGAATTTACCACATTCGGTATAGGCGGCAATGCCAAACGGCTTGTCGTTACATCCGACGCGGATGTTCTTGCGGAAGAATATGCGGGAACAAATCCGGTTTTGATAGGCGGCGGAAGCAATCTGCTTATAGGCGACGGCGGAGTGAACGGTACGGTGGTGCGCTATGTTTCCGACTTGTGCGAGCCGAGTATTCTTTCATGCGGCGACGGCGAAGCGATTGTACATGTGAGCGGAGCGACGCGCCTTTCCCGTCTTTGCAGGTGGGCGGCGGACAATTCGCTCGGCGGCTTGGAGTGGGCGGCAGGTATAGTCGGCAGTGTGGGCGGCGCGGTGAAAATGAATGCGGGAGCACACGGCGCGGACATGAAAAGCGTTCTGACATCCGTCGATGTTTTGAGCGAAGGCAAGACACGGACTTTGCCGACGGAATCGTTGAACCTCGATTACCGCAAGTCCGATTTTTGCGGGATAGCCGTGGGAGCGGCGTTTCGCTTGACGCAGAAACCGTCGGAGCTTGTACGCAGCGAAACCGCGCGGCTTTTATCGCTCAGACGTGCGGCACAGCCGTCGGGAAAGAGCGCGGGCAGCGTGTTTCGCGCGGCGGACGGAATCCCGGCTTACAAATATATCGACGGTGCCGGTTTGCGCGGCTGTCGGATAGGCGGAGCCGCGGTGTCCGAAAAACACGCGAATTTCATAATCAATACGGGCGGAGCAACGGCAAAGGATGTTGCATCGCTTATTCGAAAGATAGAAGAGGAGGTTTTCCGCAAATACGGGATTGCCCTTAAAAGGGAAGTCGTATTCATCGGAGAGTTTTAATGGCTTTTTTCGGCGATTATCATACGCATACGATTTACAGTCACGGCAAAGGTACGGTTGAAGATAACGTAATTGCCGCGGTTAAACGCGGTTTGAAGGAAATCGCCATAACCGACCACGGTTTTCACCACATGACCTATAATGTCCGCAAAATGGACTGGCCGTTTATCCGCCGCGACGTCGAGCGTATGCGAAAAAAATATCCCATGATAAAGATTTTGCTGGGATTGGAAAGCAACTTTATATCTCTTAGCGGCAACATAGATATAACGGCGGCGGACATGCAGTATCTGGATATTTTGGTGTGCGGCTATCATAAGTTCATAAAGCCCGAAAGACTGCGCGACCAGTTGGGTATGTTTATTCCCAATCTGCTCGGCATCAAAAACAGAAAGATGCTGGTGAAAAATACCGACGCATACATAAAAGCGTTGGAAAAATACGAGATTGACATCGTATCTCATATTTGTTACACCGTCGACGTTGACGTGGCGGAAGTGGCGAAAGCCGCGGCGTATTACGGTACGCTCATAGAAATCAACAATAAAAACATCAAATCCAAAACCTTCGAGTCATCATGCACGGACAGGCAGTGGGAAGCAATTCTGAAAACGGACGCCGAATTTATAGTCGATTCGGATGCGCACCGCTCGGATAAAATCGGCGATTTCGAAAAAGCGGAAAAACTGATAGAGAGAGTGGGCATACCTTACGAGCGCATTGCGAATTACGAACGGACGCCCGTGCTTCGCAGTCATAAGGCAAAAGAAGAACTGCTGAAAGGCGGATTGAGTTAAAACGGTAGAGTAATCGGAACGGAGAGTGGCATAAAATAAGGATGAATTATTCGGTCGAAGCGAAAAGACAACTTTGCGACGTACCCACGGAAGGGTACGAGCTTCCGTTGTTGTCTGCAATAGTTCATACCTGCGCCTTGCTCAGCCGCGACAGCAGCGGACTGAAAATAAAACTCATATCGGCTAACCGATACTTGGGCGGTACCGTGGAAAAATCGGTCAAAAAAATCGCGCCGGAAATTTCGGTCGAAAAAAGAGGACGCGAAACCGTTCTGTCGGGCAATACGCTGGAATTTTTATGTCGGCTCGGCATTATGGACGTTTCGAAAGACGGTACGCTTATGTTGGCAAACGAGCTGCCGAAAGCGATAACGAAAAAGGACGAAGACAAAAGAGCGTATCTGCGCGGAGCGTTTTTGGGCGGAGGCAGTTTGTCGGTTTCGGCCTGGCATCTCGAAATCGGCGTTACTAACGCCGCTTATGCCCGGTCGCTGCGGACATTGGTATCCGACTACGGATTGAATACGCATATCTTCGAAAGAAAGGGCAAGTATATCGTCTATTTGAAAAAGCGCGAGGATATATGCGATTTCCTCGCTTTGATAGGCGCGACGAAAGTCATGCTGGATTTGACCCAAAAACTTGCCGAAAACAAGACGCGCAGGGACTCGTTTGCCAGAACAAATCTCGAGCTGTCCAACATGCAGCGCACTATCGACGTCGGCGTGGTGCAGGCGGAAAACATACGCTTGATAGAATCTTGCATGGGGCTTTCGAAGCTTGGCGACAAACTTTACGAAGTCGCCAAATTGAGGCTGGCAGACGAATCGCTGTCATACGACGATATAGCCGCGCGTTTGTCGATTTCGAAAGGGAGCGTAAGATACCGCTTTTCCAAAATAGCCGAACTGGCGGAAACTCTCAGGAAGAAGGACGGTTTGAAATGAAAGATTTCGTGCATTTGCATGTACATACGCAATATTCGCTTCTCGACGGCGCAACCCGTATCGAGCAGATTTTTTCCCGTGCTTACGATATGGGAATGAAGGCGGTGGCAATTACCGACCACGGCAACATGTACGGAGCCTTGGAATTCGTAAAAGCCGCGGTGCGCTTCACCGACCCGAAAGCCGACCCTTTCGATTTTCTCGCGCAGGGCAGAGAGTTTAAGGTAAAGCCGATAATAGGCTGCGAGCTCTATATGTGCGACGACCGTTTGAGAAAGGAAACGGTAAACGGCAAAGCGCCGAAATTGAATCACCTTATTTTGCTTGCGAAAAACGAAATCGGTTACAAAAATCTTATAAAACTTGTTTCGATAGGCTATATAGACGGGTTTTACCATAAGCCGCGTATAGATTTTTCGTGTCTGGAAGGGCATACCGAAGGGCTTGTATGTCTCTCGGCGTGTATCGCGGGCGTAATACCGCAGGCGCTTTTGCGCGGCGACGAGGACGGAGCGCAAAGACTGGCGGAAAAGTTCAAGTCTTTGTTCGGAGAGGATTTTTATATCGAAATACAGGACCATAATATCCGCGACCAAAAAACGGTTCTGCCTCGGCTTGTGCGGCTTGCGAGAAACAACGGCATAAAAATCGTAGCGACGAACGACGTCCATTATTTGAAGAAACGCGACGCGGTGGTTCAAAAAATGTTGCAGTGTATCTCTTTCCAAAACACCATGGTTTACGAAGAGCCGAGCGACGAGGACGAACCGACTTCTCTTGCGGGCGAAGGTGTGAGCGACGACGGATATTTCCCTACGAAAGAGTTTTATATGAAGAGCGGCGACGAAATGGCGGCGCTGTTTCCGTCATATCCCGATTCGATAGAAAATACCGTGGAAGTTGCCGATAAATGCCGCTGCGACTTTTTCCGCAAAGAACCGCTTATGCCCCCTTATGTCCCCGACGACGGTTCCACGCCGACCGAATATCTCAGGCGGCTTACTTACGAGGGACTTCAATCGAAGTACGGCGAAATAACGGACGAAATAAAAAAACGCGCCGAATACGAATTGGGTATAGTGGAGAAACTCGGCTTTGTCGAATACTTCCTTATAGTCTGGGATTTCATTCATTGGGCGGAATCGCAGGGTATACCCGTAGGTCCGGGGCGCGGCAGCGGCGTGGGAAGCATAGTTGCTTATGCAATAGGCATAACGAAAGTCAATCCGCTCAAATATGCGCTGATATTCGAGCGCTTTTTGAATCCCGCGCGCGTATCCAATCCCGACTTCGATATAGACTTTTGCGTGGACAGGCGCGAGGAGGTCATAGAATACGTCACGCGCAAATACGGCGCGGAGAACGTGTCGCAGATTGTCACGTTCGGTACGCTTAAAGCCAAAGCGGCGGTTAAGGACGTCGGACGCGTATATTCGCATCCGTTCAGCGAAACTCAAAAACTTACCAAACCTATTCCCAACATAATGGGCAAACTGCATCTCGAACATCTGCTCGGACTCAAAACGGATAAGGACGGCAACGATGTTTCCAACCCCGATTTGAAGGAAATGTACGGGCATGACCTTATGGCAAAACGCATTCTCGACATGGCAATGCAGATTGAGGGAATGCCGCGTCAGACGGGCATGCATGCCGCAGGCGTAATAATTTGCCGCGACGTGCTTTCCGACCACGTGCCGATGACGCGCACAAAGGACGGAATCATAACGACGCAGTTCAATATGGTCGAGTGCGAAGAGCTCGGACTATTGAAAATGGACTTCTTGGGATTGCGTACTTTGACGGATATCAAGAAAGCCATCGATTTGGTGAAACAGACCAAGGGCATCGAAATAGACTTTTACGGTAAGGACGGCGGCTATGACGACCCGGGCGTATTCGAGCTTATTTCGAGCGGCGACACGCATGCCGTGTTTCAGCTGGAATCTGCGGGCATGAAGAAATTCATGCGCGATTTGAAACCGACTTCGCTGGAAGACATCATAGCGGGCATATCGCTGTACCGACCGGGTCCCATGCAATACATCGACACTTATGTCGCCAATAAACGCAATCCCGCCGGCATCAAATACGACCATCCGCTTTTGGAGCCAATTCTTTCGGTCACATACGGCATAATGGTTTATCAGGAACAAGTCATGCAAATGGTGCAGGAACTGGCGGGATATTCCATGGGCAATGCGGACAATGTGCGCCGAATGATGAGCAAAAAGAAACTTGACGCCATGAACAAGGAACGCGAAATATTTTTGCACGGCGGCTTGGACAACAAAGGCAATCCCGTGGACGGCTGTATAAAACGCGGCGTTTCGGAAGCCGTCGGGAACAAGATATTCGACGATATGATGCACTTTGCGTCCTATGCGTTCAACAAGTCGCATGCCGCCGCGTATGCATATCTCGCATATCAGACGGCATATCTCAAACGCTATCACACCGTCGAATTCGTAACGGCGGTGCTTAATAACCGAATTACCAGTATAGACGAAATTCGCAACTATCTGACATATCTGCGCGAAAAGGATATTGCCGTCCTGCCGCCGGATATAAACAAATCGCATGGCTATTTTACCGTGGAAAACGGCGCAGTCCGTATAGGCATGGCGGCAATCAAGAACGTCGGCATGCCGATAATAGAGGCGATAGTAAGCGAGCGCAACCGCGGCGGAGAATTCAAAGATTTCGTCGAGTTCGTGAACCGCATGAGCATGGTCACGCTTAATAAAAAAATGTTGGAAAGTCTGATTTATGCGGGTACGTTCGATTGCTTCGGACATGCGCGCAGCCAGCTTATAGGCGTGTTCGAGCAAGTGCTGGACAGGGCGTCGCACGACAGAAAAGTAAAACTTTCGGGACAGCTTTCCATGTTCGACGGATTGGGCGAAACAACGCGCGAACTGAACGCATTCAGTTATCCGAATATACGCGAGTATACTTTGGCGGAAAAACTCGCCAAAGAAAAAGAAGTGGCGAGCATATATTTGACCGGACACCCGCTTCAAGAGTATTCGCACATTCTCAAAGATTACGAATACAATACGACAATGTTTTCCGTTTCGGACGACGACGATGAGGCTATGTCGGAAATGGACGGAAAAACGGTAACGATAGGCGGAATGCTAGTCGAAGCGGGTAAGAAATTCAGCAAGGACAATAAAGAAATCGGAATCGGCAAATTGGAAGACCTGTACGGCACGGTAGACCTTGCGGTGTCGGGATTCAAACTTGCGCAGCTCCGCGATGTCTGGGTGAAAGACAAGCTGGTGACCGTCACGGGAAGGCTGCGCGTAAGCGAATTGGGCGCATCTATTTGGGTCGATAAGGTGCAGGAATGGAATGCGAAAGCGCAGACCGTGCGCCGCCGCAAGATATGTCTGTACTATTCGTTCAAGGAGAATCCTCCTTCGCTGCTCGACAGTATTCAAGACGTGCTGGCTATCTATCCCGGCGAGGACGAAACCTATGTCAAGAACACGGACGACAACAAACTGTATCCGCTCGAAATAGGGGTCGAATGCTGTAAGCCGTTGCTTGCGGAATTGAGCGGATTGCTCGGCGGCGATAATATCAAAGTGGCGGAAAGTTGATTAATCGGTAAAAAAATCGTATACAAACAGTGGATTTTTCTACGATAGTATGATAAAATACTATGGAAAAAGTTTTTTCGAGAGGATGGTATTTATGAAGAGAATAGGTATTTTGACAAGCGGCGGTGACGCGCCCGGCATGAATGCCGCCATTCGTGCGGCGGTCCGTTACGGACTTTATGCGGGCATGGACGTATTCGGAATAGAGCGCGGCTATACGGGGCTTTTGGAGGATAAGTTCGTACCGATGAGCATGCGCAGCGTGTCCGATATTATCCAGCGCGGCGGCACTATGTTGCGTACTGCGCGCTGCCCCGAATTCAAAACGAAAGAGGGACAGAAGAAAGGTATAGAAAATTTGAAGAAACACGGCGTCGAGGGACTTATCGTCATAGGAGGCGACGGTTCGTTCATGGGTGCGAAAGCGCTCAGCGAACAGGGCTTCCCGGCAATCGGTATCCCCGGAACTATCGATAACGACTTGGCATACACCGATTTTACGCTCGGTTTCGATACGGCGTGCAACACGATACTCGACGCGATAAACAAAATCCGCGACACTATGACTTCGCACGAGCGTGTCAGTATAATAGAAGTCATGGGAAGAAACTGCGGCGACCTTGCCCTTTATGCGGGGCTGGGCGGCGGTGCGGAAG
The DNA here is from genome assembly GCA_022793815.1 of Clostridia bacterium. Classification (GTDB taxonomy): domain Bacteria; phylum Bacillota; class Clostridia; order Christensenellales; family Pumilibacteraceae; genus MGBC157735. The sequence goes on along the minus strand of JAAWDP010000003.1, from coordinate 120,556 downwards.
TTATAATCGTTCCCGAGCATACGCTGGATATGAAGTATATTGCGGAGAAGTTGCAGGCGTCCAAAGCGCGCGGCAAACTCAGCGGCATAGTCGTGCTTGCGGAAGGCGCGGGACATGCCGACGAAATCGCGGCGAAGCTCAAAGAACTGTCGTCTTTGTCCGTTCGCTCGACGGTACTCGGGCATTTGCAACGCGGCGGCTCGCCCAGCATGAAAGACAGATTTCTCGGCACAAGCTGGGGCGTTCATGCCGTAAAATTGTTGGAGAAGGGAATCGGAAACCGTATTTGCGGCATTCGCGACAACAAGATTTACGATATGGATATAGTGGAAGGCTGTGCCATGAAAAAGCAGTTTAACCTCGACCTTTACAACATGGCGTCCATAGTTGCGAGATAACAGTGAACAGAGCCGAGTTCGAAGAAAGCTGCAAAAAAGCCGACGCCGCCCTTAAAGAATTTTCTTTTTCCGGCGATGCGAAAGAGGATTTGCGCAATATAAACGACTGCATAAAGATTGTACGCGTTTCCCGTATCGTCAAACGTGCCCGCAGTTTCGTCGCGTCGGCGATTGCCGTCGCGGGAGGAGCGGGTCTGATTGTCGGAGGGATTATCGGCGGCGAGAAAGTGCTTATGATTGCCGCGATAATAATAGGGGCGTTTATGATTGCCGCAGGAGCATGGTATTTTTTCGCGCATTTGGGCAATCTTACGCATAAGGCGGTTTGCATAATAGAAAACGGCAAAGTCAGCGAATATATATTTTCCCGAAAGGGCGGTTTCCTGTACAATACCGTCGAAGGAGCATTGGTTTGCGAAAGAGGCAAGATATTCGAGGATAAGCGAAAACAGGGAGCGTATGAACCCGGCTATCCTTATGTCGACTTTCTCGACAGGGACTATTCCGCATATCTGAAAGCACGCGGAGGAATAGGCTACGACGGCGGCGAAACCTATACGGAAGATACTGTGCGCGGCACATTGAGCGCATACTTCGACGAGGCGTGCAAAAAGCATAAACTCACCTTGTATATGCAGGACAATAAGCCGTATAAGACGGATTATCTGAATACCGAGAGTTACGTGTATTCCCGACTTAACGACAGCACGCTTACGATTTATATTCCGAAGGCGCTTAAAGGCAAAGTCAAAGTGCCGCAGTACGTAGCCGCCGAATATGTGGAAGAGAGCGATTTTCGCCGAGTGTGGGAGAAACTTTGAATGAACCCGAAAGGAAACAATCTGCAAAACAGACTCGAAACAATGCTGCCGCTCGACGGCGGCATTCTGTTACATTGCTGTTGCGCGGCTTGTTCCACGTCCTGTTTGGAATACCTTGCGCCGCGCGTAAACGATTTGACGCTTTATTACTGCAATCCGAATATCGATACTCAAACGGAATACGACCTGCGTTTCCGCGAACTGGAAAGGTTCGATAAAGAGGCGGGTTACGGTTATCCGCTGATAGCGGAAAAATACGAGCCGAGCAAATTTTACGATGCCGTGAAGGGATTGGAAAATACGGGCGAAGGCGGCGAAAGATGTATCAAATGTTTCGGGCTCAGACTCGGAATGAGCTGCCGCCGCGCCGCAGAGGAAGGCAAGAAATACGTGCTTACGACGCTTTCGGTTTCGCCGCATAAAAATGCCGCGCTGCTTTACGAAATAGGCTGCACCGAGGCGGAAAAATACGGCGTGACGTTTTTGCCGTCGGATTTCAAAAAGGGCGGCGGCTTTTTGCGAGGTTCGCAGCTGTGCGAAACATATAACATTTACCGTCAGAATTATTGCGGTTGCGTATTTTCCAAAGTCGAGAGGAATTCGAAATGAGTTTGCTCGAAGAGAAAATAAAGGGACTGCCGCTCAACCCCGGCGTATACATCATGCGCGACAAAAACGGCGATGTGATTTACGTCGGCAAAGCCGTTGTGCTCAAAAACAGAGTGAGTCAGTATTTTCAAAGTTCCAAGAAACATCCGAAAGTACAAGCTATGGTCGACAACGTCGCCGATTTCGATTATATCATAACGCTTTCGGAAAAAGACGCGCTGTCGCTGGAAAACAACCTTATCAAAAAATACAAGCCCAAGTACAACATTCTTCTCAAAGACGACAAAACAAGTCCGTTTATCAAGATAGACATGCGAGAGGAATTTCCGACGGTGGAAGTCACGCGCAAAGTCAAAAAGGACGGAGCGCGCTATTTCGGTCCGTACATGAACGGAATTTACGTATGGGATATTGTGGCGGTAATCCGCAGCGCTTACGGAATGCGCACTTGTCCGAAGAAGCTTAAAAAAGGCGGCAGAGAATGTCTGAACTATCACATCGGTCTGTGCAGCGCGCCGTGTACGGGACGCATTTCGAAAGAGGAATACGCCCGTATAGTGCACAGCGTTACGGAATTTTTAATGGGGCGCGACGATACCGCCACGGCGCTGATTGAGGAAAAAATGAATAAAGCCGCAGAAAACGAGCAGTTCGAGCAGGCGATATTTTACCGCGATAAACTGAATATGCTGTCGCTGCTGAAAGAGAGAAATCTCGGCGATTTGAGCGGCGTCGTATCGCTTGACGCTTTTGCGCACGCTTCCAACGGCGAGTACGGCTGCGTGTCCGTGTGCCTTGTCAGAGGCGGTAAAATGATGGGCGTCAGGAATTTCGTAATACCCGACGTTTCGCTTTCCGAGCGCGATGCGATAGAAGGATTTATGCGTCAGTACTATCTTTCTTCCAATGTGGATTTGCCTCCGCAAATCTGCGTACCGTTCGATAGCGGCGGCGAAGAGAGCGATACGCTCGAACAGTACCTTTCATCCGTAAAGGGCTGCAAAACGGAAATAGTGACGGCTAAGATAGGCATTAAGAGAAAACTAATCGACACGGCTCTGGAAAATGCCGAGGATTATCTTGTCAAATCGTCGGAAAAAGTGAAGAGGGAAAAGGACATGACTTCGGGCGCCGCCGCGCGTCTTGCGGAAATTCTCGGACTCAAAAGCGCGCGCCGCATGGAATGTTACGATATTTCCAATATCAGCGGCGTAGACAAAGTTGCAAGCATGGTCGTGTTTATCGACGGCAAAAGCCAGCCGAGCGAGTATCGGCGTTTCAAGATAAAAACGGTCGAAGGCGCAAACGATTTTATGAGCATGAACGAGGTTATTCGCAGACGTTTTGCCAGAGCGGGCGAAAGCGATTCCAAGTTCGATTCTTTGCCCGACCTTGTGGTGATAGACGGCGGCAAAGGGCAGCTCTCCGCAGCCTACGCCGCGGCTATGAGCGAAGGCTATGATGTGCCTATGGTCGGGCTTGCAAAGCGCGAGGAAGAAATTTTCACGGTATTCGACGACGAGCCGATAGTGCTCGGCAAGGCGTCGTATCCGCTCAGACTGTTGCAGCGAATCCGCGACGAAGCGCACAGATTCGCCATAACATATCACCGCAATCTGCGGTCAAAGCGTTATCGCAGCCGTTTGGAAGACATTCCGAACATCGGCGACAAGCGCCGCGCAGTGCTGCTCAAACGCTATAAAAATCTCGATAACATGAAAATGGCGAGTGAAGAGGAGCTGGCTTCTCTCGACGGCATGGACGCCCGCGCCGCCGCCAACGTGTACAAGTTCCTGCACGGCGGCGAAAAGGACGAATGATTTTGCTTGCGCACGGCGCGCCTGATGTGATATAATTTTATTATGAAATATAAACTTATAGTATGCGATTTCGACGGCACGCTTGCACGCACCGACAATACGGTAAGCGAAAAAAGCCGCAAGACAATCGACGAGTTTTTTCGCCGCGGCGGCATTTTTACTCTTTCGTCCGGCAGAAACATCGCGTCGCTCCGCCATCATTTGAAGTCGGCGGGGCTTTACGGCCGCGATATACCTCTGCTCGGATTGCAGGGCTCGGTCATAGAGGATAATCTTACGGGCAAGGTGCTTTACGAGGCGCATATAGGAAAAGAGAACGCGCTGTGGTTTTCGCGCGAGTGCGACAAAAGAAACGTATACCGTCATGTATACACAAAAGACGGGATTTATTCGGATTCCCCCTGCGATTTTACGGAAATGTATACGCGGCTTGCGGGAGTCGGAATGAATTTCGTCGGCGACGTTACTAAATACATCGCGTCGAGCGATAGAAACGATTTTATCAAGATTCTCGCAATAGATTCGGACCGCGAAAAGGTCAACCGCTGCCGAGAAGAAACGGAGGCGGAAAAACCGTGCGGAGTGAACATCTTTACTTCGGGACCTTATTTCTTCGAGTGCATAAGCGCAGAGGCCGGCAAGGGCAACGGGCTTAAAAAAATAGCCGAGATTTACGGAGTCGACATGAGCCAAACCATGGCGTTCGGCGACGAAATGAACGACTTGTCCATGATAAAGGCGGCGGCAGTCGGCGTCGCCATGGAAAACGCACGTGACAAACTTAAAGCCGAGGCGGATGTTATTGCCCCTTCCAACGACGCCGACGGAGTGGCTTTGACAATAGAAAAGTATTGTTTTTGATTATAAACAAAACGGGAGGTCATAATAATAATTATGGCGGCTGACGAAAAAGAACTTGAAGAAAACGAAACCGACGTAAGCGTCGAAGAATTCGCGGAAAAACTCAATCTCGAAATAATCTGTTCGGGCGGCGGCACCATGCACATGTCCACGCTTAACATCAACCGACCCGGGTTGCATTTGGCAGGTTATTACGAGCACTTCGGCGAGGACAGAATACAGGTGCTGGGCGAAATGGAAACGGCGTATTTGCTCGGACTGGACGAGCGCCGCCGTTACGACGCCGTGGACAAATTGTTCGACAGAGAGTTTCCCTGCGTAATAATATCCGGAGGAAAACAGCCGTGTAAAGAAATACTGGAATGCGCGCAAAAGCACAGTAAAGTCGTTTTCGGAACAAAACTGCATTCGACGATGCTTATAAACGAGCTGTCGATATATCTCAACGAACTGCTTGCGCCGAGGATTGTTATGCACGGCGTATTGCTGGATTTGTACGGCGTCGGAGTGCTTATGATAGGCAAATCGTCGATAGGCAAAAGCGAAACCGCACTCGAACTTGTCCAGCGCAATCACCGCCTTGTCGCCGACGACGCCGTGTGTATAAAGCGGGTTTCCGACCGCCTTGTCGGTTCCGCGCCGCCCGTAATAAGGTATCTTATGGAAGTGCGCGGCATAGGTATAGTCGACATACGCAGGCTTTACGGAGCGGGCGCGGTTAAACTTACCAAGGTAATAGACATGGCGGTAAATCTGGAAAATTGGGACGAGGAAAAGGAATACGACCGCTTGGGCGGAGAAACCGAACATTACAGCATTCTCGGCATGGACATTCCCATGTACACGGTTCCCGTCAAATCGGGGCGCAACCTCGCCGCAATCATAGAGGTCGCCGCGCGCAACCACCGTCTGAAAGGCATGGGGTACGATGTTATAAAAGAACTCGATATGCGGCAGAAAATTCAAGACGACGAATTTTGAGGGCGTTATGGACAGAATCGAATTGGTCGGAAAGATAGGCTCTATGGCGCTTATCGACCGCGACGACATTGATTACAACAAAATTGCGCGTATCGGCAGAAGGTTGAAGCCCGGGACGGTTTGGGTGACTTCGGGCGCCGCCGAAATAGGCAGACTGGATTTTATCCGCCGCAACGGCAGGGAAGCGGAAGGCGACGGCGACGAAATCAAGTCGGACTACGCCGCGCAGGGACAGAGCCTTCTCATGCAGACCTACCGCATGTTTGTGGACGAAAAGTATTCGGTACGCCAATTGCTTGTCGAACATTCGCATTTCAACAATTTTGCAAAGCGCGAACATATAAAAAACATGCTGGTCAGGTGCGCGCTGCAAAACGCAATTCCGATAGTGAATTACAACGATGCCGTTTCGATGGAAGAAACGCGCAAAATGGAAATAAGCAGATTGAAACAGCAGCGCCGACCCGTAGTCGAGCTTGTGGATAACGACGAAACGGCTGGGCAGATTGCCTGTCTGGTGCATGCGAAAACACTGTTGATTTTATCTACGCTGGACGGCATATACTACGATATGTCGGATAAAGGTTCGCTTATAAATGAGATAAGCGCCGTAGGAGCGGAGAATACGCTTGCCGAAATAGAACGGGTCAAAAGCCGTTGCAAGGGTGCGTCGCGCGCAGGCGCCAACGGCGCTGCTGCAAAACTGGAATATATAAAACCGTGTGTCGCCGCAGGAACGAAAGTTATTATCGCAGGTGCAAACTACGATATAGATGCGGTTTTGAGCGGTGATGCGCCTGCCACACGCATTTTCGTAAGGTGACGGTGCGGCGAAATTTGTGTGAAACTATGTTTCGATGTGTTCGGGCGGTTTGACTTTATCGCGAAAAGGGAATATACTGTCATTACATAAGGTTGGAAAGGAGGCCGGCAGATGTTTGTTTCATTGAATATGTTATGCGATATAAGCGCGTACGACGGGTATTTGATGTATATTATAATAACCGCGCTTTTTATCCCTATATTTCTTCTCGGTATTTTTGCCAACGTCAAAGTGAACAGCGTTTTCGCAAAATACAGCAGAGTGGATTCGAATACGAATCTTACCGCTGCGGAGGCGGCAAGACGCGTTCTCGACAGCGAGGGGCTTCAAGACGTCGCGATAGTGCGCATAAGGGGAAACCTTACGGATAATTACAACCCGTCTACCCGCGTGCTGTCACTGTCTGAATCCGTTTACGATTCCACGTCGGTTGCCGCATTGGGTGTGGCGTGTCACGAGGCGGGACATGCGATTCAGCATGCAAAAAAATACGTGTTTTCCACGCTTCGCACGAAGCTCGTGCCGATACTGAATTTCGCAAACACTTTCCTGTGGCCGCTGTTTATAATAGGACTGATATTCGGATTCATGGGGTCGTTCGGAACGATAGGCGATGTGTTTCTCATAATCGGCATGGTGATTTTCGGCGGGTCGCTCTTGTTTTCGCTTGTTACATTGCCGACGGAATTCGATGCTTCGAAACGGGCGCTGAGAGTTTTGAGCAACGGCTATATGAGCGGTGCCGAACTGAAAGGCGCGCGCAAAGTGCTTACGGCGGCGGCAATGACTTATATAGCAAGTTTTTTGATGAGCGCATTGCAGTTTTTGCGTCTGCTCGCAATATTCTTTATGAGAAGACGGGACTGACAAAATTTTGTTATGAAATGCGCCCCAAAAGTTTGTCTGACTTTGGGGCGCATTTCATTTCGGCGGTCGGTTTTTGTTTTACACTTCGCCGATGTTGTCTATAAGTCCGTTTTGGGAGTCCACTTTGAACAGTGTGGCGCATTCGCCCGAATCGGGGATAAGAAAAAAGGATTCTCCTATACCGGAAATATAATTATTGTTTTCCACGAGGTCGCGGTAGCCGTCGAAGAATTCGAGCAAAGACTTGTCGTCTACCGAGGCCGACAGTTCGCTTGTCAGCATGGCACGCGCCGCCGCCACGTCCTTTTCTTTCAGCGCCTCGAACAGCCTGCGCGCCGCGCTTGTGCCGCGCCGTAAGGGTTCGTGCCGCACGGGAGAGTATACATAATTGAATCTGGGCAGCAGTCTGACATAATAGCGCTCTTTTTTCAGCATATACATTACGGTGAGCGTGCTGTTCGCGAAAACTTCGCCGCCGCCCAAGCGAACGGTATAAGGCAGATATATTGCGTCAAGCGGAAAAACGGTTATGTAAAGGCTGTCGCCGAAGCCGCTTTTGAGCTTCGCCAAACTTTCGAAAAAAACTCCGTTCACCGTAAAAACGGCGGGAAATGTGCAGTCGAAATGATATATTACGTCCATGTGTTATAACTATGAAAAATTTATTCGATTTATGTATAAACCGCAGTTTGAAAGGATACAATTGTCGGAAGAAAAACGAACATAACGGAGGTTTACGGTATGGAAAACAATTGGACGATTCCGGCGACCAAGGAATTGTTTTCGCTTGTTGAACAGGCGAACAAAAGCGGCAAAGGTCTTTCTCACGCATTCGAAAAAATGAGCGAAAAATATTCGCGCTCGGTAGGAAGTATAAGAAACTATTATTATTCGCAGTTGAAAATGTTTCAGTTGGTGCCGTCGCTGGCGCACGAGCTCGGAATCAACGTGCCTCGGGTAAAACGCGACAATTTCCGTTTGTTCGGACAGTCGGAAATAAAAAACCTTATGGAAAGCATTTTAATCGGCAAGGCAGCCGGCAAAAGCGTCAGAGCGGTGATAGCCGAACTTTCTATGGGCGACGCCAAAACCGCGCTCAGACTTCAAAACAAATACCGCAGTATGCTGACTCATCACCGGTCATACGTCGAGGAAATAATGACTTCGCTCGGGGAAAAAGGTGTGTCCTATTACGACCCTTACCGCAAAACATTGGGCGGCGATAACGAAGACAATATAAAAAAGCTTACCGAATATATTTCCAAACTCGACGAACAGGAAGCGGGAAGCTTTCTCAAACTCATAAGAAAACTGATGTAACGGCAAGCGGCGGTTTCGACATGAAACCGCTGTTTTTTTATCTTAATACATTGACATGTCCCGTCAATAGTGGTAAAATAAAGGATAAGAAAATGCGGCGGCATTTCGGGTAACGGAACGCAAAAAAACATGGATTGGAATCGCTATGAAAAAATCTGAAAGATGGCTGTTTACGGTTGCGCTGAATATGTGCGTGATACCCGTCGCTGCACTGGGCATCATATTTCAGCTGCTGCCCGACCGCATACCGATAGTGATACTTTCGCAGACTGTGGCGGAAACGACAAGCAAATACAGCAACCTCGTGCTGTGCCTTTTTTTGCTGATACCTCTGTCCATGCTTATTCTTTCCACGGTACTGTATTATAAAAAACTCGTGGACAGGAATTACATATCGGTTACGGTGGGAATCATTCTCATAACAGCGGTGTTCACTTTTGTGCTGCTGTATTGCTTTTCCAAGCAGTCGGACGATTACGAATACGTGAGGGGAATAGATTGGTCGACGTTCGTGTGCTGCCTTTTGAGCATGGCGCTTTCCTTTATCGGTACGCTTTTGTACGGACTGAAACCTAACGAAGTTATGGGATTTCGGAACAGATACACATCGGCGTCTGCCGACGTGTGGCAGAAAACCCACGACGCCCTTTCTTTTATTTGCAACGGAATGTTTGCGCTCATGGCGGCGGTAATGTCGTTTTTCCGCAGCTGGTACGCCATTGCCGTGGTTGTGGCAGCCGCGCTGGTTTTTGTTTTTGCTATTGTTCCCTTAGTGTCCCGCGTTTGTTTTGCTAGAGCCGAACATGCTTCATTTGCACGTGAGGAGAGAGAAAATGCTTGAAATTAAGAACATAACCAAAATATACGGCGCTAAAAACGGTTTCAAAGCTCTCGACGACGTCAGTATAAACTTCGGTAGCCGCGGACTTGTCGTGGTGCTCGGCAAATCGGGCTGCGGAAAAAGCACGCTGCTCAATATAATAGGCGGACTCGATTCGGCGACTCGGGGAGAGGTGGTCATTAACGGCAGAAGCACGAAATCGTTCCGCTCCTCGGATTTCGACTCTTACCGCAATACATTTGTCGGCATAGTGTTTCAGGAATTCAACCTTATAGACGAGATAAGCGTATACGACAACATCAATATGACGATGAACTTGCAGGAAAAGAATGCGGACGTCAACACGGTCGACGAAGTTCTCGAAATGGTCGGACTCGGCAATCTCGGCTACCGCAAACCGAGCGAATTGTCCGGCGGTCAGCGTCAGCGTGTCGCGCTTGCCCGTGCGCTTTTGAAAAATCCCGAAATAATACTTGCGGACGAACCTACGGGAGCGCTGGATTCGGTCACGGGCGAGGGCGTTTTCGAAACGCTCAAACGACTGGCTTTGGAAAAACTGGTCGTTGTGGTTACGCACAATAAAGACCTTGCAAACGCTTATGCTGACCGTATAATAGAAATTTCCGACGGAAAAATAATCGGGGACCGAATGCGTGAGCAGGAAGCATACGGAAAAGTCCGCGAACTTACCGACGGCGTAATAGAGGTTTCCGCGGGCGGCAGCGTCAATGCCGAGCAATTGAACGCGCGTCTGAAAAAGGGCGAAATCAACTATATCGGAATAGGACACGAGAAGGACAGAATAGCCCTTGCTTATCCCGAAACCGTGGAAACATTTTACGAGAGCGCGGCGAAAACCGAATTCAACGATACGCGGAAAGAGGACATTCCCGCCGACAGCAAGCCGTTTCGGCTTTCGAAAGGCAAATTCCGTTTGCGCGATTCGATAAAGCACGCGAAAGCGGGTATGAAGCGAATGAAAAAGCGTTATCGCTTTTTGGTAGTGGTCACGTCAATCTGTTTCACTTTTTTTGCTCTGGCGCTTATGATGGGCATGGTGAGCATGCCTTCGCTGGTCGCAAAATCGTCTTTTGATACAGGCTCGCAGCCGTTCGTTTCGGTCGCCGCTCTTACGCAGGGAGAATATCCTTCGAAGAAGTTTACAAACAGCGAGGAAAAAACCGCGGCGGAACAATTGATGGGGTGCGTGGGCGCGGGAGAGTACAAATTGCGCGCAAACCCGATGTTTGCAAGCGGTGGCTTACATGGTATGAACAGATATATAATGGAATCGTTCGACGCCGTTTTGGAAATGGACGATGCAGCGGATTTTAATATGCGTCTGTCCTGCGGAAACGGCGTTTGCGAAAGTACCGACGAAATCATTATTTCCGATTACGCCGCGTGGGTTTTGTGCAAGCTCGGCTATATCGGATATGACGCTTCGGGTAAATACAGCGTTCTGTATCCCGACAGCGAAGAGGATATTCTCGGTACAAGGCTTTGTATTTCGCAATCGGATACGGCGTATAAAATAGTCGGGATTTATAAAACCGATTACGAAGATTACTTGAAAGTGCTGACGTCATCGTTGTATCAAATTGTGGATGAAACTCTTTCCGAGCTTTTATATGCCAACATGTCTTTTATGTATTGCAAGATAATCGGAGCAAAAGGCTTTGCGGCGCAGTACTGTATAGATGCGAAAGACAGTTACGATAGCGACAATTATTATTATGTCTTATTGAGCAGGACGGACGGTATATACAACTATAACTATCCGGCGAGCGTAGCCGAAATGCGCTATGACAAAAACACGTTCGAAAGCTTTATGCTATGGTCGGCAATAAAAAACGGGGACGGAGAATACGTTGCGCCCGATAGTCTCGCCGACGACGAAATGGTAGTGATGTACAATGTTATTGCCGACAATGTGGGCTATTACGGCGAAGAGCCCGAAAAGCTGCCGCAGCAGAGCGGTTTCGACGATGCCGTGGCGCAAACTTATACGGTGACGATACGGCAAAACGGCAGCGGTATGGTTTCCAAAAGAAATATGAAAGTGGTCGGGGTCATGTTGCCGCGCGAAAACGATATTTCGTTGTTGGGCGACGGTTTGCTGAGCGAACTGAATGTCGGCGATGCCTGCGATTCCGTTTATTTTCCGCGCGGAGCAGGAAGAATCGGTTTGGAAGGTAAGCTTTCCAAACTCGGAAAATCGGGCTTCACATACGGCAACGCCGCCGTAGACTGCGACACGATATTGTTTTTCGGCAGTTTTCTGAAAGAAGTGGGAGGCATATTCGTTGTGATAGCCATAGTATTGCTCGTGCTTGCGTTCCTCACCATTTTAAATTATATTTCGGCGTCGATACGGTTCAGAGCAAAAGAAATAGCGGTTTACCGCGTCATAGGAGCGAAACCGACCGATATAATGCGCATGTTCATTGCGGAAGGCGGTTTCATAGCAGTGACTACGTCGATTATAGCCATAATTCTGTCGTTGATTGTTTCGAGCATTATCAACAGTTTTCTAATCACTGCGCTTTCCGTAATGGGACTCGGGATTTCGATAGTAAATTTCAATTGGCTTGTACATCCGATTGTCATTGTCTGCGCGGCGGTTTTTACGGTAGTGATTTCATCCGTCATTCCTTTGCTGAAAGTAACAACCAAGCGGCCGATAGAAGCGGTTAAAATGATATAGGAGGGGCGGAAAATGCTGATAGAGCTTAAAAACATACAAAAAACCTATATTTCCGGCAGCGGCGTAACTTTCCGCGCTCTTGCCGATATCAGCGCCACGTTCGACGGCACGGGGCTGGTCTATCTTGTCGGCGCAAGCGGCAGCGGCAAAAGCACGCTTTTAAACGTGATAGGCGGACTGGACGGATATGACAGCGGCGAACTCATACTTGCGGGGCGCCGTATGAACGGTTTGAAGGCGGCGGAAATAGACAGCCTGCGCAATACTCTTATGGGATTTGTCTTTCAGGAATTCAACCTGATAGACACTTTGAACGTGTACGATAACGTCAAACTCGCGCTCGATATGCAGAGTCATAAAGGGGATAAAGCAGTTTGGGACGCGCTCAAAGAAATGAGTATCGCCGATAAAGCGAAAAACAAAGCCAAAGATTTGTCGGGCGGTCAGCGTCAGCGTGTGGCTATTGCCCGCGCGCTCGTCAAAAATCCGCGCATTATATTGGCGGACGAGCCTACGGGTTCGTTGGATGCCTCGACAAGCGGGGAAGTGATTTCCATACTGAAAGAGCTGTCGAAAACGCGCCTTGTGATTGTAGTCACGCACGATATGGATGCGGCGGTAAAAACAGGCGACAGAATAATAGAAATGAAGGACGGCAGGATTTACCGAGATGTCCGCCGTAAAGAGGAAGGGGAGGAAATCGCCGTCACCGAAACCGAAATATATTCCGATACGCTTATGACCGTGCCGGCAGGGGCGAGCGTCACCGAAGGGGACGCGGAAAGACTGAACGGCATACTGTCGCGCAGTTTGCGCAAGACGTATGTGAACGTAGAGTCGGACCCGCGCAAGGTCAAGGCGCTGTTTCCGAATCTGCGCGAAGCCGTGAATGCGGCGCAAACGGACAATAAACAAAGAAAAACGGAAAACAGCGGCGAAAGCAGTCTTTCCGATGTGTTTGTCCCCTATAAAGGCGCGGACAGGACAAAGGAAACGGTCGAGTTCAAACGCAGCCGCCTTTCGCCCCTGACCATGTGCAAACTCGCATTGAACAATATGAATTATAAGAAAGTGCGTATGGTCATTACGGTCATAATTTCATTTTTGGCATTTATCATGTTCGGAGTTTCGCAGTCGTTCGTTAATTACGATTTGAATGCGGCGATAACGAAAACATTGGAAAAAGGCGATGATGTAAGTGTTGCGGTGGTTTCGGGAGATGCGGATTTTTACAGTGAATCATGGAGAGGTTCGTTTATAAGCGAAAACGATATTTCGCGGTTGAAAAAAACGTATGACGCAATAAAGTATACGGTGCAGTACGACATCGTTTTTTCGATACCGCAGCAAACGCCCGCTTACGGCAATGTGCTCGATAAATTCGAAGGCGTAGTGGAAACCGACGACGTAGGCGGGATGGGACTGAAAATGCTTTACGGCAGCGGCGTTTGCCCCGATTACGAAAGCGTCGTAATTTCACAGTATGCCGCGCAGTCGCTTATAGAGAGGGGAGTCACCGCTGCCGGCACGGCAGAGCGGCTCATAGGCGAAACAGTGTCTTTGAACGGCGGCTATGATTTTAGGATAGTCGGAATATTCGAATGCGAAGATATGAAAAAATTGCTGAATTACGACCACAATTTTTTCGGTTACGTAGGTATGCGCATGTTGATAATAGGGGGCTGGGGACAGCTTTACGTCAAGCCCGGTTTTGCCGAAAAGTATGTTTCCGAGAATATCGACGGCATTGCGGTCACGGCGGAAATGACAAGCGACATGTTTGAGCATAAACCGCCCGAAATGTCTTTAACGGCAGGCTTTGAATTGCCTGACAAAGAAGTCTATCCGATTGTCGGCGACGGCAAAATAGTTTCGCCGAACGATATAATAGTTTCGACCGATATTTTGAACGAGCTTTTCTTTGAGACGGATTTTTCGGGACTCGGCGACGCTGCCGCCTTGGCGGAAAAACTGAACGGGGACGTTTCCCGCCGTCTTGCTTTGAGAGATAAAGATGTCGGCGTTTTAAGCGTGTTCGACGATTTCCGCATAGTCGGGTTGGTGGACGCGGATTACGAAAAGCAAAGTAAAATATGGTTTTCGCAAGATGTGAAAAACGACGCGGTATCGGCGTTTTTGCGCCCGTCGCTAATTTACGCGGATATAACCGATTGTTCGGAAAAGAAATTCGTGGACGCCGTTTACGATAACGGGTTTATTATTTGCGAACCGTTTATCGACGCATACGACACGGCGGTTATGGTTATGAACATTTTGCACTATGTTCTGCTTGTGTTGGCGGTTGTGTTTTCTTTGCTGGTCACTTTATTGCTGTTTGGGTTTATCTCCACATCAATAAAGTTTACCAAGAAACAGATAGGTATTCTCAGGGCGCTGGGCGCGAAGAAATCGGATACGTTCATGATTTATGCGGTGGAAGGGTTTCTGATATCTTTGTTCGCATTGGCTTTGGCGTTTGCTGCCATAGCGATAGGGGCGCCGATATTGAACGCAGCATTAAGCGGTGCAATGGGATTTCGGTTTGCGCTGTTTACCGTGACCGCTCCCGTCTATCTGATAATGGCGACTCTTGCGCTTGTCGTTACGGTGATTTCCGTGCTTATTCCCATAAGAAAATTCAATAAAATCACGCCGGTGAGCGCTATAAGCGGGAAAGATAAATAATTCGCGGTCCGGTTTGTTTTGCGAGGCTTGACAAATACCGAAATAGGTGTTACAATATTTTCACCTTGCATATAATAAGACAAGCCCGCTGCAACCGTAAGCGGAAAGGAGAACGGCATGAGCCGAAGCGAAACTCAAAACGAACTTACTCCCGCAAAAAAAATCGCGGGGAACATAATAGCAGGTTCAATGGTCGTGCTGTGCGGCATTTTTCTGCTGTTGTCGGGAATCGGCGTGTTTCCGCTGAAAATAGGCGACGTAGCATTGCCCTCGTGCCTCATTGCGGTGGGGCTTACGCTGCTTATTACCGCGGTAATCAATCGCAATCCCGTTTCGCTGTGGCTGTCGTTCATGTTTCTCACGCCTGCGGCTGTTTCTCTTTGCGCCGCATATACTTCTTTGACTTACGCAAACCTGTACCCGTTTTACATCGCGTCGCCGGCTATCGCGTCGCTGCTGACGCTGCCCATGACGCCGCGCAGTTTCAAAAGCCACATTAAAGTGATACTTTTCTTCGGGGTGCTTGCGTTTTTGTTTATGCTCAATTCGCTTATCGGAATAGGATGGAACATCGTGCTTCCGATAATTCTCGTTGCTGCGGGAGCGGCTATAATAGCCGTTGCCGCGCTTGCGTTGCGTCCCGTAAAAACGGACAAAGACAAATAGACACAATTTTCGGGAGATTAAAATGGAACGCAATCTTACCATGATGACCGATTTGTATCAGCTCACGATGATGAACGGTTATTTTGTAAACGGCACATATAAAAACACCGCCGTTTTCGATGTTTTTTTCAGACAGAAAGGACAAATGAATTATGCCGTCAGCGCAGGACTTACGCAGGCGGTCGACTACATAAACAATTTACGTTTCGATAAAGCGGACATAGAATATCTCCGCAGCCTGAAACAATTCGACGACGGATTTTTGGATTACCTTTCGAATTTTAAATTCACGGGCGATATGTATTCTGTTGTCGAAGGAGAGCTGGTATTTCCTTACGAACCCACTTTGATTGTGCGCGCGCCCATAATAGAAGCGCAGTTTATAGAAACCGCACTGCTCAACATAGTCAATCATCAGACGCTTATCGCGACCAAAGCTTCGCGCATAGTGAAAGCCGCCGCCGGTAAAAAGGTGGTCGAGTTCGGACTTCGCCGCGCTCAGGGACCCGATGCCGGTATTTACGGCGCGAGGGCAAGCATAATAGGCGGTTGCAGCGGTACGTCCAACGTACTTGCCGGACAGATGTTCGACGTGGATTGCAAAGGCACGCACTCGCACAGCTGGGTCATGAGTTATACAAGCGAGCTCGAAGCATTCCGTGCTTTTGCCGAAGTCTACCCCGACAACTGTCTGCTGCTCGTCGATACTTACGATTCGCTTAAAAGCGGCATACCCAATGCCATTACGGTATTCAACGAAATAAAAGCCAAAGGGCATAAGCCCGTGGGCATAAGACTGGACAGCGGCGATTTGGCGTACCTGTCCAAGAAAGCGCGCAAGATGCTGGACGATGCCGGGTTTGAGGACGCGATAATTTTCGCAAGCGGCGACATAGACGAACATGTCTTGCAGCAGCTCAATTTGCAGGGCGCGAAAACCGATGTTTACGGCGTGGGAACAAAGCTTATAACCAGCGAGGATATGCCTTCGCTCGGCGGAGTGTACAAGCTTTCCCAGATAGAGCGCGGCGGCAAGGCGTACCCCGTAATGAAGTTTTCCGACAGTACGGAAAAAATCACCAACCCCGGTTTCAAAACTTTGTACCGCATTTACGACAAAACAAGCGGAAAAGCCTTTGCGGACCTTATAGCGCTCGAAGGCGAAAAATTGCCCAAACCGCTTACGCTGACTCACGAAACGGAACGCTGGAAAACCACGGTAATGGAAGATTACGAGGCTAGAAAACTGCTTGTTCCGATTTTCAAAAGCGGCAAACTTGTGTATGACTGTCCTCCGCTCGGCGACAGCGTGAAATACCGCGAGAGCGAAATGGAGAGGTTTTGGGACGAATATAAACGTCTTGCCAATCCGCATGTGTATAAGGTTGACTTGTCCGACGGACTTTACGAACTCAAACAACAACTTTTAAAAAAGAACGGGAACGCGCGGTAATGGATTTCAAAACGGAAAAGAAAGGGTATAACAAGTCGGAAGTGGACGCATATATTTTCAATCTCGTAAAAAATTACGAGCAGTCTTTGGCACGTCAGAACGGGCTCATAGAAGAATTGAAAATGAAACTCGATACAAGCGAAAGCAAAAACAAGGTTTACCGCGACAAGGAAAGCCTGGTGTCGAAAGCCATTACGTCCGCAGTAGCCAAAGCCGACGAAATAGACAGACTGGCGCAATTGAAGTACACGCGCGAAATGCAGCAGCTTAAAGCATTTCACGATAAGTGGCTTTCCTATTACGATAAAATACTCAAAAAATATCCGATAAACGACGAGCTTATCAGCGTCGGCAAATTCAACGACGAAATGAGCAGAATATTGGAAAAGGCACGTGCGCAAACCAATCAGGCAAAAGCCGAATCGGACAAGAGCAAAGAAACCCGAATAGGTTATACGGTGGTGGACACCGATAAAGACGCGGACGGCGGCGAGTCGGACGATGACGATATTTTCGTCCGCGACTTCGACCCCGTGGATCGTATCAGACAATATCTCACAAAGGAACACCCCAAAAAGCCGCAGACAGATGAGGAACAGCCCGAGGCGGAGGAAGAAGACGCTTACGGGGTAGCTACGGAAAAGGACGAATATACCGACCGCTCGCCTGCGGGATTTTCCTTTGAAGAGGCTTTGCACCCGAAGGACGATTTGGAAGATATTATGCGCGATTTGGGATTGATAATGGACGATTGAAATACGCCGCCGCCGATGCGGCGTTTTTTATATGAGCAAAAAAATTTGTGTTCGCATATAAAGCCGACAGGGGGATATATTCAAAAAAGAACACGAATTTGCTTCATGACCCTTGATATGCTTGACAAATATAGTCGGTGGGGGGTACAATCTATATATAACGTGAAATTATACATTTTTTGAGAGTTTTTTGAGTGAATGGCAGGTGTGTGATTATGACGAAAACAAAAAAAATATCATGGATACTTGTCGCGGCGTTGACAGCCGTAAGTTTATTTGCCGGACTTTGGGGTATAACCGTCGCGGCGAAAGCCGACTCGGTCGTATCCGTTACATCGTCTCAAATCGATTTGTCCGTACTTAACGAACGTCACGGAATAACCGCGACAATAGGACCGGGCGGAAAAGCAAACGGCTATACATACGCAGCCGAGGACGCTCTTTTTATCGATGAAAACAATATTTTGTACGGTTGGCAGCGGTCGTTTATCAATTCTTACGGAAATCATAAATATGCGATTGTCGTACCCAAGGCAGTCGTCGGCGTATCCACGGGGCAGGGAGTGCCTTTTGCGGGTGCGGACGGCAGTTTGCAGAACGAATGTTTTGTAGGCATTTCGTTTGAGAGCGGCAGCGCGCTTACGTATGTCGGCGTCGACGCGTTCTCCGCAGCAAGAAATCTGCGCTATGCCGTTTTGCCCGAAAGCATTAGGCGAATAGACGAAAGGGGCTTTTTCGAGTGCAACCAGCTCAGAGATATTGTTTTGCCCGAAGGTTTGGAAGAGATAGGAAATCATTCATTTGTCGGTTGCAGCAATTTGTTACACATTACGATTCCGTCCACGGTTACTTCGATATCGTCCACTGCTTTTACGAAAGGCGATGTCAACGGCACGGCGGCAAAGCTGTGCGACATCGAATACAATGCCGACGATAACGATTCGGCGGCATTAAAAGCGATGTTTCCGTATGCGCTTAATATATACGGAAGCGGCGCAAAGCTTAGCGACAGTCAAAAGAGCGGAAAATCTCATCTTATAGTGACAGAGGACGGATTGGCTTTCTGCAAAAACTTTTTGAGAACCGATACTTTGGCTTCGGGAACGGCTCGCACTTACAATTACGAAATCGGACGCTGGTATTTTGTCGGGCTTATGGGGCGTGAAATAAAGACGACGGCAGACGACATATACGGGGGATTTTACAAATTTCCCGAGAGCATGGATTTGAGCGAAGAAAGAAGCGCGGTTCCGTACGACTATTTGTCCAGTGACGCAAAGGGTTATAAAACAACGATAACCGAAACCGTAGTCGACGACTACGACATAGGCATGCGCGCATGCTATGCGACGTGGTTCTGCCGCGCGGACTTCGGAAAAGCCGTAAAAATCATAGGCGATTACGCTTTTGAAAGCAGTCATTTGCAGTATGCCGACATAGGCGAAAATGTCAAAGCAATAGGAATGAGGGGGCTGCGCGGCGGCTCTTCGACAAACAAGAACCAGTTTTTCTATATCCGTGCAAAGAATATAGATTACGGCAAAGAGTCCATGCACATAGGTCCGAGCAATGTCACGGACATAAAGCGTCTGCTTATCTGCCCCGATATCGACGTGTACGGCAACGTCATTACCGGCGAAAATATGACCAACACTTTCAGACGTCCCGGCGTGGATACTTATTTGAACGGAACGGTTGTCGGCAGTTATCTCATAGATATATATTTGAATGTGGACACGGACGGAGTCAATGAAAAAGAGCTTTTCGGAACCCGTTTGTATAATAAGACGTTCGACTATGTGGCAGACGACAAAGGGATGTGGAGTACCGCCGCCGAAACGATTGCGGACCCCAACGTCGATGGCAATTTATCCACCGTATGGTACAAAGATTCTGCTTATACGCAAAAGATAGAAGATATTTCCGAGTATATCGAAAGCGGCGATAACGGGCTGATACCGGGGGTAAAAGAGTTCAACCTTTACACCAAAAAAATCGGAGTACCCGTCATTCCGCCGAATAAGGAATATACATATAACGAAGGCGAACTCGCCGGCGGCAGCGGCATATCGTATGTCGATGCGGCGGGTTTCGGCGACGATTACGATGCCGTGCTTGCCGATACCAACGGATATACATTGCCGAGCGGAATGGCATCGTCCGACCGTCCCGCGAATATCCGAGATGCCGGTACTTACAAAGTAGAAGTGCGTCTCGGCGAAAAATGGGGCGTATGGGATTTGAACAAAATCGGACATCACGGCATAACGGTTACGGTAAACCGCGCGGTCGTCGATTTGAATAAGATTGCTCTGAATTGGGGGCTGGAAGGCGAATCCGTCGGGTTTATGGGCAGCGAGCCTACCACGCTTTATCTTTACGATGACGGGTGGTATTCGCAAAAGAAAGCCGACCCCGACGAAAGTCCGTCGCAGGAAGCGACCGTCAAAAATTCTTTTGTCCGCTATACGGGTAAACAAAGAACTGTTACGGTAAATGCAAGCGAGGCTTCCGAATATTCGGTTTCGGGACGAACGGGCATATTCTCGGCGGCAAGTTCGGGCAGATATATGCTTAATGTCACGCTTTCGATGAAAACCCATAACTACTATTTCCAATACCAAAACGGAACGGAAGAGTTCAATCTCCGCGGCATTACGGTCGGTAACAACAGGGATGCGGGCGAAACCGTCGACGTGTCCAAAACGTGGTACATAGTTATGCAGTCCAACTGGGTCACCGTGAACGACCCCGACGGAGGAGGCGAGGACAGCCCGAGTTTCATGATAGCGAACGTAGCCGGCTGGACTTACGGCGATACTGCTTCGAAAACGGGCGTTCCCATCGAAATAAATACTCCCATGCTGGCTTTCGGCGGACAGAGCGGAATGAAGTTTTCCGTTTCTCTCGACGGCAAGGATATTACGGGCGGGGAGAAGGACATCGCGGATTTCGGAAGATACGTTAATCTGTCCATGCCCGCAGGAACTTACGGCATAATAATAACGGGTCCCGAATTTAACGACGGCACTACTCAGTATCCCGTCGTAAAACAGCCGTATTCTCTTACGGTTGCTCCGCGTGCTTTGACCGACGCGCAGAAAAACGTCTTGCAAACCGCTCTTTCGGGACAGAAGTTCGAGCACAGATACGACGGTTCGGTATATATTCACGACCAGCTTGACTACGACGACGTTACCGCAGGCGATAAAATGATTTCTTCGGGTACGCTTTACGCTCTTTTGGAAACGGAGTTGCATGCGCTCAGAAGTTCCGTTGCGGACAATGCCTGGGCAAGCGCGGACTTCGACGCATACTATACGCCGTTCTCGATTTCGTACAATCTGGACAGAATGCAGAGCAGTACTTACTACACATATACGGGAATGCTGAGAAACACAAATCTGTACGTGCCTGCTTCGGTCGGAGTTTATACGGTTTATTATCAGATGTCAGCGCCGAGCTACGAATCGCTTTGGACGTCCGAAAGCCTGCGCAGAAATTACAGTTTCACTACGGTGATTTACCGAGGCGTGGACGTTCCCATAGTAAATTCGCAGATTTATGTCGGAGGCGTCGTAATCCCGAATATTCCGTACAGTCAGGCTTATACTTACGAGTATGTCGATTCCGACAATTACATAAACGTCGGCGATAATTACGAGGTGAAATTCACGCTTAACGACAGCGTGCTTTACCGTTGGAACGAAGAAACGGTGATTTCGGGTAAAGTGACGCTCGGCGGAAAAGACAACGAAATAGCCACGGTGAAATTCTCGATAACCCCGGGAGAAAATGTTTGGGTTGTCCGTCCGTCGTTGTTGGGCTGGACTTGGAACGAGTTCGATGCAGGCAATAACGCGGTTACCGCAGAAACGCGCTACGATACCGCAGTATATTTCCGCATTTACAACCTCTACGACGGAGAGTATCTGCCCGTAGAGTTCATAGACAATTCGGGATTGAAGAAAAACGAGTTTGTTTTGAACTCCGACGGCATGCTTCCCGACTGGGTCGTAAGAGGATTGAGAGACCTTAAAGAGGGTGTGTACTATATCGGCGCGCGTGCCGACGGCAGCGACAATTTCGGTCCTCTCGAAATTGCCGCAAACGAATACAGTATGTTCCGCGTCAATGCGGCGATAAATGTTTGGACGGAGATTCCCGCGATAGCAAGCTGGGCGCAGAATGTTTGGCATAAAGACAAAAATTCTCCCGTTGCGGAAGCCAAATACGGTGACATACACATAATTGTCAAAAACGACGAAACGGAAACCGTATATTTCGAAGGCTGGTATTTGGCAGACGGAACAAAGCGGACGCCCATTGTAGACAGACTTCCGCAGGCGCCGGGAGGCTGGTATACCATGAGTGCGGTCGTGGCTCAAAGCACGGGACGTTATTCGGGACTGTCCGCCGCAGTGAAATTCCAGGTGTTTCTCAGCGGTACGGAAAGGCCGGCAAACAACTGGCATAACGCCGCATTGCCGGGAATAGACAGCTGGGTCGCAGGCGATACGCCCAGTACCCCGAAAGGCATGGCTCTGCGCGGCGATACCGTGTTCACTTACTGGACGACGAAGTACGACGACGAGGCGCATAAGTATGTCAAGGATAAAGATTTGGGCAGCCAAGTACCCGTCGAACCCGGCAGATACATTCTTCGCGCGGTGGTAGACTACTACGAAAACGGCGTGCTTATCGAATACGACCACCTCGAAGCGGAAGTGGATTTCGAAATATTCAAGCGTGTAAACGAATGGATAGACAATCCCGCGATATTGTCCTGGGAGCTTTCCAAACCCGCAAGCGAGCCCGTGGCGAGTACGAAAGAAGACGGCGTTATTATTTTCGAGTACAAACAAAAGATATTAAGCGACGACACTTATACGACAGTCAAACCTACTACTGCCGGCGAGTATGTCATGAGAGTAACCGCAACGGCGGAAAATTGCGAACCGTTGGTTGCAACCGTGGAATTTACCGTGTCGCTGTCGAAAAACCATTGGATAAATCTGCCTACTATCGAGGACTGGTCCGAAGAGTTCGACCCGAATAATCCTACGGGTAAAGCCGAAATAGGTACGGTTACTTATATATATCTTAACGCCGAAGACAGGTCCGTGCTTTCGGAAAAACCCACAAAAGAAGGAACCTACATTCTGCGTGCGGTAGTGGAATTGGAAGGATACGAAACGCTTGAAAACGAATTCGTGTTTACGATAAGCGCGGCGTACGACACTTCTCTCATTAACGTAAACATCGCACTCGGCGTAATTGCCTGTGTGTTCACAATAGTAGTAATAGTGTTTGCCGTAAGGAGGTATAAACAATGTTAATTGCCGCAATGACCAATAAGACAGCGCTGCTTGTTTTGATGATAGTGCTTATAGTGTTTTTGGTTCTGCTCACGGTGCTCGGTATAGTATTTATCGTTGCGCTCAGAAAGCGTGCGCCCGTGGTCAAGGTCGTAATGGCTCCGCCCGTTTCGGTCGAGCCGCAGCAAAAACCCGCGCCGCAGCAGCAAGCCGAGGAAACCGTAGAAAGCGCGGACGACGACGCGGACGACGAGCCCGAACAGGCTGCCGAAGAAGATTCCGTTTCCGACGAGGAAGACGAGGCTTCCGACAACGAAGAGGGCGAAGATGCGGTTTACGTGAAAGAAGGTCAGGCAAAGATGCGCTACGACCGCAGTTTTACGGCGAAACTCATTCAGCTCAAAGACGAAAACAAAGAATGGTACTCCATGCTGAAAAACGAGTTGCTTTCCTACAAAAAGGTACGTGACCGCATGAGCTGGAAGCGCGAAACTTTCCGTATGGGAAAAATGAGCGTTGCTCGTTTCGTCATCCGCGGCAAGACGCTGTGTCTTATGCTTGCGGTGGAACCTGCGGGTTATACTGGCACGAAATTTACCGTGGAAGACGTTTCCAATGTCGCGTCCACGGCAGATACTCCTACGCTTTACCGCATAAAAAGCGCGCGCCGAGCCAAGTATGCGAAGGAAATGATAGCCGGACTTATGAAAGAAATCGGTGTAATGAAAGACGAAACATATCATGCGCAAGATTTTTATATGCCTTACGACGGCACCGTCGGGCTGATGCAGCGCGGTCTGGTGAAACGCATAGTTACCAATTCTTCGCGTGTTTACGAAATCCGAGAAGTGGACGAAACGGATGCGCAAGCAAAGGACGAAAGTCACGCTGCTGAGCAAGAAGCGGCAGCCGCAGAAAGCAAGCAGTGACGGAGGTAACATACAAATGTCGAGAAAAAGCGAATTGAAAAAGGCGATAGGCGACAGCGAAAGAGAAATAGAGGCTCTCGAAAAAAAGCGTTCCCGTTCGCAGTCGGCTCTTATGAATGCCATGCTCAACGGTACTCAGCCGGACCCCGCGGACACCGAATATTTTCGGGTTTTTTCCGCGCTGATAGATTCCGAGCGTGAAAATCTCAGAAATCTTATGAAAGAGCTTGCCGAACTCAAAAAGTAATAACATAAAACCCGTCCGTGTAGATGCGGACGGGTTTTCGTATGCGCCTGAAAAGAGGCATTAAAACCGTTTGTGTGTATCAAAATAATATATATGAGGGAAAGGGGCTGGGAGTTTAACTCGCTTGAAGACGGGAGCGTGGAAATAGATTGTTTTGCGTATTCCGACGCACAGCCGAGATGTCGGTATTTGCTGTCGGAAAAAAATTCGCAAAAGCTTCGCGCCCGTCTTTTGACCGTTTCTTCCGGCACGCCATCCGAAATGCTGTCGGAAAAATTCGAAAACGGACGCTCGTTCGAGGAATTTTGCGACGATTTCGGCATAGAGTTTGAAAAATAGTTTTGCCTACTGTGCGAAAACAACTTTATTGGATTTCGTTTTTTGCATACTTTCGTTAAAGGTATTGCATTTTTTCGCAAACAATAGTAAAATAGAATCGGAAGCCGAGGGTTTCCGATTTATAAAATTTCGGAGGAAGGGAAAAATGAAAAATGTGATAGTAGGGCAGTCGGGCGGACCCACGGCGGTGATTAACTCGTCGCTGCTCGGTGTGTACAGAACGGCAAAGGAACGCGGTGCGGACAATGTATACGGCATGGTGCACGGAATCAAGGGACTAATCGACGGCAAGGTCGTAAATTTGTCCGAAGTGCTCACATGCGATTTGGATATGGACTTGTTAAAGCGCACTCCGTCGTCGTTTCTCGGTTCGTGCCGATATAAGCTGCCCGAGCCGAAAGAGGACGGAAATTTATATAAAAAGATTTTTGCGTTTTTGGATAAGCTTCAAATAAGCGCCTTTCTGTATATCGGCGGCAACGATTCCATGGACACCATAAAAAAGCTGTCCGATTATGCCGAGCAGACAAAAAGCGAAATAAAATTTATAGGCGTGCCCAAGACCATAGACAACGACTTGGCTGTAACGGACCATACCCCCGGTTACGGCAGCGCCGCCAAATATATTGCCGCCACAGTAAAAGAAATAATACGCGACGGGCTTGTATATGATTATCCCGTGGTGTCGATAGTGGAAATAATGGGACGTAACGCAGGTTGGCTCACCGCCGCCGCTTCGCTTGCGGGCGGAGAGGACTGCGAAGGGGTGGACGGTATCTATTTGCCCGAACGGGTTTTCGACGTGGATAAATTTGTCGCCGACGTCGGCTCGCTGCTGAAAGCAAACCGTTCCGTGGTAATAGCGGTAAGCGAAGGCGTAAAAATCGCGGACGGCAGATATGTCTGCGAACTTGCCGAACATGTCGATTACGTCGACGCATTCGGTCATAAGCAGCTTGCAGGTACCGCGCGCTATCTTGCTGGAAGAGTGGCTTGCAAGTACGGCGTGAAAACGAGAGCGATAGAGCTTTCGTCGCTTCAACGCTGCGCGTCGCATATAATGTCGCGTGTAGACATGACGGAGGCGTATAATGCCGGCGGAGCGGCGGTCAAGGCGGCGTTCGAAGGTCGCAGCGGACAGGTGATAACGCTCAAACGCGTGAGCGACGACCCGTATATGTGCATAACGGAACCTGCGCCCGTCGGACTCATAGCGAATATAGAAAAGAAAGTGCCGCCCGAGTGGATTACGGAAGACGGCAGAGGCGTTACTTCCGAATTGAAACATTATATTTTTCCGCTCATACAGGCGGAAATAGAACCGCTTTGGGTGGACGGACTTCCCAGACATATCAGACTAATGAAATAGGCTGCAAAAAAATTCTTTCTTGCCTTTTAAAACGGTTGTGTAAAAGATATGAATATGCTATAATTAAAAGCGGATTTGCTCGGCAAATCCGCTTTAACCGTATTAAGAAACAAAAATAGCAATGGAGGAATATCTATGCGTTTCAGTAAAGAAGTCGAAGAGATGTTTTGCGTGAAAAAAGGTCCGAATCACGGACCCGCTCCCATTCCCGAAGAAGGAAAATGGGTTCAGGCAAAGGAAATTAAGGACATAAGCGGTCTTACCCACGGCGTGGGTTGGTGTGCGCCCCAGCAGGGTGCGTGCAAGTTGACGCTTAATGTCAAAGAGGGCGTTATCCGCGAGGCGCTTGTCGAAACGCTCGGCTGTTCGGGCATGACGCACTCGGCGGCAATGGCGGGCGAAATACTTCCCGGTAAAACCATTTTGGAAGCATTGAATACCGACCTTGTGTGCGACGCGATAAACACCGCAATGAGAGAACTTTTCTTGCAGATAGTTTACGGCAGAACGCAGTCGGCTTTCAGCGACGACGGTTTGGAAATCGGCGCGGGTTTGGAAGACCTCGGCAAAGGACACCGTTCGCAGATAGGAACAATTTATTCCACGGAAGCGAAAGGCGTGCGCTATCTCGAAATGGCGGAGGGTTATATTACGAAACTTGCGCTTGATAAGGACGGACAGGTCATAGGCTATTCGTTCGTAAAACTCGGCGTTATGATGGATAAGATTAAAGCCGGTATGTCGCCCGACGAGGCTTACAAAGCGTCGCAGGGTACTTACGGCAGATTCGACGGGGCGGCTAAATATATCGACCCCCGTCAAAATTAAGGAGGTGTGAGTATGAGTGTTAAATTCGAAGGTTACGAAAAGCGCATAGACAAAATCAATGCCGCGCTTAAAGCAAACGGAATCAAAAGTTTGGAAGATGCGGAAAAACTTTGCAAAGACCGCGGAATAGACGTGGATAAAATCGTCAAATCCACT
Organism: Clostridia bacterium; assembly: GCA_022793815.1. Lineage (GTDB taxonomy): Bacteria > Bacillota > Clostridia > Christensenellales > Pumilibacteraceae > MGBC157735. Next base: position 93,763 of record JAAWDP010000003.1, on the reverse strand, counting down.
CAGCCCATAGCGTTCGAAAATGCGTCTTGGGCTTACACGCTCGGCTGTGCTATTGCAATCAAGAAGGGCTGCAAAAAGGCTACCGACGCCGCAGTTGCGATAGGCGAGGGTTTGCAGGCGTTCTGTGTACCCGGTTCGGTTGCGGAACAGCGCAGCGTCGGTTTGGGACACGGCAATTTGGCGTCCATGCTGCTCGACGAAAAGACCGAGTGTTTCTGTTTCCTTGCGGGACACGAAAGTTTTGCCGCGGCGGAAGGTGCGATAGGAATTGCCAAAACAGCCAACAAAGTGCGTACAAAGCCGCTCAGAGTCATTCTCAACGGACTCGGTAAAGATGCCGCTATGATAATTTCGCGCATAAACGGTTTCACTTACGTGCAGACCAAATACGATTATTTCACGGGCGAACTCAAAGTCGTCAAAGAGATTGCCTATTCCGACGGCGAAAAAGCCAAAGTGCGCTGCTATGGCGCGGACGACGTCCGCGAAGGCGTAGCCGTAATGGATATGGAAAAAGTGGACGTTTCCATAACGGGCAACTCCACGAACCCGACCCGCTTCCAGCACCCCGTTGCAGGCACGTATAAAAAGCTTTGCGTCGACAAAGGCAAAAAATATTTCTCGGTTGCTTCGGGCGGAGGTACGGGCAGAACGCTTCATCCCGACAACATGGCTGCGGGTCCCGCTTCTTACGGCATGACCGACACCATGGGCAGAATGCACTCCGACGCGCAGTTTGCCGGTTCGTCGTCGGTGCCCGCTCACGTCGAAATGATGGGACTTATAGGCATGGGCAACAACCCTATGGTCGGCGCGACGGTAGCAGTTGCGGTTGCCGTGCAAGAGGCATTGGCAAAATAAAACGCCGAATTTCAATGAAATAACCCGAATAAGACCGTAGGTTATAAGACTTGCGGTCTTGTTTTTTTATGGAATAAATTCCCTTTATGCCCTTATTATTGTAGAAAATGCAATATTATTTGCTGAATTTGCAATGTACAAACGCAAATTTTTTTGCTATACTTGAAATTACGAAACGGGTGGTTTTCCCGTTACATCGAATTACGGGCGTAATGCCCGCTATGGCAGGAGGGACAATGAAAGAAAAAAACAGAATGTCCGATAAAGCTTTGCTTGCGCTGAACGTACCGTTTATGGCGTTAATTACGATAGTGATGATTGCTCTCATAGTGCTTTCCGCAATGTTTGCGCCCACTATCAGTCTGTTCCTTTACGGTGTCGGCAAAGCGCCCGCAGACGCACAGACACTCAGCGAAGGGTCCAAGCTTTGCGAGGACATAGTCGAAGAGGGCACGGTGCTCTTGAAAAACGAGAACAGTGCGCTTCCGCTCAAAAAAGAAGAACTCGAAAAAATAAACGTGTTCGGTTGGGCGGCATACGATTGGATGACAAGTACATACGGCTCGGGTTTCTCAAACACCGCGCTTGAAAAAATAAAACTTTTTCCCGCGCTTGAAAAAGCGGGAATAGAGTATAACAAAACTCTCTATAACATGTATAAAACCTTTTACTCCGCCACTACGATAGGCAGTCGCGATTGGGGTAAAAGCGATTGGAACGAGTACAGGGGCGACGTCGACGTGGGAACTACGAAGAAATTTATTCTTCACGAGCCCGGCGCGTCTTTTTATACCGATTCCGTGATAAACGAAGCGCGCGAATTTTCTTCGGTCGCTTTGGTTGTAATCGGCAGAACGGGCGGAGAAGCCGCGGACTTGCGTTTCGAGCAGACAAAGCAGCCGCAAATCAACGGCAGCACCGCAAACATCAAGGACAGCTCCCGTTCTTATTTGGAAATTTCCACGGAAGAAGAGGAAATGTTGGCGGCAGCCAAACGCGCTTGCGATAAAGTAATTGTGGTGCTCAATACAAGCAATACCATGGAACTCGGATTTATCGAGGACGAGGGCATCGACGCCGCATTGCTTGTCGGTCTTACCGGTCTTACCGGAGTGAACTCTCTCGTCGACATACTCGGGGGGGGGACACTTTCATCCGAATCCGATAAACGGGTAGTTTCGCCGTCCGGCAGAACGGCGGACACATACGCATACGACATTTCGAGCGCACCGTCTTCGGTGAACTCGGGCTTCGGCGGCGCACTTAAATATACCGGACTTTCTACGTCGAATAGTTACACAAAGGGCTATTACGACGCTTATGTGGATTATCACGAAGGAATTTACGTAGGCTACCGTTATTACGAAACGGCGGCGGCAGAGGGCTTCATCGATTTCGAAGAAACGGTGCAGTTTCCTTTCGGCTACGGTCTTTCCTATACCGATTTCGAATGGAATGTCGAAGCTATGCTTGTGAACGGCAAACCCGTCAATACGGGTGCGGCGTCTTTTGCGCTTGGCAAAAACGATAAAATAGAAATTTACGTTAATGTAAAAAATACGGGAAATTATGCGGGTAAGGACGTAGTCCAGCTCTATTATTCTGCGCCTTACATCAAAGGCGGAATAGAAAAGTCGTCCGTTGTTTTGGGTGACTTTGCTAAGACGGCGGTTATCGAGCCGGGCGAAACGAAACAGGTCAAACTCGAATTGACCGCGCAAAGCATGGCTTCTTACGATTGCTATGACGCCAATCATAACGACAAGACGGGTTATGAACTCGACGGCGGCTCTTATTTTCTGCGCCTTATGAAAAACTCGCATGAAGCGGGTAAAATGTCGGACGGCACGGACGGCGTGTTCGAATACACCGTTCCCGACGGCGGATACTATTACGATACCGACGAAAAAACGGGAGAAACAGTGGAAAACCGTTTTACGGGAAACGATACAATCGACGGTTATCCGATTGACGGCAGCAAAGAAACCGTACCCGTCACGTATATGACGAGAGCCGATTTTGCAGGCACTTTCCCGAGAACCAAGATTGTGAGAGGAAGAAGCACACAGGGTTATGCCGTCGCTTCGGCTCAGGCTCCGAATTCAGACCAGCTTGCCAAAACGGGCTATGCCGGTATAGATATGCCCCTTACTTCCAATATCCCCAATTACTCCGTCGACGACATTGCCGATTTCGACGGATATGACGACCCGCTTTGGGATTCGCTTATTTCGCAGCTTTCCAAGAGCGAGCTTTTCGAGTTGATTCGTAACGGTTATTTCAAAACGGCAAAACTCGACAGCATTAAAAAACCCGAGTTTGTCGACCTCGACGGTCCGCTCGGACTCAATACCCGCGTTACGAGCAATACGACAAACGAATTTATTTCTTATCCGAGCGAAACATTGATTGCGCAGACTTTCAATACCGACTTGGCATATATGGTCGGACTCAGCGTGGGTAAGGAAGCCAGAAACGCAAATCTCGGTATTCGCGGTTGGTACGGTCCAGCGGCGAATATCCACAGAAATCCCTATGCCGGAAGAAACGCCGAATATTACAGCGAGGACGCGCTTCTTTCGGGCAAGTTCACCGCGGAAACCGTGCGCGGCGCAAAGAATGCGGGAATTTACTGTTACATAAAACATTTTGTCGCAAACGACAGCGAATCGTTGCGCGAAGGTTTGTATACGTTCATGACCGAACAGGCTTTCCGCGAGATATACCTCAGACCGTTCGAAATTGCGGTCAAAGAGGGCGGCGCAAACGCGCTCATGTCCAGTATGAACAGAATAGGCGCAACGTGGGTGGGCGCAAGCAGAGCGCTTTGCACCGACGTGCTGAAAGGGGAATGGAAATTTAACGGCAGTATCGTTACCGACTGGGTCGATACGGGTCACGCCGACTATATGCCCGTTTACAAAGGTATTTGGGCAGGTAACAGCACTTGGCTCAACAATGCCGACGCTCAGAAGATATTCAGTGATTCGCAATACGCGGACGACAGTGTATTCGTAAAACTTGCGCAGAATGTGGCTCACGACGTATTGTGGACGCTTTCGGACACAGACGCCGTATACCGTGCTTACGACCCCGATGCGGACACTTCTCTGTCCTCGGGCGGCTTCGAGTACAATCATACTTGGGTGGTTTACGTCGTACTCATCGAAGTCGTTCTTGCCGCGGGATTGGGTGTTATGACATTCTTCCTCGTAAAAAACATTCTCCGTAACAAAGCCGAAAAAAATTCGGCGGCAGTATAGCAAACAAGGCAAAATAAGCGGAAACGCTTCGGCACATTTATTTTAAGGAGGTCAGAAAATGACTATGAAAAGCAGAAAGGCAAAATCGGGAATCGCGGTTATAGCGGCTCTCGTAATGGCAGTCTGCGCGATGAGCACGCTGCTTGTAGCCTGCGGCAAAGACAAGATTTCGCTGGATAAGACATCGGCGGAAATGTATGCGGGCGATGTATTGAAACTCGAAGCCGCCTTATCGAATCCCGAACTCGATGTAGAGTGGACCACAAGCGATAATAAAGTGGCGACTGTAAGACGCGGTACCGTTACGGCGGTAGGCGTGGGTACGGCAACCATTACCGCAAGTTTGGAAAGCGGCGTTTCGGCGACTTGTACCGTCACCGTAAAGGACAGAACGGTTACGATTTCCGAAAAGACGAAAGAAGTCAATTATGACGAACTCGGCGATAACAAGACGGTTACGCTTTCGGCAACGTCTTCCGACAACGGTACGATTACATGGTCGTCTTCCGACACCAGCGTCGCAACCGTATCGGGCGGCGTGGTTACGTTCGCCAAACCCAAGGCACAGAGCGCCGAAGTCACGATAACCGCACAGCGCGGATTGGCTAAGGATTCGTGCGTTATAACGGTGACCTGTCCGTCTATACCCGACGACTATTACGCGCTCATGAAAGAAACAAACGCGAACGTCGTCGCCAACCCCGGAAAGTGGTACTATCATGCGGACGGCGCAATGGGAACCGATTATAACTTCTCCGAAGAACCCTCTTACGGCAATGCTTCGCTGAATGTCGAACTTGACAAATTCTCCGACCCGACGGGCGGAAAGCGTTTCTACTTCCGTTATCAGCCTACGTTCGAGGAAGGTACGAAGTATACTATGAAAATGACCGTTACGACGAACATCGACGGCACTTTGGGCGTCGGTACGGCAAGCGTTCACGGCGGCGTGGTTTCGTCCAATGTCAAGGCTAATGAGGCAAAGAACATAACCTATATCGGCGATGTGAATACAGCCGAGCCGTTCCACCTCAATATCAATAAAATAAACGGCGCTATTCCCGAAAAAGTATCAATCAAGATAACAAACATATTAGTGAAAGTTTATGAAAAGGGCGACGAGGTCGAGGAAGAAGAACCCGAGATTCCCGACTACGAACTTCCTTCCATTTACGAAATTCTCCGCGGTACTGCGGAAGACACCTGCACCGACGCGGGACGCTGGTATTGGCTTATCGACCCGCAAACGGGTAACGAAGAGCTTAGCGAAGCGAAATTCGATAACGGAACGGTTACGCTTGCGCTTCATTCGACTAAACTTGCGGAAAACACATACCATGTACGTTATCAGCCGAGATTGGCTGTCGGCACGAAAGCGCGTGCGACGTTTACCGTTTCGCTCAGCGCGGAGGGTTCTGTTCAGTTCGGTTTGAACAGCGACCAAAACAAGGACGGCAATTCGAGAGACGTTGCCGCAGGTGCATCCGAAACCATAACTTACGACTTTACCGTGACCAAGAACAGACCGTTCGTCATTCAGGTTACTGCAACGGATAAAGAAGCGCCCATGACGATGACCGTGACGGATATTTCGTTTGTCGAGAAACTTCCCGAGACGTTTACCGTAACGTATAATTCGCTCGGCGGTTCGGATATCGATGCCGCAAGCGTTTTGGAAGGCAATGCGATTGAATCGTTCCCTACGCCCGTCAAAGCCGACCACACCTTCCTCGGGTGGTTCGACAATGCCGAGTGCGAAGGTACGGCTCTTACCGCGCCGTATGTTCCGAAGGCAAGCATAACCCTTTATGCGAAATGGATTGAGAATACCGCGTCCGTCTATACCGTGACATTCGATTCGAAAGGCGGTTCCGCAGTTGCCCCGCAGACCGTGGAAGCGGGCGGAGAAACCGCTCTTCCCGCGCCTACCAAGGATAACTTTGTTTTCGGCGGCTGGTTCGACAACGAAGCGTGCACCGGCACGGCAGTAGAATCGCCGTACACGCCTTCGGCAAACATAACCCTTTATGCAAAATGGCTCAATGCTTACACGGTATCGTTTGACGTGCATCACGGAAATAAAACGCAGAAAGACGTTACGGTTACCGAGGGTGATACTACGACACTTCCCAGCCCTACGCGTAAAGGCTTCACCTTTGCAGGGTGGTATGAAAACGCCGATTGCACGGGTAATGCGGTTGCAAACGAATATGCTCCCGTTGCAAATGTTAAGCTTCATGCAAAATGGACTGCCGATGCTGAGTACAATCTTATAAACGGCGGATTGGGCGATGCCGAAGGCAACAGAGAAGTATGGTATTACAAACTCAACGGTATTCAGGCTCAGGACCCGAAGGCAACCGTGTCGTCCGCCACGTACAATAACGGCACTGTTACTCTTAATGTGACAGGAGCAAAAGCGGCTGACTTTACGGCAAGTAACGATATTCAGTTCAGATATGTACCGAATTTCAAAGACGGTCAAAAGTATACCATTACTTTCAAAATGACTGCAAATGTCGCGGGCAAATATAAAGTCGAACGTCATCAGGACAGCAGTCAGTCCAAAGAAATCGAGGCAAACACGGAAACGGAGATATCGTTTACGGGTGTTGCGGAATGGTTCAAAGCGGGCGAGTATAAAGTATTCTTTATACGTTTTGCGCCTGCGACTGCCGGCGATGTAACGATTACGCTTTCCGATATAAGAGTCGAAGAATACGTTGTTCCGTCCGAATATGAAATTACGGAGGGACTTAAAAGTGTGGTCAAATCCAACCCCGGCGCATGGTACTATTATATCGGCGACGGAAAAGTCGAAACGCATTTCGGCTCTGCGCCCAAATATGCAAACGGCGTAATAACGATGTCTTACACTGCTATGGAAGCCGCGTCTCACATGCTTCGTTATTTGCCTTGCAAATCCGGCGAAACAAAGACCTTTACATTCGAATTTACCGTTAAGGTGGAAACGGAAGCCGAGTTTGACGCAATAAATATGTTGTCGGTTACGGAAGGTAAAAATGTGGAAAAAACCGCGCTTGACAGCGGTGAAATAAAAGTAACGGGTACGTTCGAGTATATAGCGGACAAAGACCCTCTTGCAATTCAGTTCCTGCTTGCAAATAAAATCGAACAATCCGTTACGATAACGGTTTCGAACATTTCGTTCACCGAAGCCGCTTAATGCAAAAAGACAAAATGCAATATAAGGAATTTCGATTGTGAAAAAAAGAAGTCTTGCGGCGCGCTTGAAAAGAATAACCGTTCTGCTGTCGGCAGTGATTTTGTGTCTGTTGCCGACGGCGGGGTGCGCCGCCGAGCCTTCCGATGCGTCGCCGAAAAAACTGCGCGATTATTACCGCGACTATTTTCCCGTGGGCGCCGCCGTCATGACTTACAGCCTTGAACGTTTCGAGGACATACTGCCGCATTTCGACAGTATAACGGCGGAAAACGATATGAAGTGGCGTTTGCTCGAAAAAGAGGAAGGCAAGCCCGACTATTCCGCCGCCGACGCGATTGTCGAGTGGGCGAAAGCTCACGATACCGCGGTGCGCGGACATTGTCTGCTATGGTATAAGTCGCTGCCGTCATGGCTTCCCGAACGTATAACGGACAAACAAGCCGCGCTCGAAATAATAGATTCGCATGTCAGACAGACGCTGACGCATTTCGGAGGCGACATATACGCCTGGGACGTTGTGAACGAGGCGCTTAAAAACACCGTTACCGAAAGTCAGCTTGCACGCGGCGAAATATGGCGCACGGGAGCGGGAGAGGTGGTAAGTACTGTGTCAAATACGGCGGTCGATTGGTTTGCCGTATGCGGCGAAGATTTCATAAAACAGGCATTTAAGTCGGCGGCTGCGGCAAGAAAAGAGCTGGGGCTCGACGGCATGAAGCTTTTTTACAACGATTATAATCTTAACAATCCGTACAAGCGCGAAGCGTGCGTGCGGCTGGTAAAGATGTTGCAGGACGATAATATCGCAATAGACGGCGTGGGAATGCAGGCGCATTACAGACTGCCGAATTACGAAAAAGACAAACTGAAATTTTTAAACGATTTCGAAGATTCCGTCAAAGCTTTTACCGAGCTGGGTATCGATGTACAGATAACCGAACTCGATATCTGCGTATATGCGAGCAACGACGACAAACAGGCGTTTGACCGTTTGCCAATCGAAGTGGAAGAAGCGCAAGCCGAAATGTACGGCAAGATATTCGAAATCTGCCGTAAGTATGCGACGCCGTGGAAAGACGGCGCGGGACGCGTGAGCGGTGTTACGACCTGGGGTGTTGCGGATTTGAATAACGCGCACAATACGCCAATGCATAAAGAGTATCCGCTCTTGTTTTCGACGGAAAAAACGGCAAAAAAAGCTTTCTATGAAATAACGAATTTTTAAAGAGATATAAGCATCCTGTTGCGGAGTAATTTTTCCGCAATACGGTTTTCGGAGGATTAAGAATGAAATTAGATGTTTTGGTCAAAAAACCCATATTTTCCAAAACGCTTTGGGGCATTTTGACCGGCGTTTTCGGAGTTATCTTCGCGGCATTCGTCATATTATCGTGCATTGCGATAAACGTAGCGTCTGCGGCGATTAACATGATGTTCGGCACGAGTAACTTCGAAACGGTCAACGACCCCGACGCCGTTGTCACGGACTTTTACAAGACGAGTTATTCGTTCGAGCGCAACGGAGAAAACCTCTATAAAGAGGATACCGCAATGATAGAGGAAGCGGAAGCAGCAGGCGCGGTTTTGCTTTGGAACAAGAACAATGCTCTGCCTCTTGCGGGAAACGAGAAAGTGAGCCTGCTCGGACATGCATCTGCGGATATCGTGGAATGCGGAACGGGTTCGGGCTATGTCAGAACATACGACTATAAAGCCGGAAAAATGGCTACCGTTACCATGCGCGAGTCGTTTGAAAGCCGAGGTTTCGAAGTCAATCCCACGCTTTGGAGCTTCTATGTTTCGGGCGCAGGCAGCAGCTACAAAATGATAAACTGGGATAAAACCATTTGCAAAGAATGGCGTGAGTGGTATGTAAACGAAGTGCCTTGGCGCGTTTATAACGATTCCGTAAAAAGTTCGTTTCGGCAATACGGCGACGTCGCCGTGGTCACGCTTGCAAGAAGCGGCGGAGAATATTCCGACCTCCATTACAACTATACGTCCGCAACCGATTATATCGGAGCCAATGACAAGGGCGGCAAAGAAAATTCGTCGGCAAACGGCGGCTATCTCGGACTCAGCCCCGAGGAAAAAGAACTTCTTGACAACGTTACGAAAAGCGGATTCGGCAAAGTAATCGTGCTTTTGAATACGGGCAACCCTCTGCAAATGCAGGACTTCGAGCCTTATATGGATAAGATAGACGCCTGCATGTGGATAGGTCAGCCGGGTTCCACGGGTATGAACGGCGTTGTCGATTTGCTCAAAGGCAAGGACATGAAGGGCAATCCGCTTGTTCCTTCCGGCAGACTGACCGATACTTGGGCGTATGACAACAATTCCGCTCCCGCCTCCGTCAACGACGGAAACCATGTTTACGACAATGTAAACCTTTTGAATAACAGCCACGGCACGACTTCGTTCGCAAGTAAGTACATGGTATATCAAGAGGGTATCTACATAGGCTACCGTTATTACGAAACCCGTTACTACGACAGCATTGTCGGCAGCGGCAATGCAACTTCCGCCGCAGGCGCGAAACATTCGGCAAGCGGATGGAACTACGGCGAGGAAGTCGCGTTTCCTTTCGGCTACGGCATATCTTATTCCGAATTCGATTACAGCGGCTTCGGCGCAACCGAGCACGGCGACAATTACGAAGTCACCGTAACCGTAACGAACAAGGGTTCGCATTCGGGTAAAGAGGTCGTGCAGGTTTATTTGTCCAAACCGTACACCGATTACGATATAGAGAATAACATAGAAAAGTCTGCGGTCGAACTTGCGGGTTATGCGAAAACCGGTGTGCTTGCGCCCGGAGCAAGCGAAACCGTCACCGTTACCGTGCCCAAGGAGTATTTCAAAACTTACGACGCCGACGGCGAACAGACGTATATAATCGAGCGCGGCGATTATTGGCTTACCGTGGCTACCGACTCGCATCAGGCTGTAAACAACATACTTTCCGCACAGGGACACGGCGCGGACGAAAGCAAAGTGCTTTCCGGCAAAGTGGCTTCGAGCAAGATTCTCGGCGCGTCCTTTGCTAAAAAGTTCGAACTTGCGAAAGACTACAAAACTTATTCGAAGTCCTCGCAGACGGGTTACGACGTAACCAATCAGCTTTCCTCTGGCGATATAAACAAGTATGTCAACAGAGGCGACAACAAAGTCACATATCTTTCGAGAAACGATTGGGCGGCGACATATCCTGCCGCGCCCGCAAAGCTTTCGCTCAATGCGGACATGGCAAACGACTTGCATTTCGACATAACTCCCGACGCCGCAGGATATGAGATGCCCGAGGAGAAGCAGTTTGCCAGCGGCTCGACGGACGGCTCGCCCGACGTCAAGGCAGGCGACCTTGTTGCGTATATGTTTATGGACGCTCCGCTCTATCCCGAGAAAGTCACCGACGAAGAACTTTTGAAACTTGTCTATGACGACGGACTTCCCTATGTAAAGCATTGGGAAAAGATGTGGAATCAGCTGCTCGACCAGATGAGTTACGAGGAACAGGCGCTTATCGTCGCAAATTCCTATCATCTCATAAACGGCGCAGTATCCATCGCGCTTCCCGGTTCGAAACAGGAAAACGGACCCGTGGGCATTACGAAAAGAGAGGAGCTGTATTTCTCCGTGCCCAACGACGAAACCATAAAGGGCGAAAACGGCACGGGTTGGACGTGGGTTGCATATCCGTGCGCAGGCATACTGGCGGCTTCGTTCGACGTGGACATAGCGCGCAGAGTAGGCGAGCATAAGAGCGAAGATATGCTTTACCTCGGCTATAACGGCATTTACGGTCCCGGCGTCAATATGCACCGCAGTCCGTTCGGCGGCAGAGCATTCGAATATCCGTCCGAAGACCCCTATCTTGCGGGCTACACCGAGGCGCATGAAAGCATAGGTATCGAATCAAAAGGCTGTCTTGCTTACGCAAAGCACTATGCGCTCAACGACATGGAAACCAACCGTGTGAACTGCGGAATATGGTCCAACGAACAGGCGAGCCGCGAAATATACTTGCGCGCGTTCGAAATAGTGTTTACCGAGGGTAAGGCAAGCGCTACGATGAATTCGTTTACGCGTATAGGAACAAAGTGGAACGGCGCGTCGTATGCGATGATGACGGAGATACTCCGCAACGAATGGGGCTATGACGGACTTGTCATTTCCGACTGGGTCACGGGTGGCAGCGCAATGTCGGGCGTGGACGGCGTAATGGCGGGAACGGATACGTTCGACGGCAACTGGAAAGCCGATAAATTTGCTCCGTACAGAGATAATGCGGCTGTGGCTCAGGCGCTCAGACTGGCGACCAAACGCGTAATATACAATGTCGTGCGCACCAATGCAATGAACGGCACTTCGATTTCGACGCGTGTCATTCGCGTAACGCCTTGGTGGGAAACCGCATTGATAACCCTTTCGGCGGTTACGGGCGTACTGTTTGTAATTTCGGTTGCGGGTCTTGTACTTGCGCTGACTTTGCCTGCCCGCTTTAAACGCATGGAAAACATTGCGATAGTCACAGCGTCGGATTCACCGTCTGTCGATTCGCCGAATGCAAATGGAACAAATTCCGGTGCGGAAAAATCTGATTCGGAGAAAATAAATGAGTAAGACAAAAACTCGGATAAAAAAAGGGTTCATGGCGGCGGTTGCCGCCATGCTCTCTATATGTACGGTTGTCCCGCTGTTTTCTGCTTGTTTCGGCAGTGTCTCCTTGACGGTTTCGCTGGACAAATCAAGCGCGACTATGTACGAAGGCGATACATTGACGCTTACGGCAAGCGTCAACAAAGATGGCGCGGCGGTGACTTGGAGCAGCGATGCCACGCATATAGCCGTCGTGGACGCACACGGCGTCGTTACGGCTCTTGCAGAGGGCGAAGTTACCGTTAAAGCAAAATACGGCGGAGCGAAAGCCGAGTGCGAAATAACCGTCGTTAAAAAGCCCGAAGTAAAGCCCGAGCCGGAACCCGAAAAGCCGCAATACCACGAGGGTGCCGGCGCTACGTGTACCTCGGACGGTAATACGGAGTTTTGGACGAAGGAAGGCAAATACTATTCGGACGAAGAATGCTTGCATGAAATAGAGCGAAAGGACACCGTAATAGCCGCGCTCGGACACGATTTCGAAAACGGAAAATATACGTTCGACGAAACTTCTCATTGGAAAACCTGCGCCCGTAAAAATTGCGGTGTCGACGACGCCGAAACAAATCATGATTTTACCGACGGCGTTTGCGAGTGCGGAAAGGAAAAACCCGTGCCGCCTCCGCCGCAGGGTTCTCCGCTCGAAAAAAAGACGAATGCGGAAGTGCGTGCAAATCCCGGCAAATGGTTTTATCATATAGACGGACAGGAAAACAGCGATTATACTTTTTCGTCGCTGCCGTCCGCATACAACGACAGCAGTTATTCCGTTTCGTTCGCGGAGTATTATCTGTCCAAAGCAAACAATAAATTTTTCTATTTCCGATATCAGCCCGTTTACGAAATAGGAACGGATTACATGCTGACGTTCAAAGCGGTGCTGTCCTCTGACGGAACTATACGTTACGGCGCGCCTGCGAAAAAAGAAGGCGGCGGCAACGATTATTCCACATTCGAAACCGTGCAAGTAAGCGCGGGAAATATCGCCGAGTTTACTTTCGGCGGCACGGTAAACGATATCGAGCCGTTTTCGGTACGTATCGATTCCGTCTCGGAATCCGAAAACGTGACGCTCACGATTTCGCAAATAACGGTTTCCCGCGTAACTATGGCGGATAAGTATGCCGAATATTTCCGCATAGGAGCGGCGGTTCAGGCAGGTAAACTCGCAAACGGCTACGGCGACCTTATGAAGAACTTTAACAGCGTAACGCCCGAAAACAGCATGAAATGGAAGAACATAGAAGCAAGCGAGGGCGTCTATACTTACAACAGGTCGGGCGACAGTGCCGACGCGCTCGTGAAATGGGCTAAGGAGAACAATGCCGGCGTGCGCGGTCACTGTCTGCTTTGGTACAAGTCGCTGCCTGCGTGGCTTCATGACAAATTCGACTCGAAACCGTACAGCGAATCGCTGAAAGCAAGCGCGCTCGGTTATATCGACAGGAATATAGAAAATGTCATGAAACATTTCGGTAACGGCGTATACGTTTGGGACGTTGTGAACGAAGCATTGTTCAATTCGGTGACGGCAAGCAAACTTAACGATAAAACCCACGGTATTTACGGCAATATATGGCGCACAAACGACAACATGAGCGCATCGTCTTCCGACTGGGTGGATTGGTACAAAGTATGCGGCGGTTACGAATATATCGCGCATGCGTTCAAGAAAGCGGACGAGGTGCGCCGTGCGAATAACTTGGATGTCGACTTGTTCTATAACGATTACGGACTCAACGACCCGTATAAAAGACAGGCATGCCTTAACCTTGTGCAAATGCTCAGAGACAGCGGCGCGCCCATAGACGGCATAGGAATGCAGGCGCATTACAAACTCGATTCGTATACGACGGATAAAACGACATGGCTCAAAAACTTCGAAGACTCTGTAAAAGCCTTTACGGACGCAGGGCTCGACGTACAAATCACCGAGCTTGATATCCGTTTCGAGGGTGAAATCACCGAGGAACTCGAACGCGAGCAGGGAGAAATGTTCGGCAAGATTTTCCAAATCTGCCGCAAATACGCAAAGGCGGGAGATAATGAACACGGCGTGACGGGCGTTACCACCTGGGGCGTACAGGACGGATGCAACGGAGCGTGGGACGACGGAAAATATCCGCTTGTCTTCGGCACGGACAAACAACCGAAAAAAGCCTTTTACGAAATAATGAACTTTTGATTCGATTCGGTTTCAAGCGTACAAAACATTCCGCAATTTACTATTCGGAATGTTTTGTTTTATATTCCGCGCTATGCAAGTTACGTTAAAATTTTACCGATAACGAAATGAATATTGACAAATAATATTGTTATGATATAAACTTAAACGGGAGAGTGTTGTTTAATATTTTTCGGAGAATTTTATGTTACGTATAGCAATTGTAGAGGATGAGGTCAAAGATGCAGCCGTGCTTTGCGATTCGGTAAAGCGCGCCGTTTCCGAACTCGGAGAAACTTCGGAAATAGAGATATTCGATAAACCTCTTGTCTTTTTGGACAACTATAAACCCGATTACGACATCGTGTTCATGGATATAGAACTTCCCGGCATGAACGGATTGGAAGCTGCAAGAAGACTCAGAAGCAAGGACGACGGCGTCGTGCTTATATTCGTGACGAACATGGCGCAGTTCGCGCTCGACGGTTACACCGTAAATGCCATGGACTTCATAGTCAAACCCGTCGTCTACAACAATCTGAAAGTAAAAATGGTGCGCGCGGTCAAGCATATAGATATGCGGCGCGGCGAAAAACTGGTTATTCAGTGTAAAACGGGCGCATGCGTCGTGTCTGCTTCGCGGATAAAGTATGTGGAAGTGATGAACCACAAACTGAGTTTTTACACGACGGACGGCGTGATAGTGGCGTCAGGGTCTTTGAGTAAGTTGGAGGCAAAGCTTGCCAAATACGACTTTTCCCGCTGCAACAACTGTTATTTGGTGAATTTGGATTTCGTTACGGAAATAAACGACCATAAGGCGTATGTGGGCGGCGATGTACTGACCATAAGCCGTTCGAGGATGAAACCTTTTATGAAGGCACTTGCCGACCATTTGAGAGGAGTTATCTGAATGTATAAGATGAGCGCAATGTTTTGGTACCGTATATTTTTCATGACCGAGCTGCTTGTCGCGGAATCGGCGCTTGTGTACAGGTTCAAAACGCGCTCTTATTTTTTGTTGAGAATGGCGGCGGCGCTTGTTATGTGTTTTGCCTTTGCTTTTGCCGTACCGATTTTGGCTGAGAATGCGATTTGGTACTGCGCCATGTTTTTTCTGCTTTTTGCATTCACGGTGTTTATGCTGTGGTTCTGCTTTAAAGAGAAGTTTCTTACCGTGGTTTTTTATGCCGTGGCGGGCTACACTTTTCAGCATATCGCTCACGAGTTTTACAGTTTGTGCGCGCTTGCGATGAATTTCAGCAGCGGAGTGAACGTATCGGGAGGGACGCCGATTTCTTTTTGGATTTACAGCAACAGTCTTAACGCCGTAAGCATAAATCCGTTTACGCTTATGGTGTATTTCTTTTGTTACGGTGTTACATACTTTTTCGGCTATTATTTCGTCAAGCGCCGAGTAAAAGACAATTACGAGTTCGGCGGCACAAACGTAAAAATGTTTTTGCTTGCCGTACTCATTTTGTTTTTCGATTTGATAGTGAGCTCGTTCATAACTTCTTACAGCGAAGCCGATTTCAATAAAGTGTATCTGATTTTGTTAGATGCGTTCAATATGGCGTGCTGCATTTTTGCAATTTGTTTTCAGTTCTATGTCGACAAACAGGAAAAGCTTAAAAGCGAACTCGCGTTTATGGAAAGACTGTGGCGCGAAAAACGCAGTCAGTACGAGTTTACGAAAAACAACATGGAAATAATAAACCGCAAATGTCACGACATGAAACATCAAATCCGTAAAATCGGGAGCACGAGCGCGATAGAACCCGACATTGTGGAAGAAATAGAGAGCCTTGTTTCCGTATACGATACGAATGTGAAAACGGGTAACGAAGCGCTCGACGTTATTTTGACGGAAAAAAGCATGATTTGCAACAGCCGCGGAATAAAGCTTTGCTGTATAATAGACGGAAAAAGTATCGGTTTTATAAGTCCGTCCGATACCTATGCGCTGTTCGGCAATATTTTGGACAATGCAATCGAGGCGGTTTCCGAATTGGACAGCGAAAGCCGTACGGTGAGTTTGTCGGTAAGCTGCAAAAATTCGTTTGCCGTGGTCAATTCGCATAACTGTTACGAAGGGAAGCTGAGTTTCGACAAAATGCTTCCCAAGACGACGAAAGCGGATACAAATATGCACGGCTACGGCATGAAGAGTATAAAACACGTCGTGGAAAAATACGGCGGGGAAATGTCCGTCAAGGCGGAGAACGGTGTATTCAACCTCAATCTCATATTTCCCTGCGGTAAATTACGCACGGATTCGACTGAAAACGAAATAGGTATTGCAAAACACGGAAATATGGATTAAAATGCGGGTACGATAAACCCCGTATACAGTGGGATGTGCAGAGGTCTGCTGATTTTGCGGATGGCGCATAGGGGAAATGAAGGAGAAGGGTATGAAAGTCGAAGCGGAAGAATTGTTCGACAGAAGCGGCTGGAAACCGCAGTTCGGCGCCGTGGACGAAATGATAGAGAGCTGGTGGCATAACGACGGAAGCAAAGGCAATTGCGTGGGAAAAGTGGCAAAAGATACCGTTATTCGTATTACGTTCGAACTCGGTCGGCGCGCCAAACTTACGTTTTCGGCCCGTGTTTGCCGCAACAGCGGAATGATAGGAGCAAGCGATATTACGACTAAAATAGGCGAGAACGTCCTGACGTGGAGAACAACCGATACGTTCGGTCATACGGACGCTACGAATTATTGGAACTGGGGTACCGTAAATTACGACGCGCTCATTCTCGATGAGGGCAGATACGTTATGGAAATAACTACGGTGGACGTCGGCTACGATTATTTCACATTGAAATTCTCCGACCCCGAAGCCGACCTTACAATAGACGAATACGGAACTTACAGATTCGAAGCCGAGGACATGTTCGACAAATCGGGTTGGAAGGCGCAGAGCGGCAATACGGTTGCGCAAATGATAGAGAAATGGACTTGGAAGGACGGCAGCAGCGGTTATTGTGTCGTCAAAGTGGGCGACGGCACCGTTTACCGAATAACCTTGATTCTTTCCAAACCCATGCAGCTTACCATGAAAGCGAATATATGCCGCGACGGAGGGGATATTTGGCAGTCCAACTTTGCTACCGTCGTAAACGGCGAAACGGTAAAATGGACGAAAGAAGACGCCTCCAACACGTTCGGCAAAGACGAAGAGAAAAACTGGTGGAATTGGGGAACGGTTATTTATCCGACGCTGTCGTTGGAAGCGGGCAGGGTTACGATTGAAATAACCACGACAAAACTGCCCGTCAGTTTCGACTGGATGGAGTTCGTCGCTTCCGAGCCCGTGCAGGCATGATTTACAAGCAATAAAATGACAAAGCGCCGCTTTTATAAAGCGGCGCTTTGTCATGCGCGGAATCATACGGTTTCTCTTATGCCGTACTTTTCTTCTAACAAGAGGATTTGCTGCCTATCCACACCTTTGCTTTGCAAGATGATTTCCAGACAGTCCAGATAGGCATGGATTTCTCCGACTAAAAATTCGGTATTTTCGGTGCCGCATTTTCGAGCATGAATTATTTCGTCAAGACACCCTTCTATGTGTTTTTCCAGCCCCTCGAAGTCGAACCGCGTAAGCATGCTATTCACCTCCTTTTGTAAGAGTCTCGAAAATTATAGTATTATATTATAGATGTATTTACGGACCGAAAAGTACGGAAAAATTTTAAAAAAATCAGAAAAAAGTTTTTTAATAAGGTTTTTTGCGGTTTAAAGTCAGTTTACGGCGTAGATTCTCAAAAGATTAAGCGACAATTCGTCCAACTTGATAAAGTAATTATAGTCGTTTCCGAGATGCATACCTACGGGACGGAAAGCGAATACGTATGAGCCGAGCCGAATAAACAGAGTGATGTTTGCTGTTCCGCCGGGCATGGCTATCAGCATGCCTTTTCCTATATCGGTATAACTTACTCCCATGCCGTTGCCGTTTTTGTATTCCCAGTATTTTTTACCGTCGACATCGAATTTTCCCGAGTATATCTTTTCGGGTTCGTATCCTTCGGCATAAGCAAGTTCGGAAAAACGAATAGTGCTTTTGCCGAAATCCGCGTCGGGGAGCTGATTAAGACAGCTTTCGGCTTCGGTTGTATCGGCGTAATGTTTGTCTGCCGTCTGCGACTTCACGTCGCTTTCGCCGAGTGCCGCGCCTATGAGTTTCGACATGACGGCGGTCTGCGTGTGAGCGTTTTCTTTTTCATAGTCGGCGATGAATTCTTTAATCCGTTCGTCTGAAAGCGGATTGTTGGGATTGCGGTAATATGCGTCGATAAAAGCGACGTCGCTTGACGAAAAGTGACGGTACGTCGTATTGTTGTAGTTTTGCATTACCGTTGTTTTTTCGGCATTGGGATTGTCGTATGCGTCGCCTGCGCCCAAAAGGTGCATAAATTCGTGTCTGAACGTCAGCATGAGATAGCGCAAATCTTCGAGAGTGGTATCCTTTAAAGTTATACCGAAATTGCCGAGAAAAGTTCCCGTACTCATTTGCGCCGTTCCCATAACCGTCGGCGACGAAAAGTTATCCGTCACGGTCATTCTGACCGAATGCTTTTCGGCGAAATCTTCCTGTCGGGGCGCGTAATTCATTTCGAATTTGTAATTGGGATTGACGACGGCGAAAACCTCGTTCATTTCATCAACCGCATCTTCCAATACGGCGCGGACATAAGCATTGACGCCGTAAGTCATATTGAACGCTATTTTCGCACCGTTCTCGGGGCAGGGCATGCGCTGTACGGCGTTCGAGAGCAAATACATTTTTTCTTCCGAGCCGTATATTTCCGTCAGGCGCTTTTTGACGTCGTTTTCTTGCGGCAGAGTGTATGTAACCGACCAAAGGGGTTTATCGTTTTCGCCTGGGTGAGGCTGCGGCGAAGGGTTGGGCTGTTTTTGCGTGCAAGCAAAAACGCCGCTTGCCAAGATACAGACTATAACGGATATGAAAAGAACTTTCGCCGGTTTTCCGTGCTTCATAAAGACCTCCGAAATTCGAATATTTTCGTAAAACAGTATATCACCGCCGTACAAATATGTAAATCGTTTAAATAAAAAAAGTCGGCGAAATATGATTTCCTCCGACTCTTTTACGCTGAAAATGTATTATTTATCGTAGCCGTTCGGGTTGGCGCATTGCCATTTCCACAATGACGCGCACATTTCTTCGATACCTTTTTCGGCTTTCCAACCGAGTTCTTTTTCGGCTTTTTCTGCTTTTGCATAGCACGCGGCAATGTCGCCCGCACGTCTGGGGCATATCCTGTACGGCAGCTTTTTTCCGCAGGCTTTTTCAAACGCATGAATGACTTCGAGAACGGAATAGCCGTTGCCCGTGCCGAGATTGTAGACATGCACGCCATTGTCCGTGACCTTTTCCAAAGCCGCCGTATGCCCCTTTGCAAGGTCCACAACGTGAATATAGTCGCGCACACCCGTTCCGTCGGGGGTGGGATAGTCGTTCCCGAACACGTTTATTTCCTTTAATTTTCCGCTTGCAACCTGCGCTATAAAAGGAGTAAGATTGTTGGGGATTCCTTTCGGGTCCTCGCCGATAAGTCCCGTTTCGTGTGCGCCGACGGGATTGAAATAACGCAGAAGTATTACCGTCCATTCGCCGTCCGAAACGTATAAATCGCGCAGTATGTTTTCCAGCATGAGTTTGGTCGAACCGTAAGGATTTGTTACCGACAGGCGGCAGTTTTCGTCGATAGGCAATCTTTCGGGGTCGCCGTATACCGTGGCGGACGAAGAGAATACTATTTTTTTGCAGCCGGCGTCCCGCATGGCTTCGAGCAGCGTAAGCGTGCCGCCTATGTTATTGTCGTAATATGTAAGCGGAATTTTGACGCTTTCTCCCACGGCTTTGAGTCCTGCGAAATGAATCACGGAGTCTATGTGGTTTTCCGCAAAAATCTTGTCGAGAGCGGCCCTGTCGCGTATGTCCGCTTTGTAAAATACGATTTTTCCGCCGGTGATTTTTTCCGCGCGTTTCAGACTTTCTTCGCTCGAATTGCAAAGATTGTCGATTACCGCGACATTGTATCCGCTGTTTAAAAGTTCGACGCATGTATGCGAACCGATATAACCCGCGCCGCCTGTGACAAGTACGGTTTTCATTGCCTGTGTCCTCCGAAATACTTATATGAAAATTATATCATTTCCGCTTTCTTGCTGTAAAGCTTTTTTGCGGACGGTTTTTGTCGAGGTCAAGACAAAAACCGCACTTTGAAAATCACCGAATCTTAGCTTTCAGCCGTTTCAATTCTTTAAGCGTGGCGTCTGCCACCTTTTCAAGCGCTTTCTCGTTGAACGGACTTTCCAATCCCGCTTCGCTCACCAAAGTTTTGAACATTTTACTTCCGCCCTTTTTGAGGAAGTCGATGTATGCGCCGAGGGCGGCGTCGTAATTCTTTTGCGCGTAAGCGAAAAATTCCAGAGCGACCGTCTGCGCAAGGCAGTAGTCTATATAGTAAAACGGGGATTCGAAGATATGCATCTGATATTGCCAGCGCGTGCCTTCTTCCAAATAGGGTATGCCGTCGTAGGTCATGTAAGGCATATATTTTTCGGTCAGTTCTTTGAACACGGCATTGCGCTCTTTCGGCGTAAGGGAAGGGTTCTCGTAAATGCGGTGCTGGAATTCGTCCACTATAACGCCGTAAGGAATAAAGTCGATGTTTTTGAATAAATGACGGTAGCGGTATTTGTCGCCGTCCTCGCCGAAGAATTTATCCATGTAGGGATGACAGAACAGCTCCATGGACATCGAATGGCATTCCGCGGTTTCCATGCCGCCCACGTTCAGTTCGAATATGCCGTGGGTCATGGCATTTATGGATGCAAACGCATGCCCGAATTCGTGAGTGAGCACGTCCACGTCGTCACACGTTCCGTTCCAGTTTGCCAGAATGAACGGCTGTCGGTAATCGTGGAATTCGGTGCAATAGCCGCCGCCCCATTTACCGTCGCGCGCTTCCACGTCGAATGCGTCGCTTTCGCGCATAAAACGCATAAACTTTCCTATTTCGCCGTTCATGTCGTCATACATGTTTTGTGCGGCTTCGAACATTTCTTCTTTGTTCAGAGTGGGGCGCGGTTCGTCTTTTAGAGTGGTATTGTTGTCGTAGAACATGAACTTTTCCAACCCCAGTTCTTTTTTCAGTTCGGCTTTCAGTTCGCAGACCGCAGGCACGATATATTTTTTCACGCTGTCGCGGAAAGCGGCAACGTCGCAGCGGTTGTAATCCTTTCGGTCCATTCTGTAATAGCCCAGCTCGATATAGTTTTCATAGCCGAGCTTCTTTGCCATGGCGTCGCGGATTTTTACGAGACGGTCGAAAATTCCGTCCAGTTCTTCGCTGTGAGCCGCAAGCCCTTTTCCTATGGCTTCCGCCGCCGCTTTGCGGACGTTGCGGTCGGACGAATTCAATTCGCCGCGCACGACCGACAGCGGCAGTTTTTTGCCGTCGAAATCAAACTGCATGGTGCTCATAAGCTTGCTGTACTGCATTACTACGGCGGCTTCCTGCTGTTTGTCCGGAATTATCTCGGGCGCATTGGCTTTCAGCGTGTTTTCGATTGATTTTACCAGCGCGGGCGACATGGCTTCCACGTCCTTTTTGAATTTTCCTTCCGCAAAGGCTTTGCCGATACGCGCGCCCAAATCCTGCATATAAGGCGAGTTTTCGTCGTAGTATTCCACTTCGCCGGTATAGAATTTGTCGCGTGTGTCAAGCGAATAACGCGCGTATGACAGGGCGGACATTGTTGCGAAATGTCCGAATGCTTCGTTGGCTTTTTCGCGCGCTTTAAGCGCGTCGGCAAAAGTTTGTGCGTTTTCCACGGCTGCGATTTGCGGCTCGACTTCGGCGCGGAGTCGGTCGATTGTATAGCGCTCGTACTTCAAGTCTTTGAATTTAACCATTATATAAAACCTCACTGTAATTTTTCTTGAAAAAAAGACGGATAGAACCGTCTTTTGTTTTTTAACCTTTATAGCGTTTCGGAATTATTATTTTCGTGCATTCTCCGTTAAAGTCGGCGCGGTCGAATTCCAGCACGTCGGATTCCGTTTCTATTATGTTTTCGTCATCGAACAGTCTGACGAACGAGTCGAGCTTGTCTATATCCATTTCGCAATGCTTGCTCTTGTAGTGCATAGGTATCACCGCGTCGGGCATAATGCGCTCCACATAATCTTTTGCCTGCTCGGCGTCGATTGTGTAAGTTCCGCCGACGGGCAGCAGCAGGATGTTTACGGGGAAGAGCTGCTCTATAAGCTCGGGCGAACAGGGCTGACCTATGTCGCCGAGGTGACAGACGGTTACGCCGTCGAGCGAAAATTTATAGATTATGTTTTCGCCGCGCTTGGCTCCCTCCGCCTCGTCGTGATAGGAGGGAATGCCGTTTATGGAAATGCCTTTGAAATCGTGGTTTCCGACCGCCTTTATAACCGACGGCGTACCTTTTATTCCGTCGATGTAATTATGGTCGTCGTGGTCGTGACTCAGCGTCACCGCGTCGGCGGTGGCGTAAGCCATGGCATATCCGACAGCCGCGGGTTTGAACGGGTCGGTTATTACCGTTGTTCCCGTGCTTTCGGTCAGTCTGAAACACGAGTGTCCCAGCCACTGTATCTTCATTATAAGTCCTCCTTGGATTTTGCGGCAATAACCGTCAAATGTCTGTCTTGACTGCCGCATACGGTGTAATGTATTTTGAATTCGTATCTGTGAATCGACGTATCGCAATCACAGTGCAGAGAATGCGTTTTGTAATCCAGGTCCGTTTTGCCGTAAGGCGTGGAAATTTCCGCCGAGGTTTCCTTGTTTTTTTCAAACGGCATGTCGTAACTCGTGCCGCCGCGCCTTTTTACGGTCAGGGCTTGTCGGCTTTGTATGTCCGTAAATTCCAGTTCGAACACGGCCTCGCATACGTGCGTTCGGATGTGAACGCGCCCGCTTTCGCCGCATATAAGTTCGCCTTCCGCAAGCGAGCGGTTTTCTCCGTCGTCGACGAACACGTAAAGTTTTTGCATGGGTTTATTATATCATTCGCTTCGTTAAAAGTCAATTAAAAAGGGTAAAAGTTTTTTCGGCGCATATCCGCTGTTTTTCAGTAAAATTTCACATACAAACGCCTTTTATCGCTTGATAATTTTCGATTGCCGTTGTATAATATGGAATGGGTTAAGGTGTTATGGAAACATAATATAAAGTACTGTTCAAGGAGAAGTATTTATGGTGAAGGGTATAATAAGAAGATTGGACGAATTGGGAAGAGTCGTAATTCCAAGAGAGTACAGAAGAATGTACGGCATAACGCCGGGCGACCCCATGGAGATGTATGCGCTCGATAACAGCGACATAGTAGTTCGGAAAGTCGATGTTTCCACGCAGTTGGAAGCAACCGCCGCTCCTGCGGTTAAGGCTATGTCCGACAGTGTGGGCAAGACCGTTATGCTGTCCGATATGAAAGAGTTTCTGACGGGAAGCGGCGTGGGTAAAGCGCAGTTGATTCGCAAACCGGTTCCCGACGGAATAGTGTCCGCGCTCAAAGACCGCAAGACGCTTTGCACCACTACCGCAAACGATAATGCGGACGTAGTGCTCGAAGGCAGCGGATTCGATTATTTCGCTCTTGTACCGATTGTTTACGGAGAAGAGGTGCGCGGCGGACTTTATCTTTTGTCGCGCGAACCTGTGCAAAACAGCGAAGTAATGATTTTGCAGACGGTAGGCAACATTATTTCCGAATCTTTGCCGAAAGTATAAGCAAAATGCTTGATTTATCTCGGCAAATGTGATAGAATTGTCGCGTTAAGTCTAAAAGAGGTTTTGTCGTATAATGAAATTCGGTAATTTATTAAGTGTCGACCAATGGATTTCGGACTCGTTTCCGATAATACGTATAGTGATTCTCGCGCTTGTCGTAGCGCTTTCGGTCGCTCTTATTGTTATAGTGCTCATTCAGCCGAGCAGCCAACAGGGCATGGGGTCGCTTACGGGACAGTCGGATACGTTCTATTCCAAGAATAAATCCAAGACCATGGAAGGTTTTCTCAAACGTCTTACCGTAATCATCGGTTGTGCTTTGTTTGTTTTATCCGTAATATTCTTTATAACGCTCATAATCTATGCGGGCAACATTTAAGAAAAAAGAATTTATAGAAAGCGGGACCGTGAATTCGGCTCGCTTTTTTTAATGCGTAAGGAAGGTGGCAAATGTTTCGTAATGACAGAAAAAACGTCGGGGGCGGCGCGAAAAAACATAAAATACTCACGGGCAGAATAGAGGGCAATCCAAAAGGGTTTGCGTTCTTTATAGACGATGACGGAGGAGAGGACCTCTTCATTCCCGCGTCCGCGCTCAATTCCGCCCTGCACGGAGACAGAGTGGACGTCGAACCCGTAGTTTCCGCGCGCCGCGGCAGCGGCGAGGCAAAAGTCGTGCGAGTGCTGGAACGCGGTAATCCGTACATCGTCGGAACCTATTCCGATTGCGCCAGATACGGATTCGTGAAACCGGACAACCCCCGTATCTGCAAGGACATATATATTCCCGTAGAATACTCGCTGGGCGCCAAGGACGGGCAGAAAGTCGTTTGTACCGTAAAAGAATATCCCGCCGACAGGAAGCCGATAGGACGTGTCGACGAGATTCTCGGACGCGAGGGCGACCCGGGCGTGGACGTTCTCGGGATAATACGTGCTTACGGATTGAAAGAGCAGTTTCCCGCACAGGTAATGAAAGAAGCGCGCTCCAAGCCGCAGTCGGTTTCGGAAAGCGACACAAAGGGCAGAACGGATTTCAGAAACGAAACGGTTATAACCATCGACGGGGACGATTCGAAAGATTTCGACGACGCAGTGGGATTGAAGCGCGACGGCAGCGGATTTATACTCGGCGTACACATAGCGGACGTGGCTCACTATGTAATCGAGGGAACGCCGCTGGACAAGGAAGCCTTCAAACGCGGCACCAGCGTTTATCTGTGCGACAGAGTGCTGCCCATGCTTCCCGAGGAGCTGTCCAACGGAATCTGCTCGCTCAACGAGGGCGAAGACAGACTTACTCTTTCCGTAATCATGAAGATAGACAATGAGGGTAACATCGTATCGGGTAAAATATGCGAGGGCGTAATTCGGTCGAAACATCGTATGACCTATAAAGAGGCGGCGGCGGTCGTGGACGGCGACGCCGAACTATGCGGGCGTTACGCAGACGTAAAGGACATGCTTGCGGACATGTACAGACTTTCTCGGCTGCTGCTGCTTAAAAGAAAGAAAAGAGGCTGTATAGAGTTCGATTTGTCCGAAAGCAAAATAATAATCGGTGATGACGGAAAAGTCAAGGACATAGTGCGCTATCCCGTTCTCAAATCGAATCAGATGATAGAAGAATTCATGCTTGCCGCTAACGAAACGGTGGCGGAGAAATACGCTGCCGCGAAAATACCGTTCGTCTACCGCGGACACGAAGTGCCGTCCGCCGAGAAACTGCAAACGCTGGTTACGTTCCTGTCTGCGTTGGGAATTA
The DNA here is from genome assembly GCA_022793815.1 of Clostridia bacterium. GTDB lineage: Bacteria > Bacillota > Clostridia > Christensenellales > Pumilibacteraceae > MGBC157735. Next base: position 68,054 of record JAAWDP010000003.1, on the reverse strand, counting down.
CTTTCCGCGGCGATACGAACAACCCCAAGCCCGCGGACTTTGCGGCATTGCTGAGCGGAGTGGACGAGCAGTTGGCGGCGGTGGTGAACCGCGTCACGCTGCGCAGCATGATGAAAGCGTCTTACGTGCCTTCCAATATGGGACACTTCGGTCTTGCCGCGCCGTATTACTGCCACTTTACTTCGCCGATACGCCGTTATCCCGACCTTGCCGTACACCGTATAATCAAGGATATGATGCACGGCGGCAATCCCAAGCGGTTCACCGACTTTGCTTCTTCGGTAAGCAAGCAGGGCAGCGAGCGCGAAAAAGTTGCGGAAAGCGCGGAGCGCGATGTCGACGATTTGAAGAAAGCCGAATTCATGTCGGATAAGATAGGAGAAATTTACGACGGCGTCATATCCGGAGTTACCGAGTGGGGCGTGTTTGTGGAACTCGAAAACAGTGTCGAGGGACTGGTCAGAACGGCGGATTTGCCGGAGGGCGACTATTTTTACAACCGCGACCTCATGCGTCTTGACAGCGGAAGCCGCAGTTACCGTATCGGCGACAGAATACGCATAAAAGTCGCGAATGTCGAAGGCAGCAAAATTTCGTTTGCGCTTGCTTAAAAACGCCGCATATATCATACGTATAAAAAATCGAAAGTACAATAGTTGTATGGAACTGTTGTACTTTTTGATTTTGGGACTTGTTCAGGGAATAACGGAATTTTTGCCCGTTTCGAGCAGCGGACATCTGCTTTTGATTGGACGCATAATCGGGTATACGCCGAGTATCGCATTCGAAATAACCGCGCATCTCGGAACGCTGCTTGCCGTGGTGACAGCCTATCGCGGCACGCTCAAAGAAAGAATTTCAAAACCGTTTTCCAAACCGTCGCTCATTCTTATTGTTACCACGCTTGTCACGGCGGCGATAATATTTGTTTTCGAAAAACCCATCAAAGCGACTTTCGACGGTTCGGTGTTGCCGTTCACGTTTCTTTTGAGCGCGGCGCTTATAGTCATATCGTCGTCGGTCAAACCGAAGGCAGGCAAAAAAATAGGTTTTTTCGAAGGCTTCGTGATAGGCGTCACGCAAGCCGCCGCCGCATTGCCGGGACTGTCGCGCAGCGGTACGACCATTTCTGCGGCGCGCATGCTGAAAGTAGGCAGCGAGGAAAGCGCGGATTTTTCTTTTCTGCTCAGCATTCCCATAATAGTCGTTTCCGCCGTCGGCGAGTTCGTATTGCATACGGACGCTTTTCTCGGAGAAAACCTTTTGGGACTGGCGATAGGATTCGCGGCGTCGTTTGTCAGCGGACTTCTTGCCATAAAACTCGTACTCCGCTGTATTCGGGGCGGAGGGTGGCAGATATTCGCCGTCTATCTTGCCGCACTCGGCATATTCATGTTTATAAACGACTTTTTTCTGCATGTCATTTAATAAAACCGTCACACGTTTTTCATTTTTCGCTTATATTTAAAGGTTGACAAAAACGCAAAAAGCTGTTATAATAAAAGAGAATTTAATTTCTCTTTTTACGGAGGTGCGGCATGTCTGAAACTTTGAAGTGCGAAATTGCGAAAGAGGAAAGAAAGGAACTGATACGTTTCGAAAATGTTTCGAAAACGTATAAAATGGGGGAAGTAAAAATAGATGCGCTTTCGGACGTGAATTTCACCGTGGACGAAGGCGAGTTTACCGTTGTGCTCGGGGCGTCGGGCGCGGGGAAAAGCACTATTTTGAATATACTCGGCGGTATGGATAAGGCAAGCGGCGGAAAGGTTTACGTCGACGGCGAAAACATAGCCGTGTACAATGCAAAACAGCTGACCAACTTTCGCAGATTGAAAGTGGGTTTCGTTTTTCAGTTTTACAATCTGATAGCCAATCTTACCGCATTGGAAAACGTGGAGTTCGCCGCCTCGGTCACACCCGACCATCTCGATGCCCGCGAAACTCTTGCCGGCGTGGGACTGGCGGAGCGAGAAAGGAATTTTCCTTCGCAACTGAGCGGCGGCGAACAGCAGCGCGTGGCTATTGCACGCGCCGTGGCGAAAAATCCCATGCTTCTATTGTGCGACGAGCCGACAGGCGCACTGGATTATAAGACAGGCAAAATGGTACTCAAACTTTTGCAGGACGTAAACGAAAAATACAAAAAGACCGTGGTGCTGATAACCCATAATTCCTATCTCGCGCCCATGGCCGATAAAATAATACGAGTAAAAAGCGGCAGAGTGGAAGAGATAATTATCAATACCGAGAAAAAATCCATAGACGAAATAGATTGGTAGAAAAACAAGGGAGGACTGCGGCAATGCATTTGATATTCAAAAAACTGTTCAGAGATATACGTCGCGGTTTGGGGCAGTTTCTGTCCATGATGCTTGTGATAGCCGTAGGCTGTTTCTTTTTCGCAGGCATGAACGAAGCGTCGTACAATCTGAAAAAATCGGTAAGAACTTATTACGACGAACAGAACCTTGCGGCGGTGACGGGCGGATTTTTGGTTGCGAACGATGCGGCGGTGGAACTTGTTGCGGCACGCGACGGCGTTCTCGGCGCCGCAGGCGCGTATCGGTTCGACACGTTTTTCACTTACCACGGCTCTGCAAGAGTGGACGCGACCGTAACCACGCTGAGCGAGGGATTCAATACGCCGCTCATGGAAACGGGGCGCGCCCCGACTTCGCGGGACGAATGTATCATAGACGTGACTTATGCCGAGGCGGCAGGCATACAGATAGGCAGCGAAATCAGTCTGTTTTCGCATACGGCTCAAAGCGTATATTTACAGACAAAGGACAACAAGCCGCCGCTTGACGAAAACGGCGGGTTCGACTTCGATAAGATAGATACGGAAAATTTCAATATCGTCTATACCGCGCCCGATTCGCCGTCCGCCGAGTACCGCTCTCTCACGGTCACGGGCTTTTTCCGCTCTCCCGAATTTATCTATAAAATCAATACATCGGACACTTCTGCGCAAGCCGATGAGTTTGCATGCATATACGTAACCGAGGCTCCTATGATTGCGCCCTCGGTGGATTTTTACGTTCGCATGGGGGAAACCGATATTCGCGTTTATACGCAAAACCGCGACGATTTGACATTCGCTCTTTATAACAGGATTTATGCGGATACCGACCTCGGCTTGGATGTTTTCGATGTGTTCGGTTCGAATAATCTTGATTTGGAAAACGGCATGGTCGGCGTGTATGTCGAGGCTATGTCTTTCGTTGCGGAAGACGGGACCGCCTACAAGAATTTCGATACTGCGTACTCGCAGGTCAGAAATCTGGTCATAGTGATACCTTTGCTGTTCTTTCTTGTGGCGGCGGTCATCACCTTCATTTCACTCGGAAAAACGGTCGACAACCAGCGCACGCAAATAGGCATAATGCAAGCCGTGGGAATAAGCAAGGGCGGCGTGTATTTCGGTTATCTGATGTATGCGGGGTTTGCCGCACTGTTCGGCAGTCTGCTGGGAGGACTGCTCGGCGCGGGCTTTCTGCCGTATATATATTACCTGGTGTTCACGTCGCAGTATGTGATGCCGCCGTTCAAAATGAGTTTCGGTATAGGGTGGGCGGCGCTCTCAGTCGCGGTGTCGCTTGCAGTGGCGCTGCTGTCCGCATTGCTGTCGTGTCACCGCACGCTCAAAGAAAATCCGGCGCAGTCCATGCGTCCCAAACAAGGCAAGACCGTAAAGAAGGTTGCGGCGGAGAAATGCACGGGACTTTGGAAAAGGCTTCCGTTCGGAAGCAAAATGATTTGTCGCAATCTGTTTCAAAACAAAGTGCGCGTACTTCTTTCTTCGATAGGCGTAATAGCCAGCATGGTACTGCTTATAACGGGCGTAAACCTGAAAAGCCGTATCGATTATACGATTGACGACTATGTCGCACGCATAGGTTTCGACGTGCAGATAACGGCTCAGAACGCTGTATCCGACGCGGAAGAGTTCATCGCCGATTATCCGTCGCTGAAAAGCGCGACGAGAGCGGTTTCGTTTGCCGCCACCGTCACGGCGGGCGACAAGCGTTCGGACGTATTGCAAGTCACCGCCGTGCAGGACGAAGATTACGTCAATTTATACAGTGATTTCAAGAAGAAAGAGCGCATACGGATGAACGATTCGTCCTTTGTTCTGCCGCACTATCTCGCCGATTCTTTGGGCGTGAAGAAGGGCGACACGGTGACGGTTACGGCGGTAGGATACGGCGCGTGCGAAGTCGTGGTTTCCGACGTGTCGTATCAGTATCTTCTGCCGGGCGTATATGCCGGAACGGACATTCTGACAGATGTATCGGCGGAAAACGTAACAAGCGTAATATATGCGAGATTGGCGGACGGGGCGGAAAAGCCCGAACCCGACGCCCGTATTAAATCGGCGCTGGACAAAGACGAATTGCGGGCGCGCGCTCTCAAAATGTCCGAAATACTCGATTTGGCGGTTGCGATAATCGTAATAGGCGCGGCGGTGCTTGCCGTTACCGTAATATACAACATAACGTCCATAAACGTCATGGAACGCTCGCGCGAAATCGCCACGCTCATGGTGCTCGGTTACCGCAAGCATGAAACTGCGCGGCTTATCATAGCGGAAAATATAGTAATAACAATCATAGGCTGCTTGATAGGTTTGCCGCTTGGCTACGGCATGTTTTATTGGCTGGCTCAGGTGGTAAGCGGACTCAACGTCGCAATCCCCGTCAATCTTCCCGTGCTTGTGGTGCTTATATGCCTGTGCGCCGTGTTTGCGTTCTCCATGCTCGCAACGCTGTTTATGACGCGCAAGATAATGAAAATCGACATGGTTGAGGCTCTCAAATCCGTGGAATAGCGCTCAAACGCTTGAAAAAAAAGCGTAAATGTTATATACTGTTTGAAAGTGTGCTTTGACGCGCGGAGCGAAAAGGCACACTTTCCGCAAACAAGGAGAATATGTCAGTGTTTAAAATTTGGGCAAAAACCATGGTCGGCGATAAAATAATTTCGGACTATATGTATATAAACGGCGACAGATACGACGAAAGGGAGTTTATGAATTACCTGATAGAAATCTGTCACGAAATGGACCAGCCGACGCCGGTACTGCTCAAACACCATACGCGCAGTTTTCATTCGTTTAATATCGTCACGTTTAAATCAAGCGATTTCGTGGAAAGCGTGGACTTCGATAAATTCGTGCTGGAAAACGCTACGACTTAGCGTAAAAGGAGGGCTTAATGAATCTGACCGAAAAAATACTGTCCGCCCATTTGGTCGGGGGTAGGCTTGTTGCAGGTGAGGAAATCGCAATAAAAATAGACCAGACGCTTACGCAGGATTCCACGGGTACGATGGCGTATCTGCAATTCGAGTCCCTGGGCTGCGATAAAGTCAAGACGATGCGAAGCGTCGCTTATATAGACCACAACACTTTGCAGAGCGGTTTCGAAAATGCCGACGACCACGAGTACATCAGAACCGTCGCGCTTAAACACGGCGTTTACGTCAGTAAACCCGGCAACGGAATATGTCATCAGGTTCATCTCGAACGGTTTGCCGTTCCGGGACTTACGTTGCTGGGCTCGGATTCGCATACGCCTACGTGCGGCGGAATGGGCATGTTCGCGCTCGGCGCGGGCGGACTCGACGTGGCTGTTGCCATGAGCGGCGGCGCGCTGCATCTGACAATGCCGAAAGTCGTGAAAATAGAATTGAAGGGACGATTGGTTAAAAATACCGCCGCGAAAGACATAATACTCGAAGTGCTCAGACGTCTGTCCGTCAAGGGCGGAGTCGGCAAGGTTATGGAATATACGGGTGAGGGAGTTAAAACGCTTACCGTTCCCGAACGAGCCACGATTACGAATATGGGCGCCGAACTCGGAGCGACCACTTCGATTTTTCCGTGCGACGAAATGACGCGCGAGTTTTTGAAAGCACAGGGACGCGAAAAAGATTACAGACCGCTTGCCGCTGACGGCGATGCGGTGTACGACGAAGAAATCATCGTGGATTTGAGCGCTTTGCGGCCTCTTGCCGCATGTCCTCATTCGCCCGACGCCGTAAAGCCTGTAAGCGAAATAGGCAAAATAAAGGTGCATCAGGTCTGCATAGGTTCGTGCACCAATTCTTCATACTCGGACATGATGAAAGTCGCAGCGATTTTGAAGGGCAGAAAAGTTCATCCCGAAACCTCGCTTACGATAAGCCCGGGGTCGCGGCAGGTGCTGGCAATGCTGTCGAGAAACGGCGCGCTTGCCGATATGCTCGATGCGGGAGCGAGAGTGCTGGAATGCGCCTGCGGACCTTGTATAGGCATGGGGCAGTCGCCGAAAACAAACGCCGTAAGCGTGCGCACGTTCAACCGCAATTTTTATGCGAGAAGCGGAACGGCAAGCGCAAGCGTTTATCTCGTAAGTCCGGAAACGGCGGCATACACCGCAATTTACGGCGTGTTGACCGACCCCTCGCAAATGCCGGAAATAAGCATCGAGCAAATGCCCAAGCGGTTTGCGGTAAACGATAATCTCATTCTCAGACCCGACGATTTCGAAAACACAGAGGTCGAACGCGGTCCGAACATCAAGCCCTTTCCCGTAAATACCGCTATGAAAAACGACGTGGAAGGCAGTGTGCTTATCAAGTGCGAGGACAATATAACGACGGACCATATTATGCCGTCCAATGCAAAACTTTTGCCGTACCGCAGCAATATACCGTATCTGTCGGACTATTGCCTTGCGCCGGTCGACCCCGATTTTTCCGAGCGAGCAAAGAAAAACGGCGGCGGATTCATAGTGGCGGGCGCAAACTACGGTCAGGGTTCCAGCCGCGAGCATGCCGCGCTTGTACCGCTTTATCTCGGCATTAAGGGCGTAATAGCCAAGAGCTTTGCTCGGATACACAAGGACAATCTTATCAATAACGGCATACTTCCCCTCGTGTTCGAAAACGAAAGCGATTACGAAAAAATCGGGAGCGGCGACAGACTGAAAATCACCGACGCGAGGAGGCAGATAGAGAGCGGCGATACGGTGATTGTAGAAAACGTCGGCGGCGGTTATAAATTCAAATGCGTTTTGGCGCTGTCAGAGCGGCTTAAAAAAACCTTGCTTTCGGGCGGCGTGCTTGCGGCGAATGCGGCAGAAAACGGTAAATAAACGGAGGACGTTATGAAAAAATTACATTCCGACATATTGCAGATGCTGGCAGGCGACGGCAGACTTTCGGCGAAAGATATGGCTGCCGCTTTGGGAGAGGACGCAGCCGTCGTGCGCGGCGCCGTGGAAGAATTGGAAAAGAGCGGCGTAATTCTCAAATACGGCGTAGTCGTGGACGGCGAGAAGATAGGCAAAGACTGTGTTCAGGCGCTAATCGAAGTGCGCGTCACTCCGAAAAGCGAAAAGGGCTTCGACGAAATAGCCGCCGATATCGGCGAGTTCGAGGAAGTCAAAGATTTGTATCTCATGTCGGGCGCATACGATTTATGCATAATAATCGAGGGCAAAACGCTGAGGGAAGTCGCGCTTTTCGTAAGCGAAAAACTGTCGAGATTCGAATCCGTGCTTTCCACGGCTACGCATTTCATATTGAAAAAATATAAGATTGACGGCGCGTCGGTCCGTGACAGCGGCAACAAGAGGCTGGCTGTTCAGGCGTGAAAGGAGCCGGCGACAGAATAAATCCGACGGTAAAAGAAATAAAGCCGAGCGGCATAAGAAAGTTTTTCGATATTGCGGCGGAAATTCCCGACGCGATATCTTTGGGCGTGGGCGAGCCCGATTTCGTCACGCCGTGGAATGTCCGCAATGCGGCGGTGCGCAGCATCCAAAAAGGCTATACGTCCTATACTTCCAACAGAGGACTCAAACAGCTGCGCGCGGAAATTTCCGAGTACCTCGCGTCGCGGTTCGATTTGCATTATTGCGCCGATACCGAGCTGTTCGTTACCGTAGGGGCAAGCGAGGCAATCGACTTGGCGCTCAGGGTTTTGGTCACGCCGGGCGACGAAGTGCTTGTGCCGGACCCGTCTTACGTAAGTTACGTGCCGGGAATTATGCTTGCGGGCGGCGCGGCGGTACCCGTTCCAACGTATGCGGAGGACGGTTTCGTGCTTACGGCGGCGAACCTGGAAAAAGCAATCACCGAAAAGACCAAAGTGCTGATACTTCCTTATCCGAACAATCCTACCGGAGCGGTTATGGATAAGTCCGCATTGGACGAAATCACCGCCGTGATAAAGAAGTATGATTTGAGCGTTATTTCCGATGAAATCTATGCCGAACTGACTTACGGCGGAAAGCACATTTCCGTGTGCGCGGCGGACGGAATGAAGGAACGCTGTGTTTTCATTTCGGGATTTTCGAAAGCGTTTGCAATGACGGGCTGGCGGCTCGGATATGTCGCCGCGCCGAAAGAGATAAGCGCGGCAATGCTCAAAATACACCAGTACACAATTATGTGCGCGCCCACTTTCGCGCAGTATGCCGCCCTGTACGCTTTGAAAGAAGGCAAAACGGAGGACTATGCCGACGTGTCTTATATGCGCGGACAGTACGATATGCGCAGAAAATATCTTGTATCGAGATTCAACTCAATGGGGTTGGACTGTTTCACTCCGCGCGGCGCGTTTTACGCTTTTCCGTGCGTTAAGAAAACGGGACTGGACGGCGACGCTTTTGCGGAAAGACTGTTGAAACAAAAGCACGTTGCGGTTGTTCCTGGAAGCGCGTTCGGCGAAAGCGGCAGGGATTTCGTGCGCTGTTCGTATGCCTGTTCGCTTCATACTCTTTCCGACGCCTGCGCGAGGATAGAAGAGTTTGTCGGCGGACTTTTAAGAGGTTGACATTTACGGCAAAATAATATATACTTTATTCGGTGTCCGCGGTTTATGCCGCAGGCAGATAACGAAAATTCAAAACAAAGAGGTTTTTAAAATATGGCAGAAGTTTTCATGACTGCGGAAGGCAAAAAGGAACTTGAAGAGCGTCTCGAATATCTCAAAGTTCACGGCAGAGCCGAAATGGCGGAAAAGATTAGAGTCGCACGCGAATTCGGCGATTTGAGCGAGAACGCCGAATACGACATAGCAAAAGACGAACAGGCGAAAATGGAAGCCGAGATTATAGAAATCGAAGCGAAGCTTGCAAATGTCAAACTCATAAGCAAAACAGGCGACGACAAAGTCGACATCGGCTGCAAAGTCGTCATAAAGGACATGCGTTCGGGCGAGGAAACCCGCTATGAAATAGTCGGCACGCACGAATCCAATCCCATGGAAAACCGCATAAGCAACGAATCGCCCGTGGGAAAAGCATTGCTCGGAAAACGCAAAAACGAAGAAGCTCTCGTTAAAACCGCAAGAGGCGAATTCCGCTTTAAAGTGGTTAAAATCGAAGGCAACAAAAAGTAAAGCGTACAAATCCGTAAATGCGGCAAGAGGAGGTCAAGTCATAATTTATGGCCGATAACAACAATAACAAGCCTGCGGCGGCACCGCAGGTCGAACAGGACGAAAGCGAAATCCGCGCGGTGCGGCTGTCCAAACTCGAAGAGATGACGGCGTCGGGCAACAACCCTTACGAACAGACCCGTTTCGAGCGCACGCACAAATCCGAAGAAATCAAAACGGACGTGGAAGAACTCACGGGCAAAAAAGTCAAAATAGCCGGACGTCTTATATCCAAACGCATAATGGGCAAGGCGGCTTTTGCGCACGTGCTCGACAGTGCGGGGCAGATTCAGATATACCTCAAATCCGATACGCTGGGCGACAGATACGCCGAGATAAAAAAATACGACATAGGCGATATAATCGGAGTCGAAGGTGAAGTGTTTACGACGCATAAAGGCGAAGTATCCGTCGCGGTTACCGACTGCGTGATGCTCAGTAAATCGCTGCTGCCGCTTCCCGAAAAGTGGCACGGACTCAAAGACAACGATTTGCGCTACCGTCAGCGCTATGTCGATTTGATTGCCAATCCAGAGGTCATGACTACGTTCAAAAAACGTGCGGCACTTATCAGCGCGATAAGACGGCTTTTGGAGGACAAGGGCTTTACAGAGGTGGAAACGCCCATTTTGAATACGGTTGCGGGCGGTGCGGCGGCAAGACCGTTCGTCACTCACCACAACACGCTCAACCTCGATATGTACATGCGTATTGCTCCCGAGCTCTATCTCAAAAGGCTTATCGTCGGCGGAATGGAAAGAGTGTACGAACTCGGCAGAATGTTCCGTAACGAGGGCATGGACGTAAAACATAACCCCGAGTTCACCATGATGGAACTGTATCAGGCTTATGCGGATTACAACGACATGATGAATCTCACCGAAGAAATTTACGAGGCGGCGGGCAGCGCATTGGGCTGCGGCGGAAAGATAACGTATCAGGGTACGGAAATAAATCTTGCCCGGCCGTGGGCGCGCTATACCATGAAAGACGCCGTAAAGAAATTCGCGGGTATCGATTTTACTGGAATGGACGTCAAAGCCGCGGCGAAAGCGGCGGCGGCGAAAGGCGTAGAACTGGACGGCAACGCGACAAGCGTGGGCAGAATACTGTATGCGGCATTCGACCAACTGGTAGAGAAACAGCTGGTGCAGCCCACTTTCATAACGGAGTATCCGATAGAAATAAGTCCGCTTGCGAAAAAGGATAAGGATAATCCCGAAATGACGTACCGTTTCGAAGTGTTCATGAACGGTATGGAAATGGGTAACGCCTATTCCGAACTGAACGACCCGATAGACCAAAAGTCGCGGTTCGAGGCACAGGCGAAACTCAAAACCCAAGGCGACGAGGACGCCCAGGAAAAGGACGACGATTTCGTCACGGCGCTGGAATACGGAATGCCTCCGACGGGCGGATTGGGACTCGGCATAGACCGCATGGTGATGCTGTTTACCGACTGCGCGTCAATAAGGGATGTGCTGCTGTTCCCGACCATGAAACCGAAAAAATAAATGAGTATCGACAGCCGCATGAAAAAATACGCCGACGGCGGTTTTAAGCGCTGGCACACGCCCGGGCATAAAGGGTCGCTCGATTTAAACGATTTGACCGAAATAGGCGGGGACGGCGGCGTCTTTCCGTCGCTCGGCGTATACAAGGCGCAGGAAAAAGCGGCAAAGTTCTACGGTTCGAAATATTGTTTCTTTCTTGTCGGCGGTTCGTCCGCAGGCATGAAGGCGGCAATAATGAGCGCGGGCGGAGATATTATCGCCCCTAAAAACCGCCACATCTGCGTCGATATGGGCGCGGCACTGGCGCGTGTTGACATCTGCGAATTCGACACCGGAAAAGACGACGACGGATTGTACCGAGCCGTCGGGGTCGGCGATATGAAACTTGCATTGAAGAAATACCCGCAAGCGAAAGCCGTTGTCATAACAAGCCCAGATTATTACGGCATTACTTCTTCCGCACGGGTCGCGGACGAGGTTCATGCGGCAGGCAAATTGCTGATAGTCGACAGTGCGCACGGAGCGCATTTTGCGGCGCGGCGCGATTTGTTCGGAGACGGTTTTTCCTCTGTTGCGGATTTGTGTGTCATGAGTGCGCATAAGACCATGCACGCATATACGCAAAGTGCGTACATGTGTTGCAACGATAAGACTCTTGCCGAAAAAGCGGAAGCTTGTCTTGCATTGATAGGCACGACAAGTCCGTCGTATCTTCTGCTTGCGGGGTTGGAAAACGCCGTCGAATACGCAAAGAAAAACGCCGTCGGATATGACGGACTGAAAGCGGCGACCGACGCTTTCCGCGAAAAAATAGACTGTGTGAGAAACGGCGATTTCACGCGCCTGGTGGTAAAAGCGGACAAACTGGGAATGAGCGGAAAAGAGCTTTTCTACGCGCTCAAAGAGAAAGGGCACGTGGCTGAAATGTTTGACGACAAAAGAACGGTGTTTATCGTTACATTGGACGATACTCCCGACGATGTGAGAAATCTATGCGAATGTATTGTGAGGATAAGAGATGAACGGTAAATTCGTGACGGTCGAAGGCTGCGACGGCGTAGGCAAATCCACGCAGGTCCGATTGCTGCGCGAGCGTCTGAGCAAGGAAGGAGTCGATGCCGTTTTCACGCGCGAACCCGGCGGCACTGATATCGCCGAAAAGATACGCGCGGTCATTTTGGATGCGGATAATTCGGATATGGACGCGCTGACGGAACTGTTTTTGTACGAGGCGTCCCGATGCCAGCACACAAATCAGGTGATAAAAAGCGCGCTGGATGCGGGCAAGCTGGTTGTCTGCGACCGTTACATCGATTCCACTTTGGCATATCAAGGCTATGGGCGCGGTCTGGACGTCGATATGATAAAGACGCTTAACCGTTGGGCAATGGGCGGCGTGGAAATCGATTTGACTCTGTTTCTCGACGTTAATTCCGCAGACGGGTTTTCGCGCAAAGGCGGCGCTTCCGACGGCGACCGCATGGAAAGGGAAAAGAGCGACTTTTACGAGCGCGTTTACAACGGATTCATAGCCGTCGCAAACGAGGAAAAGAGATTCGTTCGGGTGGATGCGTCGGGAACCAAATACGAAACGCATGAAAAACTTTACGCGGAACTCAAAAGCCGCGGAATGCTGAAATAGGGTGAAACTTTGGAGAGAAGATATACGGAACTTATAAAAAGCAGCACGGCTTATGCTACGCTCATGCGCGACGTGAAAACCGATGCACTTTCCCACGCCTATTTGCTTACGGGAGAGGACAGTGTGTCGCTCGACATTTTGTGCGATATGTTTCTTGCCGCTGCCGTAGGCGCACGTTATGAAAACGGTGTTTACAACCGCACGCTTGCGGACATAATTTATCTTCCCGAAGACGGCGAAAAAGTGCTTGTCAAAGACGTGAATTTTCTTACGGAAACCGCTTTCGTCACGCCGACGGAACTTACGAAAAAGTTTTATATAATAGACCGCGGCGAAACCATGAACGAGGCAAGCCAGAACAAATTGCTCAAAACATTGGAAGAACCGCCTGCCGTTACGGTTGTCGTAATAAAAGCGGCGAACGAAACCAAAATATTGCCCACGGTGCTATCGAGGTGCAGAAAGGTGGAACTTTCTCCGTTTCCGTCTGCGGACTTGAAGAAAGAACTTACGAAATACTATCCCGACGACGAGCGCATGTATCTTGCGCTCGAAGCGTGCCGCGGCAGAATCGAACGGGCGGAGAAAATACTTGCTCAGCCCGTATATACCAAACTTTTCTCGATTGCGCTCGATATTGTGCTGAAACTCGACGGTAGCGGCGGCGCAGCGGAATACATGTTTAAACTGAACGATTACCGCGACAATCTCGACGACATAATAGATTTCATTCAACTGATACTTTTGAGCGGAGTGCGAGTCGCCTGCGGCGCGGCGAAAGCCGACGAAATCCCATACGATGCGGCGAAAGTAGCCGAGAGGTTTCCCGCGAGCGTAGCGGTAAAAGAAACGCAGGTGCTGGACAGAGCACGCCGCAGACTGGAACTGAATTGTTCCGTCTCGGCGGTAATAGACGAGATGCTGTTCTCGTTTTTGGAGGTTAGAGCAAAATGGAAGTAATAGGAGTCAAATTCGACAAATCCCCGAAAGTGTACTATTTTGCGGCGGAGGACGGGGTGGATTATCCCGTCGGCGCAAAAGTGATTACCGAAACGTCAAGGGGTACGGAGCTGGCTAAAATAGTCATGGGCCGCACTTGTGTGGACGAAAGCAAAGTGGTGCAGCCGCTCAAACCCATTGTGCGTTTTGCTACGGACGAAGATTTGAGAAAAGCCGAAGAGAATCTCTCGAAACGCCGCGCCGCTTTGATTCAGGTACGCGAAAAGGTAGAGGCAAGCGGGCTCAAAATGAAAGTCATCGACGTGGAGTTTACGTTGGACGGACTCAAACTCATCGTCTTTTTCACCGCCGACGCGAGAGTGGATTTCCGCGAGCTTGTAAGAGACCTTGCAAGTATGTTCAGACTGCGCATAGAGTTACGTCAGGTAGGTGCGCGCGACGAGTGCCGAATGAAAGGCGGCGTAGCGCCGTGCGGCAGAGCGTGCTGTTGCAGCGACTATATTTCCGATTTTGCGCATGTTACAATCAAAATGGCGAAAAATCAGAATCTGTCGCTTAATCCGGGAAAGATAAGCGGACTGTGCGGACGGCTGATGTGCTGTCTGGGCTACGAAAACGACTATTACGCCCAGGTCAATAAAAAAATGCCGAAACTCGGTTCGACGGTCAAACTTTCGGACGGCAGAGAGGGTGTGGCTGTTTCGGTCAATCAGTTGAAAGAAACGGTTCGGGTCAAGTTCGAAAACGGAGAGAACGTCGAATTCGACGATGTGAGCGCGGACAAGATACAGAAAAAAGGCGCGCCTGCGGCGGCGGAAGAACCCGACGCGGAAAAAATCGACGACGAATTGAAAGAATTACTCGATTAAAAACTTTACAAACCGATGATATATGTGTTATAATCGGCATATAGGTATAATATACCGAAAAACAACAATATTAAATTAAAGGAGTGGCTTTGAAAATGGCTCATAAAATCAGCGACGAATGCATCAGCTGCGGTTCCTGCGAATCGCAATGCCCTGTAAATGCAATCAGTCAGGGCGACGACCATTACCGGATTAACCCCGACGAGTGCATCGACTGCGGAGCATGTGCCGCACAGTGCCCCGTTGGCGCTATCTCGGAAGAGTAATCGAACAGATGAAGGCAAACAAAAAGGCGCGGACTTTCGGTCTGCGTTTTTTTTGCGCAAAAAGGGGGCAGCGCATAAAAAATGCATGTACGTGTGCGCATATATATGAAATGACCGCTCGGCGAAACGAAAAAACCGTCCGATTCGGTCAAAATCGGACGGTTGAGCAAATGTACATATTCGCAAACGGGGAGATTTCAGCTTATTTCTCTGAGACGTTGCTGTAAAAGCGCTTTTTCTTCCGTTTTGATTTTGGCAATGTGCGACAGCAGCAATGCCTGCATCTTTTTGTTCATAACGATTTTCTTGTCCGCGCTCTTTTTGAGTATTTCTATAAACATGCGTTCGACAAGGGTCTTCATGTATGCGCCGAATGTAGTGCCGGTCGCGTCGTTTTTGGATACGCATTTGAAAATTTCGTCGCAAATCTGTGTCTTGTTCGCTACGGCGAAATCGACCGCTATGTCGAAGAAGTCGCCTTTTGCGGCGGAGGGGGAGTATTGAAACACAGCGCGTCTTACGGACGGCAGTTCGGTAACGGCTTTGACGGTGCGCTGCGCGTTCTTTTTGAGAAACATCGCATACAGCTTATCCGCGAAAACCGCGGCGACGTCGGGGTCGTCCGCCAAAGTTCCCTCTTTGTCTATTGTAAGAAATTCCCAAACGTCCAAAGCAAGCGCGTAATCAAGCTCCAAAAATTCTTTGATGTTTGCAAACAGCGCTTTTTCGTCCGTTACCGTATCCACTCTCGAAAGAGAGGAGAATTGTTTCAAAAACTTCAACTGCTTTGCGTTCATGCCGTGTGTTTCCTCCTGAAAACAGAAACTGTATTTTTTACTTGTATATTATAACAAAATTCGCGTAAAAACGCTATAAAAATCAAGCCGATTTTCGAAAAAATTTCTTTAACTTTCTTAATATGCCCAATTATTTGACTTTTCCGACGGATTTATTGTATTATATGCAATGAGAAAGTTATTCGAGGAGGGATTCATGCCGGTAAAAATTGATGCGGATTTGCCTGCGGCGAAGTTTTTGGAGCGCGAAAACATCTTCTTTATGACGAAAGAACGCGCGCTTTCGCAAGAAATCCGTCCGCTTAAAATAGCCATTCTCAATCTTATGCCGGATAAGACCGCCACAGAAACCCAACTGCTCAGGCTCATAGGCAATACGCCTCTGCAAGCGGAAATAGTGCTTATCCGCACCGCCACCTATGAATCAAAGCATACTGACGAAGAATATCTCAAATCCTTTTATATGACTTTCGACGAGGCGGTTGCTCGGCATTTGAAGTTCGACGGACTGATTATAACGGGTGCGCCGGTGGAAAAAATGGAGTTTACGTCGGTGGCTTACTGGGACGAACTTAACCGTATTATGACTTGGGCTCAGAGCAACGTGTATTCTTCCATGTATATATGCTGGGCTGCCCAGGCGGCAATGTACGGACTTTACGGCATAAAAAAATACCCGCTCGAAGAAAAGATGTTCGGCGTATTCGAGCATAATGTTTACGACAGAACCAATCCGCTCGTGCGCGGATTCAACGACGTGTTTCATGCGCCTCACTCGCGTTATACTTTCGTCAGACGCGAGGACGTGGAAAAGACAGACGCTTTGACGGTGCTTGCGGATTCCGACGAGGCGGGGCTCTACCTTGTCGCCAGCAAGGACTTGCGCCACGTGTTCGTATTCGGCCACGGCGAGTACGACGTAAACACGCTCGACGACGAATACAGGCGCGACCGCGGACGCGGACTGAAAACCAAACGTCCCAAACATTACTACCGCAACGGCAAACCGTTCATGAGCTGGCGCGCGCACGAATCGCTGCTGATTTCCAACTGGCTGAATTACTGCGTCTACCAGATTACGCCTTACGATTTGAAGGAATTGCGATAAAACGAATTTACACTTTTTCAAGGAGTATTATAAATGAGAAGAACCAAAATAGTTTGTACGCTCGGACCCGCAACCGACAACTACGCGACAATAAAGAAGCTTATCAAAGCGGGCATGAACGTGGCAAGACTCAATATGTCTCACGGCACGCACGACGAGCATGCCGCGAGAATAGAAATGGTAAAACGCGCGAGGGAGGAACTTTCCACGCCCGTAGCCATAATGGCGGATACGAAAGGACCGGAAATCCGCGTGCGCACGTTTGAAGGCGGACGCATAGAGCTTGCCGTCGGCGCGGAGTTCACTTTGACGACCAAGGAAGTGGAAGGCAACGGAAAAATCGTTTCCGTGACGTTCGAGGACCTGCCCGAATATGTCAAAGTCGGCGACCCCATTCTTATAAACGACGGCGTTATCGAACTTACCGCAACCGAGGTTACGGACTGCGAGGTGCGCTGCAAAGTGGTCAATGGAGGCGAGCTTACCAACCGTAAAAGCATAAATCTTCCGCGCACTACAATAGATATGCCGTATATTTCCGACGTCGATAAAAAAGATATTCTGTTCGCGCTCGAACAGGATGTCGATTATTTCGCACTGTCTTTCGTGAGAAGCGTCGACGACGTGAGAAAAGTCAAACAGCTGCTTGCAACCAAAAATGCGGGCGACGTCCAGTTAATCGCGAAGATAGAAAACCGCGCGGGAGTGGAAAATTTCGAATCCATTCTTGCCGAGTGCGACGGCGCTATGGTGGCGCGAGGCGACATGGGCGTGGAAATCCCGTTCGAGGAGCTTCCCGCAATCCAAAAAGAAATGATAAAGACTTGTTATCATGCGGGCAAAAAAGTCATCACGGCGACGCAAATGCTGGAATCCATGATATCCAATCCCCGTCCGACCCGTGCCGAGATTTCCGACGTGGCAAACGCAATTTACGACGGTACTTCCGCCACCATGCTTTCGGGCGAAACGGCGGCGGGCAAATATCCCGTCGAAGCGGTCAAGACAATGGCTAAGATAGCGGAAACCACGGAAAAGACCATAAACTTCAAAAAGCGTTTCGCTTCGCTCGACGCGGACATCCGTTCCATAACCGACGCGGTGTCGCATTCCACATGTGCGGCGGCGTTCGACCTCGGTGCGAAAGCGATAATAACCGTGTCGCAGTCGGGTTACACGGCGCGTAAGGTTTCGCGTTTCCGTCCGGCAGCGCCGATAATAGCCCCCACGACAAGCACGAAGGCATACAACCAGCTTGCTATGAACTGGGGCGTAACCCCGACCATGTCCGTCCACCAAAGCAATTCCGACGACTTGTTCCGTCACTCGATACAGTGCGCGCTTTCCACGGGCATAGTCCGCAAAGGCGATTTGGTCGTACTTACTGGCGGAGTTCCCGTGGGCATTTCGGGTAACACCGATACAATGCGCATAGAGGTAATCGCAGGGGAATAAGACCCGATTCGGTCGGAAACATTACAAGGCTTGAAAAGCCGTAGGAGAAAAGATGAACAATAAAATTTTGATAGTCGAGGACGACCCCAAAATATCCCGTTTCGTGTCGCTCGAACTTACGCACGAAGGTTATGAAACCGAGATTAAAGCCGACGGGCGCGAAGCGCTTGCCGACGCGCTCGAACACGACTACGGTCTTATCGTGCTCGACGTCATGCTGCCGTCGCTTAACGGTATCGAAGTTTTGCGCAGACTGCGCCAAGTCAAATCCACGCCTGTCATAATTTTGACCGCGCGCGACCAGGTGATGGACAAGGTGTCGGGACTCGACGTCGGCGCAAACGACTATATGACCAAACCGTTTGCGATAGAAGAACTGCTTGCGAGAATCCGCGCAAACCTCAGAAAGACGTCGGCGGCGGGTGAAATGATATCGATAGGAAAGCTGGTCATCGACTGCGGTTCCGTGTCCGTCGTTTACGATTCGCATCCGATAGAGCTCACCAAGCGCGAGTTCGACCTTCTCACTTATCTTGCCCGCAACCGCAACATAGTCGTATCGCGCGAACAGGCTCTCGACGCGGTATGGGGGTTCGAGTTTTACGGCAACACCAACGTCGTCGACGTTTATATCCGTTATCTGCGGAGTAAAATAGACGACGTGTACAATGTCGAACTTATTCAGACCGTGCGCGGCGCGGGCTATGTCATAAGAGATAAAGACTGATGAAAGAAAAAAACAGTCCGGTTGTCCCCGAACCGACCGAAGCCGAAATCACGGCGAAAGTTTTGGAGGAAAGCGCGGAAAACAAAGAGGACGCGGCGGCAACCATAAAGGAAATCAAAAGCGAAAGGAAAGAGGAAAAGAAAAAGCGCAAACCGTGGGTCACGGCGCTCATGATAATCTTTTTCCCGATAACGCCGTTCGTGCTGCTGTTCAAATGGGTATCGGGCAAAGTAAAGCTTTCCATAACCACCAAGACCACGGTCATATTCACAGCCGTGTTCGGCGTGCTGATAACCGCTTACGTCATATTCATAATAGTCAGCGTACACAATCAGCTTACTTCTCCGAACATGGAGGACGTCGACTCTTTCCTGTTCCGAATGAAGATAACCAGCGTAGTGCTCGTAATCGTGTTTATCGTGCTCGGAGCCGCGCTCGGCAACATAGCCAGCCGTTATATGATGACGCCGCTCAGACGTATGATAGACAGTATAGACAAGGTTGACGGCAACAATCTTTCCACGCGATTGGACCCCGTGGACTCGCAGGACGAACTTACAGAGCTTACGCAGCAGATAAACGAAATGCTGGAAGAACTCGAAAACACGTTCGAACGCCAGTCGAATTTCATTTCCGACGCCAGTCACGAACTCAAAACGCCGATTTCCGTCATACAGGGCTATGCCAATATGCTCAAACGCTGGGGCAAATCCGACCCCGCGCTGCTCGAAGAGAGTATAGACACTCTGTTGAGCGAGGCGGAGAATATGAAACGCATAGTCGAACAGCTTCTGCTGCTTGCCAAGATAGGCAACTTCACGATGAATAAAACCCGTTTCGATATGTGCGAGCAGATAGGCGATGTTGTTCAGCAATACCGCGTAGCGGGACTGAAAAAAGAAATAGAGTTCGACGGCAGCGGCGAAATTTGGGTGGAAACCGACAAGAATATGCTTATAGAGTCCGTGCGCGCGCTGATAGACAACGCAATCAAGTATACGCCGGACGGCGGCAAAATAACCGTGGCTTGCAAACGCAACGAAGACGGCGCGCTTATAAGAGTCAAAGACAACGGCATAGGTATCGCGCCCGAACACCTTCCGCATATTTTCGAACGGTTTTACCGCTGTGACAAAGCGCGCAGCCGCGCCGCAGGGTCAAGCGGACTTGGACTTACTATAACAAAGTCCATCGTCGAAATGATGGGCGGCAAAATAGACGTGACAAGCGTTCCCGACATGGGCAGCACGTTCACTATTCAGCTTTATTAGGAGAAATTTTATGGAAAAGATATTTCGCTCGGAGCCTGCAACGGTTGACGAAAGCACTCTGATGTACCGCAATCCGCTCGGCGTCAAAGCAGGCAGAAACAAGATAATAACAGGAGTGGTCATGTCGCTCATAGCCGCCGCGCTCGTAGGGGTCGGCGTATGGTTTATGATTGACGGAGACGTTCCGCTCGGCTCGATTCTCATAGTGGCAACCGCGGCTTATGCGGCAAACTGCGGCATGCAGATAGCCGGCGGAATAAAGCTGATGAAACGTCCGTATGCCGTTATAATAGACGGAAACAATCTGATACTGCGCGAAAAGACGGACTGTCTTCATCTGCCGCTTACGCTTATGCGTCGGCTCACGATTTATTGCGAGGGCATAGAGGCTCAGTTGGTCGTAAATCAAAACGGTAAATACGATATTACCGTAAAGGGCGAAACCATGTATTATGCGGTGGACGGAGAGCAGAAAAACTTTATCACTTCCCGCAACATGCGCAAAGTCGCTTTTATTCTCAACGGCATCGCGCTCGGCAAAGAGCCCGACACCAACTGGGGTGCGCGCTACGACGAGCTTATGCTGTCGCCGCACGTGGAAGCCGAGGGCGCTGCGGCAGGACTCAACAAAGAACTCGATAAGGTTGCCGCCTCTTACGAAGAGCAGTCCACCGTTATACAAGACGGCGAAACAAATGAAACGGCGGAAGAAGTATCTTTGCCGCAAGAAAACGAAAAATCCGATTCGTCCGAAAATCAAAGTACACCGCAAACAAAAATCCCGTAATTCATGCAAAAACCCTTGCAAAAACAAAAGGGTTGTGTTATAATAAACAAGCCTTGACGAAAGTCGGGGTTTAATTCCTTGCTCTTTCGTAGCAGAAAGGGCTAATAAACCAAAAGGAGGCAGAAAAAGTGAAGTACGAAGTTCTTTACATTCTCAATGCATCGCTCGGCGAAGAAGAGATAAACGCACAGACCGAAAAGTTTGCGGATATCGTCAAGAAAAGCGGCGGCGAAGTCGAGAAAGTCGATAAGTGGGGCGTCAAGCGTTTCGCTTATCCGATAAATTTCAAAAACGAAGGCTTTTACGTACTCATGACGTATACCGCAAATCCCGACGTTCCCAAAGAAGTCGAACGTCAGATGGGCATTTCCGATTCGGTATACCGTTACATGACTACAAAAGCATTCTGAGTCGCGGCAGCGTACTCGAATTTCGATAGGAGAACGAAATATGAATAAGATAACTCTCATAGGTAATCTGACGAGAGACCCGGAACTCAGCCAGCTTCCCAGCGGCGTATCCGTTTGCAAATTCGGTATCGCCGTGAACCGCAATTTCACGAATGCGAACGGCGAGCGCGAAACCGATTTTTTCAATATTACGGCTTGGCGCGGACTCGGCGAGAACTGCGCGAAATACCTTGCGAAAGGACGTAAGGTCTGCGTGGTCGGCAATGTTCAGATTCGCAATTATGAGGACAAGGACGGCAACAAGCGTACTGCCGTCGACGTTGTTGCGGAGGACATAGAATTCCTTTCCGCGCGCAGCGACGATGCGGACGCAGGTGCGCCCAGAGTGCAGCAAGCGGCTGCTCCTCGCGCAAAGAAACAGGTGTCCGAACTGACGCCCGTCGAAAACGAAGATTTGCCGTTTTAAGCGAATTTTTAAAGGAGTATTGAATTAAAATGGAGAATAAAAAACCCGTAAAGCCTGTCGTAGAAGCGGACGACAAGAGCAAGAAAGTAAGACGTCAACCCAAGAAAAAGGTTTGCGCTTTCTGTGTCGAAAAGGCAACGGAAATCGACTATAAGGACGTTTCCAAGCTTAAAAGATACATCACCGAGAAGGGTAAAATAATGCCCCGTCGCACGACCGGCGTATGTGCCGAGCACCAGCGTGCGCTTGCGACCGCGGTGAAGCGCGCTCGCATGATGGCGCTTTTGCCTTTCAAAGCCGAGTAATGCAAACAAACAAGCACGGACGGGTTGAATAATCCGTCCGCTCTTTTTGTTTTTTCCGCTGTTTTTCAAAAGGTAACAAGGAGCATGATATGATACAGTGTAACAATGTCAGTTTGCAGTTCGGCAGCCGCGTGCTGTTCGACAACGTAAACCTCAAATTCACCAAAGGCAACTGCTACGGCGTTATCGGCGCAAACGGCGCGGGTAAGTCCACTTTTCTGAAACTTTTGTCGGGTGAAATGGAACCGAACAAGGGCGAAATATCCGTCGATAAGAACGAGCGCATGAGCGTGCTTGCCCAAAACCAGAACGCTTACGACTCCTGCACCGTGCTGGACACGGTTATGTGGGGACACAAGCGTCTTATGGAAGTCAAAGCCGAGCGCGAAAGACTTTACGCAAAACCCGACTTTACTGACGAGGACGGAGTAAAGGCGGCGGAGCTTGAGGGCGAGTTTGCTGACATGAACGGCTATGAAGCCGAGTCGGACGCGGAAACGCTGCTTAACAGCCTGAAAGTCGATTCCGCGCTTTTCTATGAGGTCATGGGCACGATAGACCCGAAGATAAAGGTCAAAGTGCTTTTGGCGCAGGCGCTGTTCGGCAGACCCGATATACTGGTGCTGGACGAGCCCACCAATAACCTCGACGCGAAAAGCGTGAAGTGGCTGGAAGACTACCTCATGACTTTGGACGACACCACCATAATCATAGTGTCGCATAACCGTCACTTCCTCAACAGAGTTTGCACCCATATTTGCGACGTGGATTTCAGACAAATCCGCATCTATGTCGGCAATTACGATTTTTGGTACGAAACCAGTCAGCTTGCGCTGCGTCAGAGCAAGGAGCAAAATAAGAAACTCGAAGCGCGCGCGAAGGAATTGCAGGATTTCATTGCCCGATTTTCGGCAAATGCGTCCAAGTCCAAACAAGCGACAAGCCGCAAGCGCGAACTGGAAAAAATCAAGTTGGAGGACATTCAGCCGTCCTCTCGCCGCTATCCGTTTATCGATTTCAAGTACGAGCGCGAAATAGGCAACGAGATTCTCGAAGTAGAAGGACTTACCAAGAAAGGACTTTTCGAAAATGTGTCTTTCAAACTCAAACACGACGAAAAGATAGGTTTTATCTGCTCGAACAGCCATACGCTGTCGGTAATGTTCGATTGTATAATGGGATTGCAGCAGCCCGACGCAGGCACGGTCAAGTGGGGTAAAACCGTTATTCCGGCATATATGCCGCAAAATTACGATAACTTTTTCGACGGTTGCGAACTGTCTTTGGTCGAGTGGCTCAGTCAGTATTCCAAAGAACATTACGAAGAGTATTTGCGCGGCTGGTTGGGCAGAATGCTGTTTTCGGGACAGGAAGCGCTCAAAAAAGCCAATGTGCTTTCGGGCGGAGAAAAGGTGCGCTGTATGCTGGCTAAAATGATGCTTTCGCAGGCAAACTTCCTCATATTCGACGAGCCGACCAACCACCTCGATTTGGAAAGCATAACCGCGCTAAATAAGGGCATGACGAATTTCAAAGGGAATATGCTGTTCGTTACGCACGACGAAGAAATCATTCAGACGGTTGCCAACCGAATAATAGAGATTGACGGGACAAAGGTGTTCGATAAGGAAACCACATACGACGAATACCTCGAACTCACCGACTGAAAAAACAACACGAACCCACCGAAACCGACGGATTTATCCGTCGGTTTTTCTCATATAACGGCAAAAAATAAATATTGTAAAAAACGCAATAAAATGAAATGTTTTTGCAATTGACTTTTCGGGGGGGGGTGTATAATAGAGGTATCTTATTTATGGGAATAATATGCGCTTTTTCGGTGAAAGTTGTCCCCCTGACTAAGTAAATACTGTAAGGAGAAAATGAATAGATGGAAAAAATCAAAGATTTTTTCAAATCCAAAAGCGCAGGCTTTTTTGTTTCGCTGGCGGGTGCGGCATTGCTGTTCGTTGCGGTAATAATTTACTCGGTTACGTTCAGCCTGAGCGAGCACATCAACCTCAATTTCGAGGTGAGCGTGCTGCTTGTATCTTTGCTCGGGGTGGCGGCGTTCGGCGTTATGTCGGCGTTCAAAGTAACCGAGCGATATGCGGCGGCGGCATTGTTTTTGTGCACGCTGACGGCGTTTATGCTGTTTAATCAATCCAGCTACGTGTATTTGTCGGCGGTTTTTTTCGAGGTGACGAGCGTAGAACAGTTTTTCAAAGCGTTCGAAATAATGGAATTCGGGTATGCGTTTACCGTGGTGGCTTATCTTGCGGTATGGGTACTTTCCTCGGTAGGTATATTCATGTGCGTAAACAAATCGGATAAGAAATGGAAGGAGAAAACAGATGAAAAAGTTACCGCTTAGCAACAGCGCAATGCTGCTTTTGTCAAAGATTTTGTGTTATGTATTCGTCGTGCTTACGGCGCTTGTTTTTGTGGGCGGAGGCATTCTTACGGAAAACAGTATTGCAATCAACAGTTTCTTCGGAATACAGACTCAGCAACGCATAGATAAAGAGGACGACGGCGAAGAAAAGGATTATACATATTATAAAAGCGTAAACGAAAGCCTCGACTCCGTCATAGAAAACAGCGATAAAATATCCGAGGAAATAGTGGCGGAAGGCTCGGTGCTTCTCAAAAACGAAAATGCTCTGCCTCTCAAAGACGGGGCAAGCGTCAGCCTGTTCGGCGCAAGCAGCGTATATCCCGCGCTTACGGGTACGGGCAGCGGCGGAAACGACAAGACCAAACCCGGCAACGATTTGATGCGGGAGGGTCTTAAATCCGCGGGACTCAAAGTCAACGACGAACTTTACGATTGGTATAAAGCCAACAAAAACTATGCGCGTCAGGGCACAGGCTCGGGCACGGCTAAATATTGGTCGATAGGCGACGCAAGCTGGTCTCAGATAACGACAAACGCCAAGACCGCAAAAGCGGATGCCGCGGTTTTCGTGATTGCGCGTATGGGCGGAGAGGGCGCGGACCTCGATATAAATACCGGCGATAAAAACGATATGACGGACGGCGACTATCTTGCGCTTTCGCCAACCGAACTCGATGTTCTCAAAAACCTCAAAGCGGAGAAAGAGAAGGGCACGTTCGGCAAAATCGTTGTCATAATGAACAGCGCTTACCAAGTCTGCGGACTCGACGACCCTGCGCTCGGCGTAGACGCTCTTTTGTGGACGGGCTCGCTCGGAGGCGGCGGTACATACGGCATAGCGGGCAACCGCTCGATAGGCGGAACGAGAGCGATAGGAAACATTCTTGCCGGAAAGGTAAATCCGTCGGGCAAACTTTCCGCGACCTTTTGGAAAGACCACTCGGCAAATCCCGCGATGGTCAACTTCGGAAACTTTACTTATTCGGGCGGAAGCGGCGATGCGATAAGAAAAAACTATGTGGTCTATCAGGAAGGCATCTACATGGGCTACCGCTATACCGAAACGCGCTATGAAGACTCGGTCACGGGGCGAGGCAATGCGGGCGCGTTCGATTATTACGGAGCGGTGGAATATCCGTTCGGCTACGGACTTTCCTATACCGATTTCGCTTATTCCGATTTCAAGGTCACGGGACCCGTCAAGGACGTTTACACGCTCAGCGTGAAAGTTACTAACACGGGAAGCAAGGCGGGTAAAGAAGCGGTGCAGTTCTATCTGCAAAAACCGTACACGGACTACGACATTGAAAATAAAATAGAAAAAGCCTCGGTCGAACTTGTAGGCTACGCAAAAACGCAAGTGCTCGATGCGGGCGCAAGCGAAACCGTGAGCGTCGAAGTAAACCGGCGCGAGTTTGCCTCTTACGACGCATACAAAGCACGTACGTACATAGTGGACGCAGGCGATTATTATTTTACCGCGGCCCGCGACGCGCACGATGCGGCAAACAATATTCTCAAAGCCAAAAACGTGGCGGAATCCAAACTTTCGGCGCGCGGCAGCACTACTCTCGGCGACAAAAATCTCGTCAAGTCCTATAATGAAAAGTCGCTTAATACGACGGCTTATTCCAAGTCCGCAAACGGCACCCCGATAGTCAACCGTTTCGACGACGCGGACATCCTTTTGTTCGAACCCGACGGAGCAAACGCCGCCGACTTCAAATATACGACGCGCAGCGACTGGGCGGGAACGCTTCCGACAAAGGGCGTATCGCTTGCACGCACGGCTAAGATGAACGAGATGTACAACATTTCTCAGGGCAGCGCGCTCGAAAGGGATACCGAAATAAAAGAGTACCCGAAATACGGGCAGGACAACGGACTGCTGCTTATCGATTTGCGCGTTTTCTCCGACGAAAACGGAGAGCCTACCGACGAGTGGATTCCTTACGACGACCCGCTGTGGGACGAGTTTTTGGATCAGCTGACTTTTAAAGAAACGGTTGCGCTTTTAAGCAACGGTTTCAGAACCACCGTAGGACTCAACCGTTTGGGCAAGCCCGAAACGCTGGACCATAACGGCAGCGGCGGCGTGAAAAACTGGCAGACGAATACGCGCGGTCAGGAGTATATGCTCGCGGATAAAAACGACCCGAGAATCACGGGCAACCAAAGCAATACTTATCCCTGCAATGCGACGGTGGCGTCCACCTTCAATCACGATTTGCAGAAACGTCTCGGCGAGCAATGGGGCGAGGACGCTTTGTGGGTGGGTTATAACGGTCTTTACGGACCGGGCGGCAACCTATACCGCGCGGCTTACAACGGACGCAATTTCGAGTATTACAGCGAAGACCCTTTTCTTTCGGGCATGAGCATTGCCGCTATGAGCGAGGGCATGAGCGAAAAAGGACTTTACATCTATCTCAAACACTGTGTGCTCAACGACCAGGAAACCAATCGTCACGGTATAAATACTTGGTTCAACGAGCAGACCATGCGCGAAGTTTACCTCAAAGCATTCCAAATAGCAATCGAGGTCGGCGGCGTGGAAGGCGTCATGACGGGCTATAATGCGCTCGGAGCAACTTGGTCGGGAGCGCAGGGCTTCTGCAAGAGCGTGCTTCACGGGGAATTCGGAATGACGGGTATAGCGGTTTCCGACTATAAACAATCGTATATGTTCTATCCCGTCGGTGTGCTCAACGGCAACGATTTGCCCGACGGGCAGGTGACGGGCGTATTCGAAAAATACGAAAAGTATTATTCGGAAATGGCGTGGGCAATGCGTGAATCCGCGCACCACGTTCTGTATACCGTAGTTCATTCAAACGTAATGAACGGTGTCAGCGCAAGCACTATTTTCATCAAAATAACACCCGCGTGGGTCACGGCTCTCGAAGTCGGCAAAATCGTAATAACCGTGCTGGCGGTACTCAGCGCGCTGTTTCTTGCCTATGAAATAGCGGCGGTGTATCTGAATAAGAAGCGGCAGATAAGCGAAGAAGCAATGTAAATTTCGCGGCGGCAACACCGCGCGCATCAAAGAAAAGGAGATAAAAGTATGGCGAAATTCAAAAAACTGCTGGGCATGCTGTTTGCCTCGGTTATGGTATTGAGCATTTGCGCGTTTGCGGCATGCGGCGGCAAAACACCCGACGCCCCTAATCCGGGTCCCAAGCCTTTGCCGGAGAATGTAATCGAAAAAATCGAAGTCACCCGATACCCCGATAAAATGGAATATTACACGGGCGAAACTTTCGACCCGACGGGGATGGAAGTGACGGCTGTCTATTCCGACTATTCGACCGAGGTCGTCACGGATTACGAGATAGACCCGAGCGGTCCGTTGGAAAGAACGCCCAATCAGGAAATCACGGTCATTTATAAAAACAAGATGACCCACTTCGACGGAGTGCTTGTCGAGGACCCCGAAATAACGGGCACGGTCTACCGTTTCGAAGCAGAAGAGGCACAGATACTCAAAGGAAACACCGCTTTCAACTGTTCCTATATACGTCCCGCGGCAGGTACGAGTCAGGGCTATGTTCTCGACGTGCGCAACAACGATAAGGGCGGCGACCACATAAAGGGCGGTACCGACCCCGACAATCCCGCTACTCACGTCGGACCGAAGTGGGTTGTCCACAGCGACAAAGTCACCACGGTAAGGTTCAGAATAAGAAGCAGTCTGCGCACAAAGACGGATACGAAGTACGTCGGCGCGTACAACCCCGACAACAACTGGCGCGCTTACAAAAAGAACCTCAGCGAAATGTGGGGTATATTCATCAACGGCGAGAAGTTCGAGGAAAACACCGTGATGACCGCTTACGGCACTGGTTCCAACTCGATTCAGATTTATTCGCAGTATCAGTTCCGCACGGTGGAGTTCAACATAGACCTTAAAAAAGGCGACAACGAAATTTGGTTCAACGTCAGCAGCAAAGGCAAGGACGCAGGCGCGATAGATTATATGGAGCTCGTGTCCGCGGACGCCGTGCTTACCGATAAGACGCAGCCGACGAAACACGCCGTTTCCGACGATGCCTCCGAACAGTGGGAGATAGTTCGGAATCCTTCCCGTTACGACGTGGGCTGGATAGGCAAACTCTGCGCTGTCTGCAACAAGGTCGTTGCTATGGAAAAAATCCCCGCGCTCATCGAAACCGATAAGTACGAATCGGTAACGGCGACCAAAGAGGCGACCGAGACCGAGGACGGTTTGGGAACTTACACTTTTTCGTTCGACGGTCAGACGTTTGAATTGAAAAACACGGTTATTCCAGCTAAGGGCAAACATAATGTCTACCGCCTCGAAGGCGAGGACGGACACGTCACGGGCAAAACCGAAGACGGTAAAAACGTCAACTGCGCCGACAACGTGGTAAGCACGGGCGCAGACGTCGGAACGGGCGGCACGAAACTCGGGCGCGACGTTTCCGAAGCAAGCGGACAAATCTACCTCGGCAATATGGGGGTGGCTGGCAATAGGATAGCTTATACGCTTTCCTCCGATAAAGCCGTAACCGCAAACCTTGCGCTTCGGGTAGCCAAACCCGTCATTTCGGGAAAAGCGGAAATAGAGATAAACAAAGTGTGGCTTGTCAAAGTGAACGGTGTAAATGCTTTTGCGGACGACGTCATGATTGCCGTAGGCAGCGCGAACAATTCCAAAACCGCTCCCGCATATTGCGATTGGGTAACTCTCGAAGTCAATGTGCCGCTGAAATCGGGCGACAACGAAATCGTATGCGAAATGCAGCATAACGAAGACGAAGAGGACGAAACCGTCGGCTTCAAAAGCAATTTCGACTGTATCGAAATCGACAGCACCGCGATACTTATGGACAAGACGGAAAAGACCGTCGCACATGTGAGAGGCTGGACTCTGACAAAAGTTCCCGGGCATATCGACAATCCCGAAACGAACGAAATAACGGGTTCGGCGCATGACGCAAATTGCGTGAATTGCGGTATGACGCTGAAAACCAAAAACGTCAAGACAATAGAGATTCCCGTTATAAGCAAACAAAATTCCGATTACAGACAGGTAACTATGCCCGACGGTTCGGTTTGGGGCGAATACACCTATCGTCCCGTACAGGGCGGCGCGATAGTGATAAACTATTTGGAAAAGGAAGCGCCGACCGAGCCCGAGCAGCCTTCGCCCGAGCCCGAACCGTAAGAGATAAGGAGAACGAAAATGAAGAAATTTGCAAGAATATTGCTTTGTATCTTTATGGCTTTGACGCTTTGCTGCATTGCGGCATGCGGCGCCGAAAAGCCGGGACCCGGACCCGAGCCGGGACCGGAACCGAATCCGCCTGTGCCCGAGCAGAAAGTGCTCACGGAAATAGAGATTACGAAAAATCCGGATAAAATGATTTACGAAATCGGCGAGTCGTTCGACCCGTCGGGAATGAAAGTTACGGCAAAGTACGATAACGGCGAATCGAAAGAGCTGAGCGATTCCGAGTATAAGGTTGCCGAGTTGGGCGCGCTCGACGAAGAAAATAAGTTCGTCGAGGTCACATACGAAGACAAGACGGCTTTCGTGACGGGTATCAATGTTTCAAACGCCGAAAGCAATCTCAAAACCTACCGTTTCGAGTCGGAAGAGGGACATATCATAGCAGACTCAACGGAACAGTACAATTGCAGTTATATCAGCCCGTCTGCGGAGGCAAGCGGCGGCTATCTTCTCAATGTGAGAAAGACGGGTGTCGGCGGCAATACCGTGGACGGCGCGGCAGGCAGATACGGGGTCGGCTGGACGGTAAACAGCGATAAGGACACCGTGGCGAAGCTCAAGATAAGGGTAAGCAACAGAACGGCTTACGAATCCAAAAAGACTCGATGGAGAGCCAAGGTCAAAAGATTTACGGCAATGTACGATATGTTCGTAAACGGCGAACAGCGCTATTTCACATCCAACATGTACCAGTACGGCGCGGATATGATAAACGGCGACGAATACCGCGACTCGAATGCAGACGTCATAACGTATTCCGAATTCCAGTGGAAAGACATAGTTATGAACGTCAAACTGAATAAGGGCGACAACGACATAGAGTTTTTGATAAAGGGTACGGCAAACGCAGGTCCCATAGATTACATAGAACTCACGGCGGACGCGGTGCTTACGGATAAAACGGAAAAATTTTCGCACACCGTGGCGGCGGACGCGGGCGAATGGGAAGTGGCGGTTGCTCCCACCGTCGGAGAGGTGGGCTGGCTGGGTAAGAAATGCTCGGTATGCAACGCGGTTGCGCCCATGCACAAACTGCCCAAACTCGCACCCGAAAATTATACTTCCTGTACGCCGATAAAGGAAGCGACCCAAACGGAAAACGGCGTCGGCACATACACTTACGAGTATGATTCCGAGACATTTACTTTTGAAAACGCGGTAATTCCCGCACTCGGCAAAATTAATACCTACCGTTACGAAAGCGAATACGGAAAAGTAACTTTGGCGGATTATCCGAGTTTGGACTGTAAAAACGACGTGGCGTACATCGGCGCGTATGTTGCCAGAGCAAGCGGCGCGGCATATCTGAATCCCGGCGACGCCGTCAAAAATCCCGCGCATCAGACGGGCTCGGCAACCCCTTACGATTATAAAACGGGAGATAAGGTGGAGTTCAAACTGAAGGCCGACAAGGCGGCAAAGGCGACTTTGACATTATGTATAGCAAAACCCGTTATGAGCGCGGCGAGCATCGAACTGAACAAGCTGTGGAAGGTCACTGTCGGCGGAGAAAGCGTGTTTGCCGACGACGTCACGGTTAGTAAAGACGCAGGCAAGACGACCGCATTGATTTTAAAAGGACACGACTGGGTCACGTTTACGGCATCCGTCTCGCTTAAAGAGGGCGACAACGACGTTGTGTGCGAAATGCAGCACGACGAAACAAACGAGGACGCGACCGTCGGATTTGCTTCGAGTATCGACTATATAGAAGTGAGCACCGCGGCGCATGTCGAAAACAAGACCGTCGGCAATGTTCATGACATGGCTTGGTTTGTTACGAAAGCACCTACCGCGACAAAAGAGGGCGAGGCGGCATTGCTCTGCAAGCACTGCGACTATATGATGAAGTCGACTTCGGCAAACACTTTGGTGCTGCCCGTATTGAATTCTCAAAATTACTCTCTCGGAGAAAACACCGCTTCGTTCGCTGCGCCGAACGGACTTACCGTTGTAGTGCGCACGTCGGAAACGGCACAGAAATCCATCATAGACAATGCTTGGAAAAAGGACGGAGTGCTTAAAATTCTTTCGATAGGCAACAGTTATTCGGAAGACTTGATGGAGTATGTTTTCGAAATAGCGTCGGGAATGGGAATAGACGTTGTCATAGGCAACATAAAACTCAGCGCGTGCACGATAGACATGCATGCAGACAACGCCAAAAACAATGCCGCCGTGTATAAATATTTCACTTACACAAACGGAAACAAGGTCGAAAATCTTGTAAACGGAGCGAAAGACAACTATAAGATGGGCGACGCGATAGCAAGCGAGGATTGGGATTTCGTACTGTTCCAGCAACAGAGCGACGCCACGGGCAGACCCGATACCTACGGCAGGCTGGACGAACTCATTTCCTACGTGCGCGGCAAACTCCCCGAGGGCTGTAAAGCGAGATTCGGTTTCCACCTTACCTGGTCATATCAGCAAGACGTGAGTAATAAGGACAGATTGGAAGCGTTCCAAAAATATTACGACGCCGACCAAAACAAGATGTATCAAGCCAATTCCGACACCGTCAAGCAGGTTGTGGAATCGCGTGACACGCTGGAATTCGTTATTCCCAGCGGTACGGCGGTCCAGAACGCCCGTTCGTCGTTCATAGGCGACACTATAACCCGCGACGGTTACCACATGAGCTATTCCTACGGCAGATACCTTATAGGTCTTACGCTTGTCGGAACGCTTACGGGCAAATCGCTTTACACCTGCACGTTTGCTCCGCCCGTGGTGAACGAGGCATACCGCGCCGTTGCGATAGAGGCGGCGAATAATGCAATTGCTTCTCCGTACAAACCGATAGCATCCGTCGCCGCTTGACGGACGGATAATACGGTTTTACAAATCAAAGACCTCCGCAAGGGCCGCGGCTCTTACGGAGGTTTCTTTTATTTCAAAGGTGCGTTCGGGGTGGGAATTTATCAGCGACAGCCGAACATACCGCGCAGGCAGCCGCAAAAACCGCAGCGGCAGCATTTGTTGCGTCTGCAACCGCAGTTGTCGTGACAGCGGCAGCCGCAGCCGCAAGCGGAATTTTCGTTATGGCAGCCGCACTGTTCGGGGCGGTTGCAGTCCTGCGAATAAGAGCAGTCGCAGTCACAGCCTCCGAAAGAAGTATCCTCGCTCACATTTGCCGAGTAACGGCAATTACAATCACACATGTTTTTATCCTCCGTTAAAAAAGTAGGGACATAAAAAATCCCTCTTGGTTTCATTATATGCCGCTGTCGCAGGTGTGTTCAATCGAAAAATTTTTATCGATTGAACGATTGACTTTTTCCCTTTTTTATAGTATACTTTAAACATGGGGACAAGGTGTTTTTGTCCCCGAATAACAATGTTTATAAGGAGAAAAAATCAATGAAAAGATGTTTGGTATGCGGTTGCATAGTCGAAGACGGTGTTGATAAATGCCCCCAGTGCGGAGCGACTAAATTCGAGGCTGTTAAAGCGGGCGAGGCGCTTGCCTGGGCATGTGTTCACGGCGTGGGCGACGGCAAGGTCGAAGATAAGGAAGTTTTGCAGGGACTGAAAGACCATTTCAACGGCGAATGCACCGAAGTCGGAATGTATCTTGCGATGTCGCGCGCGGCAGACCGCGAGGGCTATCCCGAGGTTGCCGAGGCGTATAAAAGAATCGCATTCGAAGAGGCGGAACATGCCGCTAAATTCTGCGAACTTTTGGGCGAAGTTGTTTCCCCGTCCACGAAAGCCAACCTCGAAGCGAGAGTGGCTGCGGAAGGCGGTGCTTGCAAGGCTAAATTGGATATAGCGTCCCGTGCAAAGAAGCTCGGTTACGATGCCGTACATGACACAGTTCATGAAATGGCAAAAGACGAAGCGCGTCACGGCGCGGCTTTCGAAGGTCTTTTGAAAAGATATTTCGGAAAGTAAAAACAAAAACGCAGTAAAACAAAAAGGACAGACCGCTTCGGTTTGTCCTTTTTTTCGCCGCAGTTTTTGCCGGCGAAGTTTCCCGAAAGACAAAACTATGCGCATTTATGAATAAAGAAGAAAGACAAAAGGTCGACAAATCTTTTTTATGCAAAACTTATGCATAAAACACCCAAACGCACATAAATATTGTGTAAACATGCGAAAAACCGAATTTATATGTATAATTCGTATATAAATGCTTGACAAACGGATTCATTTGCTGGTATAATACCGTAAAATATCGGGATAAGGAAAGACAAAGGCGTCTTGCGTTTTTGTGATGATGCCTTTTTTCTTACAATATATGCCGATATAATTACCCATAGAAAGTTATGAAGCAAGGCATAGGCAGAGTAGAGAAAGGAGACGGCTATGAAAAAGAAGACAGGTAAGGCTTTATACGCATTTCTTGTGATATTTGCGTTAATGCTCGCGACCACGCTGTTTGCGTGCGGCGAGGAAAAGGTTAAACCTATACCCGAAGGACCCGAAACAGGTACGTATTATTACTACACCGACGCGGGAGATTATATTGTCACGCTGAGCGACGGCAATAAATTCTCTTTGATTCTCGGCGACGGAGCCAAGTTCGGTACATATACGGTAGACGGAACGAAACTGTCGTTCACGTTTGCGAAAGAGGAAGACGGCACTGCGACCGCTACGATAGCGAACAACGAAGTGCTGACTTTGACATATAAGAACTCCGAAATGATTTTCCGCAGAAATACGCAGTACACCGTAACATTCGATACGGGAAGCGGCAGTAGCGTCGCGGCGGCAACGGTGACAAACGGCAAAGCAATTTCGCGCCCTGCCGACCCCACTCTTGCGGGACACAGATTTATAGGCTGGTATACGGATACGAGCTATTCGGCGCCGTATGTTTTCGACATTACTCCCGTAACGTCCGATATTACGCTTTACGCGCAATGGGGCAAAGTGACTCCCGGTCAATCCGAGTTCGAAATCAAATTCGACGCGAACGGTGCGGATGTCGCTTATCCGAATATGCAGACCATAGGCGGTAAGCTGTACGACGCTCCCGCTCCTGTGCGCGAAGGCTACGAATTCAAAGGCTGGTGGATAGGCGAAAGCGCCGACAAGCTTTTCGCTCTCGTTACGAAGGACACCGAGTTCAAGGAAAACTCCACGCTCTATGCTTTATGGCAGAGCACATCGTCGACGGGCAAGCTTCCTGCTCCGATTATCACGGTCGGCGATAATAAAATAACATGGGACGGAATTGCGGGCGCGACCGGTTACGATTGGGAAGTGCTTGACGGCAGCGGCAAGAAAATCGGCGGCGCGCGTATCAGCGGAACAAGCGCAGACTTCGCGTTTGCCGAGCAGGCGGCGGGCGAATACACCGTAAAAGTAACGGCGGTTTCCTCCGTATCCGCAAACTCCGCGACGGCGACCGTATATTACAAGCATAAGGTTTTGAATAAAGTTTCCCGTTTCGAAGTAGTCGAACCTTCGGTGCTGTTGTTCAATGCGGTGGCGAATGCCGACGCATATTACATAACCGTGAAATGCGGCGATGCCGAACACAGCCACGAAAGCGTATTGCTCGGAAAGAACACGTCTTACAATTTCTCGAATTGCGCAATGAAAGAGGGCGGTATCGAATTTACCGTTACGGCGGTGGCAGACGGTTATGCGTCGTCCGAGTCCGGTCTGTATTCGTATGAACGCAAGCTCGCGGAAATAGACGAAATCTACGTCGACGAGGCAACGCAGACCGTGCATTGGAGTTCTGTTCCCAATGCGACTAATTACCTAGTAACCGTCGACTGCGGAAATGCCGACCACAGTCACATTGCCGTGAATAACGGGAACAAAACCTCTTATTGCGTCAAAGAATGCGAAAATAAGGACGGCAAAATCCAAATATCCGTCAAACCCGTAAGCAAGGGCTACAACTCGCCCGAAACAGTTAAGACGGTTTCTTATAATAAGAAGAGTTTGGCTACCCCCGGCAATATCGTCGTAAACGGCAGTGTCGTTTCCTGGAACGAAGTGAACGGCGCGACGGGTTATACGCTGTCGGTGGACGGCAAAACTTTCACCGTAACGGGAGAGAGCTACGATCTTAACAAAGCAGGTATTACGTGGTCGCAGGAAAAAGACTACGTGATAAACGTGCAGGCTAACGGCGCGGCAGATTCGCTTTGGAGCGACGACGTAAGCGTCAGATACAATTCCATGAGCGGTGCGCTCTCCTATGAGGACGGCAAAATCAATTGGCGCGGCGTTCTCGGCGCGACCAACTATCAGATAAAATTAAACAATGTTATAATCGGCACCGTGGAAAGCGGTAACACGAGCGCGGAAATAAAGTTTACCAAAGCGGGAGTTAATACCGTCAGCGTCCGCAGCATGGGCGCAAACGGCTATTCCGATTGGGTTTCCGTGGACGTATTTGCTTACGAGATAGCCTTTGATTCCCGTATGGGCAGCGGCGCGGACCCCAACAGTCTTTTCCTTGCCGTGGGCGACAGTATCGAGCTTCCTTCTTCGCAGAGAGCGGGCTTCGAGCTCTCGGGCTGGTACAATGCGCCGAGCGGCAACAGCAGCAAATTCGAAGACACGGTATTTACAAGTGCGGCGAATATGACGCTGTATGCATATTGGACGCCGGCGACGTTCAGAGTCACTTACGATTTCGACGGCGGCAGCAGCGACAAGACGGGTAAGGACGTCAAATACTCTCAGCAGTACACTCTCGATGTTCCCGTGCCCGACGATACGTCAACGGCATTCCTCGGCTGGTTTACGGCTGCGGGTTCCGACGGCGCGCGCCTGACCGACGAAAAAGGCAACTGCCTGTCCCAGAGCGGCTGGGATTATACCGAGGACCGCACGGTTTACGCGCACTGGGCAAGAGTATTCTCGTTTACCGAATTGCCGGGCGGCGCAGGTTATGCCGTGACGAAAGGCTATGAAATAGACGGATTTTCCGAAGTTACGGTTCCCGTTACCTACAATGATAAACCGGTAACCGTTGTCGAGTCTTATGCTTTCGGCAGCTGCTTCTCGCTTGTCAAGATAAACATTCCCGACACCGTGGAAATTATCGAAACAACTACGGCTTTCAGCGGCTGTACGCGTCTTGCGGAAGTTAATATTTACCATGTCGAAGGAAACAACGACGTCGCTTATTGGTCGGAAGACGGCATGATTGTTCACAACAACGAAGTCGAGGGCGAGGCTAACCTCATATTCGTACCCAAAACCAAGACAGGCAGCGTTACCGTGCCTTACGGCGTAACCAATATCGTGGTAAACGTATTCAAAGAATCGCGTATTTCGGAAGTGGTTATCCCTTCAACCGTAACTTATATCGAGAGAAATGCATTTTACGATTGCGAAAATCTTACGAGGGTTACGTTCCTTCCTGCGGCGGTCGGTGAAACCGTGAAGCCGTTGGAGCTTTCGAACAGTGCATTTATGTATTGCCGCGAACTGAAATACATAACGCTTCCGGCTCGTTTGAGTGCGTTTGACACAAACATGTTCTTCCTTTGCGGCGCTATTTCCGAAATGAATATAGAAAAGGGCGGCGCGCTTTCTTCGGCGGACGGCATGCTTGTCGAAGGTTCTACTCTCGTATATTGCCCGACCGGCAGAGAGGGTAAAGTGACGATTCCGAACGGAATAACCACGATAGGGACGAACGCGTTCCGCGGCTGTTCGCGAATAACCGAGATTGTAATTCCGAATTTTGTGACCGGCATTGACGAGTATGCTTTCGGCGAATGTTCGAGACTTACGAAAGTTACGTTTAAGGGCGGTGCTATAAGCAACCTCGAAGTCGGAAATTACGCTTTCTGGAAATGTTACGGACTGAGGACGGTGGAATTCGAAAACGGAAGCAAAATAACGAAAATCGGCAATTACGCATTCTCCAATTGCGGTGCGCTTACTTCGTTTACTTTCCCCGCAAGCTTGACCGAGGTCGGTAATAATGCGTTTGAAGAGTGCTCTATGCTTCGATTCGTGGCTTTTTCCGAAAACTCGACGACGGTAAAATTCGGCACGAATGTATTTAAAAACTGTAAAACTCTTACCAGAATTACGCTTTCTTCGACGATTTCCGAAGTTCCGGCTTCGTTGATTAACAGCTGCGATAACCTGATGGCAGTCGAAGTGGATTCCAAGAATCCGAACTTCAAAAGTATAGACGGCGTACTGTTCGATAAAGAAGTTACGGAAATACTGTTCTATCCGAAGAACGGCGGTAATTATACGCTGCCTGCTTCCGTCACTACGATAGGCGCAGGCGTGTTCAAGGGCAGGACGGGCATAACTTCGTTTACGATAGGTGAAAATGTGACCGAAATAAAGGAGGAGGCTTTTGCAAACTGTACCTCGCTTAAACAGCTGACTTTCGAGCCCGGCAGTAAAGAACTTGTAATAGCCGATGCGGTAAAAGATAAATACGGCTCTTACGGGACGGGTGTTTTCCAGGGCTGCAATCTTCTCGAAAGGGTTACATTGCCTGCGCGTCTTAAAAACATCCCCGTTGGCATGTTTAAAAAATGTACGGCTCTCGAAGCCGCTCCCATTCCAACGGGCGTCGTTTCGATAGGTGACGATGCTTTTAACGAGTGTATATCTCTTAAAGAAGTAAATGTTCCTTCATCCGTAAAAACAATAGGCAGCAACGCATTCAGCGGTCCTTCGTATGGCTCCGAGAGCGCGATTTCGAAAGTGACGATTAACGAAGGCGTAACCTCAATCGGCAGTAAAGCGTTTGCGTATTTGAAAAAAATTACCGCGCTGTCTTTGCCGAGCACTCTTACGTCTGTCGGTTCGTATGCATTTGCATATTGCTCGCAGCTTGCAACCGTGACGTTCGAGGATATTACGGGAACCGATGAAAGCGGTAAGCCCAACATGCTCGAAGTGGGTGACAATGTTTTCGCTTCTTGTTCGGCTATGACTTCGGTTACCTTGCCCGAAGGACTTAAAAATATGTCCGGTTATATGTTCTCTTCTTGCTCCAATCTCACGACTATTACCGTTCCGTCCACCGTTACGGAAATAAAAGCGGGATGGCTTTCGTCTTGCAGCAAGGTGCATACGGTTACTTTTGCGGTCAAAGAGGGAACAAAGGCGTTTGAAAAAGGAAAATATCCTACCGGTTCTACCGGCTTGTTCAATTCGCTTTCCTCCCTTACTACGGTGGAAAATTTCGGAAAACGGTTTACGGAAGTTCCCGATTATGCTTTCAACTATTGTTCTAAGTTTACGTCGATAGACCTTACGGGCATGACGCGTATCGGTGTGTGCGCTTTCCAAAGAAGCGGACTTACGAGCGTAACCGTTCCGAGCAGCGTGACAACCATAGCCGACAACGCTTTCAATAGTTGTTCCGCATTGCAGTCGGTAAGTTTGTCCGAAAGCATTACCGTTATAGATTCGTATACTTTCGGCAGTAGCGGTATTGAAACCATCGATATTCCTTCGAGTGTTACCGAGATAAAAGCCAATGCTTTCTATGGCAGCAAACTTACAAGCGTTACCATTCCCAAAACCGTTACGGCTATCGGGCAAGGCGCTTTCTCCAACAGTACTTCTCTTGTCACGGCGGTTTTCGAAACCGCGGGTGCGGATAAACTTACCATTTCCGAAGGCACGAACGAGCAGGGCAGTATATTCTACGGTTGCAGCGCTCTTACAAGCATAATAAATATTCCGACGCGTTTGGAAAAACTTCCGAAATATGCTTTTGCCTACGCGCAAAATCTTACTACGGTCACGTTCGAGAAGGGCGGAAACATGCCTCTGTCGATAGGTATGAAAGCCTTCTTCCCGTCGAGTAACGGTGCAGGAGAGGAAAAGAACAGCAAACTTACTTCCATAACTCTTCCGGCTCGTCTCGGAGAAATAGCCAATCTCGTATTCGATAATTGCACCGCTCTTGCGGATATAAACATCGAAACGGACGATACCGTATACGCAGGAGAAAGAACGTTCAAATCGAAAGACGGCATACTGTATCAAACGGATGCGGCAGGGAACTTTGCAACGCTTGTTCTGTGCCCGGTCGCCAAGAGCAGCAATTCCGAAAATCCCATAATAATTCCCAATACCGTAACTTCTATTGCGGACAGGGCGTTTAACAAGTGCGCAAATGTTACCGCAGTCACGTTCGAATCCGGCGGCAGCGAGGGGCTTTCGATAGGCACCGACGAAGCATCGAGCAGTACGGGCGTATTTGTCGGCAGCGGCATTACAAGCATTTCGCTTCCGTCCCGCACCGTGAGCATAGGTAAATATGCGTTTGCGGCGTCGAGTTCGTCAAATGCCAAGATAACGTCGGTTACGTTTGAAACGGAAATTACTTCCGCACAGCCCACCGCAGACGGCGAAACTCAGTCCGTTGCGGTCAGCCGCCTCGATAAGATAGGCGAATATGCTTTCCAATATGCCAAAATCACTTCGGTTTCTATTCCGTTGAGCGTCAACTCGATAGGCAAAAACGCATTTAACGGCTGTTCGCTTCTCGAAGAGATAACCGTTTCCGGCAAAATCGCAAATCTTGCCGCAATATTCTCGGGCTGCAATGCGGTAACCAACTACGTTATAGAAAATACCGACGGTGCGCTTGTGATTTCCGACAACGGAGTTGTGTTCAATTACAATGCGGACTCCGCACTTTCGAAAACCGAACTGATACTCTATCCTTCCGGCAAAACCGAAACGTCTTATGAGATTCCTTCCACCGTGACTTCGATAGGTGTAAATGCCTTTAAGGGAAATACAAGTTTGACGTCTGTTGTTCTTCCGAACGGATTGAAAACGATAGGCGAAGGCGCGTTTGCAAGCACGGCGCTCAGCGGCATTACGATTCCGGCTTCCGTGACAAGCATCGGCAAAGATGCGTTCAAGAGCTGTGCATCGCTTGCGTCCGTAGCCTTTACTCCTTCCGCACAGGAAAGCGTGGCTGCCGACCTTACTATAGGCGAGTCCGCATTTTACGGTACCGCTCTGACATCGGTCGCAATACCCTCGCGTGTCGTTAAATTAGACGCAAATGCTTTCAACATGGTCAAAACGCTTAAAACGCTTGCTTTCGAAGACAATTCGAAAAATATTGTGTTCGGAAACAATATATTTACTGCGTCCGGTCTTACTTCGGTGGATTTCGGAGAAAACAGCGATATACAAACCATTTCTCAAAGCATGTTCTCATATTGCAAGTTGCTTACGGCTGTGGAACTTCCCGCAGGCTTAACGTCCGTCGGTAACTCTGCTTTCGAGGGATGCGAATTATTGCAGAGCCTTACATTGGGTAATGCGGTGACAGCCATAGGAAACAGTGCATTTAGGGGTTGCAAAATAAGTAGCGTCACTCTTCCGTCCTCGCTTAGAAGCATAGGAAGTTCTGCGTTTGAAAATTGCAAAGAACTTACGTCGCTTGTAATACCCGAGGGGGTAACGAATGCCGGCAGTAATATCATCAACGGCAGCGGCGTGCAAACGGTGACGGTTCCCGGTTCGCTTGGCACTATACCGAATAAGCTGCTTTACGGGGCAAGTGCGCTTACAAAAGTCGTTCTTTCCGAAGGCATAACCACTATTGCGGATGCTTCGCAAAGTTCCAATGCTCCATTCTCCAATTCGACTACTTTCAAAGAGATAACGTTGCCGAGCACGCTCGAATATATAGGTAAGTACGCATTCTGGTCGTGTCATATTACAAGTATCGAAATTCCGGCAAATGTCACGACGATAGGCGAGTATGCTTTCGCGAATTGCTATGACTTAACTTCGTTGACTTTTGAAGACGGCAGCATGCTTGAAACTATCGGCAAAAACGTGTTCGAAGGGTGCGAAAAACTTACGTCGGTTGAATTTAAAACCGAAAGTTTGAAAGTCCTCCCCGAATATGCATTCAAATATTGCCGCGAGCTGGCATCCGTGACATTGCCCGAGGGATTGACGACGATT
Source organism: Clostridia bacterium (assembly GCA_022793815.1). Classification (GTDB taxonomy): domain Bacteria; phylum Bacillota; class Clostridia; order Christensenellales; family Pumilibacteraceae; genus MGBC157735. The sequence goes on along the minus strand of JAAWDP010000003.1, from coordinate 26,485 downwards.
TCCGCAAATGCGTTCAACGGGCTCGCAAATCTTAAAACGGTCAATATACCTTCTACCGTTACTGTAATCGATACCGACGCTTTCTACGGAACGGGCATTACCGAAATCGTTATCCCCGAAGGCGTAACAAAGCTTGAGATGATAAGCGGATATTATTCGAGCGGTATATTCGGAAATTGTGCGGAGTTGACGAAAGTCGTACTTCCGACCGGACTTCAAATTATCGGGGATAGCACATTCCAAGGATGTAAAAAACTGACTTCGATAGAATTGCCTCTCGGTTTAATCAAAATCGGAGAAAGCGCGTTCGAAAACACCGGACTTACGAGTATACTGATTCCGGGCGGCGTTACGAGTGTAGAGTATAAGGCATTCTCGAGCTGCGGTGCGCTTGAAACCGTGGAAATGGATGACGGCGTCGTATCGATAGGCGGAGAGGCGTTCTCTAAATGTAATGTGCTTGAAACCGTAATTATTCCCGATTCCGTGATAAGTATCGGAGCGCAGGCATTCTCCGGATGTACGTCTCTTACTTCCTATACGCTTACGGGCGAGAATGCTATGTATGCGGTTGAGAACGGAGTGATATACAATTTGGATAAAACAACTTTGATTGCGTTCCCTGCCGGTAAAACGGGCGAAGTCACAATAGCGAATACGGTTACTGCTGTCGGGGACTATGCGTTTGCAGGTTCCGCTGCAAGCAAAATAATTTTCCAAAGCGGATTGAAGAGAATAGGTGCTTATGCATTCAGCGAGGCGCAGACTCAAAGCGTGATTCTTCCCGAAGGATTGGAAACGATAGGCAACCGCGCGTTTAGCAAGTCGGCTATTCAATCCATAGTCATTCCCGAGTCTGTTTTGACGGTCGGTACGTATCTGTTCAGTGAAAGCGCATTGCAATCGGCGGAAATCAAAGCGGTGCTCAGTAATCTCGGCGAAGCTATGTTTTATAATTGTAAATCTTTGACGACGGTTAAGCTGCCCGAAGGACTTCAAAACCTCGGTGACCCTTCGAAAAGTTACGGATATGCATTCAAAGGCTGTTCATCGCTTTCGAGCATAAATATTCCGAGTACGCTCAAAACGATAGGAGGCGGCGATTTCAACGGGTGTACGTCTTTAACCGAGATATTTATTCCGAGTACGGTATACTATGTCGGAAACGGCGCATTCTACGGTTGGACGGCAAATCAAAAAATCAATATCGCGGCATCGGAGGATTATGTCGCCTCGAATTGGTGCAATGACTCCAGCTGGTCCAAGTGGAATGCAAGTTGCAATGCTGTCGTAACTTACGATTACACGCCTGCCGCATAAAAGAAAGTAATACAATAATACGCGAAAGGGCGCCGAAAAGGCGCCCTTTTGTTTTACCGTGATGAAATCAAAATGCATAAACGAAAGATTTTATGCATTTTGCAAATCCTAAATAAGAGTGGAAAAACCGTCGCAAAATGCATAAGATATACAAATTGTGGCATTTATCCGAAAATAATCGGAAATATAACCCGTTTTTAGATATCGGGATATATTAATAGTGTTGACTTTTATACTATTTTGCTGTATAATAATAAACGTATACGTAAAAGTATGCATAATCCGCTTGGAGGTAACAGACATGGACATGAACGGTTTATTCAGAAAATACCACATCCGCCTTATATGGGAGGGTATACTCAAATCGGCTGTTTACGGGTTTATCGCGGGATTCGCGGTGAATTTCGTCATTGCTTTTGTAACTTGGTTTACGGTGTTCAACGGCTTTTGGCTTGCGATATGCGCGGGTCTTGGCGTTGCCGCAGTTACGGCGACGGCATTGTATTTCTTTGTGTTCCGTCCCACGACGAAGCAGATAGCCGAACGTATCGACGCTCTCGGACTGGAAGAGCGCATGATAACGATGAACGAGCTTAAAAACAGCACATCGTACATTGCCATGCGCCAGAGAGAGGACGCAACCGCAAAACTCGGAGCGGTTACTTCCAAACAGATTAAATTCTGCGTATCCGTCGCGTCGGTAGTGGCGGTTGCCGTGCTTGCGGTATTCGGTATCGGCATGACCACCGTGACCGAGCTCAGCGCAAAAGGAGTAGTGCCTCCCGGACACGAAGTTGTGGACCCGATACTTCCCGATAAATTTTACGAAGTGAATTACGAAACGTTCGACGAGCAGAACGAGATTGTAGGACTCGGCGGCATGATAGAATACGGCGACCCCATGCAGGTTGTCGAAGAGGGCAAGGACGCCGAACCCGTCATGGCGGTAGCCGAAGACGGCTGGACGTTCCTCGGCTGGTTTTACGAGGACGGAGAGCCTGCCTCGGACAGCGAAAATCCCGCCAGACAGGATAAAAACATCCGCGAAGATATGACTTTGTATGCGCATTTTGCGCGTGTCGAGCCTGCGGAAGACGACGATGACGGAAGCGGCGAGGGCGACGGCGACGAAGCCGAAGACCAGCCGCAGGAAGGCGATTCGTCCGGCGACAACAACGAGGACCAACAACCCGGTTCGAGTGCGGGCGGTCAATACGAAGAAGGCAACTACATCAAAGACGGCAACACGTACTATAAGGAAGACTGGGATAAGTATTACGAAGAAATGCTCAAACGTCTTGCCGAAGACGGCAACCTTACCGACGAAATGCGTCAGATAATCGAAGACTATTTCAAAATAATAGAATAACAAAAAGCAAATAATAAATAAACAATTCGAGAAAGGAAGACACAAAACCATGGTAGAAGAAAAAGACGTAGTAAAATTCAGCGAGCAATGCAAAAATATTTTCGAGCAGGTCGAACGCGACGTTATCGGACAGAAAGAAGTAGTCGAAGGTGCGATAATCGCAATGATAGCGGGAGGCAACGTATTGCTCGAAGGTGTGCCCGGCGTCGGGAAAACACGTCTTGTGCGTTCCCTCGGGCGTGTATTCAATCTTCCTTTTTCGCGTATTCAGTTCACTCCCGACCTTATGCCTGCGGATGTAACGGGTACCAACATAATCGTAAAGGACGATAAGGGCAACTCGAATTTCGATTTCCAGCCGGGACCTATTTTCAGCAACATAATACTTGCCGACGAAATCAACCGTGCGACGCCGAAAACACAGTCCGCGCTGCTCGAAGCCATGCAGGAACACACCGTTACCGTCATGGGCGTTTCGAGAAAACTCAACGAGCCGTTCTTCGTGCTTGCCACGCAGAACCCGATAGAGCAGGACGGTACCTATCCGCTTCCCGAAGCGCAGATGGACCGTTTTATGTTCAAGATAATAGTCAAAAACCCGTCGCTCGACGAACTCATGCAGATTGTCGACATGACTCAAAAGACCATGGCGGAAGTCGCGGACGCGGCGTGCAACGGAGAGGACTTGCTTAACATGCGCGCCACCGCCAATCAGATTCCCGTCGCAACCGACGTCATGAGATATGCGATGACTCTGTGCTCGGCTACTCACCCCGACAGCGAGTGCGCCAGCGAAACCGCCAAAAAGTACGTGCGTCTCGGCGCCAGCCCCCGTGCGGGACAGGCATTGATTTCCGCGGCGAAAGTGAAAGCGCTGTTAAACGGTCGCTTCAACGTATCTTACGGCGATGTGAACGAACTTGCATATCCCGTGCTTCGTCACCGCATGAAATTGAATTTCGAGGCGATTGCCGAACGTGTGAGCGCAGACGACATCATAAAAATGATAATCGACGAACTCGGCAAAGCCAAGCCCGTATACGATAAGACGGTCAAAGAGAAAAAAGACAAGTCCGCGGATACCGCAGCCGAAACCATTGCGCACGAGGAGGCGCCCGCCGCGGAAGCGAAAGAGGAGTCCGAAGTCGACGAGGGCAAAAAGAAGCGTAAACTCTTCGGGAGAAAATAATGAAGTTTTCTCTCTTAAACGATGATTTTTTCAGTCGGTTGGAGACGCTTGCTCTGAATCTTCGGACGGATTTATCTGGATTTTTCGGCGGCAAGCACCTTGTAAGTACCTACGGACAAACGGTGGAATTTGCCGATTACCGCGAGTATATGCTCGGCGACGACATACGGCGTATCGACTGGAATCTGTACAGCCGTTTCGAAAAATATTATTTGAAACTCTTTACCGACGAGCGTCAGATGCACACGAGAATATTTCTCGACTGCTCGGCGTCCATGGGTAAGGATAATCCGAAAAAAGCCGCTTATGCGGTGGCGGTGGCAGCCGCGCTCGGTTTTTTGTCTGTGCACAACATGGACAAGGTTTCCTTTAAGCTTTTGAAAGGAGCGGCGTGCGACGACCCGTTCGGCACTATTGTCGGTAAAACTTCGTTTTTCAAAGCGATAAGCGAGCTGGAAAACATCGCGTTCGACGGCGAAACCGACCTCGGAGAATCGGTGACAAATTGTATGGACGTCGGCAAAGGCGACGGTCTTGCGGTCGTGATATCCGATTTCTTTACGGAAAGCGATTGGAGAAAAGCCGTGGACTATCTGCGCTACATGAAAAAGCAGGTGCTTTTGGTGCAGGTTCTCACCCCCGAGGAAGCCGACCCCGCATACAGCGGAAGAATAAATTTAATCGACTCGGAGTCGGCGGATTTGACCGACGCGAGAAATATGCGACTCAGAATAACGCGCAGTATGCAGCTTGCTTACGAAGAAGCGTTGAAAGACATGATAGCCGAACTCAGAACTTTTTGTGCGTCCCGTGAATCGGACTTTATTTCCGTCAGAAGCGACCATGCAATCGAGAAGGTGCTTTTCGGCGAACTGTTCAAGGTAGGTATCTCGGGATGAAATGGATAACGCCCCTCGGGTTCTTAGGCTTAATATCGCTGGCGGTTTTGCTGCTCATTTATCTGTTGAAGCCCAACTATCAGCAGAAAGTGGTTTCCAGTACCCATGTATGGAAACTGTCTTTGAGATACCGCAAAAAACGTCTGCCGATAAGCCGCCTGCGCAATTTGATACTGTTTATCTGCCAGATGCTTATTCTGACCGCCTGCGCTTTTATGCTTGCTCAGCCGATAATAGCGGCAAACTCTCTGCCTGAGAATACCGAAAAGATATTGATAATAGATTCGTCCGCAAGCATGCAGGCAAGCAAGGGAGCGGATACCCGTTTCGACCGCGCTGTGGACGAGGTCAGAGAAACGGCAAACAATGTGCTCCGCGGCGGCGGTACAGTCAGTGTTATAATAGCGGATTCCGCGCCGAGGTTTTTGGTTCAGCGCATAGGGTCGGAAAGCACGGGAGAGCTTAATACTGCTTTGGACGGGCTTAAATGCGCCAATGGCGGCAGCAATACCGATAAGGCAATGGAACTGGCGGAAGCGGTGCTGGCGGAAAATCCGAGCGCGGAAGTCGTGCTCTATACGGGCACGCGGTATACCGACGCAAGCGGCGTAACCGTGGTGGATGTAGGCGAGGAGGGTGAGTGGAATGCCGCCGTTCTCGACGTAACGGAATCCGTGGTAGACGGCGCATATACGTTTACGGTCAAGGTAGCGTCATACGGCAAGGATATCAGACTGCGCGTCGCGCTTGCCGTGAACGATATAAACGACAGCGAGATAAACGAGCAGGACGGCATTTCTTATCCCGGCACGGGGCAGACGCTTCACTTGTACGAAGAAGTCGAATGTGTCGGAGATGCGGTTCAGACCGTGGTGTTCGATACGAAAAATCTGGAAGGATTGGGCGGCGACGACAACGAATTTGCCGTCGTGTATTCCTATACTTCCGCTCATGTGGTTATAGAGGACGTAGACGACTGTATCCCCGGCGACAACTCGTTTGACCTGTACGGCGGCAAGAAACAGAAAATGCGCGTCCAGTATTACAGCACCGACGCCAACCTCTTTTTCTACGGCGCGATAATGACTTTGCGCAAGAATTACGAAAAGCGCTGGGATTTCGAGTTCAAAGTGGTGGACAACGGACAGCCCGCTACCGAAGGATACGACCTGTATATTTTCGAACACACCATGCCGGAAGTGCTTCCCACGGACGGCGTCAGTATTCTCGTCAACCCCGACAAAGCGCCGCAGGGCTCTGACATAGTTCTCGGCGAAACCGTGCAGCGCGAAGCGACTTTGGAACCGGGTCTTCCCAGTCCCATTACGCAAGTGCTCAAACTCGACGGCATAGAGCTGAACGAGTATACGCAGCTGCAGTCTTACGACGGCTACGAAGTGCTTCTGCACTTTGCGGGCGACCCCGTATTTTTGGTGCGCAACGAGGAAACGGCTAAAACGGCGGTGTTTACGTTCCGTCTCGGAATGTCCACGCTTTCCGTCGCGCCCGAGTTTCCGCTTTTGGTTTACAATCTGTTCGAATACTATCTTCCCGCAACGGTCGGCAAAAACGTGTTTGCGGTCGGCGAGGAGATAAACGTCAATGCGCGCGGACCCGTGCTCACGGTGGCAGGACCGGGCGTGCGCGAGGATTTGGACGAATTCCCCGCAAAATTGGAGTTCTCCCAACCCGGAACTTATACGCTTTCGCAGACGCTTATATCCGACGAAACCGTGACCGATTATATATATGTGAGAATCCCTGCCGAGCAGAGCAACATCTGCCGCGTCGAGCACGTACTTGAAGCCCCTTATGCGGAGAAAAACGACGGATTGCTCGACACCGATTTGATGATATGGTTTGCCGTGGCATTGGTTGCCCTGATAGTGGCGGAATGGGTTTTGCAAGCCCGCGAGCAGTTTTAAGGGAGGTGCGAGGTGACTGATTTCAAATTTACATTTACCAATCCTTGGTTGTTGCTGCTCATAATACCGGCGCTGTTTATAACGCTGTTCCCGTATTTCCGCATTGCCAAAAAATACCGCAGAAACAGAAACCGCGTGACTTCGGTTGTGCTTCATTCCATTATCTGCGTGCTTGCTGTCAGCGTGCTTGCAGGGCTGGCTTTCGAATATGACGTGCCCAACAATCAGAACGAAGTGTTGCTTGTCGTGGACGCATCGCACAGCGGCGCGGACAGCGAGGACAGAAAGGACGATTTTATCCGTTCCGTTCTCGAAGAAAGCGGCTCGGATTTCAAAATGGGCGTCGTGGCTTTCGGCTACAATCAGATTTACGCCGCTCCGCTCACAAACGATACCGACAAGGTTTACGATACGTATGTATCGGCTATGAACGCCGCGCGCGCCAATAAGACATTCGACGAATCTGCAACCGACATCGCAGGCGCGCTCAATTACGCGCGCACGCTTTTCGAAACGCCCGCAACCGCGAAAATCGTTCTCGTTTCCGACGGCATAGAAACCGACGGCAGCGCCGAGAACGTGATACGCTCGATAGCCGCGGAAGGCATTAAGGTCGATACCGTCTGTTTCCCCCCGTCCGTTCACGAAAACGAAGTGCAGCTGGTCGGAGTCGAAACCCCCGATTACAACGTAACGGAAGGCAGCGAGGTCACGATAACCGCTAATCTTCAAAGCTCGTTCGAGGGCAGCGTAATAGTTACGCTTTACGATAACGACATAGTCGGCGAAAGCGTGGAAGTCGATATGAAAATAGGCGTACAGCCCGTCGCGTTCGCTCATACGTTCACGGGCGCGGGCTTGCATAAGCTGCGCATTAAGGTTTTAAGCGCGGCGGACGACTTGACCGAAAACAACGAATACTGTTCCTATTTCTTTCTCAATGTGTTCGATAAAGTGCTTATAATCGAAAATAGGGAAAGAGAGTCGGATATGCTCAAAGACATACTTGCCAAAAAAGACGGCGAGCAGGGCGGATTCGAAATCGAAACCGTGTGTATACGCGACAGCGCTGCGGTGCCGTCCACCGTCGACGAACTTAGAAATTACGACCAGGTTATACTGCTCAATATATCCAACGCCGATATGCAAACGGTGTCGGGACTGGACGCCGCGCTTAACACCTATGTCAACGAAATCGGCGGCGGTCTTTTGACCGTGGGCGGCAACGACGATTTCGGCAACGCCAACGTCTACGACCGAAAGGATATGCTGGGAACTTTGTATCAGGATATGCTCCCCGTACAGGCGATAGACTATACGCCTCCGCTCGGCGTCGTCATAGTAATAGACCATTCGGGCAGTATGGACAGCAACGGCACGGGTTCGGATAAGACGCGCTTGCAGCTTGCCAAAGAGGGCGCGATGTCCTGTCTCGGAGTGCTGACCGAAAGGGACTACTGCGGAGTCATGGCATTTGCGCAGGAAGCCGATACGGTGATAGAACCCACGCCCGCGCCGCAGAGCAGACGTATCCGCGCCGCGATAGACAGAATCGGCAGCGAGGACGAAAATCTGAACCTCGGCAGCGACGGTACGGTCTTTTCGGGAGCGTTGAGACTGGCTGGTACTCAGCTGCGCGCCCTCACCAACGTGCAGAAACGTCATATAATTCTCGTGACCGACGGCGACCCCGGCGACAGCCTTTTGGAGTACGGCGCGGTCATAGAAAACAATTTCCGCAGCGGAATAACTCTTTCCATAGTATCCGTCGATAACGGCTCGTCCAAAGTCGAGGATATGCAAGCCGCAGTGGACATGGCAGGCGGCAGCGCCGCCGGAAGCAACTATTACCAAAGCACGGCTTCGGGTCTTGCGGCAACCATGAGAAACGATTTGAACATACCCGAAATAAAGGACTATAACCCGGAACCTTTCCGTCCGCTCGTCGAAAATTCCACCCCCGGAATCATAACGGGCGACCTTATCGGCGCGGTAATTCCCGAGCTCGGCGGTTTCTACGGAACCAAAGCCAAGGACGGCGCGACGGTGACGCTGAGAAGCGAATACACGCCCGTATACGCGCACTGGAAATACGGCAAAGGCATGGTCGGAAGTTTCATGTGCGACCTCGAAGGCGAATGGTCGCGCGACTTTATCGGTGATGACGTGGGTATAAAATTGATAAACAATATAGTAACCACGCTCATGCCGACACAGGATATACGCTATCGCGATATAGACGCCAAAGTGACCGAGGATAACTATAAAACCCAGTTGAGCATTTATACGTCGCTGAAAGAGAGCGAAACGGTAAGCGTTAAAATAACCGCGCCGAACGGCAGCGAGCTTCAGTCGGCTACGTTTGCCGCAACCGACAATTACAGCCGCTACACTTTCGACAATCTTACGCCGGGTATCTACGAAATTACTTTGACGAAAACGCATGCCGACGGAAGTATTACGTCTTTCGTAACATACAAGAGTTTTTCGTATTCCAAAGAATATAATGCGTTCGTGGACGAGCGCGGCGGCATCGAATTTATGAAAACGCTTGCAGTGAACGGCAAGGGCGAGTTCGTTTCGCCCGACGAGCCGTGGGAAGTTTTCGAAACGGTAGTCAAAACTTTGCACCGCCGCGCAGACCCGCGCCTCGTGTTCCTCATAATGATAATAGTGTTGTTCCTGCTCGACATTGCCGCGCGCAAGTTCAAATTCAAGTGGCCGCACGAAATCATACGCGACATTAAAGCAAAGAAAGAACTCGGCAAAACGAAGTAACGGGCAAGGAGGTCGTTTGTGAAAAAGTTACGTTTTATTATGATAATACTCGCGCTCGCCTGTGCCTGTGTCGCAGCGAGCGCATGCGGCGCTCCCTTGCTCGATACGCCTGCCAACGTATCGCTGGATATGGATACGTACATCGTGTCGTGGGACGAATGCGCAAATACGCGCCGCTATGTCGTGGAAATAAACGGCAAGGAAAATACGGTGCGCACCAATTCGTATTCGGTGTCGTCGCTCGAACAGGGCGAATACACTCTGCGCGTCAAAGCGGTAAGCAGCAGCGACGATTTCAAAGATTCCAAATGGTCCGAGCCCATCACGTTCACCAAAGAGTACGAGTCGGGCATGGTGTATAAACTCATAAACAACGGAACCGAGTACGAAGTTTCGCGTATCGGTACGGCGTCGAAAGACATAGTGGTGGAAGATATCTACCGCGGAAAACCCGTCACGAGAATAGGCGCGTCGGCGTTTTCCAACAGCGGCAGACTGGAAAGCATAGTTATCGGAAACAACGTCACCGAAATCGGCGACCGCGCGTTCTACAACTGTTCCTATCTGACAAGCGTCACCATTCCTTCGAGCGTCGAAAAAATCGGTAACTACGCATTTCAAAGCTGCCGTTCGCTTAAAGAAATAAGCGTTCCCGACAGCGTAACCGAAATAGGAAATTTCGCATTCGCTTACTGCCGCTCGGCGGAAACGATAAAACTCAGCGAAAATATAAGTTATATAGGCGAACGAGCGTTTTCCGATACGGTCGCTTTAAAGAGCATAAAAATTCCCGACAGCGTGAAAAACATCGGTCCCTATGCATTCTACAACAGCGGAATTACGTCGCTGGATACGGGCAGCGGAGTGGAAAGTATCGGCGCTTACGCGTTCAATCACTGTTCCTTTCTCGAAAGCGTTACGCTGGGAGGCAGTGTGCGCGAAATAGGCGAGTATGCGTTTGCCACCACGGAAAAAGCGCCGTCCGTGCTTAAAAGCGTAAACATGACCGACAGCGTGGAAACGATAGGCACAGCCGCATTCTGGAATGCCGTCGCGCTCGACGACGTGCATATCGGCGGCGGAGTTAAAGAGATAGGGCGCTGGGCATTTCTCAATACCAAACTTTACAACGACTCGCAGGGCGTGGTTTATGCGGATAAGTGGATTGTCGGCACCGCGTCCGACGAAATAACGGAAATCGATTTCCGCCAAGGCGTAGAGGGTATAGCGGACTATTCGTTTTCGGGCTGTAAATCCGTTACGGTGGCAAGAATTCCCGACACCGTCAAATACGTAGGAAACCGCGCTTTCTCCGGCTGTACCGCGCTCATGCAGGTGCAGACGGGCAGCAGCGTCAAAAGAGTGGGCGAATATGCGTTCTCGGGCTGCACAAGCCTCAGAACGGTAGTATTGAACAGCGGACTGGAAGTTATAGATTCTTATGCGTTTTCGGGTTGTTCCGTGCTCGAATCGGGCGTATCCATTCCCGACAGCGTCACGAAAGTAGGCACTTACGCTTTCAATAACAGCGGCTATTGGAAAAACGCCGCAACCGATTTGGTGTACGTGGATAAGTGGCTGGTCGGCTGTAAGAACAAGGAAATCACCGACGTAGTGGTAACCGACGGTACGGTCGGTATAAGCGACTACTCTTTCTATCAGTGTAAAAAGCTGCAGTATGCGACAATGCCCGAATCGTTGGAAATAATAGGTCGCTCCGCATTTTACAGCTGTAACATGTTGCGTGAAATAAACATTCCGCAAAGCGTGCGCTTTATCGGAGATTACGCATTCTACCGCACCTGGTCGCTTATGTTTGCGGATATTCCGAAGGGCATTACGAAAATAGGACGCTCGGCTTTCTATGAATGCGGAATGGCTTTGATAATCATTCCCGACAGCGTCACCGAAATAGACGATTACGCATTTTACGGTTGCACCACGGCTATATCTTTGGAAATAGGCAAGGGAGTCAAAACCATAGGTGACAGAGCTTTTCAGGGCTGTGTGGGCTTGGAAACCGTGAAAATACCCGATAACGTCGAGTCCATAGGCGCGCACGCTTTCGATAAGTGCTATTTCAAAAATACCGAGGGCGAAGAATTCGGCGTGAAAAAAGTCATAGTCGGAAGCGGCGTAAAGCAGATAAGCAACTACGCTTTCGCAAACTGCAATCTGCTCGAATCGGTAACGCTTTCTTCGGGAGTTACCGAAATCGGCAATTATGCATTTTACAAAGCCGCCGCGCTCAAAGAAATAGAAATCGGCGACAGCGTGGAGAAAATCGGCGACTTTGCCTTCTTCGGCTGTGAAACGCTTACCGAAGTGGTTATTCCCGAAAACGTAAAGGAAATAGGCAGGTACGCATTCAGAAACTGCAAGTCGCTTACTGCGGTTGCGCTCGGCGAATCGCTGGAAACAATAGGCAGTCACGCATTTTACGGCTGTCCCGACCTTACGATATATGCCGCGCCCGAAAAAAGACCCGACGGGTGGAACAACCGTTTCAATTCGTCTTACCGTCCCGAAATTTGGGGCTGTACGCTTTCCGAAGATAACGGCTATGTCGTTTCCTTCGTCAAAACGGAAACCTCGATAGTCAATTCGCAGGCGCTCGGCGGAATAAAAGCCCCCGTCAGAAACGGTTATGTTTTTCTCGGCTGGGCAACGTCGGAGGGCGGCGATGTCGTCTATACGGCGGCAGACGTCGCGCAAGCCCCCAACGGCGCCGTACTTTACGCATGCTGGCAAGCCGCGCCCGAACAAGCCGAATAACGCGTATATAAAATAAAAGGACAGGGCAGCCTGTCCTTTTTTGTATGCTGTTTTTTTCGGCGTTTAGAGAGTGAACGAGCTTCCGTCAGAGAATGTATACAGATATTTTCCGCCTTCATGCGGTGTTATCGAAAATTCCCCCTTATCTTTGTCTATTTCGTATTCCACTTTCATTACGTCTTTTCCCGTTTCTTTTTTGACTTTGTATTTGCCTTTTGCTTCGCCGCTGATAAATTCCAGCTCGTATTCGGTCTTTTCTCTATCCTTGTTTCGTTCGGTTTCGAATTTGACAGACGTTTCTTCGGTAAGCTCGCCGTTCACGTAAATCCCGTAAGAATATTCCTTTTCGGTTTCGTCCGCTTCGACGCTGTGTTCCTGTTCCATTTCGATGTAAGAGGAGAGGTCGTTCTTGTCCGCGTAAGCACGGATTTTTATTTCGTTCTCGGTTTCGTCGTCCTCGGTTTCAAACGACCTTTCGCCCGTAAGGAAGTAATCCGCACCGTCAACTTTCATTATGCCTTCCAGCGTGTACTCTTTCTCTCTTTCGCCGTCTTCGGTTTCTTCTTTGACAAGCGTTTCGGTGTAATACATGACATACTTTACGTCGTTGCCGTTGAAGTCTTTGCCTTTGACGGTCATTTCGGTTTCGTAGGGGATAGCCGTGTCGGTGTTTTCGCGCGTGGTCGTGGAAACTATGTCGTCGCCGAGAAAACTGTCGAGAGCCGTGAAGTATTCGTTAAACTTCTCCGCCTGTTCCTTAACGGGGTCGCTTTGCGCGGCGCTATTGTCCGAAGTCGCGGCTTTAACGCTTGCGAAAGTGCCGAGCGCGCTTGCCGACATATTGCTCCCCAAAAGTCTGACCGTAGATACCGCGCCCATTCCGTATACGTCTGTCGCGCTCGATAACGCCGAATTCGTCGGCGTATTGCAGCCCACAAGCACGGTAGTTGCCGCCAATGCCAGAATCATAACTACATAAAATAATTTTTTCACCTTTAAATCCTCCTGTCGGTGTAATTTTCAAGGGCTTTGCCCTTTTCACCTATACCAACAATCGAGTCGGCGGTTTTGTTGGCGGATTTTGAAAAAAGCCGAAAAATTTTTTCTGTACGAAAAAAGGACGGCTGTCCGTCCTTTATTGTCAAGATTCGTTTTTTCGGTTTATGTCTATTCCGTGACTTTCCAATTCTTCGATTAGCCTGTTTACGGGAACGGGGGAGTCCGTAAGGCAAAGCAAATAGTCAACAGAAACATCAAAATACTTTGCAATAGCAATCAATTTATCGGCAGAAGGAGAGGAGTTTTTCCATTTTATAAAACGGCCCTTGCTTCCGCCTATCGCTTTGTCGACTTATTACCGAATAAAAAACGGCAAAAGCATCGGATTGATATCGCTTGTCAAATTGATAAATACCACGAAAATTTCCGCGCGCTTTCTTTCGGCTGGTAACGATTTTCTGTTAAATCCCGAAAATAGTTGCGGTATTCAAAGTGCGCCCGTACTTGCGGACGCGCTTTAATGTTGTTATTTTATGTCGGTCATAATTTCGAGTACGCTGTCATAGCCTTTTTCCGCGGCAATGCTTGCCGGCGTCATGCCGTTGTTGTCCGCGCGGTTATAGTCCGCGCCTTTTTTAATGAGATACCGCGCGACGTCCTGCGAGCCGTATTGCAGGGCATAATGCAGAGCGGTTTTGCCTTTTATGTCCGCAATGTTGAGGTCTGCGCCTGCTCGTATAAGTTCTTTTATTGCGTCCTTATAGCAATGCTTGTCAGCCGCTATTATAAGCGCTGTTCTGCCGTAGGAGTCCTTGCGGTTGACGTCGGCTCCGGCTTCCAAAAGTACGGTAAGCGCTTTGGTCATGAAACTCAAATAATCGTACTGTATGAGCATCAGCGGAGTCATGCCGTCGTTTCTCGGCTCGTCGAGCGTTTTAAGTGTTTTGAGTATTTCCAGTCTGTAACGGTCCGTAATTTCGCGGTTCGAATTGTTTACACAACAGTCGTTTTTATCCGCTATGATGTGGGCGGGGGTCAGCCCGTCTACGTTTTTCATCGTTTCGTCCGCGCCTAGTTCTATAAGCATTTTGACCGCATCTGTATTGCATCTCCTGCATGCCGAATGCAGCGGTGTATTTCCTGCCTTTGCCGGCGCGTCCTGCGTGACGTTTATGTCCGCGCCGATTTCCGCCATGGCTTTCAGCATTCCCGCATGTCCCGAGCTTGCCGCCGCATGCATGGCGGAAACGCCTTGGTTATCGAGCGCCGTCGCCGATTCGGCGCTGAACATTCTTGCCGCATCCTCGAAATAGCCGTACCGTTCGTCTTTGAAACTGTCCGAGTATTGGTCGGCTATGATATGGACGGGCGTTATCCCGTCCACTATTGCGGAATTTATATCTATGCCCATAGAAATCAGTTTTTTTATTGCGCCCAGTCCCGCGCGCCAGGAAAAGCATTTGTCGCGCAGACACCATACTCCGCGGCTGCTGAACTTTTCGGTAAGGCTTATGCCTGCCTTTTTAATCATATCGAGCACCGAACCGTTTTCGTCGTGACCGAGTGCGGCGGGCAGTATATCCGCAATGTTTCTCACTTCGTCGTCGTCGTCCGGGTCTATGGTGTTTATAAGTTTTTGCGCGAGGTACAGCGCAGGTGCAACGGGGTCGTTTTCGTTGAAGAAAGCAAATGCGTTTGACGCGGCTTGTGCGAGTTCGGAAACGGAAAGGCGCGCATACCGGCTGTCACCTTTTGCGCCGTTTTCTTTTAGCGCCATGCAAACCGCGGTTTTTCTGAAATCCTCGGCTTTTTCAAGCGGTGTTTCGCCGGCAGCGTTTGCGATGTTGACAAGCGACTTGTCGTGCGCGAGGCGGAGCGCGACCGTGTTATGATTGTTCTTGATTGCAAGCATGAGCAGGGAATTGCCCTTTTGGTCTTTATAGTCCGTCTTTGCGCCTTTGGCGATTAGTTTGTCGAAGAGGCGGCTCGATACTTCGTTGTCGATATTCGTTACGATGAAGGCGAGCGGAGTTATGCCGTCCGTGTCTGCGGCGTTTACGTTGTCGCCGAGCAAATCGGCTATTTCCAAAAGCTGGTCGCGGCTCGAAGATTTGCAATGCATGTCGCCCGTAAGTCCCGTTCTTGCGCCGGCTATGAAATGCCAGCATGTTCTGCCGGAAGCGTCCGTGCGGTTTTTGTCCGCGCCCGCGTTGAGAAGAAGTTTAACCATTTCCCGGTTGGTGCGGTGGCATGCGAGCATAAGCGGCGTTATGCCTTTTCCGCCGCCGTCGGTTAAATCGACGTCGATTTTGCGTTCGATTGCGGATTTGACGGCATTGTATAGATTACACCACACAAGCAGGTGAAACAGCGAATATTTGCTCGCATAGACAGGGGAGGTGAGTTCCTCGTCGGTTGCGGCTGCCGTCAGCGTTTCGGCTTCGGCAATCTCCTCGGCGGATAAAACGTTGTAACGGCACATATAGTCGTTTTCCCAATTGTTCCACCAGGGCACATATTTGCCGTTTGAACATGCGCTCGATTTGGATAATTTTTCAGTGAATTGCTTGATGTCCATTTTCGACTCCCGAACTTATCAGTTTTCCGCGCCGGCGATAATAAGCTTTTCGACGATGTCGTTGAATCCTGCTTCCGTTGCATAATAAAGTGCCGTGTGTCCGTCGAGGTCGGCTTTCGTTACGTCCGCGCCGCCGTCGATAAGCGCGCCGACTATATAATTGTATCCGCCGCAAGCCGCGATTATGAGTGCGGTTCTGCCGTCCTCGTTTCGTTCGTCGAGTTTCGCGCCGCACGCCATAAGCTTTTTGACAAGGCGCTCGTTGCCGTTGTCTGCGGCGAAATGCAGCGGCATATTGCCTTGCTCGCCGCTTATGTTTGCGTCTGCGCCTGCGTCGAGCAGTAATTCCGCTATTAAAAGATTGTCCTCGTCCGACGCTATGCACAGAGGGGTGTACATAGCGTCGTTACGCGCGTTTATGTCGCACTTGCCGCTTGCAAGCATTGCCTTGACAACTTCGCTCTGTCCGTTGTGGCAGGCTTGGTGCAGCGGTGTGTTGCCGTAAGCGTCGGTAGTTCCCGCACCGTCAGTCGAAATCAATCCTATAAGCTGGACAAGTCCGTATGCGTTTGCGTAGTCAAGCGCGGTGCGTCCAGAATTGTCCGCCGCCGCAGCGTCCGCGCCGAGTTCTATCAGATATTTTGCGGCGTCGGCTTTTTTCGCCTCGATTGCGTACATAAGCGGATTCTTGCCGTCTTTGTCCGTTGCCGAAGTGTCCGCGCCGCCGTCTACGGCGAGCTTGATTACTTCTTTGTTGCCGGACGCGGCTGCACAGTGCAGCGGCGACACGGACGTATTGGAAAGCGCGTTTATGTTCGCGCCCTTGTCCAAAAGAAGTTTGACTATGTCCTTAAAGCCTTTTCGGCATGCGTAATGCAACGGCGAAAGACCCATGCCGTCCACTGCGTCCACGTTTATCCCTTCTTTTTTCAAAAAGGCGATTACAACTCCCTTTTGTCCGTTCTGACATGCTTTAAGCAAAAGCTGTTCCATCTTTACCTCCGCCGTTTTCGGCAAACTTTTATACCGTCATATTATATAACTTGCAGGTATGTTTGTCAAGATTTTCGGCAGTAGGGCGGCTGTTGTTATCCGGCAATGCATATTTTATAATTTATTGCCGAAACAAAAAGCCCGTTACGGCGTAACGGGCTTTTCTGCTTGCTCTCGGCAATAACCTAAAACAAAAAAGCCCAAACCGAGCTGTTCGATTTGCGCTTTCGGTGGTGGTGGAGCAAAAACAACCTAAAACGAATTTCTTCATATATAAAACTTGCATACATCTATAATTTCTGATATAATTAAAATAAGTCATTTTTACGCAATGTTTTATGGGAAAAATCATGAATTATAGTGAGATTAAAAAGCTGCGACAACAATACAAAATAAGCCAAATTAAACTGTCGAAAATGTCGGGGTATTCTCCTGCGACTATTTCTAATTGGGAGCTAGGAAAAACAATACCATCTTCGGAAGATATTTCCGTTCTATTTTCAGCACTACAGAAATCAATTAACCTTATTGAAAGTAATACTTTTGATGTAAGAAAAAAGCGCATTGCAATTTCTACTGTTTCTAAGAAAGGGACACCTGCACCTATTCATACAGCTAAAGATTATGTATCGCGGTTGCAAAATAGAAGAGATATTGGCAAAACTGACTATGTTAAAACTCTTTCAAACATCTATCAATCCGCACAAAATCCAGTAGCGTTAAATGCCCCCAAAACATTAGCTTTATTTTCTGGCTGTGGAGGTATGTCATTAGGGTTTGCGGCAAAAGGATATAATCTTATAGGGCATGTTGAAATCGAACCATCCGTAAATGCTATATATGCAGATAATTTTCCAAACAGTAAACTATTAGAAAAGAATATTTGTTTGATTAAAGATGAAGATTTAAAGAAGTGGAAAGAAGAGTATGGTTCAATTGATGTCATAATTGGAGGTCCGCCTTGCCAAGGTTTTAGCTTAGCAGGGAAACGAGACCCTAATGATATAAGAAATCAGCTATATAAATACTATGTCCATATTGTATCAATCCTTCGTCCCAAAGTGTTTGTTATGGAAAATGTACGACTATTAACTTCAATGAAAACACCCGATGGTACGCTGTTTATTGAAAATATTCTTTCAGCTTTTCAAAAGGAAGGCTATACCATAACAAAAAAAGAAATAAATACCTATGAATATGGTGTGCCACAATCTCGTGAACGTATTATTTTAGTAGGAGTGCGAAACGATATTAATCAAGGTAATTTTGTATTCCCTCATCCTACACATTACATTGGTCAGCATAATCAAACTTCCATTAAATCTAATTACAAGCAAGCATTAACATTTAGAGACGCAACACATGACTTACCATATCTTGAGTCTGGAGAATCATCGTCCGACCCTTTACATTGGAGCGTTGTCCACCCCGAGCATGTCATTAAGTGGCTAAAAAATGTTCCAGAGGGCTGTAGTGCACACGAAAACAAAGACCCCTCACTGCGTCCCCCCAGTGGGTTTAATACTACTTATAAAAGAATAATGTGGGATGAGCCGTGCTCAACAATTTCCACTAATTTTAGTATGATATCTGGATGTCGCAATGTACATCCTACTGCAACGAGAGCTTTAACAATCCGTGAAGCAGCGCGAGTTCAATCATTCCCAGATGAATTTATATTCAAAGGCAATTGGGGAAACATACGAAAAGCAATTGGCAATGCGGTTCCACCACTCTTTGCAAAAAAATTAGCAGAAGAAATTTTTAATCAGCTGCTATTGGAAGATGATTAAAATAGCCTGCTTTTAGATTAAATTGTAGCTGTGTTGGATGTTGTTTCTGTCCACCTCTTTGGAATTGAATGTATCCAAATCTTGGGGCAGAGTGGATTGCGTTATCATGTTTATATGTCCCCTTTTTTATTTTATATGTAGATAATACATAACCACTATATTGCTTTGAGTATGATATCACCTCATCCATAGAGAACAATGCTACTTTACAACAATCAAAATTTTCATATTTTACCGTTTGGTGTATTAGATAATCCGGTGCATAGGGGTCGTTTCTATATGCTTTTTGAAACAAAAGGCGAGTTATTGCATCTTGATGATTCGTAATAATAGTTTTCCAATCATTTTGTGCAGTAAGTGATAATTCTTCCCAGTAAAATCTATTTGGATCTGATATACGCAATTTTAATAAAGATTCATCTAATATATCTTTAGGTCTATACCCAATATCGCCACAAAACTGAGACAACCCCTTTATGGCTTCATCACTTACGTGAATACCGTTTGTTTCAAGTAAGTTGCAAAATGCTCTAGCTGTAGTAAAATACATTTGGTCATTAGTAGGCGTTTTCTTATCGCAGGTTTTTACAGAGATACCAACCAATTTTTTTACATTTGATTTGAGTACAAGTTCTATTAAGATATCAGACTTGGATTTTGTTATTGGATTTCCATTCTCGTCTAATAGTTTGTCTCCAACCCCGGAAGTTGCCAATGCACCTAACCACCATGCTTTAGCAGAAACAATAGTTTCATTTATATCATTGGCAATATATTGTAAAAGTAGATGAGCAGGATTTCCACAAAAAAGATGGAATACATTTCGTTGCGGCACTATTTCTTCAAAACTGTAATTATTTATAGCGCATGATAATAAATTTTCAAATTTGTGTCCTTTGTTTCTTCCCAATGTGCCAGCATTAATTTGAGCTTGATGCCTTTCATCTTTTGCAATCAATGACATTATTTATTCTCCTCGGAAAATGAAAAAAATTCCGCAAGACTAACTTGCAATGCTTGTGCTATTTTTTCGACATTAACAATAGAAATATTTCGTTTACCACGTTCAACACTTGTTATATATGTTCTATCTAGCTGAGCATTATAAGCTAGCTCTTCTTGACTTATGCCAAGTTTATAGCGTAGTTCTTTTACTCTTTTACCAACAGTAATTTTAATATCCATAAGTAGTACCACCTTTCTTGAATACATTATAAGAAAAAGTGACTTTTTTCACAACGGACTATGCGTCACGTTTGCGTATAATGTCGATAGATGGCACTGTGGCGGGTGCTTCCGCGCCGCATAGCGGCGCGGACAAGCACCCGCCACAACGAAACAAAACCGAATAAACGTGATACCACCGCCGAAAACTAAAAACGGCAAAAGAAAAAAACCCAACCCGAACACTTAATTAGTGGTTCGTTTTAGGTTTCAGTTGGTGGGCAATACAGGATTCGAACCTGTGACTTCCACCATGTCAAGGTGACACTCTCCCGCTGAGTTAATTGCCCACAGTGGGTATATTTTATTATAAATACCGTGCAATGTCAAGCGTTTGACCGCCGCCCGTAAATTTTCTTTTATTCGTCGTTTCCGCCGCCTTTTTCGCGGCTGAAAACCTCTTGCGCTTTGTCCCACAAATTGTTGCGTTCGGGGTGGAATAGGGCGGTAAGTATGCTGTCTTTCGCCGCGGGAATGTCGCGGTTGAGCTTTTTTATAAGGTCCTTCATATATTCGCGTTTGGTTACGCGGTTGCACGGACACGGATTGTGTACCACAGGCAAATCTTTCGCAACGGGGATTATATCTTTTTCTTCGGTCAGTATCAGCGGTCTGATAAGCGTTATGCCCGAGCGGCTCATATAACTTTTCGGCGCGAACGTGGACAGACGCCCTTCGTACAGAAGCGAAAGGAAAAATGTTTCCGCAACGTCGTCGGCATGGTGCCCCAAGGCAAGCACTCCGCCGCCGCTTTCGATTATTGCCGTGTTCAGCGCGCCGCGGCGCATCTTGCTGCACAGCGAACAGGGACTTTTTTCTTTGCGTATATCGAAAATTATTTCGCCGATTTGAGTTTCTATAAGTCGGTGTTCGACGTCGAGTCCCGAGCAGAAATCTTTGAGCGGCGAAAAGTCCGCGCCCAGTCCCATATCCACGGTTACTGCCGCAAGCGTAAATTTTTTCGGCGAAAACTTGCGGAACGCGGCAAGCGCGGCAAGAAGTACAAGCGAATCTTTGCCGCCCGACAAACCGACCGTCACTTTGTCGCCGTCGCAAATCATATCGAACTGTTCGACAGCCCTGCGCATGGAACTGAGTATTTTTTGCATTGACACCGTACACGCCCTCCGTAAAATAAGTATATCCCATTGCGGCAAAAAACGCAAGCAAAGCGGCGCAGCCGAAAAAAGATAAATCCAACAAGTCAAATATAGTTGACTAAAAAAAGAAATTCATTTATAATATACAGGTGCTATTTTAGAAATTTTGTAAGAAAGGACAGACAATCATGAAGAGAACTTATCAACCCAAGAAGAGAACCAGACTCAAAGTGCACGGCTTCCGCCAGCGTATGGCAAGCAAGTCGGGTCGCAACGTGCTTTCGAGAAGAAGAAGAAAGGGCAGAAAGAACGTGGCGGTCAAGCCCCTCGGCTCTCACTAAAATCTTTCAATAATCGAAGTGGATAAGGAGTCATCGGGCATATTTTGCGAGATGACTTTTTATTCAAAAGGGAGTTTTCGAATTTGCTTGCCAAAAGATACAGGCTTACGAAACACGGTTCGTTCAACTACGTTTACCGCAAAGGCAACGCCGTAAAAAGCGGAGTCGTTTCTTTGATTTTCGTCCGCGGCGGCAAAAGCGTGAAATTCGGGTTCAGCGTTCCGAACAAGGTCGGCAAAGCAACCGTGCGCAACAAAGTCAAACGTCGTATGCGCGCCGTGATACAAGAGCGCAGGGACAAAGTCAAAGGCGGCGTCCAAGCGGTGTTTTCCGTAAAGAACGGTGCAAGCGAAATGACTTATTCCCAACTCGAAGAAACAATGGAAAAACTACTCTCAAAGGCAGGATTGCTTTAAGTGCGAAAGAGAAATCCGATAGTAGAAATCATTACGTTCAGGTGGTTTTTCAAAGGGCTCGTGCTTTTCTACAAGAAATGCATTTCGCCGCTGTTGCCTAACGTGTGCATCTATCATCCCAGTTGTTCCACGTACATGCTTACGGCAATCGAGCGTTTCGGAGTCGTCAAGGGTATAGCGATAGGAGCAAAACGGATATTCAGATGCGTGCCTTGGAACGAGGGCGGATTCGACCCTGTACCCGATAATCCAAAAGGAGATATGAAATGGCTTTTTTAACGGGCTTGACCGCGATAGCCCAACCTGTTGTCGAAAATATGCCCGGCGGCGTTTGGGAATGGCTTATTCTCAATCTTTTCTCGTTCGTCAAAGATTACGGTTGGCGTATCGTGTTATTTACGGTGCTTTTGAAACTTATCTTATATCCGCTCGACTTGTATCAGCGGTATAAGATGCGCAAAAACCAGAAGATAACCGAACGATTGAAACCCGAAATGGACAAGCTGAAAAAAGCCTGCGGCGCAAACACGCAGGAATTTCAGCAAAAGCAAATGCAGTTGAACAAGCGCGAGGGTTACAGCTACATGTCCGCATGTCTGCCGGCAATCGTGACAATGGTCATATTCTTTTGGCTGTTTTCGGGTCTGAACAATATAAGCCAGTACATGATAATGCGTCAGTACCTTGAATGGGTAGATGTTTACGACTCGGCTTACACCGTCGTAATAGACGGCGTGGATTATGACAATCTCGACGACGACGGCAAGGCAGGCATAAAAGCCGAAGCCGAAAAAGCGGGGCAGGACGCCGTATACGAATATTACAGCAACAGCGGCGAAAGCAACCGACAAAGCTTCCTTTGGATTAAAAATATCTGGTCGCCGGACGTGCCGTGGAAAAAGCCGATTTTGGAACACAGCGGCTTTATGAGCGCCGTCGGCAACTGGGGCAAAAACAGCGGTAAGCTTGCGAAGCTCGGATTTTCCGCCGAGAAAGAGGAACTGGAAAAATTGAAGTCTTTGAAACTCGAAGATAAGGCGTCGTTCGAGGGACTTGTTTCGGGTTCGTATTACGACTCCGTAACCGCAAGACTCCGCACGCACGAAAGCAACAAAACAAACGGTATTTTGGTACTGCCCATACTTGCCGCAGGACTGTCGTTTTTATCGCAGTTCATCACCATGCGTCAGCAGAAAAAGGCAGGACAGGAGGCAGCCGGTGCGGGCAGTATGAAGTTCATGATGGTGCTTTTCCCGCTCATGATGATTTTCTTCTCGGTCAGTTATACCACCGCATTCACGCTCTACATCGTTCTCAACTCGGGTATGACGGTACTGCTCAACTTGCTCACGACGGGAATATTTGCGCTTAAAGACAGAAAGGCGGATAAAGCCGTACAGACGACAATAATAAAGTACGGCAGACCCGACCCCAACGACCTTGTGAAAAATAATAAGAAGGACAAGTAATATGGAGAGCGTAGAAATAACGGCAAAAAAAATAGAGGACGCCGTAAAGGAAGGACTCGACAGACTGTCCGCCACCATAGACGAAGTCGACGTGCAGGTATTGGAAGCGGGCGGATTTTTCGGCAAAGCCAAAATCATAATGTCGCTTACCGACGAAGTCAAACGAGAGCGCGAGAAAAGCCGCGCGAAATACGACAAGGCAAACGATAAGAAGTTCGAAAGGTTCAACCGTTCGGATTTCGAAAAAAAATCCCCCGAGCAGGATAAGCGTGACTTTAAATCCGAGGACGCAAAACAGCAGGAGAGGAAAGAGAACCTTGCGCAAGCGCCTGCTGAAAAACCGAAGCCCGCGCCCGCTCAGCAGCCTCGTACCAAGCAGCCGCAGACGGAAGCAAAAGAAGATATCCGCCTGAAAATAGAACCGCCGAAAAAGTCCGATGCGCCCAACGAAATCCCTTCCGAATCAATCGATTCGGTCATCGGATTCATAAAGCAGACGCTTGCCAAAATGGGCGTGCAAACCGAGATAAAATACGAAGGGCACGGTTTTGATTTGGATGTGGACCTCTGTACGGACGACAGTGCCGTAATAGGCTACCGCGGAGAAACTCTCGACTCGCTCGAATACCTTGCAGGGCTTGTCGCCAATAAGGGCGAAGGCAAGTACGTCAAGCTTTCTCTCGATTCCAACGGCTACCGTTTCAAGCAAATAGAATCGGTGATAAGAACTGCGGAAAAAATGGCGAACAAATGCGTGAAGCAGGGCAGAAAAGTGTGCATGGAACCCATGAACAGCGCAACGCGGAAAATCATTCACGCCGCTCTTTCCGATAACGATAAAGTAGTGACCAAGAGCGAAGGCAAAGAACCCAATCGCCGTATAGTCATCTATTGCAAGCGCGAGAACGGACCGCGCGGCGCAAAAGCCGAATAATCGGGTTTCGTGAAAAACGGTAACGCACAGCGGCTGGGTGCCGCCGCCGCGGGAATAATATTTCTCGGAGTCGGCATAGCGTTTGCGGTGCATTTCACCGACGCAGGCAGGTATGTCGGTATCGCTCTTGCGGTTTTGGGCGGCATACTCGTTTTATACGGCGCAGTCAGACGCGAAGAATACACAACCGCGAAATATGTACGAAAAAAAAGTCTTGTTACGGCGGCGGAGTGCGAATTTTTACAGACGCTCAGACGAATTGCCCCCAACCGTTACGAAGTGCTGCCGCAGTGTGTGTTGGCAAGCGTCATAGACAAGCGAACGGAAACGACGTACAGAAACGAACTGTTCAGGATAGTCGATTATGTGTTCGTGGATAAAGTCACTTATGCGCCGCTGCTGCTTGTGGAGCTGAACGATTCTTCGCACAATAGGGCGGACAGAAAACAGCGCGACGCGAAGGTAAACGAAATTTGCCGCAAAGCAAAGCTGCCGCTTGTGACGTTCACGCCGCAGCAGACAAAAGACTACGCTCTTGTCAAAAAGACGGTGCTTTCCGAGATACTCAAAAGATGAGCGGCGGTAAGATACCAAAGGAGAATAAGATATGGAAACTACGGTGGTGTCGGCAGGCGACAGAATTTGGGTCAAAAACGGAATGATTCATACCTCAAACGGCGTCTACGACACGGAGAAATTGCTTAAACTCATCGTGCAGGTGTCGGATTTGACTTTCGTTGACGACACCGTGCGCCTTATGATGATATTCGAAAACGGAACGCTTATTGTGCCGTCCATGCATCCGTGTTACGACGCCCTGTTCGAAAAACTGAATAAACTCGTCAAAATCGACAATTCGGCTTATCTGAAAGCCATGAACTGCGACATCGACTGCGAGTTCGTGATATTCGAACGCAAATAAATATACCGACAATCCGCTTTTACGGCGGATTTTTTTTAAACAGTAAACCTAAAACGTATTTTTAAGATGTTTGCCTAAGAATAATTCCATGGGTTGATTTGGCGCAAATAATTTACCGCAATCTTGAAAAAATATTAGCACAAATAAATTCTTTTGTCCAATAAAAAACCCCCGAAAGGGTCACTCTCGGGGCTATTGGCGGGCGGGTGGTAATTGCGTTTGAACACTTTTGCCGTAAAGTTTTTCCAAAACCTCTTTCACTTCCGACAGCCGCACGTTTTGTATTTCCTTGCCGTTGCCTATCGTCAATATCGGTATAATATTGTCGTCGTCTATAAACACCTTATAAACAAGGTTGTCAATCAGTTGCTTTTGGTAGTCTTTGTCGGCGGGGTCGCCTTTCAATAACTCGGCTATGTAGTCAAGCAAGTCGCTTTCGCTTACTTGTAAACCGCGCTCGTACTCTAACTGCGTTTTTTGGCTCTCTAAATCTTTTATCAGTTTTTCGTAGTCGGTCATTCGCTTTTCTATGCTTTCTCGCAACAATGCGCTTTTCGCCTCGATAAACGCCGTTGTCATTTCCTCAATGTCCTTGCGCGCTTTCGCTATGCGTGTTTCAAGGCTCTTTATATTGTCCGCGCCCGTTCGATTGTCGTAATATTTGAGCGTGTCGCGCACGGCGATTTGGACGTTTTCCTTGTCGCTTAAAAAGTCGCGTACCATTTGGGTAACGTAAAATTCCAGCCTGACTTTTTCCTCGCGGTGCTTTTTGCACTCGCCTTTTTTCTTTTTCTTGCAAGCATAGTATTGGTGCGTTTTGCCCGTCTTGCTCGTGCCGCCGTCGGCAATCATAGCCGTGTCGCACTTGCCGCAAAACGCTTTACTAATATGCGCAAATGGACAATGTAGTTATTTGGTTAAGTTTCTTTGCCCAAAAGTTTGTAGTAGATGTGGATTTCTCTTGCGCCCGTTTTGTCGTCGGGGCTTGCGCCTATTGTTATATATTCTATGAGTTCAAGGCACAATTCCCGTGTAAGTTCGGGTACGTCGGTATAGCGTTTGAGTCTGCGGATAAATTCATCCACGTCGGCTTCGTTCTTGCTTACGACGGACAGCGCGTTTTCAAGTTCTTCAATTTCGATTTTTAATGCGGTTTGTTCTTCGTTGTACTTGGCAAGAAGTTTCAAACAAATATCTTCGGGTATCTTGCCTAACACTTTGTCCTCGTAAACCGATTGCGTCAGCCGTTCAAGCTCGTTAAACCGTTTCGTCTTTTGCGCAAGGGATTTCTTATCCTCGTTATATAGCTTTGCCGAGATTTGTTCTTTGTATTTCAAGAAGTCCGCTCGTGCCTTTTGCTCATCGTCCAAGATTAGCTTTGCCTTTGCGCGTATATCGTTAAGCACCACTTGTTCTATATCCTCGCGCCGTATGTAGTGGTTATAGCAATAGAATTTTCCG
>JAAWDP010000002.1 GCA_022793815.1 Clostridia bacterium | reverse complement strand
GGAAGACGGTTTAACAGTAACCTTAACCGTCCGAGAGAAGTCTACTCTCGCTTATATCCTAAGAACAACTTTCTTATTTACAATGTGTAACATCAAAGAGAGCGAACAGGCTGACTTAACTGTTCGCTCCCTTTTTCTTTTATTTTCTCTTTCGCCGCCGTGTATTGTTGCGCGGTGCGGAAAAATAGGGTATTGACTTTTTTTTACAAATATGATATACTTAATACGAAAAGCATATTCATTGAGTAGCGGTTCGTCAATTCAATTGATTTTTTTGTTTCTATAAGCGGTAAACATCGGGAAATTGTTATCAAGGAGGAATATTGTTAATGAAAGCAAAACACATAAATCTTATTTTTGTAGCCATGCTCTTTCTTTTTATGCACTATGCCCCTACATGCAAGGCATGCTACGACCCGTTAGAAGAATTCAGCGACGGTTATTTTCGGTACGTTGTTGTCGGAGAGCATAATTACTTTAAAGATAGAGATAAAGGACCTTTAATTGCCATAATCGGCTTTACTGAGTTAGGCTTACAGCAAGAAATTATAGATATTCCGAGAGAAATAGACGGAAAGCCTGTGATGTTTATCGGCTATTGGGACCGCGGTCTCAACAGGTGGTATAAAGTGGACGGTGGAAACATTAAAAAAATATACGTTTATGATAACAGTTATTGGAGCTATAACTATGTTCATATACGATACTTTGTAGGTAAAGAAACCGATATAATGTGTTGCTATCCCGTAGTACATGACGGTCTATATGGAGATGGTCTGTATGTCGAGTCGAAAAACATGTATTGTTACGGTTCTCTTATAGGAAAGGATGAACTTCTGGAAGAGTTTGAGTTTTCTGCTGCAAATGTTGTTTTTATAAACAACTACTCGACAGAAGACAACTACGGATATTGCGGACTGGATAATGTCAAAGAAGGCGAAAAAATACATGAGCCCTTTGCTCCCGAAAGAAGCGGCTACGAATTTACCGGTTGGTACACCGAACCCGAATGTGAGAACTTGTGGGATTTCGATACTGTACCCGTCATAGAAGATGACTCCGAATTCAGACTCTACGCCTCTTGGCGCGAGATATAATCGACAATCCGAGAAACAAATACAACAAACAAAAAAGGAGCCGAAACTTCGGCTCCTTTGCCGTATGCCGAAACTGCGGATATTTTTATTTCTCACCTCTTTGATTTTGCTTGACATATTTGCTTGCGTTATAGTATAATAGTTCCCGAGTCGTGTGGAAGAGGCTTTCAAATGCCGCCGCGCCGCGGTCGCGCTGCCTTTACAACGGATACTAATTACAGGAGGTAGACTAAACATGTACGCAGTAATCGAAGCAGGCGGAAAGCAGTTCAAAGTGGCGGAGGGCGACACTCTCAAAGTGGAGAAGATAAACGCGGAGCCCGGCGCGTCGGTGGAATTTGCCGTGCTCATGACTGTCGACGGAGAAAAAATCTCCGCAGGCAAGGACGTAGAGGGCATGAAAGCAGCCGCTAAAATCGTTGCACACGGCAAAGACAAGAAGATAATCGTCTTCAAGTACAAACCCAAGAAGAACGAGCGCAAAAAGAAAGGTCACCGTCAGCAGTTCACAACGGTCAAAATCGAAAAGATAGCGTAATGACCGCAATAACCGTAACAAGAAAGGACGGTCACATTACGGCAGTCGAGTGCGACGGACACACCGATTACGGCGAGGAGGGCGAGGACATCGTCTGCGCCGCGCTTTCGTCGGTGGTGCAGACCGCAGTGCTCGGACTCATGCAGATAGTCGGCATAAACGTAAGGCTGAAACGCGACGAAAAGAGAGGGTACTTGAATATGGAGTTGCCCGAACTTGACGAAGCAAGCCGTCACGACGCCGATATAATTCTCGGAACAATGCTTTGCGGCATTTCCGATTTGCACGAAGGCTTTTCCAAATACATCAAATTAGAGTGCTTATAAACTTCGCAACACGACCTGCGCGCTCCTCGACCTTCGGTCATGTACGCCAAAGTACACTACCTCGGTCTCGTCGCCTGCTGCTCGTCTTGCTCGCTTCTAAGCCCTCGTAAAGAAACCACCATAAAAATTCAGGAGGTAAAACAATAATGTTTATCAATATACAATTATTCGCACATAAAAAAGGTATGGGCTCGTCCAAGAACGGACGCGATTCCGCGGCACAGCGTCTCGGCGTCAAGCGTTACGACGGTCAGTTCGTGCTTGCGGGCAACATTCTCGTCCGTCAGCGCGGTACCGCCACCCATCCGGGCGTGAATGTCGGCATAGGCAGCGACGATACCCTGTACGCGCTTGTCGACGGTAAAGTCAAGTTCGAGAAAAAGAACAACAAAAAGCGGGTAAGCGTTTACCCCGCATAAAAGACTTGCTACAATCGCGGCGGGGTTGCCTTAAATCAAGGTGACCTCGCCGTTTTGGAATAATTCGGAGAAGCGAATGATAAGACTGTACGACGGAGAATATTTCCAACCCAAAGCCACGCTCGAATGCGGACAGGTGTTCCGCTATGAAAAAATAGGCGAGCAGGACTATTTCATTCATTCCGCCGATAAGCGCGCGCGAATCACGTCGAAAGGCGACGCCACATGCATAGACACCGATTCGCCCGAATATTTCGCGGACTACTTCGACTTGAAACGCGACTACGGCGCAATAGTCAGCCGCCTTATGGCTTTCGAAGAACTGAAAGAGGGCATAACCGTCGGCAAGGGCATACGCATACTCAGACAGAATTTCGACGAAACCGTGCTCTCGTTCATAATAAGCGCAAACAACAATATTCCGCGAATAAAGGGAATAATAGAGCGGCTGTGCGAAAACTTCGGCGAAGATATGGGCGGATACAAAGCCTTTCCGACATTGGAGCGTTTAAAGAACGTCGACGCCGAAACTTACAGAAAACTCGGCTGCGGTTTCCGCGACAGATACCTGTGCGGCGCCGTCCGCGCTCTTACCGAAACCGATATCAAAAACCGCATACTTGCGGCGGATACCGAAACGGCATGCAAACTTCTGTGTTCGCTGCCGGGCATAGGTCCGAAAGTCGCCGATTGTATTGCGCTGTTCGGCATGGGAAGGAGCGACTGCTATCCCGTCGATACCTGGATTTTCAAATCCAATAAATCCGAAACTTTGGACACCCCTGCGAAAGTGCGCAAATACTACCTCGGCCGCTACGGCGAGCTGGCAGGATATGCCCAACAGTATCTGTTCTACAAAGTGCGATAATAGGAGAACAAATTATGTCAAAAATAACCGTGGATAAAAACGTATGCAAGGGCTGCTCGCTCTGTGTCGAGTATTGCCCGAAAAAAATAATGCGTATCGGTGAAACAACCAACAATGCAGGATATAAAACCGCCGAGTGTGCGGAGGAAAGCAAGTGCATAGCGTGCGGATTCTGTTACACAGTCTGCCCCGATACCGCCATAACGGTAAAAGGTTAACCGCTTACATAAAAGGAGAATTTATGAAAAAACTTTGGAAAGGAAACGAAGCGGTTGCGGAAAGCGCGATAGCGGCGGGCTGCCGTTGCTTTTTCGGCTATCCCATAACGCCGCAGAATGAAATCCCCGAATATATGAGCCGCAGAATGAAAGAAGTCGGCGGAAGTTTCGTACAGGCGGAAAGCGAGGTCGCCGCAATCAATATGGTTTACGGCGCGGGCGGCGCGGGCGCGAGAGCCATGACAAGCTCTTCATCTCCCGGAATCAGCCTCAAACAGGAAGGCATAAGCTACATAGCGGGCGCGCGAGTGCCCTGCGTTATCGTGAACATGATGCGCGCGGGTCCGGGACTCGGTGGCATTCAGCCGAGTCAGTCCGACTATTTTCAAGCCACGAAAGGCGGCGGACACGGCGATTATCACATGCTCGTGTATGCTCCGAGCGGAGTGCAGGAAGCCGCGGACTTGACCTATAAGGCATTTTTCAAAGCCGACGAGTACCGTTGCCCCGTAATGATTCTCGGCGACGGTATGCTGGGGCAGATGTGCGAAGCCGCGCAAATCCCCGAGTTTGCAGACCTTGAAAAGCTCCCGAAAAAGGAGTGGGCGGCAAGCGGAAACAACGGCGGAAAACAGCGTATAATAAACTCGATATACATGTCGCCCGACACGCTCGAAGCGCATAACCGCGAACTGTTCGACACGTATAAGCAAATGGAAAAGGATATAGAGGCGGAACTCTACAAAACCGATGACGCCGAAACCGTGATTGTCGCATACGGCACCGTGGCGCGTATCGCAAAAGCCGCCGTGGACGCCTTGCGCGAAAAGGGCGTAAAGGCGGGACTCATCCGTCCGATAACGCTGTTCCCGTTCCCGTCAGAAATAATAAAAAAAGCGGCGGCGGAAAAACACGTCCGCAAATTCCTTACGGTGGAGCTCAGTATGGGACAAATGGTCGAGGACGTGCGCCTTGCGGTGGACGGACTCAAATCCGTCGAGTTTTTCGGACGGTGCGGAGGAAACATAATGTACCCCGAAGACATCGTACAAAGGATAACGGGAGGTAAAGAATAATGCCCGATTTCACAAAACCCGCATTGCTCACCGATACGCCCCTGCATTACTGCCCGGGCTGCACCCACGGCA
This sequence comes from Clostridia bacterium, assembly GCA_022793815.1. Classification (GTDB taxonomy): domain Bacteria; phylum Bacillota; class Clostridia; order Christensenellales; family Pumilibacteraceae; genus MGBC157735. The sequence goes on along the minus strand of JAAWDP010000002.1, from coordinate 74,289 downwards.
TGGTTCACAGACTCATTGCCGAAGCAGTCGAAGAAGTCGGCATGCTCGACAGCTGCGTCGGCATAGCGCCCGTCGGCTGCGCGGTGTTTGCGTATAACTATTTCAAATGCGATTTCCTTCAAGCCGCGCACGGCAGAGCGCCTGCCGTGGCTACGGGAGTTAAACGCGCCACGCCCGATAATCTCGTATTCGTGTACCAGGGCGACGGCGACCTCGCGTCCATAGGCATGGCGGAAACCGTTCACAGTGCGACGCGCGGCGAAAACATAACCGTCATATTCATAAACAACGGTATTTACGGCATGACGGGCGGACAAATGGCTCCGACTACGCTGGCGGGACAAAAGACCACCACTTGCGTAAGCGGACGCGACGTCAAAGAGCAGGGCAATCCCATAAGGATATGCGAACTGCTCGCCACGCTTGACGGTCCCGCGTTTATCGCGCGCACAAGCATGCACGACGTCAAAAACATCCGCGACACAAAAGCCGCGATAGTAAAGGGCTTCCGCATGCAAAAGGAAAAGAAGGGCTTTTCGCTCATCGAAATACTTTCCACGTGTCCGACGAATTTCCACCTCTCCCCGAAAGCGTCCCTCGATTACATTCGCGACGAGGCGGTAAAATTCTATCCTTTGGGCGTTTTTAAAGACGTCGACGGCAAAGGAGGTCTCAAATGAAAAAACTGATAATATCGGGCTTCGGCGGACAGGGCGTGCTTTCGCTCGGACTTTTGGTGTCGTACAGCGCGATGAATATGGATTTGAACACTTCGTGGCTGCCCTCTTACGGCCCCGAAATGCGCGGAGGAACGGCTAATGTCAGCGTCGCTTATTCCGACGGCGAAATAGCTTGCCCTCTTGTTTCGCGCCCCGACGTGCTCACGGTTTTCAACGAACCCAGCCTGGCAAAGTTCGAATCCGCGGCGGCAAGCGGCGGATATATCTTCGTCAATTCGTCGATAGTCGCCGCAAAAGTAAAGCGCACCGACGTCAAAGCGGTATATGTTCCCGTCGACGAAATCGCCGCAGGCATAAATCCGAAAGGCGGTAACATAATAATGTTGGGCGCAATGCTCGCCGCCCTCGACCCTTTGACTTACGACGCGGTTAAGCGCGCCGTAGAAAAGGTGTTCGAAAGCAAACCCAAACTCGTCGCACCCAATATCGCGTGTCTTGACGCAGGCATAAAGTATTTCGAGGAGAAAGTAAGACCGTGTTTGCAATGACGCTCGGCAAAGAAATCGCCAGAATGTTTTCTGGCATGAACGTGACTTCCGCAGTGCTGTTCGCGGTCGGACTCATGCTCATAATAACCGAGTTTTACCGTCCTCTGCGCGGACTCGGCTACGGTTGCGGAGCGGTCATAACCGCGCTTGCGATAGTGCTGAGAATGCTTTCCGACGCAGGGATAGGCACGCTGTTTTTGATGCTGCTCATAGCGGCGTTCGTGCTTTTGGCGGCGCACCTGCTCATGCTCGCGCTTCATAAACGCGAATGGCTGCTGCTTTCCACGGGCATAGCCGACGACGACGGCTCGGATACCGAGTATTCCTATCTGGTCGGACTGCGCGGCGTCACTACCACCGCGGTAAATCCCAGCGGCCACATGTCGATAAACGACATCAATTTCTACGTCAGTGCGGACGAATATATCGAGCAGGGCGTACAGGTCACGGTCAAACAGGTCAGCGGCGCAAACATAATCGTCGAACGGGTAGAGGACTGAATTTCTCTCTGGTAATGAAAACGCACGTATGCGCATAGATATATCTTACGGAAGGTGCGCGTATGAGTTTTTTCAGGGAAGTAACAAACAGTATAATAGAAAGTGTCGGCGTGTTCGATTTCGACTATAATATCATAGGTTACGGCGGCAAAGCGCTGTATATCGAGGGTATCAAACGCATACTCAAAATCGACCCGCAAAACATGTGTTTCGACTGCGGTAAAAAGCGTCTTTCGCTCATCGGCGAGGACATGACGGTGTCGTCGCTCGTCGGCGGCTGCGTGACCGTAATGGGCAGAATCGTCACCCTCACGGAGGAGGAGCAGCTGCGGTGAAAATCCGGTTCGAAAACCGCGTCACCGTCCGCATAGAGGGACTCAACCAAAACAGACTGCTCGCCGAGATAATGAAAAGCTCTCTTGCGGTGACGGATATAGAGAAGCAGAATCCCCGCACCGTCCGCATGACGGTTGCGAAAAAGGATTTGCGTACGCTCACGGAAAAAGCCGAGAACCTCGGTTTCACGGTGGCTGCCGAAAGGTATACGGGCTTTGCGGCAATGCTCAAAAGCATGGTTCCGCGCCTCGCGGCTGTGATTACGCTCGTCGCATGCATAGCGCTGTACGCATTCTCGCAGACGCTTGTGTGGCGTGTCGAGATAAGCGGAAATTCAAAAGTGGACTCTGTCGTCATCGAACGCCTTTTGGCTCAAAACGGCGCGAAGAGCGGGGCTAAAAAGAGTACGCTCGACGCGCGCATGCTGGAAAGCGTGCTTCGCGGACACGAGGGCATAGCCGAAGCCAGCATACATGTCAAAGGCACTGCGCTCAAAGTTTTCGTGGCGGAAAGTCTCGAACCCGATGACGGAGCAAACGCGACGCGTAAATATATCACGGCTGACTATGACGCCGAAATCACCCGAATCACGGTGCGAAGCGGCACCGCGCTCGTCAAGGTCGGTCAGCGCGTTCTCAAAGGCACTCCTCTCATAAGCGGCGATATAATCGGTACCGGCGGAGATGTCGTCAAAGAGGGCAATGCCGACGGAGAAGTCTACGGCAAAGTTGTCATAAAAGAAAGCATCGCCGTCATGTTGCGCGGCGAAAGGGCGGTGCGCTCGGGCAGAATAAAGCGCAGTACCGTACTGTCGATTTTCGGACTGAAAATCGGCAAACGCTCGGACAAATTCGAGATTGCCGACACCGAGCAGGCGGTTGCCTGCCTTGCGCCTCTGCCTATAAAAGTCACTACCGTTACGGCTTACGAGCTGGTGAAACAGCCCTACGAAATTACAAAAGACGAAGCCGAGGCGCAGGCGGAAAGCATTGTGCGCGCCCGTATGGCGGAAAGATTCACGGGCGAAATTCTCGGAGAAAAACTTATTCTGAAAAACCCGCTCGACGGCGTAGTGACCGCCGAACTGTACATAACTGCGGAGATTTTATTGGGAGAAACATGAAGAAGACAATACAATTGACTGACGACGTATATTCGGGCATATTCGGGGTGCGCGACGCGAATGCACGCGAAATAGAACGCGCGTTCGGCGTCCGTCTTATGGTTGCGGACGGCGGCTTGCAGATAATAGGCGAGGAAAGCGCGATAGCGGCAACGGAAAAATTCGTTACGAGCGTGGTGCAGGTACTGCGCTCGGGCTATGCCGTCGATAAGGATAAAATGGCAAGATTCATAGAGCTTGCCGTAAGCGGCAGAACGGAAGAAATACTTCCGCTCGAAAAGGACGTAAAAGCCGTCACGGTCGGCGGCAAAAAAATCAAATGCCTCACCGCGGGTCAGCGCGACTACTGTACGGCAATGGAGAACAATACTCTCACTTTCGCCGTCGGTCCGGCAGGCAGCGGCAAAACTTATCTTGCCGTCGCGGCGGCGGTCACGGCATTCCGCAAAGGCGAGGTAACGCGCATAATTCTCACGCGCCCCGCGCTGGAAGCAGGCGAACGCCTCGGCTTTTTGCCGGGCGACTTGAAGGAAAAAGTCGACCCGTATCTCATCCCTCTGTACGACGCGCTGAAAGAAATGTTCGGCGTCGAAGGCTGCGCGCGCCTTGTCGAACGCGGAGCGATAGAAGTCGCGCCGCTCGCATACATGCGCGGACGCACGCTTACGGGCGCATTCATCATTTTGGACGAAGCGCAGAACACCACGCGCGAGCAGATGAAAATGTTTCTCACTCGTATAGGAAACGGCAGCAAAATGGTCGTCACGGGCGACATAACCCAAATAGATTTGCCGGACAAGCAGTCCAGCGGTCTTGTCGAGGCAGTCCGCCTTCTCGACAAAATCGACGGCATAGCGGTTTGCAAGCTCCAAGGCAGCGATATAGTCAGGCATGGGTTGGTGCGCAAAATCCTCTCCGCCTACTCCGACGGCGTATAAACATCGTCATGCTGTGTTAAACGGATTTTTTCTCGTGGTCATTTACGGGGGTGTAAACTCGCCCTCGAAAAAATCCGTTTGCCTTGCCTGACTCGTTTCTCCGCCGTCTTGCTCCGACGGCGTATAGGCGTCGCAATACTTTGTTGCCATTGTGTTTTTCGCGCAGTCATGTACGAGGGTGTACACTCCTACGCGAAAATCTGGGGGCGCCGCGTCTTGCTCGTTTCTCCGCCGTCGGACTCTGCGCCCATTATTATTGTCCTCAGCCGAGCGCGTAGCGCGAACGCCACGAGCCGCAGGCAAGTATTCCGAGCGACAGCCAACGGAATCTCATCCTTATAACTCAATAAACTCACATGCTTCTTTTGCGGCGCGGCATAATCCGCGCTTTTTTTACAGCGTCGAATTGCTTTACAACAGCCGCGGTTTGGGATATAATATAAAGTAATGGAAGCAAACACAAATTCCAAGCAGAAAAAAACCGCAGGGAGCCGACCCGTTAAGGTCGCGCTGATTTTTGCGTTCGCGCTGATTTATTTATTCGGGCTCGGCGCGCTGGTACTGTCTTTCGGCTATAACGCGGCAGAAATTTCCGCGCTTTCATACGTCTTGATTGCGATAGGCGCGGCGGCGATACTCATATCGCTTTTGGTCTATTTCGTGTATTCGCGCCGCGGACTCATTTACCGCACGGGCGAACTTACCGCGGTGATAGTATGCCTGTGCCTCGGCTATACCGCATGTCTCGGCTTATCGCTCGTAACCGTCTATCTCATGCCGGTTGCGGTCACGGCGTTTTTGATTGCGCCCATTGCGCGTCGCCGAGACGCATTCGTGTGCTCGCTTGTGTGCAATGTAATGATAGTTACCGTACTGTCGGTCGCCGCCCGAAGCGGCGCATCGTTCGACATGTACGACGTTTTGGCTGTCGCGCTCACCGGCATAGCGGCAGGCTCGCTGGCGGCATACAATGTCTCCAACGATACCAAGCGTTTAAGCTATGTTTGGAAGGGAATAGTTGTCGGCATTATCGGCATTGCGCTTATGTACGCGTGCTTTGCCGTGCGCGGCGCATTCAAAGAATTTCTTTCGCAGCTTATGTACATGGCGATAGCCGTAGTCGCACAGGTGCTCGCCGGTCTTGTTTTACAGCCCGTCATAGAAAAGATTTTCAATCTCGTAACCAATTCGCGCCTTGTCGAACTCACGGACAGAAACTCGCCGCTCATCAAACGCCTGCGCAACGAAGCGCTCGGCACTTTTTCCCACTGTATGTCGGTAGCAAACTTTGCCGAAATGTGCGCCGTCGCGATAGGCGAAAATCCTTACCTCGCGCGTGCCTGCGCCTATTACCACGACGTCGGCAAACTGGCAAACCCTCTTTACTATAAGGAAAACCAGGCAGGGCATACCAATCCGCACGACGATTTGCTCCCCGAGGTTTCCGCCGAGATAATCCGCGGACACACAAGCGAGGGACTCAAACTCTGCCGCAAATACCGTATTCCCGAAGAAATCAGCCACGTAACCGTCCAACATCACGGCACGCTGCTCATTCCCGTGTTTTACGAAAAGGCGAAAAAACTCACCGACAGCGACGTGGACCCTTACGACTACTCTTATCACGGAATAACGCCCGTCACCAAAATGGCGGCTATAATAATGATATGCGACAGCGGCGAAGCGGCAATCCGCGCCATGGATAAGCCCGACGGCGAGAAAGTAGACAAACTCATCAAGTCGCTTATCGACGCACGCATAGCCGCGGGGCAGTTCGACAACTGCGACATTTCACTGCGCGACCTCAACACCATTCGCAGTACGATAGTCGGTTCGTTCGGCGGTCTGTACCACGAACGCCTTAAATACCCCGACGGCAAATAAATCCGTCCCGATGTTTTTGTCGGCGCAGTCCTTATCCGTATTATAAAAAGGAGTCCTATGTTCGAAATTCTTTCCGAAACCCCAAACCCGATACTTGAAAAGACGGCGAACGCCGCGTTTTCCGTTTTGGGACTCGAAGGCAGAGCGGCAGTCGAGCTTATTTGTACGGACGAGGAAGAAATCCGAAAAGTAAATAAAAGCGAGCGCGGCGTGGACAGCGCGACCGATGTGCTGAGTTTTCCCATGCTCGACGCTATAAAGCCGTTTACCAAGGAAAATTATCCGTTCGATTACGACACGGAAACGGATTCGGTGTTTATAGGAAGCATTCTTATTTGCGAAAGCGTGGCGCGCCGTCAGGCGCAGGAGTACGGGCACGGTTTCGAGCGCGAATACGCATACCTGTTTTTGCACGGACTGCTGCACCTGCTCGGCTACGACCATATTGCGGACGAAGACAAAAAAGCAATGCGCGAAAGAGAAGAGCAAATTCTGTCCTTAGTCGAAATTACGAGGTGAAAGAAGTGAAATCGGGTTTTATTGCAATTTTGGGACGCCCGAATGTGGGCAAGTCCTCGCTCATGAACGCAATGGTCGGAGAGAAAGTTTCCATAGTGTCTCCGAAAGCTCAGACCACGCGCGATAAAATAATCGGCATTGCCACGACCGACGCGTACCAAATGATTTTCGTCGATACCCCGGGCGTGCATAGACCGCGCACTCATCTCGGCGAGTACATGGAACAGTGCATAGAGGGCGCGCAGCGCGACGTCGACGCCGTGGTGATAGTGCTCGACGCGACGAAAAAACTTTCCGACACCGAGCTGGAATTCATCGAGAGCCGCCTTGCACATAAAGCGCCCGTATATGTGGTTATAAACAAGACCGACCTTGTCAGTTACGACACCGTTTATCCCATGCTCAGCCGTCTTGCGTATCTGACCAACGCGGCAAAGGGCAGGGGCGCAATCAAGGAGATAATCCCGACAAGCGCGCGCACGGGCGACAATGTGGAACTGCTGAAAGGCTATCTGGAAAAGGAACTGCCCGAGGGAGAACCTTACTATCCCGCCGACGAATATACGGATAAATCCGAGCGCTATATGATTTGCGAAATAATCCGCGAAAAATCCCTGTTGTTTTTGCAGGACGAAATTCCGCACGGCATAGGCGTGGTCATTCAGAAGATGACTGACGAGGGCGGTTTGGCAAATATCGAAGCGGACATAGTCTGCGAAAAGAAATCGCATAAGTCGATAATAATAGGAAGCGGCGGACAGAAGCTCAAAACGATAGGCGAAAGCGCGAGAGGGGACATAGAAAAACTGCTCGGAGAAAAGGTATATCTGAAACTGTTTGTCAAGGTGCGCGACGATTGGCGCAATCGCCGCAGCGTGCTCGATGACATAGGATATAAATTAAAGAAGAAATAAAATCGGCGTTCGTTCGTATAACGCGCCCCCGAACACATATACTATCTGTCGGAGGTTGAAAGAAAATGAACGAATCATATTTCGACGACGACGGAAAACTCAGCTCGGGATTGGCATGGACGCTGTTTTCGCTTTCGGGCGAACCGGGCTACTACATGCTGTACAAGGATATAGAAGGCGCGGCGGACGAGGACGCGGACTTTTAAAGTCGTGTTTGCCGCGGAGGAGAAGCGGTTTGGGAGAAAGCAAAAGCGTAACTGCGATAGTGACAAAGGCGGAGGATTTCGGCGAAAACGACCGGCTCGTTCGCCTTTTCGCTATGGAAGGCGGAATGCTTCGGGCAAAAATGCGCGGAGTGAAAAAGCCGAAAGCCAAACTGAAATTCGCGGCGCAGCCGTTCGCATTCTGTCGGTTCGAACTCTATGAGAAAGGCGGATATTATACAGTCGCAAGCGCGGTGCAGATAGAAAGCCTGTTCGAAGTCACTTACGACGCGCAAACGTATGCGGCAGGCTGTCTTATGCTGGAAACGGCGGACATAGCCGTGGACGAAATACCCAACCCCGATTTGTTTGTCAAACTGCTCAAAGCCCTCAAATCGCTGATATGCGACAATGCCGACCCGCGTATCGTAGCCGCGAAATACATACTTGCCGCCCTTCATGCGCAGGGCTACGGTGCGCGTTACGACGGAATAAGCGATACCGAAAAACTCACCGAGAGTATTCGCCTCACGCCGCTTGCGTCGCTCGGGTCGCTCGCTCATACCGATGAAACCGCAAACGGAGCGCTTCGCCGCGCCGCTCACGATTTCGAATATCACTTCGACAGACAGCTGCTGTCGCTCAAATCCTGTATTTTCAAAGGAGAACGAACATGAAAAACGAAACCGAACTTCTCGGCGCATTGCTGATTAAAACCACGGAGCTGACAGACCGCCGCATTTCGTCGTTTATCGATTCCGCCGACATACCCGAAAGCGAAAAGGCGCTGTTCGAAGAAATAAAGACCGCGCTCGAAAATCCTTCGCTCGGCGCGGAGCAAATCCGAACGCTTGTATCGAAATTCGATACGGACGCAAACTCTCTGTCGTCGGCGCGCGCCGTGCTGTTTGTTCTGTCGCGCCTCGGGCGCGGCGTGGACGAAAGCGCGTCGTGGCTCGGAATGAGCGCATACTGCGTTTACAGATGTCTGCCGTTTGTGTACGCGGCGCTTCGCTGCCGCATGCTCGTCAAAGCCAAACGCTTCGACTATTCGCGCTGGGAGAAAAAGACGGCTGCGGTTTTCGGCGACGCGGCAGGTGAAATAACCGCGCGCGAGAAAGAAGAAAAAAAGTGCTGCGAATCCGCCGTGCAGAACAGAATAGATACCGCGTTTTCCCGCGCCGTGCAAATAATAGAGTTTTTGCACGAAGTGCCAGACCTATATCCGCTGTTCGAACGCTTTGCGGCGTCGGGCGGCTGCCTGTCCTACGCGCCGTTCGGCATTTCGCGCTCGGATATGCGCACGGCAATGAAACATGCCAAAGACGTCCAAGGCGGCACGGGCATTTTACGCCTTTTGTCCGACTTCGGACGCCTTAACGAGGCTGTAAAAGAAATCCTGTAATATTACGGAAAAAGCCGTCAAATTGTTGCGTAAAAGGCAATTGTGTGGTATAATACCGAAAGCGGGCGTTTCGCGCGCATGTTTTTGCGCGTTCCCGTAAATATAAAAGAAAAGTATTAAGGAGTAAAAGGAGAAATTATGGCGAAGAAAAAGTACGTCTACATGTTCACCGAGGGCGATGCGTCCATGAGAGAACTTCTCGGCGGCAAAGGTGCAAACCTCGCGGAGATGACAAAAATAGGTCTGCCCGTGCCTCAGGGTTTCACTATTTCCACACAGGCATGCACGCAGTATTACGAGGACGGACGCAAGATTAACGATTCCATCCAGAAAGAGATTTTGGAAAACATCGACAAGATGGAAAAGGTAACGGGCAAGAAGTTCGGCGACCTCGAAAATCCTCTTTTGGTGTCGGTACGCAGCGGCGCGCGCGCGTCCATGCCCGGCATGATGGACACCATCTTAAACCTCGGTCTTAACGAAACCGTCGTCGAAGTCATGGCTAAAAAATCCGGCAATCCCCGTTGGGCGTGGGACTGCTACCGCAGATTCATTCAGATGTTCTCCGACGTCGTTATGGAAGTCGGCAAGAAATATTTCGAAAAGCTTATCGACGAGATGAAAGAGAAAAAAGGCGTAACCCAAGACGTCGAACTCGATGCGGACGACCTTAAAAACCTCGCCAACCAGTTTAAAGCGGAATACAAAAAACAGCTCGGAAAGGATTTCCCGTCCGACCCTAAGGAACAGCTTTTCGAGGCTATCAAAGCGGTGTTCCGTTCGTGGGACAACCCTCGCGCAAACATATACCGCATGGACCACGATATCCCGTATTCGTGGGGTACCGCAGTCAACGTCCAGATGATGGCGTTCGGCAACCTCGGCGAAACTTCCGGCACGGGCGTCGCGTTCACGCGTAACCCCGCAACGGGCGAAAAGGGGCTTATGGGCGAATTCCTTACCAATGCCCAGGGCGAAGACGTCGTCGCCGGCGTTCGCACTCCCATGCCCATAGAAAAAATGAAAGACGTATTCCCCGAAGCATTCGCGCAGTTCCAAGAGGTTTGCAAAACTCTCGAAAACCACTACCGCGATATGCAGGACATGGAATTCACGATAGAAAACAAGAAACTCTACATGCTTCAAACCCGTAACGGCAAACGTACCGCTGCGGCGGCTATCAAAATCGCCTGCGACCTCATCGACGAAAAGATGATAACCGAAAAAGAAGCGCTCATGCAGATAGACGCAAAATCGCTGGATATGCTTCTTCACCCGACGTTCGACCCGAAAGCGCTCAAAGAAGCCGACAAAAAGAACGTGATAGGCAAGGGCATAGCGGCGTCCCCCGGCGCGGCTGCCGGCGGCGTCGTGTTCACGGCGGAAGACGCGGTTATAGAGGGCAAGAAAGGCAAGAAAGTCGTGCTTGTCCGTCTTGAAACTTCGCCCGAAGACATCGAGGGCATGAAGTACGCGCAGGGCATACTTACCGTGCGCGGCGGTCAGACTTCCCACGCGGCAGTCGTTGCCCGCGGCATGGGTACTTGCTGCGTTTCCGGTTGCGGCGACATCAAAATGGACGAGGAGAACAAAAAGTTCACTCTCGCAGGAAAAGTGTATAAAGAGGGCGACCCTATTTCGCTTGACGGCTCTACGGGCAACATCTACGACGGACTTATCCCCACTGTTCCCGCGGACCCCAACAGCGGCTACTTCGGCAGAATAATGGAGCTTGCGGACAAGTATAAGGCGCTCGGCGTCAGAACCAATGCCGACACCCCCGCAGACGCAAAACAGGCTGCCGCATTCGGAGCGCAGGGCATAGGTCTTTGCCGTACCGAACACATGTTCTTCGGCGAGGGTAGAATAGACAAGTTCCGCGAGATGATTTGTTCCGAAACGGTGGAAGAACGCGAAGCCGCGCTCGCCAAAATCGAGCCCATGCAACAAGCGGATTTCGAAGGGCTCTTCGAAGCGCTCGGCGGACAGCCCGTAACCATTCGTTTCCTCGACCCGCCTCTTCACGAATTCGTTCCCACCGACGAAGCGGACATCGCAATGCTTGCCAAGGCTCAGGGCAAGAGTGTGGAAACAATCAAACAGCTCATTTCCGACCTTCACGAGTTCAACCCGATGATGGGACACCGCGGCTGCCGCCTTACCGTAACGTATCCCGAGATTGCGGTAATGCAGACCAAAGCGGTAATCAAAGCCGCAATAGCCGTCCGGAAGAAGCATAAGGATTGGAAAGTCGTTCCCGAGATAATGATTCCTCTTACTGGCGAAGTCAAAGAAATGAAGTTCGTCAAGGATATCGTCGTCAAGACCGCCGACGAAATCATCAAAGCGGCTAACGTCGATTTGAAGTACGAAGTCGGTACTATGATAGAAATACCCCGCGCCGCGCTTACCGCGGACGAAATCGCAAAGGAAGCGGAGTTCTTCTGCTTCGGTACGAACGACTTGACGCAGATGACGTTCGGATTCTCGCGCGACGACGCAGGCAAGTTCCTTCCTTCGTACTATGCAAACAAGATTTACGAATCCGACCCGTTCGCACGTCTTGACACCACGGGCGTAGGCAAGCTCATGGAAACTGCTGTCGAACTCGGCAAAAAGACCCGCAAGAATATCCACTGCGGTATCTGCGGCGAACACGGCGGCGACCCTTCGAGTATCGAGTTCTGCCATAAGATAGGACTTAACTACGTATCCTGCTCGCCTTACCGCGTTCCCATTGCCCGTCTCGCCGCTGCACAGGCAAACATTAAAAACCCGAGAAAGTAAATCGATTAAACAGAACCAACACAAAACAGGCAACCGACGGTTGCCTGTTTTTATATAACTTAATGTCGATGTTCACAGCAACCGACTTGATTTTTAATGTAAATTATGTTAAAATGAATGTGAAAAAGGTAAGCGGATTGGGTAAACGTAATTATGATATGTACATGTTTGATTATACAGTGAGGAAGATTGCATTATGTTTGATACATTTATAAGTTACAGACGAGCCGGCGGAGCAGGCGTTGCCGCGCGCGTATACGATTTTCTTAAATTAAAAGGGTTCAATCCGTTCTATGATATGACGGGAATGGAGGCAGGCAGGTTTGACGAGCAGCTTAAAATGCGCTTGATTCAGGCTGAGAATTTCATACTTGTTTTGTCGCCGGAAGCATTGAACAGGTGCTCTTCCGACGACGACTGGGTCAGAACGGAGATAGCCGCCGCTATCGAATATAACTTGAATATAATAGTATTGCAAGACGACGAATTTACATATCCGCCGCAGCTGCCCGAGTCCATTCAGACAATATCGATGTATCAGGCGGTAACCTATAATGCGGCTTCTCTGTCGTCCAGACTCGAAACTTTGCCGGGATTATTGAAATATCCCAAGGATTCGTTCACGTCGTTTTCTAGCGGCATGGCGTCGGGAAAACTGACTTTTTCGGGAAAATACATTTCTCAGTACGAGGACAGCGACAGAGGCAGAATCATAGTAAGAAAAGCACCTGCCGTGCTTCATAGATTCGGAAACAGAGTGTGGGGCAAAACGTGGTTCGGTACGCGCCAAGCCTGGAAAATCAGCGGGCGTATCTACGGCAAAAAGCGTTTGGCGGGAATATACAGAGCAAAAGGCTATTTGGATGACGGGTTCGGTACGTTTTATTTGGAGCTTAAAGGCAACGGCGCTTTGGAAGGGTACTGGTCGGGTTATGATAATGAAAACAACAGCATAACCACGGGCAGATATGTTTTTAAAAAGCAAGACGCCGCTTATAAAGTAAGATATGCGAAAGTGTCGGATTTTCCGTCTATCACACGCATCGCAGACAGCCGCCTGGGCAAAAATTATATTACCGAGGAGTTTTTAAGGGAAATTCTAAACGAGGACGATTCCACTTTCTGTTTGGTCGCTTACAATTCGGAAAACTCGAAGATAGCGGGATTCTGTATAAGCAAGCAAGTTTCCTACGCCGAACTTAAAAAGATTGCTTACGGCAAAGATATCAACGAGCTGAAATTCGAGAAGAACATAGGTATCATTAAAACCGTGGCAGTAGATGAACGAACGAAAAACCTCGGACTGGGTTCTATGTTGCTTGGCGAGAGTTTAAATACAATGGCTAAGCAGGGAGTTACAAGCTTTGCTTCTCCCGCTTGGAAACATGCCGGAGTCGTTAATATTGCTTCTATTTTAGAGAAATGCGGATTCGAGCGTGCAATCGAGATACCGAATTATTGGTATGAAAGCAGTATCGAAGAAGGATTTAACTGTCCGCATTGCGGCAATCCCTGTCATTGCAGTTGCGTTATCTATATTAAAATATAAATGCGTGCAAAGAGAAGCCGGGACATAACATTGTCCCGCTTTTTATACATTAATTTTGCATAAAATCGATTTCGTATGCATAAAAGCGTTTCGGTTCGTTTTTTGCCGTTTTCTTCGCCGCATGCCGCATTTTTGTGAGAACTGTGTGAAAAAAATATGCATAAAAACAAAAAAATACTTTCAAACTTATATATATAGTTATATTACAGTAATTTCTTCCATGTTTTACTTGACATATTTAAAATAAAAAGCGTATAATAATACAAAATACCATAAAAAGGGCGACTGTGATGTCGGACATCTTGTCCTTTTTCAAACCCCCGAAACGGCGGTAAACCGACTGCTTTATTCAGTACCGTCGGATGCGCTTCTCGGGCTTTCGGAAAGACCAAGGGTTCGGCGTGACCCGAGAGGAGGACTTATGTTTAAAAAAATCCAAGCCAAAATACTTGTACTCGTACTCAGCGTGACGATACTTGCAGGCGTCAGCCTCGGCAGTATCGATTTCGACGCGCTCGGCGCGCCTGCTGCGGTCACGTCCGGAAGCGGACTCAAAAATGTTACGGGTAAGTACGATTTGAGCGACGTAAAGGAATCCCAGTACGACAAGTCCGTAATAAAGGAAAACATATCTTCGCTCGAAGGTAAGGGAAGCGTCATAATCAAAGTAGAAGGCGAAAGTCTGTACGACCGCTATGAAGAAAAGTCGCGCAAACAAGACTTTGCCGAATTCGCAGCATCGAACGCGGGACAAAAGTATGCCGAATCGATGACGGACAAGCAAAACTCCATACTTGCGTCAATGCGCCGCCGCGGAATCAAATTCGAAAAAGGTTACAATTATACCGCGCTCACAAACGCATTTTCAGTTGAGATAGAATACAGCGATATAGAAAAGATAGAAAAAATAAGCGGCGTGGAAAAGGTGTACTACGGCAACAGCTACCTCGTACCCGAAACCGTGTCCGTTCCTTTTGCCGAAGCGGCTTCGGGCGGCGGTGTCGCGATGAACAACGCAAACGTCTATTCCACGGGAATCTATAATACCACGGGTATAGAATATAACGGTTCGGGCATGCTCGTCGCCGTTCTCGATACGGGACTCGACTATACGCATCAGGCGTTCAAAACCGAACCGGCAGATACAACCAAGACTTATAAAAAAGCGGATATTCAGAAGAAACTCGACGACGCCGTTGCGGCGGACGCAACCGTAATGGCTGTTCAGGCAGTTCCCACTCTGACTGCGGACGACGTGTACGTCAACGCGAAAGTGCCTTACGCTTTCGACTATGCCGACAACGACCCCAACGTCTATCCGTCCTATTCCAGTCACGGCACCCATGTCGCAGGCATAATAGCAGGCAGGGACGACAGCAAAAAAGTGGGAGAGAAGGAGGGCGGCTCGGATGAAACTTTCATAGGCGTCGCTCCCGAGGCACAGCTTGTAATAATGAAAGTTTTCAGCGACGACCTCGACGACGATAATCTCGGCGGCGCAAAAACGGATGCCATTCTTGCCGCGCTCAACGACTGCGTGATTTTGGGCGTGGACGTCATAAACATGAGTTTGGGTTCGTCCGCAGGATTTACTTCCGACGAAACCGACGAATTTCTTACCGAAGTTTACGAAAGCATAAGAAAATCGGGAACCAGCCTTATCGTGGCGGCAAGCAACGATTCCAGCTCGGGCAGCGGCGGCGGTTACGGCATGAATCTCAAAACCAATCCCGACTCGGGCACGGTCGGTTCTCCGTCCACTTTCGAGGCTGCTCTTTCCGTAGCCAGTATCGAAGGTGCGGAAGCTCCGTATTTCCTTTCCAATAAGGGCACGGACAACGAGGGCGCGGCGTTCATAACCAATTCGAGAGACTTGTATTCGAACGAATATAAATTCGTCGACCTCATGTTCGAGAAAATGAGCAAAGAACATCCCGAAACCATCGACGCCACGACGGGCGAACTTACGTTGGACTATGTGGTGGTCGGCGGCGTCGGCAGAACTTCCAACTATACTTCCACTGTGCGCCGCGCGCTTCAAAACGGCAAAACGGTCGCGCTTGTCCGCCGCGGCGATATATCTTTCTCGGATAAAGTCCGCAATGCAATGGACGCGGGCGCGGTAGGCGTCATAATTTACAACAATCTTTCGGGCGAAATAAGGATGTCGCTCGGCGACGTCGAAAATCCCGTGCCCTCTTGCTCGATAGATATGAATGCGGGAACAAAAATGGTGGAGTCCGCCGTCAGAAGCGTAGGCACGTTCACCATGAAACGCGATTATACGGCAGGTCCGTTCATGTCGTCGTTCAGCAGCCTCGGCGTAACTCCCGATTTAAGACTCAAACCCGAAATCACCGCGCACGGCGGCGAAATCATGAGCGCCGTTCCGGGCGGCTACGAAAAAATGAGCGGCACGAGTATGGCGTCGCCGAATATGGCGGGCGCTGCTACGCTGCTGCGTCAGCACGTGAAAGAGGTGCAGCATTTGGAGGGTATGGAACTCAACGCGAGAGTCAACCAGCTTTTGATGAGCACCGCAACCATAGCGAACAACCCCGACAACAACCCGTATTCTCCGAGAAAGCAGGGCGCGGGATTGGCAAACATTCTTTCCGCAATAAACACCCCCGCTTACATAACGGTCAAGGATGCGGACAATACGGTCAAAGACAAAACCAAAATCGAGCTTTTGGACGACCCGAACAGAGAAGGCGTTTACAAGGCGTCGTTCACGGTAAACAACCTTACGGATAAAGCGGTGGAATACACGCTGTCGTCTTACGTTATGACGGAAACCCTTGCCATAAACAATAAGACGGTGGAGGAAAACTCCAAAATGCTCGACGACGCGGATGTTACGTTTACGGTAAACAACGCGCAGTGCAAAGCGGGTAGCAGAGTAACCGTTCCCGCAAACGGCGCCCTCGACATATCCGTAACCGTGACTCTTACTCAGGCAAATAAAGAATACATCGACACGAGTTTCGAAAACGGCATGTACGTCGAAGGCTTCTTCCGTCTGCTCAAAGGCGACGGCGCGGACGCGGCGTATTCGGATTTGTCCGTACCGTTCCTCGCATTCTACGGCGACTGGGCGGATGCGCCTTTGCTCG
Source organism: Clostridia bacterium (assembly GCA_022793815.1). Classification (GTDB taxonomy): domain Bacteria; phylum Bacillota; class Clostridia; order Christensenellales; family Pumilibacteraceae; genus MGBC157735. Next base: position 57,787 of record JAAWDP010000002.1, on the reverse strand, counting down.
ACTATTCGCTTTACGAACTTGCCGTTACCGACGCGGACCAGTCCATAAAGGACGAAGACAAACCCAAAGCGCAGTCGCGCGCGACCACGCCGATAGGTCTTTACGACAACGGTCAGTATATTCTCCAGCTCGGTTCGTACATTTACGCACAGGACGAAATGAACGTGGAAATCTTCCCCGACGAGAAGAAAGCCGCGCTTTCCATGTACGACGAAGCAGGTCACAGAAGTATCTACGAACTTTATATGATTTACGGCGGACTGCTTCGCTGTGCGAAAACCATGCATGTGACGATTGCCGACGCCACAACGGGCGAACTTATTTACGATAAGGTCGAAAATAACGTCCGCAAGGCTTACGCAGGCGGCGGCTCCAATGTCGGTGCACCCATTCTCATGGATATGAATCCGTCCGACTGGGGTCTTGCAAACAACAGAGAATACGTGTTTAAAATGCAGGGCACTCTCGACTGGGAGAAGAACGGCGGCAAAGCAAACAATGATACATTCCGGTTCACTTTCCGCACCGACTACGAAGCGCCTACGATAGAAGCGTACAGCGTGCGTTTCGAACCGTACACCGAAAACAAAGAGGTCAAGTACAAAATTTACCTCGACGTCGACGTGCACGACAACCAGTATGCCGCGGCGGTATTGCCTTGCTACATAAAGGATAATACGCTCACACTCATGACCGAATACGTCGTACCCGTGTATTCTTCGCAGAATTCCACGACGCGCGTATCTATCGACATCACGGACTACTACGACGCATACATCAACAATAATACCGAGTACAGCGACGGCGGACTTTTCCTCGGCGTGGAAGACTACGCAATGAACCAAAGTCTGTGGGAGATAGACCTCAAAAAAGCGGTTAAATACTGCGATTCTTTGGAGTTCGCGGAAGACGGCGACAAACTCATTCTCGTCGACGAAAAGACCGAAGACACCACCGTCAACGGTCAGCCCGTCAAGAATAAGTACAATATTTACGACTTGACAATCGCGCCGAACGAGGCATACAAGCTTAACGCCGCAACTACGCCTTCCGATACGTTCCCTTACAAAATGGAGTGGAGTGTCGTTCCGAGCCGTGTCGCTTCCGCAAACGAGAACGAAATCTTCGGCAAAAGCGCGGGCAACGCTACCGTCACGGTAAAAGACGGCAACGGACTTGTCAAAGCGCGTATCAACGTAACCGTTACGGGCAGTGCGCTTCGCGAACCCGCGCCCGAAAAACTTACGGCGCTGCCCATGATAAACAAGGACGACCATGTCCAGTCGCTCGCCACTCAAAACGGCGTAGCCGCATCGATAGAATTATATCCTTTCGTCACCCGCCAATTGAGCATGGACGTTCAGCCCTGGTATGCCAAGGATAAAGTGGAGTTCGAATATTCTTCGTCCAACCCCGCGGTCGCAAGCGTTTCGGACAGCGGACTCATATCCACTCATTCGCGCGGCACAGCTACGGTTACCATAAGCGCGAAAGGCTATAACCGTGTCAGCACCTCGGTGCGTATAGTCGTCGTAAGCGAATACAATATATCCAATTATACGCTTTACGACTATTACGGTCCGTCCGACGTGAAAATACCCGACGAACTTAATGTCATGTATATAGACGAGGATTGTTTCGCGGGCAAGCCCATAACGTCGATTGTACTTCCCAAAACTCTTACCGAAATCCGAGACAATACGTTCCTTAACTGTACGTCGCTCAAAACGGTTACCATTCCCGGCAAAACAACCGTTCTCGGCAAAAGCGCGTTCGAAAACTGTACCGCTTTGGAAACGTTGATACTCCAAGAGTTTATTGACGACGATTTCAAGAACGACCCGATGACAGGCGTGCTTACGGCAGGCAACCGCGCGTTCGCAAACTGCCGCTCGCTCAAAACGATATACAATCCGACCCGTCTTACGGCTGTCGGCAGAGAGGCGTTTTTAAACTGCACAAGTCTTGAAACACTCAATCTCACCAAGGTTGCGTTCGTTTACGACAGAGCGTTTGCAGGCTGTACGTCGCTTAAAAGCGTCGAACTCGACGGCTTCACGGAGGCCGGAACAAACATGTTCTACGGCTGCACGAGTCTGAACAACGTCGTGTACAAAATGGACACCGTGGCGCAAAACATGTTCTACGGCTGCACATCGCTCGATAACATTACATTCGAAGTTCCGCTCCGCTCGATAGGCGCAAGCGCGTTCGAAGGCACGGCTCTGAAAAAAGTCAGCCTTAAAGGCAATGTTTCGATAGATACTATGGCGTTTGCGAACACGCCGCTTACGCAGGTAGAACTCGGTGCAGACTGTAAAATAAATATAGTCGGCTACGCGCCGTTTGCAGGCTGCGACAGCTTTACGCAGTTCGCGCTCGCAAGCGGAAACACCTATTACCAAGTAGACTCCGGTATCCTTTACGACAGCGGCAAAACGCGCATAATTCTCGTGCCCGACGGTATAACAAGCGTGCCTTCCATGCCGTCCACTCTCAAAGAAATAGGCAACAGTGCGTTTGCAAACCGCAAAAACCTTACTTCGTTTACGATAGGTTCGTCCGTTACGTCGATAGGCGACAACGCCTTTGCGGGCACTGCGCTTACAAGCATAGTCATTCCCGCAAGCGTGAAGGAAATCGGCTACGGCGCATTTGCAAACTGCGCTTCGCTCTCATCCGTGACTCTCGGCAGCGGCGTTACCGAAATACAACGCAGTACGTTCGGCGGCTGCTCGGCTCTGAGTGATATCGATTTGAGCAATATAGTCTATATAGGCGCAAATGCGTTTGCCGAAAGCGGTCTTACGTCCGTCACGTTCGGCAGCGGACTGAAAGAGATATCCGACGGCGCATTCATGTCGACCTCGCTTGTGAACGTCGTACTTCCCGCAGGTGTGAAAACAATCGGCAAACAGGCTTTCGCAAGTATGCCTGAGCTTACGACCGTAACGCTTTCCTCCGTAACCTCAATGGGCGATTATGCGTTCGCAGGCAATAAAAAATTAAGCGGAGTAACGGTGGCAGACGGAGCGACCGTAATAGGCGATTTCGCATTCTACGGCAGTTCGGCTCTGACGTCGCTCATACTTCCCGACAGTATAAAAAGCATAGGTACGGGCGCGTTCTACGGCAGTACCGAACTTAAATCCGTAAATCTCGGCAACGTCGAAAATATAGGCAATCTCGCATTCTACGGTTGCGGACTGACGTCGCTGACCACGGCTGCCGTAACGGTAGGCGACGGAGCGTTTGCCAACACCGCGCTCACAAACGCAGACATATCGAAAGCCGAATCCGTGGGCGTGCAGGCGTTCCTCAATGCGCCGCTTACAAACGTCAGACTCGACAGTGTCAAAACTCTCGGAAGCGAGGCATTCGCAGGTACGCGCCTTGTCAGCGTAAAACTTCCCGCAACGCTTTCGTCCTACAACAAGGAAAAGGTTATAACCGTTCACCGTCAGTCCAACGACATGATAGAGGACATAATGTTCTATACCGAAAGCGTCGGCGGCGGAGTGTTCGCGGCTGTTCCCACGCTGGTGGAAATCAAGGTCGATTCGGCAAACCCCGTATTCTTCGACGATAACGGTATACTGTACGGCCGCGTAAACGACGGATACACGCTCGTTCAATATCCTGCCGGCAAGTCGGGTACGTCTTACGAAGTGAAGGCCGACACCGTCCGTATAGAACCCGAGGCGTTCTTCTTCGGAATAACCGCGGCAAACGCAAAACTCAAAAAGGTGACTTTGCCCGCGTCGCTCAAAAACATAGGCGACCGCGCATTCTATGCGTCGGGTATCACCGAATACGTGTTTAACAGCGTGGCTGCGCCCGTTCTCGAATCCAATTACGTCAGCGAAGACGAGGTCAGCGAAGACAGCGCCCTCTCGGCGGCATTCGCAGCGCGCGGCAACAACTCGGGCAGCGAAGTGTTCTATGCAAACTTCTCCGATTACGTCGCCCGTATCACCGCGGCGAATAAGATAAAAGAAGCCGTTTCGGGATATAAAGCTCCCGACTTCGGACTTACCGCAACATATCCCGAAAACGGGGTGGGTTACGATAACATGATTTGGTCGGCGTTCTTCTCCTCGAAAAAGACTTCGGCTTACGCGGCGGACGCAAACACTCTTGCGGCTATCAAGGCGCTCGGCAATCTGCCCGACGTATCGGAAATAAATTCGGCGGCGGACATAACCGCGCTCGATGCGCTCGCAAGCGAAAAAGTCGCTCCGGCAAGAGCGCTGTACAATGAAGTGACCGACCCCGCGCAGCTTGCGTTCATAAGCGAAGCCGACATAGTAAAGCTTCCGCAAATCGAAGCGGCGGTGAGAGCTGCAAGAGAGAAATTCGGAGCGCCCGCTCACGTTGCGTCTTTGAAGATAGCGTCGCGTCCCCAAAAACTCAGATACTACGACGGCGACACCCTCGACACAACGGGACTTTCCGTAGTTGCGGTGTACGACGATACGTCGGAAGAAATAATAACGGGATACACCCTCGATAAGTCCGTACTTCACATCGGCGACAACCTCGTCACAGTGTCTTACGAGGGTAAAGAGGCGTCGTTCAACATCAGCGTTTCCGCCGTTCCCGTCTATTATACGGTCAAATTCTCTGGTAAGGGAGTCAATATCGCGCCAGTAACCGTTCAAAGCGGCGAAAAACTGACCCGTCCCGAAGACCCCGTCAGAAAGGGTTACGAGTTTGTCGGCTGGTACAATGGCGACGAACAGTTCGATTTCCTTACGTCCACGGTAAATTCCGACCTCACTCTTACCGCCCGTTTCGAAAGAATAGGCGGCGGACTGAGTGCGGGAGCAATAGCAGGTATAGTAATCGGTTGCGTACTCGTTGCTGCGGGTATAGCAACGGCGGTGGTGTTTATCCTTCTCAAAAAGAAAGGTAAAACAGCCAAAGGAGAGTAATTATGGAAAAGACTCGTAAATTCTCGAAGCCGATTTTGTTCGTGCTCGCGGCGGCGCTGATTGTTTCGGTGTTTGCAATGGCGGCATGTGCGAAAAAGGAAGTCACCGTAACTTATATGGTGGGCGAAACGCAGTATCAGCAAGTCACGGGCAAGCCCGGCGAACAGATGACTGCGGTAGCCGCTCCCGTTAAAGAAGGTTACACTTTCTCGGGGTGGGCGAAAGCGGACGGCACGGCTTTTACCGATACCGTCTATCCTGCCGACGATGTCATGGTATCGGCAAAGCTCGACCCTATAAAGTATAACGTCATATTCGATACAAACGGCGGAACGGGCGTAAAGGCGACTTCGGAAGCCTTTTACGACTCGAACGTCAGCGTGCCCTCGCAGACGTCGAGATACGGTAAAACCGGTTACAACCTCGGCGGCTGGGCGCTTACCGCAGACGCCGAAGCGGCGGACTTCGCGCTCGGCGGAGAAATCAAAAACCTTACGGTTAAAAACGGCGACACCGTCACGCTGTACGCGTTCTACGTCAAAAAGCCCACCGATGCAAATAATTTCGTTGCGAGCGGCGGCGTAATCGAAGCATATTTCGGCAGCGAAGAAGTTCTCACTCTGCCTTCCGAGTACACCGTGATAGGCGCAGACGCTTTCGCAGGAAATACCAAGCTTAAAGAAGTTTACATTCCCGATACATACACCGAAATCGGACGCGGAGCGTTCTCGGGCTGCACAAATCTCGAAAAGATAACGGCTCCGTTCATCGGCGGCGGCGAAGACGAAACCGCGTTCCTCGCATACATCTTCGGTGCTACCGACTATACGGAAAACAGATTCGCTTTCAATGCCGCGCCCAATGAAGGCGGTACTGATATCGAAATAGACGAAGAATCAATGACGGCAAACTTCGTCATTCCCCGCAAGTTCAGAGTTTTCGTTCTCAACAAGCAAATCGACGAAATCGCCGAGGGAGCGTTCTATTCCGCTTTCGGTCTGGAAAAGGTGATAGCCTATCCTTATCCCGTAGACGCTTCGGCTGCTCCCGAAGACATACGCTACGAATACAAGATTAAATCCGTCGGCGCAAGCGCGTTCGAAAACTGCTTCAACTTCTCGTTCGACTCCAAAGCAAATGCATCTTACTATCACGGCTGGCTCGCAGGCGTCGAAAACTTCGGCAATAAATCGTTCAAAGGCTATGTAAGCAAGGGGTATCGCATGAGCAACCTCGACTACCTCGGCAACCTCGCAAGCGTCAAAAACATAGGTTCGGAAGCGTTTGCCAATCATTCCGGTCTTGCTTATGTGACGTTCGGCGAAAATCTGGAAACGATAGGCGACGACGCGTTCTATTTCGCAAGCATGTTGCAGAAAGTAGTCATCCCCGACAGCGTCAAGACCATCGGCGCAAGCGCGTTCATGGCGTCGAGATACCTTTCGTCGGTAACAATCGGCAGCGGCATAACCTCGATAGGCGAACTTGCTTTCGCAAGCAACCAAAATCTTACAGAAGTTATTTTCAAAGGCAACGTACCCTCTTCCGTTCCTTCGTCCGCATTTGCGGTCACTCGTTCTGGCAACACCTACGACTGTAACGAAGGCGAAGTGTTCTATTTCGCCGACGAAGCGAAAAAGTCCGTAGGCGAAACCGTTATTTCCTATGCCAAGGCGTCGCATGCGGTCGTCGGCAGGGAGAGCGACCCGTATTTCAGTTACGGCAACGGCGGCGTCGATTTCTATCTGACTTTCTCCGAGGGACACACCGTCACGATGTACGACCCTCTCGGACGCACGGGGCTCGGTATGCCCGTAATGGTAGGAAGTTACGAAAAAATCGCGGCAGACAAACTTTTCTACGCCGACGATATCTATAATATCACGATAGGCGGCGTTTACGGCTTCACGGTCACGCTTGACTATACGCTGTTTACGGTTTCCGAAAGCGACAGCCTTTACAGAGTAAACACGTTCAACATCGAAGCGCAGGTGCGCGACGAAACGCCTTCCGTCCGGATAGGCGACAAGACAAACGGCTACTATTTCGAGCAGAACGCTTACGGTCAGGTTGCGCTGTTCCAAAACGGACAGATGAAACAGCTTGTGAGCGGCGCGTCGTTTGCCGTCGGCAGCGTTACGGGATATTATGCGGACGGCACAATCCGTTCCCTTCGCTACCGTCAGAGCACTCCGCTGTTCGAAGTGGCGAAAGATACCGACGGTAAGGACGTCGACTACGAGTTTATCTATACTCCCAATCCCGACAAGCCCGACGATACGGCAAACGGCATATACAACGGCACGCTTCATCTCGTTACCGACGCTCAAAAGAACGGAGTCTTGTTCGGCACCTACACTTCGAGCGAAGGCGTGTCGCTCGTGATAGACGCAATTACCGGCAAAGCGACAATAACCCGCGTTATCCCGTCCGCCGACCCCGAAGGCGAAGATACGGTGGAAACCGTCATATCAGGCAGCTACTCGATGACGGGCAGCTTCGGCGACGCTACGCTTTCCGTGACCGTCACCGGCACAACCGATTCGACAAAGAGCGTTACGCTTACGTTCTCGGATTACCTCGAACAGGTGGTTTACAACGGACAGCGTTCCAATCTGTACGCCCGCGCGAAAATGACTTACGATAATGCGGATTATGTGTTCTACAACGTCAACTTCGTTGCGAATATCACCGCGATAGACCCCGAGGCGCTTAACGGTGAGACGCTGTCTTTCGACGAAATGTATCTCATGATTCAGTACAGACTGTACGTCGCGGAAAACGGCGACGTTGCCGCTCACTACGAGTATGTCGGTTTCGGCGAATACATCGTTCAGGAGAAATCCGGAGAAACTACGGTGGAAACCGTTACGTATTTCGCGTTTACCGAGGGAACGGAAAAAGTAGACAATCAAACAAACTACTTCTACACGTTCACTTACGACGCGGATTCGTCGACCGAGAAAGTTCCTTTTAACCCCAATACGGGCTGGTTCACGGTAGGCAGCGGCGAAAGCGCCAAAACTTATACGCCGTTCGATATCAACGAATACTACATGGTGTTCATGGACGGAACAGGCAGCGAAGCACTTATCCTGCTCGGAAACGGCGAGGCGGTATATATGGGCGCAACGGCAGCGGACCAAAAAACCGGAATCTATTTCCTCTATTCGTCCACACCCGTCTTGCAGTATACGTACAACAACCGTAATTTCAGCGTTTACGAATATGCGTTCGTTCCGAGCGACGGAAGCGCTCCCATGTTCTTTGCGCTCGATATGAACTTGCCCGTTCAGGAGCTTCCGGAATTGGGCTACGTGTATCAAATGATGCGTCCCGACGAAACCGCAGGCAGCACTTACTATGTGTTCGACGAAGTTAATTTCGGCGAGAAAGTGCCCGTGGCTTCGTTTGAGTCCAACGGCTACGGCATGGGCATACTTACGATGTACGTCGACGCAAACGGCAACCTCGGCATCGGTGAACAGGGCGGTCTTGTGCCCGTTGCGCAGGGCTATGCGCAGTATGCGCCTTTCGCAGTCGGTTCGTCGCAGCTCAGACTCACCAACGAACTCGGCGACGGTCTGTTCGTATTCGAGTTCGCGGTCGAGGATTATAACGACGGCAAAATCGGCGTCATGAAAATCGCATCCGACGAGTACGGCGACTGGTTCCTCGGCGCGGCTGCAAGACTCATAAACGGCTCGCTGTATCCGCGCGACGAAGATTTCGTTCCCATGCTCATGGGCAGTGAGGCAGGCACGTATACCGCAGGCGGCGTCAGCGTAGTTTTGGACGGCAACGGCGGCATAACTTACACTGGTTCGGAAGGTAATATGAGCGGAACGTACAAACTTTCGTATAATACAGCGGAAAATACGTATACTTTCTCTTGTGTGCTTGACTCGGACCCCGAAAATGTAGTACAATATACAGGTACGCTTGCAGTTTCGGATAGTTCGTCCGTGCTTACCCTCGTCGGGGCGGCCGGCTCGTTAACTCTGACCAAGTCGGCATAGCGTTTGCATGAAAGAAAAGAAAGAAAAAGAAGAAAAGCAGCAGTTCGTAGACGACGGTCGTACAATCGCGCCTATGAACGGCGACGAGCTCCCGTCTTACCGCCGTTTCTTCGGAGGCGGACGCACCTCGCGCAAAGCGCGTAAGCAGACCGAGAAGATAGAGCTCACAAAAAAAGAAAAGCGCGCGGCGGCGCGGGCAATGCTTGCAATGCTGCTGCCGCGTTTCGCCATAATACTTGCGGGGTTCGCGCTCGCGTTCCTGCTTGTGTGGCTGTGGCTTTTGTAAAGATAAACAATCGGGTTAAACGGTATGAAAAACAAACTTCTGACAATTCTGATATTGATTTGCTCGGCGCTTGCGGTGTCGTGTATAGCCGCGGGCTGCGGTTCGGATAAAGCCGCTTCTTACGACCACCTTGTCACGTTCGATTACAATGCCGAAATAGACGGCATAACGGTCAAGTACGAAAATCAGTATCTCGGAGTGGACGACGGAAAGCACGCCATGGCGCCCGTAAAGCCGGAAAGCAGTCTGTACATGAATTCTAATTTCAGAGAACAGCAGTTCACCGCTTATAAAGTTGCGGGGTGGTACACTCCCAAAATCGGCGAGGACGGCTCCTTGCAGAAAGGTCCCGACGGCAGCGTCCTTTTGGACAAAGAGTGGGATTTCAAAAACAACGTCGTTACTTCGGACATAACGCTCTACGCCAAACTCGAAAAGAAACCGGCAATAAAGTTGTTCTTCGACGGCGCGGTCAAACAGGAAGTCTACGTGGACAGAACGCTCGACATAACAAACCGCACGCTGCTCGACAGCTTGGTAAAGCCCGAAAAAGACGGCTGGACTTTCTACGATTTGTTTTCCAATCCCGAAATGACCGAGCCGATTGTATTCCCGATAGACTTTGACGACGGGGCGGACGTAACGCTCTATCCCAAATTCATCGAAGGCAGAAACTGGCGTATCGTCAAAACCGAAACCGAGTTTCTTAACGCTTATGCGGCAAATGCGAAAATATATCTTGACGCCGATTTGGATTTCACGGGTAAAACCTGGCGTTCGAAAATCCGCTACAACAACGAGCTTTGCGGCAACAATCATACTCTGTCCGGCATTGACTATACCGTAAGCGGCGAGATGAGCAACAACAATAATTTGGGACTTATAGGTATTCTGGCTGCGAACTCCTATTTGCACGACGTAACTTTCGAAAACGTAAGCGTAACGGTAAACGCTCTCAGAAACGTCGGCAGCGCGGGACTGTTGGCAGGGTCAATGGAAAAGGGCGCGCGCCTCACCAACGTCACGGTAAGCGGAAAGCTTATCGAAGGCAATTTGCAGGCGGCTGACATTGCGTTCTATCCCGTATGTCCCACAATAGCCAACGCGACCGCAACAGACTGCGACTTCGCAAATATCACCATTGTCCGCAAATAAAATCGACATACAGAATCGTTTGAGAGATTAAGGAGAAAGAATTATGAAATCTTTTAAGAAAGTCATTACATCGGTAGGAGTGCTGCTTACTGCGGCATTGCTCGTGTTTACTTTCGTCGGCTGCGACAGCTGCGGCAAAAAGGTTCACAGCAACCCCGAAGAGCGTCCGCTCGTAATGAGCATAAGCACTCCCGACAGAGTATTCAACCCGTTCTTTTCGACGTCGGGCAACGACAGCACGGTTATCGGCATGACGCAGGTTTCCATGCTCGGTTCCGACCATGAAGGCAATCCCGTATGCGGCGACGACGAACCCGTAGTCGTAAAAGATTACACAATTAACGAAAAATACGCCGAAGACGGAAAAACCATCGAGAGCACTACTTATAAGTTCATAATCAAAAACGGCATAAAGTTCTCCGACGGTACGGACCTCACCATCAAAGACGTGCTGTTCAATCTCTATGTCTATCTCGACCCCGTATACACGGGTTCGGTAACCATGTATTCCACCGACATAAAGGGTCTTAACGCATACCGCACCCAAGACCCCGATGCCAGCGATACGTCTACGGGTACTTTCGAGGAGACGTTCATAACCGAAGCAAACGAGCATATCGACGACCTCGTGGAATTTATGCGCGTGTTCGGTGTATACAGTCCCGAACCGGGCGAGGTCAAGCCGACCGACCGCTGGACGGCTGATGAAAAAACACGTTTTAAGAATGACTTTGCGGACACGGCAAAAGAGTTCAGAAACGAGCTTATCAGCGACTATAACGCCGCGCTCGGCAGTATGGAAACTTATGAGGACTGGGGAATAACCGACGCTTGGCAGGCGTTCCTCATAAATGACGGCGGTTACACGCACATGCTGCAAACCGACAGCGAAGGCGTCATTATCCGCGACGAGAACGGCAACCCCCAATTGAACAAGGAAGAGGCGGATAAGGAAAAAATCAATCTCGACGAATATCTTAAATCGCACAAACTCGAAGACGCCGGCAAAGAAGCCAAAGATGCCGCTACGAGAGAATGGGCGGTAAATACGGTATTCATGGGATACTTCACCGCCGCAATCGATATCGAAACCATGGATTATGTGGAAGCCGCTTTTGATAAAGACCACATCGACAACACAATTGCCCGTACGGGAGCCAAAGGTTTTACCGAGATAATCAGAGCCTGGAATGCTACGTCCTCGGCAATGCTCACCAAGTTCATTGCGGATGCGAAATCCGATTATTTCTCCACGCTCGAACGTAAAGTCCTCAGCATATCGGGTATCACTACTTCCACGACTTCTACCGACTATCACGGCAATAATCTCGGCGCAAGTCACGACGTGCTCGAAATCGAAATAAACGGCGTCGACCCGAAAGCAATCTGGAACTTCGGTTTCACCGTCGCGCCCATGAATTACTATTCGGGAACTTTCAAAAACAAGAACTATATCGAATTGTTCAATCCGGACAAGGGCGAATTCGGCGTGGCGTTCGGCAACAGCGATTTCATGAATAGCGTAGTCAACGCTCCGTCCAAAATCGGCTTGCCCGTCGGCGCAGGCGTATATATGGCGTCCACTTTGAGCGGCGGCAGAGCAACGAGCGGCGACGATTTCATGAACCTCAACATGATTTACTACGAGCGCAACCCTTATTTCACGACGCTCGGAAGCGGCATAGACAATGCCAAGATAAAATACTTCCGCTATCAGGTCGTCGAAACCGACCAGGTCATCAATTCGATAGCGACGGGCGCGATAGACGTCGGCGAGCCCAACGCGACGCAGGACAGCATACGCACGCTCGACAGTGCCGGTATCAGTCATATAGAAATCAGAACGGCAGGCTACGGATATATCGGCATCAACCCCCGTTTCGTTCCGAACATCAACGTGCGCCGCGCGATAATGAAGGCGATGAACCGTCAGTTGATTTTCGACAACTACTATCAGGGTAACCTTGCCGAAAAGATAGAGCGTCCCATGTCCACGGTCAACTGGGCTTATCCCAAGGGCGCAACCGTCTATACGAACAAAGAACTTTCGGGATACAAATACGACGAAAACGGTCGAGTCGTTGCTACGGGAGAACTCAGCTACGAGTTCGACGATTTGGGCGACATAATCGAGCAGATGGTTATTGACGAGGGCTATACTAAGGGCGGCGACGGTGTTTATACCAAGAACGTGCCCGGTTTCGGTGATGACAAACTCGACTATCAGTTTACGATAGCGGGCGGTTCGTCCGACCATCCCGCATACAACGTGTTTGCGCAGGCGGTTAAACTTTTGAACGCGCACGGATTCAACGTGAAGCTTGTCACTTCGCTCAATGCCCTTACGGATTTGAGCGCGGGCAAACTCGAAGTCTGGGCTGCTGCTTGGTCGTCCACGATAGACCCCGACATGTATCAGGTCTACCACATGGATTCGCAGGCGCAGTCTGTCAACAACTGGGGCTATACCCAGATTAAGGCGGGCAGGAACGGCACTTATTCGACCGAGTACGAAATCATAACTCAGCTCAGCGAGCAAATTGATTTGGGGCGTTCGGTAACCGACGAAAAGCAAAGAGCAATCCACTATTCCAATGCTCTCGACCTTGTTATGGAACTTGCCGTGGAACTTCCCACATATCAGAGAAGCGATATGACGGCGTTCAACAGCAAAATCATAAACGAAGATACGCTGACGCCCAAGAACGAGCGTTCGCCTTACAACGGCTTGTTCGCGCGCATTTGGGAAGTGAATTATAACTGATAACCGTTATTTCGGGCAAGAGGCGGCCGGTTTCGGCGTGCCTCTTGCTTTGAAAAATCAAAGGAAGGAAGAACATTGCAGACATTTAAGTACATCGTAAAACGCATACTGCTTTCAATCCTGATACTGTTCGGCGTGTCGGTTATAATCTATTCGCTTGCGAGAATGATGCCTACCGACTTCATCGACAACCAGTATCAAAGCGCGATTCAAAACGGTACCATGACGCAAGGCGACGTCGACCGCATAAAGGAGATTTACGGCTTGGCTATGCCCGACGCCTATCTTTCCGTTACCCCGGGCGAAGACAGCGCTTACGCGGGCGTAAAGTTCACGAAAAAGACGAGAGCGAGCGATAAAGAAACCGTCGACGCATACAAAGTAACGGACGAAAACGGCAACGCCTACGAAGAAAATATGCCCATACTCCGCGAGCAGTCGCTGAAATGGTATGCAGGCTCCTACGAGGCAAAGGGGCTCAGACTCTATTTGCATTATACTTCGGAGAAAAATTCTTCCGCTTACAGCAAGAACCTTACATACGAGATTTACACCGTAAAGGCTGTCAAAGGACCCGTTGCGAACGGAGAAGTCGACGATGACGAAGAGGAAAACGACGATGTCCTTATCACCATGGACGAAGAACTCGAACTTCAGGAAAGCGGAAAATTCAATGTGATTGCCGACGTAAACGATATACGCGATTTACAGAAGCTTACTATGACCCGAAGCGGCAGTTCCCGCACCGTCGAGGCTGTAATGAACTACCGTCCCGCGTCGTTTTGGAACAAAACGGGCGCTGTACTCGGCGGCTATTTCACATGGCTTTTCAACCTTATGAAGGGCGATTTGGGAATGTCTTTCAAGTACAAACAACCCGTCGGCACGGTTATAGTCAAAAACATGGGCATATCGTTCGGCATTGCGCTTGTGGCTACCGTACTGCAGTTTCTCATTGCCATTCCGCTGGGTATAAAAGCGGCTACGAAACAGTACGGCGCGGTGGACTATACCGTCACGGTGCTGTCCATGATAGGCATAAGCCTTCCCACGTTCTTTTTGGCGGCGCTGTTCATAAGGGTGTTCGCCGTGGGACTGGGGTGGTTCCCCGTTCAGGGCGCGATAGGGTCGCTGCCCGTAACCGCTTCGTTCTTCACGCGAATGATAAACGTGATATGGCACATGGTGCTGCCGATGTCGGTGCTTGTCATACTGTCGATAGGCGGACTTATGCGCTATACCAGAACCAACACGCTCGAAGTGCTTAACGCCGACTATATACGGACGGCGCGCGCAAAAGGTCTTTCCGAGCGTACCGTCGTCTATAAACACGCTTTCAGGAACACGCTCATTCCGCTCGTGACAATGCTGGCAGGTATATTGCCGAGTCTGTTCGGCGGCGCAATGATAACCGAAACCGTGTTCAGTATTCCGGGTATCGGTAAAATCGCATACGACGCGCTTGTCGTTGCGGACGTGCCGTTCATAATGGGGTACAATATGTTCATCGCAATACTTACTGTCGTGGGAACTCTTCTCAGCGACTTGATGTACGCGCTTGTAGACCCGCGCGTCAAGATAGGCAAATAGGGGAGGACGTATGGATAACCAAAACAACATAGAAGAAATAAAAGCCGAATCCCCCGTAATGCGCGAAACAAACGAGATTGCCGCAGAGCAGGAAAGCATAGACATCGAGGCTGTTACCTCGCGTTCGCTCAGTCCTACAAGACTGGTGCTCAAACGCTTTTTCCGCTCCAAGCTATCAATGACGGGACTGATAATTTTGATTGTGTTATTCCTGTTTTCCTTCCTCGGACCGTGTTTCAAAATCCTGCCGTTTATATGGGGCGAGCAGGAAGCCGAAACCGTTCCCGTCGTTCAGGAATACACATCGGTTATAGAGGTCACGGACGAAAACGGCAACCCCGTTCTCGGAGCCGACGGCAAACCCGAAACCGTTTATGTGGTAACTTACAGTAACGAAACCGCCTATCTCGGACCTTCGGGAAGACACCTTCTCGGCACGGACGATTTGGGCTTCGACGTGTTCAGCCGCCTTATGTACGGCGGACGCATATCGCTCACAATCGGTTTCGTAGTCATAATTCTGGAAACTTTGATAGGCATACTGCTCGGCGGAATCGCAGGCTATTTCGGCAAATGGGTGGACCAGATAATAATGCGTATCGTCGATATATTCAACTGTATACCGACGACCCCCATGCTCATGATAGTCGGCGTGGCTTTGCAGAAACAGGGCATGGCGGACGTACCGCGGCTCTATACGATGATGGCAATGCTGACTTTGTTCGGTTGGGCTGGAACGGCGCGCCTGGTGCGCGGTCAGATTCTGTCCTTGCGCGAGCAGGAATTTATGCTGAGCGCGGAGGCGAGCGGCTTGCCCGTATGGCATAAAATAGTCAAACATCTCATACCCAACGTAATGCCGCAATTGATTGTGTCCATGACGCTGGGACTGGGCGGCATAATCCTGACGGAAGCCACGCTCGGATTCCTCAATATCGGACTTCCGAAAGCCTACGCGACCTGGGGTAATATGATAAACGCGGCGGCTAACAATAACGCGCTGAACTACTACCCGAACCTATGGATATCACCGGGTATATGTATAGTTTTGGCTGTGTTGGCATTCAACTTTGTCGGCGACGGACTGCGCGACGCATTCGACCCGAAATCGAGTAAATGATTATGAAAAGCGAAAAGAACAAACATTATATAACGGCAAAGGAGTCCAATCAAATCGCAAAAGACAACCTCAAAGCGATAAAGGAACTCAACCGCCGCAATAAAGCGTACACGCGCGACGATTACGTCACGCAAATGAAAGACGAAGCAAACGTCGTGGAATTCGACAATTTGCATACGTACTTCTACACCGACCGCGGCGTAGTCAAAGCCGTGAACGGCGTGTCTTTCGAAGTGCCGGCAGGTTCTACGGTCGGCATAGTCGGCGAAAGCGGCTGCGGCAAGTCTGTCACAAGCATGTCGCTCATGCGTCTTATACAGGCGCCCATGGGGCAGATAGTGGACGGCAGTATCCGCTTCCGTTCCAATGTCCGCACGCTTGTCGGCAAACAGCCTCTTACCGAGCAGGTAACGGACGAGGACGGGAACGTAACAAGCCGTACCGTACTCGGCAAAAACGGCAAGCCGCGCATGGTCAATAAATACGAGGAGCACGAAGAGGTGCTCGACCTCGCCAAACTCCCCATGAGCGAAATGTCGAAAATCCGCGGACGCGAAATCGCAATGATTTTCCAAGAGCCCATGACCAGCCTCAATCCCGTATTCACGATAGGCTACCAGCTGGACGAAGTCACGATGCTGCATGTCAACGGCGCAACCAAGGAGCAGGCTAAGGAAAAAAGCATCGAAATGCTTTCGCTCGTCGGCATAGCAATGCCCGAACATGTCTATAAATCCTATCCGCACGAGCTTTCGGGCGGTATGCGTCAGAGAGTCATGATAGCCATGGCGCTGTGCTGCAATCCCAAACTCATAATAGCCGACGAGCCCACCACCGCTCTCGACGTCACCATACAGGCTCAGATACTCGACCTTTTGCGCGAAGTCAGACATAAGATAAGCGGCAGTATCATGCTCATTACGCACGATTTGGGCGTCATAGCCGAAATGGTGGACTATGTTGTCGTAATGTACGCGGGGCGTATCGTCGAAAAGGGTACGGTCGAAGAAATTTTCAAAAATCCGCTTCATCCGTACACCGTGGGACTGCAAAAGAGCAAGCCCGTCGTAGGCAAGGACGTGGACAGACTCTACAACATTCCGGGCAACGTGCCCAACCCGATAAACATGCCGTCCACATGCTATTTCCGCGACAGGTGCGAACGCTGCAATGCAAAGTGTAACGGCGATTTTCCGCCTATGATTCAAGTTTCGCCGACGCATTTCGTGGCGTGCTACCTCTATAATGAAGGAGAAGAGAATAAATGAGCGATATGCAGGAAAAAGTAAATTCTCCCGAAACCGAAGAAAAGCCCGCAGCGGCGAAAAAGCCTTCGTCACCTGCGGTAAAGAAGACTGCGGCGGCGAAAAAAACTTCGTCCTCTGCGTCTGCCGCGAAAAAAACGTCCGCGTCGGCGGCAAAGAAGCCGTCCTCGGATACGGAAAAAACGACTTCCGCTGCAAAGAAGACCTCCGCAGGGTCGGCGGCAAAAACCGCCGCTGCGAAAAAGCCTGCCGCATCCGCAACAGGCAAATCCTCATCGACTGCCGAAAAGTCCTCGAAAGGCACGGCAAAATCTTCGTCGGCGGCGAAAACGTCGTCGGCAGGAAAGTCCGCAACGGCAAAGAAAACGGCTTCGACTTCCTCCGCCGCCGGGAAAACAACCGCGGCGAAAACTTCTTCTGCCGCCAAAACCCCGTCGGCAGGCAAAACTTCTTCGGCAAAGAAGTCCGCGCCGAAAAAAGAGCCGGTCGTGATACCCGTGCAAAAAGACGAAGCACCCAAGGAAGAAACGGCGGAAAAAGAAGTGGCGGCAGCCGCGGCAGATACAGTAATCGTCGAACCCGCTCCGACCGAAAAGACAGAACCTGCGCCCGAACCCGCGCAAACGCAGCCTGCCGAGCAGTCCGAAAGCGCACGGGAGCGTGAAGAAAAAACGACGGACGAGCCGATTGAAGAAAATGCTCAAACCGCTGTCGAAATCGCAGACGTCAAAGCAGACGTGAGCGAAGAGAAAAAGGAAAGCGGCGAACATCTGCTCGAAGTAAAAAATCTGAAAAAATATTTCCTTATCAACAAGGCTTGGACGGAGAAGAACCGCAAGTATCTCCGTGCCGTAGACGGCGTATCGTTTACGCTGGACGCAGGCAAAACAATAGGCATAGTCGGCGAAAGCGGCTGCGGCAAAACCACTATGGGCAGAACCATTCTGCGCCTTAACGACGTCACGGGCGGCGAAATACTTTTCAACGGCGTGGACCTCGCCAAGCTCAAAGGCGGCGCGCTCAGAAAACTGCGTCCGCAGTTTCAAATGATATTCCAGGACCCGTATTCGTCGCTGTCGCCGCGTCTTCCCGTAGGCGAAATAATCGGCGAAGCCGTCAAAGTACACAAGATAGTCCCCAAAAGCGAGTATAAAGATTACATTCTCGACGTAATGCAGAAGTGCGGTTTGCAGACGCATTATTTCGAGCGCTATCCGCACGAGTTTTCGGGCGGTCAGCGTCAGCGTATATGTATAGCCAAGGTGCTTGCGCTCAAACCGAAACTCGTCATCTGCGACGAACCCGTTTCCGCGCTCGACGTGTCCATACAGGCGCAGATTATAAATCTGTTCAAAGATTTGCAGGAGAAAAACAACCTCGCGTACCTGTTCATTTCCCATGACTTGTCCGTCGTCGAGCACATTTCCGACGATGTAGGCGTCATGTACCTCGGCAATATGGTCGAGTTTGCGCATAAACGCGATTTGTTCGCAAATCCCATGCACCCGTACACTCAGGCGCTGCTGTCGGCAGTGCCCACGCCGGACCCCGACGTCAAGATAAACAGAATAATGCTCAAAGGCGATATCCCTTCGCCTGCAAATCCGCCGAAAGGCTGCAAATTCCATACGCGTTGCAATAAGTGCATGGATATATGCAAAGAGGTCGAGCCCAAGTTCAAAGACTACGGCAGCGGTCACTGTGTGGCATGTCACCTCTATCCGCAGGACTGACAGCCGTTTAACCTCAAACCAAACCGAATCCGCCCCGAAAGGCGGATTTTTCTTTTCGCCGCAATCCGTATTTTTGCGAAAAACGACGGCTTGCCCTTAAAGACTTGACAAAACAGGGAAAAACACGTATACTCTATGCAAGGCAAAATGAACTTTAAAGAACGCGCGCTGAAATTCGAAGAAGATTTTCTCAGTCCCTATGCCGCTCACAGCAAAGACGGCAAGGGGCGGCTTAAACCTGCCGCGCCGTGCGGACTGCGTACCGATTACCAACGCGACCGCGACCGAATCATTCACAGCAAAGCGTTTCGCCGCCTTAAACACAAGACGCAGGTGTTTCTCGCACCCGAGGGCGACTATTACCGCACCCGTCTTACGCATACGCTCGAAGTCAGCCAAATAGCGAGAACGGTTGCGTTCGCGCTTCGGCTGAACGGAGATTTGACCGAGGCAATCGCTTTGGCGCATGACCTCGGACATACGCCGTTCGGACACGCCGGCGAACGCGCGCTTTCGCGGCACTTGGAGTTCAGGCACAACGTCCATTCGCTCAGAGTGGTCGACGTACTCGAAAACGGCGGCAAAGGTTTAAACCTCACTTACGAGGTGCGCGACGGCATACTCAACCATACCAGCGCAGGCACGCCTTCCACGCGCGAGGGCGAAACGGTAAGGTGGAGCGACAAAATCGCGTACATAAATCACGACATCGACGACGCTTTGCGCGGCGGAGTGATAAAGGAAAGCGACATACCGAAAAAGTTTGCGCGCATATTCGGAGTCACACACGGCGAGCGTATCGATACCATGATAATGGACATAATAAATAACAGTTACATGTCGCCGAAAGTCGAACCGGGAGAGCAAATGCGGGAAAATATCATGGGACTGCGTGCATTTTTGTTCGAACGCGTCTACACCGCGGGCGCGGCGAAAAGCGAAGAGGGCAAAGCCGAAAGCATGATAGAATACCTGTTCGACTACTTTTCGAAAAGAGAGGACAAGCTCCCGCAAGGTTTCGTGGAAAACGCGGACGGCGACGTAAAGCGTGCGGCTGCGGATTTCATCGCTTCCATGAGCGACAATTACGCGATAAAGGTATTCGAAGACGTGGCTGTGCCGAAAGGCTGGTCGGTGCTGTGAATAACGAACGACAGGAGAAAAGCCGTAGGATTTGAACGACGATTTCAGAGAGTTTATCGACGAACTGCTGGCGAAAACGGATATAGTGTCTGTTATTTCGAGATACGTGCCGTTGAAGCAGAAGGGCAATACGCATTGGGGCTGTTGCCCGTTTCATCATGAAAAAGACCCTTCGTTCGCAGTCAACCAAGGCAAGCAGTTCTATCATTGTTTCGGTTGCAAAGAGAGCGGAAACGCCATAACTTTCGTCGAAAAAATGGAGAGCGTCGACTTTATGGATGCGGTGCGCATTCTTGCGGAAAACGCGCATATCGAAGTGCCGCAGTTCAAAAGCGGCGGCAGAAGCGGCGGTTACGACCGCGAAAAGAAAAAACGCCTTGCGTCGCTCATGCGCGACGCCGCAAGGCACTACCATGAAAACCTGTCCTCGCCTCAGGCGTCGACGGCATGCGCATATCTTGTCAGGCGCGGAATCGAGAAACCTCTCGTAACCAAGTTCGGACTCGGTTACAGTATCAACGGCACCGAGATAATCGACTTTCTGCTGTCCAAGGGCTATACGAAGCCAGAAATGAAGGAAGCGGGACTCATAGAACAGCGCGCCGACTCCTATTACGACGTGTTCTACGGCAGGCTGCTGTTTCCCATAATAGACAACTTCGGCGACGTAGTGGCATTCGGCGGCAGAACGCTCAAAGAAAATTACGAGTTCGCAAAATACCGAAATTCGTCGCAGACGCCGATTTTCGACAAGTCGCGCAACATCTACGGCATCAACCTGCTGAAAAAAAAGAAGCAGCGCGAAAACGTGGATTTCGTAATAATGACGGAAGGCTATATGGACGTAATAGCGCTGCACAAGGGCGGTTTCGACACTGCGGTAGCGTCCATGGGCACCGCGCTTACGGCGCAGCAAGCCAAGCTGATAAAGAACTATGCCCAAAAGGTATACATAAGTTACGACGGCGATTCGGCTGGTCAGAAGGCAACCATGCGCGGACTTGACATACTCGCCGATTGCGGACTTTCCGTCAGAGTCGTGTCTTTGCCCGACGGCATGGACCCCGACGACGTAATCAAAAAACTCGGTTCAACGACCTATAAAAAACTGCTCGACGAGGCGAAAACGCTCACGGCGTTCAAAATCGAAACGCTGAAAAAGGCTTACGATTTGACCGACCCCGAAGAAAAATCCAAGTTCACGGTGGAAGCGGTCAAGGTCATTACCGCTTTGCCCAATCCCGTCCAGCAGGAAGAGTACATCAACCTCGTTCAGTCTTACACGGGTTACAGCAAGCAGGTGCTTATGAAACAGGCGGAGCTTTCTTTTTCGGAAAGCGATGCCCCCGCAACGGCTACGCCCGTAGGTAAAACCCGCGAAAGCAGTTCGGACCGCCGCGCGGCGCTGTTCATGCTTGCCGCGATAGCGTCGGAAAAAGACTACGCAGCCGTCGGGTTCGACGAAAATATACTGCCCGACGAAACTTACCGCGAAGTGTACGGTGCGCTTTGCGAAAGTCTGAAAGGCGGCGGCGTGCGCATGGACTCCATGTTTTACGCGCTGACCGACGGCGGCAAGGCGCTGCTTGCCGAGATAGCCGATTACGAGTTTATGGACGGCGACGGCGCGGAAAAATACCGCGACTGTTTGAGGCGGCTGGAAATAAAAAAAGCCGAAGACGAACTTGCCGCAATGAACGACGCGCTCAAAGGCGCGGACAAAGAAGAACAGCTGACGCTTTTGAAAAAGATAGGAAGCCTTACGCGAAAGCTGTCCGAGATAAAAACAAACAGGTAAGAGAAAGAAGGACGAAGCAATGTCGGAAATATTAGACGAAAAAATGCTGAAAGCTTACGCCGCGCTCGTGGAAACGGGCAAAAAGCGGGGTAGCGTCACTTACGACGAAATCGGCGAAAAACTTGTGCTGGCATGCGAAGCGGGAGCGGCGCAGATGGACGAAGTTTTGCGCCGACTCGAAGAAGACGACGGCATCAAAGTGGTACGCGAGGCTAAAAGCGTTGCGCTCGGCGACGCCATTCATAAGGAGCTTCGAAGACTCATAGCCGTCGGTACGCGCCGCGGCAGTTTGACCTACGACGAAATCGGCGAACGGCTCGTGCCCGTCTGCGAAGCCAGCGCGGAGCAGATGGAAGAGGTGTTTCGGATAATCGCGGCGGAGGGCATAAAGATAACTTACGGAGCCGACGACGCAAAACTCGACAGCTTCGATAAAATAGTTTCCGAAATTTCCGTAGACGACCCCGTCAAGGTTTATCTCAAAGACATAGGCAGAGTGCCGCTGCTCAGCGGCGACGAAGAAACCGCGCTCGCACGCCGCATGCTCGACGGCGACGAAGAAGCCAAGCGCCGCCTTTCCGAGTCCAATCTCCGTCTTGTCGTTTCCATAGCCAAGCGCCACGTCGGACGCGGCATGCAGTTTTTGGATCTCATACAAGAGGGCAACATCGGACTCATGAAAGCCGTGGAGAAGTTCGACTATACAAAGGGCTTCCGCTTTTCGACTTACGCGACCTGGTGGATAAGACAGGCGATAACGCGCGCGATAGCCGACCAGGCGCGCACGATAAGAATCCCCGTCCACATGGTGGAAACCATAAACAAACTCACGCGGGCAACCAGGCTGCTTGTCCAGCGTCTGGGCAGAGACCCGAGCGTTACGGAAATTGCCAAAGAAATGAACATAACCGAAGAGCGGGTGAGGGAGATACAGAAAATCGCGCTCGACCCCGTGTCGCTCGAAACCCCGATAGGCGAAGAAGACGACAGTCACCTCGGCGACTTTATCGAGGACGACAAGGCGGCTGCGCCGCAGGACATGGCGGCATTCGCTCTGCTCAAAGAACAGCTGATAGAAATACTCGACACACTCACGCCGCGCGAGGAAATGGTAATACGCCTCAGGTACGGAATAGACGACGGTCATCCTCGCACGCTCGAAGAAGTAGGCAAAGAGTTCGGAGTTACGCGCGAAAGAATACGTCAGATAGAAGCCAAAGCGCTCAGAAAACTCAGACACCCCTCGCGCAGCAAAAAGTTACGCGAATACGTGGACATGTAAAGGCGAGGCAGAGGAAAAGAGTTTTCCAATTGTGATAAGGAGGTTGTGCTCTCTATGGCGCAAAAAGAAGAAAAAACAAAGGTAAATACCGAAACCAAAGCGGCGGCGGAACGCAGGCTCGCCCTTATAGATAAGGAAGTCAAACGTCTTATCCGCATAGGCAAAAAACGCGGACACATCACCTACGACGAAGTTGGCGAAAGACTGGTACCCGTCTGCGAAGCCAGCGCGGAGGAAATGGAAGCGGTTTTCCGCACCATGGAAAAAGAGGGCATAGAGGTCATATATACGCCCGAAGTGATACGCACCGACATTCCGCTCGAATCGCTCGTGTCAGACGCTTCGGCGGACGACCCGGTCAAAGTCTATCTCAAAGACATAGGAAAAGTGCCGCTGCTCAGCGGCGACGAGGAAATAGAACTTGCCAAAAAGGCGCTGGACGGCGACGAAAACGCAAAACGCAAACTTTCCGAGTCCAATCTGCGCCTTGTGGTGTCCGTTGCCAAGCGTTACGTCGGCAGGGGCTTGCAGTTTCTCGACCTGATACAAGAGGGCAATATGGGACTCATGAAAGCCGTGGACAAGTTCGACTATACAAAGGGCTTCCGTTTTTCGACCTACGCGACCTGGTGGATAAGACAGGCGATAACCCGTGCCGTAGCCGACCAGGCGCGCACGATAAGAATCCCCGTCCACATGGGCGAGATGATAAACAAGGAAAAGCACGCATCGCAGAACCTCGAACAGCGCCTCGGCAGAACGCCCACTACGTCAGAGGTAGCCAAGGAAATGGGCGTCAGCGAGGAGCGCGTGCGCGAAATCCAGCGCATAGCCCGCACGCCGCTGCCGTGGGACACCCCTGTCGGCGACGATGACGACAGTCACCTCGGAGATTTCATAGCCGACGACAACACCGCAACTCCGCAGGACGCCGCAACTTACGCGCTTTTGAAACAGCAGCTGCTCGATACGCTCAACACGCTCGACCCCCGCGAAGAAATGGTGTTGCGCCGCCGCTACGGTCTGGACGACGGCAGACCCCGAACGCTCGAAGACGTCGGTAAAGAATTCGGCGTAACGCGCGAACGCGTCCGTCAGATAGAGGCGAAAGCGCTCAGAAAACTGCGCCATCCCGCGCGCAGCAAAAAATTGAAGGACTATATCGACCAGTGAAACGGCTCGAAGCCGCGCTCGAACTTATACGCGGAGCCAACGTGCTTGCCGATATAGGCTGCGACCACGGACTGCTGCCGCTCGCCGCGCTCGAATCGGGCAGAGCGAAAAAAGCTTATGCATGCGACATAAGTGCTAAGTCGCTGGAAAAGGCACAGACCGCTCTGAGCGGCAGGGACGACGCAGTATGCATTGTAAGCGACGGACTGGACGCCGTGCCGCGCGATTTCGATACCGTGACAATCTGCGGCATGGGCGCTCAAACAATGCTCGGCATAATTTCGCGGAGCGGCACAAACGCAGCCTTGGTTCTTCAACCGCAAACGCAGGCGCACGAGGTCAGAAAAACGCTCACGGAAAAACTCGGGTATAAACTTACGGAAGAAAAGCTCGCGTTCGAACGCGGCAGATACTATCCCGTCATGCGTTTCGAAAAGGGCGAGGGACGTTTGAGCGAGCTCGAAACAATGTTCGGAATAAACGTAAGTCATCCCGACGCCGTGCTTGTGAAAATGTGCGAAAAGCTGAAAAACGTTTACGAAAGACTGCCCGCGGACGGCAAAAACAGCCGTATTCTCGCGGCGGCGGTGCAAGTATTGAATAATAAAAAAATCGACGGATAATTGTCCGTGCCCGCTTTACGTATTGCGGGCGAAAGGAGGATACAGTGGCAAATTTGGATACGTTACTCAAATATCAGGAAATCGACATAAAACTGCGCCGTGCGCAGGATTCCGTCGAGAAGAGCGACGCCGCCCAGCGCGGTAAAAAAGCCAAAGCGGAATTCGAAGCGGCAAAAAAGAGCGTCGACGATTCCGAGCGCACCGCAGGCGAAATAGTGGAAACGCTCACCGCAGCGGCGCAGACGGCAAAAGAAGGTAAATCGCTTGTCGCCGAATACAGGGATAAACTCAAAGGCGAAACCACGTCGAAAGAGCGCAAACAAATGATTGCCGAACTCGAACAGCTTAAAAGCAGACTTTCTGAAAGCGAAAAGAAAGCCGACGCAAAACGCAAGCAGGCTCAGAAAGTGCTGGACGAAAGCAAGGATTCTCAGGCGCGCGCAAAGAAAATGCGCGACATCTTCGTCGGGGAAAAGGAAAAGTACGAGGACATGAAGCAGCAGAAAGAGTCCGAAATCGGAAAGTATAAACAAATGCTTTCGCAGCTGCGCCCGACAATCGACCCCAAACTCATGAAAGTCTACGACGAACTCACCGCCGAAAGAAAGTATCCCGCTTTCGTAGACGCATACAGCAGCGACAAAACCACGTTCTCATGCCGCGGCTGCGGATTGCAGCTCTCGCAGGCAGGCAACAGCGGACTGTTAAAGGACGGAATTTGCAGGTGCGACAACTGCCGCCGCGTAATATACATGCCCAAATCGGCAAAGAAATAAGTTTTGTAACAAATTAAAACCCCCGTAATGAATACGGGGGTTTTCTTATGCTTTCGTTTAACTACTTTTTGCTGTCCTGTTCTCTTATTTCCGCATGCCGTATTTTGTCCGAAATCGTTTTCGGCAGCTTGCTCACGAATTCCACGATACGCGGATATTTATACGGCGCGGTCGTGTGCTTGACGTGCTCTTGCAATTCCTTTTTGAGTTCGTCGCTCGGGAAATAGTTTTTCGCAAGCACTATCGTCGCTTTTATGACCTGTCCGCGCACGTCGTCGTCCACCGCGGTAATCGCACATTCCATAACGGCGGGGTGTTCCATAAGCGCGCTTTCCACCTCGAACGGTCCTATGCGGTAGCCGCTGCTCTTTATTATGTCGTCGTCGCGGCCGACGAACCAGTAATAACCGTCCTTGTCGCGCTGCGCCACATCGCCCGTGTGATAATAACCGTCCTGCCACACACTGCGCACGTTGCCGTCCTGATTGTAATAGCCTATCATAAGTCCGATTTGGTCGGGATTGTATTTAATGCAGATTTCGCCCTCGCAGAAATCGTTCTCTATCACCTGCGAGTGTTCGTCGAGCAGCACGACTTCGTACAGCGGCGACGGCTTGCCCATCGAACCGGGGCGCGGCTCCATGAAAGGGAACGTACCCAGGCACAGCACCGTTTCCGTCTGACCGTAGCCCTCGTAAATCGGATGTCCGAGCTTTTCTATTATCTTGCGGTATACTTCGGGATTGAGCGGCTCGCCCGCGGTGGTGTAATGCTTTATTGAGGAAAGGTCGAACTTGCTCAAATCCTCTTTAATCAGAAAGCGGTACATGGTAGGGGGTGCGCACAGCGAAGTAACCTTGTATTTTTCCAACAGCGGCAGCAAATCAAGCGGCGTATATTTTCCGTAATAATCGTAAGTGAACACCGCACAGCCGGCAAACCATTCGCCGTAAATCTTGCCCCAGCTCGCTTTGCCCCAACCCGTGTCGGCGGCGGTGAAATGCAGTCCGCCGTCCTTGCAGTCGTGCCAACAGAAAGAGGTCAGAATGTGCGCCAGAGTGTAAGCGTGCGAGTGCTGTACCATTTTCGGCATTCCCGTAGTACCGGATGTGAAATACGCCAGCATAGGCTCGCTCGTAAGATTGTCTATTTCGAAATCCGTTCCGTCCGCCCGAGCGTCTTTGTAAAAAGTATAAAAGTCCTCGGAGCAGGATAATTTGCCTATCGTAAGCACCTTCTTGACGGTGGGGCACTGAGGCAGAGCCATTTCTATATAATTTCCCACGCCCTTTGCGGTTACGGAAATAATCGCTTTTACCGAGGCGTAATTGCAGCGGTATATGATGTCCTTGTATGTCAGCTGCGCCGTCGCCGGAATAAGCACCGCGCCCAGTTTGTGCAGCGCCGCTGCGGTGTACCAGTATTCGTAGCGCGACATGAGCATGACCATCACGGCGTCGCCTTTGCGTATACCGGCTTTGTATAATGCATTGGCTATTCGGTTCGAGTTTTCGCTCACATCCTTGAAAGATATGATTCTCTCTTCGCCGCTGTCGTTGCACCAGACAAGCGCGGTTTTGTTCGGTTCGATACGAGCGTATTCGTCCACTACGTCGCGTCCGAAATTAAAACGCTCGGGTACGTTGACGCGGTACGACTTTTTCAAATCGTCATAATCCGCAAAACTTGTCCTTGTCACGTACCTGTCGAGTAAATTCATAAATAAGCCTCCGAAAGTTTATACCGTCACGGGTTTCCTTTGCATAGAATAATACCATATTCCGCAGAAAAAATCAACCGTTTTGCGGCTTCCGCTCATGCAGAGCGGAAAATGTGGATTCAAAAGGTTGAAAGTTTGCGTTTGTTGTGTTACAATACAAGTGAAAAGTTTGCTTGCAATAGCTTTAAACTGCATTAAACTTACGGTCAAATAAATAACGAATCGTCATAAGGAGCAAAGTTCTATGAAAATAACGAAAGCCGTCATTCCCTGCGGAGGCATGGGCACGCGGTTTCTGCCGATAACCAAAGCCGTCCCCAAAGAAATACTGCCCGTAATCGACACCCCCGTGCTCGCGCACATCGTCGATGAAGCGGTGCAAAGCGGTATAACGGATATTATGATAATACTGCCCGAGGGCAAAGAGGCGATAAGAGAGTATTTTGCGCCCAATACCGCACTGGAAGAGAAACTGATAAAGGACGGCAAAGCCGACCTTGCCGCGCTCGTGAAAAAAGCGTATTCGTCTGCAAACGTCACGTTCGGATTGCAGGAAAAGCCGCTCGGGAGCGCAGACGCCGTGGCAAAGGCAAAACCCTTCACGGGCGGCGAGCCGTTCTGCCTCGCCTGGGGCGACGACTTGATGTACGCCGAAACGCCCGTCATGAAACAGCTGTCCGACGCTTACGCAAAGTGCGGTACGGGCATAATAGGAGTGCAGTATTTTGCTGGCGACGACATAGTAAAGTACGGCGTTGCGGACGCGGAGAAAGTGGACGGCAGGCTTTACAAATGTCGCGGCATAGTGGAAAAACCGCCCATAGACAAACTTCCGTCCCGACTTGCCGCTCTCGGCAGATACGTGCTGACGGGCGAGGTTTACGACTATATAGCAAAAACTCCCGTCGGCAAAGGCGGCGAATACCAGCTTACCGACACGCTCAATATGATGAGCGCGGACGGCAAAATGCATGTCTTCGACTTCGAGGGGAAACGCTACGACATGGGCGATAAATTCGGCGCGTGCGTGGCGTCGGTGGAATACGCGCTGCGCAGCCCGTTTGCGGACAGAATGACACGGTACATCAAAGAACTGGCAAAGACATTATGAACGCTCTAACTTATACACGTCCCGAAAAGGGCGGAGAATATACCCTGATTTCGCCCGTAAATGACCGCGACGGCGCATATAAACTGGTGGACGGATTGAATACCGACATCGGATTCGAACGGCTGTATCTGTTCGATATGGGCGACGAAATACTTTTCGACCGTGTTGCCGAGCGCGTGTTCGACGGAAAAAGCAGAGTGATGATAGCCGCGTCGCGCACGCTGGACGAAGTCGGCGCATTCGATAAAAAGTACGGACTCGACCCTATAATGTTTCTGCACAGAACGGGGCTTTTGGAAAAGGCGGACGCGGTCGTCGGAGGCGTGTGGATGGATAAAGACGATGTGGACCTTATGGTGCAGTGCGGCTGCCCGCTTATCCTTACGCCGTCCTACGATATGGGCAGAGGGCACGGAATAGCCGAAACCGTGATGTACGTCAAACGCGGACTTAAAATAGGACTCGGCACGGAAGACTGCTCCTTCAATGCGGCGGCGGATGTGTCGGAAGAAGCACGTCTGCTTTCTCTTGTGACAAGCGCGCTCAATCACAATCCCGACGCGCTCGGATTAACGGCTCTGAAAAATATGATAAATTTCACGCTTACGAAAAAATGAAAATACGGTATTGACAAAACCGCAAGGGCGTGATAAAATAATAAAGACGGATTTCGTTTAAAGGAGGCACAGGGAAATGAAAAAGGTAATAACTCTTTCGCGTCAGTTCGGCAGCGGCGGCGCCGAGATAGGCAGAAAACTCGCGGAAAAACTGGGTATCGATTTTTACGACCGCCACGTGATAGAGCAGGCGGCGCAAAAAAGCGGCATATCCATGGAGCACTTCGAACGTGCGGACGAAAGACGCACAAACAGTTTTCTGTATTCGCTCGTCAACGCGCACTACGCAGGCGCGGCTGCTCCCGTTCAGTTAAGCGATATAATAACCGATGACAAACTCTTTATTTACACCGCGGAAACCGTAAAAGAAATGGCGAAAAAGCCATGCGTGATAGTCGGACGCTGCGCGGACGATATTCTGCGCGACGAGGATATACTCCGCGTATTCGTTTACGCCGACCTCGGCTACCGTATCGCGCGTGTTTGCGAGGCGTTCGATTTGAACGAAAAAGCAGCGGCGACACTTATCAAAAAGACCGATAAAAAACGCGCAAACTATTATAATTTCTATACGTCGAAAAATTGGGGCGAGGCGGTCAATTACGATATATGTATCAATTCCGCCAAACTCGGCAGCGACGGTACGGTCGGCGCTCTCGAATCCTTTATTCGGGCATGTAATTGAAAAACCGAAAACAAAACTAAAACCCGCTTTTTCGAAAGCGGGTTTTTACGTATGTAATCTATTATATTGCGGTAACTGCGCCGTCGGCTTCTTTCGGCGGTGTCAGCATACCGAACGCGGCTCGGACGCTTTCGCGGTTTTGTCCGCCTGCCGACGGTATATCCAAAGAAAACAGTCCGCCGTCTTTGAATCCGAGCAATACACGCTCGTATTTTTTGTCGGTTTCGAACGATACGCAGTCAAGCGCGTCCGCAGGTATGACGCGGAATTTCGAATCTTCGAGTTTTTTATTCTTTGCCCGATTGTTTATAACTATTTCGCTTTTCGAAACAAACACGTCCACGCTGTCGATGCCCGTTACGAATACGCCGCCGCCGAACAGCATAGTTACCGCGCCGAAAGCGTTTACTGCGGCATTTCTCGCTGCTTGACCTTTACGGTTGGGGAAAGCGGGGAAGTATACGTACTCGCCGCCGCCGCCGTAAGTCTTGTGACACAGCGTCGAGGGATTTGCGGCGTTTGCGCTTGCGGCTTTTGCGGTGCTCGATTCCGCCGCAGCGGTTATTAGCAAGATAAGTCCCGTCAGCACGGCTATAAAAGAGAAAAGTCCGACAATTCCGTTGCCGAGAATAAATGCGGTTATAATTCCGCCAGCTCCGGCTGCGCACATTATTGCGCCTATTATAATCACGGGACGCATATTTTTTTTCTTATTCATAATAAACACACCTTTGTTTCCGTTGTTTGTTATTATATCACGGATATTTCGGATTTGTCAATATCTTGAATTGTTTTTGGCGTTATGTGCAAAGAATGCACGTTGTTCGGATAAACGAAAATTTTTTTGAAACATTGTTTGAAATTGCTTGTCAAACGTGTTTATTTGTGATATTATATTAACCGTGACCGCCGAAAACTTCGGTTTATAGGCGAAACGCTTTTGCCGAAGTGGTGGAATGGCAGACGCGCCGGACTCAAAATCCGGTGGTAGCGATACCGTGTGGGTTCGAGTCCCACCTTCGGCACCACTTCAATATTATATATCGCTCTTATGCGGTCGTGGTGGAATTGGCAGACACGCAAGACTAAGGATCTTGTGGGCGACCATGCAGGTTCAAGTCCTGTCGACCGCACCATCATAACGTAAGTTGAACCGTGTTTGACTTACGTTATTTTTTTGCTAATTTATTAAACTTTTTTACGCAATGTTTTTTATAACCATACAGCCCAATCACCGTAATTAAATATCCCTGCGCCGTGATGTAGCTTGCCTTGCGCTTTTAGTTCTCGAAAAGTGTCTCGCATTCTAACCGCTATTTCGGGTCGAATATCCAATGAATGGTGTGCGGGAAATAACCTTTCAGACGGTAATGCCGCAATTATTTCAAGCGAGTTAAGATAGACGATAGGGTCTGTCGACGGATAATAAGCAAATAGAGTATCTTTGTAAATCAAGTCGCCCGTGAATATATAGCCGCGCTCTTGTTCCCAAAAACAAAGGTGTCCGGGCGAATGTCCGGGGGTATGCAGGACTTCGATTTTTCTGTCGCCCAAATCGATAATTTCGCCGCCGTTTAATACCTTTGTCGGCATTCCCTGAAACATCTCATAAGTGTTTACTTCAAAGCCTTCGGGCAAATCGCAACGGTCTATAACCATATCGCGGACGGTCTGAATGGAAAGCGGAAATTTCCCGTTCAGCCAGTCCAGTTCGGCTTTGTGCGCATAGAAGTCGGGGAAATATTTATGTCCGCCGATGTGGTCCCAATGGATATGGGATGCAACGGCGATAACGGGTTTGTCAGTGAGTTTGCGGACTTGCTCGTAAATATTGCAAATACCGAGTCCCGTATCAACCAAAAGACAGCGCTCACTGCCGACTAAAAGGTAACAATGCGTTTCCTCCCAATGGCGATATTCGCTTATAATATAAGTTTGTTCGTCGATTTTGTTTATCGTAAACCAATTTTTCATTCGGCATAACCTCTTGGCTTGTTGTAATAAAAAAGAATTCAATATTGAGATATGATTAAGCGCTTTAAATATGACCCTTGATATGCAACAATAATAAATCGGCAGTTGCTGCAATTACTGCCGATTTTTTTGAAGATTAAATAATCATTCCGAAATAAAAGTTTCTAATGGGGGGGGATTACTCGACATCTATATCTTCCGAGTTAAATATGTCCGCGCCTAAAAATTCGCTTACGGTCATGTTAAATCCGCGTGCGATTTTATAAACCGTAGCAAGAGTTATCCCTTTGTTCTTTCCCGTTAAAATCCTATTCATAGCGCCGTGATAGACACAGGACTTTTGTTCGAGCTTATATTGTGACATGTGTCGTTCATTTAATAACTGCAATATTCTTTTTGCAACAACGTCATTCGTATTCATAAGATACCACCAAAAATAACTTACAATTATATTATAACCTATACTCTTACACGGCATACACTCTTGAAATAGCCGTATATATTATGCGTATAAAATAGTCGCTTACAATAGGAGTATTTTTAATTGTTATACGGTCAAGGTATTCGTATCGCACATTATTCGACATCTATATCTTCTGAGCGAAATATATCGTCATCAAAAAACTCGTCTATTGTCATATTAAAACCGCGTGCGATTTTATAAACCGTAGCAAGAGTAATACCCTTGTTTTTACTTGTTAAAATTCTATTCATAGCGCCGTGATAAACGCAAGACTTCTGTTCAAGCTTGTACTGCGATAAGTGTCGCTCATTCAGTAATTGCAATATGCGTTTTGCTACAACATCATTTGTGTTCATCAGATACCTGCTCAAAAATTTATCTTAATAAGATTATAACAAATACTCTTAATACAAATAACCTTTTTAATTAGCAGTATTAAATAATATTTTATATTAACCGTATAAAAATAAGAGTATACAAAAGGCTATTTGATTGCATGTTTCAAAAATTTTTGCTATAATGCAGATAGGAGGGATTTGTCATGATTAAGCGGGTTATAAGATGTCTTGTATTTGGAGTTGGATTGATTTTGTTGAGCACCATGATTTTGTTTTTTCCTTCTGCTCAAACAGCGCAAGCAATGTCATATATTCAAACGTATCCGACAATCGGATTATGTTGTGCCGATTCAGATAGTATTGTTAGCGGTAATGAAAAAATTGATTTGACCGATTTTCAATTATTGTTAAATGGAAGGGCAAAAAAAGAATCCGAATACAGAGTATCGGGAAGTCAAGAAACTACTTTTGAAATTCCGTTTTTCTCTAATTATATAGATGTGCCGCAATGGAACGTAACAGTAAACGGACAAGCTGTTCAAGGTGAGGTGTGGTATGGAGATAATCAAAAATATTATGGGGGAAGTGATACTTATTTACAATTGGACAGTACTGATAATACTGAGTTGGAGCAGCTCCTGACACGGAATTATTCGCCTGTTTTAGACGGAACGGTTTACGGTACGCTGTATACCGTTACTCCTGACGCCGACACAATGACTGTTTGTACGAAATTAACAGACAAGAATAACAGTTATGTGTATGACAGCACTAATAGACTAAGCGAGTCTTATAGTCCGAACGGAACGCAAAAATTCGAATATGAAAATGCTTTAACGAAAAAGAATTATCAATATTTTTTTATTGGCAAAGATACGGTTGTTGATTTTTCGGCTACTTGCGCATATAAAACCGAAAAAATAACTTTCAAAGAATTTATTGACCGTAATTATAATTTTGAAAAAGAAATATACAATGAAATCGGTTGTCCGATAGAAAGTATTTACTCTATCGCAAACAGAATATTAGAAGATAAAACCAATATATCATATAAGGAACTATTTTATTCTTTTGACGAAGTAGCGCTTAATATTTACAAATTTATTGTGCCGTTAAGCGGAGAAGCCACAATAAAATATTCTTCGTTTGTAAATGTGGAAATAAATAATGAGTATGTTCCCACAGTTTATGCAGTAGTGCAAAAGCAAATAGGTAATTATACTACAAATTACTCTATGACTATAAATAGTAAAATACCGTATATAATACATTCAAGCAATTCGACGAGAAAAAGCGGTTCAACCTATACGGCAAGAGCAAACAAGAATTTTTACTTTATGTGCAGTTCGTCGAAAAAACCTGTCAGTAAAAATCCGCCACAATTGAGTTATAGCAGAAAGCAGTTGACAGCGATTGTAATTTGCAGAGTCGTAGGCGCTATGGGTTTAATTGTCAGTATTGTGACGAGCATTTTATGGATTAGAGATACACGGAAACATAGACATGAGTGAAAACCGAAACGAAAAAGATTGTTGTTTTATTGGTCATAGGGCAGTGGCAAACGCCGAGGAAACGCGTAAGCTATTATATCGCGAAATACTAAAACTCATTAAAAGCGAAAGTGTACGCACTTTTCTATTCGGAAGTCGTAGCGAGTTTAACGAGCTTTGCCATGCCGTAGTAACAGACTTGCAAATCGTATACCCCGATATTAAACGAGTAATGTATTCTTGTCGGAGCGAGTGTGCGTGTATGGAAAGCGAGAGAGAAAAAACCAACTCTCTTTACAGTCGTTTGCTAAATCGACCTATTAAACTTTTAGGATATGAGGAGGAGCGTAAATTTCCCTATTATTTAACGTCGGGGCGAGCGTCTTATGTTCAGCGAAATAAATCCATGATAGACGACAGCGACTATTGCATATTCTATTACTGCGACGGGTACACGCCGAAAAGCGGCGGAAGAAGCGGAACGCGTATGGCTTACGAGTATGCGGAAAAGGTACAGCGAAAAGGAAGCAACTTTAAAATAATAAATGTATATCGCCCGATAGATTGTTTATAAACATCAGTCGAATTTTCCAAGGTTCTTTTCGGTCCTCGCACAATCGTATTTTAAGTTGACAATATAGGCAAGAAATGTTACTATAACAAAATCGTACTACCGCGTTCCGCATAAGTTCAATATTTGTTTGGAGAACTTTTTGCGGAAAAACCGTTTCAACGAATCATGACCTACATCCGCGCCTGCCGTTCGGCAGTTGCACAGTAGGGAAAGTTTTTGAGCATTGCGGTCTGTTTCGGATTCTCATTGCAAACATATTTGCGTAAATCGTATCGGTTTGCGTTTTTTCTTGCTATTGCGGCGCGAAAATGATATAATATAAGGAAGAGCGGAAAAGTCCGAGCATTGCTTGCGAGGTCCGCCGAAGGAGAATCGATATGGATACACTCGTCATAATAGACGGCAACTCGCTCGTCAACCGCGCCTTCTATGCTTTGCCGCCCATGCTCAACGACGGCAAACCCACGCAAGCCGTTTACGGTTTTGCATCGATGCTGATTCGCATGATAGGGTCGTATCACCCCGACTTCGTTGCGGTAGCCTTCGACTTGCCCGCGCCCACGTTTCGCCATAAACGCTACGACGGATACAAAGCCAACCGCAAACACATGCCCGACGATTTGGCTGTGCAAATGCCGCTTTTGAAAGATATGCTTCGGGCAATGGACGTGCGCATAATAGAACAGGAAGGGTACGAGGCGGACGACATAATAGGCACGCTCGCCGCAAACAGTAAAATACTCACTTATATAGTCACGGGTGACAGGGACAGTTTGCAGCTGATAAATGCGACTACGAAAGTGGTGCTTACCAAACGCGGTATAACCGACGTACTCGAACTCGACGAAGAGGGCTTGATGCGTGAGTT
Organism: Clostridia bacterium; assembly: GCA_022793815.1. Classification (GTDB taxonomy): domain Bacteria; phylum Bacillota; class Clostridia; order Christensenellales; family Pumilibacteraceae; genus MGBC157735. Next base: position 22,286 of record JAAWDP010000002.1, on the reverse strand, counting down.
TTCGCTTACGCCGTCTCAGATAATAGAATATAAAGCGATTGCAGGCGATTCGTCCGACTGTATCCCCGGCGTCGGCGGAATAGGCGACAAGGGCGCAATGCAGCTGCTCAAAGATTATGAAAGCCTCGACGGAATATACGCGCATATCGACGAAATACCTACGCGTCTGAAAAACAAACTCGAACAGTTCAAACAGCAGGCATACCTTTCGAAAGAACTCGCAACCATAGTCACCGACGCGCCTATCGACTGCTCGCTCGATTTGTGCAGATTTTCCTATCCTTTTTCGCATAAGGTCAAAAGATTTTTTATAGACGTAGGGTTCAAGAGCCTTGTAAAACGCGACGAGCTTTTCGATTTGTCGGACGATACGGGCGATACGGCGCCGACTGTCGCACCGCCGCCCGAGGTGAGAGAGATAACCTCCGCACAGGATTTGTCCGAGATATTGCAGTCCGCATTCGTCACCAAAAAACTGGCGGTTGAAATAGGCGGCGAGTCGGCGTCGATAGCATTCGACTGCGAGCGCGAATACCGCATACCGCTGCTCAGACGACTCGACTGTTTCGGCATGTCGCTCGGAGAATTTCTCGACTGCCTGAAAAATGTGCTTGCCGATTCGGGCGTTTCCAAGATAGTATACGATTCGAAAAAGTTTAAAAAGTCCATGCGCTCGGTCAATATCCCGTGCAGGGGATTTACCGACGTCAAGCTTGCGCGCTACTGTGTGGACGTCACGGAAGCCAACGAAACCGCCGCCGACGTGTTTGCCGCATATTCGCTCGACCCCGCATATCCCGCAGCGGGTCTTGTGCGCGCGGCGCAGCTGCTCGAAACTCAAATACAAAGCGGAGAGCTCGAAAAAGTCTATTACGGTCTTGAACTTCCTCTCGTGGACGTGCTCACGGATATGGAAGAAGTGGGATTCAAAGTCGACTTGAAACGTCTGAACGAATTTTCCGTCGAGTTCACCGCACAGCGGGCAAAACTTACGGAAGAGATATATGCGCTCGGCGGCGTCGAGTTTAATATCAACAGCCCCAAACAGCTGGCGAAAGTGCTGTTCGAAGACTTGAAAATCCCATATCCGCGCAAAGGCGGAATTTCCACCAATGCCGACGTGTTGCAGCAGATAAGCGGCGAACACCCGATAGTCGAAAAAATTCTCGCTTACCGTTCGGTAGCAAAACTCAATTCCACTTATATAGACGGTCTGCGCAAACTTACGGACGATAAGGGCGTGATACGCACCGAGTTTCGCCAGACGTCGACTGCGACGGGCAGGCTCTCGTCCGTCGAACCCAATCTTCAAAATATCCCCGTGCGCGAGGAGCGCGGCAAGGCGCTGCGCGCGCTGTTTGTAGCAAGGGAAGGTCACACGCTCATTTCCGCGGACTATTCCCAGATAGAGCTGCGTCTGCTTGCGCACATGTCGGGCGACGAAACGCTCATAAGCGCTTATTATGCCGGCGACGACGTGCACACGCTCACCGCGTCCAAGGTGTTCGGCGTTCCGGCGGAAAATGTTACGCCGAAAATGCGCCGCGAAGCAAAAGCGGTTAACTTCGGCATAATATACGGCATAAGCGACTTCGGTCTGTCGCAGAATATAAATATAAGCCGCGCAGGCGCAAAAAAATACATCGACGAATATTTCCTGCGTTTTCCTACGGTTGCGAAGTATCTCGACGAATCGGTGCGGCTGGCAAAGGAGCGCGGCTACGCAGTAACCATAATGGGCAGACGCCGCAAAATTCCCGAACTGTTTTCGTCTCAGTTCAATACGCGGCAGTTCGGCGAGCGCGTCGCAATGAACATGCCGCTTCAAGGCAGCGCGGCGGACATAATAAAAGCGGCTATGATTTCCGTGCACGAACGCCTGAAAGACATGAAATCCAAACTCATATTGCAGATACACGACGAACTCATAGTCGAGGCGGCGGACGACGAAACGGAACTTGTCCGCGAAATATTGCGCGACTGCATGGAAAACGCGGTCAAACTCAAAGTGCCGCTCACCGTGGATATAGGGTCGGGCAAATCTTGGATAGACTGCTGACGGAGGTAATAATTTGCAATGAAACCGTATATAATAGGTCTGACGGGCGGCATCGCTTCGGGAAAGACCGCGGTCGGACTGGTGTTCGAAACACTCGGCGCAAAGATAATCGATGCCGACGTCGTGTCGAGAAAAACGGTCGAGCCGGGGAGCGAGGGCGCGCGCAGGCTTAAAGAAGCGTTTGCGTTCGCATTCGACGGCGACACGCTCAACCGCGGCAGGCTGAAAGAAAAGGTGTTTCTGTCAGAGGACGGCAAATGCAGGCTCGACGAAATAATGCTGCCGCTTATAGAAAAGGAAATAGAAAGGGAAGCGGCGTCGCTGGACGGCGAAACGGTTGCCGTACTCATTGCGCCGCTGCTGCTGGAAAGCGGCTTGCAGCGTCTGTGCGACACCGTGGTCACGGTATCCGCGCCCTATGAAATGCGTCTGTCCCGTCTGCTTGCCCGCGACGGTATCGACGCCTCACTCGCCGCCGCGATAATGAATTCGCAGTTAAGCGACGAAGAAAGAGAATGCCGCAGCGATGCAGTGATAAGAAACGACGGCGACATAAAGAGTTTGAGAGAACAGGCAAAAACGCTCTATAACGAAATCTGCGAGCGTATACGTATTCGATAAACTGCCGAAGGGGGAGAATTGGAAACAGTACGGATGCAAATACCGAAAACCGACGGAACACGCTTTCGCAAGTTTTCGTTTGCCGAGGTTTTCGGTTTCGCCGTGCTCATAGCCGTGCTTGCCGTCATGTCGGCGAGGTGGCTGTTTCCGCTCGGCTACCGCGCCGAGGTGAATGCGGCTGCCGCAAGGTACGGACTCGAACCGAGCGAAGTCTATGCGGTCATAAAGGCGGAAAGCAATTTCGACCCGCGCGCAAAATCGCGTGCAGGCGCATTGGGACTTATGCAGCTGCTGCCGTCCACCGCCGAATTCTGTGCAAAGCTCTGCGGCATGGACGACTACGAAAAAGAATACGTTTTCGACCCCGAAAAAAATATCATGCTCGGCTGCTGCTACCTCGGCTATCTGAAAGAGCGTTTCGACGGCAGATATGTCTACGCCGCTTACAATGCGGGCGAGGGCAGAGTTCGGCTTTGGCTGGACGGCGGCGGAAACATCCCCGTAAAAGAAACGGCGGATTACGTCGTGCGCGTAACCCGCTACAAAAAAATATACGAACTGTTATACGGACTGTAAAGACCCGCTCCTTTGCTTAAACGCTTTCGGGAGACGGGCTTTTTTCGTAAAGCGACAGCGAGCGTTTCAGCGCCACTTGCAGCTCTTCCGCGACGTAGTGCGGAGAAAGCACTTCGATATGCGGACAAAGCGACAGCAGTTTTTTTATTAGCAAATCCTCGCTGTAAACCTGCGCGCTTGCGATAAAAGCATCGCCGTCGCCGCGCACGCTGTCCATGCCCAGCCATTCTTCCACTTCGGCAAGAACCTCGGCGTCGAACCGCACGGTTATAAACGCTTTCTGCCTGTCTATAAACTGCTCGTTTAATTTTGCATAAACGTCGCCGCCCTCTCTGCGCAAAAACGTGTCGCCCGAAATGTACAGGGCTTTTATTCTCGAAAGCTTGAACAGACGGAAGTCTTTCCGTGCATGGCACCAACCGTATACATACCAAACGCCTTCTTTCAAAACAAGAGTGTAAGGGTCGAAGTCGCGCGCCGAACGCATTCCCGCTTTGTCCGCATAATCCAGCCGCACCGTTACCGAAGCGTCCATGGCTTTGTTCAGAGCCGAAATCGTATTTCTGTAACCGTCGGCGTCCGACCACGACGTGCTGTCTATCACAAGCCTGTCGTTTTTCATTATGTATCTGTCGCTTTCTTCGTCAAACCTCAGCGACTCGAATTTTTCTTTGACCGCCTTGATTTTGGCGGACTCCAGCTCGTTTTCCACCGCCGCAAGCGCAGTCAGTACAAGGTCGTATTCTTCCGCGGTGAAAAAAGAACGGTTGATTCTGAAATTGTCCGCAAGATAATAGCCGCCGCCCGTTCCGAAAGCCACTGCTACGGGTATGCCCATGTCCGCGCTCATAGCGTCTATATAGCGCGACACCGTGCGCTCGCTCATTTCGAACTTTTCCGCAAGCGTTTTTCTTGTCACGGGCGCATTCGCATTTAACAGCGTCATCAGTATTCCGAACATTCCTCTAAGCATCTGCATACGGAAAATTCCTCCCGAAATTCTTTAATTATTTTAAAGTAAGTGACAGGCATTGTCAACTATTATGTGCTACAATATGGTTACGATAAAAAATTAAATTTCGGAGGCAGTAAAAATGTACATAGGCGTCAGCACGTTAAACAAGGTAAAAAGCGGAGAACCGCTTGTCATGAAAGCGGATAAGGTGTTCGGCGAAGTCGCGCTGTATACGGTGGGCGGCAGGTTCGTCGGCTACGTCGCGCACGAACAGCCCGAGGGCTGCGTTTCGGCTTTCGACGTCAAAAGACGTATAGGCGAAAACCGTATAATATGCAAGAGCGCGGTATGCTTCGAAGGTATGCTCATAGTGTCCACCGACAGCCGCGTGCTCGACGGCGTGCGCTACGAGCGCTGCGAAGTGGAAGGTTACGGCATACTTTGTCCGACGGCATGCCGCGTGCAATAAAAAAAATGCGGAATACGGCGGCAAAATGTTTGTATTTTTATTTATAATGTGGTAAAATAATCGGGTATAACAGAAGTATACTATTCGAGGAGTCAAAATGAAACTTTTCAAACGTATCTATTATCCCGTACTCGGAGCGCTCATAATAGCGGCTCTTGTGCTCGGCTTTGTCGATGCAAGTGTCGGCGGCGGTTCAAGCAAAACTTTCGACGCCGCATGGGAGTCCGTGCAAACGCATATAGAAACAATCGCCGAGTCTTCGCACAATTCTCACAACAGCGAGCAAATGCAGCGCGCCCGCGACTATATATCCCGTGTGCTGCGAGAGAACTTCCGCGAGATGGACGGCGAAACCGACGACGACGGAAATTTCGAAGTTTCCTTTGCAACGAGCGGAGGCAAGAAGATTCCCACGTTTACCGTACAGGAAAGCATGCTCACACCCGAAACCGTATCGCAGATAAAACAGCTTGACGAAGGTACGGTAATAGTTTCGAGAACGGTGCGCAATATCGTGGCGGTAATACCGGGCGAAGATACGCTTGCCGGCAACAAGGGCAGCGCGCTCATGCTCATGGCTCACTACGACAGCCGCCCCGAAGGCAGCGGAGCAAGCGACAACACCATTTCCGTCGCAAGCATGCTCGGAGTCATCGACACCGTTTTAAGCGGAGAAAAGACATTTAAAAACGATTTGGTGTTCGTATTTACCGATGCGGAAGAAGAGGGCATGTACGGCGCGTATGCGTTCAAGTACCAGTTCAAAGGTTTCGACGACGTATATTCCAGAGTGGAACTCGGCGCCAATTTCGACAACCTCGGCAACAAAGGTACGCTGGTTATGTTCCAGACTTCGGAAAAGAACAGCGCGCTTATAAAGGAATATGCGAAAATCAACGGCGGAGCGTTTACGAGCTCGATAGCAAATTTCGTCTACGGAATCATGAGCAACTTCACCGACTTCGAAATCTTCGACGATAAAACATCGCTCGATTTCGCCAACGTAGGCGGCACTGACGTTTACCATACCTACCGCGACAGCGTGGATAACGTGAATAAAACCGCGGTCGAGCAGCACTATGCAATGATGGAACGCATGGTAAATACGTTCGGCGGCATGGATTTGAAAAATCTCGAATCCCAAAGCGACAGCGTGTATTTCAGCTATCTCGATTTGGGCGTGGCTCACTATCCCAAGGCAGTGTCCTATGTGCTCGGCGCATTGATAATTCTGCTGTTGGCGGCTAACATCGCCGTCAACGCGCTCATGCGCAAAAAACAGCTTGACGCAGGCGAAAAGGTCACTAAGGGCTTCTCTCTGTCCAAAGCGGGCGCAGGCGCGGGCGTGCAGCTGCTGACCATGGTCGCGACGCTTGCCGTATCGTTTGCCGCGTACTTCCTTATATGCCTGCTGCTTTGCGGCTTCGGCGTGATACCGTTCCATGCAATCGCGACGGTGCGCTACTGCTCGGTCGGCATCATGGTTCCCGTTATGCTCCTTACGCTTGCGATAGCGTTCGGCTTCTACGGTGTGTTCAAAAAACTGTTCGCCGTCAAAAGCGCGGATATAGTCCGCGGCACGGTATTCATCTGGTCGCTTATAGGCGCCGTCATGAGTTTCGCCGCTCCCGCTCTCTCATACTTCTTCGTAATCACCGCAATATTGCAGTGCGCGGTAATGCTTGCAATAACGCTATTTAAGGACAAGTACAGGGAAAAGACGGGGGACAGAATGGACTCGCTTCTTTTGTACGCCGTTCCCCTTGTGTTCGTACTTCCCATGATAGTGCCTATCATAATGATAGCGGCAACCGTGCTCGGCGCGGTCTATCTGCCCGTCATAATGCTTCTGTTCATGCTCGTCGCAGGTTTTTTGGCTCCGTACTTCACGCAGCTGCAGCCCGTGTTCGACCGCGTCGCGCAGAAACTGCCGCCGCGCAAAATCCGCGTGGAGCGCGTCGTAACCAAGAGAATAGAGGACAGAGCCAAGAAAGGAAAGTTCACCGAACAGCAAGTCAAAGAGGTCACGAAAGAGCCTCTGCCTTGGCGCTATAAAAACTACTTCGGCGTATCTCTCATCGCTACGGTGTCCGTAGTTCTCGTAATGATATTCTCGTCGTTCAACGCAGGTTTCGGCAGCGCCGTTGCCGGCGGTACGTCTTTCAGAAACGAAATATACAACGACTCTCTGGTCTATGTCTGGACAAAGAACAACTCCTCCGTAACCAGAACGATAGAAGTCCACGACCTCATCGCTTACAAATATATGCAGCCCGCTCTCGACGGCTTCGGCTGGGATTCAGGCAAACGCGCTTACGTAAAAGAGGACACCGCAAACAACGTCATTGCTTCGGGTCACGAACCCACGATAACCAAGAGCAGCGACGGCAGAGTCTATACGTTCAAACCTTACGACGGCGCGCGCAGCGAAATAACGCTCAAACTTACGGGTGTGGCGGCAGTAACGAAATTCACGTTCTCTACGGACCGCCTCGAAGATTACGAGGTGACAAACGACGGCAGCGACACCGTGGAAGTGCGTCTGCCTTACGGTTACGGCAGTTCGTTCACGCTCGCCATCGAGGGAGCAAACTCTTTGAGTATCGAATATATCGAGCACCGCGCAGGCAGTGTGGATTCCAACATCACCAACCTCCGCGAGTGGGGCAACGTAATCAGCCATGTCGGAAGTCATTACGAAAACGTGGTCGAGCATATCAGGGCAGGCATAGTGCTGCACTACACGCTCACTCTTTGATACTCGGTTTTCAAACTTGAATTCCTTACGGGACATGCCTTTCTCCGATGCATGTCCCGTATTGTTTTTTAAGTCCTTTTTTTCTTTGCGCCGCTATCAAAAAAGCCTTGAAAAGGCAAATTTTCGGTAATTTTATCGACTTTATGGGCTTTATGGGGGCGGACGCATGTGTAAATGCTTGCATTTACCGTATTAAAATGGTATAATACAACGTGTTTGACATAATAAAATACTGACAGAGAGGCTGATATGGCAACGGTAAAAAAGACCAAGAATGTTCTGAAACTTTCCAAACCGGCGTCGTGGTGGGGAAGTACCTGGCGCGAAGCTCTTCCTACGGGCAACGGCGTTATAGGCGCGTCCGTTTACGGCGGCGCGGGACACGACGTCATCATGATTAACCACAGAGATTTGTGGTGGCAGGGCAGAGTCGGAGTGTTGCAGGATGTTGCCGACAAACTCAAAGACGTCCGCAAAAAAATGGACGACGGCGCATATTTCGACGCCGAGAATGTCCTTTCCAACGGGCTCATGCAGAAAGGTTATCATCCCAGCCGTTTCTATCCTCTGCCGCTGTGCGATTTGCATGTAAAAATGCCGCTCGACAGAGCGCCGAAAGAGTATGTCCGCATGCTCAACATGGAGAACGGCGAAATAGGCGTTTCTTTCCGCGACGGCAGTACCAAATACGACCGAGATTTGTTCGTTTCCCGTGCGCAGGACGTAATTGTTTACGAAATATCCAAAGCGGGACCCAAAGCGATAAACGTGACGTTTTCGTTCGATTTGCACGATAAGTTCAACGCCCGCACCGCTACCGCGGTTTCCAAACTCCCCGAGGGCGTGAACGTCAAATACGAAAACTATTTCATGTATTTCTCCGCCCGCAGCGACAACAGCACCGAGTTCGGCGCAGTCGCATTCATAAACTACTACGGCGGCAGTCAGAGCGTCGACCCTGCAAAGGGTATCACCATAAAGGGCGCGGACAAAGTGCTTGTCATGGTCAAACCCTTTATCGAGAGCCAGAGAGAAAAGGAATGGAAGAATCTCAAAACCAAGCTTTCTTCTATAAAGTCCACCTACGAAAAACTGCTCAAAGAACATACTCCGCTTCATTCGAAGCTTTTTGCGGGCGCGGATTTGGACCTTTCGGGCGACCGCCGCGACGATTTTGCGGACGAACTTTTGGACGATGCGTTCAGAAGCGGCGAGCTTTCGTCGACGCTGCTCGAAAAGCTTTGGGCGCTCGGACGTTTCCTTATGATAGCGGGTTCGTCGCCGCAAAGCCTTCCCATGCCGCCTTACGGATTGTGGTGCGGCGATTTCAAAGCGGAAAACAGCGCGGTCACGGCAGACGGCGCATTGCAGACCACTTACAGCCACGTGCTGACGGGTTCGCTTGCCGAATATCTTAAAAGCGTATTTACCTATTACGAGAGCGTTCTCGACGATTTGAGAAAGAACGCGTCCCGCATATACGGATGCCGCGGATTGCTTATTCCGTCGGAAATGGCGCACGGCACGGGCTATTTCGGCAACATAGACAGCAGCGTGCTGCACTTCACGGGTGTCGCGGGCTGGATTTGCCGTCTTTATTACGATTACTACTTATACACCGACGACGTGAAATTCCTCAAAGAAAAGGCGCTTCCGTTCATGAAGGAAACCGCAACTTTCTACGAAGAATTTTTCAAGGTCAAGGGCGACGGTTTTTACGACAGCTGCCCGTCGGTGTCGCCTATGTCGTGTCCCGGTAACTTTGCGGACGGCGAAGGTTTGAAAATAGCGCGCAACGCCGCCGTCGACTTCGCGATAGCCAAAGATTTGCTTACAAACCTTGTCGAGGGCAGCGAAATAGCGGGGCTGTATAAGGGCGAAATAGCGAAATGGCGCGACATGCTCACCCGTATTCCCGCATATAAGACGAACGAGGACGGAACCGTCCGTGAGTATACCGATACGAAGTTCGCCGATAACTATGCGCGTCCTTCCACGGCGATGTTCTATCCCGTTTATCCCGCAGGGGAGGTGGACGAAACCAAACCCGAACTGTTCAAGGCGTTTTTGGGTGCGGCGAAAAAGAAATGCGTATCGTCGACCGAAAACCAAAATTCGCTTACCATGGCAAGCTATGCCGAAGTGTTCGCCCATCTCGGCGACGGCTCGCTCGTTATGGATACGCTTACGGCAATGGTGCGCTCTATGTGTATGAACAATCTTATCATGGCGTCGTCCGACTGGCGCGGCATGGGCATTACGGGCGTAGACGTATGGGCAAGCTATTCCGTCGTCGCCAATATGGGACTGACAAGCGCGCTTCAAGACATGGCGGTGCAGTCGACGAAAAACTGTATCAAACTTCTGCCTGCTCTGCCGTCCGAGCTCGACCGCGGCGAAGTGAGCGGATTCTCTACGCGCACCGGCAGCGAAATAGTATCCATGAGCTGGGATAAGAAAAAAGGCGTTTGCATCGTCAAACTCAAATCCAAAAAGAGCAAGAGCGTAGACCTTAAACTCCCGTCGGGCGCAAAGCGTTTCAAAGCGGTCGGCAAGGAAAAAGTCGATTTGGAAAACGGTTTCGTTACGGGACTCGAACTTCCCGCGGGTAAAGTCGTTTCGCTCGACATAAGATTCTGATAATCATAAAGAAAAAACCGCAGACGCCGTGTCCGCGGTTTTTTGTTTTGCCGTAAGTTTTTTATAGTCCCAGCACGTCGCGCATGCCGTAAAGCGCGGGTTTTTTTCCGATAAGAAACTTCGCCGCTTTTACCGCGCCGACCGCAAAAATCTTTCTCGAAAACGCCGAATGCGACAGAGTGATGATTTCGTCGTTGCCGAGAAACATTACTTCGTGTTCGCCGACTACCGTGCCTCCGCGCACGGAACTTATGCTTATATCGTTTTTGCCGCGCTTGCAATTTGCACCCGAACGGCCGCATATTATTCGGCTTTCGGGACGCGCACTCTGCACGGAACGCGCCAGCATCAGCGACGTTCCCGACGGAGCGTCGGCTTTTTGATTGTGGTGCTTTTCCACGATTTCCGCATCGAACCCGTCGCCCAAAGCCGCGGCGGCTTTTTCCAAAAGCGCCGTTAAAAGCGTGACTCCGAAACTCATATTGCCCGACATCAAAACCGCGCGTCTTTTGCTCAAAGCCTCTATTTTTTTCATTCCGTTTTCGTCGTATCCCGTCGTTGCGATAATTACGGGGCGTTCGTATCTGTCGGACAGGGCAATTACCTCGTCCAGCGTTTGAGGTCTGGAAAAGTCCGCAATGACGTCAAAATCGACGTTCACGTCCGCGGCGCGTCGGAAAGTGGGGTAGTCGGGCGCGTCCGCAGTGTCCAAACCGCCGCTTATGCTCGCACAGCCGCTTTCTTCGGCATATCGGCAAATCGTCTTTCCCATCTTGCCGGATATGCCCGTCAGAAATATTTTTACCATGTCTTTATACCTCTTCTTTCGGGTGATATTTTTTCCAGTACTTCGGCGATAAGCTCCGTATGAGCGGGCATCGCTTCCGTCAAAGGCAGCCGCGGCACGCCGCAATCCAGCCCTATAAGCGACATAGCCTTTTTCACGGGAATCGGATTGACTTCGCAGAACAGCGCGCTCATAAGCGGTATCAGTTCGAACTGCAATGTCCGAGCCGCCGCAAAGTCGCCTTTTGCGCACAGGTTTGTCAGCGTTGCCATAACTTTCGGCACTACGTTCGCCGCCACGGAAATTACGCCTTTTGCGCCCAAACAGTAAGCGACAGCAGTCAGAGAATCGTCGCCTATGTACAAATCCATTTTATTTTCTATCGCCGCGGCAACCGCTTGCAGCTGGTCGATGTCGCCGCTCGCTTCTTTCAGCCCCGTCATGTTTTTCAGCGTGCTCAGCCGCGCCGCCGTATCGGGGTTTATGTTGACGTTCGTGCGCGTCGGGACATTGTAAGCGATTACGGGAATATCCACGGCGTCGCACACCGCCCGATAGTGTTCGTACAGCCCGTTTTGCGTGCACTTGTTGTAATAGGGCGTTACGACAAGCAGACCGTCCGCGCCGAGCTCTTGCGCGCGCAGACTGCTTTGAACCGCCTCCGCCGTGCAATTGCAGCCGCTTCCGACGATTACGGGCACGCGGCGCGCCGCACGCCCGACGGCAAAAGAAACCGCGCCGTCGCGTTCGCTACGGCTCATGGTGGCGGGTTCGCCCGTAGTGCCCAGCACAAACAGCGCGCCGCTTCCGTTTTTCAACTGATAGTCAATCAGCTTTCCGAACGCATCGTAGTTTACGCCGTTTTCGTCAAACGGCGTTATAAGCGCCGCGCCGCTGCCTTCGAATATCGCCATAAATCACTCCTTGGACAGTAATTTCTTGTTCTTGACCAAAATTTCGGCTATCTGCACGGCGTTAGTCGCCGCGCCCTTGCGTATGTTATCCGCAACCACCCACATGTTCAGTCCGTTGGGCACGCTTTCGTCGGCGCGTATTCTTCCCACAAACACTTCGTCGCGGTTAGCGCAGTCGAGCGGAGTGGGGTAAAGCCCTTTTTCGGGGCTGTCGACAATCTTGATTGAAGGTGAGCCGCCGAGGAAGAAACGCACCTTTTCGGGAGCGGCGGGGATTTCGGTTTCTATGTTAATGCTCTCGCTGTGACCGTAATAAACGGGTACGCGCACGCAGGTTGCCGTGACTTTGAGGTCGGGCAGACCCAAAATCTTCTTCGTTTCGAAAATCATCTTTTCCTCTTCCTTCGTATAGCCGTCGGGGAGGAATTTGTCTATGTGCGGCAGGCAGTTTCCGAAAATGGGTTTGGGGAACTTTTTCGGAGCCATTCCCTTTACGCCGTTTTCCAGGTCCTCATAGCCGCCCATGCCGGCGCCGGACACCGCTTGAAACGTGGTGTATACAACGCGCTTCAAACCGTAATGTTTGTGTATGGGTGCCAATGCCACGACCGCTTGAATGGTCGAGCAGTTGGGATTCGCTATGATGTAGTTGTGGTCGGCAATCTTTTCGGCATTGACTTCGGGCACCACAAGCGGCACTTCGGGGTCGGTGCGCCAACGGCTGGAATTGTCGACGACTACGATTTTCCTTTCCGCGAATATGGGGGCAAAACGGTCCGACACGTCCGCGCCCGCGCTGAAAAGAGCAAGATCAATCTTGCGCGCCTCGATGTTTGCCGGAGTGAGCGGAAGCACTTTATAGTTGCGTCCGCGGAACTTAATTACTTTGCCCGCGCTTTTCGGACTGGCAAACGGATAGAGTTCGCCGACCGGAAATTTTCTTTCTTCCAGGACCTGCAACATTTTTCTGCCGACCATGCCGGTTGCGCCGACGACGGCGACGTTGAACTTGTTTACATAATGCATATTATTTCTCCTTGAAAAATGTGTTTGAGTTTGCGTCGATTTTTCGGATTTTTTCGAAAAAAATTTGCGGAATCTAAAAACGCGGCTTGCTAAAAAGTGCAGTGCCGCATAAAAAACAACGCTTTTTTATCTGCGTAATGTTCTCCATTCGGCAGCGCGAGCCCAATGACAGATGCCCGCGGTTAAGCCGAACATCCAACCCGTCTGCGGCTTAGGCTTGCGCGCAAAACGGATTTCGGCGGCAATATCCTTTCCGTGTCCGACTCGGTGTCTGCCTATAACTCCGCGAAAACTGCGGATGTCGAAAACGTACTCTTATTTGCCGCTCCCCATTAACACGGATAATTATACAGGAAATGCCCGATTTTGTCAATAACTTTTCGTCCGATTTTCTCCGAGCCGAATATTTTTGACAATGTACGGTAAATATGATTGAAAAATATCCGCAGACATGGTATAATGTATTCATGTTATCGGACTCTGCGGCAAAAAGCGAAATATTTGCCTATGCAACGAAAGTGCGGCGCGATTTGCACCGCATACCCGAGCTTACGGGTTGCGAGTACGAAACAAGCGCGTATATCAAGGCGCGGCTCGGCGAACTCGGCTTGAAGTACAAAAGCATTCACACGGGACTTTATGCGGATATAGCGGGGCAGCGGAGCGGCGGCAAAATGCTGGCTCTGCGCTGCGATATGGACGCACTGCCGATATCGGAAAAGACGGGTCTGCCTTTTCGCGCCGAAAAAAACATGCACGCCTGCGGTCACGACGCCCACATGGCAATCGTGCTCGGCGTGGCTAAAATTCTTGCCGAAAACAGACCGCCGCGCGATGTCAGACTCATTTTCCAGTACGGAGAAGAGGGCGACGGCGGCGCGGACAAAATGATTAAAAGCGGCGTAATAGACAACGTGGGCGAGATTTACGCCTTTCATCTGTGTCCCGAACTGGAAAAAGGCAAAACGGCGTCCTGTTTGGGCGCGATGTTTGCAGGCACAGTCGAATTCGACGTGAAAATAAGCGGTCTTGCCGCGCACTGCGCCGACAGAGAAAAGGGACGCGACGCGCTCGCAAGCGCGCTCGACTACATGCTCGCTTGCCGCGAAATAGATACGCGCGAAGAAAACATGCTGCTGCACAGCGGCGCGGCAGAGGCGGGGCACGCCCGCAACATCGTCGCCGACTGCGCGCTTGTCAAAAGTACGCTGCGCTATTTCGATTGCGCCCGCCGCGACTTTGTGATGGGCGAGATGGCAAGACGGCTTGCCGAGGCGGACGCCGCGCACGGTACGGCTTCCGTTATCGATGTTAAAGCGGTATATCCGCCGCTCGTCAATTCGCCCGCCGCATTCGAAAAAATGAACCGAGTGACGCCTTTGCAAAATTGCGGCGCGCGTTACACGGCGGAGGATTTCGCGTTCTATACCGAAAAAATCGACGGCTGCATGAGCTGGCTGGGAATAAAGGACGAAACCCATTCGTCGCCCCTGCACTCCGATACCTTCGATTTCGACGAGAGCGTGCTGCTCAAAGGCATTGAGATAATGACCGAACTTTGTTTCGAGGAATAATTCGACGCTTAAACCGTTTTCGGCGGAAGCGTTCATAGGGAGTCAAATGGCAAAATTACTTAATAAACTTCAAACGGACGGAGTGACCGTAACAGCACCCGGTTCCGCTTCGGCAAATGAACGGGGCGGTGCGTTTTCACGTTGGTGGAAACTGCTTACGGGCGGAGGTTGGAGCGTGGTCAAGATAAACCTGCTGACACTGCTGTTTTTCCTGCCCATGGTTGTATGGAACGTCGTGATTTCTTATATGTCAAGCGCGGACGGCGCAATGCTGCCGTATTCCGCCAATATAGGCATAGGCTTGCCCGTCGTTGCAAACGCAGTCGAGTTCGGACTCAACCGCGCTTTCGCGTCCGCGGTAAGACGCTGGATGTTCATGATACCCATGATAATGCTCGGTTTTATAGGACTCGGTGGCGCGTTTACGTCGCTCTCTCTTCTTGTGAAGGGCGAAAAAGCCACCGTTAAATCCTTTTTCAAAGGCATAGCGCATTGCTGGCTGCCGTTTTTGCTCGTAAGCGTGCCCGTCGCTCTTACGATGTTTTCTCTCGTCTACAATGCATCGTCGCTTAAAGTCGGAATCGGTTTTGCGCGTCCGCTCAAAATCACGTTCACCGTGCTGTCGGCGCTGCTTCTGTTCGTTTCGCTCGTAATCGCGCTGTTCGTAATGACGCAATACGGCGCCTATGAGAAAATAAAAGCCAAGGCGGTGCTCAAAAATACGGCGCTGCTCGGAACGGCGCTTATTCACCGCAGCACGCTCGTGCTTGCGCTTTGCTGTATTCCGTTCCTGCTCATTGCGTTTACAAGCGGTTTCATACTTTCGTTCGTACTGGTTTTCTTTATTCTCGTCGGCATATCCTCTGTCGTCCTCGCGCTTTCCGTATACGGAAGGTGGGCGTTCGTGCGGTATTTGGAACCGCTTGCCGAGGCGGAAGCCAAGCCCAAGGGCGACGGACTCAGCCGCAAACAGCGCAAACGCATGCAGGCGTCGTTGAAACGGAATGAGGAAAACGCTCGGCAAACCGAGCAGGGAGAAGACGGCGGTGTATGACGCTCTTGCGGACGCTTACGACGGCTTGATTGACCCGTCGTATTACAAGCGTTGGTTCGATTATGCGGAAGGTTTCGTAAAAGGCATGCGCAAAGGGTTGGACGTCGGGTGCGGAAGCGGTATCTTCACGACGGAATTCGTCCGCCGCGGTTACGATATGACCGGCGTCGATTCAAGCGAAAAAATGCTGTCCAAAGCCGTAGAGCGTGCGCTGGGTTTCGGCGTAAAGCCCAAGTTCGTTTTCGGCAGAGCGGAAAAATTTACGCTCGCGAAACCCGTCGATTTCGTCATCGCCATGAACGACGTCGTCAATTATATGAAAGACCCGACCCCGTTCTTCAAAGCGACGGCGGCAAACCTCGCAAAGGGCGGCGTATTCGTGTTCGATATAAGTTCCGAGTATAAACTGCGCAGCGAAATAGCGTCGCATACGTTCGTTCTCGAAAGCGACGGCGGCACGGTCTGCGTGTGGGAGAATTCGCCCGTAACGCGCGGAGAAAGCGTGGAAATGCGGCTCAGATTTTTTACGAAACAGGACGGGCTGTATAGGTTGAGCGAAGAGAACCAACGTCAGTACATACACAAAACGGATAAGATAAAGGAAATACTTGCATCTTGCGGGTTCAAAACCCGAGTATACGGAAACTTGACGCACCGTGCGCCGTCGGCGGCTTCGCAAAGAGTACATTTCGTGTGCGGTAAAAGGGAGTAATTATGGCAGATAAGATTTTGAAATTTACGGATTCGGCGCCGCTTTTAATCGGCGTCGGCGACCGTTTGATGAATGAAGGCAAATTCGACAGCGCGGCGGATTTTTACTACCGCGCGGTGCAAAAGGGCGGAAAAGGCGTGGACGGCGCCATGACGCGCCTTGCGTCGGTCTACCACGCCACCGGCGACACCATGGAAGCAATCGTGTGGTACATCCGCGCTCTGCACGTAAATCACGAGTGCGAAGCCGCCTACGAGGGACTGGTAAAGGAATACTGCGAACTCGGTTTCGAACTGCGCGACACCGCTGTATACTATTTCACGCTCGGCAGAAACAAGGGCATAATGACCGAAGAGGAAGTGGAGGACATAACCTGTCTTACCGAGTTCTGCGAAGAGCTCGACGACGAAATGTCGGGGCGCGTAATGCGCGGAAGCCGGCTCAAAGAGAGTGCCAACGATGCCATGCGCTACGACCGCGGCAAGAGATTCATGCGCGAAAACGCGCTCATGATAGCATATTCGGTTTTTGCCGCAATAGAGGAAAACGACCCCAACTATTACAATGCGCGCACCATGATGATGAAGATAGACGCCGAAAGGGGACAGTACGAAATCGCCGCGGCAACGGCGGACAGTCTTATAAAGGCAGGCGTAAACGAGGACGTTGCGCTAATCGTCGGAGCCAAAGCCTACCGTGAAATAGGCGAAAAAAAGAGAAGCAAGGAAATGTTCGAAAAAGTCACGGATACTTCGCGTTTCGCCTGCGACGATTTGGAAATTGCCGCGGAAGTGGCGTGGAAAAACGGCAGCCACGACAAGGCGAGAAAGTTTATAGACCGCACTTTGGAATATATCCCCTGGGACAGAAAGCTCCTGCTCGCAAGCGCGCTCAACTATGCCAACCTCGGCGAAACGGAAAAATCAAGACTGGAACTCGTCAAATTGCGTCGGCTCTATCCCGACGACAAGGCGGTGGAATACTATTTCGACAGCGTACTGCGTGGAGAAAAAGGTTTCGACATGCTCGAAACCGTTCCCGAGCTCGAGGCGCTTCGCCGCGAGGACGCGATAGACTGCCTCGTAACCCGTCTTTCCACCATAGACAAGGTGGAAAAGGAAGCAAAGAAAAACCGTAATTTCGCCGAAAATCTGAAATGGCTGTTTCAGGAAGGAATATGCGATTTGCAGGGAGAAATAGGCGCGTTCCTTGCCCGAAGCGACTATTTTCTGGATATGTTGCAGCAGTTTCTCATAGACCCGCGCGCGGAGGAAGAAGCCAAAAAAGAGATTCTTCTCGAACTTCTGACCGTGGAAGAGCCGTACTCGATTGCCGTTACCACCGGTGATTTGTATCGTGTACTCGAATTCGACCCTACGCGCACGACGGGCGACTATGCGCGCGACGTGCACCGCTACGCTTTCGTAATGCTCGCGTTCTATTGCGAGGGGTTTGCCTCGGACCTCGCGGACGTCATGGAAATGCTGTGCGCCGATGTCGAGAAACTCGGCGAAGAGGACGAGGACGGATTGGATGTTCCGGCTGTCGCCGCCGCAATCTGCTACCGCTCCAACGTATCGCGCACCAATATGACGAAACCCGACTGTGTCAAACTGTTCGGCTGCAATAAAAACAAATTCGAAAGCTATGTCGAATCGCCCGAATTTACGGATGCAGGCATACGCCGTCCGCGGGCAAAAGACTTTATGTTAAGACGACTGATAAAAAGAGGAGAATAAAAAAATGACGCGGTTAAACGAAAAACAAGATGTCGGCGTTATCGATTTCGACAGAATGTTCGAGGACTACGCAATGGAGTGGTTCAAAGAACACGGCGGCGAATACGAAAGCGACGAAGAAATGGAAGAGGCTATGCCCGACGTTTACGAACAGTGGGCAAGCTCTCCGTCGCGCAAACTCGGCGGAATCGCGCCGCGCGCATTTTTCGACTCAATAGAAGACCCCGACAGGCTGGTCGCCATTTTGGTCGGCACGGCAGGCGCCGACTGCAATCCGTGTTCGCTGCTGCTCGATAAGATAGCCGAAACTCCCGAGTGCGAGCCGCTTTTGGCTGCGCTTGCGGAAAAACCGTCGTCAAGCGTGAAGCTCTGCCTTATATGTATGAGCCTGCTCGAAGAGGCAGGCGGCGCAAATGTTCCCGTCGGCAGATGTTTGCAGTGGATAAAGGACGAAACCGCGGACGAGGAGCTGCGCGAATGTGCGGTCGAGGCTTTGAAAAAAAGAGCCGGCGCGGTCAAGGAAGAACTTTTCGCCGCGCTTAAAGACGCGAGCGTCGGGCTTAAAACCGTAATTGCCGAAATACTCGTCGCGGCGGATAAAGACGAACGCACGTTCAAACTGCTTACCGAACTGTTTGCAAGCGGCGAAAATATTCCGCTTTATGCCCAGTACCTCGGCATGTACGGCGACGAACGCGCGGCGGGCGTGCTTTACCGCGCGCTCGATACATGCGACTACGCCGATTATATAGAGGTCAAAAACGCAATAGAGCGGCTCGGCGGCGTGGTCGACGACTCTGCACGCGATTTTTCCGACGACGAAACCTATCATCTCTTGAAAAAATAACCGTCGATACGAATAAGCCGAAACAAGGCAATCGCAACATATAAATAAAAATCATATTCACCGCTCGGCTCGAATACACTTTGTATTATGAGAGTCAAGCGGTGTTTTTCCATAGCCATGCTCGCGGTAGGCACGGTAATAGGGGCGGGGTTCGCGTCGGGCGCGGAAATCGTTTCGTTTTTCGGAAACCTCGGAATTTCGCCGTTTGCCGCGCTGCTCTGCCTTCCTCTGATTTTCGGCGGCTGTTTGCTTTTTTTGTATCTCGGCTCGCGTTTCAAGCCGAAGGACATAACGGCGCTCAACCGCCTTTGCTGCGGAAAGTTCGCCCGTGCATTCGACTTCTTTCTGCTTATAAACGCCTTTATAGTGCTTGCGGGCATGCTTGCGGCATTCGATTCTCTGAGCCGTGATTTGATGGGTTTTCCCATGCTGTCCGTCGTGTTCGGCATACTCGCCGCAATAATAGTCACGCGCGGCATAGGCGGTATAATAAAGGTGAATGCGCTTATTCTGCCTGCCGTAATCGTCCTGCTTGTCGCAGTGTGCGCAGGCAGTATAAACAAGTCCTTCCTCGACTGCGAAATTCTCCGCATATCTCCGATAGCCGCCGTTTTATACGTATCCATGAACCTGATACTCGCCGCAGGAGCGCTGACTTCCGTGCACGATTTGAAGCCGTCCGAAACAGTGCTTTCTTCCGCGATAGCCTCCGCCGTCATAGGCGTGCTTATGAGCGTAATAATCTTTGCGCTCAATTCCACCGCGAAGTTTTCCGGCGCGCTGCCCACGTTGGAAATGGCGCGCGAAATACATCCCGCGCTGCATATAGGCATGGTGGTCGCGCTGTCCGCGTCGATATTCACGACGCTGCTCACGGCAATGAACTGCCTAACCGACTACGCCGCGACTCTCACGAAAAAACGCGGGAGCGCGGCGGCTGTCGTGCTTATTATCGGACTTGCGCTGTCACTGCTCGGGTTCGAGCGCGTGGTGTCTTTCCTGTATCCTGTGATAGGGGTGATAGGGGTGGTGTATATCGCCGCCAACGCCGTTACCGCCGTGCGCTGTGCAAGGCGCGGCAAGGCAAAACTCAGCGGCGGGAAGAAACACGCTTTTCGATTAAAGCGACGGCGAGATACATGAGCGCGGCAAGCACGCACAGTATGACCGTCGAAGTCATTACGAGGTCGAGTTTGAACACCTGACCGCCGTAGATTATCAGATACCCGAGTCCCGCGCTCGATACGAGATATTCGCCCATTATCGTGCCGACCCAGGCAAGCCCGACGTTGATTTTCAACGTCGAAATCAGCGAGGGAAGCGACTGGGGCAGGACGAGTTTGAAAAATATCTGCATTTTGTTTGCGCCCATGGAGCGCATAAGAAGAATCTTGCCTTCGTCGCAAGCGGTGAATCCCGCAAGCACGTTTATCACCGTAACGACCACGCATATAAGCACGGTCATCGTGACAATCGATTTCATGCCCGCGCCCATCCACACGATTATAATGGGACCCAGCGCGATTTTGGGCAGAGAGTTCAGCGTAACTATATAGGGTTCCAAAACACGTCTGGCGGTATCGCTCGCCCACAGCCCTACGGCTATCGCAAATCCCAGCAGTCCGCTCACCGCAAACCCGACTATGCATTCCAGCAGGGTTATACCCACATGCTTCATAAGGTCCTGCGTAAACAGACTTGCCAGTGTTTTAACGATACGCACGGGCGAGCTGGTTATAAAGTCGTCTATTATTCCAACCGACGCGCACAGCTGCCAAAGCCCGATTAACACCACGAGCAGGGAAACCTGCAAGATTGCCACCTTTATTCTGTCGCGGCGTTTCGCCGCCAGATATTTGCGGCGGGCGAGGGGAAGAGCGTCGGCTTTTATTTTTTTATCTTTCGTTTTCATTACAGACCTCCTTCCAAACGGTGTCGAACCATTTCGAAAACTGCGGGTCGGCTCTGCGCTTGAACGGCGTATCCGCATCGAGATTCGGAGTGAATATACTCTTTACGCATGCGGGACGCGGTGTAAGCACGATTATACGGTCGGCAACCGACACCGCTTCCGATATGTCGTGAGTGACAAGCAAAGCGGTCTTTTTTTCCTGTTTGATTATCGCGTAAACGTCGTCGCATACGCTCAGTCTTGTCTGAAAGTCCAGCGCCGAAAACGGTTCGTCCAGCAGCAGCAGTTTCGGCTTGGTGACAAGCGTGCGTATCAGCGCGACGCGCTGGCGCATACCGCCCGACAGCATGTTCGGATAACTGTTTTTGAAATCCTTCAAACCGTATTTGTCAAGCAGCGAGTGCGCATACGCTACGGTATCGGGAGAGAGTTTCTTTTGTACTTCTGGGCCCAACAGTACATTTTTGAGTATCGTGCGCCACTCGAACAGATTGTCTTTTTGCAGCATATAACCCACATAACCTTTTTTTGCGTCCACCGCCGCGCCGTCCACGTTTACGCTGCCCGAGGTGGGCGGCATAAGTCCGGACACAAGCGACAGCACTGTGGTTTTGCCGCAGCCCGACGGACCGACAAGCGCGACGAATTCGCCCTCGTTTACGGTAAAAGAAAGATTCTTCAATGCGTCGGTCTGGCTTTTCGGGGTCTGATAGGTCAGGCTCACGTTCTCGAATGAAAGTATTTCCATTGCAACACCTCTTATGTTTGTTTTTTTCGGAGCGGAAGTTATGCCGCCACCTTTGCGGCAATGCTGTTGTCAACCGCTTTCGAGAAGGACACGCGGCTTGCCAGAGTGCCTGCGTTCTCCATTATGTCCATGAAGTGTTCGAAGTCCTTTTCTTTGAGTATGGGCGTGCGTGCAAACGCATCTATTTCGAGATAGTTTTTTAATGCGGCGGCAATGGACGCTTCGCTCGTTTCGATAAACGAAGCAGTCAGTTTTTTCGCCACATCTTCCGGCGTGTGTTCGGTAAGATATTTATAGCCCTTGAAAACCGCGCGCAAAAATGCCTCGGCAACGTCGCGTTTGTTTTCGAGATAACTCTTCGAAGCAGCGAAAACCGTGTACGGAACTTCGCCGCCCGCTGCGCCTACCGAGGCTACTATGTGACCTTTTCCCGCCGCCACAAAGTCCGAAGCGGTCGGCTCGAACATAGTGCAGTAGTCGTATTGCTTATCCGCGTCGAATGTGCCCACCATGGCATTGAATTCCACGGAAGTGTCGAGATTGACGTCGGAGTCCGTCAAACCCGCGCTGTTGCAGATATATTGCAGCATCATTGCGGGCACTCCTCCGGGACGTCCCGCAAGCACGTGTTTGCCGCGCAGATTCTCCCACTTGAAATCGGGTTCGGGCTCTCTTCCCACCAGCATGGAGCCGTCCTTGTTGGTCAGCTGCCCGAAGACAATAGGATAATTCTTCTGTCCCTCGACGTGACAGTAAAGCGTTACTTCAAAAAGACGCCACAACCAGTACAACATATTGTATGCCGACGGGCTTTATTTGGCTTATATTGGGGTCATTTTTTTAGTTTGAGGTTTATTACGATATTGTCGCCGTCTATAACGACGCTTTTGATAAG
>JAAWDP010000001.1 GCA_022793815.1 Clostridia bacterium | reverse complement strand
GCTCTCACGCTTATACTTCGTGCTACGTAGTAGGCGTGTGCTCTAACCGGCTGAGCTACAACCCCATAAAGGGAAACTGTCGATTAAACTTTCGGGGCTGCTCTCACGCTTATACTTCGTGCTACGTAGCAGGCGTGTGCTCGTCCCATAAAAATAGGGGCACGCATGCCCCGTGGTTATTTTGTGGTGGAGGTAAGCGGGTTCGAACCGCTGACCCCCTGCTTGCAGGGCAGGTGCTCTACCAGCTGAGCTATACCCCCACAAAAGCGTCACTCTAAGCGACAGCCTATACATAATACCAAATCCGCCGTAGTTTGTCAACAGTTTTATATAACATTTCTAAAAAAAATCAAAATAGACTTCGGCGGATTCGTTGATGCTTTACATATTGTTTTCGCGCTTTTTATGTTGCGCGTTTCCTATAAAATAATAGACTATGCCCACCGCGCCGGCAAAACTCAGTATGCTTCCGGCGATATACAGTATTAGGAATCCAACCCTGCGACGTGGAAACGAAAATACATTCGGAGGGATTTAACGGGTTGTATAAAACGGGGCACGAATCACCGACATATTTCGGCGAATTCGTCCAAGTATCGTTTTTCTCTCGGTACGTAATGCCGTACACGGTGTATTCGACAACTTCGCGGTACATATATCTGATGTCGCCGTCGCTGTCCGTTTCTCGGTTTTGGTCGACATGCACCACCGTTGCGTCCGTTCTTACCCAGGCGGACTGCTTTTCACGCAAGTGATTTTTGTATATCGTTGCGCCTACAATCATGCCGATACCCAAAAGGACGCAGAATATGCACCCCAATAACTGTGCTTTGCTTAATCTCAATACTCTAAACTTACCCATTTATGTATCCGTACCTTTATAACCTGTTCGAATTATACCACAATTTCGACGAAATATCAAGTCACTCAATAAATATTATGAAAAAACATGAAACATGTTTCGCGTCGGACTTCACAGTCGGCGTCGTATTTTAAATCCGTGCAGTCAAAATCGGAGCTTAGGAAATATCTATTGACAAAAACACATTGTCTTTTATAATGAAAGTATGTCGGCGTACTTTGCGTCAAAGATGCGGGGTCGACGAATTCTATAAAAAGAGGGGTAGGAATATGATGAAAAAACAAAACAGAGTCAATGCGTTTAAAGCGTCCGCGCTTGCTTTATGCGCCGTCGCCGCGCTTGCCGCGCTTTGGCTCGGCATGTCCGTACTCGGCGGATTTACTGCCTTGAAAGCAAAAGCCGAAACGCAAAAGGACACTCGGCTTGTCGAAACCTATACGCCGAGCGTCGCTCCGGTCTGTCCGCCAACTGTTGTATGCGACGTGAAAGACTCAACCGTGCTCGAATCCGTGGTGGGCGACGTCCGTCCGTCTAACGCAATTTTACGGTTTGATGCACGCAAAAACGCAGTCGGTGCAAACGGCGAAACGCTTGGCTCGTTCATCGACGTATATGGTAAACTGAATAAAAAAGTCATTCCGATAGCGTATGTAAATGACGATGCAAGCGCCGATGCGCTTATAGATTTTTTAAGCAATACGCTCGATATTCTGGATATGGCGGTCATGTCGGATAAGGCGGCGCTTGTCGCAAAAGTGCGCAAGGCAAAACCTTCTCTGCGCGGTATAATCGAGTATAAGAATTTACCGGAAAACCTTTATACGGCTGTCAAGGAGTCTACCGAGGCGTGCGCAAGCGTCGTCGTTTTGTCAAGCAAGGATGCGGACGTGAAAAACGTAACGTACTTGCAGGCGCGTTTCAAAAGCGTATGGGTGCGCTCGAACAGCGAAACGTTCGGAAATTTCCTCACGTGCATTGCAAGCGGCGCGCTCGGCGTGATAGCAAGCGACTTTAAATACGTTTACGATGCATTTTCCTTTACGGACGGTTATACGCGTAATATCTTCAATGTCGCGCACAGAGGTTTGCCTTCGAAATATAACGAAAACTCGCTCGGCGGCATAGAGGCGGCAATGCGTGCCGGCGTAACCCATCTCGAACTCGACGGGCATCTGACAAAGGATAAACACATAGTAATCAATCACGACGACACGGTGGACAGAGAAACAAACGGGAGCGGCGTCATAGCCGATTTAACTCTCGCGCAAATCAAAAGTTTCGACTTGGATTTGAAAACTCCGCATGAAAAAATGCCTACCCTCGAAGAATGTATCGACCTTATAGAACGCCTCAATGCCGAACTCGGCAGCGACGTAGTGCTTGTGTTCGAGATTAAAGACGACCAAACCGATTTCGTCGAGAACATGAAACGCGTACTCGACGAAAAAGATTTTTACGACAGTATAGTTGTCATCACTTTCGAAAGCTCCGAAAAACAGCTCATGCGTCTGAAAGAAACGGTGCCGCAGATTCCGACCGCAACTTTGGACGCAGTATCGCAGGGCTCGTTTAAAAACGACCTTCCCACGCTCAACGCAAAGAATACAGGCGTCGACCTTATTCAGGTATTGCGTAACGATGTTTACGAAAGAATGCTTGTGGACCGCGGCTTTGCCGGGTGGTATTGGACTTTCGGCGCGCCGAACGACGTTAAAACAGCATCGCTTTCGGGTGTGCTCGGTGTCACAAACAATGCGGCGGACTGCTTCAAAGACGGTGTGCGCTATGTGTATGCGGACGCCGTGGAAAACGCAACCGCAAGCGACGTTCCCGATATCGGCGACAGTATAACGCTTAAAGCCGTGCTTTACGACGGCACTGAAAAAAATGTGTTCGGCGAAGTGTACTACACCGAAAAGACGGCGCAGGGGTGGGAGTGTTTCGCAAAATACGTCGAACCCGTCGGTGAAAGTTCCCGCACCGTGTACACGCAGGGCATACGCTATCTCGCGCCAGTCAAAACGCCCGACGCTCAAAAGCCTTTTCCCGTCGGGGCTACGGTCGGTTTAATCGCGGCGGCGGTTGCGGTTATCGCGGCGGCGGTTGCGGCGGCGCTTATTTTGCTCAAAAAGCGCAAGAAAGCATAACGGAATCTTCTTCCGCAGTCCCCGCATGCAACGTGCGGGGATTTTTTTGCGCTTTACGATACATTGTAACCGTATAAACGTATAGCGTGCCGCTCAAAATATAATCATGGTTAAGCGTATTACTGCAACAATATCCGTTTTTGTGCTGCTTTTGACGTGCGTGTGTACGCTTGCGCCTGCGGTAAAAAACGACGGACGCATACAGATACCGATAGTAATGTATCACTCGGTCACAAAGACGGGCAAAAGCAATTACATCATCCCGCCGGACCTTCTCGAAAAGGATTTCGCGTACATTGTTTCGCACGGTTATACGGCGGTGTTTGTGCGCGACGTCGTGAATTTCGTGAACGGCAAAACGAAACTCCCGAAAAAATCAATAGTGATTTCCTTCGACGACGGGTTCTATAACAACCTGTACTATGCCGTGCCGCTTCTCGAAAAATACGGACTCAAAGCCACGATAAACGTGGTCGGCAGTTACGTGGATGCGGAAAAAGGCAAGACGAAACGCAGTTGCTCGTATTCCTATCTCAATGAAAAAGAACTTGCCGCGGTTGCGAAAAGCGGAGCGGTCGAGATAGGCAACCACAGTTACGCCATGCACTCGCTTTCGGGCAGACGCGGCGTAATGCGCAAAAAAGGCGAAACCGAAAAACAGTACGAAACCGCTTTGAAAGAGGACGCGGATAAATGCAAAAGACTGATAAAAAGAGTATGCGGAACCGATGTGAAAGTGTTTGCATACCCTTACGGAAGCTCCTCGACGTCGACCGAGCGCATACTGCGTTCTCTCGGGTACGAAGCGATTTTAACCTGTGCCGAGGGCGTTAACCGCCTTAAAAAGGGCGATACGGACAGACTTTATAAACTCAAACGCATAAACCGAGCGGCAAAATATTCCACCCGGACGTATTTTAAACTGCTCGGAGTGCAATAATATATGTAGTTTGTATAGGGAGAAAATATTATGACAGAAAAAGATAAAGAGCTTTTGAACTATATCTCGCGCAATGCGAAGATGGGCGGCGACAATTTGGAAACTCTGCAAGGCGATATAACTTGCGAGCGGCTCAAAGAGTGCGTCATAAATCAGATAGGCGAGTACAGGAACGTGGAAATGCAGGCGAAATCCAAGCTTGCGTCTTGCGGCGAAGAAGCCGAAGAGGCGGGCGCAGTCACAAGATTCTGCTGCAAGACCATGATAAATTTCAAAACGCTCATGGACAAATCCGCATCGCACATAGCCGAAATGATAATTCAGGGCAGCACAATGGGCATAATAGACATAACGCGGCAGATAAACGATTATTCGCTCTGCGACGGCGATGCGCTGAATCTGGCGTACCGTCTTAAATGCGTCGAACAGAAGAATCTCGACGAAATGAAACATTTTCTTTAATGCGGAGTTTTCCGGCTATATAGACGCGGTATGCCTTTTTGCGGCATGCCGCATTTTTTACATTTTTAAACATTTTAATCGTATTTTAATGTTTAGCCTCTTGACTATCACGGCAAAATCCATTATAATAGTACCGATAGTGTACATATAAAATATCATGTCGAAAAGGAAAAGTGTACATAAAGGAGATTATTATGGGAAAACCGCAGATTATCAAATTCGAGCAAAACCTCTGCAATGCGAGCGTAAACGATAACAGCGTGCTTTTTGTGCGTGTCGGCGATATCGTCACGGACAAAAAAGCGCAGGTCGAAGTGCCGTTCACGCATACTGCGTATATAATCAAAGGCGGCAGCGACGCGCGTATTTACGACAGCGGACACTATCAAGTATTCGACGACCGCAAAGAAGTCAAGGACTGGAAAAAGGGATTTTCGGTCGATGTAATCTATATGCCTAAAGATACCGACGTCGTCATTTTGTGGGGAACTCCGCAGCGCTTCCAGTACCGCGACGCGGCAAGCAACAAGGTCGTCAACGTAGGAGCGAGAGGACAGTTCGGAGTGCATATTTCCAATCCCGAACAGTTCTTCCGCAAGGTCGTCGGCGTGAGAACGGAGTTTGACCTCGAAGATTTCAAAAAGCGTTTTTCCGCCGAAGTCGTCAACGAGTTTGCGGACTGCTTTTTGAAAGTGGTCGGCGAAAAGAAACTTACATACGATTTGTTCGCCGCGCATAAAAAGGATATTGCGCTGGAAATAGGCAGAATACTCAGCGAAAAGTTCACAAAGACCTGGGGCATTTCTCTCAACGAGTTTATAATAGAATACGTCGGCATAACCGAGCAGGACAGCGAGGCGGTCGAGGCTTTCGCCGCCGAAGAACACCGCCAGCGTAAGATAAAAGAATATCTTGCCGAGGTCGAGCGACTCGACGACAAGAACTGGGAACGCGAAAAATACCTCCGTCAGCTGGAACTCGAAGACAAACAGGCATATTACGACGTTCTCAAAATCATAGGTCACGCGCCCGCGTCGGGCGGCGTCGGCGGCGGTTTCTGTCCCAAGTGCGGCAAGAGCTGTCCTTCGGGCGCGGCATTCTGTCCTAACTGCGGCGGAAAAATATCGGCGGACGGCACGGTGTGCCGCGACTGCGGAAGAAGAAACGAAGCCGGCGCGGCGTTCTGCGTGGGCTGCGGCAAAAAGCTTTGAAGCAAATCGAGAAAAAGGAGATAATCTGAAATGGGATTGTTCGGCAAAAAAGCGTCCGTTAAAGCGGGCGAGGACAGAGAACTCATAAAGCAAAACGCCGCGGCGGTAGACGCACTCATCGTGCTTTCCGAAGGCAATACCTCCATGACGGAGCAGCTGACGGATATGCGGGAGCAGATAAAATACCTGGTACCCGTCGAGGACGGCAAAGTATCGGACTTCGATAAAAAAATAAAGAACCTGCTCGGCGATATGCGTATCGCTCTCGTCAAAGGCGACGGGGAAGATACGAAAAAAACCGAGCGCATTATGCAGCAGATAAAGCTTGCGGTCGCCGACCGCAACGCGAAATTATAGGTATACCGCTATGTGGCCTTTCAAAAGCAAATACGACAAGCTCACGCGCGAAGAAGTGGTGAGCGCAATCTGCGAGTTGGAGCAGCAGTCCCAGGAAATCGAGGACGGATTGCTTGCCAAACAGAAGCAGATAGACGACCTCATGACAAAGGGCAAAAACGAAAAGTCCAAAGACGTAAAGCTTTTCTATGCAAAGAAAATAAACGCGCTCAAATCCGAACGCGAACAGAGCGTGCGCCGCGCAATGTATCTGATGTACAACGTGCAGCTTTTGCAAAAGCTGAAAGCGGCAATCGACGACAATAAGTTTTTCAAAAACTCGACCAAGGCTTCGCTCGGAAATCTGCTTGCGGACCAAAAAGGTCTTGCGAAATTCCTCAACAGCGCTCTCGGCACTCGCGTAGCCGCCGAGGAGGTTCTGACAAGCGCGGACGAAACTTTCCGCGACATAGAGGCGGCTTACGAGAAAAACGAGTCCATATACGGCGAGAGCGACGCAGACAACTCTCTGCTCGCTATGTTCGAGGACGCCGAGCAGATAGAAGCGGAAACAGGTGCGGCGGAAGAAACTTCGGAAACCGCCGAAAAGAGCGAATAAGGAGACAGTCATGGCAAACGCAAAAAAAGAAATGGAAAAAAGAATGCTCATAAAAAAGACAGTGAGCACTATGAACAAGCAGATTCAGAAACTCGAAGAACAGAAGCAGGTCTATATAGAAGCGGGTAAAACGGCAAAGCAGAAAGGTCTTACCGCGCAGTACAACCTCGCGCTCAGCGGACTTAAAATGACCATAATCCAGCAAAAGCGCGTTTACGAAATGAAACTCAATTTCGAGATAACCTCGCAAATGAAAGACATGACGCAGATGACGACTCAGTTTTTGAAGGGCATGGGTTCGCTCAGCAAAGACATGCTAAAACTCACAAAGGAAAAAGATTTCCTCAACGTGCAGAAGCAGTTCAACGAAGCCATGCTCGGTGTGGAAATGCAGACCGAACAAATCGAGAGTTTTATGGATGATACCGAATCCGCTTTTTCCACGCTGTCCTCTACGGGCAGCGAGGCGGACAACAAAGAAATCGAATCGCTTTTCACCAATGCCGCGACCGATTCCGATACCGAAAGCATGATAGATATGGAACTGGCGGCATTGAAGAAGAAGATAGACGCAGGCATCTGATAACGGCTCAAACACCCGCGAAATACATTGTCAAACGTCGCATTTTCTTAGGTCATGTACGAGAAAGTATACTCGTTTTCCTCAACCGATAAATACTTCGGAGGTCGTTGATATATGGATATGAATATGTTGAGCGAGACGTTCGACCTCTATTTCAAAAAGGCAAAGCAGAGCCTTGACAAGGGCGATAAAGCGCTTGCCAAAAAATACTATATGCTTGCCGCGGAACAAATGCTTAAAATGGCGAAAGAGTCCAAGGGCGAATTACAAAAGGCGCGCTACCGCCGCGCAAAAAGCCTTGTCGAGCAGGCGGAAAATATAGGCGCCGAGAAAAAGGCGGTCGCGTCAAAGGAAGAAGACGGACAAGTCAGCGTCAGCAAGAACGATAAAATATCGCTCGAAGAAGCGCTTGCGCGTCTTAATGCGCTCGAAGGACTGGGCAGCGTCAAACGCAAAGTTTCCGACTGGGTAGACCAGATAAAAGTTTTTCGTATGCGCAAAGAGCGCGGACTTCCCGTGCCCGACATGTCGTATCACCTTGTGTTTACAGGCAATCCCGGCACGGGCAAAACCACGGTTGCAAGGCTTATGGCTCAAATCTACTGCGCGCTCGGCGTGCTTAAAGAGGGACACCTCGTTGAAGTCGACCGTAGCGGACTTGTCGCGGGCTACATAGGTCAAACCGCCGTCAAGACCAAGGACGTGCTGAAAAAAGCCTACGGCGGAGTGCTGTTCATCGACGAGGCGTATTCGCTTGTCGGCGGCGGCGAAAACGATTTCGGACGCGAGGCGATAGACGCCATTCTCAAAGAAATGGAGGACAAGCGCGACAATCTCGTAGTGATAGTCGCAGGCTACGACAAGCCCATGGAAAAATTCATTTCTTCCAATCCGGGACTGCGTTCGCGTTTCAAAAACTTCATTCATTTTCCCGACTATACGGGGAGCGAACTTTTCAATATCTTCAAAAGGATGTGCGATAAAGACAGTTACCGCATACATCCCGACGCCGCGCGTATTCTCGAACGCCATTTTTCGAATCTTTACGAAACGCGCAGTGCGAACTTCGGCAACGGCAGGGACGTGCGCAATCTTTTCGAATCCGTCGTCACGCGCCAGTCCGGCAGAGTGGTCCGAATGAAAGACCCCACCGACGCCGACATGACCGATATGACGGCAGATGATTTGCCCGAAGAAGTTTCAAACGGCTTGCGCACACCTTTGTCGGAGCGACCTTGCGAACCGCAAATTTCGGACGAAAGCAAACAATCGGACGAAAGCAAACAAAAGGATAACCGGACTATGCCCGAAGAAAAGATTTTGGAACAGGGCGGCGGTGCGGACGGAGCCGAATTCAAGTTCGACTGGGACAGTCTGCCGGAAATAGACTTCGACGACATAGCGGGGCTGGAAGACGTCAAGGAAGCGGTGCGCGTGAAAGTGCTGCTGCCGCTTAAAAATCCCGAAATATTCGACGGCTACGTCAGAAAAAGCGGCGGCGGACTCTTGCTTTACGGACCTCCCGGTACGGGCAAAACCATGATTGCGGCAGCCGTCGCTAACGAGATAGGCGCAAAGTTCTGCTCTGTCAAGCCGTCCGACTTGTTGAATCAGGGCGTGGGCAATACGGAAAAAGCCGTGCGCGCATTGTTTGCCCAGGCGCGTTCGTTCGATTGCGCCGTGATATACTTCGACGAAATGGATTCCATATCGCCGAAAAACACCAAAAGCCAGTACGCCAAACAATTGCGTAGCGAACTTCTTGCGCAGCTTCAGGGCATAGAATCTTACGGAAAAGACAAAGGCAATATTCTGTTTTTGATTGCGGCGACAAACAAGCCGTGGGACGTGGACAGCGCGTTCGTGCGCCCGGGCAGGTTCGGCACGCGCATTTATGTCGGTCTGCCAGATGAAAACGCTCGCCGCTATATGATAGAACGCCGTTTGAAAAAAGTGCGCGAAAAGGGCGTAGTCAGCGTCGGGGAAATCGACGTTGCGCTTGCCGTGGAAAAAACGGAAGGATATAACGGCTCGGACATATCCGCGCTTTTGGATAAAGCCGAAGAGCTTTCGGCATTGCGCGCCGTCGAAACGGGTGAAAAGAAACTGTGCGACGATGACATTGTCCGCGCCGTCGAAAGCACCGAATCGTCGGTGCAGAGAGAGGATATAGAGCGGCTTTTATCCTGGAAAGGCGAATGACCGAGGGCGTATAGGCTTCGGATAAAAACGGAGGTTATTATGGCTGAGTGCAAAGCGAGCGGCGGCGTATTTGCGCCTGCGTTTATGTTTTCGGCGTTTTCGGTGTCGGCTTGCATATTTCTGAGTACGGTGCTGGCTTTCGTCGGCGTGCGTCCTTTTTTCAATCTCTGGGTTATTCCGATAGCGGCGGCATGCGGCAGCGTGGTGCCGCTCTATTTGCTTAACGCCGCTTTTCTGTTAATAACCGCGGGACTTTTGATTGGCGCAGTGAGAACGCTCGTCGGCAAAAGCAGAAGTATCGGCGCTTTCAAAATAACGGTAACGTCGGCGGCGGTCGCGTTCTGCCTGACGTTTGCGGCGGTCTGCGGTTTCGGGTTGAGCGGCGCGCTCGGAAACAAAAATTCGAAAGCCTACGCAGGCGACGGGTTTGCGGTCACGTACCGCAAAGTCCTCATGGTTCAGCCCGTCACAACAGATTTGTATTACGAAGACGTAGTGGACAATGTTTACACGGCACTCGGCAGCGAATTGAGGTTTTCCCGAAATTTTCGGGGGAAATTTTCGACGGACAAACGTATCGGCGGATTCGGCAAAATACACCTCGTGATAGACACGGCTACGGCATGCGACGATTTCGACGCATTGGGCAGCAGAGTGCAAAGCGTAGTCTTTACCGACAACGTGGATAACGCCGAAATCGGCGTGCTCAAAAGTTTCGACAAACTGCAAAGCGTCACGTTATCCTTTGTCGGACTCTGCGACAGATTGGGCGGTTGGACGGATACGACTCCCGCCGACGCTTTTTTCGGCAATCTGTTTGCGTGCGAAGAGCGTTTGACCGAATATTCGGAAAGCGCCGACAAATACGGCGACAAATACCGCCGAATAGTTCAGACGGTGCGATATACGGAAAATATGCATAACAAACAGCAGCAGCGCGCGTTTTTCGTGCCCAAGTCGCTTAAAAAAGTTACCGTCACGGGCGGCGAGATATCGAGCGGTGCGTTTACGGGCTGCGACTTTATCCAAACTCTTTGCATTGCCGACGACGTCGGGTTATTTGCCTGCGACGCATTCGATTCGGACAGCAAATTCGTACAGAAAGAAAACGGCGTGAATTACGTAGGAAACTGGGCGGTAGGGTGCGATAAGTCGATTACGCAAATGTCGCTCAAAGAAGGAACGGTCGGCATTGCTCGGCGCGCGTTCGAAAATTTCGTCCTTTTGCGCGAAGCGGTGTTTCCCGCCTCGCTCGAACGCATTAACGAATTTGCTTTTTACGGCTGTGAGTCGCTGGAAAAAGTCCGCTTTGCCGAAAGTACAAAATGGAAAAGCGGCTATATGCGGCCTCAGTACGACAGGGACGTGACCGACGCTGCGGTTGCGGCAACGTATTTGAAAAATACCTACTCGGCGGATTGTTGGGAGCGCGCCGACCGAACGAAAAAAATGCGCATGTGATTTTCATGCGCATTTTCTTTTGGCTTTTCAAAGGTCGTCCGCGTCCTGTACGGGCTCGTCGAACTGCCCCGTGGTAGGCACTCCCGTATACTGACCGTCGGGGTCGGTTTTGCTCTTGAAAAGTTCTTCCACGTCTATAAATTTGTTATTCATAAAATTCTCCCCTCGGTTAAAAGTATCTGCGCCTTGCTTGACAATTATGCGTATTTGATATATATTTCAGACAGGAGGTTTACGCAAGATGAATATTTGGCATGATATAGACAGCGAGCGAATCAAGAGCGGCGATTTCATTTCCGTAATAGAGATAAGCAAGAACAGCAAACAAAAGTACGAGCTCGACAAGAGTACGGGACTTTTGATACTCGACAGAGTGCTGTATACTTCGACGCACTATCCCGCAAACTACGGCTTTATTCCGCTCACGCTTGCCGACGACGGCGACCCGCTCGACGTGCTGGTGCTGTGCAGCGAAAGTTTGCAGCCGCTTTCGCTGGTGCGTGTGTTTCCCATCGGCGTCATAACCATGATAGACAACGGCGCCGACGACGAAAAGATAATAGCCATTCCGTTTACCGACCCGTCGTACAATTCTTATACGGATATATCCATGCTGCCGAAGCATGTTTTCGACGAAATGCAGCATTTTTTCCGAGTGTATAAACAGCTCGAAAACAAGGATACCGCGGTAAACGAAGTAATGGGAAGGGAAGAAGCGCTGCGGATTATAGAAAAATCATTGAAAAATTACAGGTTGAAATATGGCGAAAACAAAGACCGACAATAAAGAAAAAAAGAAAGGACTGCTTGCCCGATTCGTATCCTTTTACAAACCGCATAAAAAACTGTTTGCGATTGACATGATTTGCGCATTCGTGATTTCCGTGTTCAATCTTGTCTATCCGTATATAACCAAGGAAATAATCAACAATTACGTGCCGAACAAACTGCTCAATCTGCTGCTTGTCGGTGCGGGCGTTTTGCTTGCCGTATACAGTGTGAAAGCGCTGCTTAACTACGTTTTGCAGTATTGGGGACATCTCGTCGGCGTCCGCATACAGGCGGATATGCGCAGCAGACTCTTCGACAAGCTTCAGCGCTTGCCGTTTTCCTATTTCGACAATAACAAAACGGGCGTAATAATGAGCAGAATGACGAACGATTTGTTTGAAATAGCGGAACTCGCGCACCACGGACCCGAGGACGTTTTCCTTTCGCTCGTAACGATAGTCGGAGCGTTTGTCATGCTGGCGACAATAAATATACCGCTTGCGCTCATAGTGTTCGCGTTCATTCCCATTATAGTGGTGTTCACCATGCTGATGCGAAACCGCATGAATAAGGTGTTCGAACAGATGCGTAAAGTGCAGGGCGAAATCAATGCCGACGTCGAAAGTGCGGTTTCGGGAATCAGGGTCACGCGCGCTTACGCATCGGCGAAACACGACAAGGAAAAGTTCGAGAAGGGCAACGCAGAGTTTGTCAAAGCGCGTTCGCGCCAGTACAAAGTAATGGGCGAATTCTTTTCCGTAATGACGTTTCTGCTCGACATTTTATATTTCGCGGTGCTGCTTGCGGGCGGACTGTTCTTTTACTACGGCAAGATAGACACGGGCGAGTTTGCGGCTTTCGTGCTCTATATAAGCGCGCTGATAACGCCCATACGCACGCTGACCACGATATACGAGCAGATACAGGACGGCGCAACGGGTTTCAGGCGTTTCTGCGACATAATGGACGAACCCGAGGAGGAAGAAAAAGAAAACGCCTTGCAAGCGGAGCGTTTGCGCGGCGATATTGTTTTCGACAATGTTTCTTTCGCATATAAAAACGACGAGAACTCCAAAAAAGTGATAAGCGGTTTCTCCATGAGCATTGCGGCGGGCAAAACCGTTGCGCTGGTCGGACCGAGCGGCGGCGGCAAGACCACGCTGTGCCATCTGCTGCCGAGGTTTTACGACGTCGACGGCGGCAGCATAACCGTAGACGGCTGCGACGTGCGCGATTTTACGCTTGCGTCCCTGCGCAAAAACATAGGTATAGTGCAGCAGGACGTATTCCTGTTCAACGGAACGATAGGCGAGAACATCGCATACGGCAATTTCGACGCGGATTTCGACAGCATAGTCGAAGCGGCAAAGCGCGCGAATATTCACGAGC
This sequence comes from Clostridia bacterium, assembly GCA_022793815.1. Lineage (GTDB taxonomy): Bacteria > Bacillota > Clostridia > Christensenellales > Pumilibacteraceae > MGBC157735. The sequence goes on along the minus strand of JAAWDP010000001.1, from coordinate 43,067 downwards.
ATATAATGAGCCTGCCCGACGGCTACGATACAAGCGTGGGCGAACGCGGAGTCAAACTTTCTGGCGGACAGAAACAGCGCATATCCATTGCCCGCGCCTTTCTGAAAAATCCTCCTATACTCATTTTGGACGAGGCGACAAGCGCGCTCGACAATGCGACGGAAATGCTCATTCAAAAATCGCTCGCATCGCTCAGCGAAGGTCGGACGACGCTGGTGGTCGCACACCGTCTTACCACTGTAAAAAACGCCGACGAAATAATCGTCGTAACCGAAAACGGCATAGCCGAGCGCGGCACTCACGAACAGCTTTTGTCGCTCGGCGGAATATACGCCGGACTTTATGCCGCGGCGGGAGATAAATAAATCTGCGTTTTACAGCAGCGGCGAAAACACCCGAAGAAACGAACGCGCTATTTTCGTAAACACAGTGACGTCGGTCGCTTCTTCGTAAGTAATAGGTTTACATTCCTTTAAAGTGTTAAGATAATCCTTTTTGATTTCGTCTATGCTTTCCGTGTCGTATACGAACGTGCCGCATTCGTAGTGCAGATAAAACGAGCGGTAGTCCATATTGCACGAACCGACGTAGGCTGCACGGTCGTCGGACACCATGCTTTTCGCGTGAATGAATCCGGGTACGTATTCGTAGATTTTTACACCCGATTTCAAAAGTCCGGGATAGAACGAACGTGTCATCATAAACACGGCCTTTTTATCGGGCACGTGCGGCGCGGTTATTCTCACGTCTACGCCGCTTTTCGCGGCAATGCATAGAGCGGTGTACATTTCGTTGTCTATTATCAGATACGGGGTATTGATGTAAACGTACTTGTTGGCGGTGTTAATCATGCGTATAAACGCCCGTTCTATCAGCTGTTCGTTGCGGCCGGGTCCGCCCGAAAGCGGCTGTGCGAATCCTTTTGCGTCCGCCCATTCGTCCGTCTTTGCGAGATAGGGGGCAAAGTCGATTTTTTCGGCTTTGTTTGCGGCTGCCCAAAACGACAGGAACATTACGGTAAAACTGTTTACCGCCCGTCCGCGCAACACCATGCCCGTGTCCTTCCAGTGTCCGAACGGCTGGCGCAGATTGATATATTCGTCGGAAATGTTTATGCCGCCGGTGAAAGCGGTTTTTCCGTCTATGACCACGATTTTCCGGTGAGTGCGGTTGTTCATCCGAGTGTCGAGCGACGGGACCAGTCTGTTGAAAACGCTGACATGCATTCCCGCGCGTCTGAGCCGCTTGTCGTATTTCGACGGCAGTTTGAACAGGCATCCGACGTCGTCGTACATTATTCTCACTTCTACGCCTTCGGCGGCTTTTCTTTCGAGTATCTTCAAAACGCTGTCCCAGAATTCACCCGTGCGGATTATGAAAAACTCCATGAATATAAACTTCTCCGCTTTTTCGAGCTCGCAAATCAGCGTTTCGAAATAGACTTCGCCGCAGGGCAGATACTGTGTCTGCGTTCCCGCGAAAACAGGAAAAGAGGAACTGTTTTCTATAAGCTCGGCAAGCTTTTCGCTGTCGGGGTCGGGGATAGAGGCGTTTTCCGACAGCTTGTCCAGCTGTTCGCCTGCCTCACGCAAAAGGTGCTTCATGCGCTTTTTGCGCTTGGGACTCATGTTGCGCCGTCCCAGCACGATGTACAGAAAGCCGCCGAAAAACGGCAGCGCGAGTATCGGAACCACCCAGGCAAGTTTGTATGCGGGGTTGTCGTCCTTGCTTATTACGAAAACACACGTTATAACGGACAGCACGGAAAAAGCCGTGTAAACCGCCACGGAATTGAACGAAAGGAACACCACTACCAACACCAAAAGCGCTATCTGCACCAGCAGCGACAGCGCGATAAGCAGCACTCTGTTCGTGATTATTCGCCAAAGCTTTTTGAAGAATTTTTTCATATAAGAGTATTATAGCGCAAAACGGAATTAAATGCAATGTTTTGCCGAAAGAATTCGAATGAAATTTCACACAATGTTTTTGCGCGAAACTCTTGCCCTTGCGTGACTTTTGTGGTAAAATATAAAGGATGAACAGAAAATTCAGAAAAGCAATGGCGATTGTTTCGCTTATATTCATGGCACTGTTTACGGTCGCGCTTATACTCAGTTTGGTGAATCCTAAAATGTTCAACGGCAGTATAGGCTATATCGCGCTGTTCACGGGCTTCATCGGACTGTCCGTGTTCTTCGTGATTAAACTGTCGGATAAAAGTACGGCGAAAAAAGACGAGATAACCCCGACGGACGGTGCGGACGAAGGCGAAAAACCCCTGCCCGACGCACGGCAGCAAAAAGACGGCGAAGAGGAAACCGAAAAAGAAAAGGACGGCGAGTAGTTCTCAGCCGCGCGCTTTTTTCCCGTCCGACTTTTTCGGCAGCAGGCACAAAAGCGCGAGAGCGACGCACAGCGCTCCGACCGCGATGTAAAACGGCGACGACGGCAAAATGTAAGACGAGCCTATCAAAAGCGCGGCTGCGCCGATATAGCGTCTGAAAAGTTTTCTGTCCGTGACGGCGGCGGCAATGCGTCCGAGCCGCCCCTTGCGCTTGGGTTTCTTTTCTTTCGGAAGCGGCGGCATGTCGCGGATAAGCGCGTTAACTTTTTCTGCGCTCATAACCTTGATATACGGCGAACCGTCGGTAAACGCTTTGGTGGCGGCATCGGGTTCGCAACAGGTGATTATGACCGCTTTCGTGTTTTGCCTTGCGCATGTTTCGTGTATGCGCACCGCTTCGGCGGCAAAAGCGGCGGAAGGGCAGAACAGGCAGTAAACCTTTTTGCCTGCAAGCAAAACACAGTCCTCGCCTTCGACCGCCCCGAACCGTTCCAGAGCGCGCGCAAAATACTCAATCTGCCTCTGTTTTGACGAATAGGTGAGCATTTGCGCGGTGCGTCGGCTCACGCTCAAAGCCTCTGTTTCGCTTTTCTTTACGCGCCGTCCGGCTCTGAAAAGGGACAGCAAAACAAAGGACACGCCTATCGCGCCCGCAAGCGAATTCAAATTGTTCTGTTGTGTGCGGAAAAGAAGAAACGATACCGCCGTCATAAGCACGGCAAGCGATACGGTATCGAAAATCTCCGCAAGAAAACTACGGTTTTCTCTCATAATATAATGGATTGTAGACGAAAAATCGCATTTTCAAACATCGGTAAAAAATTATGGATACAAGAATACTCGCACCCACAAAAGAAAATATTCTGCTTTGCGCCGAAGCACTCAGACGCGGCGAACTTGTCGCATTTCCCACCGAAACGGTTTACGGACTCGGCGCCAATGCTCTCGATGCCCGTGCCGCCGAAAAGATTTACGCGGCAAAGGGCAGACCCTCGGATAATCCGCTGATAGTGCACGTCGCCTCGCTGGACGACGCAAAAACAGTCGCGGAAAAGCTGCCGCCGTCCGCGCTTTCTCTTGCCGCAAAGTTCATGCCCGGTCCGCTCACTTTGGTCTTGAAAAAAAAGGACGTCGTGCCGGATACCGTTACCGGCGGTCTGGATACCGTGGCTGTGCGTATTCCGGCAAACAATGTTGCGCTTGCGCTTTTCAAGGCGGCGGGAGTGCCCGTGTGCGCGCCGAGCGCAAACGTCAGCGGAAGCCCCAGCCCCACGACGGCGCGTCACGTTTACGAGGATTTGAAAGGTAAAATACCGTATATTCTCGACGGCGGCGCATGCAAAATAGGCATAGAATCCACCGTGGTGGACGTGACGGGGGACAAGCCCCGCCTTCTGCGTCCGGGCGGACTGGAAAAGGAAAAAATAGAGAGGGCGGCAGGGACGCTGCTGCTTCCCGAGGATACGTCCAAACCGCTTTGTCCGGGTATGAAATACAAGCATTATGCGCCGAAAGCCGAGGTTTATTTTTCCGCATATTATTCGGGAATGAGCGGCGGGATATGCTTGTGGTACGACCGCCTTGCCGAACGCGGTATCAAAACCGTAATACTGTGCCTGACGCCGAATGCGGAAAAGTACGGCAGACGCAATGTGATAAGGGTGGGCGACGGTTACGATTCTTACGCGCATAACCTGTTTGCGGATTTGAGAATGGCGGACGAAAAGGGCTACGGCGCGGTTATTGCCGAGGGCGTGCCCGACGAGGGTATAGGTTCGTCGCTCATAAACAGATTGATAAAGTCAAGCGGAGGTAAAATAATCTGATGTCGCAGAGAAAGAAAAATACGCCTCGAAAAATAAAAGAACCCACGGTCAAAACCGTGCCGGAAGTAAAAGGCAAAAAGAAACTCGACAAAAAACCCACGGTTTCGCAGGAAGGCGCAAGCGAAAAGCAGCGCGCAAAACCCGTCGGGCTTTCGCCGCGTAAACGCACGGAAAAAGCAAAGCCGCCTCTTAAAACGGAGCAGAACGCAGAAACTGACGTGCGCGCGGAAAAAGCGGAAACGCCCGAAACCGCCGAGCCCGTACGTAAAATAAAGGTCATGTTCGTTTGCACGGGCAATACGTGCCGCTCGCCCATGGCGCAGTATCTTTTCGAGGACTATCTTAAAGGCATAGGCAAAAGCGATATGTACGAAGTGGCCAGCGGCGGACTGGCGGCGTTCAACGGCGAGAGAATAAACTATCACGCCGCCGTGGCGCTCGAACGCTACGGTTTAAACGGCGACGGACACCGTGCCAAAATGTTTACTTTCGGGCAGTACATTTCCTGCAATTTCGTGATATGCATGACCGACGCCATAAAAAACAGAACGGGCACTTCCGCCAATATTCTGTCCATGTCGCAGATAATCGGACGCGACGTGCCCGACCCTTACGGCGGCACTGAGCAAGATTATATTCAAACCGCGGCTGTGCTGCATGCTGCTTGTCCCGCGATTTACGCAAAGATAACGGAAAGCATACATTAAAACGGAAAAATACGTGCAAATAATTTGCCTAAATCGACATTTTATAGTATAATTACCGTATGCGGGCATTTTTATATGCCGCTTAAAGCCATACTAATTACATGCGGAGGCGCATAGATAAAGATGATAGCCATAGGATGCGACCATGCGGCAACCGACTATAAAAAGAAGATAGAATCGCACTTGAACGGGCGCGGTATCGCGTTCGAAGATTTCGGTGCGGGCGAGAGCGACTGCTGCGACTATCCCGAGTACGCCGAAAAAGTGGCGGATGCCGTAAAGAGCGGACGCTGCGAAAAAGGAATACTTATCTGCGGTACTGGCATAGGAATGTGTATCGCAGCCAATAAGGTGCGCGGTATAAGGTGCGCGCTCTGCCACGACGTCTTTTCGGCAAAGGCATGTCGGCTTCACAACGACGCCAACGTGTTGGCGCTCGGACAGAGAACCATGGGCATAGAAAACGTGCTTGAAATAGTGGACGCCTTCCTCGATACGTCGTTTTCCGAGGAAGAACGCCATGTGCGCAGACTCGGCGGCATTGCCGATATAGAGCGCAGAAATTCTTAAACCGAAATCGAGAGGGGTTATGATAAACGACGTTTTGAAAGAAATAGAACAGGCGGAAGCCAAGGCGGACGAAATAGCAAAGCAGGCAATGCGCCGTGCGGAGAGTATTCGCCTCGGCGCCGCGGCAAAAGTCGAAGAGATAAAAAAAGAGTACGACATGCGGCTCAAAGAGTCGCTTGCCGAGATAGAGGCGGACGCCGAGAAAGAGGCGGACGAAAAGGCTGCGGCAATGCGCAAAGAGATACAGATTGAAGCGGCTGCGGTCGCTAAGGTGAACGACCGCGCTTTTGCGAAATGCGTGGAGGCGGTAGCGGAAAAAATTTCGAAAATTTAAAGGCGGCAGAAAATGGCGGTTGCGAAAATGAACAAACTTCGCCTTATCGGACTTGCCGACGAGTGCGATAAAGTTCTCGATACTCTCGCAAAAAGCGGAGTGTTCGAAGCAAGTCGTTCGGACCGTGCGCAAAGCTCGGAACCGACCGATTTTTCGCGCGTGGACCGTATTTTGTCGCGTAAACTCAAAGCGGCGTTTGCGATAGACTATCTTGCGCAAACGGACAGGGAAGCGACCGCGCTTGCTTCGGCAAGAAAAAAACTCATAAAACGCGGCGTCGATGCAGAGCCTTTCGAGTACAAGCCTCTCAAAAAGGGCTCGGTGCGCAGGCTGATTGACGCCGAAACAATGGATGAAATTACCGCGGGCGAATACGAATTGCTCGCGAAAGCCGACGAACTGGAAAAAATCAGTTTCCGCCGCGCCGAGATAAAGACCGAAACGGCTAAACTCGAATACCGTATCGCGTCGCTCAAACCTTACGAAAAACTCGATTTGAAGTTTTCCGAAATAACGGATACCAAAACCACATCGCGCGTTTTGGTCTATTGCGAAGCATATACGTCGAATATGTCGCGCCTTACGGACAGCGACATCCCCTGCGCCGTGATTTCTTATCCGACTCTGCGCGGTTCTCTCGCGCTTGTCGTTACGCTCAAAAGCGATAAAGAAAAGGCGTGCGAGCTGCTTTCGTCGGGCGGTTACGGCGTGGTGAACATAAAAGACGACGATACCGCGGCAGAAATGATAAAGGCGTGCGAGGATAAAATAGCCGAGCTCAAAAAAGAGAGCTACGAACTGTTTTCGTCCGCGCTCGAATATATTAAATATTTCGACGATTTCAAAGCGGTGTACGATACGCTGGGCATAGACGCCGAAAAAGCCCGTGCGGCAAACGGCTTCATACGCACCGAACGCACTTTTCTACTGGAAGGCTGGGTGCCCGAGTCCGTCGCCGAAGAAGTCGTAGGCGACATAAAGGAGCGGACGCCGAATGTCTGCGCATTTTTGTCCGAGCCGGAAGAAGGCGACTGTCCGCCTACGCTCGTCGACAATCCGCCGCTTATCGCGCCGTTCGAAGAAGTTACCAATCTGTATTCTCCGCCGGCATACGGCGAACTCGACCCCAATCCTTTCATGGCTGTGTTCTTCTTTATTTTCTACGGAGTCATGATGGCGGACGCAGGCTACGGATTTATAATGACCGTTGCGGCGGTGATTGCGCTGAAATGCTTTAAGTTCGAAAAGGGAATGAAAAGCATAATCGCCATAATAGGCATCAGCGGAATTTCCGCGATAGTCTGGGGACTGCTGCTCGGCGGCGTATTCGGCATAGACGGCATACCCGCACTGTGGTTCAACCCGATACAGCAGCCTCTGCCCATGTTCGGACTCAGTTTGGGACTCGGCGTCGTGCAGATAGTGTTCGGCTACGGACTTTATGCCGTAAAGATGTTCAGGCAAAAGAAATACTTTGCCGGTATAGTCGACGTGCTGTTTAAAATCACCGTGATAATAGGCGTACTCCTCATTCTCTTGAACATGCTTGCCGGATTGGACAACGACGCGCTCAACCTTGCCGGAATAATAATTCTGATAGCGTCGTTTGTGGGAATAATAGCCACGGCAGGTCATGCAAAACCTACCGTAATGGGCAAAATAGCAGGGGGCTTTGCCGGTCTTTACGATTTGGTAAACCTCGTGTCCGATATTCTCAGTTATGCCCGTATCTTCGGTCTTGCGCTTGCGTCGGCGGCAATCGCGCTCGCGTTCAACACTCTCGGCGCAATGTTCTTCGGCATTCCCGTTATAGGCTACGTAATAGGCGCGATTGTGCTCGTTCCTCTTCATGCCGTCAATTTGGGACTCGGACTTTTGTCGGGATACATTCACAATGCGCGTTTGCAGTTTATCGAGTTTTACGGTAAGTTCTACGACGGACTGGGACGCCTTTTCAATCCGCTCGGCTGCGGTACCAAATATATAAGACTGAACCCGACGGTGAAACTGCCTCGGGAAAGGAAAAAGAAAAAGACGGCGGAAAACGCCGCATAGAAACACGGTTTCGGCGTTCCGAAAAGAACGAATGAATACACACAAGTTTTATTTGGAGGTTTTACAAAAATGGAATTGGGCAACTTTTACGCATTGCTCGGCGCGGCGCTCGCATTCTTCGGCGCAGGCGCGGGTTCGGCGATAGGCGTCGGCAGAGCGGGACAGGCGGCAAGCGCGCTTACCGCGAAAGACCCGTCTAAGTTCAACAACGCGATGATATTGCAACTGCTTCCTTCCACTCAGGGACTTTACGGTTTCGTCGTGGCATTCATGATGCTCGTCAAACTCGGAATAATCGGTTCGGGAATGCAGACCGTATCCGTAGCAAACGGGCTGTCGCTGCTTGCGCTCTGTCTGCCTATCGCGATAGTCGGTTTCATTTCGGCAATCATGCAGGCAAACGTCGTAATCGGCGGCATAAATCTGCTCGGCAAACAGGAAAACCAGTTGGGACACGGCATACTGCTTGCGGTCATGGTCGAGCTGTTTGCGATATTCGCGTTGCTTATATCGCTGCTCGGAATAATAATGTTCAATCTGGGTTAATCGGAGAAATCTATGGAAGGTAAGGATGCGATAACCGCGGCTATAATCGCGGACGCGGAAAAGAAAGCGGAGGCGGTTATAAACGACGCGCTCGCCGAAACGGAAGAGCTCATGCAGAAAACCCGCAACGAGCTCGCACGCCGGGAAAACGAGCGTATAGCCGAAGCGAAAGAGGATGCGGTGCGCGCGGTAAATCGGCGCGCCACTCTCGCCGCGCTCGACGGACGCAAAGCGGTGCTCGCCGCTAAACAGACGGTGATGGACAAAGTGTACGACGCCGCCGTCACCAAAATTCTGAATATGACCGATAATGTCTACCGCGACTTTATCGGCGGTCTTGTCAAGCGCTATGCGGACGACGGTGACGAAATCATGATAGCCGAGCGCGACGCAAAACGCCTTAACTACGACTGGGCGGAAAGCCTCGGACGCAGTATAGGCAAGGACATAACGCTTTCGAGAAAATACCACGGCGGACGCGGCGGAATAATTCTCGTAGGCGATAAGTGCGACAAAAACCTAACGCTCGACGCGGCGGTTAAACAGCTGCGCCCTTTGTGCGAAGGCGAAATAGCGGTAAGGCTGTTCGGTTCGAACGGCAAGAGGAATACGGATGGTAACAACTGAAATCTATGCCAATACCCTTGCCAAGCAAAACGAGGGCAGACTGCTCGGCACGGAAAAACTCAGACGGATAGCCGACAGCGACGATATCGGCAGCGCTGTCAAAATGCTCGTCGACTACGGTTACGGCGATTCGAAAGCTATTGAAAACTCTTTCGACGCGGACGGCGTAATACGCGCCGAAACCGAGCGTTTGATTTCGTTTATCGAAGAAGAATGTCCCAATGAGAATCTTGCGGCGGTACTGCTTGCGCGGTTTGTCTATAACAATGCAAAGGCTCGGTATAAGTTCAAAGTCGGAGCAAAGCGCGACCTCAAAGCGCTGTATGCCGTAGGCAGAGATTACAGCGTCGGCATAGACAACGCCGATTACGGCGTAATGCCCGAACCCATGCGGGCGGCGGCGGAGAAGTTGGACGCAATGTCGCTTGCCGCGCCCGTGACGAGCGCGCAGATAGATTCGGCGTTTACCGTCGCCATGTTCGAAGACATGACTGCCGCCGCGAAAAAGTGCGGAAAGTCGGTGAAAAAGTATGTCGCCGCAAAAATAGATTTCACGAATTTTACGGCGGCGTTTCGGCTCATGCGGTTCAAAATCAAACCCGAAAGCGATATGTTTGTTTCGGGCGGCACCGTTAAAACGGAAGATATTATTTGCGCCGCCGATTCGGGAATGGAGAATTTTGCGGAAAATTTTGCAGACACGGTGTATTTCGACGCTCTGAAAAAAGTGTCGTCCGTCGGATTCGACGCCTTGCCTGCGTTCGAAAGCGACGCCGAGCGCGAAGCGGTTTCGTATTTCGGCAGCGATTTGGAAAACATGACAGGCGACGCTCCGCTATTGCATTACTACGCAGCGGCGCTCGACGAATACAAGACGGTCAAAACGGTGCTTACGTGTATACGCGGCAACGCGAAAAGCGAAATAGCCAAAAGAGTGAGGTGGAGCGATTGAACGGTATCGGTAAAATAGCCGTAATAGGCGACGAGGGCAGTGTGGAGCTGTTTGCGGCGGCGGGCGCGGACACGTTTCCGACGTCGAACGAAGCGGATACCTTGCGGACGCTGAAAAGCCTCGTCGCAAAAAATTACGCCGTAATATACATTACGGAAAATGTGGCGGTGTTCGTGGAAAAACAGCTTGGCGAACTCAAAAAAGTACCGTTTCCCGTCGTTATTCCCATTCCTTCGGCATCGGGCGGCAACGGATTCGGCTTGAAGAATATAAAGAGGAATGTGGAAAAAGCCATAGGCGCGGACATTCTCTCCGACAGCGTATAAACATCGTCATGCTTGGCGGCGTATAGGCTCGCATTTCTTCGTTAAGAGGTCTTAAATGTCACCCCGCAAATATTAAATGTCACCCCGAGAGTAGTCGAGGGGTCTACGCCTTAGAAAAAAATTCTTAATTCTTCATTCTTAATTCCGCATTACAAAAAATCCCCGTTTCTCAGGAGGACTCAACTTAAAATCATGAAAGGCAAAATCATAAAAGTCAGCGGACCGCTTATAGTCGCAGAAGGCATGGCGGACGTAAAAATGTACGACGTCGTGCGCGTTTCCGAAAAGAAACTCATAGGCGAGGTTATAGAGCTTCGCGGCGACAAAGCGTCCATACAGGTATACGAAGAAACCGGCATGCTCGGACCGGGAGAAGACGTGGTCAGCACAAATGCTCCGCTTTCCGTGGAACTCGGACCGGGGCTTATCGAAAGCATTTACGACGGTATTCAGCGTCCGTTGGAAAAGCTCGTCGAAAAGAGCGGCGACCGTATAGGCAGAGGACTCGACGTTCCCGCGCTCGACCATAAAAAGAAATGGGATTTCCGTCCGTGCGTGAAAGTCGGCGACAAAGTCGTTGCAGGCGATATAATAGGCGTAGTGCAGGAAAACGAAGTCGTCGAGCACCGTATCATGATACCGCCGAACAAGGGCGGCATAGTGGAAAAGATAGAAGAGGGGAGCTTCTGCGTAGACGACGCGGTCGCCGTTTTGAAAAACGACAAGGGCGAAAACGTGAATGTGCGGATGATGCAGAAGTGGCCCGTGCGCCGCGGTAGACCGTATAAAACAAAACTGCCTCCCTCGCGTCCGCTCGTCACGGGTCAGCGCGTAATCGACACGCTTTTCCCGATTGCCGAAGGCGGCGTCGCGGCAGTGCCGGGACCGTTCGGCAGCGGCAAAACCGTAGTGCAGCACCAGCTTGCGAAGTGGGCGGATGCGGACATAATAGTTTATGTCGGATGCGGCGAACGCGGCAACGAAATGACCGACGTTCTCAACGAATTCCCCATGCTCACCGACCCCAAAACGGGCAAGCCGCTCATGAAGCGCACCGTGCTCATAGCCAACACTTCGGATATGCCCGTCGCAGCCAGAGAAGCCAGCATATACACGGGCATAACCATTGCCGAGTATTTCCGCGACATGGGTTATTCCGTCGCCATAATGGCTGACTCGACGTCGCGCTGGGCGGAAGCGCTCAGAGAGATGTCGGGCAGACTGGAAGAAATGCCGGGAGAAGAGGGTTATCCCGCATACCTTTCCAGCCGTTTGGCGGAGTTCTACGAACGCGCGGGAATTGTGTCCGTGCTCGGTTCGAAAGAACGCAGAGGCAGCGTAACCGCAATCGGAGCGGTTTCCCCTCCGGGCGGCGACATGTCCGAACCCGTATCTCAGGCGACATTGCGCATAGTGAAAGTTTTTTGGGGACTTTCGGCGTCGCTTGCTTACAAACGCCATTTCCCCGCAATCGACTGGCTGGTAAGCTACAGCCTTTATGCCGACCGTCTGAGTCGATGGTACACGCAGAACGTCGCGCCGGATTTCAATGTTTACCGCGACGAGGCCATGCGTATTCTGCAAGAGGAAGCGGCGCTCGACGAAATAGTCCGCCTTGTCGGTATGGACGCCCTGTCGCCGCGTGACAGGCTCACAATGGAAACGGCAAAGTCGGTAAGAGAGGACTATCTTCATCAGAATGCTTTCCACGAAACGGATACGTATGCGTCGCTTCAAAAGCAGTACCGCATGCTCAAACTAATAATAGACTGCTACGAACTTTCCGTCGGCGCATTGGAAAAAGGCGCGGCGGCGGAAAAAATCCTGTCTGTTCCCGTCCGTGAGAAGATAGGCAGAAGCAAATATATAGAGGAGAGCGAAATCGATAAATTCGACACGCTTTCGGGCGAATTGAGAGAACAGCTGAATGCTCTTTTGAATAAGGAGAATGACTGATGTTAAAGGAATACCGCAGTATAAGCGAAGTCGTCGGACCGTTGATGCTCGTCGAGGGCGTAGACGGCGTAAAGTATAACGAGCTTGTCGAAATAGAGCAGGCAAACGGGGAAGTACGCCGGGGCAAGGTGCTCGAAGTAAACAGGGACAAAGCGCTTGTTCAGCTCTTCGAAGTCAGTCAGGGCTTGAAGATAAGTACGTCCAAAGCGCGCTTTCTCGGCAAGAGTATCGAGCTCCCCGTGTCCGAAGATATGCTCGGCAGAGTGTTCGACGGCATGGGCAGACCCAACGACGGCGGCGCGCCTATAATCCCCGAAAAGTACGAGGACATCAACGGTCAGCCGATAAATCCCGCCGCACGCGACTATCCCGACGAGTTCATTCAGACGGGCATAAGCGCCATAGACGGGCTCAATACGCTGGTGCGCGGACAGAAGCTTCCCGTGTTTTCGGCAAGCGGACTTCCGCACGCAAACCTTGCCGCTCAGATAGCGAGACAAGCCAAAGTGCTTGCGTCCGACGCGGGATTCGCCGTGGTGTTCGCGGCAATCGGTATCACTTACGAAGAAGCGGACTTCTTCATAAACGATTTCCGTCGCACGGGCGCGATAGACAGAACGGTGCTGTTCATGAACCTTGCCGACGACCCCGCGATTGAACGTATATCCACGCCGCGTATGGCTCTCACCGCAGCGGAATACCTCGCGTTCGAAAAAGGCATGCACGTGCTTGTCATAATGACCGATATAACGAATTACGCCGAGGCTCTCAGAGAAGTATCTGCGGCAAGAAAGGAAGTCCCCGGCAGACGCGGCTATCCCGGCTATCTGTACACCGACCTTGCGTCCATGTACGAACGCGCGGGCAGAATACGCGGAAAGAAAGGCTCCATAACCCAGATTCCCATTCTTACCATGCCCGAGGACGACAAAACCCATCCGATTCCCGACCTCACGGGATATATAACGGAAGGGCAGATAATACTTTCGCGCGAGCTGTATAAAAAAGGATGCAATCCGCCGATAGACGTACTGCCGTCGCTGTCCCGCCTTAAAGACAAGGGTATCGGCGCAGGCAAAACGCGCGAGGACCACGCCGACACCATGAACCAATTGTTCGCGGCTTACGCTCGCGGTAAGGAAGCCAAAGAACTTTCCGCCATTTTGGGCGACGCGGCATTGACCGACGTCGATAAAAAATACGCAAAGTTTGCCGAGGAGTTCGAAAGAAGATACGTTTCGCAGGGGTTCGAAACCAACCGCAGCGTCGAGCAAACGCTAAACCTCGGCTGGGAGCTTCTTGCGATACTTCCCAAAAGCGAACTCAAACGTATCAAGGACGCATATATCGAAAAGTATCTTAAAAAGGACGAAGAAAGCGTATGAGCAGAATTGCCGTAAATCCCACGCGCATGGAGCTCAGACGACTCAAAGACCGTCTTAAAACCGCGCAGAGAGGGCATAAACTGCTCAAAGACAAGTCGGACGAAATGGTGCGGCGGTTTCTTTCGTTCGTGCGTGAGAACAAGCGCCTGCGCGAAGAGATAGAAAGCGATTTGGCTTCCGCCATGAAATCGTTTATGCTGGCAAAAGCGGTTATGAGCGGTGAGGAACTCAAACAGACTCTCTGCCTTCCCGCACGAGCGGCAAGCGTGACAACAGGCGTCGAAAACGTCATGGGCGTCGAAGTGCCCACCGTGTCCGTGAAAGCAAGCGGCGATGCCGATGCATTGCCTTACGCTTTGACAAGCGCGTCGTCCGACCTCGATACGGCGGTAAGAAAAATAAATCTGCTCATGGAAAAGCTACTTAAACTTGCCGAGGTCGAAAAAACATGCGACATGCTCGCCGACGAGATAGAGCGCAACCGCCGCAGGGTCAATGCTCTCGAATACGTCATGATTCCCGAACTTAACGAAACGATAAAGTACATCATGATGAAGCTTGACGAAAACGAGCGCGGAAGTTTGGTTCGTCTTATGAAAGTCAAATCGATGATGGAGCAGCAAGAACAATAACCCGACCGAGCCTCACGGCTCGGTTTTTTGTTTTCATCCGAAAATTTATATGTATAATCGGAAACCGCTTTCAAAAAAATAATAGTATCGGTTACGTGTGGATAACTTATATCCGCAATGCGGCAAAATTTTACAAAAACACATAGATTAACAGAAATATGTAAAAATATCGCGTCAAAAGGTTGACAGGTCGGGGGGGGGACATTATATAATACTATTACTTATAAATGAGGAAAAAATCTTTGGATTTTTTGCGGATTGGTTATGAATAACAGTAGGAGTAAAATATGAATAAAATCAAAAAATTCAAGTATGTATTTTTGTCGGTGCTTTTTATTGTGCTGTCGGTTGTTTTATTCGCATGCGGAAACAAGGAAGAAGAGGAGAAAGACATCGAATTGGTGATTTCGGGATTGAATCCTGTTTTTATCGATAAAGATACCGAAACTTTCGATTGGCTGGACGGTGTAACAGTTAGCGGCAAAGAATCCGTATCTGAAAAAGATATACATGTCGTTTTGCCTAACGAAGCTCACGTTGACGGTACCGAGGTAAAATTCGATGCTTGCGGCGATTACAGCATACCGTATTACGTGACGGACGGAGAAGGTAATTATTCTGTTGTTAGCCGTTTGGTTAAGGTTCGCAACATTTATAATTTGTATTGGCTCAACGCTACCATGCCTTGTCTGTATAGTGCTTTGGACATGGTAACAAATAATTATAAGTCCATGTTGGTGTTCACTCGCAAGGATACAATCAACACCGATATTTTGGACCCAGAGAGATTTATTTATGTGGCAACCGATTCGTTGCAAAGCGATTTGGAAAATGCCAAAAAATTAACCGCAAAAATAGCAAATAGCGACAAGTACAGTTATTTCAGATTTTTCTGTAACGATGCTTTTAACGAAATGGAACTGTTTACATTTCCCTTTTACGGTATAAGCGCAGACCGTTATGAAGTGAAACTTGTGTCGGACGGCAGCTGGACATACAATACGGCTTTTCCGTACAGAGACGACGGCTCATATACTCTTTGGCGCAAAAATGCCGAAATCTATAACGGACTTTGGGATTTGGCATTGAAAGGGGAATATCAAAAAGTCGACGGTTGGTATTATACATTGACTTATAACGGTTTTACGGCGGGTTCCCGCTATTATACGGATGCGGAATGCAGCGTTATGTCGGTTATTGCCGCGCAAAGAAGCAATGTCGAATTATGGTGCGCTTATCCCGAAACACTGACAAGTAAAGATTTAAAAGTGCAAGCCGAAATAAATAAAGCAAATATGCCGAAAATAGCACCCGAAAAGCTTTACGAGAAGTTGACCGACGAGCAAAAAGCCGAGTTTTTGAAATTGGTGAATTTTAACAAAGCCGAGTTTGACGCAAAGTATTTTGACAAAGAAGGCAAATATATTATCGTAACGGGAACGAATCCGTTTAACGGCGCGCTCACCGATGCCGAATTTGCACAAGTTTTGGATAATATAAGTAAGGATTACGTCGGCTATAACATTCTTTATAAACCGCATCCGTCCGCTTTGGCTCCGAGTGATGACATTCCTCTTGTAAAAGCATGGTTTGAAAAGAATAATGTCAAGGTTTTGCCCGGAAGACTGCCGATGGAAGTTATTTCCTGGATATATTCCGATGTCGCGATAGGGGGATTCGATTCTTCGTTGTTTATGTCCGTGCCTCAGGGTAATACGCAATTTTTTATATGCAATGGAGCGGATTCTTTATCTACGCTGACTAAGCAGCTTTACAATGACGGCGCCTTCGGTGAAGTTAAATTTTATTGGAAAGAATCGTAATAATTAATACAATAACCCGACCGAGCCTCACGGCTCGGTTTTTTGTTTTTCGACGCCTTTCGGCATTTTGTCATATTTTTCGCATTGTTTAAGTATACATACGGTATGATGAAAAACATATTCAAAAAAGTATGCGTATTCCTTGCCGCCGCCACGGCATTTTTGCTCACTCTCACCGCCGTCGGCTGCGGCGGAACTGTCGCGAAATACGATTCGTCGATTTCCGAAATCCGCGACGCCGTTTATGAAGGCGCGGGGGATAATTTTTCCGTGAGCGCCGTAAGCGGTTTGCGCGAGGACCCGTTTTCCGCGGACGGCACGGCGGAGAAGAAACGCGAATTCACCGTCATAACCGTAACGCCTCGTGAGTTTATTCCCAACAAGCTCTATAACTACACGGTAAGCATAAACGGCAACGAGTTTACGGGAGTAATGAGTATGCACCCGTTCGGAGAAACCTATTCGGTGGAAATTGCCGCGCGCACGCACGAAGCAGAGCTTACCGTAAACGTAAAGAGCGGCAGCGTCGACGAAACCGTCGCTTTGAAGAACGTCGTCGAGGACGACGATATAGACGCGGACAAAGCTCTCGACGCCGCGATAAAGGCATTGCAGGCGGATTTGAAACCCATTCGCCGCGGCAATTCGTTCGACTGCGAAATCTATGTGCGCCTTATTGCCAATCCCATAAATGCCGAGGGCGGCTATTTTTGGTACGTTGCGTTTATGGGCGAAAAGAATCTCGCCGTACTCCTGAACAGAAAAACCGCCGAGGTAATCGCCGTAAAGAATTGACACGCGCTCGTCCTCTGTGATATACTTTAACCGATGCCGCTGTCGGTACGTCCTATACGCGGCAGGGCATAAGTATCTTTCGGAGGTCTTGAAAAAGCGTAATGACGGAAACGGAAAACGTCGCGGATAATGCCGCAGAACCCGAAAATACAGGCGCGCTCATAGCGAGAACCGCCGTCAGAACGGTAGTTTCGACTGTTGCCGCGCTTGTTTTGATTGTTTCGCTTATCGTGGTATTCTTTCCCTATGATGCCATGAAAGCGTATATGAGCCTTAACATGAAAGCACGCGCGCTCGAAAGCGCCGAAAGTTATATCGCTCTCAACGAAAAGAAATATTCCGAAACCCCCGCGCCGCTGGACTCGCGGTATGTTTCCGCATGCTACGTATCTTGCGAGCTCGCAATATCCCTTTACGGCAAAGCCGAGGACAAAGAGGATAAGGCTTTTTATGCGGATAAGATAATAGAACATACCCAGCGCTATCTGTCGCTGTACCGTATCGCCGAACATAACGACGAAATAAGCCGCTACAACGTCAGTCATCAGCCCTATTACTATTATCATCCTTCGTTTTACAACTATCGCGACAGCCTTGTCGGATACAATTATACGGCGCGCTGCGAAACGGACAAGCGTTCGGGAATGATAATCGACGGCGTTTTGAGCACGACCGACAACGCCACGTCGCTGTTTTACAACCGCGAACTCGAAATAACCGAAAACAACGTTATAATGTTTACGGAAATACTCAACATGCTTTCGGCAATGGTGGCATACGATTTCGAAACCGCGGGCGGAAAGAACTATTCGTCCATGACCGAAAGGGAACTCGGACTCATCCGTCTTGACCCCGAAAGCGACTTTTTTGCGCCGCTTGCGGCAAAGGGAAATACCCGTCCGCTGCTTATCACGGCGATAGAGGAGAAATTCGACGCCATCGAAACATACGCTCTGGACAAAATGAAACATTCTACGCCGTGGGAAACTCTCGGCAGGCTTTACGTGGTGCGTTCGCTGGCGCGTTTTGCGGATAATATGTACAGAATGACGGCGACGCTTGCCGCAAACGACTTGTATGCGGCGTTCGACAATAACTATCCGGGCGTCTGGAAAAGTCTCGGCCGCATCGAGGGCACGGAATGGTCGCTTACCGACTATTACAATAACGTACTGCTGCCGGATTACGCCAAACAGCTGACAAGCAAAAATCAATAATCGGAGAGCGCTTATATGAAAGTATCGGTACTCGGTTGCGGCAGGTGGGGTTCGTTCCTTGCCTGGTACAATTACAGACTGGGAAATAAGGTGATAAGCTGGGGTACGGAGGGTACGCCCAGTTACGACGTACTGCTGCGCGAGCGCAAGAACGAATACGTCGAATTTCCCGACGGCATAACGCTCACAAGCGATTTGGAGTTTGCCGTCGCAAACGCCGACACCGTGATAATATCAATCAGCTCGCAGGGACTGCGCGGCTTTTTGAAGCGCGTTACACGTTGCGATATAAAGGGCAAAACTTTCGTGCTTTGCATGAAGGGCATAGAGGAAAGCACCGGCAAGCGTTTGAGCGAAGTTGCAATCGAAGAAGGAATAGACCGCGATAATATCGCGGTATGGGTCGGACCGGGACATATCCAGTCGTTTGTAAAGGGCATACCCAATTGCATGGTTATCGACTCGTACCGTAAAGACCTTACGCGCGGACTTGCAGACTGCTTTAAAAGCGATTTGATTCGCTTTTACTACGGCGGCGACATAATAGGCACGGAAGTCGGAGCGGCGGCAAAAAACGTCATGGGCATAGTCGCCGGTATTTTGGACGGCATGAACCTCGGTGAACTCAAAGGACCGCTCATGTCGCGCGGAGCGAGAGAGGTTGCGCGCCTTACGAAAGCGCTCGGCGGCAGCGAGTTTTCGGCTTACGGACTTTGCCACCTCGGCGACTACGAAACCACGCTGTTTTCGAAATATTCCCATAACCGTATGTGGGGCGAATTGTATGCGAAGGGCGAAAAATTCGACCGCCTTGCGGAAGGAGTGGCAACCGCAGGCGCGCTTACGCTGCTCGCGGAAAAATACGGCGTAGACATGCCCATAACCAAGCAGGTGCACGAACTGGTTTTACATAATACGCCGCCCAAGCAGGCGCTTGCAAGGCTGTTCGACCGCAATGCCAAGGAGGAATTTTACCTGTGAAATGCTGTTGCTTTACGGGCAACCGTCCCGCACGTTTTCCGTGGGGCAGCGACGAATCCGCACCCGAATGCGAGCGTCTCAAAGCGCACATTTCGGCGGAGGTGGAGCGTCTTGTCTGCGATGGCTACGGACATTTCATAACGGGTATGGCGCAGGGCGCGGATACTTTCTGTGCCGAAGCGGTGCTTTCGGCAAAATCCCGTTATCCGCATATCACGCTGGAATGCGCCGTTCCGTGCCCCGAACAGACGCGCGGCTGGGACGTGAATGCCGTAAACAGATATAAAAGGATTTTGGATAAGGCGGACGCGGTTGTGACGCTGAGTCCGCACTATACGCGCGGCTGCATGATGAAGCGCAACGCATATATGGTAAGCCGTGCCGATTTCGTGCTTGCGGTCTGGGACGGCGAAAAGCGCGGCGGTACTTTCAATACGTTGGAAAAGGCAAGACGCGACAACAAGGATATGCGAATAGTATCGTTTTAAAAAGTAAGCCGATGGCGGTTGCCGCGGCTTTTTTTAAAACAAAAGATTTATTTGCTTGACATTTTCCGTCCGCGCTTGTTATTATATTTTCGTAAACCGCACACGAAAGAACGAATATTATTGCCGAGGAAACGGGTGAGCGTACGGTTTCAAAATCGCTTAAAGAGGTTCGCATGTATAAAATAGCGATTGTCGACGATGATGCCGAATGCATAAGAAAACTGAAAGAATCTGTTTTGTATTACGGCGAAAAGAATGCGACGGATTTCGAAATTTTCGAATACAGGGAAGGCAGAACTTTCTGTTTGGATGCGAAACAGTCGTTTGACGTAGTGTTTCTCGATGTGGAAATGCCTGTTATGGACGGAATGGAAGCGGCGAAAAGATTGCGCAGAACAGACAGCCGCGCCGTAATAATCTTCGTCACCGAGTTTGCCAAATACGCCGTAAACGGTTATGAAGTGGATGCTACCGACTTTATCGTCAAACCCGTGGTTTACGAATCGTTCAAAATCAAAATGTCCCGCGCTCTCAAACGAATCGCCGCAAGAACGGAAGAAACCGTTGTGCTGCAAAGAAAGAGCGACACGGTAATGCTTGCCGTCTCTTCCGTCAAATTCGTCGAAATAATGAATCACAGCCTCGCGTTTCACACATTCGACGGTATCGTCGAAGCCACGGGCTCGCTCAAAAAAATAGGGGAACAGCTGCTAAAAGGTGGTTTTTCGCGCTGTAACAATTACACGCTCGTCAACCTTCGTCACGTCACGGCTATCGACGGCTATACCGTAACCGCAGGCGGAGAAAAATTTTCGGTCAGCCGTGCGAGAAAAAAACAGCTGCTTAAAGATATAGCCGACTTCCACGGAGGGAAAGCATAATGTACGCGCTTACGGCATTGTTTTGGTATCGGGCGGTATTTATGCTCGAACTCGTAATAGCGGAAAGTCTTGCCGTATTCCGACTGAAACGCAGGCGGAAATTTCTCTTGCGTCTTGCGGGCGCACTGTTTCTGTGCTTCGGGTTTGCATTCGCAGTCCCGATAGTTGCGTACAATGCAGTGTGGTGTTCGGTTATGTTTCTGTCCATGTTTCTCGTAAGCGCTCTGGCTATAAAATTTTGCTTTGACGAAAATTGGCGCACGGTGTTCTTTTGCGCCGTTGTCGCTTACACTTTGCAGCATATCGCTTACACTATATTCGATTTTTACACGCTCATACTCGGTTCGCCGGCAGGCAATCTCATATACGGCGACACCGTTCCCGAGATTCCCGCCGACGGCAATATTCTCAGCGCGTTTTTCGGCGGAGGGGCTTTACTCGCATTTTCCTATCTGTATATTTACGGCTTGGTTTATTTCTTCGGCTTTCTGTTTGCCGCACCCCGCCTCAGAAGCATAAAGGAAACGGGACTCACCAATATGAAGTCGTTTATTACGGCGGCGATAATTCTGTTTTTCGATATAGTGCTCAGCGCGATTATAACCTATTTCTGCCGTAACGACGCAAAGGATATGCCTACGCTGTCAAAGTATATAATTCTGCTCGACTTGTATAATATTTTCTGCTGTGTGTTTGCGCTGTATTTGCAACACGCCATGGACAAGCGCGGCAAACTCAAAAACGACTTGGACACCGTTACCAAGCTATGGAATGAAAAGCGCAGACAGTACGCCGTTTTCAAAGAAAACATCGACCTTGTCAATCAGAAGTGTCACGACCTGAAACATCAGATTCGCAAAATGGGCGGCAAAAATTCGCTGTCCGGAGACGTGATACGCGAGCTCGAAGATGTAATTTCCGTTTACGACTGCGACGTAAAGACGGGCAACGAAGCGCTGGACGTCATAATATCCGAAAAGAGTTTGCAGTGCAACGGCAGCGGCGTAAAGATTCTTTGCATAGCCGACGGCAAGCAGCTCGATTTTATCAGCCCGTCCGATTTGTACGCACTGTTCGGAAATATTTTGGATAACGCCGTGGAAACCGTCAGCAAACTCGACGGCGACAGGCGCACCGTCAATTTGAACATAAAAGCCGTCGGTTCGTTTGTCATAGTAAACACTTACAACTATTACGAGGGCGCACTCGAATTCGAAGAAAACCTGCCCAAGACCACGAAAGAGAATAAGACCGAACACGGTTACGGAATGAAAAGCATATCCATGCTATGCAAAAAATACGGCGGCGAAATGTCGCTTACCGCCGAAAACAATATATTCAACCTCAATCTCGTGTTTCCCGTGCCGACCGCTTGACACTACCGAGTGCGCGCCGAAATCTACCGAGCACGAATTTCACGTTGTTAAATTTTCTCCGAAAGTTTATTATCGAGGCAGCTTGCGGGAATTACGCTTCGTCGGCAGACAAAGCGCCCGTGCGCCTCGTTTTTGCATAAACGGGTAAAATAAATTCGGAGGCAACAAAAAGGGAAATGGTAAAGAAAGAGACGAAAAGCCTAATCGGCAAAATAGTCTGCTGTGCCGTCACGGCAGTGCTGATAATAGGCTTGTGCATAGGCAATGCTTATGCGACGAAGTACAGTATGCAGATAACGGCATATCTGGCTCCGCCTATAACTGACAGCGAGGCTGTCACCGCCGCGCAGGAAGCGGGGCAGAAGATGGCGGCGCGCGTGCAGACGGAAGGCAGCGTGCTCGTCAGAAACGAAAACAATGTTCTGCCGCTCAATCCGAATACCGACAAGAAAGTAAACGTGTTCGGTTACGGCAGCGTGGATTGGGTGTACGGCGCGCTCAGTAACGGCACGTCGGGCATGGTGCGGCCCGAGGACGGAAGCACGCACGAGCTTGTCGATTTGCTTACGGCGTTGAAACGCTACGGCATAAGCTGCAATCCGGCATTGCCCGAGTTTTATAAAAACTATCTGAAACCCGTTTTCGGAATCGCCGACGCAAACAATATCGCAAAAAGCGACGTGCCCGTGATAAGCGAGCCGCCGTTTTCCCGTTATACGCAATCGCTGCTCGACGAAGCGAAAAGCTATTCGGACACGGCAATAGTCGTTATTTCGCGCAACGCTTTGGAAGGCATGGATATGCCGTCCTCTCAGAAAAAGCGCGGCGCGGCTATGAACGATTCGGAAAGGAACTATCTGCAAATTTCCGCCGAGGAAGAAGAAATGCTCGCTTGGGTGGGAAAGAACTTCGAAAAGACCGTGGTAATCGTCAATACGGGCAATATCATGGAGTTCGAGTTTCTGGAAAGAATAGAAGGACTCGACGCATGCCTTGTCGTCGGTCTTACGGGAACACGCGCCGCGTCCGCTATCCCCGCATTGCTTTACGGGGAAGAAACTCCGTCGGGTAAGCTTGTGGATACCGCGGCTTACGATTTTAAAACGCATCCCGCGGCTTGGGGCAATTGGTTCGGCTACGGCAGTTACGCAGGCACAAAGGACGGACACGGCGTCGATTATGTCGAGGGTATCTACGTCGGCTATAAGTGGTACGAAACGGCGGATTCGTGCGGCGTTTGGAACGGCGCGGATAAAACCGCGGTTTACGGCGAGGGACATACGGGTTATAACGCGATAGTGCAATATCCGTTCGGATTCGGTCTTTCTTATACGACTTTCGATTGGAAAATAAAAGAGATAACTCCCGGCGCAGGCAGCGAAATCACAGAAAAAACCGAGATAAACATAACTGTCGAAGTTACCAACACGGGCAATAAAAAGGGCAGAGACGTCGTGGAGGCTTACGTGACCGTGCCGTATACGAAAGGCGGCATAGAAAAATCTTACGTATCGCTGGTCGGATTTGCAAAAACAAAAGTGCTGGCAGCCGGCGAAAGCGATACCGTAACCGTCACGGTAGATTGCGACGATTTCACGTCCTACGACTGCTACGATAAAAACGGTAACGGACATATCGGTTACGAGCTCGAGCAGGGCAAATATTATGTGAAACTCATGACCGATTCGCACAACGTCAAGAAAGCGGATTTCGAGGGCGGCGAACAAGGCGCGGACGCAGTTGTTGAATTCAACGTGTCCGAAACGATAAAAATCAAGACGGACAAATATACCGGCGTCGAGGTTACCAATCTTTTTACGGGCGACAGCGCGTTGGACGGATTCTCCGTCGACGGTATGGAAACGGGGTATAACGCAGGTATACCGTTCATGTCGCGCGCAGACTTTACGGAGGGGTATGCAATTCCCGAGCGAACCGCGGCGGTTAAAAACCGTGCGCTCACCGAAAAAGCAAATTCCGCGCTCACGTATTCCGCGGCGAAAGCCGAGGCATGGGATAATGCCGAAGTAGACGCATTCGGCGAAGCGACTCACCGCGAAAAAGTGACTTGGGGGCAAAACAGCGGTCTCAAACTTGCCGAAAACGGCGTAGTCACCGAGCTGGGGCTGAAACTCGGCGCGGACTTCGGCGCAGAGCAGTGGGACGCAGTGCTCAACCAAATTACCTTCGATGAGGCGTACAATCTCCTCGGACCGGCTCACTCGGGCAATAAAGAAGTCAATTCCGTGGGAAAACCCCGTCTGTATTCTTACGACTCGATTATTCAGATAAAGGGTTACAACGGCACGCCGCGCGGCACGGGCAATCCCAATTCCGTACTGCTCGCGCAAAGCTGGAACAAAGACCTCGTATATAAATACGCGCTTGCGTTCGGCAACGAAATGATTGCGCTCAACGCTCAATCGGTGTTCGGACCCGGCGTAAATATCCACCGCAGCCCTTTCTGCGGCAGAAACTTCGAGTATATGTCGGAAGATACTTACATGACTTCGCGAATGCTGTGCGAACTTGTCCGCGGCATTCAGAATAAAGGTTGCAGCGTGGAGATTAAACACTTTGCGCTCAACGAAGCGGAAGATTATCGGTACGTGCACAGTGCATGGCTCTCCGAACAGGCGCTTCGGGAAATCTATTTAAAGCCGTTCCAACGCGCGGTTCAGGAAGAAAAAGCAAGCGGAATAATGACTTCGTTCAGCGGCGTGGGCGCGCTCTGGGCGGGCGGAAGCGAAGCGCTTATAACGGGTGTGCTCAGAAAAGAATGGGGCTTTAACGGCTTGGTCGACACCGATTGGACTACGGGACCGAAAGGCACTCCCGACGAGCAGCTCCGCGCCGGCGGCGATTTGGGTATGGCGATAGGTTTGGCTTCCGAATACAACATAACTTACTCGGAAAGCAAGTCGTCCAACCGCCTTCAATACCGCATGCGCGAGGCGGTGCACCACATTCTTTACAGCTGGCTGTCGTCGAAATACCAAGGCTCGCAGTACGTTCCGGAGGAGGGAGAAACAACCGTAACGGCGTTCACGGTGAATTCGTGGCAGTGGTGGCAGATACTTATAGTGGATATAAATATTCTCGTTTGCGGCGGCTGCGTGATTTGGATATTGGCTGTGTTCTGGCCAAAACGCAAGAAAGAAGCGACGGAAACGCTTGCACAGGAGGGAAAATAATATGTGGCAGAAAATAAAACCCAAAATGCGTTTGATAGTGATTATAGCGATAGCGGCGGTTTGCTTGATTACTTCGGGCATAATCACTTTGGTGTCATACACGGGCTGGCGGTCGTACTTCGACGGCATGATGAATATAAAGGCGGAACTTGAAGAACAGAAACGCCTCGAAGAAGAAATGAAAAAACTGCGTTTCGGCGGCATAAACATACGTCTTGCCGACGGAGTAAACTATTTCGACAACGGCAAGGCTCATCCCGTCAAAAGCGACTTCGTCGTCGAAGGCAATTATTCGATTGGCGGCAGAGAGTACAGCGAGGAAATTCGCGCTACCGATTATACGCTCGAAGTGCCGTCTGATTTCGTGGCGAACGGCGGCATAGTAAAGGCGTCTTACGTATATACGGAGGAGGACGGAACGGACGAAAACGACGAGCCGATTATAAAGGAAACCGAATATACCGCAGAACTCGAACTCATGCTCGAAGCGGTAAAACTTGCGAAAATAGAAGTGGTGGAAAATCCTTATATCGTCTATTACAAGGCAGGCGAAGCGTTTAAAACCGACGGCATGAAAATAACGGCAATAAACAACGACGGCTCGATAGACAGAACTATCGGCGAAGCGGACTTGAAAACCGACGGTTCTCCGCTTGCGGCAGGCACGAAAAAAGCGGCTTTCTGGTGCGACAAAGACGGCGAGAAAATCTACGGCGAAGTCATGATAGAAGTGGTGGAAGCGTCCGTGTACGATAACGGCGAACTGGTCGAAATGCAGGTGGTAGGCGATTTGCGGCTCGGCGAAGGCGAGTCGGTATCCGATTTGAGCATGCGCGTTATGGGCAGGTATGCCAGCGGAAATCTCATCGAATTGGATGAAAGCGATTATGCGATTACGGGCGGTGATTCGAATACGGAAAGCGTCGTGTTCGGCGGTAAATACACGTTTAAAGTCGAATATGCGTCCAATCCCGATTTGTTCACGTATGCGAGAGTGCGCGTAACCCGCAGAAGCGAAGCGGAAAAAGCAACCCTACGGGGTGAGGGCGCCGTTTTGGACAATTGCGTCGGTTCTCTTGCGCCGGGCTCGGCAATCGAGTTTTCCGTACATGCGGACGGAGCCACTTATGCCGATGTGTATGTCGCCGTTTCCAACGGACGTCTCGTGTTTAACGGTATGACGTATCTCAGCGAGGAAAGCTCTCTTTTCGACGTTATGAATGTAAGGGTCAATTCCAAACTGTCGCCGATTGACAAAAGCGTTTTGCCGGCAGGCGGACCTTACGCTACGCTCGACGAGGCATATTCCGACTATACCGAAATATATCTCGGAAAACATTGGCTGGAAAAAGGCGATAATAAAATCGTATTGGAATTCAGAGACAGCAAGCTCGGGATAAAAGATTATGACGGCAAAGCGCCGATAGGCAGAGTGGATTTCATAGAAGTAATGTCTTTCGACGACAGCCGCATAATCGATTCGATAGGCGAGTATGTGGACGCATGCATCGAAACCAACGTCATGCAAAATTACACCACCGAGCAAATTGCGGATTGGACGGACTTCGGCTGCGGAGCGGGTTGGGTGTATTCGTCCTGTACGGACAATACCTACATTTATATGTACGGAAGACTGAGTAATTCTGGTTCCGTTCGCATAGTAAAGTATGACCCGCGTTCGAATGCGGTGGTCGGCTGGTCGAAAAGTTTTGCGCTTTCGTCGGAGGAAAACGCTGTGCTCTACTATAACGGCGGTTATGTCTACACGACGGATGCCGCAGGCAATTTCATGAGAGTTTCGGCGGCGGATTTGGATACCCAAGATACGGCGCAGGTGGAAGCGACCGACGCCGTGCCGTTGGAAACAGGCAAAGTCAACGGTATATATTACAATCCCGTGAAAAGGCTTTATGCGGTACTGTTCGACGCTCGCGTGCAGATATACAATCATGTCGGAGATGAGGTCGGCGTCGTGGATATTCCTCAAACGGTGTCGGCAACTCATATCAACGGCAGCACGGTAAACGTAAAAGTAGCGAGAATAACAGGCAACGGCAGATTTATTTACGTTATGTATAAGGCAAACTCCGTCATGGCGCCGGTAGTGCGTATTTACTCTTTCGACGGCGATTTTATCGGACAGGTTCAGTTTCCCAATACGCGTGAAATCATGAACGTAAGCAGTACCTTTGTCAACGCAAACGCACAGTCCATAGTAGACATGAACGGCGACGTATACTTTACCCTTCTCGAATGGAATCCCAATCTCGGCAGTGTCTATAAGGTGAATTTCAACTATGAGTTTATCGGCGTCGCGCATAAGGATTTGGGTTCGTATTACGAGATATGTACGGACAAGGGCGTGCAAATGAAGTACGGCGTCGAAGTTATTTCGGGCACTACTTTGCAAGCCATGGAGAAATATCCGAAAGGCGCGTGCACCGACGGCAAGTACGTTTATATAGAAGCAAGCAACCCTTGCGGCGAATACGGCGACGGCAGAGTTCTGGTTCATAAAGCGGATATGGCGACGGGCGAACTTTTGGGCGTAACTTCCGTTGCCTATTACAGAACCGAAGCCGAGCAGTTCGCAAACGCGGGTTATCTGTATTACGAGGACGGAAAAATCTACATGGCATGTACGGACGGCAAAATAAGATACGTGTTTGCCGCGGAAATCGATGCGTCCGGAAGCGCTCAATGGCACGAAGCGGAATTGTCCTTCGATATAGGCACGGTTGTGCGTTCGTTCACATATAATCCCGCGCTTCACGAATATGCCGCGGTGGGCAAAGACGGTAAACTGCGCATAATCGATGCGAGTACGTTCGAAATCAAAAAAGAGGTTGCGCTTCCCGGCAACAAAACAGGGCTTTACGGCGATGTCAATTACATCTACTCTCTTTACGAAGGCGGCGCGGGCAACGTAGCCGTGAGCGTTTACGATTGGGAAGGCGGATTTGTCGGCAACGTCGCTATGAACGGAGTAATATCCGCAACGTCGTCCAACAACGCGCACAGCATGTTCGTGCATAACGACGATATATATATTCTGTTCTGTGCATGGAACAATTCCAACGGCTGGCGCGAAGGCGGCATACTCATAAAAATAACGTTGGATTACGGCGTGCTTAACGCATAAAAGTCAAAACCGAAAAACCCCTCGTCTTGAAAGGCGAGGGGTTTTGTTAATTTGCTGGAATCAGAATTTGACTGCGTCGGCAACCATTGCCGCAACTTCGTCTGCTTTGACTCTCTTCTGCTGCATGCTGTCGCGCTCGCGCACCGTAACCGTATTGTCGTTCAACGTGTCGAAGTCCACGGTAACGCACAGCGGAGTGCCTATTTCGTCTTGACGGCGGTAACGCTTGCCGATACTGCCCGCATCGTCGTAAGCCGTCATGAACTGTTTTTTGAGTTTTTCGTATATCGGTTTCGCCGCGTCCGAAAGGTTCTTCTGCAACGGAAGCACCGCAACTTTATAGGCAGCAAGGGCGGGGGAAAGACGCAGAAGCGAGCGCGTTTCGCCGCCTTCCAGCGTTTCTTCGTCGAACGCTTCGCACAGCACCGCAAGCATGAGTCTGTCCGCGCCTATCGAATACTCCACGACGTTCGGCAGATATTTTTCGCCAGTGAACGGGTCCGTGTAAAGCATGCTCTTGCCCGAATATTCCTGATGTCTCGACAAATCCCACTCGCCGCGGTTGTGTATGCCGTTGAGCTCTTCCCAGCCCATGGGGTAGAGGAACTGAATGTCGCAAGCCGCCGACGCATAGTGCGCCAGTTTGTCGTGGTCCTTAAAGCGCAAATGCTCTTTGTCGAAACCGAGGTCGAGCAGAAACCGCATGGCTTTTTCTTTGTACGTATTGTAAAAGCTTTCGCTTTCTTCGCTTTTGCAAAACAGCTGGTGTTCCATCTGCTCGAATTCAATCGTGCGGAAAATAAAGTTTCCGGGCGTGACTTCGTTTCTGAACGCCTTGCCCACCTGCGCTATTCCGAACGGAACTTTCGCGCGCATGCTGCGCTGTACTGAAAGGAAATTCACAAACTCGCCCTGCGCCGTTTCGGGACGCAGATATATTTTGTTTTGGCTTTCGTCAGTGACCCCGCGGTTGGTTTCGAACATGAGATTGAACTGACGTATCGGCGTCCATTCGCATGCGCCGCATTTGGGGCAGGCGAGTTTATGTTCGCTTATATAATCCTGCATCTGTTCGTTCGTCATCGTGTCGGGATTGATTTTTCCCTTTGCGTGAGCGCTTATCAAAGTGTCCGCTCTCATTCTCGACTTGCATTTCTTGCAGTCCATCTTCGGGTCGGAGAAAGACGCGGTATGTCCGCTTGCGTCCCAGACGCGCGAATTCATGAGTATGGCGGCGTCCACGCCGAACGAGTTTTCGCTTTCCTGCACAAACCGTTTCCACCAGGCTCGCTTGATATTGTTTTTGATTTCCACGCCGACGGGACCGTAATCCCAGGTATTTCCCATGCCGCCGTAAATTTCGCTGCCCGCAAAAATTATGCCGCGACCCTTGCAGAGTGCGACCAGTTTGTCCATTGTCAGTTTGCTCATATACAAAAACCTCTTTGTGTGGATTCCGACATATATAGTAAATATTTTTGCGCGGTTTGTCAAGCATTAAAGCGCACGGCGTAAAATATTGCGCGCTTCGCGCGGGGCGGCGGAGAAATTTTATGCGAAAAAAATTCGCACACTCGCCGCACGCGCTCATATTATGTTAGTAAGGATATCCGATTTCAGGGGTGACAAAAGAAATGCGCAAGGAAACACTTTAAGACAAATGCTTCGGAGAAGAAGCGGTTTTGAAGGCTCGGCGCTTCGTCGCACAACTCCTAACGCGGCTGCTCGTATCCGCTTAATCGGTCCGCCCGCTTATCGCTGTCCCACCCGACGCTTTGCCGTTCGATTCGGTTTCGTGCGCGCCGAAACCGTCTCAATCGGCGGGCGGCGTGTGCGCTCGGTCGGTCGGCTCGGCGGACGTTTATGCGAACGAAAGGCTCGGCGCGAAAGGGCGGTGTCGGCGCAAGCGCCTGCTTTTAAACCCCAAAATACGGAAAATCCCTAAAAATTCGACGGAGGAAACAACAATGTTCAACAACGGTTGCGGATGCGGAAACGATATTTTCCTCATTCTCATATTGCTCTGCTGCTGCGGCGGTAAGAACGGCGGCGACTGCGGTTGCGGCTGCTACGATTCTCGTAAGGGTTGCGGCTGTGACCCCTGCGACCTTATAATGCTGTACTTACTCATGAACTGCTGCTGCGGCGGTAAAGACGTATGCTGCAAATAAGCACGACATAAAAGGCATACAACATAAAACACAGGAAAAGCGCCGCTCTCGGTGCCGCAAGGCTTGGGGGCGCGCGCTTTTTTTATTCAAGGGGTCATTCGCTTGATTTAATCTTTTAACGGTGGTATACTATACAATGCATAACATTTATTTACGGAGCGTTAAATGCGAAAGATATCATGTATCTCGATAATACTTGCCGCGGTTTTGACCGTGATTTTGTCGGCGTCCGCCTGCGACTGCGGCGGCTCGGGAAATTTCGGAAAAGACCCCGCCGCCGAATATGCGCGCGTCTACTGCCTTGCCGCAGACGGAGCGGTTTTCGATTTCGACGAACATCCCACGTTTTCCGTCGTCGCAAGCGGTTCGCTGTCGGGTGAAAACGTCACCGAGCCTATTTCGTTCTCGTCGCGTTACAGTCACGACTATCGCACGGAAAAAGTCAAGACCTATTCTTACAGCAAAAACGTGAACAGCGTTACCATGAATTATGCGGGAAAGCCCGAAGCGTACTACGACGAGATAGAGCAGGGGTGGCAGTTCTGCGCCGAAACGAATTACGACTGCTATCAGGACAGCCGTCTCGATTACAATGAAACCGACGGTTCGTCATCGTGGTCCAAACCCATGGCTAACGGAAGCGAATATGCCGGCGTGTTCTACGAAGAGTGGGCGCAGCGCGCTCACGACCGTTTGGTTCGCGGCGCGGAAAGACTGTTCGACCCCGAAAAACTCGAAAACTTCGACGGCGCCAAAAGCGGCGGCATGTACGTGGCAAGCGCATCCGTGAAATCGGGCTGCGAAAAGGACTTCGTCGCTTGGATAGACGCTTTCTTCCCCATGTTTTATCTGAGAAACGTAAACGATGGCAGAGAGTGGAAGTTCTTCGATTTGGAAAGCGGAAATTCAAGCGGCACTTTGCAGATTAAAACGTCCGCGCAAATGCTCGACGAAATAGCCGTCACCTTTACGTGCAACGGCGCTGAGGGCACGGGACTCGGACTGTTCACTTTCTCTGCGCGCGCGGCATTCAAGTCGGGCGGCGTAAGCGTTCCCGACCTTACGTTCTACACGCAGGGCAAATAAAAAAAACGTACGGGAGGTTTGACGAAGCGGCAGCGGTTAAAACGCGCCGCATTCGCCCGTAATACATAAATACCATTGACAAGGGCTACCCGAAGCGGAGTCCATTGGAGGCAGAATTGGAAAGAAAAGCAAAAGCCGCCGCACTTTGCGCGGTGTTTCTCGCGCTCACCGCGGTATTCGGCGCATTGCCGTACGTGTTCTTGTTACCCGTACTCATAGCAAGCGTGACTACCGACTTTAAGACGTCGCTGATTGTGTCTGTATTTTTCGGTGTCATATCGCTGCTGTATGCGCTTATGAGCGGCTCGCTCGTCGCCGTGGCGTTCGTTTCTCAGCCGTGGATACCGATAGCCGCGAGAATTTTCGTAGGACCCGCCGCGCGCGGAGCATACCTGCTCACGAATAAAATAGTGAGAAAGGAAGGCAGACTCAAAAAAATACTTCCCGTATGTATCGGGGGAGCGGTCGGCTCGCTTGTAAATACCGCGCTTGTGGTCTGCCTGCTCGTGCTGACGAGCGGCTCGGTCGAGGTCGGCGGCGTAACGGTAATCGCTTACGTAAGCGTCATGCTTATTTCGGGCGCGATAGAGCTTGCGGTGAATACAATCGTACTGCCGCCGCTTGCGCTCACACTCGGCAGACTCGGACTGATAAAACCCAAACCCGCATGCGCCGAAAGCGCAGCGCAAACCGCCTCCGACGGGAAAGCCGACGAATCGGCGCAGAATAAGGAGAAAGAAAATTGATTCTTGCAATAGATATAGGAAATACCAACGTCAAGTGCGGCGTATTCGACGGCGACAGCCTCATGTGTTCGCTCCGTTTGTCGTCGTCCGTCAATAAAACAAGCGACGAGTACGGCATGTATTTGATGAGTCTGCTCGGCGAGCGCGGCGTAAACCGCGGCATGATTGACGGCGTTATAATGAGCAGTGTGAATCCGAATATGAATTACACGTTCGAACATCTTATCGAATACTATTTTTCGCATAAACCGCTGCTGGTCGGCTCGGGGCTCAAAATCGGACTCAATATAAAATACGACAACCCCAAAGAGGTCGGCTCGGACAGAATAGTCGGCGCGGTCGCGGCTTACTATACTTACGGCGGACCGTGTATAACAATGGACTGCGGCACCGCCACCACGTTCAACGCGATAAGCGGCAAAGGCGAATTTTTGGGCGGAAGCATAGGGATAGGACTCAAAACCGCAAGCGACGCCCTTACCAAGAGCGCATCCAAACTTCCTAACGTGGAACTTACCGACCCGCAGGGCGCGATAGGCAGAACAACCGTGACAAATATGCAGTCGGGACTTATTCTCGGCTACATCGGCTCGGTCGAATATATAATCGGAAAGATGAAAGAGGAAATGGGCGGAAAAGCCAAAGTCATAGCCACGGGCGGGCTGTCCGAAATAATAGCGCGTCGCAGCGGCGTCATAGACGTGGTGGACAGAACGCTCACGCTCCGCGGACTCAACATTATATATAAGATGAACACGGGAGGTACCGTATGAAAAAAATAAAAGTTGCGATTATGGGACTGGGGACGGTAGGCGGCGGAACTTACGACGCGCTTACACGCAACCGCGACTCTATACGCTCGGGCTACGGCGTCGACGTAGAAGTAAAGAAAATTCTCGACCGCTCGCCAGACGTCCTTGCGTCGCGCGGCATAGATACAGCCTTTTTCGCTCGTACAATCGACGAGATAGTATCCGATAAAGAAATAGGGATTGTCGTGGAAACAATGGGCGGACTCGAACCCGCGGGCTCGTTCGTCTTAAAAGCGCTTTCGGCGGGCAAAAGCGTGGTCACCGCGAATAAGGAACTGCTCGCAAAGCGTTTCGGCGAGCTTAACGCCGCCGCCGAGAAAGGAAAGGCGGGACTCTATTTCGAGGCAAGCTGCGTCGGAGGCGTTCCCGTAATACGAACGCTTACGGAGAGCATGCAGGCAAACCGTATAAGCGAGATAACCGGTATCATAAACGGTACGACAAATTATATTCTCACGCGTATGAGCGAGGACGGGCTCACTTACGAGGCTGCGCTCGAAGAGGCGCAGAAGCTGGGCTATGCGGAAGCCGACCCTACGGCGGACGTCGAAGGCTTCGATGCGGCATATAAACTGTCCATTCTCGCGTCGCTCGCATTCCATGCGAAAGTTCCGCTCTCTATCGTCTACCGCGAGGGCATAACGCAGGTGCGTCCGCGCGACATATCGGCGGCCGCAAGCATGGGTTACACCGTCAAACTGCTCGCCGTTGGAAAACAAAATCCCGACGGCAGCGTGCAGGCAAGGGTACATCCCGCGTTCGTGCCGAACTCGCACCCGCTCGCGTCGGTGCGCGGAGCGTTCAACGCGGTATTCCTCAAAGGCGATTTTTCCGACGAGATAATGCTGTACGGCAGAGGCGCGGGGTCGTATCCCACGGCAAGCGCGGTGGTAAGCGACGTAGTGTACTGCGCGCTAAGAAGCGCTCCGCTTTATCCCGATTTCGGCAAACCCGCAACCGCGGCAGCCGACTTCGATTCGCAGTATTATATTTCGCTGTGCGTGACGGACAAGCCGGGCATGCTCGCGTCGGTTGCGTCGGTGCTCGGCAGACACGGAATAAGCATAAGCAAAATGCAGCAGGTGGGGGCGGCGTCGGGCAGCGCCGACGTGACGATACTCACGCATACGACAGGCGAAAGTTCGCTTCGCGCCGCGGTTGCGGAAATGGCTTCCACGGTCGGAGTCGGCAAGATAAACGCGACGGTAAGAGTAATAAAGTAAACGCCTTTCAAGACTTTCACATAATTTTTACGGACGGGAGTAATAATAACTTTGTTAAGGCGGCTAAAATTGTTTGACAAATATTTTGTTAGATTGTATAATTATGCCGTTACGTCTAAAAAAAGATGAATTCACAGGAGATTTCGAGTTAAATGAAGACAATTAAACGCATCTGTATGACTTTGATTATAATGATGCTTTCGATAGCGGTTGTTTTCGGAGCGACAAGCATGACGTCCTTTGCACTCAGCGCGGGACAAGCAGATACGCTCGTGGAAAAAATCAACGTCGTAAGCACGGTTAAGTACGGCAATTCGTTCGACGTGCCTACCGTAAGCGGCAAGACCGTTAAGGTTACTGCGCCCGACGGTAAAGCCGTGTCTGTTGTTGACGGCAAAGTTCTCGCAGAGCAGGTCGGAACATATACCGTGACCTATACTTTCGACGCAGATGGCAGTGTCGGTTACGATTTCGATGTTTACAGCTACGTTGACAAAGACTATTCGATAAATGTGTCGCACGGCGGCGCCGATATACCCACGATAGCCAAGAAAGGCAAGAAGATAACTCTTCCCGAGGCTTCTTTGGTATGGTACGACGAAGACGGCGTTCAGCAGAACTCCGACGCAAAGGTGTTTGTCAGAACCACCATGGGCGGTACGGACGTCGCTGCGGACGGCAAACAGGAAATCGAGTTTACGCAGACCGGTAACGTGTATGTCACTTATTACGCGCAGCTCGACGAAAACGGAGACAAATACTATACCAAGAACTTCACCGTAAAAGTGCAGGATACTTTCACCGACGACCAAAATCCCACGGTCGGCGCGGTAAACGTACCCCGCGACGCAACGCTCAACAAAAAGATTACTCTTCCCGTTGCGACGGGCTCCGACACCATTGACGAAAACGTCAAAGTAGTCGTGTCCGTGGAGTTTGACGGCAAGCCCGTCAAAAAAGCGGTTGTCGATAAGAAAACGGGATTCGCTACCGGTAAAACGGAAGAAGACGAAGTTTTCGACAACGACAAAAACATGAGCTTCTATCCCACGGAAAAGGGTACCTATATGGCATATTATCAGGCATTCGACGACGAGGGCAACAAGTCCGGACGTCACGAATACAAGATAGAAGTGTCCGATACCTCGGCTCCCGTTTTCGACAAGATAGACGATTGGCAGATACCCGCCGCTTGGGGTCTTACCGTAACCGGCAAGAAGGACACTAATCCCAAGTCGACGTTCAAATTCCCCAAACCCGAGATGAGCGATAACTGCGGCAACGAAGGAATAACCGTTGCTCTCAGAGTTACCGACCCTAAGGGAAACACCGTAATCTCCATTAAAAATATTTTGGCGGAAGGCGAAGACGCAACTTACAAGGGAAGCGCATCCACCTATGGCGGAGCGGACGCTACTTTCACTATTGAAGACGAATTCGATTTCGGCAAAGTTCTCACGGGCGAAAAGACAGGCGATTTCAAAGTCGAGTACACCGCGAAAGATTCCAACAACAACCGTTCCACAAAGACTTATACCGTTAAGGTCAGCGATACGTTCGAAGACGCGGACGACCCTTCGGCGGCGTCGATAATCGACTCGCCTAAGTATATCGTCGTCGACTCCGATACCGAAACTTTCGAAGTTCCCGGTATTGAGGCAAGCGATGCGGCAGATTCCAGACCTCACATCGAATACACGCTTACTTCCGCTGCCGATACGGATAAATCCATCGCAGTCGAGGGCGGCGACGTAATCGAAATCGAGCAGGAAAACGGCATAGTGTTCAAGAAAGGCGACGAAACTTTGACTGTGGTAGGCGGCAAAAAAGCGCTTAAACTTACGCTCAAAGTTACCGATAAAGTCGGCAACTCCAAAGAGGAATTCAAAGAGATAGACGTAGTCAGCAGCGAAGTCGCAAACGACAAACTCGCGCTTGCGACCGACGGTTTGACCCTGTCGGGTCCGTTTAAGACCAATGCGCTTGCAGAACTCGGTTCGTTCGATATTACTGTCGGCGACGCACCCGCAGGCGATGTCAAGAACGACGAGTACCGCGATTTCACGGGTTACGAGCTCTCGCTTAAAAATCCCGACGGCGACTATGTCAAACTTTCTTCCGAATATTACTACAACACCGAAAACAACCACATGGTTGTAAGAAACATCAATTTCGTTCCCGAGAAAGTGGGCGAATACCAGCTCAATATCCGCGCGTTCGACCTTTCGGGGCAGAGCATAGTTGCGGTTGCGCTTATAGATGTAGCCGAGGGTGACAAGGACGACAACGAAACGACGTCGGCAGTCCTTCCCAGCACGGGCAAAATCAATGTGGAATACACTTTCCGCAACACCTCGCTCAAACTCAACGGACTTACGGGAACTTATTTCATGGTTCACAAAGTCGAGGGCGGCAAGCATGCCGTTATGGGTTCGCAAATCACGGCAATGAACGCAAGCAGCTACTATATCGTCGACGGCTATGCGAAGTATGACGCAGGCACGGTAGGCAAGCTCGAAACGGCTGTTGCGGGCGGCGGATACGACGTCACGTTCACCGGCGACGAAGACCCGATAGTAGAAGTGCTCGGCATAATGCCCACATACAAAGAAAAAGACGAAACCGTCGAATTGCCCAAAATCGTGGCTTACAATGCAAACGGCAACGGCAGCGTTTCCGTAAGCGTACAGAGAACCACTCAGAACGGCAGCGGAAGCGGTTCGGTTACTACCAAATTGAACGACGCAGGTCAATACGAGTTCAAAGCGGATGCGGACGGCGAGTATACGATAAGAGTTACGGGTACCGTCGGCGGCAAGAGCACCACGGTCGAATACAAGATGAGCGCGGGCGACGTAGTCGGTCCCGAATTCACCATCGACAAAGCGTTCTCGGCTAACGTCAGCGTAGGCACGAAGTTCACGTTTGCGGCTGTCAGCGCAACCGCGGGCGAGGGTGAAAGCCTCAGCGACTTCACGTACACGAAACGCCTTATCGACCCGAGCGGTCAGGAAGTTACCGAAGCGACCGTAAGCGGCAAGGGTTCGACCTATGCCAATAAGGTACAGAAAGATTCGAACACGGACGTGCTTCTTTCCAAGTCCGGCACGTATCAGATAGTTTACGAAGTTACCGACGCGGTCGGAAACTCCACAAAACAGACTTATACCGTCACCGTAACGGGTAAGACGGGAACAAGCCCGATGTCGATAGCGGCAATAAGCACCGTGCTCATCGTAGTCGGCGTAGTCCTCATTGCGGCGGTTATCCTCTATTTCGTGCTGTTCCGTAAACGCAAAGTCAAGGGCGACACGAAATAAGCAAACCCGAAATACAATTATCCGATTAAGCGGCTGAATAGATTAGCCGCTTAATCTTTATGAATAGGAAATATCGAGGAGCGTAATATGGACTCTGTCGACAATAACGTCAAGTTCGATATAAAGGCGGAAAAAGATGATTTCAACCGTTTTATAAATGCGGTCAAATCCGTTTCGGAAATAGCGCAGACTTCGCACACTCCGAGCGACGAAAAAAATCATTTCGTCATCTACAAATTTTGTCTTGACGACGGCAAATGCTCGGTGGTTTACGACACGAAAGCCTGCAAGATTTCGCTGACCGCAAAGGCAGACGTTTTGGAGCGGTTCAAATCGCTGTATATAAAACGCGACTCGCTGTCGGCGTCGGCGCTTCCGGCAAAGCGTTCGGCTCAGCATTCTCTGCCTGCGGTAAAAAACAAGAACTTGCCGCAAAAGAGCGCGGAAAAGTCCAAGGCGGTTAAAGCGCACGGCGCCGCCGCAAAACCGGTGCAAGGGCAAAGCGCTCGGCACGGCAGTCCGTCCGCCGATGTCCGTAAACAGGCGGATAAGCCCGCGCCGCAGTCAAAGACGGCGGAGAACGCGGAATACAAAAACGGCTACGCAATCAAAAATTACGAAAGGGCAAGGCTCGCGGATTTGCTGAAAGCGGTCAAAGCCATGCGCGGTGTCGCATGCAAACAGGACAAGACCGACAACAAGGGCAAGCCCGACGAGGCGGAAACCTATATCGTATCCGATAAAAATTCGCAGAAGGTCATTTTGCGCTATCTTCCGGTTAAGTCCGTATTGCAAATGCAGGGTAAACGCAGCTATCTTTTTTCCGACATACAGGTGCTTGTGCTGCGCGGCACGGATTTCAAAAGTGCGGTAGGCTCGCATATCGAACACAGCCGCAGCGAGGAATCGGGTGAAAAGAAGCCCAAAAGCACGGTGTCCACCCAAAGCGCGGTGCAGCGCCGTCTGAAAAAGTTGCTGCCCAATGCGTTCGACTTCCTCGGCGAGCAGTCTAAAATCGACCTCGCGATAGGACTGGTCGACATCAACAACAACGACACGCGTTTAAGCGACTATTCGTCGCTGCTCACGCCTCCTTACCGCGGATTGGAAAAGTTCATAAGCGATTTGCAGCGCGCCCGCGGCATAGAGGTTAAAATGATAGGGCAGGGGTACGAAAAGGACGATACGGGCAGCTACCGTCTTAAATCGGGCTACCGCAAGCGCATAGACAGCGTGGTGTACAACGAAGTCATGAGCGCGCTTTATACGGAATATTTCGCGCGCCGCAACTTCTATACGCATTCGGACATAGAGGGCGGAGGCATGCCCAGAGTGATAACCGATAAAAACGAAGTCAAAAAAATGTTCGACAGACTAATCGAAGTCATAGACTACAACAGCAAGAAACTCAGAGAAATAGGATTTTCTCTGAAATAGAAGATACAGGAAAAACCAAGGAGCAAGTTATGGCAAAATACGTATTCGTGAGCGGCGGCGTCGCGTCGGGACTCGGCAAAGGAATCACGGCTGCGTCGCTCGGCAGACTGCTTAAAGCCCGCGGCAGAAAAGTTACTTTGAAAAAATTCGACCCGTATTTCAATGTGGACTCGTCCAACCTCAGTCCATATCAGCACGGCGAAGTGTTCGTTACCGAAGACGGCGGCGAAAGCGACCTTGTAATAGGTCATTACGAGCGTTTTATCGACGAAAATCTTAATAAGTCCAGCGACATCACGTCGGGGCAGATTTACAGCGCCGTCATCGACAACGAGCGCAAAGGACTGTATAACGGCGGTACGGTGCAGGTAGTTCCTCATGTCACCGACGAGATTAAAAAGCGCGTGCTTGCGCCTACGGACGCCGACATAGTGATTGTCGAGATAGGCGGTACCGTCGGCGATATCGAATGTCATCCCTTCCTCGAAGCCATTCGCCAGTGCCGCAGACAGCTCGGAAAAAGCAATGCGGTGTTCGTGCATGTCACGCTTGTGCCGTACATCGAAGTCAGCCACGAGCAAAAGACCAAGCCCACGCAGCACTCCGTCAAAGAGCTTCAAAACCTCGGCATACAGCCCGATGTCATAATCTGCCGTTCCGATTACGAGATAGATTTGAGCAGCCGCAACAAAATGTCGCTGTTCTGCAACGTCGACAAAGACTGTATCCTTCAAAGTCTTACCACCGAAAACATTTACGAAGTGCCGCTCCGCCTCGAAGAACAGGGGCTTGCAAGCGTCGTTCTGCGCAAGCTTTCTCTCGAAGACAGCGAGCCCGACCTTCGCAGTCAGCGCGAGTATTTCGAGAAGAAGGAAGAACTTGCAAAGCGCAAAGGCGGTTTGAAGATAGCCGTGCTCGGCAAGTACGTCGAAAAGCACGACGCATATATTTCTCTTATCGAGGCGCTCGGTCACAGCAGTATCGCGTTGGACGAAAAGGTGAGTGTGACCTACATTTCTTCCGAACGTATAAACGAAAAGAACGTGTCGCGCCTCAGCGATTTCGACGGCGTCATAATCCCCGCGGGATTCGGCGTGCGCGGTTTCGACGGCAAAGTCACTGCGGCGCATTACGTGAGAACAAACGGCATACCCGCGCTCATGCTCGGACTGGGAGCGCAGGCGGCGCTCGTCGAATATGCCCGCGACGTGCTCGGCATGCCGAATGCAAGCAGCACCGAATTCGACCCCGATACCTGTGCGCCCGTAGTTACGTCGCTTGTCACGCCGCCGGTGTTCCGTAAAGGCGCGTTTACAAGCAAATTGAAAAAGGGCAGCAGGCTGGAAAAAGCCTACGGCAAAACCTCGGTGAGCGAGCGTCACCGTCATAAATACGATTTCAATAAGGACTATGCCGAAGCATTCGAAAAGCACGGGCTGGAATTTACAGCGTTTGCTTCCGACGGCACGCCCGAAGCATTCGAACTCGGCGGCGGAAAATTTTTCGTCGGAGTCATATTCCGTCCCGAATTCAAATCGCGTCCGAACCGTCCTCATCCGCTCATTTGTGCATTTTTGCTTTCATGCAAAAATAAGGCGTAGTATCGGTCGCAAAAAGACAATATGAAAAGACGGCAGTCAACCTGCCGTCTTTTTTGCACTA
Source organism: Clostridia bacterium (assembly GCA_022793815.1). Lineage (GTDB taxonomy): Bacteria > Bacillota > Clostridia > Christensenellales > Pumilibacteraceae > MGBC157735. The sequence goes on along the minus strand of JAAWDP010000001.1, from coordinate 2,450 downwards.
TCCGTTTGCCGCTTATCTGTAAATGCTCTGGGTGCGGTCGGGACCTACGCCGACCATGGACACGCGGCAGTTTATTTGCTTTTCGATATATTCCACATATTTTCTCGCGTTAAGCGGCAAATCCTCGAACTTGTTTACTTTCGTTATATCCTCTTTCCAGCCGGGAAGCGTCACGTAAACGGGTTTGCACTTTGCAAGCTCTTCGATGTCGGCAGGGAAGTGGTCGGTGCGTTTTCCGTCCTTTTCGTAGGCGATGCAGACTTTCAGTTCCTCTATGCCCGACAGCGTATCCAGTTTGTTGAGCGCGAGCGAGGTGAGTCCGTTCAGTCTTACTGCAAGACGCAGAATCACGGTATCCAGCCAGCCGCAGCGCCGCGCTCTGCCCGTAACCGTTCCGAACTCCGCGCCCACGGTTCTTATCTTTTCGCCGATTTCGTCGTCAAGCTCGGTGGGGAACGGTCCTTTTCCCACGCGCGTCGTATAGGCTTTGGCAATGCCTATGCATTCGTCTATCGCAGTCGGTCCGATGCCTGCGCCCACGCAGAAGCCGCCGCTTATGGGGTGCGAACTCGTAACGTAAGGATAAGTGCCGAATCCGAGGTCCAAAAGCGTTCCCTGTGCGCCTTCGAGCAATACGTTTCTGCCGGATTTTATCGCGTCGTATACAAGCACGGAAGTATCGGTAACGTACTTTTCCAGTTTCTTCGCATAAGCGGTGTATTCTTCGTATATCGCGCTCGCATCGAGCGGTTCGCCGCCGTATACTTGTGTTATAATCTTGTTTTTCGCCTTGACGCGGTCGAACAGTTTCTCTTTGAATATTTCGGGGTGAATAAAGTCGTACATTCTTATGCCGCTTCTTTCCGCGCGGTCGGTATAGCACGGTCCGATACCGCGTCCCGTGGTTCCTATATCCTTGCCGCCGCGCGCTTTTTCGCTCAGCGCATCAAGTTTCAGATGATAGGGCAGAATTATATGCACTCTCTCGTCTATGTGCAAACGGTCGGTTTTCACGCCTTTTTCCGTTATGTCCGCAAGCTCCGCCAGCAGTGCCTTGGGGTCCACCACGACGCCGCCCGCAATAACGCAGTCGCAGCCCGCGTAAAGTATACCGCTGGGAATAAGCCTCAGTTTGTATGTAACTCCGTTGCTCACTACCGTATGTCCCGCATTGTTGCCGCCCTGCGCGCGCACCACAACGTCGGCTTTCGCCGCAAGTATATCGATTATTTTCCCTTTGCCTTCGTCGCCCCATTGAGTGCCGACAAGCGCTGTCGTAGCCATAATAAATCCTCCGATTTGCTTTTGCGTGAGCGAAATCACTCACTGTATTATTATAGAACAAAACGCTTTTCAAGTCAATCAAAAGGGCGGTGCAAACCCATTCAATCTTTTCCGCCCGACACAAACTTTTCCGCGTGCTCATAGAATATTAACGGCAACAGGTAAAGCGCGATAAAATATTTTCGAAATAGGTATTGACATTCTGTCAATATTATGGTAAAATAACAGTGTAATAGCAAAGAGGAGTTTTTAATGTACGTATAATCCAATCCAAGGCAGACACCCCGGAGGTGATTATTATGAATAATTACGGTTTTAAAAGGACGATGTTATCTGTATATAGTAATATCGTCCTTTGCTGTTTTGCGTTCATTTAAATTTCGAGTAAGCAGCAACGCTTGCCGCCCGATAACGAAAAAGGAGAGTGTTTTATGGATAAGACAAAGAAAGTCGCCAAAGTCATGCTGATTTGCTTTCTTGTGTTTGTTATTGTTTTATTTTGCACCTTTTTGGGAGTGTTGATTGGCTACAAAGTAAGTTGCGACAAGATGATGAAAGATAGAGTAATCCAATGTGATAATGTTACTTATCGTCGGCTTTCCGTCGTAGACTCAACGTCGGACTTTATTAAAAAGCATTGCGGCAAGTATTATTACAAGGCAACTAAAATCAACGCACTTGATGAAGACGGTAATGATATTACCGTAAAATTTATTGCTGCGGAAATCAATGGAATCCCCGTTATGGCAATGGGAAGCAGTGGAATAGGCTATCATAGTCACAGTTCCGGTGTTTTAAAAAGACTTTATGCACCCGGAAGTATCGACTATGTGGATTTCGACTATCTTACAGCATACAACGGTAATTGTTTAAGTGTGTTCTACTGCGGAAGCGTAACCGACTTTTATCATTGCATGGGTAATCATTCGTCGGAAAAGATTTTGCTTAAAGCGTATGTCCCTAATCGACTGTATGCGGAGTTTGCCGAAGCATCTCATGGCGCTGGAAAAGATTTGGAAATTTATAAAGCCAATATATCTTACAGAATGAACGCGGCGGAAAAGAGTGAATATTACTATGTGGACTATGTTAATTACGGAGAAAAGATAGCGAATGTACCGCCCGCGCCGACGAGAGAAGGCTATAAATTCGGCGGCTGGTACACG
>JAAWDP010000022.1 GCA_022793815.1 Clostridia bacterium | reverse complement strand
TGGCCAAAGGGAGCAGACTGTAAATCTGCCAGCTCAGCTTTCGGTGGTTCGAATCCACCCCCGTCCACCAAACGCCGTATATAGAATCATATCGTGCTATGTAGGGCGTTTTTATTTGGAAGCGTATCGAAGTGGTCATAACGGGCCGCACTCGAAATGCGGTAACCCGCAAGGGTTCGTGAGTTCGAATCTCACCGCTTCCGCCAAGTGAAACCTGAAACGAATCGTACTGAAAAATGGTTTGATTTCAGGTTTTTCTTTTGTCCATTTTAAGCAAACCACGCAGTATATAAAACAGATGTGTTCGGTCGGTAGATGATGCTTGACGACGAGCGGCAGCGGCGGCGCGCGCTTGCATAATCGGCGCACCGGTAATAGCGCCGAAATCTTTTTTTATATAGTTATAAACTTGAAAAAAAAGTTTTTTTGTGATATAATTTTCTTATAAAATTTGGAGATAACATTAAATGTCCGATTATTATTCAAACCTGTACCAAACGATTACAAAGCTTGGTACTTGGCAGCATTTTTCTCCCGATTATATTCTGGCATTTTTCGGCATCGGATGCTATTTTCTACGGTGAATGTTAAAACGACGGACTCTATGTTCATTTTATGACGGTCTATGAGGAGAAACAAAAGCAGTATGGTACGGCGTAAGAAAGTGCCTTGCAAAATAAGAATATTATCGTCACCCGTTTTAGTCATAGGGGCCATTTTTGGTTGGTTATGCGAATTGGGTATAATTATATTTTGGTTATCCTATGCTCCGGCTCGTAATGCTAATATATTTTTAACTGTATTTTTAGTTGCGATGCTATCTGCAATGCTAATAGTCTTACCGGTATCAGGTGCGCGTTCACTTTTCCCCATTATAACTATAGATGAAACGGGTATTTCAAGATCTTTTTTGGGCGTGCTCTGTAAACTTCATATATCTTGGGATGAGATGACTGAAGCGGTATTTACTCCGCACTTTTTATACGTAAACGGAATTATATGGTTTTCTAAAACTAAAAAGATTTCGGAAATAGATGTTTTTTTAAGATACAAAGTAAAGGACGCGATTCCGATTTCATTATATAAAAAAAGATATGCCGTAATAAAACAATATTTAAAACAACCCATAGTGGGGTTGACGGATGATTTTATAGAAAAATCAAAATCAGACGAATGGCAATTAAAATGATTCTTTTCATAACTATACCCATACACAACATTAAACAGTATATAGATAAGTTTCGTAAAAGCAACAGCCTTCCGTAAACGACAACCTGTTTTATTTTTTAATAATTCTCTCATATACATCAAGTGGGAGATTTTATCTTATGAAATATAAATTTATATTTTTTTTTGATATGTTTTATTGTGTTATTAAGCGGTTGCGGACAGGAATCGATTCAAACAGATAGCAACGAATTTATTAAATATGACACAGAAACGGATATGCCGCAGATTAAATATAGAATTTGCAGCACAACAGAAGATGTGACAATGTACTTTCCCATTGTTACAAGCAAAGCAGTAACTGGAACCGAATTGGGGGGGGAGTTGCCGCAAAGTTGCCTTTATCGAATGGCAATTTAAAAGTAACATTACATTCGTTGCCGCAAAATGAAATAAATTATCCGTATCAAAATAAGTACATTTCATTTTTGAAATATCAAGTGGATATAGAAAACAAAGAATTATTGAAAGTTAACGACATTATAACTCTATGTGATACTAAGCTCTGGATATATCATAATTCCGAATTTCAAAAGATACAGATTGATGAAGATTATTTGCAAATAACGATTGTTGACAACGAAGATGAAAAGTTTTTGCCGGAATGGAATCGTATTATTGCGAATATGCGTTCCAATATAGAAATTAAATTGAAAAATAAGGAGAATTAAGCGAACTAAAACCCAAATCGAATATCTCGGTTCGGGTTTTATTTTTGCTCCTCACTCGGTGCAACAAACTCAAATTTATTGCCTGTTTTCGTTTGCCTTTTCGCCGTAAAAAATGTATAATAAAATTATGTTACCGACTAATTTGTTAAATGTCAAAAACCGTGAAGAATTGCGGCAATGGCTTATGGAAAATCACAATAAAGAAAATGAATGCTGGGTTGTCGTAAAACGCGACAAACCGCAATTGGACGATACTTTTTGGTATGTCGACGCCGTAGAAGATGCAATGTGTTTCGGCTGGATTGACAGCACCACCAAACGACTTGAAAACGGTGTTACGGCACAGAAATTGACACCACGCAAAAAAAATTCATTATGGTCGGAATTAAATAAAGAGCGTTGCCGCAGAATGGAAAAGTTGGGGCTAATGACCGATAGCGGCAGAGCCGTTTTGCCCGATATGTCCCCGTCGGGGTTCATTATTGACAGCGATATTTTAACGGCATTGAAAGCCGATAATACAACTTGGAATAACTTTACAAATTTTCCGTCTCTTTACCGCAGGGTACGTATAGATACCATACAAATAAAGAAAAAACAGCCCGAATTATTTAAAAGCCGACTTAAAAAATTTTTGGAAAACACAAATCAAAATATTATGTACGGAGAATGGAACGATAACGGTCGACTGCCATATTATTGAAATTACGGAGAACATACAATGCTGTTTTGACAGAAAATAAGGAAGACGAAATAAGTATGGAATATATTAAAGTTACAAGCGAGAATTTGGATAGCGAGCATATATGCTGCGCCATATCTAACAATAAAGATATTCAAGTTTCAAGTAAAAAGGCATGGATGTCCGAACGATTGAAGGACGGCTTGGTATTCTTAAAGTCGGTTGAGCGAGGAAAATGCTTTATAGAGTACATACCTGCCGAAAATGCGTGGTATCCGATAATTGCAGACGGTTATATGCATATAAATTGCTTTTGGGTGTCGGGTTCGTTTAAGGGACACGGGTACTCGAATGATTTGCTTGCCGCATGCATTGACGATGCAAAAAAGCAAGGCAAACTAGGCATTTCGGTTGTTGCATCACAAAAAAAAGCGCCGTTTCTATCAGACCCAAAATATCTTGCTTATAAAGGTTTTCGCGTTTCGGATAGTGCGGAACCTTTTTACAATTTATTTTACTTGCCATTCGATGAAAATGCGGCAGCGCCTAAGTTCAAAGACTGCGCAAAACATCCGTTCATAAACAAGCAAGGATTTGTCGTGTATTATTCGCACGGATGTCCGTTTACCGCAAAATATGTTCCGATAATCGAGAATTTTGCAAAAGAAAACGACATACGGGTTGAAAGCGTGCTTTTGAACACCAAAGAAAAAGCTCAAAATGCGCCTATGGCTTGGACAAACTATGCCGTATTTTATAACGGAAAATATATTTCAAATGAAATTTTGAATGAGAAGAAATTTGCAGAACTTATTGAAAAAGTCAAAAAAGGAGCTTTGTAATGAATAAATCCGATATTTTCAAATTTATAGCAGAACAAAAAACAGCATTTATCGCCTCTATTAACGAACAAGGTTATCCCGTAATAAGAGCAATGCTTACGCCTCGTAAAATAGACGGTAATGCGATTTATTTTTCGACAAATACATCTTCGAAAAAGGTAAAACAATATGCCGAAAACAATAAAGCCTGTATTTATTTCTATAAGCGCGGAAGATTCAAATACCAAGGCGTTTCAATAACCGGAGAAATGCAAGTTTGCACAGACCAAAATACAAAAAACGAGATTTGGCGTTTCGGCGATAAATTATTCTATAAGCAGGGTGTGACGGACCCTGATTACTGCGTATTGAGGTTTATTTGCAAAAGCGCCGAGTATTATTGTGATTTCAAAATCGAATCTTTCGAATTGCAGTAAATAATTTGATTAAGAAAGAATATTTTAATCGAATAGCACAATATTGAATTACGGCATAAGTAATATTACCCGAGCGCGACATCAAGAATCATCATTACAAGAAAGCCCACTATACAGCCTATGACAGCAAGATTTTTATGCTCGTCGGCTTCGGGAATCAATTCGCTTGCCACTACGCATATCATTGCTCCTGCACTGAATGCCAAAGCAAACGGCAATACCGAACGCATCGCGGTGGCAAGAAAGAATCCGAGTATTGCTGCAATAGGTTCGACAAATCCGCTTGCCTGACCGCAAAAAAATGCTTTTCCGCGACCGACGCCTTCTCTTCTCAACGGCAGCGCTACCGAAACGCCCTCGGGGAAATTCTGTATTCCTATTCCGAGAGCCAGCAAAAATGCGCCCACCGATTCACATCCGGGCACTCCGAGCGCGAACGCGCCGAAAGCTACGCCTACGCTTAAACCTTCCGGGATATTATGCAGAGTTATCGAACCGACAAGCATTATACTGCGTTTCAGTGATTTGCCCTTTTCCTCGTCTTTCAGTTTTATAGCCCTATCCAGCAGTTTGCTAGCTCCCACGACAAACAATCCGCCTACCAAAAAGCCAAAAGCCGGCCACAACCACGGGATATATCCCAATGTTTCGGACAATTCTATGGCGGGCGCAAGCAACGACCAAAACGAAGCGGCAATCATAACTCCCGCAGAAAATCCCATCATCAGGTCGAGAACTTTTTTGTTGACCGTCTTGAAAAAAAACACGGTAGCCGCACCCAATGCGGTAACGCCCCAGGTAAATGTGGTTGCAATTACCGCCATCCAAAAGGGCGGAATACCGTTTAGAAAATCAATCATATAATTTCTCCTTATGTATAAACTCACTTGCATTATATTTAGATAAGCAAATAGCTGTGCTTGTCCGTCATTCAAACAATGCCGTTATATAAAGGACACTATGGACTACTTATTTTTGTTATTGATAGCCGTATCGTTAAGCTTAGATGCTTTTTCCGTTTCGATATGTGACGGAATGATTATGGAGCTTAACGGCAAACGCAAGGCTTTTATTGCAGGCATTTTCGGGCTGATGCAAGGCGTCATGCCGATAATAGGGTATTTTCTCGGTTCGTTGTTTGTGGATTATTTAAGTCCTTACGACGGTATTTTGTCATTTGCACTGCTGCTTATAATAGGATTGAAAATGATAATAGACGCGTGTAAGAACAATAAATGCCCAACCGTAAAATTTTCCGTTCCCACGGTATTGGTGCAGGGCATAGCGACAAGTATCGATGCTTTGGCAATAGGCGTTTCTCTGCTTACAATGAATGTAGTAATATGGTTTGGCTCTTTGATTATCGCCGCAATCACATTCATATTGAGTTTGCTCGCTCTCATCTTCGGTCAAAAACTTTTGGGGTTGTTTAAAGGCAGAACTTATATTGCCGAAATAATCGGCGGAGCGGTTTTGATATTGATAGGCATAAAAATTTTAATAGAGAGTTTCATTTGATTTTATACTTATAAATTTATTCCAAGCCGATATTTCATCGGCTTTTTTTTCATGCAAAAAAAGCGATAAATCGTCATATTATCGCATATTTTTTTCGTGTCTTTTTGTTACAATACGGAAAGCAAACAAAGCGAGGAAATATTATGAATATACAACATGGATTTAACGGCGCAACATTATATGTAAATCTTATAGGAGAGCTGGATGAAAGTCACGCCGCCTTTGTAAGGGAACATTTGGACGAGATTTTCGAAAGACAGCCGATGGACTCGGTAGTAATAGACATGTCACAGCTCTCATTTATGGACAGTACGGGCATAGGCGTACTCATAGGAAGATATAAATTGCTTCGCGACAGAGGCGTAAGTTTACAAATAGCCCGTCCGTCACGTCCGGTAGATAAAGTGCTGTCGTTAAGCGGCATTTACAAAATAATGCCTAAAATAAATTAGTTTGCGGAGAGAAAAAACACAATGGACAATTTTATGAACTTGAAAATCAAAGCCGTAGGAAAAAACGAAGCATTCGCACGCAGCGTTGTGGGCGCTTTTTGTACGGAATTAAACCCTACCATCGACGAAATAAGCGACATTAAGACCGCAGTGTCAGAAGCGGTAACCAACTGTGTTGTGCACGCCTATAATTACGGTGAAGGGGAAATAGAAATCATTGCCGAAATCGACGGACGGTGCTTACATATCGAAATAAGGGACCGAGGCGTGGGAATAGAAAACATAAACCAAGCCAGACAGCCTTTTTTCACTACAAAGCCGAACGAAGAGAGGTCGGGAATGGGTTTCACCGTAATGGAATCGTTTATGGATTCGCTTGATGTTTTTCCGAACTCCCCTCAGGGAACCGTTGTGAAAATGAGCAAGAATTTCGATATGAATAAAGACGAACAGGCGGACGAAAAGTGATTGAACAAGAAGAACTTTTGTCTTTGATAAAATCGGCGCAAAACGGGGACGAAGCCGCAAAAACAAGAATCCTAACGGAAAATTCCCCTTTGATTAAAAGCGTTATCCGACGGTTCAGAAATAAAGGCGTCGAGTACGAGGATTTATATCAGCTTGGCAGTATCGGTTTTTTAAAGGCAATTAAAAATTTTGCACCTGAATTCGGCGTCAAATTTTCGACTTATGCTGTCCCGATGATTGCGGGAGAGGTAAAACGTTTTTTGCGCGACGACGGATATATAAAGGTTTCCCGCTCGACAAAATCTCTTGCGGCAAAGATAGCATACTTTACTCAGTCCTATAAAAACGAGCATCAAGCAAGTCCGAAAGTGGATGAAATTGCAGCAGCATTCGGTATAGATGCGCAAGAAGTAGTCTTTGCATTGGATTCTTTGAAATTTCCCATTTCGATTTATGATAAAACCGACGACGAACACAGTCAGTCGCTATCCGAAAAACTGGCTTCGGACGAAAGTTCCGAAGAAAATCTCGACAAAATCATTCTGAAAGATACAATAGACAAACTTGACGAGCGAGAAAAGAAAATCATAATTTTACGCTATTTCAGAGATAAGACTCAAAGCGAAGTCGCCCGAGTTTTGAATGTATCGCAAGTTCAGGTATCGAGATTGGAATCCAAAATACTCGATAAAATGAAATCGGAGTTATCGTAAATATTTTGTTTCGGATTAAACAAGCGCACATAAAATTTTATGCGCTTGTTTTTTTATTTTATTTACAGCGGATAAAACACAATTTGTTTTTGCATATTAAAAGCGAGGATAAAAACATGAATCACAGAGAAATCAACAATGAGTTATACTCCAATACGGAAGACAACGAAATTTATATAAAAGAGGGAGGCGACAAAATTGAACAACAGCTTAACGGACAAAAGAAATAAGCGATACGGGGATTATGTCAATGCCATTACTCCGACGACATCGTTTTGGAAATCGCTTTGGAACAGTTTCTGGATAGGCGGACTGACTTGCTGTATAGGTCAGGGCGTATTCGACATATTCAAAATGATTTTTCCTTCGATGTCTCAGGATATGCTCGGAAACATAACTTCCATGATTTTAATAAGCGTTGCAATACTTTTTACGGGATTCGGCTTTTACGACGTAATTGCAAGACGCGGCGGCGCCGGTTCTTTTCTCCCTATAACGGGATTTGCGAATGCGATGTCAAGCGCGTCTATGGAATTCAAAACCGAAGGACTTATTTTCGGCACGAGCGTGAAATTGTTTTCCGTTGTCGGTCCGGTAGTCGTAAACGGAATAGTATGGTCTACGGTAGCGGGGCTAATACATTTGATAATATTCGGGAGAATCTGATATGAGCGTAACTTTGCACAAGGGTGAGAACTGCGGTTTCACCGAAAAAGTCATAATGTCGCCGCAGCCGCAAAAGTCAATAAAGCGAGGTCAAACCATATTTTTCGAAATTCCCCCTAAAATAATCGGACGCATGTCCGTAGTGGGCGAAAAAGAGGGCAAGGGACCAGTAGGCTCATATTTCCACAGCGTAGTCAAAGACGCGAAATGGGGAGAAAAGACATTCGAAAGGGCGGAAATAGATATGCTGATGGCTGTCATAAAAGGTGCGATAGCCGATGCGAAACTTACGGAAAACGACGTAGAACTATTGCTGACGGGCGACCTTTTGAACCAGTTGACAAGTTCAAGTTATGTCGCAAGAGAACTGTCTATGCCTCATCTGGGGCTTTACAGCGCATGTTCGACAATGTCGGAGTCCTTGGCGATAGGCGCCGCATTCGTCAGCGCCGGATATTTTGACACCGTTGCATGCGCTACCGTGAGTCACTTCGCGACTGCCGAACGTCAGTTCAGATATCCGTTGGAATACGGTTGCCAGCGTCCGCCGTATGCGCAGTGGACGGTCACGGGAGCTGGAGGAAGCATTCTTTCCAAAAACGGAAGCGGACCGAAAATCACATGTGCAACATTGGGAAAAGTCGTGGATTTCGGTACAAACGATTTAAACAATATGGGGGCGGCAATGGCCCCTGCCGCAATGGATACACTTTCGGCATTATTCGAGGACACAAATACGGATTCGGATGATTACGATTTGATTTTGACAGGAGATTTGGGAAAACTCGGCTCGGACATACTCCGCGACCTCATGTTGGAAAAAGGCCACTATCTCGGTCAAAATTATATCGATTGCGGAAACATAATTTACGACGTCACGCAAAAATGCTATCAGGGCGGCAGCGGCGCGGGATGCAGCGCATCGATTTTAAATTCGTTCGTATTGGACAAAATGGAGCAGGGGCAATTCAGCAGAATAGCATATTTGGCAACCGGCGCACTTATGAGCACTCAGAGCTGTTATCAAGGCGAAACAATACCTTGCATAAGTCACGCCGTAATAATAGAGAGGTAATTGACATGAGTATAGTTTTAACTTATTTAAGCGTATTCGGGATAGGCGGTTTGATGTGCTCGTTGGCGCAAATTCTTATAATAAAAACAAAACTGACTCCCGCAAGAATTCTCGTACTGTTTTTGATTTTGGGAATTGTTCTCGAAGGACTCGGAATTTACAAATATATATACGGCTTTGCAAAATCGGGGATAAGCATACCTATCGTCGGATTCGGTGCATTGCTTGCGCGCGGTTCCATCGAAATGGCGCGGCAAGTTGGCTTTTTGGGAGCCTTTGCGGGAGGATTGGTTAAAACGGCTTACGGCGTCGGTGCGGCAATAGTGGCAAGTTATCTGGTCACTTTGATATTTTCACCGAAATCGAAGTAACTTTATGCGGACTGCGTGCATATTCAATATTATGGCGCAGTCTGCTTACATAATCAAAAAGCCAAGAAAGTTTTCGAGGGCGATTGTCGCAATCATATCTGTCGCAGTTTTAATAGCCGCATGTTTGTTGTTTTACACTTTCAACGTCTATCCGATTTTGAAAACACTGACGGAAGAAGAAGTAAAAAGCACAACTACGGTATTGATGAATGACGCAGTGAAATCGGTGATAGATAAAAATATTTCCTATGACAAAATTATCTCTACCGAGCGCGACGGCAACGGCAATATAGAAACCATGTCCGTAAACATGATATTTGTCAACGATATAGCGAGAAATACCGCACTTATAACACAGTCGCGTTTAAAAAGCATAGGTGAAATTCAAGTCAATATGCCGCTCGGCACATTAAGCGGTATAACTTTTTTGAGCGGATTGGGTCCGCGTTTGAGCGTGCATTGTTTGCCCGTGGGAACCGTAAAAGTATTTTTCAAATCCGATTTTAAATCCGTAGGCATAAATAATACATTACATACGATTGAAATGATTTCCGAAGCCACCGTAAATCTCGTCTTACCCGGAATTACCCAAACAATGACTGTCGAAACACAAGTGCCGCTTGTAAATGCCGTAATTGTTGGGAGAGTACCCGACACTTATCTCAACTCGGATAAACTTGACGGCATGCTTAATTTTGTGCCGTAAAAACAGTTGCATTTATTTTCGGAATATGCTATACTGTTACGGTAAAATGCGAATGACCGCAACATAAGAAAGAATGCAATCAACAGAGATTGTCGGCAGCTGAAAAGACAAGCGCATTCGGGATATTCATTGCGGCAGCAGATTTCTTGAAAACAGTAGAGAAATCCGTCGGTCACGTTATAACCGTCAGAGGTGCAAAGCAGTTTGCATAAAGTTTGGGTGGTACCGCGTTATTAACGTCCCGAAGTTTCGCTTCGGGTTTTTTATTTGTCGGAGGTTTCAATGAAAGAACAACTCGAAAAATTGGTTTCGGATTCGCTGTCGCAAATCGGCGCTGCCGAAAGTGTGAAAGCTCTTAACGAAACGAAAGTCAAAATTCTCGGAAAAAGCGGAGAACTGACGGCGCTTTTACGCAATCTAAAAGATTTGCCTGACGAGCAGCGTCCTGCGGTCGGAAAAGCCGTGAACGAAGTCAGGGCAAAGTTGGAGTCGGAGTTCTCGAAAAAATTCGATGACTTACATCGCGCCGAAGTCGAAAGCAAACTGTCTGCCGAAAAAATAGACATAACCATAGATAAATACGTGCATGACGTGGGTTGTTTGCATCCGTTGACATGCGTCAGAGATAAAATAACGGATTTCTTTGTTTCGCTCGGATTTATCGTTACCGACAGTCCCGAAATCGAAACCGATTATTATAATTTCGAGGCCTTGAACACACCTGCGGACCATCCCGCGCGCGACGTGCAAGACACCTTTTATATTACCGACCGCATTTTGCTTCGCTCACAGACATCGACGGGTCAGATTCGCACCATGGAGAGAATCAAACCGCCGATAAAAATGATTTCCCCCGGACGCGTTTACCGTTCGGATGATTTGGACGCAACTCATTCGCCGATGTTTCACCAAATAGAAGGCTTGGTTGTGGATAAAAATATCACCATGTGCGACTTAAAGGGTATGCTGGATATGTTCGCAAGCCATTTTTTCGGACATAACTGCAAAACGCGGTTCAGGCCCTCGTATTTTCCGTTTACCGAGCCGAGCGTCGAAGTGGACGCGACTTGCAATCATTGTTACGGCAAAGGGTGCCGAGTATGCAAAGGGACAGGCTGGATAGAAATACTCGGCGCCGGTATGGTTAACCGAAATGTGCTTGCAAATTGCGGAATAGACCCCGACGAGTATACCGGATTTGCTTTCGGTATGGGATTGGACCGTATAACCAACATAATTCACAAAACTGATATGAGAGCGGTTTTCGAAAACGATATTCGGTTTTTGAAACAATTCAAGTAAGGAGAGTGCGCAATGAAAGTACCTGTTTTATGGCTGAACGATTATGTACAAGTAGACGACATAGATATCAACGAACTGTCCGATAAGCTTGTAAACATAGGATTCGAAGTAGAAGAAATTTTATATGCGGGAGAAGGCATCAACAATGTCACGGTAGGTAAAATTCTCGACATAAAGAAACATCCCGACGCCAATAAATTGCAAGTATGTATGGTGGATGTAGGCAAAGAAATAACCACGATAGTTACGGGTGCAAACAATATTTCGGTTGGGGATGTTGTTCCTGTCGCCTTGGACGGAGCCACTTTACCCGACGGAAAAGAAATTCATGCCGCTCCTCTGCGCGGGGTGATGAGTTACGGAATGATGTGTTCCGGCAGCGAATTGAAAATCGACGACAATGTGATTGCGGGAGCGGAAGTGAACGGTATTTTGATTTTACCCAAGGACTTTGCCGTTGGCGCAGACATTAAAGATGTTTTGTCTCTTAACGAATATGTACTAGACATAGCAGTTACCGCAAACAGACCCGACTGTCAATCGATTTACGGAATAGCAAGAGAGGTGGGCGCTGTTCTAGGTAGAAAAGTCAAGACGCCTATTTTGAAATATAAGACCGTGTCGTCATCAACGAAAATGCCGCAAGTCGAAGTGGAAGACTTCGAGCTGTGTCCTCGCTATACGGCAAGGCTGATAGAAGGCGTGCAAATAGAACAATCGCCGAAATGGATGCGCGACAGATTGCGTTTGGCAGGAATAAATCCGATAAACAATGTCGTAGATATCACGAATTTCGTGCTCATAGAAATAGGACAACCGTTGCATGCATTCGATTTACGTCAGATAGACGAAAAAATCTCCGTAAGATGTGCCGCCGACGGTGAAAAAATCACGGCTCTCGATAAGAAAGAATATTCATTAAATTCCTCGATGCTTGTTATTGCCGATAAAGTAAAACCTCTTGCAATTGCGGGAGTTATGGGGGGCGAGTTCAGCGGAATAGTATCGGATACTTCTGCCGTTTTGCTTGAAGCCGCCAAATTCGCACGAGGAAACATTCGCGCCACTTCGCGCGCTCTCGGACTCAGGTCCGATTCTTCGGCACGCTATGAACGCGGCGTGGATTGGAGCAGTATAGATATGGGCAGAGAAAGAGCGCTTGCCTTGTTTTACCAACTCAAAGTAGGAAAAATCGCCGATGCGACTGCGCAGTGCGAAACCAAAGCGCCCTCGGTTAAAGTTATCAAAACATCGGCGGCTCAGATTTCGGCGCTTCTCGGTATAGACATAAAAGCAGCTTCTATAATTAAAATTCTTCGCGCATTGGGCTTTAACGTAATGCAACAGGAAAACAAACTTACGGTCGAAGTTCCGCTTTACAGAGAAGATATAGAAAATTACACCGACCTTACGGAAGAAGTTATCCGATACTACGGTTATGACAATATTACGTCCACTTTCCTTGAAAAAGCACATCCGACCGTCGGAGGTTTGAATATGCGTCAACATAATATGAAGTCGCTAAAAACATTTATGTGCTCTTGCGGATTGTATGAAGTTGCGACGTATTCTTTCATAAACGAAAGATTGTATGATATGCTTCGCATAGAAAAAGAATCTTCGCTGAGAAATTTTATTCGCATTCGAAATCCGATTAGCGTAGAATATGCAGTCATGCGCACACAGCTGATTGGCAGTATGCTGAAAATCATTTACAACAACACAAGCCGCAAAAACAATGATTTGAAGTTTTTCGAAGTATCTAAAACTTTCATGCCCGAAAGCTTGCCGCTTAACAAACTGCCGCATGAAAACGAAACTCTTTGCATTTGTCTGTCGGGTGAAAAGCATGATTTCTATGAATTAAAAGACATCGTGGCACAAGTGCTGTCCAACCACGGTGTCGAATACAAAATCGATTACAGCAAAAGACCGTATATGCATCCGGGAGTAAGCGCTGAAATAATTTTGCCGCAAGGGACAATCGGATATTTCGGAAAAATCCATCCCGAAGTTGCCGAAAATTTCTCTATCCCCGAAAATACTTATGTGGCGGAAATAGAATTGGAAACCTTTATTGATTTACCGAAAATCAACCGCCAGTATGTTCCTTTGCCGAAATTTCCGGCAGTGGATCGCGACCTTGCATTTATAGTCGAAGACAAGTACAGCGTCGGAGAATTGATTTCGGAAATTAAAATCGCAGGCGGTCAAAAGTGCGAATCCATACGTCTTTTCGATATATACAAAGGAGCGCAAATACAGGAAGGATATAAAAGCGTCGCCTTTTCGTTTAAAATAGTCCCGAGTGAGAAAACTTTGACAGACGAAGAAATACAAAAAACCGTGAACCGAATAGTCGATTCGCTTAAAACTCGCTTCGGAGCACAGCTGAGATTGCAATAAAATATGAAAAAGTCCGATATAAAGTCCGAAATTCTTGCTCCTGCGGGAAACGTCGAAAGTCTGAAAGCGGCTGTCATCGGCGGTGCCGATGCGGTTTATTTGGGTTTGAAAGATTTCAGCGCCCGCGCAAAAGCAGAAAACTTTTCACTTGACGAATTATCGGATGCAGTCGAGTACGCACACTTGTACGGTGTTAAAGTTTATGTTGCCGTAAATACTCTTATAAAAGACAGCGAACTTAAATCCGTAATATCTCTCATACAACGAGCTTCGGAAAAAGGTGCAGACGCTTTTATTATCCAGGATATCGGGCTGTTATATGAAATCCGCAATCAAGTAAAAGGAATACCTTTGCATGCAAGCACGCAAATGGGAATCCATAATGTTTACGGTGCAAAACTTGCAAAGAAGCTCGGTTTCGACCGAATTGTTTTGTCGCGCGAAGCAACATTGAACGATATTCGCCGCATTCACAACGAAGTCAACATAGAAACGGAAGTTTTTGTTCAAGGAGCGCTTTGCGTGGCATTTTCGGGTAATTGCCTTTTAAGTTCGCTTATTTCCGGATACAGCGGAAACAGGGGCAAATGCATGCAACTGTGCAGAAAAAAATATACGTTAAGCGTAAATGGTAAGACCGATACGGGCTACTATCTTTCTCCGAAAGACCTATGTTTGGTTTCCGAATTGAGAGAGCTGTCGGACGCGGGAGTATGTTCTTTCAAAATCGAGGGGAGAATGCGTCGAGCGGAATATGTGGCAGAAAGTGTTGCTGTTTACAGAAAGGCTCTTGATGCAATAATAAACGAAAACAAATGCGATATTAAAGAAAACGTCGAACGTCTTAAAGGCGTTTTTAACCGCGGTGACTATTGTGAAGGATATTTGAACGACCCTACGGCAAATATCATTTATCCATCGGTTCAAGGACATAAGGGTGTTTTTATCGGCACGGTTTCGAGTGTGGCGAACAAAGCCGCTGTTATCAGTACAAACAAAAAAATCTCCGTCGGCGACGGTTTGAAGTTTATCGGAAGGAACGGGGAAAGCGGCGGGGCATACGTTAAGAACACAAATAAGATAACTTTTGTCGGAAGCGTCATCAAAGGCGATAAAGTTTATTTGACCACTGACAGCAAAAATATCGAATCGATTCGTATGAGAGAGCGGCGAATTCCGATATCGTATAAAATTGTTATAAAAAGTCGTTTAAAACCTCGTATTTATATACGTTGGGATAACGGCGACGCTTGCTATACGGCAGATTTTGATGCGGAACTCGCAAAAAATGCTCCGATTTCCCGAGATGATATTATCAAAATATTTTCAAAAAGCATTTCTCCTTATTTTGCGCCGAATGTTGAATCGGTTGAAATAGACGAAAATATTTTTTTGACGTTAAGTCAATTGAAACAGTTGCGCCGAAATGCCGAGCAAGCCGCATTTTCGGGAATGTTGAGCGGCTATACGAGAAAGACCGCAGATTGCGACTTAAAACACGATAGCATAGCCGACCTTATCAAGCAACCATTCGACTTTAAGCGTTTTCTGATGTTTGACTCACCCGAGTTCTCGGAAGTATTCGGCAGTAACGAATTTATAGATGCATTTATTTACAGACCTAAAAACTATTCGGATTTCGAAACATTGAAAACTGTTTTTACTCGAAGCCGTAAGCCCATATTTTTAGATACGCCGATAATGTCGAGGGATAAAGATAACGCCGTTTTAGAACAAATAGCCGCCTTTGAATGGGTGGAAAACATTGTAGCGGAAAATTTGTACGCTATCGAGCTGTTTAAAAATAAGAATATTCTTTTGGGCGCAGGACTGAATATTTTAAACCATGTCGAGAAAGCCAAAAAAATAATCTCTTTTGAAGCCGAAACAATATCGGACAGCGACTATGTAACCGTTTTTTCCAAGCCTGTGCTTATGACGTTTGCACATTGTCCTTACAAGAGTTTACAAGGCAAATGTAACGGTAATTGTTCTGCTTTTAACGGAACCTTGACCGACGAAAAAAACAATACTTTCAAAATATCGCATTATAAAGTAAATTACTGCTATGCTCGGCTGGAAAACACGCGACCTTTTTGTATTATGGAAGAAGCCGTAAAATCAAACCACAAAAATTGTGTTTTCGACTTCTGCGGATACTCCGCCGAATTTGCACGTGAATTTATCGACGCTCTGGATAAAGGACAGCTGCCGATTATAGAGCACACTCATTTCAATTATAATAAAGTCTTGCGGTGAATATTAAAGTCTTGCGGTGAATATTATGGATGACAGAACACTTACTGTACTCGAATTTAAAGAGGTTTTAAAACAAGTTGCCGTTTTTGCGGTCAACGACGAAGCCAAAGAAAAAATTTTCAATTTGCGTCCCGACTGTGATTTCGACGATATCAAAGCCGGACAGCAACACACGGCACAAGGAATTGTGCTCAAAAACAAATATATGATAAATCCCGTTTATCATATAGACCAAATAGCGGATATGTTGGAGCGAGCCGACATAGGCGCCGTTTTGCATCCCTCTGATTTTATCAAAATAGCACGTATAATACGCGCTGCTTGTTCCGCTAAGCGTTCAATCGAATCCTGCGGTGACGATATAGCCTTGATAAAGGAATATGTCAATTATATATCTCCGAATATATCACTTGAAAAGAGAATAAACGAAATTATAGCGAATGAAGATGAATTAAAAGACAGTGCCAGCGACACATTAAGAACTTTAAGAAGAAAAATTACAGCGTTAAATAATAAATTAAAAGAAAAAATGAATTCGTATACGCGCTCTGCCGAACATGAAAAATACCTGCAAGACAGCATTATAACCGTTCGCGAGGGTAGATTCGTCATTCCCGTGCGAGCCGAATATCGAACAAGTGTTCCCGGTCTTATACACGACCGTTCGGCAAGCGGGTCTACCGTATATATCGAGCCGTTTCCCGTAGTAGAGATGAATAACGAGCTGAAAACATTGAAACTATCGGAACGCGATGAAGTCGAGCGTATATTAAAAAGCCTTACCGCCGATGTCGCAAGTGTAAAAGAAGAGCTTGCATTCGAATACGAACAACTGATAAAGCTTGATATTCTTAATGCAAAATGCGATTTTTGTTTAAAAAACAAATGCTGTGAGCCTACTATAAACAAAGACGGAATAATCGATATCAAAAGCGCACGACACCCGCTGTTGGACAAAAATAAAACAGTTCCGATAGACATTGCATTCGGTAAAGAACGCAATATAGTGGTCATAACGGGTCCTAACACGGGCGGCAAAACGGTATCGATGAAAACCGTAGGACTATTCTGCCTAATGACTTACAGCGGTTTGCACCTGCCTTGCGCAGACAATCCTTTGATTGCGGCATTCGACAATATATTCTGCGACCTCGGTGATGAGCAAAGTATCGTTCAGTCGCTTTCCACTTTTTCTTCGCATATCACGAATATAGTCAACATAACAAACGGATTGTCCTCGAATTCGTTGGTATTGATAGACGAAATAGGGGCGGGAACCGACCCCGAAGAAGGAGCCGCACTTGCCGTGGGTATTTTGAAATATCTCGAAAAATGCGACTGCCGCGCGATTGTCACCACTCATTACAGTGAATTAAAAGAATACGCTCTTATTTCGGAAAAATCGATTAATGCCTGCATGCAATTCGACGAAAATACGCTTGCGCCGACCTATAAACTTATTATCGGTATGCCAGGCGTAAGCAATGCTTTGAATATTGCCGCAAAAATAGGCTTAAACGACTTTATTTTGAAGAACGCAAGAATGTCATTGAAGGACGAAAAAGTGCAATTTGAACGGGTTCTCATGAATGCCGAAAAAGTCAAAGCCGAAGCAATAAAAGAATTGGAAGAAATAGAAAAAATAAAAGAAAATCTTTTATTAAAACAACAGCGTGCAGATGAAACTTTAACTGCATTGAATTCGAAATTATCGAAAATAAACAGTAATGCAAAAGCCGAAACATTAAAAATCGTAAAAAAATCCGCCGAAAAAGCAGACGAGCTGATTGAGGAGCTAAAAGAAAAAATCAAGCAAGCGGACGAAGCCGCCCTTATCGAAGCCAAAAGACTTCACAATAAACTGACCGATTTGCAATATTTTGCCGAAGCCGAACAAATTAAAACGGAAGGCACTCCCATTGCAATGAAAGACGTCAGAATCGGCGCCGAAGTAATTGTCAAAACGCTTAATCTACGCGCCGAAATTGTTGCTCTTCCCGACAAAAAAAATCTCGTTACAGTCGGTAACGGAACGGTAAAGCTAAAAACGCCGATTGCAAATCTTCTTTGTGTTTCTCACACAGTCAAATCCAAAACAAATCAATCTGCCGCTCCAAAAAAAGAAGCGAGTAAAGCCGCTGCCGATACCGAAGAAATCCGCGTACTCGGATTGACGGTAAGCGAAGCAATCGAAGTCATCGAACCGTATATACTAAGTACTGCAAGCAAAAGCGACAAACCTGTTTTGAAAATAGTACACGGCAAAGGAACCGGTGCATTGGGAAAAGGCATACAGCGTTATTGTTCGTCCAATCCGTTTGTTAAAAGTTTTCGATACGGGGGCTACGGCGAAGGCGAAAGCGGTGTTACGTTTGTGGAAATAAAATAATTGTCTGAATTCTCTTCTCGATAAAAGCGCTTGTCTTTTGTATGAGAATCGTGTATAATGAGTATCGGAGGTAAAATCATGCCCGATTTCAAAATTCTTATTGTCGATGACGATGACAATATATGTCAGTTGCTGAAACTGTACCTTATTAAAGAAGGATTTTCGACGATAATATGTCATAACGGCAACGATGCCGCCAAATATGTAAAAGAAACCCATTTGGATATTGTCCTTTTGGATATAATGATGCCAGACATGGACGGTTTGGAAACTTTGTCAAAGATACGCGAGTTTTCCGACATCCCCGTTATACTTGTGTCGGCAAAAGGCGAACCCATGGATAAAATAGGCGGATTGGATATAGGGGCGGACGATTATGTAACAAAGCCTTTTGAACCGCAGGAATTGATTTCCCGAATCAAAGCAATTCTTCGTCGCATAGGTCAGTCGAAAACGGAAGAAAAAGCAGATGTAACCATTGGAAATTTACATATCAGTATCGGAAATTATATCGTTAAAGTCGACGATAAAAAAGTAGAAATGCCGCCGAAGGAAATGGAACTTCTATATTATCTGGCAACCCATCCCATGAAGGTTTTTACACGTGAACAGCTTCTCGGGGAAGTGTGGGGTCCCGATTACAAAGGGGATTCCAGAACAGTAGACGTTCATATCAAGCGTATTCGGGAAAAACTCGGAATAGGGACGAACTGGAAGCTTGAAACGGTTTGGCGTGTAGGATACAAATTCGAGGTCATTAAATAAATGAAAAGTTTTGTTAACTTCATTATTTTTCAGATTTTCGGACTGGCAGTGCTTTTTGTTACGATATTTTTTCCTTTGTATTTTCTTTTGCCTGTTTTACAAGGCGGCAACAGAATTTTGCTTGGAGTTTTGATAGCAATAGTCGTTGCTTTGGAAATAATATTCTATATAATTATTTCCATAAAAACTTATATCAAGCCGATAAAAACAATCAACGAAGCGGCAAAAAAGCTTGCGCTCGGCGACTATAATGTGCAAGTTAATTTAAAAAACGTCGACCGAGAGCTGAAACTGCTATCCCTGAATATAAACAATCTTGCGAATGAGTTCGAAAACTTGGAACAAATGCGTAAATCCTTTGTTGCAAACGCCTCTCACGAATTACGCTCGCCGCTGACATCGATACAGGGTTTTCTGCAAGCTATGCTTGACGGTACAATTGAAGACGGCGACAGAAATCAATATCTCGAAATAGTTTTGAGCGAAACGCGTCGCTTGGGTTCTTTGATAAATTCCATGTTGGATTTGTCCAGACTGGAATCGGGCGCTACACCGATGAATATGTCTGTATTCGACGTCAATCGGCTTATCAATCAAATAACGCGGAAATTCGAACCGTCTCTCGTAAAAAAACAAATAGGTATCAACTGCAAGTTCGAAAGCGGCGAACGCCGAGTATATGCCGATAAAGACAAAATCACTCAGGTTTTGGTTAACCTTGTGGATAATGCAATAAAATATTCTCCTCAAAATTCCGAAATCGATATTCTGACTCATATTCACGGTAAAAAAATCTACATTTCAGTCAAAGATATGGGTGAAGGAATAAGCAAAAAAGACCAAATGCTTATTTGGGACAGGTTTTACATGACAGATAAAGCACGTACTCCGTCAAAAAACAAAGGCACGGGTTTGGGATTATCTATCGTAAAAAGAATCATAGAGGAGCATAAAGAAGCAATATGGGTCGAAAGCAGCAAAGGACTTGGTGCTACGTTTATTTTCACATTGCCGCTTGAAAACTCTTCATCGAAAGAGTCGAATCACAGCGATAATAAAAGCGACGAGGTGTCAAATGATATACCTTGATAATGCCGCAACCGTAAAACCGTCGAAAAATACAGTAGCGCTTGCCGAAAGGATTCTTACAGAGGATTTCTTTAATCCTTCCGCTTTGTATTATCCTGCCATAGAGCTAAAAGGAGAAATCGAAAACACCCGCCGCGACATTGCCGATATTTTAAAATGTAAAGCGAGCGAAATCTATTTTACTTCCTGCGCAACGGAATCCAACAATTGGGTATTTTCGTGCGGTATAAAAAACAAGCGCGGCAACGTCGTTATATCCGAAGGCGAACATCCGTCCGTATACGAAGCCGCACTTAATCTCAAAAGCAAAGGCGTTGACGTCCGCGTAATTCCTTTAACCGTTAACGGCACGATTGACGAAACAAAATTGTGCGAAGCCGTAGACGACAATACCGCGTTGGTATCGGTTATACACGTCAGCAACGAAACCGGTATCGTGAATCAAATAGAAAAACTCGCGGCAAAAGTCAAAAATAAGAACAAGAATACTTTTTTTCATTCGGACGGAGTTCAGGCTTTTTGCAAAGTACCGTTAAATCTCTCCGGCGGCAATATAGATTTTTACAGCATCAGCGCACATAAAATCGGCGGCATTAAGGGCGCGGGAGCATTATATTTGAAGTCGGGAGTAAATATTTCCCCGCTTCTTTACGGAGGGGGACAGGAAAACAGAATGCGCTCTGGTACGGAAAACGTGCTTTCAGTTCTTTCGTTCGCAACCGCAATCAAAGATTTCCGCAAACCGCAAGACTTTAAAAAAGTATTCGATTATGCTTTTGATGTACTGAGCATGATTCCCGATTCTCAAATAAACGGCTTGCGCACAGCAAACAGCGGTTACATAATATCTTTGGGGTTGAAAGGAATTAAAGCCGAAGTTCTGCAACATTTGCTATGCGATAAAGGTATAATGATAGGATTGGGCTCGGCATGTTCGTCAAAAAATAACCGGAACAGAACATTGGAATCTATGAGGGTCAATCGTGAATTCGTTGAAGGCAATGTACGTCTAAGCTTTTCTTACGAAAACACTTTTGAAGAAGTAAAAAATGCAATCGGGACAATCAGCGATACGGTAGGCTATTTAAGGAGCAAAATCCATGGATAATGTTATTATTTTAAGATACGGCGAATTATTTTTAAAAGGAAAAAACAGAGGTTTTTTCGAACGCACGCTGATAAAAAACATCAAAGAAAAACTCGGTAAATTTCGATGCAATTTCAGTGCACAGCGAGGAAGATATGAAATATCGGAATATGCCGATGAGGACGAACAAGCAATAGTTGCTGCAATGAAAACCGTATTCGGTCTGCAATCGCTGAGTATCGCAAAAAAATGCGATTCCGATTTGCATGCTATTTCTGACATAATACTCAAAAATATACCTGAAAATGCCACTTTCAAGGTAAAAACACACAGAGCCGACAAAACCTTTTCGTTGACATCTCCGCAAGTTTCCTGCTCAATAGGAGAAATTATTCTCGATAAATTGCCGAATTCGCGCGTAGACTTACACAACCCAGAATATGAAATCAACGTCGACATCAGAGAAACCGGTAAAACTTATGTGTATACCGACAAAATCCAGTGTGCCGGCGGAATGCCTGTCGGGACGGCAGGCAAAGGACTTTTATTGTTGTCGGGAGGAATAGACAGTCCCGTAAGCGCCTATATGATGTCCAAACGAGGACTGACATTGGATGCAATCCATTTCTATTCTTATCCGTATACCAGCATGCAGGCGAAAGACAAGGTTAAAGAACTGGCTTGCATTTTATCTGATTATTGCGGTTCTATGAATTTGATAACTATTCCGTTTACGCAAATACAGGAAACAATCCACAAATATTGCAGTGCGGATTATATGATAACCATTGTAAGAAGATTTATGATGAGAGTCGCCGAAAAAGTGGCACGAATGAGGGATTGCGGCTGCCTGATTAACGGAGAGAGTTTGGGGCAAGTAGCCAGTCAAACAATGCAGAGCATTACGGTAACAAACGATGTAGTAAAAACCATGCCTATATTCCGTCCTTTAATCGGCATGGACAAACAGGAAATAGTCAATATTTCTACCGCGATAGGAACTTACGAAACTTCGGTGCTGCCGTTTGAAGATTGCTGCACGGTGTTTATGCCTGATAATCCCGTAACAAAACCGACAATAGCGAGAGCGGAAGCCGAGGAACAAAAAATCGTTAATATTGCCGAACTAATCGAACAAGCCATCGATAATCTCGAAATTATCGAAATCAAAATTCAATAACTCGTCGTAATCAAAGTAATCGTCATATTGCGGGGTGGAAAATTCCTGCGGCATATATTTTTCCGAAAACCATTCGCATGATTTATCTTTAATATCTATGTCTTTTCCCGCAAGTAAAACATCATGTTCATATTCCAGCACGGCTTTATCTATATAGCGGCACAGAACCGTACTCGGTTTCGAAAAGTTTTCTTTATCATTCAAAAACATAAACACTTTCTTTGCCATATCGCAAGTCACATTGCCGCCGCTTATGCTGTTAGGCATTTTTTTCGTTACGCTTCCGACCCATGCGGCGACGGTATACGTAGGAGAATAGGCGATGCAGTATGCGTCCGTGTTCCCGTCGGAGTCTCCGACGGTGCCCGTCTTTGCGCATACATTAGGTAAACTTTTCAGTTTTTTTGCGGTACCGGTTTCGGCACACTCACGCAACATCGTATTCATCAAAAATGCAGTATCCGCCGAAACGGCGTCGCTTTTTCTTCGTTTGTCGCAATAAATTATATTTCCGTTTTCATCGGTTATCGATTTTATGCTGCTTCCTTTCACATATTGCCCCTCACACGCAAATGCCCCGTAAGCATCTGCAATTTGTCTTAAAGTTACTCCTTCGGTCATTCCGCCGAGAGAAAGCGCTAAATTATTGTCATATTCGGTAAAATCAAACCCGAATTTTTCGCAAACTGATTTGCCGTAATCCACTCCGCAAGACTGTAATAATTTTACTGCGGGTATATTAAGCGAGTGTGCCAATGCATATTTCGCGGACACCCAGCCGTTATATCTGTCTTTATAATTCGACGGGGAATATTCGCCGAAAGAAGTCGGTGAATCGTCGATAGGAGAACAGCAATATATATTGCCGCACTCCAATGCCGGAGCATAGCAAATAAGCGGTTTTATTGTCGAACCGGGCTGGCGACGCAAATCGGCAATATTTACATCAGTAAGACTCGCGTCCGCCAAAAGACTGCCGTCATTATTTTTTATTACTATAATGTGTCCGTTTGCGTCGGCAGGAATGTCTGCTTCGTCAATAATATTTTTCAATTTCTCTTCCAAGGAATTTTCGTAATATGTCGACACGGTAAACTTTTTCGACAGAAGCCGACTTTTGGATATACCCAAAATTTTGCAAACATCTTTCATGACACTGTTCAAATATTGGTTTGAATAAAGAGGCTTTCGGTTTATTTGAATTTCTTCCGTAAATGCTGCGTCCAGTTGGCTCTTTGTAATTTTCTTGTTTTCGAACATTCTTGTCAGCACTAAGTTGCGACGTTTTTTTGCATTTTCCGGGTTGTGATAAGGACTGTATTTGGCGGGATTATTTATAACACCCGCCAGCAATGCGCTTTCCGATAAAGTCAATTGCGACGGCATTTTGTCGAAAAAAACTTTTGCCGCAGAGTTTATTCCGTATATGTTATCACCGAAATAAAGCATGTTCAAATACATCTCCATTATCTCGCTTTTAGAAAATCTGCGTTCCAGCTCTTTCGCAATACGTATTTCCTTAACTTTACGGCTTATCTTCTTATCCGAACTGAGATGAGTATTTTTGATTAGCTGCTGAGAAATTGTTGACGCGCCTTCTTTAAAAGATTTGGATTTTACGTTATTCAAAAAAGCACCCATTATGCGTATATAATCCACACCGCGGTGTTTGTAAAAGCGTTTATCCTCTATGGAAACGAATGCGTCAACCGT
Source organism: Clostridia bacterium (assembly GCA_022793815.1). Lineage (GTDB taxonomy): Bacteria > Bacillota > Clostridia > Christensenellales > Pumilibacteraceae > MGBC157735. The sequence continues at coordinate 18,541 of JAAWDP010000022.1, read as the reverse complement.
ATGGGTGGGGATAGACGAAAACGGAACGGTTACTCTGTTTGCATCGCTTACCGTATTTTCGATTTCTTTACCGTCATTGTCCAAAAAACACAACGTATTTTCCGATTTGACAAGCTTTGCCGTATCGAGAGTTTCCCAGCCGCCGATTTTTATGCCGGGCTCCAATAACACAAATGAAAATACCGCAAATGAAAATAGAAGTATTCCCATCGCTATGGATATTTTCAAAAGTATTTTACGGCTTTTTTTCATGATATTAGTATAACAAAGATACAAAAATGCTATACAATTTTGTAAAAAACGTGTATAATAACAGGCGGAGGACATAATGGCATTTACCTATTACATAAAAACTTACGGCTGTCAAATGAATGCGCACGAATCGGAAAAACTGTCCGGTATTCTGACAAGCAAAGGATTCGAAGAAGCCTCCGACAAACAACAAGCCGATATTATCGTACTGAATACATGCTGTATAAGAGAAAGTGCGGAAACACACGTACTCGGAAATCTCGGCATAATTAAAAAATATAAAGAACACAATCCTAATTTGAAAGTAGCGATTTGCGGTTGCATGACTCAGCAGCGCGGCGTTGCGGACAGGTTGAAAAAACGGTGCCCTTTTATTGATTTAATTTTCGGAACGCACAATTTACACAAATTTTCCGAATATGTCGACCGAGTTTTCGGCGGTGAAAAGTTTACGGATATTTGGGAAGCGGAAGGAAGTATCGAAGAAGGCTTGCCGATGAAAAGAACGGGAACAACAAGCGCGCTTGTAAATATAATGTACGGCTGCGATAATTTCTGTTCTTACTGCATTGTACCTTATGTACGCGGTCGCGAACGCAGCCGCAAACCGGGAAATATAATACATGACGTAGAAAATCTGGTTGGACAGGGATATAAAGAAATAACTCTTTTGGGACAAAACGTCAACTCTTATTTCTGTGACGGAATCGACTTTGCTACTTTGCTTGACAAGCTTTCAGATATAAAAGGCGATTACTGGATTAAATTTCTGACATCGCATCCGAAAGATTTATCGGAAAAAGTTATAGAAGTCATCGCAAATAAAGAACGCTTGGCGCATTTTATACATTTGCCCATCCAATCGGGAAGTAACCGTATTCTCGAACTGATGAACCGCAAATATACGGCAGAGCAATATCTGCAAAAGATAGATATGATAAAGCGCTATCTTCCCGACGCGGGATTGTCTTGCGATATCATGGTAGGCTTTCCGACGGAAACGGAGGACGATTTTTTGCTGACTTTGGATATTGTGGAAAAAGTGCGGTATACGAATCTGTTTTCGTTTATTTATTCGAGACGTTCCGGCACCCCGGCAGACAAAATGGAACAAGTCGACGAAAAAACAAAAAAAGAGCGTATTGACAGACTTATCAAAAAACAGTTTACGATAGCACAAGAGCTTGCGAACTCGAATATCGGCAAAATTTATAAAGTGCTGTGCGATGATATATGCGAAAATAAGTTTATAGGAAAAACTCAAACCGACAAAAAAATAACATTCGAAAGCGATAAAGCACGCCTCGGCTCGTTTGTAAACGTAAAAGTCACGCAGGCAACCAACAGTAAATTGTACGGAACAGAAGTTTAATTATAATTTGATATACGGAGAGAAGAAGCAATGGGAATTTCCCCTATGATGCAACAATATTTGAAAACGAAAGAAGAATACAAAGATTGTATTCTGTTTTACCGTTTGGGCGATTTCTACGAAATGTTTTTCGAGGATGCCATAACTGTAAGCGAGGCTCTTGATTTGACGCTTACGGGCAAGGATTGCGGAATGGAAAAGCGCGCACCGATGTGCGGTATTCCTTACCATGCGGTAGATACATACCTTCCAAGACTAATAGAGAAGGGATTTAAGGTGGCTATTTGCGAGCAGATTTCCGACCCGAAAGAAAGCAAAGGTCTGGTTCTCAGAGATGTGGTACGCATTGTTACACCCGGTACGATTATCGATGACGGCTTTTTAAAAGAGGATAAAAACAACTTCATCGCAGGTGTATGTTTACATGACGGCACCGTAGGAATTGCTTGGTCTGACATAAGTACGGGCGAATGCAATTATGCTTTGTGCGAAGAACACAATAATGTAACGCTTAACGATTTGCTTTCCCGCATAGACCCGAAAGAAATAATTTGCAACGAAGCAATGGCTGTGGAGAGTATAAATCTTTCCGTTGTTCGGTTTAATAAAGTTTGTCCGTTTACCGTTTTTGACGATAATGCTTTCAAGTACGAAAACGCCGAAAAAACGGTAAATGCCAGATTACCGAAAGCATTGGTTGCCAAAATGACAGAAAGTCCCGTTTGCATAATGGCTCTCGGAGCTTTGCTGGCTTATATAGAAAAAACGCAAAAACGGGAACTCAGACACTTAAACCATGCGAGCGATATCAATGAAGCAAAACATATGATTATAGATTCCTCGGCACGAAAGACATTGGAACTTACGGAATCCGCCGACGGAAAAAAAGTAGGTTCGCTGCTTTGGTTGATAGATAATACGGCAACGGGAATGGGAAAAAGACTGCTGAGAAAGCTCATCGAACAACCCGATATAGATTCTGCGCTTATAAATGAGCGCCTTGATTGCGTCGAAGAACTTAAAAACGATATCATTATTTGCGACCAAATAGAGGAAAAACTGAAATCGATTCATGACATGGAACGCTTGACCGGTCGGCTTTCTTACGGGAATATGAGCCCGAAAGACTGTGTTGCTTTATGTAATTCTCTTGAAGTGATTCCTACTCTTAAATCGCTTATCGGGACACTGAAATCACCGTATATGCAATCAATGAACGCTCGGCTATTGACGCTGGATTCGGAATATGCGATGCTGAAACACGGAATATCCGAAAGTCCGAATAACAGCATTAAAGACGGGGGAGTTATCAAAGACGGATTCGATAAGGAGCTGGACGAATTAAGAGATGTAAGCCGAAATTCGAAAAGCCTGCTTGCCAAATTGGAAGCAAATGAACGTGAGCTTACCAAAATCAAAAATTTGAAAATCGGATTCAACAAAGTGTTCGGTTATTATATTGAAGTGGCGAATTCTCAAAAAGAACTTGTTCCTTACAGATATGTTCGGAAACAGACGGTTGCAAGCGGTGAACGCTATATTACCGAAGAACTGAAATTGCTGGAAGATAAAATACTGAATTGCGAAGCACTGTCAATTACGCGCGAGGCTTTTTTATATGCAAATATAATGAAAGTGCTGGGAAAAAGTATCGACGACTTGCTTCTTGCGGCAAACTTAATCGCAAATATAGATTGCATAGTGTCACATGCACTGACTTCTTATAAAAATAACTTTGTCAAACCGATTATCAATGGTTCGCTGGCTCAAATCAAAATTCGTGAAGGTAAACATCCCGTAGTGGAAAAACTACTTAAAAACGATTCTTTTGTTCCCAACGACACACTGCTTGATGAAAGCGAAAACCGCATTGCACTTATAACCGGTCCGAATATGGCAGGAAAAAGCGTATATATGCGTCAGGTTGCCATTATCACGATTATGGCGCACATAGGATGTTTTGTTCCGGCCAAGTCCGCAGAAATAGCAATTACGGACAGAATATTTACGAGAGTGGGCGCGAGCGACGACATGTCTACCGGACGAAGTACATTTATGGTGGAGATGTCCGAAGTAAGCAATATTTTGCGAAACGTGACAGAACGCAGCTTGCTGTTATTGGACGAGATAGGGCGCGGCACATCCACTTACGACGGTTTGAGCATTGCCTGGTCCATAATAGAATTTTTGGCGAAAAATACAACGGCAAAAGTTTTATTCTCCACGCACTATCATGAACTTACGGAACTGGAAACAAGCGTTTACGGTCTTAAAAACTATAAGCTTACAGTCAAGGAAATCGACGGTTCGGTTATTTTCTTACGAAAACTTATGAGAGGAAGCGCTAACCGCAGTTTCGGCATAGAAGTTGCATCCATTGCGGGACTGCCGGAGAGTGTAGTTTCGAGAGCCAAAGAACTGCTTAAAAGTCTCGAAAAAAATGATATGCTTAACACCGCACAGACTTCAAACGGTAAGCAGATATCATTTTTCGACAACTCGAAACTATCGGAAGTAAAACAAATACTGTCGGAACTTAATTTGGATGATATAAGTCCCAGAGCGGCGTTTGACATATTATCCGATTTAAAGGAAAAGGTGGAATTGGATGGGTAGAATCAACATTTTGGACAGCACTGTTTTTAACCGTATTGCAGCGGGAGAAGTTGTGGAACGCCCTTGTTCGATAGTTAAAGAACTGGTTGAAAACAGCATCGATGCGAATGCAGACATAATCTCGATAGATGTCAAGGATGGCGGTATCGGTTTTATAAGAATTGTTGATAACGGTTGCGGAATAGACGCCGACGATTTGGAAAAAGCTTTTTTGCCGCACGCGACAAGCAAAATAAAGAACATAGACGACCTAAACGCGATTTTGACGCTTGGATTTCGCGGAGAAGCATTGACGAGTATTGCTTCCGTAGCCAAAATCAGTGTCTTAACCCGTACGCGAAATGACGAAGTAGGAAGTTTTATTTCTATTGAAAACGGGAAAATATTGGAAAAAGGTGAGAGAGGCTGCGGGTTCGGCACAACCGTAACAGTAGAAAATCTTTTCAAAAATATTCCCGCACGGTCAAAGTTTCTCGCAAAACAATCCTCGGAAGAATCTGTGATAACAGACATGGTATCCCGCCTGATAATCACAAACAATACAAAAAGCATTAAATATTCAGTAAACGGAAAAACAATATATCAATCTTCGGGCGGTGGACTGAAAAAGGCGCTTTACACTGTCTACGGAAAGAATTTTATCGATAATATGGCTTCAATTAAATATATTATGCCAGACATAACAATTGAGGGGTATATAAACAAACCATATTTTACAAAACCGAACCGCACTTATCAGACGCTTATAGTGAACGGGCGTTATGTAATAAACAGCGACATTGCATTTTGTGTTTATAATTGCTACCGAGACTACTTAATGAAAAGACAATTTCCTGTTTTTGCATTGGCGATAACCGTACCTCCCGACATGATTGACGTAAATGTACATCCAAACAAACTTGAAGTCAAGTTTGCAAATGCGGAAAATTTAAAAAAATCTCTCTTTAAGATAATTAAGCGAAAAATCGACGAAATGACAGTCGTACCGAAAGACATAATAATGGAGTCGAATTCATCCGATATTCAGCATGAAATCAAAAAAACACATCGATGTAAATAACAACGCGGCAATATCAAATTTCACAAACATATTTCCCGCTGAAATTTTCCCGAAGCCGCAATCCGAAATAAATAGTAGCGCAGCAAAAGACGAAGGACGAGAGTTTTCGGAACGCTTGAAAAACATAATCTCTACGCGCGCCGCAGAAAATATAAATGCTGCGGAAAGCCAATACTCGCTTCACAATTCTTTGATAGTAGCAAACAGTACCGAAAGCAAGTCGCACGACGATTTGGATAATATTTTCTCAAAAAGTTTCTCCGATTTTAGGCAAAAAACAATATTATTCGATACCTATATAGTTTTGGAAGATGCTAACGATATTTTGCTGATAGACCAACATGCTGCGCACGAAAGGCTGCTTTACGATAAGTTTGTTCGAGAATACGAAGCAAAACAGATTTGCAGTCAAACAATGTTGCTACCTTATATATTCGACGTGAATCCGATAGAAGACGAGCTTTTGCAAAATAAAATAAACGAAATAAACGAGTGCGGATTTACTTTATCTCAGTTAAGCAACAGAACTTATTCTCTCTCCGCCGTTCCGCTTATTTGCGCCAATATGAAAACAAAAGTTTTTATAGAACAAATACTAAACGGATTAAACGGAATCAAATACAAAAAATCGGATTTTGTTAAAGATATACTCATGCAAGCCGCCTGCAAAGCCGCCGTAAAAGGCGAGGACAGATTAAATGAAGTGGATATAAATTATTTGATTGAAGGTTTTCACGCCGGAAATAATACGCTTTTATGTCCGCACGGGCGTCCAATAGTAATAAAAATTTCGAAGTCGGAGATTGAAAAGTGGTTCAAACGAACGGTTTGAAAAAAATTGTTATCATAGCCGGACCGACAGGGTCGGGAAAAACAGCGCTCTCTTTAAAATGCGCTCAAAAGCTCGATTGTGAAATCATAGGCTGCGATTCAATGCAAATTTATCGACGTATGAATATAGGAACGGGGAAAGTCCCCAAAAGTCTCCAAATCGTCCCCCACCACATGATAGACATAGTGGAGCCGAATGACGAATTTTCCGTAAATGAGTATGTTAAGCAAACTTCCGAAATTATAGATGAAATTACGAAAAGAAAAAAAGTTCCCATTATTGTCGGAGGTACGGGACTTTATATTATGGGACTGGTTAAAGGTTTGGACTATGCCGGCGCAGGAAAGTCAAATACAATAAGAAACAAGTATTTGAAACTGCTGTCCGAAACAAGTCCCGAGTACATTCACGGCATTCTTAAAAACACCGATAAAGAATCTGCCGACAGAATAAATCCAAACGATACAAAGCGTATAATTCGCGCACTTGAAATCTTCGAATTGACAGGTATCCCGAAAAGCCAATCATTCACAGCTTCAAAGCCCCCGCTTTACGATTATGCCATGATTGTATTGTCTCCCGACAGACAAATCTTGTACGCAAATATAAATAACCGTGTACTGGAAATGATAGATGAAGGTTTGGTAGAAGAAGTTCGCTCATTGCAGCATTACCGCAACTGCCAATCAATGCAAGCAATAGGGTATAAAGAAATACTTGCTTATTTGAACGGCGATATTAAACTCGACGAAGCGGTAGAACGTATACAAATCAATTCAAGACATTATGCAAAAAGACAGCTTACCTACTTTAGGCGCGCCGACTTACAAGCAACCATGTACGAAAATTACATTCCCGAAAACGATGACGACAATATACTGTCGGATATTGAAAAATTTATTTTATAAAGGTGTACTATGACAGACATAATATGGCAAATTGAGCAGGAATCCTCGAATTTATTTAAATGGATAGATGACGTTGCCTTATACAATCAAGAGAAAGTTTTAAAAGCTTTTCAGCACAATAATGTAGCGTCAAGACATTTTTCAGGCACGTCCGGATATGGATATGATGATATCGGGAGAGATAATTTTTCTTCCGTATTTGCCGATATATTCGGCGCAGAAGCAGCGATTGCATCGCCTGCGATTGCATCGGGGACACATGCAATTGCTCTTGTATTATACGGACTGCTCCGACCGGGAGATAAATTTTTATCATTATCAGGAATGCCTTACGACACTTTGGAAAATGTGATATCCGGCAATAATATTGGCTCGCTGAAAGATTTCGGAATCGATTTCGAACAAATATCTTTAACCGAAAAAGGTGAATTCGATATTGACAAAATCAGCAAATTACTGAATAACAACCGTTATAAACTTCTTTTTATTCAACGGTCGCGAGGATATAATTGGCGAAATGCTTTGTCGATAAAACAAATAGAAGAAGTTATACGTCATGTAAGAAAATTCTCGGACGCTATAATCGTAATAGACAACTGTTACGGCGAATTTGTTGAAAAAAAAGAACCGACGAATGTCGGTGCAGATATAATCGTAGGTTCGCTTATCAAGAATCCCGGAGGCGGAATTGCTCCGACGGGCGGATATATGGCAGGCAGGAAGAATTTGATTGAAACAATAGGGTATAGATTGACCGCACCGGGCGTAGGCACAGAAATAGGCTCGTATGCGTATGGATACCGAGAGTTCTATCAAGGTCTTTTCATGGCGCCGCATATTACGGCACAAGCATTAAAAGGCTCGATACTATTCGGAAAAGCATTCAGCAAACTCGGATATGAAACACTACCGCTTGCCGACGAAAAGTGTTATGACATAATACGCTCTATAAAATTCAATACACAGGAAGAATTGATAAAATTTTGTCAAGCCATCCAATCTTGCTCGCCTGTTGACAGTTTTGCAGTTCCCGAACCATACGACATGCCGGGATACAATCATCAAGTCATAATGGCCGCAGGAACATTTGTACAAGGGTCATCAATAGAATTAAGCGCCGATTCGCCAATAAAAAAACCGTATATCGCTTATCTTCAAGGCGGACTGACTTACGAGCACATTAAACTTGCCGTCAGAAAATGTATTGAAAGCGTCAGCAAAATATCTTAATCGTCGTTATCTCGTAATTTGATTTTTGTTGCAACTTGTTTTCGTATGTCTTCGCTTATTGCCGCATAATGCTTTTTGGTGGTGTTAATATCCTTATGTCCGAGAACGTCGGCAACCATATAAATATCCTGCGTCTCTCGGTATAATTGCGTGCCAAATGTACTTCTCAACTTGTGCGGCGTAATTTTTTTCAACGGATTGATTATATGAGCATATTTTTTCACCAATAGTTCGACCGAACGAACCGACATACGTTTTCCTTGCAATGATAAAAATAGGGCGGATTGGTCTTTCATTTTAATACCTATATCAGTATTTGAATTAACTTCATTGTCGCGCCAAGCCAAATAACTTTTAAGCGCTGTTGCAACTTCTTCCGAAAAATACAATGTGCTTTTATTTCCGCCTTTGCGTGTAACAGTGAACGCATTCGAACCGAAATCGATATCCTTGATATCCAATCCGACCAACTCGCTGATACGAATGCCTGTGCCTAAAAATAACGTAAGAATTGCGACATCGCGCTTTGATGTGATTTTATTAAACTGTTTTTGTTTTTCGGATAGATTCAAACCGTCTTCCGCGGTATCCAAAATGCGGACTATTTCGTCAACATCAAGGCGAATAATTGATTGGTCATGCAATTTAGGCATATCGACTTTAGCGGCAACATCGGAATCGAGTTCGTTTTTGCGAAAAAAATATTTGAAAAACGAACGCAGAGTCGACAGTTTGCGGCTTTTAGCTTTTTCTCCGCACGAATATGATTTGCCGTCATATTCATATCCCGATAAATAGTCCAAAAATAATTCGATATCTGTTGACGTCAGTTTATTTATGTCAGACATAGAAATCTCTTTTACGGACACTTTACCGAAATATTTGATATTAGACAGATAATCGAAAAAAATACGTAAATCGTAAGCATAATTTAATCGCGTAAGCGGCGTGGTATGTAACTGCATTCCCAAGAAAAATCTCGTAACAAATTCCGGCAACTCACTGCACATTTCTCTGATTTTTATTGTATTTTTTTCATTGCGTTCATCAAAATAACTTTTCATTATCAAATCCTTAAAAATATTAAAAAATCCTCTATTTTGCTTACATCTTTTCGTAAAAGTTGTGTTTTGCGAATAGTTGCCCATATACTCCCTAACGGTAATTATACTACTTTCGTTTTGTTTTTGCAAGCATTAGACGCTTTTCTTGTTCTTCAATATGTAACGTGCGCTTTTGCTCATATTCCGCAGACTTTATTTCAAGATAATCCGCAACGGCTTCTGTCGTTTAAATTTATATATTCGCTTGTGCAAAATTGAAAACACACGCGCCGACACATTTTGAAGTACGACAATAAAATCCGCAAGTCTGTCTTGCGGATTTTATTTGAGTAAATCATTATTTCAGCAGTATGCTTATTTTACTCATACTCGACCACGTCTATCCATTTTGCAAGGAATTCCTTTTCTTCTTCCTTGCCCTTAACGGATTGAGATGCGGCAACAATCGGAAGCCACTTTGTAACATACTGTTTCGCCGTGTCACTCTTTTCACAGAATAATTTGAGATATTTGTCGGCAAGATTTTTGCTGTTGTTCAACGAGAACATCAAGTAAGTTCTTGCTGCGTCCGCACTCGCGTTACCCTGAGTTGCATGAGCCCAGTCGATTATAAATGCTTGACCGTCGTCACGTATAATGACGTTGCTAGGATTGAAATCGCCGTGACACAGTTTAACGTGTTTCGGCATACTTTCCAAACGCACATTGAGCTCGTATCTTACAGTAGCGCTGAGTTTTGTTTCGGAAATTTTTCTGTACATTTTATCTTTGAGTTTGTTTAAAAGCGGGACTCTTTGCGTGTGCATTTTAAGTTGCAATTCCACAAACATTTCAAGATATTCGTCTTCTTTTTCGGGATGTTCGGACATCAATTGCGATAATGTTTTACCGGGAATGTAATCCATGGCTATCGCCCATCGTCCGTCTTCAAGACATGTTACATCGAGAATTCTCGGTATTTGCAACCCCGTTTCTTCGACACGCGCTTGATTCAAAGCTTCGTTCAAAACATCGGACTTGCGTTTGTCTTTATCGAAAACTTTGACAATGACGTCACCGTCGCGGTAAATCGTTTTATCGGCTCTTGTAGCCACAATTTTGTCTAACTTCATATCTATAATCCTCCTTATTTGCCGTAATATGCGTTAAGATACATTTGTTTTATTTCACTCATAAGCGGGTATCTCGGATTTGCGCCCGTGCATTGGTCATCAAACGCCTGTTCGGTCATTTCATCCAGTTTCTCCAAGAATACGTTCTCATCGATTCCGTAATCTTTTATGGTCTTTTTGATACCGACTTTCGCTTTCAATGCATCGATTTCTTTCATAAGGTTATCGACTTTTTCCTTATCGTTCTTACCGCCGAAGCCGAGATAATCACTCACTTCGGCATATCTGTGCAACGTGTGCGGATAAGCATACTGCGGGAATGTACCCATTTTAGTCGGGACTTCAGCCGAATTGAATTTAATAACTTCATTTATCATAAGTGCGTTTGCGATACCGTGCGGCAAGTGGTGGAACGCACCGAGTTTATGCGCCATCGAATGGCACACTCCAAGGAACGCATTTGCAAAGGCAATACCGGCCATTGTGGACGCATTTGCCATTTGCTCTCTCGCTTCGGCATCGTTTGCACCGTTGTCGTAAGCTCGGGGCAAATATTTGAATATGAGTTTAAGTGCGACAAGCGCCTGACCGTCGGTATACGGCGTTGCAAGCATTGCAGCATAAGCCTCCAATGCGTGCGTCATTGCATCGATACCGCTTGCCGAAGTCAATCCCTTGGGCATATTCATCATAAGGTCGGCATCTATTACAGCCATATTCGGAAGCAACTCATAATCCGCAAGCGGATATTTAATACCGGACTGTTCGTCGGTGATGACCGCAAAAGGCGTAACTTCCGAACCCGTACCTGCCGATGTGGGAACTGCGATAAAGTAAGCCTTCTCGCCCATTTTGGGGAAAGTATAAACACGTTTGCGAATATCCATGAAACGCATTGCCATATCGAGGAAATCTACTTCGGGATGTTCGTACATAACCCACATAATTTTTCCTGCATCCATTGCGGAACCTCCGCCTACCGCTATTATGCAATCGGGCTCGAATGCGTTCATTGCAGCAGTTCCTTCCTTTGCACAGGCAAGCGTAGGGTCGGGCGCGACATTAAAGAACGTCGTGTGCACGATGCCCATTTCGTCAAGTTTATTCGTTATCGTTTTTGTATATCCGTTTTTAAACAAGAATTCGTCGGTAACAATGAATACTCTCTTCTTGCCCAACACATTTTTCAATTCGTCAAGCGCAACGGGCAAACATCCTTTTTTATGATAGACCTTGGACGGTGTTCTGAGCCACAACATATTTTCTCTCCTTTCGGCAACTGTCTTAATATTAATCAAATGCTTCACTCCGACATTCTCCGATACGGAGTTTCCGCCCCAAGTACCGCATCCAAGCGTAAGCGAAGGCGCAAGTTTGAAGTTGTATAAATCGCCGATTCCGCCCTGAGAAGAAGGCGTATTGATGAGAATGCGGCATGTTTTCATACGTGCCTGAAACTCGGATATTTTTTCTTTTCCCGTTTGCACGTTTATATACAAAGACGAAGTATGACCGTAACCTCCGTCGGCAACCAACTGCTCGGCTTTCGAAACGGCGTCGTCAAAATTTTCCGCCTTATACATTGCCAAAACAGGAGAAAGTTTTTCATGCGCAAACTCTTCGTCCAAACTTACGCTTGTAACTTCGCCGATGAGAATTTTTGTTTTTTCGGGAACTTTGATTCCGCTGAGTTGTGCGATTTTAAATGCAGACTGCCCCGCTATTTTGGAATTAAGCGCACCGTTTATTATAATTGTATGTCTGACTTTATCGGTTTCTTCCGGATTGAGCAGATAACATCCCCTATCCTTAAATTCTTTTTTCACTTGGTTGTAAACTTTTTCATGAACTATAACCGATTGTTCGGATGCGCAAATAACGCCGTTATCAAACGTCTTGGAATGTATTATCGAGTTAACCGCAACCTTTATATCGGCGCTTTCGTCTATTATCGCGGGAGTATTGCCGGGACCGACGCCGAGAGCAGGTTTTCCTGACGAATATGCCGCCTTAACCATACCGGGACCGCCGGTAGCCAAAATAATATCGGAACTTTTCATTACGGCATTCGTTAAATCAAGTGCCGGAACATCAATCCACCCTATTATACCTTCGGGAGCTCCCGCTTTAACTGCCGCATCAAGCACGATTTTAGCCGCTTCGATTGTGCAGTTTTTCGCTCTAGGATGCGGACTGATAATAATACCGTTTCTCGTTTTGAGCGCAAGCAAGGTTTTGAATATTGCCGTAGACGTGGGGTTTGTCGTAGGAATAACCGCAGCGATTATTCCGATAGGCTCGGCAACTTTTTTAATACCGTAAGATTCGTCATATTCGATAACTCCGCAAGTCTTGGTATCCTTATAAGTATTATAGATATATTCGGCGGCATAATGATTTTTAATAACCTTGTCCTCGACTATACCCATTCCTGTTTCTTCGACAGCCATTTTGGCAAGAGGTATTCTTGCTTTGTTCGCTGCCAAAGACGCCGCAAAAAAGATTTTATCTACTTGTTCTTGTGTGAAAGTAGCAAACTCTTTCTGCGCCACTCGCATCTGCTTCAATCTTTCTTCCAAGGTTTCCACAGAATCTACAAACGGAATTGCAGTTTTGTTTTCCATATACTATCTCCTAATAAAATTTATATCATAATTTAAATAAAACCGTTAATCCGAATCTTTGATAGCGCCTTTGAGTTCACGGGATAAAACTGCCAAAGACGCCGCCAAATCCTCATTCTTAACGGCAATATTTTCGGGAACTTTTAAGTGCATCGGGGCAAAATTCCAAATAGCGCAAATACCGCTTTTCACCATATAATCGACGATACTTTGCGCTACGGCTGCGGGTACAGTGACTATACCCATTTTAACATTAAGCCGCCGCACGATATCATTTAACTTTTCTACGTGAAACACCATGATGTTATTTATTTTTTTACCGATAATTTCTTCACGTATATCGAAAGCGGCAACTATGTTCAAGCCATAATTTTTAAAGCCTTCGTAAGAAAGCAAAGTGCTTCCGAGTCCGCCTACGCCGACCAACAATGCATCGTTAACATTATTACAGCCGAGGAAATTCTCCAATGCCTGTATTAGGTCTTTCACGGCAAAGCCGAGCTTGGGTCTGCCTGATATAGGACTGATAAGAGCCAGGTCTTTTCTTACCTGAACGGGATTCAAACGTAAATCCTCCGCTATACAAGTCGAGGATATGTTTTCATCCCCCTCTCTCAGTTTTTGTCTTAAATAACGAAGATAAACCGGCAGTCTGGATACAGTTGCCTTAGACGCTATTATATCTTCTTTACATTCGACCATTTGAAGACCTCGCATATAATCGATACGTTTGTATCGATATTATTTTATCTTAAATGGTTTCCCATGTCAAGCAAACAAATACCGATTGCGTATAATTTTTTAATTCGACGAATACAAATAATATTTACCGTCGGTATGCTTTACGGAAAGTATACCGCCGGAATAAAATGCATCGGGAAATTCGCCTGCTTTTTCGATATTCATGTCGTATAAAACATACGAATCCGCAGATTTGCAAATAAATCCATTGTCAATCGGTATGATGTTGTCAAAAGATTCTGTCATATATTTTCGCTCGCTTACAGAATAAATACGCCGTGTTTCGCAATCGATTATATATCCTCCGAAAACACGGGACGAATAAACCTCGCAAAACGATAAACCCGTAAACAGAAAATCAGAGTCATATAAGTCCAATTTAAGTCCGTTTGCCGTAAAAATATAGCCGTCATACATTCCGAACGAAGGTCCGTCAAACTCCGCCGCCGTATTCCCCTGCATATCGATTATGCGATAGCTGCCGTGCTGCGTTGTTTTGACTTGCGCATACCCATTCACAAAAGGGGTTGCTTCAAAGTAACAAGGCGTTATCAAAATTTTATTATCGTTTAAATCGTAGTAACCGAATTTTTCATATTTGTCTTTGATTATTGCAATGTTTCGGTTGACGGAAATCACTGTATATTCGCTGCCGATGAGCGGCTGAAAATGCAAATCACATAAATTGCCGTCGACTATCAATATTCGGTCTTCATATAACTCCACACTGTCATAATGTCCGTGAGCAATTTTCGCAATCAAGCTGCCGTCATAATATAAACATATATTTTCTTTTGCATACGCAACTACCGTATCTCCATTTACGTCTATTCTTATATAATCCGCACTCAAAATCACGGACCCGAAAATATCTTTAAGTCCGAAATAGCCGCCTGACTTAAATATTATTTTGTCACAAATTATTTCGCATAAATCAGCGGTAGCTTCCGATATCATTTTGCCGTTTTTATCGATAATAACTTTTTTACCGCTCTTCACGGCAACGGCGAAAGAATTTTTCGAAAAATCAACAATTTCGTTATAACCGATTTTGTCGATTGGAGCCCACCCTCGAATCTCGGGAAGTGTGTCGTCGGATGTATCTTTATCCGTATCCGGAAATAAAGAGATGTTACCGATTATTTCGTCATAACCGTCAATAACATCAATCAAATCGAACTTCGCAGCGCACCCTTGACAGAAGCTCATTAAAATAAATGCTACTATTATACCGAGAATTTTTTTCAACGACATATATCTATCAAAGGTCCGTACTGTTTCAACATTTTTCGTTTATCCTTATAATCAGGCAGAATAGTTCCTACTAAATTCCAAAATTCTTTTGAATGATTTAAATGCTTTGTGTGACATAACTCATGAATTATCACATAATCCGATATCGCATCCGACAGAAGTATCAGCCGCCAGTTTAAACGCAACAGACCGTTCGAACTGCAACTGCCCCATTTTGCTCTTGCATCGGTAAGTTTAAAATCGGTAAAACGTAAATCCGTAGATGCCGAAAGCTCCTGCGCCCTCGAACTCAAATATAAAACGGCAAACTTTTTATATTCACGTTTTAACATTGTTTTTATCGACTGTGCTGGATTGACTGGAATAAAAATCTGATTACCGTCAATCTTCAATCGCTTTGCATCAGTGGGCACATCATTGAGCAAATACCCGCGAAACGCAAACTTACGGTAATACAGCAATTCCGAAAAACACTCTCGCTCTTTTTGTCGTGTTTCCAGCGTCGAAGTAATCCACTTCATATTTTCGGAAACAAACAGTTCTATCCGTTCATTCGAAACCCCGTACGGCGAACGCACGTACACTTTTCCGTCCTTAACGGTTATGCCGACAGTTTTTCTTTTACTTCGTATTAATATATAATCAATCATTACGTTCCCAACAAATCCGAGCACGAAAAACAGTAGTGCCTTCACGGTCTGCTTTTATCGATGAAATGTCATCTTTATCCGCACGATAAACACAATAATTATCGCCGTACCTTAATTCATTCAAAAAATTTATATCGAATCCCTTTATAATTTCGGACTCGAATTTTTTCGGATCAAATGCATTCAATATAATATCGCCGTAGCGAGCATTGTTCATGTGTCGGTTACGGTCCAAATCGCTGAGCCGAACTGTGTTTGACATAACACAGCCATACTCTTCATCGATATCGGAAAGCGTAGAATTTGCTCCGTCAAACGGATTTTGCGGAATATATTCGTCGGCTTTATAATCAAACAATACGGAACAGCGACGAATCATGCGGCTGTCGGCATCTATTACAAGCCACTTTGACGAACCTGCAACAATCACGTTTCCTTTGCTGTCCGTCATATAAAAGTCTCTTACGGCATCCGCTATATTTGGCTTTTTCGGGAATGTCGTTACAACAATTTCTTCACCTATTTGCGGGTAACGGTAAAACTTTACGCTGATTCGAGTAAGAACCCAAATCATATTCTTCTCTCGCATTTTGTCGTAACCGATTCCCAAGATATCGGCATGTGCAGTCGCTATATCCTGAAAATATTGCAAAACGGCACTTGGTTTCAACCGTTCGAGAAAGTCCACTTCGTCTACCGCTACAACAAATTTTTCACTGTAAGATAAATACTTATCAGATAATCCGTTCATAGAAATTATTATACATCTTTTTTCGACAACAATCAATTGTTTTTTACAGTACAAAACCAAAAAATATTTTTTCGCTCTCTGTTTTTTGAAATACTAAACGGCTAATTCATTGACAAAAAATGAATTTCGTTATACAATATTATATATAAACAGGCGGTGGATATGGACAATACCATACAAAGCGATCTTATCAGAGGTCATATCGATACCATAATATTAAAAGCTCTGTACGACGGCGACAGATACGGATTCGATATCATCAAAGAAATCGAACAAAAAAGCAGTGGGCAGTATATACTTAAACAGCCCACTCTTTACAGTTGTCTTAAACGTCTCGAAGTTCAGGGTTTTATAAAATCGTACTGGGGCGCCAAATCCAACGGCGGTCGAAGAAAATATTATACTCTGACCGACATGGGCAAAGATTTGTTTATAAAGAATCAAAGCGAATGGGTCTATTCGCGTACGGTAATAGATAAACTGATTTCCGACAAGGATTTCGATTGGAGTACCGTCGCTTCCGAAAACATGCCGGCAAAAACCGTTGAATCCGAAAACGAAGAGTTATCCGACAGTGAAAAAGAACAGAGTTTTTCATCGGATGACGCGCAAGATGAAAATGCCGACAGCGAACTTACCGAGAATACGGAAAACGAACAAAACTCCGAAGAGCTTGCCGATATCGTAGACGGGGACAATTTAAGCGAAGAACTTGCCGAAAATGCTGTTCGAGAAAAATTCATCGATTCGGACAGACCCTACTTGGACACCACTGCCATAATGAATGAAATATTCGAAAAGCAATTAAGCAACGGCAGTTATACGGAAAAGCTTAAAACAGAAAAATATGTTCCTTCCGAAACGCTGAATCCTAACGATTATTTCAGCGATAATTACTTCGACGAAACGCCTCTTGCGAAAGCCGTACCCGACATTCCCGATTATAACGAAGAAAGCAAAAGCGTCGGATATGAAGTGAGTTCGAATACAAACGACTTCAATTCCGAAGCCGACGACAGTGAAACTTCTTTCCTCGAAAAAAATGATATTTGCGAGAATCAGGAAGACGAGCCTCTTCTCAAAACGGAATTTTACAGTTATGACAGCGCTGTTCCGAAAGCAGATGAAAACGCTATCGTAATAAACCGAGAATATAAAAATATTTTATGCGACTTGCGTGACAGAAATATTGTGGATAATACAAAAGTCATTGCAAAACAGCAGGAATTCGCCGACACACCCGACGAGTCCGCCACCGCCCCTACCGACGACGAAGAAGAAAGTTTCGACGTTGAAAGCGATATGGAAAGCGATGATATAGACGAAGAATCCGATAGCAACATCGACGAATTATCCAACGACAAAATACGCACCCGCAATTTCAAACGATTGGAATCCGACATAAAGGATTTGGGCGACGGAGTAAAAATACGTACTCACAACAGCAGCGCAGCAAAAGAATATGCCAATACTTACTACTTTTATTCAAACAAATTGATGCTGTCGCATTTCTTGATATTGTTTATTACAATGTTATTGGAAATAAGCGTCACTTTCTTTGCCGTGGTATTCGGCTCTGGTGTTCCGCAAAAACATGCAATACCCGTATTTATCATTGCCGTAGCCGTCGCGCTTATGTTTCCCCTGACGGCATTTATATTGAACTTGCTGCATCCCGAAAAGAAAAAACGAATATCGTTTAACTTCCGAATATCAATGGTATTCAGAACGGTGGTAATGTTGGAAGCACTTGTTCTCGTATACACATTGAACTTGATATTGAACATGCCGCTGACTTTTGCTCCCGAGTATTTGGTGTCGCTTTTGATTCCGGCAATCATGGCAACGAATATTCCCGTAAGCGCAATGATATTCCAATCGTTATACAAGAGCGGAAAATACAGTGTTATAGACTGACAAATAAGAACTCGGATTTTCCTATTTGTTCCATAGGGATAAATTAAGTTAGTTTTAGGTATATAAGTGGCGTAGCGCAGTCGGCTACGCCACTTTCTATGCCCTTTTACTCTTGCGTAGAGTTAGGAATTACTCCCACGCAGTTGTAGATGATTTCT
>JAAWDP010000019.1 GCA_022793815.1 Clostridia bacterium | reverse complement strand
GTTACGGAAGAACAAATTGCCGCGCTTGCCGAAATTTTGAAAGCCTATGAGCCTGCTTATACAAATTTTTCGGCAATGTCAAGATCGGTAAAGAAAACGTATGTAAAAGCATATTTAGATGCCAAAACGGACACGGGGCGCGAAAAGAGAATTGCGTGGATGGTAGAACGGCTTAATAAAAATCTAAAACCGATGTAAGATATAATTCAATTTAGCGTTCTATATATGTTGACAAAAAGTCGAGATTCCGTAAGGAGTCCCGACTTTTGCTTTTACATTGATTTGACTGCTTTAATTCTAATTTAGATTTTGTGTGTCCATTTGCGTAAACTACATTTCCCGTGAGCAAATACGGAACGCGCGCCGTTGCCGCTCCGCCCGCAAAATAGCGGTTTGCCGCAAGTCGCTTTTGCACTCGCTCGAATAACGCTTTGTCGATAATAGCGGGGTATGTATTTGTGCATAGCCTTTCGCCAAAATAGAACTCGCCCGTATATTTGGGGTTGACTATGTATTTATCGAACGATTTTCCCGTGAATTTCTTGCCGTTTAGGCGTTTGCCTTGTGCGTTGAGCGCGTCGGCAATTTCCTTTTTAGGCACGCCCTTGTCGTACTCGGTAAAGACATAGCGCACGATTTCCGCTTGCTCCTCGTCGATTTCAACGTACTTTATGAACTTGTCGCGTTTGCCCGCTATCGGCTCTTTTCGTATCTTATAGCCGTAAATGAGATAACCGCCGCAAAACGTGCCGTTTTCCACGCTGGTGTCAAGACCGTTGCGCACACGCTTGGAAAGTCGCTTGCTGTATTTCTCGTCGTTCCACTCCAAAAACATTTCATAGAACTCGCCGCCCTCGTCGTCGCTGATGGGTTGCGTTGCCGATAATACCCGTATGCCGTAGTCTTGCTTTAACATTTCTTTGTACATAATGCTGTCGCGGCGGTTGCGGGCGAAACGGTCAAACATATACACGATTATGTACTGAAACGCGCCGCTGGCGGCGTCTTTAATCATACGTTGAAAGGCGGGGCGGCTGTCGTTCGTTCCCGTCCTTGCTTTTTCGGGGTAAATGCCTACTACATTATACCCTTGTTTTTCGGCAAACTCGCGGCAAATGCGAATTTGGCTTTCGATTGACTGCTCATTTTGTCCCGACGAACTGCCCCGTAGGGGTCGGCGGTTTATGCCTAACGGGAGATAAATAGCCGCCCTTGACAATTTTGCAAGGCGGTGATACCTCGCCACAAGGCGGTAAGCACAAGCGAATAACAAAACTATGTAATTTTTACTGCGTTTGAAATATATTTAACACAAAATTATTATACCATTTTTCAATTTTTTTGCAAGCCGCTTGACACAAATAATAAAAAGTTTTATAATAAGTGTACTTACTATATGGAGGTATTTTATATGTTCAAATATGAAAACTCTGAAACGGGTAAAACAACCGTTCAAAAACTTTGGGATTATTATTCCGACGTAAACAAGTGGCATCTATGGGATAAAGGCATTAAATCGGTAGATTTATTCGGGTCGTTTGACACGACCGCTAACGGCGTTATGAATATGTTAGACGGCTCAGCGTTGCCTTTTTCGATTACCGAATGTACTCCGAATAAAAGTTTTACCACTCAATCCAAACTCGGCAATATTGTCGTTACGTTCGGGCACGAATTGAAAGAAAACGGCGATACGGTTACGATTACGCACACCGTAACGATAGAGGGCGGCAACGATATGCAAATGGAGGGTATGGGCAAAGCCATAGTTGCAAGTATTCCCGAATGTATGCAACGGCTTATAGCCTTATAGATTATGCGATTTTCGGAGATAAAAAATCATAAAGAAAGTATGGGCTTGCTGTTCTGGCAAGTGTCAACGCTTTGGCAGCGAAAAATCAAGAAAGTTTTACAAGAGTATGATTTAACGCATACGCAATTTGTTATATTGGCGGTTATAGAAGAATTATCGGAACAAGATAAAACCGTAACGCAAAAAAATATCTCCGATTTTTCAATGATAGACGTTATGACTGTATCTTCGGCAGTTAGGTTACTTGTAAAGAAAGGGTTGATAGCGTGTTCTCGGCACGAATCGGACACGCGGGCAAATTCTATCGTCAATACCGATATGGGCAAAACTACCTTGTGTAAAGCCGTAAAAGCCGTTGATAAAGTCGATAAAGTATTTTTTGATAGTAGCGATAAAGCATTACACGAAACGCTGACTGAATTGCTATTAAAGAATAAGATTTTATGAACGAAGCGAGCGCAAGCAAAATTCCTTATTATTATGCTTGCTGTCCTAAATGTAAAGCCGTCTTGATACAAGCGCAAAACGGCTTGGACGGCTATACTAAATGCCCGAAATGCGGCGAATATGTTCATATCGTTATACGCGACGGCTTGGTTATAACGAGATTAATAACACAAGGAGCAAGCCTATGACTTATTACGTTGTATGCCCCGAATGCGGGTATAAATTATTAAAAGCGGGCGACGGCTCTACAATAGAGATATACTGCCCGAAATGCAAGGGCAAAATGCTTATCGCCGTAAAGGACGGAAAAGTTATCGTGCAAAAAGCACCCGATAATAAATAATTATTAGTATTACTTTTATAGTCCACCCCGTAACGTGTAACACAAATACAAGCGTTGCGGCAATATGCGGGCGGCGACAGCCGCCCGCAGTGGCGTATAGTATTACCTACGCCACTATGTAACACTGTCACACTTTTGGCGTAAAAAAGATTGAAATTTGTAAATCTATGACGAAAAGTATCTACTACGATTTGCGCCCCATAGGGTGGGTTCTCTTGGGTGGGAGATGGAAAAAAGCAACGGTTTGTTTCCGTTGCTCTTTTCTTTTACTGCGCTCTGACGAACTTTCCGTTTTCCCGAACATTGTAGTTGTTTTCATACGTTAGTGGTTTGGGTTGCCATTCGGCTATAAAGCCCGCAAGTCCGTTAATGAAAATGTACTGCATTGTATCGGCGTTAGAACGCGATTGCTCTTGGCGGAGAGAGCGGGATTCGAACCCGCGGTACGTTTTAGCGTACGCACGCTTTCCAAGCGTGTGCCTTCGACCACTCAACCATCTCTCCACGGTGGGTCGCTGTTATTTCGCTGTCGGCTTTTTCCGACCGCTGTCTATTCTACCATAACCGCAGATAAATTGCAACTGTTTTCGGGGGATGCGACGATTATTTTTTGACGCTGCATCGCTCGTCGAATTTTTTCCGCTCGTAGATTCGCCATGTCAAAACGCCGTAACATTTAATCTTTGAAGCGGAAACGGCGGCTGTAAGGCTTTTTTACAAGCGGTAATGATTTTTCATTTCACGATTGTGCATAAAACATTCACGATTGTGCAGACCCCCTTGACGGTGATTGTGATTTACGCTATCATAATCACGGGAAACGTCTACGCAGAATTTTGCTTTTGCCGTAAAAACGAAAGAGGCGTTTTGAAAAAGTCTGTTCATGGGGCATAATAAATACAAGGTGTCGAAATGAAAAAAATAAAATATATTGCTATTGTCGAAGACGATGTTACTTACAGGGATACGCTGAAAGAGTATCTCGACAAATATGCGGCAGAAAAGAACAGAGAGTTCAGGCTCACGTTTTTTTCTACCGCCAAATCGTTTATAAAGGATTACCGCCCCGATTACGATTTGATACTTATGGATATAGAACTTCCGGACGGAAACGGACTCGATATTGTACGCAGACTTCGCAAACTCGACAGCAACGTAATGGTCATTTTTGTCACGAATATGGCGCGCTATGCGGTCAAGGGCTATGAAGTCGAGGCGTTCGATTTCATAGTCAAACCGGTCACGTATTTTAATTTCTGCGTCAAGCTCGGCAGAGCATTGGACCGACTCGATATGGATACGGGCTCGGTTTTCTGGGTCAATGCGAAAGGCGGAAAGACGCGTATCCGAACGGACTCGCTCAAATATGTGGAAGTTATGAAACATACGGTGCTGTATCACACAGTTGACGGAGTGGTGGAAACAAGCGGAAGTATGAAGAACGCCCGAGAACTGTTGAAGGACGAGCCGTTCGAACTGTGCAACCGCTGTTACCTTGTGAACTTTGCTTTTGTGGAAGAAGTGCGCAGATTTCAGATTACCGTCGGAGGCGAAGAACTTTTGATGTCGCACCTCAAACGCGACGAGTTTCTGAAAAAGCTTAACCTCTATCTTGCGGGGGGGAGAACTTAAATGATTTTTAACGGACTTATAAACAAAGTCCTGTTTGCGCTGCAGCTTGTCGCGGCGCAAATCATGTTTACGGCATATCTGAAAAAACGGCAGCGCTTTATACTCAGACTTATGTGTTACATAGCGGTCACGCTTGCCGCCGCGGTATTTTTCCCCGTGCCCGTAGATAACCCGTGGTATTCCGCAATGATGTTTACCGTGCTGTTCGCTTTTACCGTGGGACTGCTTAAAATATGCTTCGACGAACGCTGGATTAACATACTTTTCTGCGGCATAGCCGCATATACGACACAGCATTTCGCATACATGTTCACTAATTTCGTGGTGACTCTTCTCATGCGCGACACCAGCCCTTTGCTCGGGTTTTACGGAAACGCGATATTCGATATAACCGCTTTCGACGAAAAGACCGCGCTTGCTGCGGTGTTTTGGGTCTTATGCACATATGTGGCATATACGGCGTTTTGGTTCGCATTTGCAAGGCGCATTAAAAACAACCGCGATTTGACGATAAGAAGCATGTCGCTTTTGTTTTTGGTAGGCGCGGGACTGCTCGGCGACATAGTGCTCAATTTGCTTTTCGTATATCTGGATACGGCAAGAACGCTTATAGGCAGTATAATAATCTATCTTTACGGCTGCTTCTGCTGCGTACTGCTTTTATGTTTGCAGTTCGAAATAATAGCCGCAAGAAAGTTCGAAAACGAACGCGACTTCGTCAAGCGCCTGTGGTATCAGGAGAAACAGCAGTACGAACTTTCCAAAGAAAACATCGATATAATCAATCTGAAATGCCACGACATAAAACATCAAATCCGCGAGATAGGACAAAGCAAAAGCATTCCGAAAGAAACGGTCGACGAAATAGAACGCTCCGTATCGGTCTATGACGCGGCTATACAGACGGGGAACGAAGTCCTCGACATAATCCTCACGGAAAAAAGCATGCGCTGCTATAAAAACAAGGTGCTGTTTTCGTGCATCGCCGACGGCGAAAAAATTTCCTTTATGAACGATACCGACGTATACTCGCTGTTCGGCAATGCGCTCGACAATGCAATGGAAGCTACCATGAAAATAGCCGACGAGCAGAAGCGTATCATAGGTCTGACAATGCGCATGGTGGGGCGTATGGTTACGCTCAACATCCATAATTCGTTCGAGGGAAATCTGATGTTCGAAAACGGACTTCCCAAGACCACTAAAAAAGACGAGATATTTCACGGCTACGGCATGAAGTCGATTAAGATGATAGTGGAAAAATACGACGGCAATCTTACCGTTGCGGTCAAAGACGGGATATTCAACCTCGATATACTTTTCCCGCTAAAACAAAAAGCGTGACGTTTAGGCAAATCGCCTTTTAAAAGGAAATCGGTCAACGATTGTGCCCGATAATTTCACGAATATGCAGACCCCCTTGAAAGGTCTGTTTTTTTGTTTTAGAATGATTACGGGAAAAGCGTTGAACGCGTTTTTCGAATAAGGCAACAGGAGGAAAAGATTTATGAAGAAGATACCGTGGGGTATCTTGGCAGGCGTAGCCGCTATGGTTGTGTTTTTTGCGACCGCGGCGGTGGTAATACTGTTCGTGGTGTTGAACGGTGTCGCAGGTCAGACAAACGGGTCCACAACGATTTTCGGTACATGGTATCAGACGTTGATATTCGTTATCGACATAATCGGAGTTTTGGCATTTTCGGGTGCGCTGACGATGTTTATACTAAAAGCGCTCGGCAAATTGCCCGAGAAAAAGGAGGCATGATGAAAGTTTTACTGGCTGTATTGAAGCGTTCGATTTGGACGCTTGTAAGCATATTTTTCGCTTTGCTGTTTGCCGCCGTGATGATTGCGGGACCGATAGCGAAAAAGAACGACGGATGGATAAATAAGACGCTGGGCATAAATCCTTATGAAACGGTGTTCGACAAAAACAACGTCGACGAGGATACCGAGTGGTTTAAGTCCGATTTCGTATATACCGATAACGGCGAGCCCGTAACCGTCACGGAAGAAAGCGGCTACACTCACCAGGTGTACGACGACGAGGCGATGCGCGCGAATTCGATGGAAGTAGCAAAACGCGTGGCTACCGAAGGCAGCGTGCTCTTGTGGAATAAGGACGTGGACGGCAAACCCGCGCTTCCGCTCGAAAAGAATGCGGGCGTCAGTTTCTTCGGGGTCGGCGCAATCGATTACACTCACCACGGCGGCGGCAGCGGACACGTTGCGATAACCATGAACGATACGCTGAAAGACGCGGCGGTGCGGAACGGACTCAAAGTAAACAATGCGCTTTGGAACGCATACCGCCTCAGCAAGGCGGACGGCTACGGCAGAGTTTACAGCAAGAATGCCGCAGGCAACAGCGTAAGCGACAATAACTACATAGAGTTCAAAATCGGCGAAGTGCCCTGGACGCACCTCACCGGCAAAATTTCCATGCCGAGCGGCATAGGCGTTTACGGCGATGCGGCGGTAATGGTCATATCCCGCTACGGCAGCGAGGACGGCGACACGAGTTTCCGCAGCCCCGAGTGCTTAAACGAAAATTATATGGATTTGGCAATCGAAGAAGAAAAAACGCTTGCCGAACTTTCCAAACTGAAAAAAGACGGAGTTGTCAAAAGAGTGATTCTCGTGGTAAATTCGCCGGCGGCGGTTTCCATGAAAAACGTCGTTAAACACAGCGTCGACGCATGTCTTTGGACGGGACTTGCAGGCAATGTAAGTTACGAACAGGTAGGATTGCTTCTTTCGGGCAATGCCTCGCCGTCGGGACATTTGAACGACACTTGGGTCAACGACGTCCGTTCGGCGCCTTCTTCCGAAAATTTCGGCGATTACGATTTCGGCAGCGCGGCGGGACTTCCTGCGGAAGCGGCATACACGCACAACACCAAATACGTCGTATACCAGGAAGGAATCTACGTGGGCTACCGCTATTACGAAACACGCTACGAAGACAGCGTACTCGGCAGAGGCAATGCAGACGGAGCGGCGGGCGTGAAAGCGGGCAGCGGCAAATGGTCTTATAAAGACGAAGTGGCTTATTCGTTCGGTCACGGACTTACCTATACGTCGTTCGAACAAAGCGGTTTCAAAGCCGAAAAGAACAAGGACGGAGATTGGGATGTTTCCGTTACCGTGAAAAATACCGGAAACCGCGCCGGCAAGGACGTCGTGCAGGTGTATTTGCAGAAGCCTTACACCGAGTACGACAAAACAAATAAAATAGAAAAATCCGCGGTCGAACTTGTCGGGTTTGCAAAGACCGACGAGCTTGCCCCGGGCGCAAGCCAGACGCTGGAAATAACCGTGGACGACTACGAGTTTAAGTGCTATGACGCTTACGGCAAGAAAACTTACATACTCGAAAAAGGCGACTACTATCTTGCGGCGGGAATAAGCGCGCACGACGCGCTCAACAATATTCTTGCGGCAAAGGGCAAGCATGTTGCCGACGGAATGGACTACGAAGGCAAAGCCGATTTCGTAAAGCATATCGACGTGGCGGCGGACGATTTCGAAAAATATTCGGTTTCCGAGTTCACGGGACAGCCTATTGAAAATCAATTCGACAACGCCGACGTAAATCTTTACGAAGGCACAAGCGGGCAAAAGATAACCTATCTTTCCAGAAGCGATTGGCAGAATACTTACCCTTCGGCGGTAAAGTTGGTTTGCAATGCGAAAATCGCGCAAGACATGCAATACGGCGCTTCTCTCAAAGAGGACCCGACCGCGACTATTCCGCTCGAAAACCAAATAACTTCGCCGCAGGGCAAACTCACGCTCGCAATGCTCATGCGCATGCCTTACGACGACCCCTTATGGGAACACCTTTTGAACCAATTGACTTGGGAAGAGCAGAACATACTCATAACTTACGGTTCGGCGGCGGTAGCGGGCGCGCCCAGCGTGGCGGCTCCGATGTACACGAGCCAGGACGGACCGTGCGGCATACGTCAGGGTGCGGGCACGCTCGACACGCAGATGGCGTTCCCCTGCAACGGACTCGTGGCAAGCACCTATAATGTCAAACTCGTCGAAGAACTCGGAAATGCGTTCGCTCACGAGATATTGCACATAGGCTGCGTGGGCATATACGGTCTCGGCGCAAACGTGCACCGCAATGCATGGAGCGGCAGGTCGTGGGAATATTACAGCGAGGACGGATTCCTTTCCGGCAAAATATTCTCCGCCGAATCCATGGGAATGACAAAGAAAGGCGTAGTGCTGTTCACCAAACATTTCGCATTGAACGACCAGGAGAGAAACCGCTACGGCGGAACGGTCTGGGCAAACGAACAGAGCATACGTGAAATCTATCTCAAAGCATTCGAGGCGGGAGTAACGGAGGGACACACCAACGGATTCATGTCGTCGTTCAACCGTATCGGCTGCACTTGGGCGGGCGAACATAAAGGACTGCTTACCGAAGTACTCCGCAACGAATGGGGCTTCATAGGTCAGGTGGAAACCGACGCGGGCGTAGGCGCGCACATGCTGGCGACCGAAGCGAGAGCCGCGGGCGTAGTCGCAGGTCAGGACATCTGGATGTCCGGCAGCGACCCTCACGCTTTCGACAAATATAAGAATAACGCTACCGTCAGAACGGCAATGCGCGAGGCGTGCCACAGAATACTGTACACCACTTTGAATTCCAAAGCCATGAACAGCAGTTCCAGCGGCTCCTACGTTGTATACCGCACGCCTTGGTGGCAGACGGCGATAACTTCGCTTCAAATAACTTTCGGCGTGCTCATGGGAGTGTGCGCGGCGGTAACCGTTACGGCATTCGTGCTTCATGCGGTAATAAAACCCAAAAAAGAAAATCCCTGATAGGAGGAAATAAAGATGAAGAAATTCGGCAAAGCGGTAAGCATACTCGTTGTGCTTGCCATGACTATGACGGTCGCGCTGCTTGCGGCATGCGGCGACCCGAAACCCGACCCGAAACCCGACGTCGGCGGAGTGGCGAGAATAACCGTCAAGACGGATGATGCCAAGACGGTGTACGAAATCGGCGAAACATTTTCCGCGGAGGGCGTAGTCGTAACGGCGTTCATGGACGACGGCGAGCAAAAGACCGTGTCCGTAGCGGACTGTACGGTGTCGTCGCCCGATATGACGCAGGCGGGCAAAAAATCCGTTACGGTGACTTACGGCGGCAAAAGCGCAAACTATATGATAACGGTCAACGCGCCGAAAGCGCACGAATGCGTTCAGAAATGTCCCGTTTGCGAGGGATGTCTTGACCCCGACTGCACCGAACAGGTCTGCGAAACCAAGTGCGGCGAAAATCCTATGTATAAGACCTACTGGCTCGAAGCCGAAGACGAGAGAGTCGAGAAAGTAGGGGGCGCACGCGGCGGACTCGGCGTGACTGCGGTCAAAGACGACCCGGGAGCAAGCGGAGAAATAAAAGAACGCAACAAAGATATTGTTTACGTAAGCAACTACAATGCCAATGCGGGAGCCAGCATAAACTATACGGTTTACTCGCCCAAAGCGACCGCGGCTACTTTGTACGCTTCCGTATGCAAGAGATTGCAGTCCGCAATCTTTACCCAGGGCGTGGGACTTATCGTGAACGATGATATGTTGGAGCGTCCCACCGTTGTTCCGTCCACGGGCGTGAACACCGACACCTGGGTGGATTTCGTGGAAGTGAACCTCGGATGCATATCGCTTGTCAAGGGTAATAATTTCATTAAACTCACAAACGTATCGTCCGATTTCGGTTACAATTTCGATAAGATTGTTTTGAAGACCGACGCGCAAATCGGCTGGTCGGAAAACGAACCCATACCCGAAGAAGTCGACAAGAATCTTTACGACGAAACGATAGATTCCGTTGGCGACAAGACTTTCGAACTCGGAGAAACCAAAACGCTCCGCCTTCGCATGAAAGACAAGGGCACCGTGAAACTGAGCATGAACGCAGCGGCGGCGGAAGGGTTCACCGAGGAGCAGCTTAAAGCGGCGGTAACGGTCAAGCTGGACGGAGAAGAAATCGAAGTGCACCTTACCGAGCCGTTCAAGGGCGTCGGCGAAGAAAACTATGTGAAGATTGCTTTCGGCGAAGAAACGCAGGGCTATAACGACCTTGAAAGCGGAATCCGCAAAATAGAAATTACTCTTGCGGAAGGAGCGCAGGTAACGCTGGAAAACAAACTCGGCGTAAATGCGGTGGCTTACAGGAAATACTATGTGTACGGCGAGCTTAGGCTCAATACCGATTCCGTCAAAAAAGAATACAAACTCGGCGAAGAACTTGATTTGACGGGACTTACGGTAAAGGCGGTTACGCGCGGCGGCGAAGAAGTGGACGTCGATTTGGCGGACTGCAAGATAACCGCTCCCGACATGAGCGCCCTCGGCATGAAGAGGGTGGTCGTAACGGCGCAGAACGCAAGCGCGGAATTTATTATCGACGTCAAGCCGAACGAAAACGTAGTTATTTTCGAGGGCGAAGACGAAAGAACGGTGTTTACTTCGGGTACGCTCGGAGCACTGAACAGAGCGGTAAAAGAGCCCGGGTCTTTGGTGACTTACGTAGGCAACTTCAATGCCAACGTCGGCGCGTCCATTACCTGGAATCTCGTTTCGTCCGAAGAATGCGACGTTACGCTGTATGTGTCCGTTTGCAAGCGTTCTTCCGCTCATAAATTCACGGATATAGTCGAAGTTACCGTGGGCGGAGAGAAACAGGAATTCGAAACCGAAATCCCGGGACTCGAAGCAGGAGAGGGCGATTGGGTCACGTTCGTAACGGTCAAACTCGGAACGGTACATCTTACCAAAGGCAAAAACGTCGTCACGTTCACCGTAATAAGCAGCGATGCGGGAGCCGGTTACAACTTCGACAATATGCAGCTCGGCGTTCCCGAGGGCACCGTCGTCGACTGGTATACCGACCCTCAGGCATGATTTTACGCGGCGCATAAAGCATTATGTATAACAAAACAAAGAAGCGGTCCACCCCCGCTTCTTTTTCTTTATAACGACAGATATGAGAATTTTGCATATTGTATTCAAAAGACTTGTAATTTCAATGTGACTGTGATATACTACCACTGTATAATAGGTATATTTTAAGCCGAAAGGAGTAAGCAATGTCTTTAAAATTGATGTATATTACAAATAATAAAGATATTGCTTTTATAGCGCAAAAATACGGGGTTGACCGTATTTGGATAGACCTTGAAACATTGGGCAAAGAAGAAAGACAAAAAAATCTTGATTCGGTAAAATCACGACATAATATAGAGGATGTTGCGGCGCTTGCATCGTTTTTGGACAAATCCGAGCTTATGGTGCGTGTAAATCCATGGAATCCAATGTCGCAAACCGAAATCGACAAGGTTGTCGATTCGGGCGCTCGAATAGTGATGCTTCCCATGTGGAAAAGCGTCGGCGAAGTCGAAAAATTTTTAAATGCAGTGAAAGGCAGAGCAAAAACATCGCTTTTGTTGGAAACAAAAGAGGCTGTCGAATGCGTCGACGATGTGTTGTCGCTTAAAGGGATTGATGAGGTACATATAGGCTTAAACGATTTGCATTTAAGTTACGGGTTAAAGTTTATGTTCGAACTTTTGTCGAACGGTACTGTGGAAATGTTGTGCAAAAAACTTCATGCGGCGGCGATTCCGTATGGGTTCGGAGGTATTGCCGGTATAGGCAAAGGATTGTTACCTGCGGAGAATATTATTCCGGAACATTATAGATTGGGCTCGTCGCGTGTTATTTTGTCCAGAAGCTTTTATAGTTTCGACGGGGATATAAATAAGGCGGACGAAACATTCGAAAAGAATATTTCGCAGATAAAACAGTGCGAACAAAAATCGGCGCAAATGGATGCAGATGCATTGGCGTCAAATCAAAGATTTGTCGAGTCCAAAATAAAAGAAATTGTCGGAATGCTGACGGAGAGTAAAATAAATGGATAAGAATTTGTTGAATGAACTCGTAAAAAATTACGGAAATGCTTTTTATATTCTCGATGTCGGGCAGTTCACAAAGAATTTCGACGAATTGAAAAAAGCCTTTTCCGATATTTATCCTAATTTCAATATTGCATATTCGTATAAAACGAATTATACGCCGATGTTGTGCCGAAAGGTAAACGAAAAAGGCGGATATGCCGAAGTCGTTTCCGATATGGAAATGGAAATTGCATTGAGAGTGGGGGTATCGCCTGAAAAAATAATTTGGAACGGACCTTATAAAAATTCTGCGAAAGTCGGAGAGCTCCTGCTTGCCGGCGGCACGGTAAACATCGATTCCGCTTATGAACTGGAAATGATTTCCGATATTGCGCGGGCAAATCCGAAAACAAGACTGAATGTCGGTTTAAGATGTAATTTCGACATCGGCGACGGAGTCGTTTCGAGATTCGGATTCGATACGGAGTCCGAGGATTTTCATAGGGCACTGTCCCTGTTCGGCAAATTCGGGAATTTGAATTTGATTGGATTGCAATGTCATTTTGCGACCCGTTCTTTGAATACGTGGCGTCCCCGCGCGGAAAGAATGCTTGATTTGATTGACGCGGTGGGGCATGTCCCGCAACATATAGATTTGGGCGGCGGATTGTTCGGTAAAATGCATGATTCGCTTAAAGCGCAATTCGATACACACATACCGAGTTATGAAGAGTATGCTTCCGCGGTTGCGCCTCTTTTTGCGGAAAGATTTTCGAGTTGTGGGCAGAAGCCTTTGTTATTGGTGGAACCCGGGTCTGCGCTTGTAGGCGATTGCATGAAGTTCGTTTCGAAAGTTGTAAACATCAAAAATGTGCGAGGAAAAAATATAGCCACCGTTTTGGGCAGTATATACAACATAAATCCTACTTTGAATAAAAAAAATCCTCCTCTCGAAATCGTCGAAACAGGAAACGGCGGCATGCACTATACGGACTTGGATTTCGGCGGATTTACGTGTATAGAATCCGATTATTTATACAGGCATTATTCGGGTAAATTAGCGGTCGGAGACATGGCTGTATTCGGAAACGTCGGCTCGTATTCCGTCGTACTGAAACCGCCGTTTATACTTCCTAATTTTCCGATATTGGAACTCGATTCGAATAAAGCAAAGGTAATTAAAAGAGCGGAAACATTTGAAGACTTGTTTGGGACTTTTGTATTTTAAGAGGTGTGAATGCTGGCGGTTAACCGATTTTTAAAAAGAGTTTTCGATATAATTGCTTCTTTGCTGCTGATAATTGTATTGTTACCGATATGGGTTATAATACCGATAGCGATAAAATGCGATACCAAAGGCCCCGTATTTTTTAAGCAAGACCGAAGAACAAAGAACGGAAGAATTTTTAAAATGTATAAATTTCGTTCTATGGTAGTAGATGCCGAAAGCAAGGAGGCTGGGCTGTTTAATTATAAGAGCGACCCTCGCGTGACAAAGGTCGGCAGATTTTTAAGGAATACCAGTATAGACGAGCTGCCGCAATTGTTTAATGTTATCAAAGGCGATTTGTCTATTGTAGGTCCCCGCCCTTGCGTAACGTATGAACTCGGTGATTTCGATACGCTCAATAAAAAGTACAAAAAACGCTTTTCCGTCCGCGCCGGAATTACGGGACTCGCTCAAATCAAAGGCAGAAACGAGAATTCGTGGGAAGAAAAAGTTTCTTACGATAACGAGTACATAGACGGATTTAAAAAGCAGGGAGTATGGCTTGACATAAAAATACTTTTCGGGACAGTAGGAAAAGTTTTCGCAAAAAAAGATATATACGAAGAAAAAGCAGATGAAAGTCTTTCCGATGCCGAGGCTGCCCGATTGGCGGAGGCTGAGATTATAAGGCTTGCGCACTTGCCCGACGAAGAAGACGGGCAGACTTTCGAGAAATCGGAAGAGAGTGCGGTGGAAAATACCGAAAGCTGCGCGAACGAAAAAGCCGATTCCGCGGACGGCAGCGACGGGATGATTTCCGAAACTGTAGATGAAGAGTGTGCCGATGAAACGGAGGAACTGTAATGGAAACTTTGAAAAGATATATTTGGTTTGACGGAAATATCGTCGATGTAAACGAAGCGAAAATCAACGTGCTTTCGCCTACGGCGCAATTCGGACTTAATGTGTTCGAGGGAATACGTTGCTATTGGAACGAACAAAAGAAGCAACTGTATGCATTTCGATTGAATGACCATTTAAATCGGTTAAAGCGGTCGCAGAAATTATTGTGCATGGAAGATAGATTTTCGGTGGAAGAGCTGAAGCAGGCATTTTTGGATACGGTAAAAGCAAATAATTATCATGAAGATATTGCGGTGCGTCAAACTCTCTTTGTCGACGGTTTCGGCAGCTGGAGTTCGGTCGGTCCCGTAAATATGTTTATATCGCCTATACCCAAAGCGAAAACAAGTGCCGAGTATAATAAAAAAGGGCTTAACTGTCGAATATCTTCGTGGCGCAGAATTAACGATAACAGTCTTTCTCCGAGAATCAAATGCGGTGCCAATTATATAAACAGCAGAATGGCGCAATTGGAGGCGCTTCGCGACGGGTACGATACCGCTGTGTTTATTAACGAAAACGGTACGGTCGCAGAGGGACCCGGGTCGTGTTTGTTTATGGTTAAAGACGGGATATTGTACACACCGCTTTTGACCGACAGCGTTTTGGAAAGCATTACGCGCGATACGGTTATTAAGCTGGCGCGGGATGATTTGGGAATTTCGGTTGTCGAGAGAAGCATAGACCGAACGGAGCTGTATACTTGCGACGAGGCTTTCCTTTGCGGCTCGGCTATGGAAATAACACCGATTTTTTCAGTCGATAAATATACTGTCGGAAATGGTTTAAAGGGTGATATAACCAAAAAAGTGCATGAGCTTTATTTAAAAGTCGTGATGGGTGTCGCAAAGCAATATTCTGCATGGCAAACGGAGATATATCGAACAAATGCGTAAAGAGAATTTTTCGGTTTTAATGACGACTTATAACGGCGAGAATTCGGATTTTTTAAGTGCGTCGCTGAAAAGTATTTTGATAGAGCAAACAGCTATTCCCGGTCAGTTGGTGCTTGTTGTAGACGGTCCTGTTTCGGACTCTTTGAATGATGTGATAATCCGATATAAAGAACAATTCCCGGATATAATGGAAGTTGTGTATTTGCCTGAGAATATAGGACAAAGTAAAGCGTCTGCGGCAGGAATGGAATATGTGAAACATGCCATTTTTGCGAGAATGGATTCCGACGATATATGTGTTTGCGACAGGTTCGAACGAGAATTCGATTTGTTGAGCAAAAACGAAGATATAGATGTGGTAGGCGGATGGATTGAGGAATTTGAAACAGACCCCGATATTCCGTCGGATTTACGTGTTGTTCCCGAAAAGCATGAAGATATTGTTAAAATGTTCAGAAAAAGGATGCCGCTTAACAATATGACTGTTATGATGCGTAAAGAGGCATTGGTAAAAGCAGGCGGATACGGTCGCGATACAGTGAACGAAGACTATTCCGTTTATGCGCACATGTGGGTAAACGGTGCAACATTCTACAATATCCAAGACGTGCTGTGTCGTGTACGGATAGGTAACAATATGGTCGGGCGCCGTCAGGATTTTCGGATATATAAAGACTGGCGGAAAGACCAAAAATATCTTGTACAGAATGGCAAACATTCACGTTTAACGGCTGCTTTCAGTAATTTCAGATGTTTTTGTTTTGTTATAACACCGAAATGGATAAAAAAGCTGTTATATAAATCTGTTCTCAGAAAAAAAGTAAAATCTACGAATAAAAAATGATTAAGTCAATCGATTTGCAACAATTGAAAAAAATCGAATTGAGCTTGCTTGCAAGTGTTCACGAAATTTGCGAGCGAGAGCATTTTCGCTATTCTCTCGGCGGAGGAACTCTTTTGGGAGCTGTACGTCACCGAGGATTTATTCCCTGGGACGACGATATCGACATCATGATGCCGCGTCCCGATTACGATGCGTTTATAAATTATTGCCTGTCGCATGACGATATTCCGTTTAAAATCAAATCTTACGAAACGGACAAGTCTTATGTTGATTGGTCAGCCAAAGTATATGACCCGAAAACGGTTTTAAAAGACGATAACGTCGAATCGGGGGAACAGCAAATAGGCGTATTTATAGATGTTTTCGTTATCGACGGACTTGCCGATACCTATAAAAAAGCAAAAAAAGCTTTCAATTCGACGTCTTTTAAACGCGCGCTTTTGGTTGCATCCCAATGGAAAAAGTATTTCAAATCGAAAACGCATGCGTGGTATTACGAGCCGTTCAGGTTCGGAATGTTTGTTTTAAGCAGAACGGTCGACAAAAGCAAACTTTTTCGGTCTATTTGCAGAAAATATGAAAAAATCGATTTTAACGTGGTCGAATACGCCGCAGCAATCGGCGGAGCTTATCGGGAAAAGGAAATACTGCCGAAAAAAGTTTTTACCGATTATATAAAATTACCGTTTGAAGGTTACGAGTTTAATGCCGTTTCGGAGTACGATACCTATCTTTCGAGTATATACGGCGATTACATGACTCTGCCGCCAATAGAAAAACAGGTCTCTCATCATACATTTACGGCGTACTACAAAGACGGAGAAGATATTGAAAATGAATAGGGTTGCGGTTTTGATGAGCACGTACAACGGCAAAAAATTCTTGTGCGAGCAGCTCGACAGTATTTTGAGTCAAACAAATGTCGAGGTTGAAATTTTTATTCGTGACGACGGTTCGACGGACGGAACAAAAGAAATATTGGACAAGTATGCGGTAAAAGAAGGTATACATGTCGATTATGCCGAAAATGTCGGCGTCGGCAACAGTTTTATGAACTTGCTGTATTCCGTACCGAGTGATTTCGATTACTATGCTTTTTCGGACCAAGACGATATTTGGATGGACTGCAAGCTTTGCGAAGCGATTGAGATGCTGCGTAAGAGCGGAAAAATGCTGTATGCATCCAATCAGGAATGTGTAGACGGAGACGGGAAGTCGCTCGGACTTCGTTATGAGCCCGAAAAATACATTCACTTAAAACCGGAAGAGATTGTTTCCCGAAATATGATTTCCGGATGCACAATGGTTTTTACGAAAGAATTTTTTAAAATTCTCGAATCGGAAAACCACCGTCCTTCTTTTGCGCTTTTACTCAACAGAATTCATGACGTATGGGTGGCGGCGGTGGCGTCTTTGTATGATGCCATAGTTTACGACAGCCGTGCATTTATCAAATACCGACAGCATGAGAATAATGTAGTCGGAGCTTACGACGGCGGATTGAAAAAGAGAACAAAAGAGCGCATGAAAAAAGTAATGCATAAGCAATACAGAAACGGCAGAAGTATGCTGGCAAAAGAACTGATTTCGTGTTTTCCGGACATTGTCGACACACATCCTTTATTGAAGATTTGTGCCGGAGGTAAAAGCGGTATACTGAAAAACCGTAAAGTTTTGCGTTCTTATACGGGAGAAAGCGCTTTTGCGTTTTTTGCGAAAACAATTTTGGGGTTATTTTAAGTGGCGTTTTTGGCGATGACAATTTTCATTTTGTTTTTATTTTTCGCTTACCGTAACGGTAAGCGGGATTTGCTGTCGCCTTGGTTTTTGCTTTGTCTTGCCGTATCCGCCTCGTTTTTCATAGTGCTATTAAACTATCGGAATTGGGAAGTGCAAATAAATTTAAAATTTATTCTGTACGTTTCAAGCGCTCTTCTTGCTTGGGGTGTGGGAAGCACTGCTGTTTGTCTGCTGAGACCGAAAACCATAGAAAATGCTTCTTACTGTGAAATCCGCCTTCCGATAAAATTGAGTCCGATAAAAAAACGCTATCCTCAAAACATCCTGCTTGTCATATCCGTCGGTTTGGTCGTTTTGTATTCGTGGCGGATGCTGTCGTCGGTCAGCGGCGTGCCGGGACTTACGGCAAAATTACGCCAGATTTACGAAAATATAGTGAATAACGGATACAGTCCGGGTTTTATTTTCAATCAGGCGCTTGAAATCGTCGTCGCAATAGCTTATGTCAATACTTTTCGGCTGTTTCAGCGCATATTCTCCGGAAAAGACGGAGTCAGCATAATTAAGATTGTTATACCTATTTTAATGTTGTTTATAGTCGTTTTGGTATCTACCGACAGAAATATTTTTTTGCGGTATGCTTTTTATGCTATATGTCTTTTCGTTTTGTTTTTCCGGGAGAATTACAAGAAAAAAAATGCGAATGCCAAAATCGTGCAAGTTGTAGTAGTATTGCTCTTGATAATGATGCTGATATTTTTCATTATGGGCAAAATGAAACAATATCAGTCGAATATTTTGAAGTCGCTCGGAATTTACGGAGGTTCGGGATTATACGATTTCAATTTGTGGATAGAAGAGTTCGACGGAGAATTGATGTACGGTGCGTCCACGTTTTCTACTTTTTTGAATTCATTGAGTACAATTCTCAAACCGTTGGGAATTACTTTGAATTTTCCGCAAGTCGATAAATTCGACCCGTTTATAGAATTTGTTGCCCCTAACGGTTATATTTACAGTTCGAATATTTATACCGCCTTGAAACCCTATGTAGAAGATTTCGGATATTTCGGAGTTATTCTTTTTCCCTGTATAATGGGCGCTTTTTACCAATGGTTATATTTGAAGGTGAAAAACAGCAAGTATGGCTATGCGTGGATAATATATTGCATGTTGATTTATCCGATAATATATTTTATAATCGGGGAGCAGCTTTTCCGCAGATTCCACTTGGGATTCCTGTATGAACTGTTTTGGATTTCGATAGTGTTCTTTTCGGCTTACGGAATGAAAAAAATAAAAATCGGTATTAAAAGGCAAGTGCAAAAACAAACGGATAAAAAACCGTGCGAGGTGGCTGATGAAAAAAGATGATATTTTGAACATAGGCGTAATATTCGCAGGCGGCGTGGGAAGCAGAATGCGGAGCAAAGAAAAGCCCAAGCAGTTTTTGGAGATTTACGGAAAACCGATAATAATTTATACTCTCGAACATTTCGAAAAAAACGATGAAATAGACTCGATTGTCGTTGCATGCGTGGAAGAGTGGATAGACTATTTTAAAGAGCAGTTGGAAAAGTTCCGTATCCGAAAGGTGAAAAGAATCGTCAGCGGAGGAAAATCGGGGCAGTTATCAATTTATAACGGGCTTTGTGCCGCAAAAGAAATTGCCGCCGATAAAAGAGCGATAGCGCTTATACACGACGGCGTTCGTCCGCTGATTACGAGCGGGTTGCTTTCGGAAAATATAAAGTGTGTGAAAGAGCGCGGCAGTGCGGTTACTGCGGGTATAGTAAAGGAAACCATTGTCGTAGTTGACGCAAACGGCTGCGTCGAACAAGTTCCGTCCAGAGAAAAATCGCGGGTTGCGAAAGCGCCGCAAAGCTTTTGGCTCGACGATATTTTGAGCGCGCATAAAAAGGCGATGTCCGAAAATATTTTCGATACGATTGATTCGTGTACTCTTATGAAAAAATACGGATATCAGCTTTATATGGTTGACGGACCTTATGAAAACATTAAAATAACGACTCCCGACGATTACTATACGATGCGCGCTATTTTGGAAGCAAAGGAGAACGCACAGATTTACGGCTTTGGGGATTGATATGGATATTTCTCGGTTGAAAGACAAAAAAGTATTGATAACGGGTGCGAACGGACTTATAGGCCGCGCCCTTGCGGCAAAGCTTTTGAGTGATTGCAGGGCTAATCCGATTGACGTTGTTGCTCTCGTGCGAAACGAAACAAAGGCGAAAAAAGTGTTTTGCGGATTGCCCGAACAGCATTTGGAAATTTTCGTTTGCGATATTTGCGATTTGCTGCCGCAGGATAGGAAAGTCGATTATATAATTCACTGCGCAAGTCAGACGGCAAGCAGAAAATTCGTGGAAGAGCCCGTAAATGTTATTAACGACAATTTCGCCGGAACGAAAAATATTCTCGAATTTGCAAGGGCGAACGACGTAAAGTCAGTCGTTTATCTTTCAACCATGGAGGTTTACGGCGCGCCGAGTGAAGAAAGTAAAATTACGGAGTCGTCTCCGTCCGAACTCGATACCATGAGCGTCCGTTCGTGTTATCCCGAAAGCAAACGCATTTGCGAATGTCTTTGCGCTTCGTATGCGTCGCAATACGGCGTTCCCGCAAAGGTCGTCAGACTGACGCAGACTTTCGGTCACGGAGTGGAATATTCGGATAAAAGGGTATTTGCCGAATTTGCACGCAGTGTTATAGAGAAAAAAAATATTGTTTTGAAAACAAAGGGTGAAACCAAACGGAACTATCTTTCGGTGGACGATGCCGTAAACGCTATACTTACCGTTTTACTGGACGGAAAAACAGGCGAGGCGTATAATGCGTCTAACGAAGAAACGTATTGTTCTGTGTATGACATGGCGTGCATGGTTTGCGAAAAGTTCGGTAATGAAAAGATAAAAGTAAAAATCGAAGAAAG
The DNA here is from genome assembly GCA_022793815.1 of Clostridia bacterium. Taxonomy (GTDB): domain Bacteria; phylum Bacillota; class Clostridia; order Christensenellales; family Pumilibacteraceae; genus MGBC157735. Next base: position 148,299 of record JAAWDP010000019.1, on the reverse strand, counting down.
CGATATTTCGCGTTTCGGATATGCGCCCACATTGAAAATGAATTTATCGTCCGAAAAATTGAGGGCGATAGGGTGGCGTCCGAAGAAAAGCCTTACGGATATGTTTTCGGAAACAATAGAATATATGAAAAAACATAAGTAAAGAGGATATGGCGCAGAAAATAACGACAAAAAAATTTGCAACAAATGTTATCATATCGATAGCCGTGCAAATCATATCGCTTGCGGTAAGCGTAATACTGAATCTTGTCGTACCGAAGCTTATCGACGAATATCAGTATGCATATTGGCAGGTTTATGTACTGTATGTCGGATATGTCGGCATACTGCATTTCGGTTTGCTCGACGGATTGGTGCTGCGCTATTCCAAGTACGACTACGAAGAACTCGACCGCGAACGGCTGCGCTCGCAGTTTAAGATTCTTTTGATTTTTACTTCCGTGATAACGCTGGCAATGGCTGCGATTTCCGTTTTTATGCTCGGCGGTGCGTATAAGTACATATTCGTTTTCGTTGCAGTCGGTGTCGTGACGAAAAATCTTATAACGTACAATTCTTACATGTTCCAGATAACAAACCGAATAAGCAAATATGCCGTATTGACGATAACGCAGCGTGTTGTGTACGGACTTGTAACCGTGATTTTGCTTGCGCTCAAAGCAAACGATTTCTATTGGTACTGTATAGCCGATTTGATAGGCGATGCGGCAGGAATCGCGATAGGCGCAATATTCAACAGGGGGCTTTATTTCGGGAAATCGTTGAAACTTTCCGACGCATTCAAAGAGCTCAAAGACAATGTTTCGTCGGGGATTCTGCTCATGATTGCGAATTGGTCGGCAATGCTTCTTGTCGGCGGTGCAAAAATGATAGTGCAATGGCATTGGGACGAGCTTTTGTTCGGTAAAGTGTCGTTTGCGTTCAGTGTGTCCAACTTATTTTTGGTTTTTATAACGGCTATAAGTGTCGTGCTGTTTCCTTCGCTTAAACGCATAGACGAGAATAAGCTGCCCGAAATGTATAAAACGGTACGTTCGATATTATCGCCGTTGTTGTTTTTCATGATGATATTTTATTTTGCGGGTTGCTGGATTTTGAACATGTGGCTTCCGAAATATTCGGACAGCCTTGTTTATCTGGGGGTTTTGCTGCCGATAATAATTTATTCGTCGAAAGTCAGCTTGCTTACAAACAATTATTTGAAGGTTTACAGAAAAGAAAAAACAATGCTGATTGTAAACCTTATATCCATTACGGTAGGCATAGTTGTATTTTCGCTTTGTGCGTTCTTGTTTGACAGTCTGTTTGCATTGTTGTCGGGCGTCGTGTTCGTCATAATGTTGAATTCGATTCTATCCGAAATATGTGTTTTGCGTGTTATCAAAGTCCGCATAGTGAAAGATTTTATTTTTGAAGCAATAATGACTGTGGGTTTTATTCTCGCCGCGGTGTTACTGCCTCTTTGGATGGGATGTTTGGTTTATGCGGGATTGTTTGTTCTTTACGGCATTGCGAATTATAAGTCGATTGTACAACTGTTCAAACAGATATTTGCGAGAAGAAAAAAATCAGATAACGACGATGTGAATAAGGAGGTTGAAGAATAATAATGAAAGGCATAATACTTGCGGGGGGAAGCGGCACGAGATTATATCCTTTGACGAAAGTTACCAGTAAGCAGCTTTTGCCCGTATACGATAAACCGATGATATATTATCCGCTTTCCACACTCATGGAAGCGGGAATAAAAGAGATTCTTATAATTTCCACACCGAGCGACACGCCTCGTTTCGAAGCGCTTTTGGGCGACGGAACGAATTTCGGAATAAACCTTTCCTACGCCGTTCAGCCTTCGCCCGACGGATTGGCTCAGGCGTTCTTGATAGGCGAAAGCTTTATCGGCAATGACAGCGTGGCAATGATACTCGGCGACAATATTTTTTACGGACATGGGTTCGGCAAGATGCTGCGCGAAGCAAAGCGCAGCGCCTCGGACGGAAAGGCCACCATATTCGGCTACGGCGTCAAAGACCCCGAGCGTTTCGGTATAGTCGAATTCGACGCAAGCGGCACAGTGCTGTCCGTCGAGGAAAAGCCGGAGAAACCGAAATCAAACTATTGCATAACCGGATTGTATTTTTATGATAACCGCGCCGTAGAATTTGCAAAGAAAATAAAGCCGAGCAAACGCGGCGAATTGGAGATAACCGACCTTAACCGCATGTATTTGAAAAAGGGAGATTTGACGGTACAGCTTCTCGACAGAGGGTTTGCTTGGTTGGATACCGGTACAATGGACAGCCTTTTCGAGGCAAGCGAATTTGTGCGTGTGTTATCTCAGCGACAGGGCGTTACTATTTCCGCGCCGGAAGAGATTGCCTTTAATAACGGCTGGATAAATGGGGGACAGCTTGGCGAGATTGCGAAGTGTTACGGCAAATCGCCTTACGGTTCACATTTGAAAAAAGTGTCGGGAATAAAGGAGGAATAATAATATGACAGTCATAGTAACAGGCGGTGCCGGATTTATAGGCAGCAATTTTATATTTTATATGCTGAAAAAATATCCGTCTTATCGGATTATCTGTTTGGATAAACTGACCTATGCCGGAAATTTAAGCACGCTTGCACCCGTTATGGACAGTGCAAATTTTCGGTTTGTAAAAGCCGATATTTGCGATAGGGAAGCCGTCTATAAACTTTTCGAAGAAGAACATCCCGAAACGGTTGTTAATTTTGCGGCGGAAAGCCACGTAGACAGGAGCATAGAGAATCCGGGTATTTTTTTGCAGACGAATATAATGGGTACTTCGGTTCTGATGGACGCATGCCTAAGATACGGAATAAAGCGTTTTCATCAGGTTTCCACCGATGAGGTTTACGGAGATTTGCCGCTCGACCGTCCCGATTTGTTGTTTACCGAAGAAACAAGTCTGCATACAAGCAGCCCGTATTCTTCGAGTAAAGCGGCGGCGGATTTGCTTGTGCTGGCATATCACCGCACTTACGGACTGCCTGTCAGCATAAGCCGCTGTTCCAACAATTACGGACCGTATCATTTTCCGGAAAAGCTTATTCCGCTGATGATTGTAAATGCGCTTGCGGACAAGCCTTTGCCTGTTTACGGAAAGGGCGAAAATGTCCGCGACTGGCTGTATGTGGAAGACCACTGCAAAGCTATAGATTTGATAATTCATAAAGGGCGCGAGGGCGAGGTGTACAATATCGGCGGTCACAATGAAATGAGAAATATCGATATAGTCAAGCTTATTTGTAAAGAACTGGGGAAAAGCGAAAATCTCATCACTTATGTTTCCGACCGTAAAGGACACGATATGCGTTATGCGATAGACCCGACCAAGATTCACGGCGAACTCGGTTGGCTGCCCGAAACCCGATTTAAAGACGGTGTCAAAAAGACTGTCAAATGGTATCTCGACAACCGAGCATGGTGGGAGCCCATTATTTCGGGGGAGTATAAGAACTATTACGAAAGGATGTACAAAAACAGATGAAAGCATTGGTAACGGGCGCAAGGGGGCAGCTTGGGTATGATATCGTCGCCGAATTGAATCGGCGCGGACTTACGGCGGTCGGTACGGATAAAGAGGAAACGGATATTACGGATTCGTTAAGCGTAGAATCCATAATGCTGAAAGAACGTCCCGATGTCGTGTTTCATTGCGCGGCTTGGACTGCCGTCGATGCCGCCGAGGAAGAAGAGAATAAAGAAAAAGTATTTCTTGTAAACGAAGTCGGTACAAAAAATATAGCGCGGCAGTGCAGAGCCGTCGGCAGTAAAATGGTATACATTTCCACCGATTACGTCTTTGACGGAACGGGGACACAGCCGTGGAAAGCCGATTGCCGCGAGTTTAAACCGCTTAACGTGTACGGGGAAAGCAAACTTGCGGGAGAAAAAGCGGTCTTAGAAATTCTCGACGAATATTTTATAGTGCGAATTGCTTGGGTGTTCGGCGTTCACGGCGGTAATTTTGTTAAAACAATGCTCAAAATAGGCAATGAGAGGGAAACTGTGCGTGTGGTAAACGACCAAATAGGAACTCCGACTTATACAGCGGATTTGGCACGGCTGCTTGTGGATATGGCATTGACCGAGAAATACGGATGCTATCACGCTACGAACGAGGGCGGTTTCATAAGCTGGGCAGATTTTGCAGCGGCGATTTTCGAACAGGCAAAATATAAAACGCAGGTTGTTTCGGTATCCACGAGCGAATACGGACTGAGTAAAGCCGCCCGCCCGTTCAACAGCAGGCTCGATAAGAGCAAGCTTACCGAAAACGGATTCACCCCTTTGCCCGATTGGCGCGACGCGCTTGAAAGATATTTGAAGGAGATAGATTTTCGATGGGTCAGATAAAAGTAACCAAAACCCCTATCGACGGACTTTTTGTAATAGAACCGACAGTGCATGGGGACAGCCGAGGGTATTTTACGGAAACGTATAATAAGCGGGATTTTTCCGAGCAAGGACTCGATATGGATTTTGTACAGGACAATCAATCCATGTCCGTCAAAGGAGTTTTGCGCGGACTACATTTCCAGAAACAATATCCGCAAGGAAAACTTGTCCGTGTCGTGAAAGGCAAAGTTTTTGATGTTGCCGTCGATTTGCGTAAGGGCAGTGCAACTTACGGCAAATGGTTCGGTATAGAATTGAGTGCCGAAAACAAAAAGCAGTTTTATATTTCCGAAGGATTTGCGCATGGTTTTTTGGTTTTATCGGACGAGGCAGAGTTTTGTTATAAAGTAACGGATTTCTATCATCCTGGAGATGAAGGCGGACTTGCTTGGAACGACCCCGATGTCGGCATCGATTGGGGGATAAAGGGCAATTATGACGGTACTGCGTCGGGTGATGGCTATACTTTAAAGGATGGGACTCCGATAATTTTAAGCGAAAAGGATGAGAAATGGCTTACTTTAAGCAAGACTTTTGAATTTGACTTTTAATTTCCTTGTCAAATTTTATAAAACGATGTAAAATGATTTCGGTTTATATATTTATAAAACATAAAAGAAAGGAGACATTGATATGAAAAAGTTTTTTGCCGATTTCAAAGCGTTCATAACGCGCGGCAACATCGTCGATATGGCGGTCGGCGTTGTAATCGGCACCGCATTCGGCGCTATTGTGACCAGTCTTGTGAATGACATAATAATGCCGCTTATTTCCGCGGCTACGGGCGGTTTGGATATCAGCGACTGGAAATGGGTGATATCCGAGGCGCAGTACGATGCGGCAGGAGTGCTCACGAAAGCGGAAAGCGCGCTGCATTGGGGCAACTTCCTGCAATGCATACTCAACTTTCTGATTATAGCGCTTTGTATTTTTACGGTACTTCGTATATTCATGAGCGCAAAAAACAGATTGGAAAAAGCGCAGGCAGGTTATAAAACTCTGAACAAGAAAGAGTATAAAGAGCTTCGTCGGCAGTTGAAAGCGCAGGGCAAAACCAAAGCCGAAATAAACGCGGCTGTCATAGCAAAGGAAGAGGAACTCACCGCCGCCGCAAAGGCAGAACAGGAGCGCAAAGCCGCAGAAGCAAAAGCCGCCGCCCCTGCGACAAGCGAACAATTGCTTGCCGAAATACGTGATTTAATCAAGGCGCGAGAAGAAAAATAAAAGCAAAAAAAGTCGAACCGTCCGTAAGTTTTTCGGGCGGTTTTTTGCCGAAACATACGACTCTACGATTCATAGAGTCCTTTCGGCGCAAAAGTAAATAATAAATAGAACGTCCGATGCAATACCGTTTGTTGCAAAAACAAACCGCGTGTGCTATACTGTGATAAAATACGGAGCGAGGTATTCTGCTATGGACCAAAAAGCAGTGGGCGACTATATAAAGCGGTTGAGGCTTAATGCGAAATACACTCAATCCGAACTCGGCGAGCGTCTAAACGTGACCGATAAGGCGATAAGCCGCTGGGAGAGCGGCATGGGTATGCCGGAAATAGGCAATCTTCTCGTGATTTCCAAACTGTTCGGAGTCACCGTCGACGACATACTCAATTGCAACGAAGCCGCTTTTCCCGCACCGAAAGCCGAACCCGAGAATAAAGAACCGAGCCCGGCGACGCCCGAAAGCGGACGGCAGGAATGTGAAACGCCTTGCACGCCTGCCGCAACCGGGAAAACCGTTTCCGCCGAACGAGCCTGTACGAATTCTTATGCGCTTTCAAGCAAGTTCGCGATTATTCTTTTCATGAGTTATTTTTCTTTCGGGATGCTTGCGGCGTCGTTTCAGCCTCGCCCCGTTTCCGAGTTTATGGTTCCGTACATATCGGTTTCCGTATTCGTGATTTTCTGCGCGGTGCTTCCTTTATTCGGGAAACTCATTCCGAAAAAGATTTACGGCATTGTGTCGGCTTCATTGCAGGCGGCTTTAATTGTTCTGTGCGTCATACTCGGCGGCTTGATTTGCGTCTACGCAGGCTCGGAAACAGCGGGCGACTACTATTTCGCGGGCGATAAAGTAGCGCCGCTTTCGGCGTCGGTGGCTTTGTTCGTACTTGCGTTGCTGTTTGCCGTGCGGCTGCTGTATACGTTTGCAGACATGTCGGACAGCGATAAAAAGAAAAAGATGGTGAATTTCTCCGCGCTCGGCGTGTCCGTCGCTGCGCTTATTGCGGCTCTCGTCGTCAGTGCGCTGACCACATTTTTCGAAAGACTTACGGGCATAACCAATATTTGCATGATGACGTGCTGTGCCGCGTCGGCGGTGTTCGCGCTGAAACAGTTGTTACTGTCGAAAGGTTTGGACGTTTTGAATATTGTTTTGATGTTCGGGCTTTGTGTAATTTGTATTGCGCTTTCGGTAACGGGACAGTTTATGCCCGCGGAATCGATTGTCGGAATGGATAATCTCTATCCCTATTTCTTTATGTGCGCGCTTGCTCTCGCTTCGCCTGCCGCATTATCGGCGTCCCGGGCGTTCGAGGGAAAGGCGGCGTATTTGTCCGCACGGCGTATAACCTCGGTAGTCGCGATTATACTCTTGATACCGCTGACGTATTACGCGTTCGACGTTTTCGCGGTGAATATTCTGCTCGGTCATTCGGCGTATGCCGCAGTCAATTGGCTTAAAATCGCGGTTATATTCGCCGCGGTCGTATATTGTGTAAATTCGTGCGAAATAGGCAAACTGCTTGCAAAAAGCAGGAATAAAACGGCATAGGACGGAGGAGGTTGTGAAAATGAAAATCAAGCGTATTTGCTGTGCTGCGGTATTGTGTATTGCCGCGATTTGCGCCGTCCTTGCGTCGGGCTGTGTTTATTCGGGCATAAAACAGACGCAGGGCGTTTGGAAAGCGGTGATAAAAGACGACGGCTCCGTGGCGTCGTATGCGATAGATTATGCCGAGATTACCGTCGATAAAACCCTTGCGGCCATAATATTTTCTTATTCCGAAGTTTGCGAAGAAACCTATATCGAATCGGGAATTTACGAAATCGCAGATTATGATTGTCGGAGCGAGGGCGTTTCTTTCAATGTCTGTCTGAATGAACAGCCCGACGGCGGTCGTGAATTTATGAGAGTCGACGTATATGACGGAAAGCTGTTTTTGCATAACGTGTATGTCGGTTTCAGTGCGGATGTCGGCGAATATCGGGCAGGTATAATATATGAGTGCGAGTTGGAATTTACAAAGCAAGGCGGAAATTCCGAACCCGTCAAACCCGATGTAAATACGAAGTTCCAAGACGTATCGCAGTCCTACCGCCGCGAGGGTTACGAAACCGATTTCGACGGCGGAAACGTCGATGCGAGCATTGCGGCGGCAATATCCGCAATGCGGCAGGCGTATTCGCAGTTCGGCTATACAATGCAGTTCATAGGCAAAAATTTCGACGACATAGCAAAAGCCGAAATCTATATGCTGATAGATGCAGGCAGTGAAAAAGAAGCGAAAAAATTTGCGTCCGAACTCAACGGAACATATCGAAGCGCGCAAAGCGGCAGCTGCGTCATCGTGTTTATTTTCGGCATAGGCACGCCGAACTTCGCGCCGTTCAATCAAGCGTAATTCAGGCTCTGCCGCTCGAATCAAAGTTACGGCATGCTTTCTTCGGTGAAGAAAGCATGCCGTTTTTCGTATGAGCGAAAAACCGCCGTAAAGCGAAAATGCAATGTAACAAAATAAAAATTGCAATTGACAGCGCGGGGGGGGGTGATATAATACTACCGTATTAAAAATCGTTTTGTCTGTGCTGAGATGGGCGGTTGAGTAGTGCAAAAAATAAAAAGGAGAAAGATGTATGTTTCAAAAAAAAGCACTTTGGCAGGGCTTGACCTTCGTGTGTGCGTTTTTGCTGTCTGTTGCGGTAATAACGTCCACGGTACTGGAAGCAAACCGCAATGCCATAGATAACTTTTTCGGGACGGTAAGCGAGGCGATGGTTTCCGAGGACGGAGAGACCTATTCGACTTTCTTACCCGACAAAGAATTTCTTAACGAGGACGGGAGCGGCAATGCGACTGCCTTGATTAAGACTGCGATAGACATCGGCAGACGTCACGAAACGGAGGGAGCGGTTCTCTTGAAGAATAACGGCGGACTTCCCGTGGCGAAAGGCAGTAAAGTCACTTTGCTCGGCGCGCGCAGCCACAGAACGCTTATAAACTCGGGCATGGGACAGAAATCGCAGGGTAACTACATAACGCTCGAACAGGCGCTCTCGGCAACGAAAACCGATTTCGAAAACACCAAACTCGATAAGAAAGAGGCGGTAAACGATTACGATTTCGCCGACTTGAAATTAAACGGCAACGGAGTGGGCGCAGGCGCGGGTTATCAGTTGAACCCCACGACCATAGCGGCTTACGAGGCGGTGTCCGGCGGTTTGGCTTTGCAGCAAGCCGCGAATAAAAATTATAAAGTAAACGAGCCGTCGGTAGCGCAATTGACCGCGGCGCAAAGCGATTTTTCCGAAAGCCTTAAATCCTACAACGACGCGGCAATCGTCGTAGTGGGCAGAGGCGCGGGCGAAAGCAACGACTATATCCCCGGCGGATTGGACGCGTCCGAAAAAGCCGATGGAATAACCGAACCGTTGCAGTTGACTCCCAACGAAAGGGAAATAATAAAACTTGCGACGGACAACTTCGACAACGTAATAGTCCTTTTGAACAACAACTCGGCGATAGAAGTCGGTGACTTGAAAAACGACCCCAAGATTAAAAGCATTCTTTGGGTGGGACATCCCGGCAATTACGGCACGCTCGGTATTGCCGACATACTTTGCGGAAACGTCAGCCCCTCGGGCAGTTTGTACGACATCTACGCTACGGAAAACCTTTCCGCGCCCGCCATGCAGAACATGGGCGACTTCACGTGGAGCAACATTGTCGTCGACGGCAGAACCAACAAATGGGAAGACGGTACGACCGTAAGAAGCAAATCGTTGAATTACTTGATGGAAGCCGAGGGACTTTACGTCGGCTACCGCTACTATGAAACCAGATATTTCGATTCCGTTTACAATCAGGGTAACGCGAAATCGCAAAAAGGCGCATACGCTTCCTCCGCAGGCTGGAACTATGCGGAAGAAGTGGCTTACGGCTTCGGCTACGGACTTTCCTATTCGCAGTTCGATTACGAAATAGTGGGCGAGCCTTCGCTGACGGTAAAGCCGCATGAAATCTATGCGGACGTAACCGTTAAAGTAACCAATAAAGGCGCGGCGGACGCAAAGACAAGCGTACAGCTTTACATGCATGCGCCTTACACCGATTACGACAGACAGCACAATGTCGAAAAATCGGCTATCCAACTTGTGGGATTCGATAAGACCGACGTACTTGCGAAGAACGGCGGCAGTCAAACGGTAACAATCAAAGTCGATTTGCAGAACGTAGCGTCTTACGATGCAAGCTGGCAGAACGACGACGGCAGCAAAGGTTCGTACATACTCGAAAACGGCAAATACTTCTTTGCGGTCGGAAACGGCGCTCACGACGCTTTGAACAACGTGCTCGCAAAACAGGGCAAGGGCGTTGCCGACGGAATGGACTATGCCGGAAAAGCCGCTCTTGCCAAGGAATGGGACTACAAGTACGCAGGAAAAGGCGACGTCGATTACACCACGTTCGGCGTATCCAAAAACAACCAAAAAATCAGCAACCAAATCGACTATATCGATTGGAACAACTTCGGCGGAGAAAAGATAACCTATCTTTCCAGAAGCGACTGGGATAAAACCTATCCCGTTAAACACGACTCTCTCGCCGCGCCTTCGGATATGATACCTCTGCTTCAAGGCAAAATAGCCGCTTCGTCGGACGGAAAAACCTATTACAAGATTAAGACGGACGACGACACGTCCGCAATCAAGTGGGACAGCGCCGAAACCGAGTACAAGTTCTATCAAATGGTAATGTCCGATTGGAACGACTACCGTTGGGACGACTTGCTCAAACAGATAAACCTCGAAGAAGCAACGGCGTTCGCATCCAATGCGGGCCCCAGTTTCCTTCCTCTTTCGGGCATAGACTTCGTGGCTATTTCGGGCGGCACGGACAATGCCGGCAACGGTATAGTATTCGACCTCAAAGCGTCCAAAGACTCCAACGCGCCTTGGACGATTAAGGAAGGCAAAGACTCCAACTGGAACGGTCAGGTGTTCGGCTGCGCGCCTCTCGTAGCGTCGTCGTTCAACGACGAATTTATGTACGAAATAGGCAACTTCGTCGGCAACGAAGCGCTGTTCGTCGGTCTGCCCATAGTTTGGGGACCCGGACTCAACACTCACCGCCACGCTTACAACGGCAGAAACGGCGAGTATTACAGCGAAGACCCCGTGCTTTCCGGCGCGTGCGCCATGGAATTCGCTACGGCGGCAAGAAGAAAGGGCTTGATAGCCGCTCCCAAACACTTCGTATTCAACGACCAGGAAACCAACCGTAACGGCGTCGCTCCGTTCATGACCGAACAGCGTGCGAGAGAAATCGAACTGCGCGCTTACCAAATCGGCATAGAAGCGGTCAAGTACGACGGCGAAGGAATAATCGGTCTTATGACTTCGTTCTCGAAAGTCGGACCCGTCGAAGTAACCAACAGCTGGGGAATGCTGACGGGTATATTGCAGAAAGAGTGGGGCTTCCACGGCTATGCGGTAACCGACATAAGCGACGATAAAGACCTCTACACCGGCATGGTTTACGCAGGTTGCACGGGTTACGATTTGCGCTTCGGCAATCCCACGAGCAAGGACGATTTCGCCGCAAAAATCGGCGCTCAGGCAGACGGCATAGTGCTTTCGCCCGACATGTTCAAAGGCGACGCCGAAATGCAGCAGATTATAAAAACGTCGTTGAAGAGAACGCTTTGGTCGTTCTCGCAGTCCAACCTCATGAACCGTTACAGCGCGTCGACCCGCGTGGTATGGCAGATGACTTGGTGGAGAGCTCTTTACATCTCGCTCATAGTCGTATTCGCCGTATTCACCGCCGCAGGCATAGCCTTGTACGCCGTTTCGGTTTTGAAAAGCAAAAAGGAGGCTTGAATCAATGGAATTTATTAAAAAAGGCGGATTGCACTTTTGGATGGATTCTGCGGCGGGCGTACTCGCTCTCGTAGGCGCAATCCTGTTTATGGTAACAAACGCTACGGCAGGCTATGCCGTTCAGTCGGGCGGACTCGGTATCGCATTCGGAATTATCGCTGTTATTGCGATAGCCGGCTGTGTGTTCCTCTCGTCCAAATTCGGCTCGCAGCATTTTCTCACCGCGGCGGTTAAGTTCGTTGCGATAGTGCTTCTCTGCGTGGTGTTCGGCGTGCTTCTTTCCGACAGAGCGGGACTTGCGTCCTCGCTGTTCACCTGGGATTCTCACAATCAGGTGGGATGGGGTGCGTTCTACGTAAGCATAGCGTCGGTGGTGTTCCTTCTGCTTTCCGTATTTACTTTGATAGCAGGCGCATTCTTCGACAACAGAAAAGCCGCATAAAATTTGCCCCTCCCCAAGAGGATAAGGATTTTGTCCTGTCCTTCTCATAATTCCTTACGAGCCCCGAACACATTCTTTGTGCTCGGGGCTTTTTTACTGCGATTGTGCCGTCAATCGGTTTTACGTTACGCATACTACCCGACGCTTTCGACATGGTTCGCCAAACATAAAAGCCTTATTCGATAGATACATGTTTAATAATTCTATTTTTCGTCCACAATCGGTTTGCAGTAAAATACGGAGCAAGGATATGAAAAAAGTATTTGTCGGCATTCTCGCCGTTTGTCTTATAATATGCGGTCTTAATATGCGTGCGGACGTTGATAGGCTGGACCCTTACTCTGTGACGAGTGAGGGCGGATGCGTCCGCGCGGATACTCATATAAGCGCGCAGACGGCGCTGTCGCGTTTGGGCGGCACGGTGCTTTGGACGGAAGAGTTCGACGGCGTGACCGTAACTTATGCGTACAGCGACTTTGTGCGCGGCTACGAAACCGTGCGCGGTATGCGCGTAAATATTATGATAGCCGAACGTGCCGAATACACCGCCGTCGGTATGCCGCTGCTCACGGGCAGTTATTGAAAATTTTTTTCTCGGATAAAAAAATTTTTTTTCATCATGTATATAAAATTTGCTTGCGGCAATAATCGTAGGCACGGAGGTATAAAAGGTATGAAAACTTATCAAAGCCCTACCAAAGACAAAAAGACGAAAAAGAACTTTTTCATGAGAAACATTTACGGCATCATTTTCGGCATCACTTTGCTTGTGGTCGCAGGCGTGATAACGCTTACGCTTGTACTCACTAACCGCACACCCGTCGACAACAATAACGGCGGCAGTGTGGACGTAGATACGCCGCCCGCGGGCCCCGTATATGTCGTGCCCGTGGAAAACTACACCGTAGGCAAAAGCGCGTCCCTTACGAAACTGGTGTATTCCACTACTTTGAATCAGTGGCGCACGCATAACGGCGTAGACATCCTTACAAGCGCAGGCGCGCAGGTAAAGACGATTTGCGGCGGTACGGTAAAAAGCGTCAAGGAAACCAATTTGGAAGGTTTCGTCGTTACCGTGGAACACGACGGCGGCATTACCAGCACGTATAAGGGACTCGGCGAAGTAAGCGTCAAAGAGGGCGACAAACTCGAAGCCAATCAGGCGATAGGCACCGTTGCCGAGAACATGATGATTGAGCAGAACGACGGCGCTCATCTTCATCTCGAAATGACGAAGGACGGAAAACTCATCGACCCCGCATCGCTCATATCCGACCTTTCATCGGACAAATAACGGAAAAGCCGAGATTCGATATTTTATCGAAAAAAATACCCTATCAAAACGATAGGGTATTTTGCTTGACAAGAAAACGCCGTCTTGTATATAATAGGGGACAAGGAGAACAGAGGTGCAGAAAACATTCGACATAACAGGAATGACATGCTCGGCATGCAGCGCGCACGTAAGCAGAGCCGTCGAAAAAATCGACGGTGTTTCGCACGTCAGCGTCAACCTGCTTACCGGCGTCATGAAAGTGAACGCGGACGACTCGGTTACGGGCGAGAGCATAATAGCCGCCGTCGAAAAGGCGGGCTACGGAGCAAGCGAACAAAGTATGCGTCCGTCGGCGCAGACGTCTGCCGAGAAAAAGAAATCTTCCTCCGCCGAGTATATAGTGCGTTTGAGCGTATCCGTTGCGTTCACGCTGGCGCTCATGTACTTTTCCATGGGCGGCATGATAGGGTTGCCGCAGCCGCCTTTCATGAGCGGCGAAAAGGGTGCGGCGGCGCTTGCGCTTACGCAGCTTCTGCTGTGCCTGCCCGTGATTTACGTAAATTTTACCTATTTCAAAAACGGTTTCAAGCGGCTGTTTGCGCTCGCGCCGAACATGGACACACTCATCGCGCTCGGTTCCGCGGTTTCCTTCGCATACGGCGTTTTCGCGCTGTACCGTATCATGTACGGAACTTCGGCAGGCGATACCGAACTTGTTCACCGCTATATGCACGAACTCTATTTCGAATCCTCGGCAATGATTCTCACCCTCATCACGCTCGGTAAATTTTTCGAACAGCGAAGTAAACGCCGCACGACCGACGCAGTGGAAAAACTGAAAAATCTCGTGCCGCCGACGGCGGTCGTAATAGTGGACGGCGAACAGCGCACCGTGGACAGCGCGTCGCTTAAAGTCGGCGACGTGGCGGTGATAAAGGCAGGGGTTCGCATACCGTGCGACGGAAGCATAATCGAGGGCGAGATTCATGCCGACGAAAGCGCGGTGACGGGCGAGAGCATGCCTGTCAAAAAAAGCGTCGGTTCGTCGGTTACGGGCGGCACTACCGCGGTTTCGGGTTTCGCGAAAGTCCGCGTAACAGCCGCAGGCGAGGACAGCGTGCTGTCGTCCGTTATCCGCCTTGTGCAAGACGCCAATGCGGATAAAGCCCCGATAGCCGCGCTTGCCGATAAAATCTCGGGAATATTCGTACCCGCCGTTCTCGGTATCGCACTTGTCGCGTTCATAGTTTGGCTGTGTGTCGGCAGCGGCGTGGAAAACGCAATGAATATGGCGGTATCGGTGCTTGTCATATCGTGTCCGTGTGCGCTCGGTCTTGCCACTCCCGTGGCTGTTATGGTCGGCACGGGCAAGGGCGCGGAAAACGGCATACTGTTCAAATCGGGCGAAGCCCTGCAAACTTTGCACGGAGTGAAAACAGTCATATTCGACAAGACGGGAACGGTGACTTACGGCAAACCGGCGGTTACGGATTTTCTCGCGGACGGCGACGCCGAAACGCTCAAAGGCATAGTTTCCGCGATTGAAAGCAAAAGCGAGCACCCTCTCGGTAAAGCCGTTGCGGCAAGTTTCGCGCCGAACGGCGACGCGCAAAATTTCGTCACTTATGCGGGTAAAGGCGTGGGCGCGGAAGTGAACGGCAAATCCTATCTTATAGGCAACGCCGCGCTCATGAAAGAATTTTCGGTCGATGTCGGAAAGTGGTCGGATAAGGCGGACGCTCTCGCCGCTCAGGGCAAAAGCGTCATGTTTGTTGCGTACGACGGCACGGCGGTCGGCGTTACGGCGGTTTCCGACAGGATAAAGGAATCGAGCGCATTCGCCGTAAGCGAACTCAAAAAAGCAGGAATACACACCGTAATGCTCACGGGCGACAACTTCCTTGCCGCCAAATATGCGGCGGATAAGGTGGGCGTGGACGAGGTTTATGCGGACGTACTGCCGCAGGACAAAGAGGAAGTGGTGCGCAAATTCATGGCGCGCGGCAAGACCGCCATGGTCGGCGACGGAATCAACGACGCTCCCGCGCTCACTCGCGCCGACGTCGGCATAGCGGTCGGGGCAGGGTCGGACATCGCTCTCGACAGCGCGGACGTCGTGCTCATAAACAGCGATTTGAAGGATGTGGCGACTGCGGTCAGATTGTCCAAAGCCACCATACGGAACGTCAAGCAAAACCTGTTCTGGGCATTTTTTTACAATACCGTTTGCATACCGCTTGCGGCGGGCGTACTGTATGCGCCGCTCGGCATAAAACTCAATCCCATGATAGGCGCGGCGGCTATGAGCCTGTCCTCGCTGTTCGTGGTCGGTAACGCCTTGCGGCTGAAACTGTTTCGTCCGCACAGACAGAAAGACGGCGCGACGCCTGCGGCGTGCCCTATTGCATGCCCGATACAAAACGAAAATAACAGCCGTCCCGGCGGAATCGGGGCAAAGGAGCAAGAAATGAAATATGTATTGAAAATCAAAGGCATGAGCTGCATGCATTGCGTAGCGCATGTGCAAAAAGCGCTTCAAGCGCTGGACTGCGAAGCCGAAGTCGATTTGGAAAAAGGCAAAGCCTTTGTAACCGCGCCCGACGGCGTCACGAAAGAAATGCTTGTCCAAGCCGTTAAGGACGCAGGCTACGATGCGTGCGCAGAGTAAAATTCAAAACGCATTTAAGAAAAACCGCGGCTGTACATTTCAAAAAGACCGCGGTTTTTTTATATTCAATACAATCTCGGCCGCGGAGGACACGTATCCAGCAGAGACAGTATTTTTACGAAATCGTTTGCGTCGCACCCTTCGCCGTACTCGCTCAAAAATTCTTTGACAGCGCCGCGAGTGTTTTCTCCGCAGAATCCGTCCGCACTCACGTCGTACAGTTTGCTGCGCAGTTTTCGTTGCAGATACCGCACCCATACGCCGCTTTTCGGCACTGTGGCGGGGCAGTCGAGGTGCAGCAGGGCGGACAGAGTCCGTTCGCATAAATGCCCGGATTCGGGTACGGCGTTATCCGCTTGAAACGCATTCAGCGCGGCAAGCGTTTTGTCCGAAAAATAAGCGTCCGTGTTTACACAATAACCCTCGTATCCGAGAAGATGTTGCAAGATGAGCACCCGAGCGCCGTGTTCTCCCTTTTTCGGCTGCCCGTATGCTTCCGTGTTTTCGCGCGCGACAAACGCTGTGTCCGTGTTTACGCATACGGCTTTTGCCAGCGATTCCGATACCGTAAGCGCAAAATCGGGGTCGAACGAACGCGTAGCGTCGAAATAGTTTGTCAGACAAAGCGCGTTCACGCTTACGCCGTCGCTTTCGCCTCGGCGGACGCCGCCTTTCAGCCCCGCGCTTTCGAAAGCGGCGGCGATATCCTCGGCAAACGCCGTTTCGCTTTCGGGCGCGCTTATTTCGAATCCGCCGCCGTCTGTGAAAATATTGCCGCTGCCTTTGCGCGTACAGCCCAAAGCGATTGTCCGCACTCTGCTTTTCGGCGAGCGTGCAAAACAAAATCCTTCCGCGGCGAAACCGCAGCGCAGAACCGCGGCGTCGAACAGCGGCTTTACCGCGTCGAAAAAGCCCCGCTCGGACGCGGATTCGTTTATGTACGGCAGGACGGGCGAGGTCAGCGACGGACGCCGGGACCTTTTCAGTGCTACGGTGAAATCGCTTGCACGGTTGGACATTTTGCGTTTCTCCTTTGCGCAAAAAAATGCGCTTAAACGGTTGCGTTGGTCTTTCATAATATGATACAATAAAAGCGGACAAAATATGCCCTTAAAAAGGAGAAATCGAAAAATGATAATACAACCGAAAGTACGCGGATTTATCTGCACCACGGCTCACCCCGTCGGATTGAAGCGCGCGCTCGAAGAAGATATAGCGTTTGTAAAAAGCAAGGGGCGCATTAACGCAGGCAAAAACGTGCTTGTCGTCGGCGCGTCCATGGGCTACGGCCTTTCCGCCCGCACGGCGGCGGCTTTCGGCGGAGGCGCGTCCACGCTCGGCGTTATTTTCGACCGTCCCGCAAGCGGCAACCGCACCGCTTCGGCAGGCTGGTACAATACCGCGGCGTTCGAACAAGCCGCCAAGAAAGAGGGACTCTACTGCAAAACCGTCAACGGCGACGCTTTTTCCGACGAGGTAAAGGACAAGGTCGTCGAAATAATAAAACGCGACCTCAAAAAGATAGACTGCGTGGTCTATTCGGTCGCCGCGCCGCGCCGCATGATGAAAGACGGGACTTCGGTATCTTCGGTACTCAAAACCAAGGATAAGCCGTTCACGCAGAAAACCGTGGATTTGCGCACGGGCGAGGTAACGCAAGTTACCGTCGAGCCTGCCACCGAGGAGGAAATCGAAAACACCGTAAAGGTAATGGGCGGCGAAGATTGGTACGAATGGATGATGCGTCTGAAAAAAGAAGGACTGCTTGCGCCCGACGCATGCTCGGTCGCCTTTTCGTACATCGGCCCCGAACTCACGCACGCAATATATAAGGACGGCTCGATAGGCATGGCGAAAAAGGATTTGTACGCCACCGCTGAAAAGCTCAGACGCGAGGGACTGCGCGCGTTCGTGTCCGTCAATAAGGCGCTTGTCACGCAGTCAAGCTCTGCCATACCCGTAGTGCCGCTCTATATTTCGTTGCTGTATAAGGTGATGAAACGCCGCGGCACGCACGAAAACACGGCGGCGCAGATGCAGAGGCTTTTCGGCGAGAAAAACCTGCGCACAGGCGCCGTCACCGACGAGGACGAGCTTATACGCCTCGACGATTTGGAAATGGACGAGCCTACGCAGACCGAAATAATGCGGCTGTGGGACGAGGTCGGCAAAACTCCGCTGCAAGAGTTAGCCGACGTCAAGGGTTACGACGCCGACTTTTTGAGGCTTTTCGGTTTCGGTTTGGACGGCGTCGACTATGATGCGGACGTCGACGCAAACGCGGAAATAGAGGAACTCGAATAAACGCGTTCGGCAAAGGAGGGAAGTTATGATAATAGAAACAAAACGCTCTCTCGGAAAAAACTATCTTTACACGCAGACCGACGAAAATCTCAATTTCGTCGGACACGTTCACAACAGCTACGAGTTCATAACCGTCACCGACGGCGCGCTCGACTGTATAGTGTACGACCGCCGCTACAAACTGGAAAAGGGCGCGGCAATGCTGATTATGCCCAACCACGTGCACCGCTACGAATCGCAGGAACATTCCAAAAGTTTTCTGTGTATATTTTCTCCCGACTATGTCGCCGATTTCACCAACGACACCAAAAGCGCGGGCTACGTCAGCAGCGTGTTCGGTTTCACGGACCGCGGCGAAATAGCGGCGCTGCAAAACAAATCCAGCAACAAATATGCGATTCGCGCCGTGCTGTACGGAATCTGTTCGCACGCAATCGACTTTCTGTCGAGCGAACCTAGGGGGGGGGACACTTTTTCACTCGAAAACAGGCTGATAGAATATATCCGCTCGAATTACGATACGGGCATAAGTCTTAAACAGATGTCAAAGGACCTCGGCTATAACTACTGCTATCTGTCCGATATGTTCAACAAAGTATTCGGCTGCGGATTTTCCAAATTCGTAAACCGACTGAAAGTGGAGGACGCGGCGGAGTTCTTGAAAAACGCCGATTATTCCGTTGCCGAAATAAGCGCGTATTGCGGATTCAACAATATACGTACTCTTAATTCGAGATTCAAAGAGGTTTACGGCAAAACGCCGTCCCAATACAGAAAGGACACGCACGAACGTCAGAGGATGTAGACGCCTCAAACGCGCCGTTTGAATTGCGGCGCGTTTTTATATGTGCAAATATATGCGCAATAATACATCATACCAAACTTATAAACCAAATTGGCAAACTTTTAGCAGGTACAGCCAAACTTTTTTCTTGAATATGACCTCGCGGTGAGTTATCATAAATATGACGGCAAATAATAGGTCGTACATATAATCAAGGAGGATTATGACATTGAAGAAAAGCAAGTTATGGCTTGGATTGAGCGGCGTAGGCGTGTTCTTGTTCACGTTTATACTCTCGCTCACTCTGCTTGCCAACAGCTACTCGATGCTTATCAACGATGCGCTCGGACTTACACGCGGAAGTCTGACGCTCGGCGGTTCCGCTTATGCCGAAGAAAACGGTGAAATGACGGACGATGGCTTCGAAAAGTTGATAGCGGACTCCTACGCATTCTGTGCGCAGGAAGAAGAGGAGGGCAGCGTACTTCTCACCAACAAAAACGGCGCATTGCCTCTCAAAGACACCGAACGCAAAGTATCGCTGTTCGGCGTGGGCGGCAAAAACATCTATTACAGAAGTACCGCCGGCGGTCCCATAACCAACGACAGATACGAAGTCAATCTGCTCAAAGCGTTTAAGGATGCGGGATTCACCGTCAACGAAGAACTTTACAAGGCGTACCCTACGATAAACCGCAGGCAGCCCAATACTTTCCGCTCCACGCAGGAGGCTACTCCCGCATTCTACACGGAAGCGATTAAAAAGACTTTCGCGGGACATAACGACGTTGCCGTTATAACGCTTACGCGCTGCGGTACCGAAAACCAGGACGTTGCGCTCACAAACGAGAGCGGCAAACACATGCTCGCGCTTTCCGACAACGAAGACGCGATGATTAAAATGGTAAAAGAAAGCGGCTTCGGCAAAGTGATAGTGCTCATCAACAGCGTCTATCCCATGGAGCTTGACTGGCTCAACGACGAAGCATACGGCGTAGACGCCTGCCTTTGGATAGGCAACCCCGGCTACTACGGACTTCCCGGCGTGGTAAACGTCCTTACGGGCGTAAACCCTTCGGGACGCACGATTGAAACATTTGCGGCGGATTCCTACTCTTCGCCCGCAATGCAGAACTTCGGCGCAAAGTCGTTCGATTTCGGCTCGTTTACCAAACCCGACGGAAACAGCGATTCCTTCGTTACATACAAAGAAGGCATCTATGTAGGATATAAATATTACGAAACCCGTTACGAAGACGCTATGCTCGACAGAGCGGCTGCGAAGGGTGCAAGAGGCAAGTTCGCGTCCAAAGGCGAGGGCTGGAACTACGCAGACGAAGTTACGTTCCCGTTCGGCTTCGGTCTTTCCTACACTACGTTCGAACAGAAACTCGAAAAAGTGGAATACAATGCGGCAGACGATATGTTCACCGCTACCGTTTCCGTAAAGAACACGGGCAGCGTCGACGGCAAAATGCCCATACAAATCTACGTGCAGGCGCCTTACGAGGCAGGCGGCGTGGAGAAGAGCGCGGTATCGCTCATCGCTTACGATAAAGTAAACGTCAAGAAAGGCGAAACCGTAACCAAAGAAATCAAGTTCGAAAGATATCTCATGGCGTCTTACGATATCAAAGGCGACGGCGGATATATGCTCGATGCGGGTAAATACTACTTCGCAATCGGCAACGGCGCGCACGAGGCGCTCAACAACATTCTTCAAAAGAAGGGTGTTAGCGGTCTTATCGACCATGACGGCAACTCCGTAACGGGCAATGTCGAATGTGTCAAAGAATACGACCTCGCCGCGAAAGATACGAACAGCTACAAGAACAGCCGTTACGGCGAAAAGAATGTTCAGGTCAAGAACCAGTTTGCCGACGCAGACGCCAACTACTGGGCTGTGGACGGCAAGAAAGTAACTTACCTCACGCGTAGCAACTGGGAAACTTTCCCGACCGAAATGAACACCATGACGGTTACGGAAAAAATGGTGGAAGGTCTTAATATGCGCAAGTATAAAAAGTCCGACGACACTCCTACGCTTGCATCGCTGAAAGGTACTTACGGCGTCAAACTCGAAGAAAGAATCAAGTTCCTCGACATGAAGGGCGTGAAATACGACGACCCGAAATGGGATACGTTCCTTTCGCAGCTCAACCTTAAAGATTTGTGCATCTCCGTCGCCGACGCGCGCGGCATTCAGGCGGTAGGCCGCATAGAAAAACCCATGAACGCAATAGCCGAAGGTCCCGAAGGACTGCTCGCTACGTTCAAATACGGCGACAAACGTAACTGCACGGGCTTTGCTACGCTTCCCACCATCGCGGCTACGTTCGACCACGAAATGCAGAAGAAATACGGCGACATGTTCGCGGAAGAAGCGCTTTGGGCGGGCGTACCCATGGTCAATGCTCCCGGCTGCAACCTTGTCAGAACCCCTTACGGCGGACGTACTTCCGAGTACTTCTCCGAAGACGGCGTGCTTGCTTACTATGCTGCGGCAAACGTAATCAAGGCTATGCGCGACAAGGGTCTTATCGGCAACATCAAACACTGCGTGCTCAACGAGCAGGAAGCATACAGACAGGGTATCGCTACGTTTGCGCAGGAACAGGCAATCCGCGAAATCTACCTCAAACCGTTCGAAGGCGTGCTTACGCGCGGCGAGGGACTCGGCATAATGACCGCGTACAACAGAATCGGCTTGCAGTACGCCGCGGCGCATGCTCCTCTTATGCAGAATGTAATGAGAAAAGAATGGGCTTACGAAGGCATGATAATCGACGACGCGCTTGTGCAGAGTGCATACAGCTCGACGGCGGACATGATGCTTGCCGGAACCGACGTGTTCTGTCTTGACGGTGCGCGCGGTCAGCAAATCGAAGACCTTATCACAAGCACCGACGACGGCAAGCTTCTCAAAACGCTGCAAGAATCGAACAAGAGAATATTCTATGTCTTGCTCAAATCGTCCATGGGCGGTCTTGACAGCGAAACAATGGTAATCCAGACGATATTCTGGTGGCAGATTCTTCTCATCGTCATCAACATCGTTCTCGGTCTTGCCGCAGCGGGCGCCGTAGTTATGTATGTAATGACGACCTACGTAAAGCGCGGAACAACCGCCAAGGAGGAGTGATATGAAGGATATGATAAAAAATAAGGGACTCGGCTACTGGCTTTGCGCAGGCGCAGCCGTGGCGGCTCTGGTTATATCGATAGTGGTGTTTGCCACTTACAAAAGCGCGCTTCCCAATCAGCAGAGCGGCGTAGTTGCGGCGGTGTTGCTGCTTGCGGGATTCGCTGCTCAAATAGTGTTCACGTTCGTACCCGTCCGGTTTGCTCACATCGTACCGCTTGCCCTTTATACGGCGTCGCTCGGAGTGATAATCAACCTTATCGCTCCCGCAATTGCCGACCAGGCAAACGGCGTCCACTATCAGGGCGGCAGCTTCGGAATGTGCATGTTTTACTTGATAGCCGCATTCGTCGTAGTCGGCGTATGTATCGCTTCCGGATTTTTTGCACAAACCAAAAATGACAGTGAAAAGATATAAGGAGGATTATATGAAAACGTTTAAGAAACTTCTTCTGTGTCTGTGCGTCGCGGCAATCGCCGCCTGCACGTTCGCACTTGTGGGTTGCGGCGAAAGTAAAGAGCCGCCCAAAGACGAGCGCATAACGTACACGCAGGAAAACAACGTGTTCAGAGAATGGACGCCTGCGGATTTCAACGCCATGACGTTGCATTCGTGGGAAGAAAAACGCGACAAAGTAGGCGTGGCTTACGAGTTCGAAGGTTCGTATACCGAAGGTTATCAGGACATGGTCGATCCGACCTATTTCGATGCCTATCTGTATAACGACGGCAGCGTCCGCGCGACCAACGTCGGCGGCGCTACGAGCAGCAATCCGCTTTACGGATACTGGTTCAACATCGACGAGTACGGCGACGAGTGCCTCACCATTCAATGGGTCTCGATAGGCGCGGAAAAATACACCCGTCAGTCGGTTGCCACCAAATTCGACGGCGGCGACTATGACTGGCAGTCCAATGTCACGCGCGATATCTGGGGTTCGGCACGTACCACGCTCATCTACGGCAGAAACTACAAAAAGACGACCGGTCTGGAAATAAACACCGACAAAGCCAAGACCTCCTATGTTCCCGGCGAAGCGCTTAACACAAACGACATAGTGGTGTATGCGGTCAAAGAGGACGGCAGCAAGGTCAAAATCCGTACCGCGCGCTGCACGTTCGAAAACGACTTCTCCGAACCCGGTAAGGATATTCCCGTCAAGGTTATTTTCGAAAAAGCCGAAGGCACGTTCAATGTTTACGTCAAGAAAGTAGTCGAGCTTAAACTCACCACCGACGACGTTGAAAAGGAATATAACCTCGGCGATAAGATTTCCACCACGGGACTTAAAGTCAGCGCAAAATACGACGACGATTCCGAGGCGGACATCGATTTGGAAAACTGCAAGATAACGGGCAGCGCGACGAAGGCGGGCGAGTTCGACGTCAAAGTCGCTTACGGCGGAGCGGAGGCTTCCTATAAAGTCAATGTCAAAGGCATCGACTACACCGGCACCGCGAAAGTGGGCAAGGAAGTCAAAGACGTGAAGATTTCGCGTACGTCGGCTTCCGAAGCGAGTGTTACAATCGACGGCACGACGTTCGACTGCTTCTGTGCGGCAAGCGGCGCTTACGAAAGCGGAGATAAAAATAAGCCGACCTACCTCGTACTGTGGGGTATCGAAAACGAAACCTATAAGGGTATGACTCCGATATTCGAAATCGGCGCAAACAAAACATTGAAACCCGTCGAATACGAAGGACTCAAATCCTATCACGGCACCGACCGTATTTACGGTAACGAATGGTTCCAGGCAACGAATTACCACTTCTACCTTATAAGCGAAAACCAAATGGTTATCGCAATGGAAAGAGTGGACGACGGTAACTTCGTATTCTGGCTGTGCGGCTACGAACTCAGAGGCACGACGCTTACGGTAAGCAGCTGCACATCGTCCACCGACAGCGGCGGAACGTACTGGTTCGGCGTTACAGGTGACGGCAACCCCAACTCTTTCAACGGCGTCGTATTCTATAAGACGTTCACGCTCAACGACGAAGACGGCACCGCAAAGAGAAAATAATCAAAGCCCCTCCCCGAACCTCCTAAACAGGCAGGTTATCGAAAAAGTCGCTTTCGCACGGATATTTCCGTCGCGAAGGCGACTTTTCTTTTCTCTGCGCCCATTAAATTGACATAGTTTTTTTTATGTGGTATACTCTATGCGGCGGAGGTTCTTTTTCGACCGACGCAAGTAACGCAAACGGAGCGAGTATGGAAAAAAAGAATACTACCAAAAAGGCGGCTGCGCCCGCTCGCAGAAAGCCGAGATTAGTGACCAAAGACACTAACGACAGCGGCGTCAAAAACACCGTCGTAGACCCGCTTTCCGTCATTGAATCCGCGCCGCCCGTAATAGACAGCAGTGTGTTCGACGACGATGCGGAAGACAAAGCGGCAGAGAGCGTGACGCAGATTTCCAAATCCGTCACGATAGACGGCAGTATGCTGTCCAAAGAGCGCACGAAAAAAAGCCGTACCCTGTTAAAGACGAAGCGCAAGAAAATAGTCGCGTCGGATATAAGCACGGCGCAGCGGTTCAATCCGTCGCCCGAAAGCGGTCTTAATGCCGAGCAGCTGCAAAAGCGCGGCGAAGACGGTTTTGTCAACATTCCGCCCAAGCGTAGCGGCAAAACTTACCGCAGTATATTCTTTTCGAATATATTTACGTTTTTCAACCTGCTCACGTTTACCGTGGCGGGCGCGCTTATCGCGGTAGGCGCGGGATTCGACAATCTGTTTTTCCTCATAATAATAACGGCTAATATAATCATAGGCATATTTCAGGAGATACGTTCCAAGCGCGCCGTAGACAAACTCAGTATAATGAACGCGCCGAGCGCGATTGTCGTGCGCGGCGGCGAAAAACAGCCGATACCCGTCGACGAAGTCGTGCTCGACGATATAATCTATCTCGAAACAGGCAAGCAAATCTGCGCGGACGCGATAGTCGTCAAGGGCGAGTGCGAAGTCAACGAGTCCATGCTGACGGGCGAATCCGTTCCCATGAAAAAAGCCGTGGGCGGAGAGCTTTACGCAGGCAGTTTCGTGTCCAGCGGCGCGTGCTACGCGCGTGTCGATAAGGTGGGCGGCGCATGTTACGTGCAGACGCTTACGTCCTATGCCAAACGCTATAAAAAACCCAAGAGCGAGCTTTTTCGCTCCATAAAAGCCATAATTTACGCGGTGTCGTTCTTTATCGTTCCGATAACCACGGTAATGCTTGTCAAAGCGCTTATGAACAACGGCGGCGACTGGGCAGGGGCGATACCCAACATCGCGGGCATGGTTATAGGCATGATTCCGGCAGGCATGTTCCTGCTTACGTCAATCGCGCTTGCAATGAGCGTCATAAGGCTTGCCAAACGCAAAACGCTGGTGCAGGACCTGTACTGCATAGAAATGCTTGCGCGCGTCGACGTACTGTGCCTCGATAAAACGGGCACGATAACCGACGGAAGCATGCAGGTAAACAATATAATAGAACTCAAAGGCGGCGGCAGCGATTATTCCACGGGCGACATAATAGGTTCGATTTTAACCGCAACCGAGGATAACAACCAAACGGCAATGGCGCTTGCGAATAAGTTCGGTTACAGTCAGGCGCTCAAACCTCTTAAAGTAATGCCGTTTTCGTCGCAGAGAAAACTTTCGGCGGTCACGTTCGAGGGCGCGGGCACATACATGCTCGGCGCACCCGAGTTCGTGCTCAAAGACATGGGCGTCAGAATAGAGAAGATGATAGCGGAGAATGCGGCAAACGGCTATCGCGTGCTGGTGCTTGCTCATTCGCCTGCGGAAATGCAGGGCGAAAAGCTGCCCGCAATCCGCCGCCCGGTGTGCCTTATAGTCATCGAAGACCACATACGCGAGGACGCGGTCAAAACCATTCAGTGGTTTAAAGACAACGACGTGGCGGTGCGCGTAATAAGCGGCGACAACCCCATAACCGTTTCCGAAGTAGCAAAGCGCGTCGGCGTGGAAAACGCGGAACTTTACATTTCGCTCGACGGACTTTCCGACCAGGAAGTCGTCGAGGCGGCAAACAAGTATACTGTATTCGGCAGAGTCACGCCCTCGCAAAAGAGCATACTCGTAAAATCGATAAAAGCGCAGGGGCATACCGTGGCAATGACGGGCGACGGCGTAAACGACATACTCGCCATGCGCGAATCCGACTGTTCGGTTGCCATGGCGTCGGGCGCGGAAGCCGCAAGAAAGGTAAGCCACCTTGTGCTTCTCGACAACAATTTCACGTCCATGCCCAGCGTGGTGCAGGAGGGCAGGCGCGTCATAAACAACATACAAAAATCCAGTTCGCTGTTTTTGATGAAGACGTTTATGTCCATAATGCTCGCGATAATCTATCTTGTGCTGTCGTTCACATCGGGTATGGAATATCCGTTCCAGCCGAAGAACCTTATGCTGCTCGAAGTATTCGTCATAGGCATACCTTCGTTCTTCCTCGCCATGCAGACAAATAAAAACCGTATACACGGCAGATTTATCGCCAACGTGCTTGCGCGCTGCGTCCCCGGCGGTATTGCGCTCGTCGTTACCGTCATGAGCATGGTGCTGTTTCAAAAATTCGTTCCGCAGGTTGCGACAACGGGCGAAGAGGGAGTTGCCGTCATAATAGAAATAACTCAGTCGCACGTCGTAACCATGATGGTGCTCGGCGTCACGTTTACCGGCTGGATGATGCTTAACAAACTGTGCGAACCGTTCGACGCATACCGTATCGTCGTTTCGATAGGCAGCGCCGCGCTGATAATCACGGCGATATTCGTACTGCCGTCCATGTTCGGGCTTGTCAACATTCCGCTCACGTGTCTGCTGTTTGTGCTTACGGCGGTACTTGTGTCCTATTTCATAATAACGATATTCATGAATATACTCAGCCGCGCGGGCGTGTTTGCGCTCACGCAGGAAGACGCCGAAAAACACAAAGCACAGCGCGCCGCGGCTAAGGAGCAGGCGGCAAAGAGCGGGGTGAACGTATGAAAAGACTTATACCGTTAAACGACGGCTGGCTGTTTTGCGATGGTTTTTCGAGGAGCATGCTCGACGCGCGCTACGAATTCGAAAACTTTTATCCCGTATCCATTCCGCATAATGCCGCGCCGTCGCCCGTAAGTTATTCGCGCCGCGAACCGCGCGGAGCGGTCTACACTTATATGCGAATAATCGCGCTCGACGAGAAGTACAGCGGAAGTCGGCTCGAACTGAAATTCGACGGAATAAGCTCGTATGCCGAGATATATATAAACGGAGTTTTCGTAACGTCGCATAAGGGCGATTCGCCGTTTACCGTGGACGTTACCGCTCCGCTCAAAGCGGGTTTTCAAAACTGCGTCGTAGTAAAAGTGGACAGCGTGATAAAACGCGACGTGCCGCTTTCGATAGGACTCGGACCCGTTCCCGCTTACGGCGGCATTCACCGCCGCGTGTGGCTTTCGGTGGTCGACGGCGCGGAAATCGCCGACACTTTCGTCAAAACCACCAAGTTCGAAGAGGGCGGAGTGGAAACCGAAATCGACGTCACGCTCGGCGATTTCTATCCCGAAGCAACGCTTTGGTGCGACATCTTCGACGCCGACGGAGCGATAGCGGGGCGTTTGCCGAGTAAAACCGTTTTGAGCCGTGAGGTCACGCTTAAAGGTGTTTTAAGCGGCGTTTCGCTTTGGAGTACGGAAAATCCCGTGCTTTACGACGCAGTCGTAACCTTAAAATACGGCGACGAAATACTCGACGTTTCGCGCACCCGTTTCGGTTTCAGAAAAGCGGAATTCAAACGCGACGGATTCTACTTGAACGGGACCCGTCTGAAACTCATAGGGCTCAACCGTCAGGACTGTTTCCCCGTGGTGGGCAGAGCGGCGACCGAATCGCTGCAACGCTTCGACGCGCGGAAAATAAAGGAACTCGGCTGCAACGTCGTGCGCACGCTCGGACTTGCGGATAAGAGTTTTATCGATGAATGCGACAGCATAGGTCTGCTTGTCGTCAGCGGCATATCGGGCAACGGCTACATCGGCGGCTCTGCGTGGAAAACCGCGCTTGTCAAGACCGTGGAAGATACGGTAAAAAGCTACCGCAACAGTCCGTCCGTCATCGCCTGGGGCGTAAGAGTAAACAACTCGCCCGACTGCGACGAACTCTATTTCAAGACGTGCAAAGCTGCGCACGAAAACGACCCGACGCGCGCCACGATGGGTTCGCGCAACTTCATGGGCAGCCGCCTTTACGAGGACGTGTTCGCCTATAACGATTACAAAAAAAGCGGCGGACTGTCCCGCCTTAAAAAAACATGTCGGCTCTTCGTTCCGTATTTCGTTTCCGAACACACGGGCAGACTGTTTCCGACAAAGCGTTGCGACGGCGAGGCGCGCAGAACGGAACAGGCTCTGCGTCATCTCCGCGTTATCGACGAGGCGTTTGCGAACAAGAACGTGAGCGGCGCGGCAGGCATGAGCTTTGCGGATTTCGGCAGCATTGACGGAAGCGGCGACGGCGTGATGTATTACGGCGTTACCGACGCATACCGTGTGCCCAAGACCGCGGCTTACGCATACATGAGCCTCAAAGGCAAGGACAAGCCCTTCTTGCAGCCTTCGTCTTCGCTCGCGCCCGACGAATTCGACGGAACGCTTAGAATATTCACAAACTGCGACAGCGTGAAACTTTACCGCGACGGCAAGCTTGTCGGCGAGTATTTCCCGTCGAAGAACAAATACAAACATCTTCCGCATCCGCCCGTGGAAATAACCGATTTTATCGGCTTTTTGGCTGCGGACGAGGAGAAAATGGGAGCGCGCACGGCAAAGATATTCAAATATATAGTCGGTAAGGTGAAAAAGAGAGAAGGGTTGTTCAATTTGACCCTTTTCGAAAAAATCGCGGCATTCATTTTGAGAAAAGTGCTCAGGCTCAAAACGGCGCAGTTCCGCAAACTTGTGCACAAATACGCTTACGCGCCCGCGGTATTTTCCGCCGAGGGCATAATCGACGGCGCAGTCGCCGTCGAGCGCCGTATCACATCCGACGAGTGCTACGGTCTGAAACTGTCGGCAAGCGAAACCGTGATACGCCCGTCGGCGAGTTACGAAACCGTGCTTGTCACCGTACAGAGCACCGACGGAGCGGGGAACATTCTCGATTACGATTTCTCGCCGGTAAATATAAGCGTGGAAGGGGAACTGCGTCTAATCGGAGAAAACATGCTGTCGCTGCGCGGCGGCGCCGTGGGATTCTTTCTCGCAACCACGCCCTACGACGGACATGCCCGCGTAACGGTGTCCTCGCGCTATAAAGAAGTGTCTATTGATTTGGAGGTTATTCATGAACGAGTGGAAGAACTTTAAGGAAGGCAACTGGACGAAAGAAATAGACGTCCGAGATTTTATTCAACTTAACTATACGCCGTATACGGGCGACGAGAGCTTTCTGTCGGAGGCTTCCGAGAACACGAAATATTTAAACGGCAAAATCGAAGAGCTTTTCAAACTCGAACGCGAAAAGGGCGGGGTGCTCGACGTGGATACCGAGCACGTTTCGTCGCTTTTGTCCTACGCTCCCGGCTATATAGATAAGGACAGGGAAATCATTTTCGGTTTGCAGACCGACGCGCCGCTCAAACGTACTGTAAATCCGTTCGGCGGCATGC
Organism: Clostridia bacterium; assembly: GCA_022793815.1. GTDB lineage: Bacteria > Bacillota > Clostridia > Christensenellales > Pumilibacteraceae > MGBC157735. The sequence continues at coordinate 118,486 of JAAWDP010000019.1, read as the reverse complement.
GCATGGCGAAACAGGCATGCGAGGCTTACGGCTACGAACTCGGCGAAAGAATCAAAGCCAATTTCGAATACAAGACTACTCATAACGACGGCGTGTTCAGAGTGTACAATGACGAAATGCGCATGCTGCGCAAATACGGAATACTCACGGGACTGCCCGACGCATACGGCAGAGGACGTATAATCGGCGATTACCGCCGTGTCGCGCTGTACGGAACGGATTTTTTGACCCAAAAGAAAAAGGAAGACTTTGACGCTCTCGGCGCGCTCGACATGAGCGACGAAGTGATAAGACTGCGCGAAGACGTGTTCCGACAAATGGATTTTTTGGGCAAGCTTGCCAAAATGGCGGCGGAATACGGCGACGACATCACAAAGCCCGCGGCAAATGCGCGCGAGGCGGTGCAGTGGACGTACTACGGCTATCTCGGCGCAATCAAAGAACAGAACGGTGCGGCAATGAGCATAGGCAGAATAAGCACGTTCCTCGATATCTATATCGAACGCGACATCGAAGAAGGCGTTTTGACGGAGCGCGGCGCACAGGAATTGATTGACCAGCTTGTCATGAAACTGCGCCTCGGAAAGCAGCTGCGCACGCCCGAATACAACGAACTTTTCGCAGGCGACCCTACCTGGGTTACCGAGTCCGTCGGCGGTATAGGCAAGGACAAGCGTCCGCTGGTGACGAAAAACTCGTTCCGTTTTCTGCATACGCTGTATACGCTCGGTTCGTCGCCCGAACCCAATCTCACGGTGCTGTGGTCCAAAAATCTGCCTGCGCCGTGGAAAAAATACTGCGCGAAAGTGTCCGCGCAAACCTCGTCCATACAGTATGAAAACGACGACATAATGCGCCCCGTTTACGGCGACGATTACGGTATCGCATGCTGTGTGTCCGCCATGAAAATAGGCAAGCAAATGCAGTTTTTCGGCGCTCGGTGCAACCTCGCCAAACTTCTGCTGCTTTCGATAAACGGCGGCAGGGACGAAGTGAGCGGCGTGCAGATAGGACCGAAAAGCCTGCCGATGAACGAGGGCAGACTCGACTACGACAAAGTGCTCGCGCGCTATCTCGAATACCTGAAATGGCTGTCGCACACCTATGTCAACACGATGAATATAATTCATTACATGCACGACAAATACGCCTACGAGAAACTCGAAATGGCATTGCACGATACGCATGTCGAACGTCTTATGGCTTTCGGTGCGGCGGGTATAAGCGTGGTTGCGGATTCGCTTTCCGCGATAAAATACGCGTCCGTCACGCCCGTTACGGACGAAACGGGTCTTATAGTCGATTATAAGACCGAGGGCGACTATCCCAAGTACGGCAACGACGACGACCGTGTGGATTCGATAGCCGCATTCGTTGTCAAAGAGTTTTCCAAAATGCTCAAAAAGACCAAGACCTACCGCGGCGCAAAACACACGCTGTCGCTGCTCACCATAACGTCCAACGTCGTTTACGGCAAAAAGACGGGCGCGACGCCGTGCGGCAGGAAAGCGGGCGAACCGTTTGCGCCGGGCGCGAATCCGCTCCACAACCGCGAACACAGCGGCGCGATAGCCTCGCTTTCGTCGGTGTCCAAACTCTCCTATGCCGCTTGCCGCGACGGTATTTCCAATACGTTCGGCATGGTGCCCGGTATGCTCGGCAAGGATTTGGACACACAGAAAGAAAACCTCGTCAGCCTTATAGACGGCTATTTCAAAAAGGGCGGACATCACCTCAACGTCAACGTCTACGACAAAAGCATGCTTTACGACGCGCACGAACATCCCGAAAAATATCCCAACCTCACCATTCGCGTTTCGGGCTATGCCGTCCGTTTCGGCGTGCTCAGCAGAAAGCACAGGGAAGAGGTATTGAAGCGCACATTCTTCGAAACCACCTAAGTCGAAGGCATATAAGCGTCGCATTGCGGCGTTAAGAGGAACTTTCCCTCGGGTCACGTACAGAAAAGTACGCTCCCCGTCGGGAAAGCCCTCTTGCCTTGCACTGCTTGCTTCTCTGCCTTCTTTTCCTACGGCGTATAGGCTTCGCATTTACTTTTCTGTCATTCCGAGCGCAGTCGAGGAATCTCATCCTCAGAAAATTCTGCTCGTTTATCCGCCGTCGGTCGCCGTACAACTCCCCGAGCGCAGTCGAGGGGTCTGAGCCTTAAAAAAACTTTATCAAACCGCTATGAACAAAGAAAACGATATTTACGGCTGCGTACATTCGATAGAGCCCGTAGGGGCGCACGACGGACCGGGACTGAGAACGGTGGTGTTTCTGTCGGGCTGTCCCATGCGCTGCAAATACTGCCACAACCCCGACGCGGCTGTCGGCGGCGGCGCAAGAATGAGCGCAAAAGAAGTCGTAGACCGCTGTTTGAAAGACCGCGCGTTTACAAACGGGGTTACTCTCTCGGGCGGCGAGCCTGCCATGCAGCGTAGGTTTGCGCTCGAAATTCTGAAAAGTCTGAAACGCCGCCGCATTCATACCGCGCTCGATACTTCGGGCAGCGTGTACGACGAGGAAATACTCAAAGCCTGTTCTCTGGTGATACTCGATATCAAACATACCGACGCGGCGGCGTTCGAAAATCTTTGTATGCACGGCGCGGACAATACGTTTAAGACGCTGGCATATCTCAAAAAAAACCGCATACCGTTTTGGGTGCGGCAGGTAATAGTCCCCGGCATAACCGACGGCGAAGAAAACCTGAAAAATCTCGCGCAGCTGTCGGTCGGCGCGGAAAAAGTCGAGTTGCTGCCCTACCATACCATGGGCATTGCCAAGTGGGAAAAACTCGGTCTCGACTATCCTCTGAAAGGCGTGCCCGCCGCAGACGACGCGCTCATGAAAAAATGCAACGAAATATTTTCGAAGTATTCGAAAGGAGAATGAAATGATGGAAAGCGAACTCAAACGGAAATTCTGCGATTTATACGGGGAAGGACAGGTAAGACTGTTTTCCGCTGCCGGCAGAGTCAATCTGATAGGCGAGCACGTCGATTATTGCGGAGGAACGGTGCTTCCGGCGGCGCTCGACCTTAAATGCACCGTGGCGGCGCGTCTGCGCTCGGACGGCAGAATCCGCCTTGCCGCCACTACAACGGACCTAACCGCCGAACTCGAAATCGGCAAACTCGACAGTTACAGAGCGCTGAAATGGGGCAACTATCAAGCCGGCGTAGCGTACATATTGCAGCAAGAGGGCTATAAGATTTGCGGCTGCGACTTGCTTTACGACTGCACCGTTCCGTTCGGCTCGGGACTGTCGTCAAGCGCGGCGATAGAGGTTGCAACCGCGCTTACGCTTGCTACGTTCTCGGCTGAAAACGGCGGCAAAACCGCAAAAAAAGAAGAGCTTGCCGTAATGTCGCGCCGTGCCGAAAACGAGTATTGCGGGGTGGCTTGCGGCATACTCGACCAGTTTGCGTCGGCAATGGGCAAAAAAGACCATGCGGTGCTTTTGAACTGCGACACGTTAAAGTACGAGTACGTTCCCGTGGACCTGAAAGACTGCGTGCTTGTAATAGCCAACAGCAATAAACCGCATTCGCTGGTTCAAAGCAAGTACAACGAACGCCGCGCCGAGTGTGAAAGCGCGTTTGCGGTTTTGAAAAAAGCCCTGCCCGAAATCGCCTGTCTTGCCGATGTCACGACAGAGCGTTTCGAAACGGTAAAACATCTGCTCGACGGCAAAGTGCTCGACAGAGCGCGTCACGTAGTAGAGGAATGCGCGCGCGTAAAAGCCGCCGTAAAGGCAATGAAAGCAGGAGATATAGCAAAACTCGGCAGACTGATGAACGAGTCGCACTATTCTCTTCGCGACCTCTACGAGGTTACGGGCAGAGAGCTCGACGCGCTTACCGACGCCGCGCGTTCGTTCGAGGGCTGTCTGGGTTCGCGCATGACGGGCGGCGGATTCGGCGGTTCTGCGGTTTCTCTTGTCGAAAAAGACAAGACGGCTGCTTTCGAAAATTACGTATGCGAAAAATACGAAGCCGCAGTGGGGTACCGACCTACGTTTTACGAAACACGAATATCCGACGGAATAGAAGTCCGTTGAAATCTTACTTAAAGGAGTCTAAAAAATGAAACTGGACAAACAACAAATCATGGAGCTCCTGCCGCACCGTCCGCCCATGCTGCTCATAGAAACGGTGGAGCTTACCGAGTCGGGCGAAGCGATGGGGACCTATCTCGTAAAGGGCGACGAATACTTCGTCAACGGACATTTCCCGGGGCAGCCCATAGTGCCGGGAGTCATTCTCTGCGAAATGATGGCTCAGACCGCATGCGTGATTTTCAAGGACAAACCCAAGTGCCGCACTTTGCTTACGGGACTCAACAATGCGAAGTTCAAACGCCCCGTCGTACCGGGCGAGACGATAGTCACCAAGGTCGTCGTCGAAAAGAGCAAGGGACCGTTCCATTTCTGCAAGGGCGAAGCGCGCGTAAACGGCGAACTGTGCGCATCCACCGAGTTTTCGTTTGCGCTTATACCTCAGTAATAGGGAGTTTATTTTCGGTATAGGAAGGAGTGAAAAATGTCCCAATCGAGAGCTTATCTGTACGACAGTTTCGATAAATACATGTCCGTAGGCATGGCGGCAAGGGAGCGCGGCGATATAATCGAGGCGCGGAAAAACCTGCTCAAAGCCGCCGAATCGCTCAAACGTCTTGCGGACATCAGCGAGGGCGAACAGAAAAAGGCGCACTTAAAACGTGTGCGCCGCCTTATCGACGCCGTGGAAGAGCTCGGCAGCGAGCAAAGCGCGGTATCGGCGGAAAACGGTGTTTCCTCTTCCGCGGCGCCCAACGAAAAAATAACTTTCGACGATATAATAGGGCTGGAAAGCGCAAAACAGTCGCTTAAAAGAATACTTATAAATCCGCTTAAAAATCCCGAAGTCTACAAGAAATATAAACTGCGTCCGGGCGGCAACATTCTGCTGGAAGGTCCGCCGGGCACGGGCAAGACCACGTTTGCGAAAGCCGCCGCAAATATGCTGGCGGTGCCGTTCATTCCCGTGGACACCAATTCGCTGGTGGACAGTTATATCGGCAAGACGGGCAAAAACATAGACAAAATGTTTGCGTCCGCCCGCGCTCTCATAAAAAAGAACGGCTGCCCCGCAGTGCTGTTTCTCGACGAGTTCGACGCGATAGCGGGCAGACGCGGCGGCGACAGCAAGACCGCCGACGAAGCCGTGCCGACGCTCATACGCCAGATGGACGGATTCGATACGGACAATTCCTCGCTGGTCATACTCGCGTCCACCAACCTCAAAGAAAATATCGACCCCGCGGTGCTGTCGCGTTTCCGCAACAGCATAAACGTGCCGCTTCCGTCCGAGCCAGAACGTCAAAAGCTCATGGAGCTAAAACTGCGCGGCAAGATAAGCGCTCGGGATTTCGCCGCGCTCGATTTGGAACGGGCTGCGGAAAATTCGCGCGGATTTTCGGGGCGCGACCTTAATTGGATAGCCGAAGAAATAAAGAATCTGCTTGCCGAACGCGACGCGGGACTTTTGACCGAACCGCTCGACATAAACGCGGAGCTTCAAAGACTGGTGCTCGAACGCGCGGTTTAGGCGCGTAAAACACGACACCGAAAAACTTTCCGACTTTTAACGGTCGGAATTTTTTTATGAGCGAGTGTCGATAATTTACGCCATGAAAGCACAAAAAGAAAGATTCCAGTTTCCCGTGAATGCCGACAGACTGCCCGAGGGCGGCGAGTGGATGTACGAGATAAAGTACGACGGCTATCGCGCGTCGGTGAGTTTTTGCGGCAAAGACGTAAAAATCGAAAGCCGCGGCGGCGGCGACCTCGGCAGGCGGTTCGCGGCTTTGAAAAGCGGCTTGGAAAAATGCGGAATATCCGAAAAAGTAGTTCTCGACGGAGAGATAGCCGCGTTCGGAAACGACGGCGTGACTGACTTTTCACGGCTGTCGGACGGCAGCCGTCTGTGTTTCGCCGCATTCGATATTCTCGAAAAAAACGGCGTCGATTTAAGGCGGAAGCCTTTGAACGAGCGGCGCGAAATTCTGTCAAAGGTATTGAAAAAAGCCGAACCGCCGCTGATTGAAAGCCGCGGATTCGAAGCGAAAAACGGCATGGAAGTCATGTCGGCAGCCGCCGAAAAGGGTATCGAAGGCATTGTCGCAAAACGCCTCGATTCGCCTTACGAATCGGGTCATAACGAAAACTGGGTCAAAGTCAAGTGCCGCAAGCGCCGCGAATTTTCGGTGGTCGCCTACGGCGAAAAACAGCGCGAAACAGGCATACGCAATCTTTATCTCGCCGCATTCGACGGCGAAAAATACGTGTACGTCGGCAAGGTAGGCAGCGGCATAGACGACAGGGAAAGAGAGCGGCTCGCGCGCGTTTTCGCAGGACATATCTGCGATAAACCCGCATGCGAAAATCTTCCGTCGCCGAAAGGCGAAAAAGTCACGTTTGTGTGCGGAAACTTCGCCGCCGAAGTGGAATATGCCGAAATAACGCCGTCGCACAGGCTAAGACAGCCGTCGTATAAAGGCCTGCGCACCGACAAGGCGGCAAAAGACGTGCTTCTCCGCGAAGCGCATGCGCCGTTTTCCGCCTCGGCGGCGGACGGAAAAGGCGGCATGCAAGCCGTCGCCGCATACGTGAAAAAAACGCTCACCAATCCCGACAGAATCATAGAAAAGGATATGGGCGCCAGTAAGTCCGACATAGCAAATTACTACGCCGCGGTGTCCGGAAAAATACTTCCTTTTCTTTCTCGGCGCGCGCTCGCGGTAATAAGATGCCGACAGGTCGGCGGCGAAATTTTTTTCAAAAAACACCCGTCAGCCGAAAAAGAAGAGGGCATCACTCCGAAGAACAAGGACGAAAAGTATATCGCCGTAAGCGATGTTTTTTCGCTTGTGAACCAGGTGCAGTACGGCAGCGTCGAATTCCACATTCCGTGCGGACGGGCGGAAAACGCGGACGTGGCGGACATGCTTGCGTTCGACCTCGACCCCGACGAGGGTCTGCCTTTCGGGCGCGCGGTCGAGGGTGCGCTGGATTTGAAAGAAACGCTGGATACGCTGGGACTGAAATCTTTTGTCAAGACCAGCGGCGGCAAGGGCTATCATATTCTCGTACCGCTTTCCCCTGCGGCGCCGTATGACTTTGCAAGCGGATTCAGCCGAAAAGTGGCGCAGTATCTGTCGGAAAAATACCCGAAAAAATACACGTCGAACATTCGCAAGAGCGAGAGGAAAGGTCGGCTGTTCATCGACTTTCTGCGCGTAGGACGCGGAGCGACGTTTGTTGCGCCGTACTCTCTTCGCGCGCGCAAAGCCCTGCCCGTGTCCGCGCCCGTGGATTGGTCGGATATCGCAAACGCCGCGCCCGATTCCGTCGGGATGAAGCAGGCGCTCGCGGCGCTCGGCAAACGCGACCCGTGGGCGGAGTTTTTTTCGGTAAAACAGGGAATAACCCCGCATGGCGGAACATTAGAATAAGATTAGAATTGTATTACGATTCGCCGCTGATGTTGACATTTGTGCATTTTCCTTGTAAAATATATTGTGAAAGAACTGTCGCTTTCTATAAGCGTGGAGGTAACTATGGGCGAAAGACGTGTCTTGCTTGACGAAAAAGAATCGAGAAAAACCCGCAGAGAGCAGGGTAGAACCGATTCGCCGAAAAATGACAAAAGCGGAAAACACGGAAAGAAAAAAAAGAAGAGCTGTTGTTGCAGCTGTCTTATCACGTTTGCCGTCACTCTTGCCGTAATTCTGATTGCGGGTGCGGGCGCGGGCTGGTATCTCGGCGACAGATTCACCAGAGCCAATTTCGACATGTCTCTTTCCGAATGTTTTTCCGTAATAGGCGGTCTGTACTCGCCTAAGGAAAGCAAAATCGTCACAAACGGCTATACCGAAAGCGACCTCGAAGCTTTCTACGGCGACTTGAAAAAAGCCGTGTTCCTCAATGAGAATGCGGATATAAGCGTCGATACGATATACGAACTTATCGGCGGCGAAAGCAGTTCTTCGGCAAAGCAAACCGCGTCGGACACCGACGAGCCCCCCGTATCGGACGACGGAGAATCGGGCGAAGGGGAAAGCGATGCGATTATGAAATACATTGCCGCGCTGTTCACCCCGGAAAACGTGGATTTGACGGCTTTGAAAAATTACGACGAAAGCCGTCACGAGCAGTATTTGCTGAATATCAAAGACAGGGGACTTGCGGCGTTTGCCGACGCTCTGCTCGGAAAAATACTTGCCGATAACGAGAATATTTCCTCCATGCTCGGTCAGTACGGCATAGACGACGTTTCACGGTACGTATCGCTTAAACAGATAATATTCGGCAAAAAGCTTGCCGACGTAAACGTAACCGACGAAAACGGCGAAATCGGCAAGGAAATGAAAGAAGTTTCCACGCTGGCTTTCACCGTTAAAATAGACCTCGCAGGCGCGGTCAAACCCGTACTCGAAAAGTACGGCGCGGGCGCGGCGCATTTTGCCGTAAAACTCATTATCCCGAACGACGTGTATATTACGCTGGAAACGGGACTGGATGCGGCGATAGAAACAGGCATAAGAATCAACCGCATCGATAACGAAGAAAAAGCGGATAAAGCGTTTGCCCTTGCCGACGGAATAATGAATTTTGCCGGCGGCGCAGGCGAAAGCATCAAATCGAAACTGGACGCGCTCGTCGCCGAGAAAGTCCGCCCGTTTGTCGAGCAGTACATCGGATACGCCGACCTCGGCAGTACGGGCGAGGGCGTACTTAAAGTCGACCCGTTCGAAACGATAGCAAGCATAGCGCTGCCGCCCGAGCAGGGACAGCAGCCGCTTACGGGCAGCGACATCCTCGGCACGCTGTCGGGAATGCTGACTACCGATTACGAAAACGCGATTGATTCCGGTTCCACGCACAACGACCAATATAAAGCCGAAGAGGGCGAAGAGGGCTACAACCCCGAATACAAAACCGTTTATGCGCCCGCGCGTTTGGATAAGGATAACCTCGTCGATTACAAACAGGCGTTTTTGAACGAATTATCGGAAAAATATCTTATCGACCTCGATGGCGAGGACGGCATAAGCGGCACCGACGACGATATAGAATTTTCGGATTTCATGGCGCTCTTCGGCATAGGCACAAGCGACAAGAAAGTCGAACTGATGAAGCTTATCGACGGCGAGAGAATGAAAGATTTGCTCGGCAAGGACGCCGCGGACATCGTGGTGAACGTAAACGACCGCATGATGGGCGCGATTATTTCCGAAACGCTGACAAGCGTGCTCGGCGATTTCGACGCCGCGGCATACGGTTTGCAGGTGCAGCAGGTGATTCTGCGCGAAAAGGACGGCAGACAGTTTATCGAACTCGGAGTAAGCGCGTCGATGAACGGACTGCTTTCCTCGCTCGAAGGCAATCCGCTCGGCTCGGTTGTGTCCGCGTTTGTTCCGGATAAAATCATGCTTTCCGTCAATGTTGACGTAACGCGCGGCTCGCTCGAAAACGAATACGTAAAGACGGAGATACGCTATAACGATTCCACCGCCGAAAAAACACAGCGCATGCTCGAAGTCATAGGCAGAGTGGCAGGCGCGCTCGACGTCGACGAAATAGCCGCAAAAATAGCCGCGCCTCTGCGCGAAATGCTCGCCCGTATGTACGAAATGCTCGGCGGACTGCGCCTTACACAGTCCAAAATGATTTTGCCCGACGTATTCGAAATAATGAGCGACTTGCTGTTTAAAACCGACGGCGGAGACAAAGTCGTAAGCGGCGGCGAAATAAGAAACGTGCTTTCTTCGCTCACGACAAGCGACGAACAGGACTATCTGCAAAATACGCTCGGCATAGACGAGGCGGCGCAGAATTACGACTCGTTCATGGCTGAAATAAAGGACAAATATTATATAACGGCAAATACGCCCGTAAACACGTTCGACGACATATTCTCCGTGGTGGATTTCGCGAACTTCGACGGAGCCAACTTCGATTTGCAGCGGCTCAAATCCGACGGCCGCGATGCGAGCGAGCTCCGTCCCAAGATAACCGACGCCGAACTCGCGCACGTGTTCGCCGAAAAAATGAACGGTGAGTCCTTCGGTTCGAGCGCCGGCATTAAGGGCATTAAGATAGGACGCGACGGCGACGGCTACTTCGTCAAACTCGCAATCGAACTCAAACTCACCGACGCTCTCGGCGGCGATATGGCGTCCGTCATTCCCGTGCGGAAGATATACGTTGTCGCTCTGTGCCGACTCGATACGCCGCTTACGGACTCGGAAGGAAACTCTTATTATGCGACCGACATTACCGTAAACGAAATGAACGGCGCGCAGCTGGAAACTCTGAATAAGATGATTGCTCATCTCGGCGGCGGCTCTCTCGACATCGCCGCAATGGAAAAGGACCTCGGCAGGATTATATACGACAGTTTCGAAACCATGAAATCTTCGCTCGGCGGCGACGGTTTCGAGTTTACCGACGGCGGAATTCTCATAACGGATTTCTATTCCTTCCTCGCAAAAGCAACGGGGCTGGATACGCAGAACCCCGACTTCGGAAGCAATGAAGCCGAAGTCATAGCCAACGTCAAAGCCGCCGTGCAGGGGCTGTACAAGGGCGACGGCGCAAACAATTTCGACGAAAGCGACATTGTCGGCAATGCGGCGGTACCCGTCGATTTTTCCACGAGCGAGGGGATAGAGGCGTCGTTCGAAAATTACTCCGTCGGGGCAGACGGTTTCGAGGGGCAAATGGCGGATAACCGTTTCGCCGGCTATCTTTACGAGCGGTTCGCGGACAAAAACGCCGTACTCAAAGAGCTCACGATTATTAACCGCGGCAACGCGAAAGCAGCCGGATATTACGAAGAACTCGCGGCAATGGGGGTTAGCGCAAACTCCGCTCACGATTATATCAGATTGGTCGTAAGCGTAGACTTCGCGCGCCTTACGAGCGCAGGGGAAAGCAACCTTGTAAGCGCGTTTATGCCCGCGGAAATGTATGTCACCGTCTACATCGACATGAGTGACAAAACAAACGCAATGCGCATAAACAACCTTTCGTCGGCGGCTCAGAAAGTGCTGTTCGCAATGACTAAACTCGATGCGGAAAGCATGAACAGCGTGCTCGAAGACTCGCTCGATGTGCTCGGCGAATACGAAAGCGCGACGTTTGTCGACAGCGAAACCGCGGGTGCGGTCGGCTCGATAAAAACCAAGTTCGACGTTACAGCCGCATAATAATATGATTATAAAAAAAGTACAGCTTAAAGATTTCAGAAACTGGCGCGACGCGGCGGTGGAACTCGGAGAGGGAATCAACGTGTTCGAGGGCAGAAACGCGCAGGGCAAAACCAACCTGCTCGAAGCGCTTTATCTGGCAAGCGTCGGCAAAAGCATGCGCACGCCGCGCGACCGAGAGCTTATTCGCTGGGACTGCGAACGCGCGTTCGTCGCCGTGGACATAGAAAAAAAATACGGCGAGGACAGGGTGGAAACGGTGCTCGGCAAAACATCGAACAAATGCGTGTCGGTAAACGGAATGCCTCTCACTCGGCTCGGAGAACTCATGGGTATGCTGCTTTGCGTGCTGTTTTCGCCCGAAGAAATCAAAACGGTAAAAGAGTCCCCGAGCGAGCGCCGCCGCTTTTTGGACATTGCGCTCTGCCAGCTTTCCAAAAACTATTTTTACCGATTAAACCGCTACAACAAGGTTCTTGCCCAGCGCAACCGCCTGCTGAAAAATCCGAGGCTCGATAAGACCGCGCTCGACGTATGGGACATGCAGCTTGCCGCCGAGGGAGCCGGCATAGTCAAGTCGCGCCGCGGTTTCGTGGAAAAACTGCTGCCCGACGCAAAAAAAGTCCATGCCTTTTTGACGGACGGAGCGGAGGATTTCGCTCTCGTTTACGAAGGTGCGGACGGGTACGGCGTCGAACAAATCCAAGAAAATCTTATGAAAAGTCTGCGCGAAAGCAGGGATGCCGATTTGCGCACGGGTTTTACGCACAGCGGACCGCATAAGGACGATTTGAAAATAGAGGGTGGCGGCGCGGACATACGCACATACGGCTCGCAGGGTCAGCAGAGAACCGCTGCGCTCACGCTCAGGCTTGCGCTGCTCGAACTCATGACGGCATACACGGGCGAGCGTCCCGTGCTGCTTCTCGACGACGTTATGAGCGAACTCGACGCCGTGCGCAGAAAAAGACTGCTCGAAGTGATAAAAGGCTATCAGACGGTAATAACCTGCACCGAACTGGACGAACTGTCGGACGGCGAAAACGTGCGCCGTTTTACCGTGCGGGCGGGGACGTGCGAGCGGATCGCTTGAATGTCTTTCCGTCGAAAATGCGCACGGGCTTTTTGGCGTCTTTGACGAACTTGGAAAAATAAGGTCTGCGCTTCAAAAATTCCTGTAAAAACTTTTTGGAAACCGCCACGCTTTTCTGCGGACGCGGTTTTTTTATCTGCTCGGTTTTCTCTGCGGAAAAGTCCAGTATCCGCGCGTTTTTCGGAATCAGTCTGCTGTCGGACACGGCAACGTAAACCTCGAACTTTTCTTCCAGCGCGGAACATAAGGCTTTCACTCGGCGGCGGTTGAGCGCTCCGCCCGACAGCGCGTCGAGATTCACGTAAACCGAACCCACGGTCGGATTCCATTTTGCGGCGAGAGTGAGGTGTCTGAAAAGCACCGCGCTCAGCGAGCCGACTTTGCGGGAGAGTCGCACTTTAAGACCGACTTGACCGAGTACGTACTTTATTTCCGCGTCGCTCATGGCTCTGCCGGCGCCGAGCAGCGCGCGCTTATAGCGTATGAAACTTTTGACGCTCATGTTTGCGAACGGCGGCGGCGCGACAATGCAGTACAGCTCGCCCGACAGCGAAAACCATCCCAGCGAGTCGTCGCAGTCCGCGACAATAGCGCCCTCTTTTTTTTCGTTGAAAAAACGCCGTTTGATTCCTATATTTCCCACGCAGTAATTTACCGACATACTCCGTGACCTCCGATTTTTTTATTTGCACGTATTATCGACGCGCCGCACCCGTTTCATACCGCAATAACATAATTGTACGTATTTTGACCGCATATTTTTCTTTACAAATTTTTTTTATAATGATATAATAAAACGGTAGGAAAAATTTTATCCCGACACGGATAGCGGAGAGTCAAATGGATATAAGCGCACTGAAAAGCGGAACGGATTTAAGAGGTATCGCGCTCGGAGAAAACAACGTGCTCACGGACGAAGCCGTGGAAGCGGCGGTCGGCGCGTTCGCATACTTTCTTAAAGAAAAAACGGGGAAAGGGGGTATGCTCAAAATCGCGCTCGGTCGCGACAGCAGGCTCAGCGGAGAGAGGATTGCGCTTGCGGCGGAAAACGCTCTGAAAAAAGCGGGCTGCGAAGTTTTCGCTGCCGGGCTTTGTTCCACGCCTTCCATGTTCATGATGACCGTATTCGAAGAAACCGACTGCGACGGTTCGGTCATGATAACCGCGTCCCACCACCCGAGCGACCGCAACGGACTCAAATTTTTTACGAAAAGCGGCGGAATAGATTCGGGCGACCTCGACAGAATAATCGCCTATGCGGCAGAGGGGAAAGCGGCGGTCGGCTCTGCGTGCAAGGTGAACCGCAAAGACTATATGGCGCTTTACTGCGATTTTCTCGTGAGCAAGGCGCGCTCTCTTTCGGGCAGGGAATATCCTTTGGAAAACATGAAAATAACCGTCGATGCGGGCGGCGGTGCAGGCGGATTTTTCGCCGAGCGCGTGCTTGCTCCGCTCGGAGCGGACACTTCGCCGTCGCAGTATTTACAGCCCGACGGCAATTTTTCGGGACACGTTCCCAATCCCGAAAGCGCGGCGGCAATGAAATTTCTTACCGACGGAGTAGTTCGCAGCGGCAGTGACCTCGGTATAATATTCGACGCCGACGTAGACCGTGCGGCAATTGCCGACGCAAGCGGCAGGGAGATAAACCGCAACCGCCTCATTGCCCTCGTAAGCGCGATACTTTTGGAGGAAAAAAGCGGCGGCACGATAGTAACCGACAGCGTAACGAGTGCGGGACTGGGCAAGTTCATAACCGAGCACGGCGGCGTGCACAGACGCTTTAAACGCGGTTACCGCAATGTCATAAACGAAGCGCTGCGGTTGCAGGCGCTCGGACGCGACGTTCCCGCGGCAATCGAAACCAGCGGACACGCGGCGCTGAAAGAGAACTATTTTCTCGACGACGGCGCATATCTTTCGCTCCGTCTTGCGCTCAAAGCCGCAATGATGAAAGAGGAAGGCAAAAATCTGACCGACCTCATAAGCGACCTCGAAGAACCTGCGGAAAGCGCGGAGATTCGACTTGCGATAAAGACCGACGATTTCCGCCCCGTATCCGCTCAGATACTCGCCCAGCTCGAAAGCGTTTGCTGCGAGTTGGAAAAAAGCGGCAGATGTTTTCTGCATAAGGACAGCGCGGAGGGCGTGAGAGCGGACATGAAATTCGCAAACGGATTTTTCCTCGCGCGCACCAGCGTCCACGACCCCGTTGCCGTCATAAACATCGAATCTAACGAGTTCGGCGGCGTTAAAAAGATAGCGGGATTTTTATATGCGTTTTTCGGTCAGTTTTCCGTGCTCGACTGCGCATCGCTCGAAGCGGCGGCAAACAATATATAAGACAATAAAACGAAAATAATTTTCAGGAGATGTAATAATGGATAAGGTACAAACGCAGGCAATATCTACGCTCAGAGTGCTCGCCGCCGAAACGGTTCAACAGGCAAACAGCGGACACCCCGGTATCGCGCTCGGCGCGGCTCCCATGGCTTACGCGCTGTTCGAAACCATGAACCACTGTCCGAAAAACCCCGACTTTTTCAACCGCGACAGATTCGTTCTCAGCGCGGGTCACGGCTCGGCTCTTTTGTACGGTCTGCTTCATCTGTTCGGTTACGGAATCACGAAAGAGGATTTGATGCAGTTCAGACAGCTCTATTCGCGCACCCCGGGTCATCCCGAGATAGAGCGCACTCCCGGCGTGGAAACGTCCACGGGTCCGCTCGGGCAGGGCGTGGCTAACGCCGTGGGTTTCGCAATTGCCGAAAGCATGCTCGCCGCGAAATACAATAAAGAAGATTTGCCGCTTGTCGACCACTATACTTATGCGCTTTGCGGCGACGGCTGCATGATGGAAGGTATCGAGTCCGAAGCCGCTTCGCTTGCGGGAACGCTTAAACTCGGCAAACTCATCGTGCTTTACGACAGCAACGACATATCCATAGAAGGCAATACTTCCATAGCGTTCACCGAGGACGTGGCGCGCAGACACGAGGCTCAGGGCTGGCAGGTTATAAGAGTGAACGACGGCGAGGATATCGACTCCGTGAAAGCCGCGATAAGACTTGCCAAGGACGAGAAACAAAAACCTTCGCTCATAGTCGTACGCACTACGATAGGTTTCGGCTCGCCCAAGGCGGGCAGCGCCGACAGCCACGGCGCACCGCTCGGCAAAGACGGTATAGAAGCACTTAAAAAGAACCTCGGTATCAAAGGCAAACCGTTCGAAGTCCCCGCGGAAGTAAATAAATTCATGGCGGGCGTAGTGGATTCGCTCAACAAAAACGAATCCGAATGGAACCGCATAGCCAAAGCGTACAAGGCGAAATATCCCGAGGATTTCGAGAAGTTCAACGCAGAGATAAAGGGCAAGGCGATAAGCGCCGAGCAGCTCGAAAACATTATAAAGACCACCGATAAGGTTGACGCTTCGCGTTCGTACAGCGGCACGATATTGAATCAGATAGCCGATGCGTGCGAAAGCCTCATAGGCGGAAGCGCAGACCTTGCGCCGTCGAACAAAACCGCGCTCAAAGACAAAGGCGACTTCTGCGCGGAAAACAGAACGGGGCGCAACATACATTTCGGCGTCCGCGAACATTCCATGGCGGCAATCTGCAACGGCATCGCGCTTCACGGCGGATTCAACGTGTTCTGCTCCACGTTCTTCGTATTCACCGATTACATGAAGAACGCCATGCGTATGAGCGCTATAATGAATCTTCCCGTAACGTACATACTCACTCATGACTCGATAGGCGTGGGCGAGGACGGTCCAACTCATCAGCCCGTCGAACAGCTGGCATCGTTGCGTTGCACGCCGAACATAAAGGTATTCCGTCCCTGCGACAGTCGCGAAACAAAGGCTGCGTACATAAGCGCGCTTACCGGCAAGGGTCCCACCGCAATAGTCTGTTCGCGTCAGAACCTCGAATATTTCGAAGTCGGCGCCGACGCCGACCCGCTCAAAGGCGGATATATCTTCGCCGACAGCGAAAGCGAAGTCCCCGACGTCATTCTCATCGCAACGGGCAGCGAGGTTTCGCTGGCAATGGCGGCGAGAGAGCAGCTTAAAGCCGCGAAAATAGACGCCCGCGTCGTTTCCATGCCCTGTATGGAACTGTTCGAGTCGCAAACCGCAAAATACCGCGAAAGCGTATTGCCGAGCGCCGTGCGCGCGCGAGTTGCAGTCGAGGCAGGTTCTTCCATGCCTTGGGGCAAATATGTGGGACTGGACGGAGGATACGTCTGTATGGACGGTTTCGGAAGCAGCGCGCCCGCAAACAAACTGTTCGAAATTTACGGTTTCACCGCGGAAAACGTGGTCAAAGCCGCAGTCAAAAGCGTGAGAGCCTGCAAATGAGCGGTTTCTTCGCCATACTGAACAGACTCAAATATATCGACCGCTGGGGGCTCATGCACGGCACGCGCAGAGAGAACGTACTCGAACACAGCGCGATGACGGCAATGCTGGCTCATGCGCTTGCGCTCATCGAAAATTCGCTTACCGGCAGCGGTTACGACGCAAAGGAAATCGCGCTCAAAGCGCTGTATCACGAAACGGCGGAAAGCATCACGGGCGATTTGCCTACGCCCGTAAAGTACGGCAGCGAACGTATCACCGCGGCGTATAAGGAGATAGAAAAGCTCACCGAGCGCCGTATCGCGGACACATTGCCCGATATACTCAAAGACGCGCTCACGCCTTATGTGGTGCAAAACAGAACGGAAAGCGAGCGCATGATAATCAAAGCCGCGGATAAGCTGGCGGCGCTCATAAAATGCATAGAGGAGAAAAAAGCCGGCAATGCGGAATTTGCCGCCGCTTACGAAACCACGCTCGAAGATTTGAAAGACAGTAATCTGAAAAGCGCGGAATACTTCCTCGAAAACATGCTGCCCGCGTTCGGACTCACTCTGGACGAAATTCTTTCCGAGAAGGGTCGGGTTTGAATATAGTAAAACTTTACGAAATACGCTTTCGTTCGAAAGCGTATTTTCTTATTCGGATAGTGTTTCCGCGCGCCTGCGGGTAAAAACTGCCGCTGCATCAAAGGATTAATACCTTTTGTTTAAACGCATACTATCTGCATGAAGGGGAAAATGAAAGCTTTTTTGCACGGCGGAGCGTTTTTCGCGCTGCTGTGTCTGATAGCAAAAGGCGTGGGTGCGCTGTACCGCATACCGCTCACGAATATAATGGGCGCGGAGGGAATAGGTCTGTATCAAATGGTGTTTCCGCTGTACAGCGTGCTGCTGTCGGTTTCCGCAGGCGGACTTCCCAGCGCGATAAGCAAAACGGTTTCCTCGTTTGCCGCGGTCGGCGACGGCGAAAACGCGCGCAGGACGTTGCGCGTATCGGCGCTGACTCTTACGCTTGCGGGGCTTTGCGCCACGCTTCTGCTGATATTTCTGCGCGGCAAAATAGCCTCGCTTCAAGGCAATGCGGCGGCGGCAACCGCTTATATAGGCATCGCGCCTGCCGTCACCGTGGTTGCCGTCATATCGTGTCTGCGCGGCTATTTCCAAGGCAAACTCGACATGCTTCCCAGCGGCGTCAGCCAGATAATAGAACAGCTTACCAAAACCGCAGTCGGACTTTTTCTCTGTTACCGCTTTATGAAATACGGCGTGGAGTACGCGGCATTCGGTGCGCTGCTCGGCGTAACCGCAAGCGAAGTCGTCGCCGCGGCATATCTTGCCGTGCGCTATGCGTTCGACTACGCCGCCTATAAAAAACGCACCGTCATTAAGATAGGCAAGTACGCAACCGAGCACGCCGCCGATTTTACCGCGGCGCGTAGTACGCGCGTGCCGTACAAATCGCTGCTCAAAAACGTGTACGCCACGGCTCTGCCCATTACGCTGGGCTCGCTTGTTCTGCCCATATCCGCCGTGATAGACAGCATACTCGTAATAAATCTGCTTACGCTCGGCGGCGAGAGCGTCGCGGGCGCAACCGCGCTGTTCGGTCTTTTGAACGGACCCGTCGGTTCGCTCGTCAACATGCCTGCCGTAGTCACGGCATCGCTTGCCGTAATGCTGCTTCCGAAGATAAGCCGGCTTGTGAAAAACCGCGACCGCGCCGCGGATACAAGCGAGAAGTTTTTCCGAATGTCGCTGCTCGCCGCCGCTCCGTGCGCGCTTGCGTTCATGCTGTTTTCCGACGAAATACTCGGCATATTATACAGAAAAACCATGTCGCCCGAACTGCTCGGCACGGGCGGCATACTGCTCGCGATAAGCGCGCTTTCCGTGCTTTTCATGAGCCTTCTGCAACCTGCGACAGCCGTGTTGCAAGGCTTCGACAAAGCGCACAAACCCGCGCTCAATCTCATAATCGGCGCGGCGGTGAAAGCCGTTTTGACAATAGTACTGATACGCGTAATGGGCATTTACGGCGCGGCGACGTCAACCGTGGCGTGCTTTGCGCTGACGTGTTTTTTGGACCTTTTCGCCGTGAGAAAGTGTATTAAAATCAAGCCGAAATACGGCGTGTTTTTCCGCAGCGCGTTGCCCGCTCTCGCCGCTCAGGCGGTAATGGGGAAATTATCCTACTTTGCGCTTGCGCCTTTTACGGGCGCGTTTGTCGCCGTCATAGTGTCGCTTGTTTTGTGCTTTGCCGCTTATGCCGCCGTAGTTCTGGCGTTTAAAGGGATTTCGAAAGAGGACATGGGCGCGCTCGCAGGCGATAAAAAAGACGGACAAGACGCTTGATTTTTTCATAAAGCCGCTGTATAATATACACAACGAAACAAACGTATAAAACGCCGTCGGATACGGACGGGCAAGGGAGTGTGTAATTATGCTTGACATGAAATACGTAGCGGAAAACCTCGATAAGGTAAAGAGCGCAATCAAGACGCGAAGCGGCAGTTACGACGTCGACGTCGTCGGTTCGCTTTACTCCGCGCGCAAAGAGCTCATCAAGAAAACCGAGGCAATGAAAGCCGACCGCAACCGCGCGTCGGAAGAAGTCGCAAAACTTAAAAAGAGCGGCGGCGACGCGTCCGCAACCATAGCCAGAGTAAAGGCGGATTCCGCGGAACTGAAAGCGCTCGACGAAAAACTTTCGCTTGTCGAATCCGACCTGAAAAACGCATTGCTCAACATACCCAATCTGCCCGACGTAAGCGTGCCGCTCGGCAAAGACGATTCGGACAACGTAGAACAGCGTCGGTTTATGGAGCCTACGAAATTCGATTTCACGCCCAAACCGCACTGGGAGATAGGCGACAATCTCGGCATACTCGACCCGGCAACCGCCGCGAAAATAACGGGTGCGCGTTTTACCGTATACCGCGGCGACGGCGCAAGACTGGAACGCGCGATATTCAATTTCATGCTGGACATGCACGGCAAAGCGGGCTACACCGAAATCTTTCCGCCGTTCATGGTCAACCGCGATTCCATGACGGGAACGGGACAGCTTCCCAAATTCGAGGAGGATGCGTTCGCGGTCAAGAATACGGACTATTTCCTCGTGCCCACGGCGGAAGTGCCCGTCACCAATCTGCACCGCGGCGAAATTCTCGGCGAAAACGTGCTGCCCGTGAAGTATTGCGCATATACCGCATGTTTCCGCGGCGAGGCGGGAAGCGCCGGCAGAGATACACGCGGACTTATCCGCCAGCACCAATTCAACAAGGTCGAACTCGTTAAGTTCACAAAGCCCGAGGATTCGGAAAAAGAGCACGAGGAACTTACCGCTCAGGCGGAAAGCATACTCAAAGCGCTTAAAATTCCTTACCGCGTCGTGCTTT
Source organism: Clostridia bacterium (assembly GCA_022793815.1). Lineage (GTDB taxonomy): Bacteria > Bacillota > Clostridia > Christensenellales > Pumilibacteraceae > MGBC157735. Next base: position 98,368 of record JAAWDP010000019.1, on the reverse strand, counting down.
TGTGCAGCGGCGATTTGGGCTTTTCCGCGGCGAAAACATACGACATCGAAGTATGGATGCCCAGTTACAACCGCTATGTGGAAATTTCTTCGTGTTCCAATTATACCGACTACCAGGCGCGCAGAATGAACATAAAATACCGCCGCGCGGACGGTAAGACCGAACTTGTGCATACGCTCAACGGCAGCGGTCTTGCGGTCGGCAGAACCACCGCGGCAATACTCGAAAACTATCAGAACGCCGACGGCACCGTTACCGTTCCCGAAGCGCTCGTACCCTATATGTGCGGAACTACGCGCATAGGCGGATAAAGTGGTAAACGCGCTTATAAGATTTCTCAAAATGCTGCTCGGAGCCGCGGTCAAGCTTGCCGCGTGGCTGCTTTTCGCATTGGGACTTTGGGCGCCCTGCCTTTTTGCGCTTGTGTTTTTGCTGTGGTGCGCATTCACCGCCACCGCGCTCAACAGCGTGCTTCACGTGTTTTTCATAGGACTGGTAATAAGCGAAGTCGCCGGAATAGTGATTTCTTATTATATCGACAAGGCAAAGCGCGAACGCGAACAGGTTGTCCGCCGCGGCGAACGCGAGCGCAGACGCGAGGAAAAGCTTGCCGAAAAACTCGAAAAGAAACGGCGTAAAAACGCCGCGAAAGAGAACGTGCGCGAAACCGAAAAAGCGGCAAAGCAGGACGCCGCGCGCGAAGCAATGGCGGTCGGCAGCATGAACGTGCCGCTTGCATATACCGAGCCGAACAGCGCCGTTTCCCGTCAGCAGAGCGCCGAGCCGCAGGGCGGCGGCGAGTCCGCGCCCGTGCGCAGTTACGAGGACGAACAGGAACTCAGGCGAAAATATTTCGACGAAGAAAGGCGCGGCGGATACGGCGGTTACGACTACGAAAGCGCGGCGAGAAGAAAGCTGGACGCGATAAACGACGACAAAAGCCGACCCCTCGTGTTCCGCAGCCGCACCGATAAGAATATATATATTTACGAATACGAGGACAGATTGCAGATATACCGCCGCACGTCTTACGGCATGCAGCTGCTCGAAATCCGTCCGCGCCGCAGTAAGGCATAGGACGCGTAAAAAGGGAGGTACGGTGGATAAGGAGAGAGTGAAAACGGTAGTCGCGCTCATGACGCTCGACGAAAAAGTCGCGCTTACGAGTGCTGACGCAAAAGGCTGCACGGTGGCTTTGCCGAGGCTGAAAGTGCCCGCGCTCAAACTGCCGAAAGAAGAGGACGCGCTTTATTCGGGTAAATGCGTGCCCTTTTTTGCGCTTGCGCATACTTTCGATTCTTCGCTTGTCCGCACGTTCGCGCGCATGCGCTGCCGCGACGCATATATTTCGGGGGAGAGCTACGGCGGCGAAGTCGCGCTCGGAGTCATAAGAAACCCCTATGCGCCCGAGGCGTGCCGCGCGTTTTCCGACGAACCCAATCTGAGCTCCGCGCTGGCAGGCGAGTACGCCGCCGCCTGCGATTTGCCGCCCGTGGGCATCGACGTGCTCGGAGTGAACGGATTCGACCGATATATCGACAAGAGAACCGCGTCGGAAATTTATCTCTATCCGTATCTCAAAAACAAAGACGCGCTCGGTGCGCTCGCGCTTCCCTCGGGCAGACTGAACGGTGTTCCCGCGGGCGAAAACAGAGAGTTCGTTTCCCTTGTCACCGACGGTTTCGATGCGCTTGTCTTTACCCGCGCATGCAGTACGTCCGACAAAGCCGAGGAAGTTTCTTCGGGAGCGTGCCTCGGTATTTTGCCGCCGCCCGAAAGCGGTACGCGTCTTAAAAACGCCGTTGAAAGCGGACTTTTATACGAAAAGAAACTCGACCGCTGCGTCGAAAGAAACGTGCTTGCCGCCGCCGAGTGTTATAAAAGAATCAAGAATTTCACGCCGCCCGCTATAACCGCCGCGGAAGCGGAATGCGCATACAATCGGCTCGCGTCGGAAAGTGCGGTGCTCATGAAGAACGACGGCGTTCTTCCGCTTACGCCTTCCGATACGGCAGTCGTCGGCGCGAAAATCACATGCGGCAGACATATCGCAATAAGACCCGATTTGCGCCGCCCCGAAAAAAGCGCGGATAAAACGGCAAAAGCGGCGGGCGAATGCAAAACCGTCGTGATTGCGGCGGAAAACGCAGACACCTCGAATCCCGCCGCATTGTCGGAATTTGTCGAAAGACTGTCGAAAACGTCGAAAATCGTCGTGGTTGCCGCCGCCGCGCATTACTTCGAAATCCCGTGCCTGTCCAAAGCCGACGCGTTTGTATACGTGCCGACGGATGTCATATCCGACCCTGCGGCGCTTGCCGCCCTTTTGACCGGCAAGGACGACTTCACGGGACGCCTGTGCTGCCGCTGGGCGCAAAGCGAAAAAAACTATCCCTTCGCGCCTTACGCCGCACGCGACTGCTACACGGGCGAAAGAACCGATATTTCCTGCCGCGGCGTCGGCAGCGTAAGCGAGGGCGCGGATTTCAAAGCGGGATACGGCTTGTCGCTTTACGAAGCAGAGGCGGATAATTTCACCGTAGCGAAAGACGGCGCGGATATCGAATTTTCTTTCGATGTCCGCGGCGAAACCGAGTGCGAAAAAAGCGTCGTGGTCTATTCGTCTTACGGGAGCGGCGATACGCGCATAGCCGCGTTCGGCAGGACGTTTGTCTGCGCCGAGAAAAAAACATACCGTCTGCGCTGCAACCGCACCGCGCTCGAAGTTTTCGATACTCAAAAAAACGCATTCGTCGTTCGCAGCGGAGAATACACGTTTACCGCCGAAATAGGCGGAGTAAGACTCACCGCCGTTATGACGGCAGACGGCGAAAAGTCGTTTGAAGACGGCGAGTCGGTTTCGGAAAGATTTTCGCCGGAGGGAGTGGATTTCATGCCCAATCGGCAGGATGTCGGCAGGGCGGACAAAACGCTTGCCGCTCTTTCTGCAAAAACCTTCCGCACCAAGGCAAAGCCCGGTTCGCTTTACTTTCTTTCGCCCGACGCGCGCATAAGCGCGGCAGCGGCGTACAAACGACAGAAATAGACAAAAACGCCGACATTAACCGTTTCCGCCGCATGCTCGGGGTGATATAATACCCTGCGTATAAAGGCAGGAAATTTATATGCTCAAACCCAAAAAAATCGTATTTTCCTTAGCCGCCGCAACATTGCTTGCGGCGCTTTCGCTCGCCGAAATATATAATATGCGCCCTTTCGGTACGGGTCTGTTTTCGGCGCTTTTGATGTTCGACGTTCCCGTATGGCTCACCGCGCCCGTGTACCTCGTCACAAACGCCGCGTTCTGCACCGCGCCCGCGCAGGTATGGGGATATGCCGCGGTATGCGTATGCGCCGTCACACTCAAAGCCGTTACCGCCGCAATCAAAACAAAACCTCCGCTTTGGTCGGTTCTGCTTAGCGGAGCCGTGGGAAACTGCGGCTTTATTTATGCCGCCGTCATAAAGGTAATAACGCCGCTTTCGCTCATTGTCGGCACGCTGTTTTCACTGATACTCGCCGTAGTGTACATTACTGCGGTAAAACCGTTTTTTAGGAAAGGAACGCCGATAACCGAACTGACGCGCGCGGCAATGTGCTGTATGCTCGGTTCGGTCGCGCTCGCGGCCAACGCCGAAATCGGCGGAGCGTTTACGTTTGTTTACGCGCTGGGCGCGGCGGCGACCCTTTTCGTAATGAAGACGGGCGGATTGGGCGCGGGGTTTGCCGTTGCTCTTTGTGTCGGCATAGGCATATCGCTCGGCGACTTTTCGCCGTCGGGCGCGGCTGTGAGCGCGTGCGCCGCGCTGATAGCCGCGATATTCATAGGCGGACATCGCACTCTTGCGGCGGCAGGCTATCTGCTCGCATTCACTGCGGCGCTGTGCCTTTTCGGCGGAGCGGATTTGTTCGACGTGCTTTCCGCGTTTATCGGCTGCGCGCTTTACGCCGCCGTTCCGACGAAAAAAATAATGCGCTTTTCTTCGGAAAAACGCTCCGCCGCTCACGAACGCGCGCTGCTTCGGCTTATGGAGCGCGAACGCGTCGGAACGGGCGGAGAGATAAACTGCGCCGCGGAAATATTCGGTCAGATGAGCAGGATAACCGCGCTTGTTTCCGCAGGCGCGCCCGATACGCAGCACTATGCCCAAAGACTGCTTGACGAGGTGTGCGCCGCGTGCCCTTACCGCGGTGGCTGCAACGTAAGCGGTTTAGACGTCATGCGCTCGCTTGTGGAGCGCGCTCTCGAAGACGGTCATACAAGCGTCGGCGGCTTGCCCGAAAGCATACTCGACGGGTGCCGCTCCGCGGGCGCGCTAATAGCCAAGACAAATGCGTTCGTGGAAAAGAACAAGTGCGACGAAGCGGTCGCAAAAGCCCGTGTCGCCGCAGCCGACCTTGTCTGTGCACAGCTCGGCGGCGCGGAAGGCGTAATGCGCGCATTCGGGCAGCGCATGACGGACCGCGCCCGTTTCGATTTCGACGGCGCCCGAAAAATCAAAGAAGAACTCGTATTCGGCGGCTGCGACTGTCAAAGCGCGCTGGTCAGAAAGGAGAGGGGCGGCATGATAAACGTATCGCTCAATGTGGAAAGCCAAGCGTTCGACAAAAGAAAGACGGAGAAAATACTGTCCAAAATTTACAAGCGTCCGTTCTTTTTCGTATCGTCGTCCGCGGACGAGGGCGGCAGCGCCGGATACGAAAACGCCGTGTTCAAATCAGACACCGTATACGACGTCGTGTTCGGCGTGTCCTCGCTTGCCAAGGACAGTTCGGGCAAAAGCGGAGATACATATTCCTTTTCGCGCATAGGCGCAGACGGCTTTGTTATGGCAATATCCGACGGAATGGGCAGCGGCGAGGATGCGGAACGCGTCAGCGTCCGCGCCGTGTCGCTTGTGGAAAACTATTACAAAGCGGGATTTTCTTCGGACTTCATACTGGCGTCTGTCAACAGATTCCTTTCCATGAGCAGGGAAGAAACCTTTGCCGCAATGGATATTTTGGTGCTCGACCTTTCGGCGGCGTGCGGCGACGTCATAAAAGTCGCGTGTCCCGCCACGCTGGTAAAGCGCGACGGCGAAGTCGCCGCGCTGAGCGGTTCGGCTCTGCCGCTCGGAGCCGTCGAGGAAATAACGCCGTTTGCCGAAAGCGTGGCGTTCAAAGAGGGCGACATGATAGTCATGATGAGCGACGGGGCTGCGGACGCGTTCGCCGACGGCGAAGCGGCTGCGTTGATTGCAAAAAACGACACGCTCAACCCCCAAAAACTTTCCCGCGCCGTGTTGGACGCCGCGCTTGCGAACACGGGCGGACAGCGCCTCGACGACATGACCGTCGTGTGCGGAAGGATTTACCGCCGCGCGTGAATTTGTACGCTTAATTTGCGTCATAGTCTTGACACGTCGGCAAATTGAGTGTATAATAATCGTATAATGTTGGAATGGCTTATAACTCACAACATAGTCGTTTTGGCTGTAATGACGGCGCTTTCGTTGATATGGCTGTTTTTGGCTATCGACGTTTTCGTTGTGAAAAAGCCGAGCAAATCGCTTCGCGCCGCCTGTCTTTCGCTGGGTATAATCGGACTTGTGTTCGGGGCCTCGGCGTGTTTTGTCACTGTCGGGCTTAAATTCGGATTCATATCCGCCATAGGCGACTCGGCGGAAATATTCGGTTTGAGCGTGCCGGGAATCGGACTGCTCGTACTGCTGTTTACATATCCCGCGGTGTGGATACCCTGCGCGGTGTTTACCGCCGTGTCGCTTGTGTCGCTGATAGCGGGAGCGGTAAAAAAGAGCGGCAAAGAAAAGGTTGCCGAAAAGCAGCCCGTCGGCGGTGACGAAAACATGTCGGAAAAAGAAAATGCCGACGTTTCCGAAAGCCGAACTTCGCCGCAGACAAAACCCGACGCGCAAAACGACGGCTACCGTCTTGACGACGTGCGCAGCATAATGGACGAAATTTCCGGACTTGTCGACAGTTTGGACGCCGAGCCCGAAGAACCCCAAGCTCCGACCGAAGAACCCCAAACTTCTTTCTCGGAAGAGGATTTGCCGATGCCAGAGCAGTACGCCGAGCCGGACACGGATTCTTTTGACGAACCCGCGGACGAGCAGTCGGACGAGCCCGAGCATAGCGTCGGCGTAACGGAAACAAAGGAAACCGATACGGAAGGGGAAGAAAAGCAAAGCGACGAGGAAGAGCCGTCCGAGGATGAAGAGCCTCTCACTCATGCCGAGAAGGTGGAAACGGGCAAACGCCGCACGTCGGCGGCGGCTGCGGAAATAGACGATTTCAAAGAAGTCGGCGAGCGGCCGCAGGTGCGCACTCTCGTCCGTCAGGTCAAACCGAGCGACGGAGCAAAGGACGTCACGCCGCAGGAAGGCGGACTGCCCGTCACGAAAAGACACGTGCTCATAAACCGCCGCAACGTAGTCAACATGTTCAGCGACTATCTGAAATCCAAAAGCGACGACGAAAAACAGCGTTTGCAGAGCAGCATAAACACCATAATAATCAAGTAAATATTTTGCGGCGCTTTGCCGTTTGAAAATAATAGTATTAAGGAGATGAGAATATGTATTACGTGGGAATCGATTTGGGGGGAACCAACATAAAAACGGGTGTTGTGGACAAAAACGGCAACATAGTTGCCAAGTCGTCTATACCGACCAAGAGCGACCGCCCCGCGGACGAAGTCGCGCTCGATATGGCTTTCGAAGTGCTCAATCTCGTCAAAACCAACAAGATAAGCATGGACGAGGTCGTAGGCGTGGGCATAGGCAGTCCGGGCGCGATAAACAGCGGCGCCGGTATCGTAGACTATTCGCCGAATCTCGGCTGGTACAGCGTTCCCATAGCCGAACTCATATTGAAGCGCGTCAAAAAACCCGTTCGGGTCTGCAACGACGCGAACGTAGCCGCGCTCGGCGAATCGCTTTTCGGCGCGGGCAAAGGCTATACCGATACCGTCATGATAACGCTCGGCACGGGCGTCGGCGGCGGCATAGTGCTCGACGGCAAACTTTTCGAGGGCAACGAGTCCAAGGGCGCGGAACTCGGACACTCGGTCATCTGCGTAAACGGCGAACCCTGCTCCTGCGGCAGACGCGGCTGTTTCGAGGCGTATGCGTCGGCCAGCGCGCTCATACGCGAAACCAAGGAAGCCATGATGCGCGACCGTTCAAGCAAAATGTGGGATTTCGTAGGCGGCGACATAGACAAGGTCGACGGCAGAACGGCATTCGAAACCGAGAAAATGGGCGACGCCATGGCGAAACTCGTCGTCAATAATTACGTAATGTACCTCAGCGAAGGACTGCTCAATATCTGCAACGAATTCCGTCCGCAGGCGATACTGCTCGGCGGCGGCGTCTGCGCGCAGGGCGACAATCTTCTCAACCGTCTGAAAGTCCGCATGAAAGCCATGCATTACGGATATCAGGGCGCGCCGAAAGTAGAACTTAAAATCGCGTCTTTGGGCAACGACGCGGGAATTATAGGCGCGGCGGCGCTGCTGATGTAACGCTCGGATTAAGCGCGGAAAAAATTTATTTGTATCAAAAACAAAACCCCTGTTTAAACAGGGGTTTTAAAGTTCATGTTTCGTTTCAGTCGATTATTTTCGACAGCAGAGTGTGACCGTGCTCGATGAAATTGCCGCTTTCGGCAGCATGCTTTTCGTCGAATGCGTCCGCGCCGCATACCGTGCGTTCGCTGTCGTAAATCATGTACGGCACGGGGTCGGACGAGTGCGTCCGCGTCGAAGTCGGAGTGGGGTGGTCGGGCATAAACACAAGCGTGTAAGGATTGCCGCTCGCTTTCAGATAGTCGTCTATCGGCGTCAGAATTTTCTCGTCGATGAGTTCTATCGCACGCCGCTTTCCTTCGCGGTCGCCCTGATGTCCGCATTCGTCGGGCGCTTCGAGATGTACGTATACATAGTCGCAGCCGCTTTCCAGCGCATCTACGGCGGCTTTGGCTTTCCCGTCGAAGTTCGTCGTCAGCGTGCCCGTCGCACCCTCTACGTCTATCGATTTCATGCCTGCGCAAACGGCTATGCCTTTCAGCAAATCAACCGCGGAAATCACCGCTCCGCGCAGTCCGTACTTCTCGTAAAACGGCTGTAATTTCGGTTTCGTGCCTTCGCCCCAAAACCAAAGCGACGTCGCCTCGTTCAAGCCGCGCTCGCGCCTTTTTACGTTAATCGGACAGTCCTTTAAAAGCTCTTGCGATTTCAGCATGATTTCCAGCAAAACCGCGTCGCTCGGCAGATATTCTTGCACCTTCCGTCCGCTTATGTCGTGCGGAGGCGTCAAATAAGCCCCTGTGCGGCGTGCTCCGCGGCGAACAAGGCAGTGGCGGTAACTTATACCGCCGTACAGTTCGAACCCGTCACGGTTAATGTGCGGCGCGAGATAATCGATTATTTCCCTCGCCGACGCAGTGTCTATTTCGCCTGCGGAATAATCCTTCATAACGCCGTTTTCCAGCGTCACGAGATTGGCTCTGTACGTCACGTCGCCGTCCGAAAGCGCTATGCCCATGCTCACCGCTTCCAGCGGCGAACGCCCCGTATAGCACTCTTTCGGGTCATATCCCATGGCGGACAGATTGGCGGTGTCCGAGCCGGGTTTCATGCCGTCGGGTACGTTTTTGACAAGCCCTATTTCCGATTTTCCTGCAAGCGCGTCCGCCCTCGGCTTTCTCGCAAGCGACATCGGCGTGTCGCCGTTTGCGTCGGGCAAATCCGCCATGCCGTCCCCGAGTATAACCGCGATTTTTTTGTTCATAAGTTTCTTGCTCCTCATCCTCGCTTTTGTACCGCGCCTATTCCACGGTGACCGCTTTTGCGAGATTTCTCGGTTTGTCTATGTCGCAGCTCTTCGCCGCCGCCACGTAGTACGCAAACAGCTGCAGTGCCGCCGCCGCGACGCACGGCATCATTTCGTCGGAGAGGGCAGGCAGGGAAACCACGTGCTGCGCCTCCGCGCCCATTGTCTTTTCGCGCCCCTCTTTCACAAGCGCGATAACGCTTGCCCCGCGCGAGCGCACTTCTTTTATGTTGGAAAGAGTTTTTTCGAAAAGCTCTTCTCCCGTTGCGCACGCAATGACGGGCGAGCCTTTTTCTATCAGGGAAATCGTTCCGTGTTTGAGCTCGCCGGCGGCATAGCTCTCGGCGTGGATATAGGATATCTCTTTGAGTTTCAGCGCGCCTTCGAGAGCCAAAGCATAGTCCATGCCGCGCCCGATAAAGAAAGTCTTGTCAAACGCAAAATAATCGTAGGCAAGCTTTTGCAGCGCTTCCACGTTTTCGTCGAGCACCCTCTGCACCGCGGCGGGCAGCGCTTTCAATTCGTCGACGTATTTTTCGTAAAGCGCCTTGCTCATGCTTTTCGTCGCGTCCGCTATGAAAAGTCCCAACAGCATAAGCGTCGCCACCTGCGTCGTGTAGCCCTTTGTGGTAGCTACGGCTATTTCCGGCCCGGCGCGCGTGTAAAGCACATCGTCCGCCTCGCGCGCGATTGTAGAACCGACTACATTCACTATTGCCAGTACGCGCGAGCAGTGCGCTTTCGCGTCGCGCATTGCGGCAATCGTATCTGCGGTTTCGCCGCTTTGGCTTATGACTACCGTCAGAGTGTTTTCGTCCAGCACGGGGCTGCGGTAGCGGAATTCGCTCGCAAGGTCGACTTCCGTGCTTATGCGGCAGTTGCGCTCTATGAAATATTTGCCGACCATTGCGGCATGGTATGACGAGCCGCAGGCGACTATGAAAATCTTTTTCAGCGCGCCGAGATATTCTTTCGAAAATTCGATTCCGTCGCTTTTTACGGAGTATCCGTCGAAACGGGGCAGCAGCGTTTGCTCCAAAGCCTTTGGCTGTTCGTGTATTTCTTTCAGCATGAAGTGGGGGAAACCGCCTTTTTCCGCGCTCTCCACGTCCCAGTCCACTTTGAACGGCTTGTGCTCCACGGTCTCGCCGTTTCGGTTGAAAAGTTCGACTTTCGTCGGCGAAATCACCGCTATGTCGCCGTCCTCGGGCAGAATGAAATCGTGCGTGTATTTAAGCACCGCGGGCATGTCGGACGCAATGAAGTTTTCGCCGTCGCCCAAACCTATCACAAGCGGAGAATCCTTTCTCACCGCATAAAACGTATCGGGGTCGAAGCGCGTCAGTATTCCCAAAGCATACGAGCCGCGCAGCTTGTTAAGCGTTTTGGCGATAGCCTCTTTTACGTCGCCTTTGTAATAATATTCCAAAAGTTGCACCACCGCTTCCGTGTCGGTCTGCGAACGGAAAGTAAATCCCTTCGCACAAAGGAAGGCGCGTATGTCGAGATAGTTTTCTATAATGCCGTTGTGAACGAGCGCGAAATTGCCTTTCTCGCCTATGTGGGGGTGCGAGTTTACGTCGCTGGGTTCGCCGTGCGTCGCCCAGCGCGTGTGACCTATACCCATCGTGCCGCGCGCGCTCTTGCCGCCGTCCGTAAGTTTCACGAGATTGTCCAGCCGCCCTTTGGCTTTCGTCATGGAAATACCGCCGTTTTCCGATACGGCAATGCCGCTCGAATCGTATCCGCGGTATTCCAGCATTTTCAATCCGTCAAGCAGTATGGGCGCAGCTTGGCGCTTGCCCGTATATCCTATTATTCCGCACATAATTACTCCTTTTTGCTTTCCTCTGCCTTATCGGCTTCCTTCGGTTTGTGCAAGGCTATTTTAACTATAAGAACGCACAGCACGGCAACGGCTATCACCGTAAGCGCGAGTATTACCCAGTCTATGGCTTTTTGCGGCAGGAAAGCGCACAGCAGCGTTATTATTCCGCCCGCGACGAGATTGCCGGCAATGACGGCAAGACAGCCTTTCGGAAGATTGAGTTTCACCACCGACGCCACCGCGCTGCCCGTCCATACGCCCGTAAGCGGCAGGGGAACGGCGACAAACGTAAACACGCCCAGCATCTTTTTCAGGTCCGAGCCGTTTTTCTCCACGCTTTCGGATTTCTTTTCGAATTTATCGTACAGCGCCGACCCGACCTTTTTGAAAAGCCTGGTTTTCGCCAGCCACTTGACAAACGGAATAAGCACAAGCAAAAGCAACGGCACGATTACCGACGAGCCGATAAAAGCCAAAAGCCACCCCGTGACGGGGTGCATGCCGTATCTTATGGCAATGGGAATCGCCAGCCTCGCCTCCACAATGGGCAATATCGAAATCAGCACGACAACGATTTCCTTGTATTTGAACACTTTCAAAAGCGCTTCGAAAATTATATCCGCTATTTCGCTCACGCGTACCTGCCTTTATATCTATTATATCGTAACCATTATAATATATGACAGCCGTGCATGTCAACACTATTTGTTCGGCGAGTAAGCGAAAACAAAAAAACGTGCCACTCACTCGCTTTTTCTTGACAAAATCAAGGGCGAAAGTATACAATGATATTGATAAAAAAATATTAAAACATTTACGGGAGCAGTCATGGGCAAATACTTCGGTACGGACGGCATACGCGGCAAATACGGCGACAACCTCGATGCCGCGCTCGCATACAAAACAGGCAGGGGCATAGCCGCGTTTTTCGGCGGCGGAGACTGCTATATCGGCAGGGATACGCGCATTTCGGGTCCCGACATCGAAAACGCGCTTGTAAAAGGTCTGACCGACGGCGGAGCAAACGCAGTGCTTATGGGAGTGCTTCCTACGCCTGCCGTGGCTCATCTGACGATAGCGCACGAGGCGGTCTGCGGCATAATGATTTCCGCATCGCACAATCCGCCCGAGTATAACGGCATAAAGATATTCGACGGCTTCGGCGTCAAACTCAGCGAAGAACAGGAAGGCGGTATCGAGTATTACATCGACAACATGCCGCCAGTCGCGGACGTGAAGGGCAGCACCCGTCTTTTCGCGGACGCGAAAGAAGAGTATATCGACTACGTGGTCAAGTGCATCGGCTACGATTTCGGCGGAGTCAAAGTCTGGCTGGACTGCGGCTACGGAGCGTCGGGCTCGGTCGCGCGCGCCGTGTTCGAGCGCGTGGGTTGCGCCGTGGAAGTGGATAACTGTTCGGGTCGCGGCGAAAAGATAAACGCGGGCTGCGGCGCGCTTCACCCCGAATACGTGCTTCACAGCATGCAGGGCACGGACTGCCGCGTCGGATTTTCTTTCGACGGCGACGCCGACCGCCTTGCCGTGGTGTTCGACGGCGAAATACTCGACGGCGACAGCGTGCTGTACAATATGACGCGCGGCATGAAATTGAAAGGCAAAGTGGTGGTGGGCACCGTGCTCAGCAACCTCGCGCTCGAAAACAAACTCGCGGAGGACGGTTGCAGACTGCTGCGCACGTCCGTCGGCGACAAATTCATCTGCGAAATGATGTTCCGCAACGGTTACAACATCGGCGGCGAACAGAGCGGTCACTACATCGTCTATCCCAATGCGACGACGGGCGACGGCATAATGAGCGCGCTCACGTTCCTCAAAACCCTCTGCAAAGACGGCGTACTTTCCGCGCCCGTGAAACTCGACCTGTGCCCGCAAAAGGCGATTGCCGAGTTTGCGCCGCCCGCGATAGTCTACGACAAAGATTTCGTCGCGCTGGTGGAAAAACACACGGAAAGACTGCAAGGCGTGGGACGCATAATAGCGCGCTATTCGGGCACCGAACCCAAGGTGCGCGTCATGGTGGAATCGGGACGCGCGGAGCTCGTCGATTCCGTTCTCGCCGAGTTCAAACGCTTCATCGCGTCGTACAGATAGGGCGGCGCAGGGACGCCTTTCGGACAGAAAAAACCGCTTTTTATGAAATACTCTTGACTTATACGGTAAAAGCGGGTATAATAATTATAATGTGTATTATTGTGCGCGCGTAAAGGGACTGTAATCACTTGCGGCGCACTTTTATTGCGCGGACGTAATTCCAGCGAGCATAGCCGAAAGGAACCGAACGAATGAGCAAAAAGAAGCGAGGCAGCGCAGACGAAAAATTCAAAACAGGCGGCGGCAGATACCGCAGCGTGCTTATATTGTTTGCGGGCGACGTGGTGTTCACATCGCTGGCTTTTCTGTCCGCGCATTTCATAATGTTCTTCCAAGTGCCAATGCCTCCGGGCTACGAGGCGCACCAGATTGCGATAGGCGCCATAAGCGTGGCGGTAGTGCTTGCCATGCTGCTGTTTTTCGACTCGTACAACACGGTTTGGAAATATGCGGGGCGCGTCGAATTTTTCAAATTCATAATGGCGTATATCTGCGCGTTCGTCGTGCTGTTTGTGTTCAAGCACATAATGAATTTCGCGTTCGATATAGATATATGGGTGCCGCTCATACTCGATTTTCTGCTGTTCAGCGCGATACTGTCGGGCGCAATGCGCTTTTTCTACGGCATACTTCACTATATGCGGCACATCCGCAACCGCATGGTCATCAAAAATCCCGACGGAGCGAAACGCGCGATAGTCATAGGCGCGGGCTTTACGGGTTCGCTTGTCATAAACAGATTCATAAATAACCCCGACGAAGGCTACACTCCCGTAGCCCTGCTCGACGACGCCCCCGAAAAGCTCGGCATGAAGATTTACGGCGTTAAGGTCGAGGGCAACATCGACGCGCTTGCGAAAGTGGCGCAGTCCTCGGGTGCGCAGGTCGTCGTAATAGCCATACAGAACATTTCCAAAGTCCAGTTAAAAGAAATATACACGCGCTGCAAGTGCGCGCACCTTCCTATAAAAGTCGTGCCTGCCATAACCGACGCGGCAGGTATGCAGATTTCCACGCTTTCGCTGCGCGACATAAAAATAGAAGAACTGCTCGGCAGAGAGGAGTTCAAAGTAAAACAGGAACTAATCGATATAGCGGTAAAGGACAGGGTGGTCTGCGTCACGGGCGGAGCGGGCAGCATAGGCAGCGAGCTTTGCCGTCAGGCGCTTAACTTCGGTTGCAGACATCTGATTATATTCGACATGCACGAAAACGGCATGTTCTTTCTGAATCAGGAACTTTCCAAGAAGTACGACACGTCGCGCTATACGCTTGTCATGGGTACCGTGCGCGAGAAAGCAAAACTACAAGAAGTGTTCGAATTGTACAAGCCCGAAATAGTGTTCCATGCCGCGGCTTACAAACACGTCCCCATGATGGAGATAAGCGCGACCGAAGCCGTCAAAAACAACGTGTTCGGCACGCTCAACGTCATAGAACAGTCCATAGCCTCGGGCGTGGAAAAGTTCGTGCTCATATCCACGGATAAAGCCGTCAATCCCGCCAACGTCATGGGCGCAAGCAAACGCATAGCCGAAATGGTCGTGCAGTGCTACGGCAAGCAGAGCAAAATGAAAATGGCGGCGGTTCGTTTCGGCAACGTGCTCGGCTCGAACGGCAGCGTCATTCCCATATTCTTAAAGCAGATAAAAGAGGGCGGACCGATAACTCTGACCGACAGAAACATCAAACGCTATTTCATGACCATACCCGAAGCCGTGCGCCTTGTGTTGCAGACGGGCGCGTTTGCCGACAGCGGCGAAATCTTCGTGCTGGATATGGGCGAGCCCGTGTATATCTACGACCTCGCATGCGACCTTATAAGAATAAACGGACTCAAACCCGAAGAGGACATAAAAATAAAAGTCACGGGTCTGCGTCCCGGCGAAAAACTTTTCGAGGAACTGCGCTACGATAAAGAAATGGTCGATTCCACCGCGCACGAGGGCATTTTCGTTACGCGCATGGAAGACGTAAAGAGTGCGGCGTTCAAAAAACAGCTCGCCTCGCTCGAAGCCGCAGCCGTCGGGGAAAACCCCGAAAAGACCGAGGAGATTATGTTCGAAATCGTTCCCGGCGCCACGCGCGAAAAAGCCAAAGAGGACAGAAAAAAACAGTTGGCGCTCCTTGCGCTGGAAAAAGAAAAACAAACGGCAAAACCCGTTTCCGCCCGTGTGCGCGAACAGTACAGCGCAGAGGATGCGGGGGGGGGACAGGCGACGCTGCGGATAGAAGAACTTATCGCGGATGCGAGGAGCGCTGAAAAATGAAAATTTGGCAGGCGCTCATTCTCGGACTCGTACAGGGACTTGCGGAGTTTCTTCCCGTTTCCAGCAGCGGACACCTCGTGCTTGTGCGCGAACTTATGGGCATATCGGGCAATTACATCATGTTCGATATGCTGCTGCATACGGCGACGGCGGCGGCGGTTATAATAGTCTTTTTCAAAGAACTGCTTGCGCTTTTCAAGCCCCCGTTCAAGCAAATAGGCTATCTCGCGCTGGCGACCGTTCCCGCGGTCGTGGTCGGACTTCTGTTCAATTCGCAGGTGGAAGCGTTCTTTTCCACGGCGAAATATATCTGCTTTTTCTTTCTGTTCACCGCTGTGCTCATGTTGGTGACGGAAATCATAGGTAAAAAATTCAACCGCAACAAGCCGTTCAACTGGCTTACCGCGCTCGGCATGGGACTTATGCAGGGCGTCGCGCTGTTCCCCGGCATATCGAGGAGCGGTTCGACCATTTTCGGCGGAACGGCGGCAGGCGCGGAACGTGAAAAAGTTGCCAAGTTTTCCTTTTTTATGAGCCTGCCCGTCATACTCGGCGGCGTCGTGCTCAGCCTGTTCGACGTGGGCGAGGGGCTGGCGGTCGAGTGGTATTGCATACTCGTCGGAATGATTGCCGCTTTTGTCAGCGGTCTGTTGGCTATCAAAGTCATGATGCGGCTCATAGCCAAAGCAAACTATAAGTGGTTTGCGCTCTATCTGTTTGTAATAAGCGTGCTTACGTTCGTGTTCTTCTTCCTAGAAGTATAATCGGCGGCGCACCCCATAAAGATTCAAGGGAAGTAAAGGTGTTAGAGAGAATAAGAAAAAACCCGATAATCGAAAAGGTCTGCGCGTTTCAGCGCACGCCGTGGTTTATCGCGTGCGTCGCTCTCGTCGCCTTTTTGTCGCACGTGTTCGGACTCGAATATGCGGCTTTTTGGGTAATCGCGCTTGTCGGGGTTTTCACGCTCGTCATGCAAGAGGACACGACGCCGTTTCTGCCGTGTGCGTTTCTGATTCTTTTTTCCGTATCCGTGAAAAACGGCGCTTACGATTCCAAGCCCGGTATACTCACTTCCGTGCCGTTCATAGCCAACGCCGCGGTTGTCGTGGCGTTCGTGCTTGCCGCACTTATATTCCACATAATATACTATAAGCAATACCGCAACTTCAAAAAGCGCACGTTTCTCACTTCCGGATTTGTCGCGCTCGCGCTCGGGTTCGTCACAAACGGACTGTTTTCCCCCGAGTACCGCTTTCTCGACTTGCCGCTCGGCATAGGCTTCGGACTGCTGTATTACGGCGCGTACATACTCTTTTTCCATACTATAAAGTGGAAGAAGGGTTTTTCCATGCGCTACCTTGCTTTCGTGTTCTTCACTATGGGAATGCTGATAAGCGCGGAACTCGGCGTGCTGTACATAACCAACGAACAGCTCCGCCAAACGTTCGAAAAAAATTACGTGTGGCTCGGCTGGGGACTCAGCAACTCGATAGCGTTCGTATTCATGCTTACCATGCCGTTCGGGTTCTATCTCACGCATACCGAAAAAATTTCGCTTCCGTACTTCCTCGGCACAAGCCTCATGCTTATCGCCGTCATATTCACTTTCTCGCGCGGCTCGCTCATAGTCGCCGTCCCGATGTACGTCGGCGGCACTATTTTTGTCAGTCTCTTCGCGCGCAGCCGTCGTCTGCTTTGGATTGCCGATGTAGTCGTGCTTGCGCTCAGTATAGTCGTTATTGTCTGTTTCCGCGAAAAACTGCTTAACGTACTCAATTTCTATATAGAAAACGGTTTCAACGACCGCGGCAGATTCGAACTTTGGGAAATGGGTTTTCAGGCGTTTTTGGACGCGCCCGTGTTCGGAGCCGGACTTATGTTCAAGTTCGGCGAAGCGCTGAGAGGTTTTTACTGGGCGCATAATACGCCGATACACTTCATTGCGACGGGCGGCATAGTCGGCATAGGAACATACCTTTTCCACCGCGTCCGGACCGCAGTCGTATTTTTCAAAAAACCGTCGATTGACAGATTTTTTGCGGGTATCGCCGTGCTGTGCCTGCTTGTGAACTCTCTGTTCGATATAGCCATGAGCGCGCCGCATACGATAATGTTCTACTGCGTTATTCTCGCGTTTTCCGAAAAAGACTTTCTGTATAAAACGGGCAGAATAACTGCGGACGGCGAGCCTGCCAAACCGCCCGTGCAAAAGCCGCAGCCGCAGGTGAAGGCGGCGCGCGCCGTAGTGCTCGAACCTATGAGCACCATGCCCAAGCCCGTCAAGTCCGCCGCCGTAAGTCATCTGCCCGTCAAAAAGGGCGAAGGCAAGGCGCGCGTGATTTTCCCGTCGGTCGAGGCGGGAATGGGGCATATAATCCCCATGGAAAGCGTCGCCGAAATGTTCGAAAAAAAATACGGCGACAAGACCGAAGTGGTGAAACTCGGCTACTACCGCGACAATGCCACCGAATCCATGCGCAGACTGGAAAAGCTTTTCGTCAGCACCGTGAACATGCAGAACAAGATACGCGGCTACGGCGCGCTGTCTTTGCACGCAATGAACGTGTTCGGGCGCAATTCTCTCAAATACATCATGCAGGTGTTTGTTCCCGAGTCCTACGCCGACGGACTGCGCCGCATGACCGAACTCGACCCCGACCTTGTTTTCTCCACGCACTGGGCAACCGCATACTACGCCGCGCGCATAGACAGCAATCCGCTTAACGTGCAGTATTGTCCCGACGCGGTGGTGGACGTTATTTGGAACTCTGGCGCGGACATCACGCTGATGCCCGTAAACCAAAGCGAACAGCGTCTTTCGGAAAAACGCTATCAGGGCATGACTTTCAAAAAGTCGTCGTTCATAATCCGCAACGCCGCTTTCGGTATCGAGCGCGACAAAACAAAATTAAAACGCGAGCTTTCGCTGTGGGAGGACTGTCCCGTAATCACGCTTGCCGACGGCGGCTACGGAGCCGGGCGGCTCGGCAGAACGGTAAAACGCCTGCTCGAAAGCGACAGACGGCTCAACGTGGTGGCGGTCTGCGGCAAAAACGTCAAACTCCACGAAAAGCTCAAAAAGATAAAAGCCAAAGAAAACATAAATTTCGTGAACCTTTCGTTTACGAACAACATGCTCAAATATATCGCCGCCGCAGATGTGTTCATGGGCAAGAGCGGCGCAAGCAGTATGGCGGAGCCTCGGTTTTTCGGCGTTCCCATAATAATAACCATGTACGCCACGCCGATAGAGCGCGACAACGCGCGCTATTATATCGAGCAGGTCGGCTGTGCGGTCAAGTGCCATAACGTGCGCAAAGCCGTGGCAAAAGCCTTTGAAATATTGGACAATCCCGAGCTTGCCGAACGCATGCGCGACAATGCGCTGCAAGACATATCGGGCAACGGCGCGGAAACCGTAGCAGACTATCTGTTCGAACTGCTCACGCGCAAGTTCGAAACCGACGCCGACGGCAACGTGACGCGCATCGTAAAAAATCCCGACATAAAATTCTGACGTTTCTCGAAAAAAACCGTCCGCGACTGCGGACGGTTTTTACGTGTCACAATAATCCGCCGCAGAATATAATGCATAGAGAAAACATGCGGAGGTAAAAACTTATGATAGCGGTGATATTCGGCGGACGCTCGTGCGAACACGACGTATCCGTGGTTACGGGACTTATGACGCTCAACGCGCTCGGCAAAAGCGCAAAGGCAATCTACATAGACCGCGGCGGAAAATTCTGGTGCGGCGACGGTCTTGACGATATACATACTTACGAAAATTTCAGGGCAAAGGGCAAAAAACAGGTTCACTTTCTCCCGTCAAGCCGCGGCGTGTTCACGGATAAGGGCAAACGCCTTTTCAACGCCGACGCGGCGGTGGTCTGCTGCCACGGCGCAGGCGGCGAAGACGGCACGTTGCAGGGACTTTTGGAATTTACCGACATTCCGTATACGTGCGGCGGCGTGCTTTCGGGCGCGGTCGGCATGGATAAATCGGTCATGAAACGCGTGTTCGCGGCGGAAGGACTGCCTTGCACGAAATACGTGTGCGTGACGAAACCCGAGTTCGAACGCGAGGATTATAAATTCGCCGAAAAACTGAAAACCGAACTTTCATTGCCGCTCATAGTCAAACCTGCCAATTTGGGCAGCAGTATAGGCATAAGCGTCGCGCACGATTACGAAGAGCTCTTCGATAAAATGCGCGTGGCATTCGCGTTCGATAACCGCGTGGTAATAGAAAACGCGCTCGAAGATTTCACGGAAGTAAACTGCGCCGCGCTGGGTTCGTCGCTCGGCGAAGTCGTAGTGTCGCTCACCGAACAGCCCGTGGGGTGGAAGGAGTTTCTATCCTACGAAGACAAATACCTTTCCAAGGGCAAAGAGGGCATGAAACGCAAAATGCCTGCCGAAATAAGCGAGGACATGAAACGGAAAATAGAGGAAATGACCGTCCGTGCTTTCCGCGCCGTCCATGCAAGCGGCGTCGCCCGCGTCGATTTCCTTGTCAGCGGCGGCGACGTCTATGTCAACGAAATAAACACAATCCCCGGCTCGCTCGCGTACTACCTTTTCGAACATAAATATTCGCTGAAACAGCTGACGCAAAAACTAATCGATATAGCGGTGGAAGAAAAGCGCGCAAAGGACGCCTTGACCTATACTTTCAAAGCCGCCGCGCCCGTAAACGGTGTCAAAAAATAACGCAGTTATGCGCGAAGCGAACTTTCGCGAGCCGCAAGGCGAGTATTCCGAGCGCAGCCGAGGAATCTCCACCTTAGAAAATTCAATCTTTCTTTTCCCTGTATACTTTCAAATATGGCGGTTTTGTTTCGGATAGACAGCAACTGCCCTCGACGGGCAAAGCGGTAGCGTCAACGAAAAACGTGTCCGTAATCGTTTTGCTTACAAGTTCCTCGTAATCATGCAAAGCTCCCAGTTTCGATTCGAACTCGCGAACATAAGCCCCCATAATATCTGCGAGGGAGCATAACTGTTTATACTGTAAAGCATGGCACTCGTCCATATTATTATACGATAACTCTAAGAACACATCCAAAAACAGTTCGGCAACGGCTTGCAAATTTTTAAAGTCGTCAATCACCTCGGTTATAAACCATTCCATATTCATTTTGTCTGTCTCTTTCATTTTTGTCACCATCCTTATTTTTAGTATAACGGCTTTGAAACAATAAAGCTTGACATACACGTATAACGTGTGATATTATTTTCTAAACTTTTAAGGAGAAAACGGCAGTGGCGAAAATAACATGGAAGACCCCGATAGTCGAAATGCAGGGCGACGAAATGACGCGTGTGCTTTGGGATAGGATAAAGGAAACGCTGCTTTTGCCGCACCTCGAACTCAATACCGATTTTTACGATTTGTCGCTTACGGAGCGCGAACGCACAAAGGACGAAGTCACCGTAAAAGCCGCAAATGCGATAAAAAAATACGGCGTCGGAGTCAAGTGCGCAACCATAACTCCCAACTCTCGGCGCATGGAAGAATATAAACTTTCAAATATGTGGCGCTCGCCTAACGGCACCATTCGCTCCGTACTCGACGGAACGGTGTTCCGCGCACCTATTGCCGTCGGCGCAATTGCGCCTTACGTGGGCGGCTGGAAAAAGCCCATAACGGTTGCGCGCCATGCTTACGGCGACGTATATGCGGCAAGCGAAATAGCGGTGGACGCGCCTGCGAAAGCCGAGCTGAAAATCATGTATAAAGACGGCAGAGAGGTCGTAAAAGAGATTTTCGGCTTTTCCTCTTCGGGCATAGTGCAGGGCATGTACAACACCGACAAATCGATAGAATCGTTTGCCCGTTCGTGCTTTTCTTACGCTCTCGACGTGGGGCAGGACGTGTGGTTTGCGGCAAAGGACACGATAAGCAAAACCTATGATGCGCGTTTCAAATCCGTGTTTGACGAAGTGTTTCAAGGGTATAAAGAGCGTTTCGAAAAGCACGGCATAAAGTATGAATATTCGCTTATCGACGACAGCGTGGCACGCGTCATACGAAGCGAAGGCGGCTTTATTTGGGCGCTGAAAAACTACGACGGCGACGTCATGAGCGACATGGTGGCAACGGCGTTCGGCTCGCTTGCCATGATGACGTCGGTGCTTGTTTCGCCCGACGGTTGCTATGAATACGAGGCGGCGCACGGTACGGTCACGCGCCACTATTATAAATATTTGAAGGGCGAATCCACTTCCACAAACTCGGTGGCTACGATATTCGCGTGGAGCGGCGCGCTGAAAAAACGGGCTCAGACCGAAAACAATGCCGCGCTGAAAAACTTTGCCGAGAGCCTCGAAAAAGCCGTGATTTCTACGATAGAAAGCGGTTTCGTTACGGGCGATTTGATTCCGCTTTGGCGCGGCGCGTCCGCTCCCGTCAAGCTCGATTCATTTTCTTTCCTCTCTCACATTTCCGAAAACCTCGGAAAAATTCTTAATTCTTAATTAAATTCTCATTCCGACCCTTTCTTTGACTGCCGCCCCGACCGAAGCGAAGGAATCTCCACTATATAAAAAAGCAAGCTCTGCGTAAAATCGCGGAGCTTTTTTTATTTCCTCCGAAAAAAAACGAAACAATAAAAAGTAAGTGACAGACATTGTCAACTACTGTGTGCTATCATATATGCGTAATCGGACGGGAATGGGAACCCGTTTCTTTGCGCCCTTTCATACTTATTATTTTGCACCGTTCGCACTCTTAAAGCCCGAAGAAGAGCGAAAAGGTAAGGGAGAAGTTTATATTTATGGAAAATTGGATACTCACGGCGGTTGCGCTTCAACCAAAGCTTCCGCTTGCGGCTCGAATGTATACAAAGCGTGCGGAAAGTCAGGCGCTTAATATGAAGGACAGCGCCGCCGACGTTGCCGCGCGTATAGTGGAACTCAACGATATCAAACGCCGTATCGTCAATCTGCGCGTGCTGTACAAGCGTATGGAAGAAAGTTTGAGCGCGGACGAAATGTCGCTGATAAAACGGTATGTGCGTTCGTCCTGCGCGGAAATCGCCGCCGAAACAGGCGTCGGCAGGGTGCGCGTATACCGCAGCGTAAAGCGCGCGCTGGCAAAGGCGGTACGCGTGTTTGCGCGGTTCGGTTTCGGAGCAAAGCGCATGAAAGAAGAATACGGCACGATATTGCTGTGCGCGAAAGTCTTTGACCGTATCAAACGCCTGAAACGGTTCAGCCGCGATACTGTCGGTTCGGCTGCTCGGATTCCGGACGCGCCGCCTTGTTCGGCTTACGTCTCAGCATAAACGCGCCGACTGTAACGGGCGTGCAAAGACACACAATCAATACTGTTTGCAAAGGCAGGGACAGTCCCGAGTAGGACGGTTCCTGTTTTTCCGTGACGTGCGACGGCGGCGACGGCTCGGCTTCGAACGTATTTTCGCCGAACGCCTCTACGCTCACATGCGCGCCGTATACATATCCGTAACGGTATTCGCCGCCGCTTTCGTAACGCACGTAATACCATTTTCCGCCTGCGCCGCTTATGAGTTCGTCGCCCTCAATCGTGCCTATCGCCGTGCCGCTTTCGCCGCTCGGCATAACTTCCGACACGGGCGAATCCTTGCCGGGTCTAAGCCGCAGATTGGCAGGCTGCGAGTCGTTGGAAACCGTGAAACGCGCGCTTGCGTATTTTACTTTCGGAACAAAGTCAACGCCGCTCAATTCGTCGTTTTTCATGTAGCCTACGACGTCGAGATAGGAAACAAGGCTGTAACCGTCGCCCGCGTCCTTTACTACCGTGACGAAATAGGTCGCAGGCAGAAACGCGGTCTGTTCGTAACCGCTTTCGGTAAGCGTGTAAAGCGTCGCGCCTTTTTCCATGCACGCATATTTCGCGCTCTGCGGCGCGGCGGCGAAAAACATGCAAATCAACAGAGAAAATACTTTTGTCATGATAGACTATTATATCCGAGAGCCGCACTCGGTAGAATAAGGGGAAAGTCGCAAAATGTCGAAGCGTGTCGAAAACCGTTTCGAAAATACAAATACAGGGGGGACTTTATGGACGCGCAGGAGCGCAGAAATATGCTGTCGCTTGTGCGCGCGGCGGACGAATTGCTCCGCCGCGGCAAGGCGGACAGGCTTGCAAAGTACAATGTCGGCGATAAGGTGCATTTAAAACAGCTTGCTTTCCATAAGTGCCGCAAGCGCAACCGCTGGGTATTCGGCGGCAACCGAAGCGGCAAAACCGAATGCGGCGCGGTGGAAACCGTTTGGATGCTGCGCGGAAACCACCCGTACCGCGAAAACCGCCGCGACGTGCGCGGTTGGGCTGTGTCGCTCACCCGTCAGGTACAGCGCGAAGTCGCGCAAGCGAAAATACTCGACTACCTGCGCAAGGACTGCATCGCGGACATAGTTATGGAAAGCGGCAAAGCGTCGTCGCCGCGCAGCGGTATAATAGACACGATTGCCGTAAAAAACGTGTTCGGCGGCATTTCCACGCTGTGCTTCAAAAGCTGCGAAATGGGCAGGGAGAAGTTTCAGGGCGCGTCGCTCGACTTCGTATGGTTCGACGAAGAACCGCCCGAGGACGTCTACGACGAATGCTGTATGCGCGTAATCGACCGCAAGGGCGACGTGTTCGGAACCATGACGCCGCTCAAAGGCATGACATTCGTCTACGACCGCATTTACATGAACAAAAGCGGAGACGCCGAGGTGTGGCACGAAACCATGGAGTGGGCGGACAATCCGTTTCTCGACAAAAACGAGATACAGCGCGCCACGGCAAACCTCGACGAACTGTCGCTGCAAAGCCGCCGTTACGGAAAATTCGCCGACAAAAGCGGACTTGTCTATCCCGAGTTCGACGAGAATGTACACGTGCTGAAAGAGGGGTTCGACGTGCCGCCCGAGTGGCAGGACAAACTGTCGATAGACCCGGGACTCAACAATCCCACCTCGTGCCACTGGTATGCGGTGGACGGCGACGGCAGCGTGTTCGTCGTAGCCGAGCATTATGCCTCGGGGCTGGACATCGCCTCGCACGCCGCCGAAATAAAACGCATATCCGACGCGCTCGGCTGGAAGCGCGACGGCTTCGGTCGGGTCGGCGCGCTCATAGACAGCGCGGCTAACCAGCAGACGTTGGCAAGCGAAAAAAGCGTTACAAACCTTTTCGCCGAACTCGGCGTGGCGGTCAATCCCAAGGTGGACAAAACGCTTTACTCGGGCATTGCGCGCGTCAAACAGTATTTGCGCGGCGAAAACGGCAAGCCCAAACTTTACGTTTTTCCGTGCTGTACAAATCTTATACGCGAACTTAAAACCTATCGCTGGGGAAGCGGCGATACGCCCGTCAAAAAGGACGACCACGCGCTGGACGAACTGCGCTACTATCTTATGAGCCGTCCCGAGCCGCCCAAAATACTGCCGAAAACGCATAGCGAACAAAAGAAATTCAAGGACAGACTGGTGCGGCTTGTCGGGAGAAGGGCATGAGCGAAGACGAAAGAAGAGAGGTGGAGCGCGCAATGATAAGGCGTGCGCTGGGCTACGAAACCGAGGAATGCGTCGAGGAATACGCGCCCGAGGGCGAGGGCGGAATTCCCGTTCTCGTCAAACGTCGCATAACCAAAAAGGAAGTCGCGGGCGACGTGTCGGCGGCAAAACTTCTGCTTGCGCCGGAACCCGGCGGCTCGGACGGCGCGGCGGAGCAGATGAGCGACGAAGAGCTTTTGTCGCTGTGCAGAAAACTCATAAAACAACTGAAACTGTAAGGAGGGAAAAATGGAACTTATAGACACGAAGTACAAAATAAAATGCGAAATGGGCGCGTGCAATAATCGCGCGACGAAAACAATCAAATTCAACCGCGTAGGCATAGGCTCGCGCCTGCACGTGTGCGAAAAGTGCCTCAACGACCTGTACGCGCTGATAGGCGGAAGCGTCGTGCCGAAAAGCGTGGAAACCGCAAAGAAAAAGGAGAATTTCAAACGTGGATAAAGTTTTCGAAGACGGCGTGGTGCAAAGCGTGACGGCGGACTACGAACGCCGCAGGCAGGTTCGCCGCGGATTCGAGGCGCAGTGGCGGCTCAATACGAATTTCGTACTCGGCAACCAGTTCTGCTGCATAGACCCGTGCGGCGCGGTGTCCGACGAGGAAAAGGACTATTTCTGGCAGGAGCGCGAGGTTTACAATCACATAGCCTCGGTCGTCGAAACCCGTCTTGCCAAGCTCGGCAGAGTGCGTCCCGTCATGAGCGTGCGTCCCGCGTCGGGCGACGACAGCGACATCAAAACCGCGTCCGCCGCAAGCAAAATACTCGCCAGCGCA
Organism: Clostridia bacterium; assembly: GCA_022793815.1. GTDB lineage: Bacteria > Bacillota > Clostridia > Christensenellales > Pumilibacteraceae > MGBC157735. The sequence goes on along the minus strand of JAAWDP010000019.1, from coordinate 72,997 downwards.
AATGCCGCACACAATCTCGACGGCGTTTTGAGCGACGGCGCAATGTGGTCGGAAATCACGGGAAGCGTGTTTTACAAGATAACTTGGAACGATTGCGGCGGCAGAAAAGTCGGCAGCATAGACTCGCGCCCCGTGTTCGAGGGCGACGTGAAAATAGAGGTCTGCCCGCCTTACGAGATATATCCCGATTCGCCCGACTGCGGCTCTCTCGGCGACTGCCGCTCGCTGATTCATGCGCGCGCCGTGCCCGTTGCCGACATCGAGCGCGTCTACGGCGTAAAGGTGAAGCCGGAGCAGGTCGATATATTGCTGCCCTCGCTCGGAGCGGTAAGCGGCGGTATCAACCGCAGCGACATGACCGCGAGTACGGCGGCAGGCAAAAAGGACGGGTGCGCGCTGGTAATCGAACGCTATACGCTGGCAAGCGAGGGGCGCGAAAACGGCACGTTCGAAGCGGTTGCCGGCGGAAAACTTTTGCATTTCGGAGAGCTCCCTTACATAAACGGCGCGGACGGGGCGAGGGACTTCCCTTTCGTAAAACAGGACTGTATGCGCCGCGCAGGCTGTTTCTTCGGTCAGAGCATGGTCGAGCGGCTTATACCGCTGCAACGCGCGTACAATGCCGTCAAAAACCGCAAGCACGAGTTTTTGAACCGTATAGCCATGGGCGTGCTCACGGTGGAGGACGGAAGCGTGGACCTCGACAACCTCGCCGACGAAGGACTTTCGCCGGGCAAAATCATAGTCTACCGTCAGGGCTCGCAGCCGCCGCGCCTTATGAACTGCGGCGACGTCCCGTCCGATTTCGCCGCCGAGGAAGACCGCCTTTTAAACGAGTTTATCGCCGTCAGCGGCGTGTCGGAAATAATGCGTTCATCCTCCGTGCCGAGCAGCGTCACCAGCGGCGTCGCGCTTCAATTGCTCATCGAACAGGACGACACGCGGTTAAGCGTCAGCGCCGAACTCGTGCGCGGCGCGGCAAGGGAAATAGGGAGGCACGTACTGCGGCTTTACAAGCAGTTTGCCTCGCGTCCGAGGCTTACGCGCTTCGTCGGCGAAAACGGCGATGTCGAACTCATGACTTTTACCGGCGGCGACATAAGCTGCGACGACGTGGTTTTCGATACGGAAAACGAGCTTTCCACCACGCTCGCCGTGCGCCGCAACACGCTGTTCGAACTGCTCAAAAGCGGACTTTTGCAGGACGGCGACGGACGGCTCGACGAGGAAACGCGCTATAAGGTGCTCGACACTTTGGGCTACGGCGGCTGGGAATCGCAAAGCGACGAGCGCGCCGTTCACGCCAAGCGCGCGGACAGGGAGAACGCCGCCGCGGACGGCAAAGACTTGCAGGTGTGCGAACTCGACAATCACGAACTGCATATAGCGCGTCACACGCGTTATGCGCTCACCGATTCCAATTTCGCCCACCGTCGCGGACGGGCGGCGCGCGCCGCGCTGTTGGCTCACATAAACGAGCATAAACGCTTTTTGAAGGAGGTGTCGCAAAATGTCGAATAAAGTCGGAAAAACAGACTCGCGGACGGCGTCCGTCGCAAAAACGCGGCAGCCGGCGCAAAACGTCGGACAAATGCAGTCCGCGGCGGAAAACGACGCACAATTGCAAAAACCGTCGCTCGACGTAGAAACGCTCGCGCTTGTCAAAAAGACCGCGGCGCGGCTTCTCGACGACGCCGATTTTGTCAGTGAGTACGTGCTTAGCCGCGACGATGTGCGCCGCGCGGTGATAGACGACTATCTGAAAAGTTTTGTGCGCCACTCGCCGTCCATGCCTGCCGGCACGGGCGCGCTTGCGCCGCCGCTCGGGGCTAAGTCGCTCGAAGAAGCGAAAAAACTGTGCGAGCTGTTTTTGAGCTCGCGCTGAAACAAACGGGCGGGCGGTCGGGATAAAGAAAAAACCAAAAGGAGAATAATCGAATGGTAACATTGCAAAATGCGGAAAACGCATTGAAATCGGTCTATCTGGGAACGGTGACGGAACTTCTCAATACGAAAGTCAATCCGCTGCTCACCAAGATAGAACAAACGTCCGGCGACGTGTGGGGCAAGGAGATACGCAAGGCGGCAAGCTGGGGGATAAACGGCGGCGTGGGCGCAGGCGACGAAGACGGCGCACTGCCTCAGGCGCACTCGAACAACTACGTTCAGTTCGTCACGACGCTCAAAAATCTTTACGGTCAGATTGAAATTTCCGACAAGGCGATACGCGCGTCCGCAGACGGGCGCGGCGCGTTCACGGATTTGCTCAACGCCGAAATGGAAGGACTGCTCACCGCGTCCAAATTCAACATGGGCAGAATGCTTTACGGCGATGGCAGCGGCAGGCTCTGCACCGTGGGTGCGGCAAGCGACGGCAAATATCCCGTGGACGGCGTAAACAATCTTATCGAAGGACTGGTGGTGGACGTCTACACGCCGTCGGGCACTGTTTCGAACGCCGCGCTGCGCATAGCAAGCGTGGACCGCGACGGCAAAAAAATCACGTTCACGTCCGAACCGTCTGCCGCAATCACGGACAAAAGCGTGCTGTACGTGCAGGGCAGCAAGGACAAGGAGATAACGGGACTTGCCGCGCTGTTTTCGGATAAGGACATATACGGGCTCAAAAGGGCGGATTATCCGTTCCTCAAACCCTACACGAAAGACGTCGGCGGCGCGATAGACGAGATAGCCTTGCAGGAAGCGATAGACCGCCTCGAAATGAACGCAGGCAGTCAGGTCGATTTCATCGCGTGCTCGGCAACCGCGAAATACGCCTACCAGGAATACATGGCGCAGTATAAACGCAACATCGATGTAATGCAGCTCGAGGGCGGATTCAAAACCCTGTCGTATAACGGCATACCGCTCGTCTACGACCGTTTCGTGGAAGACGGCAGCATGTATCTGCTCAACACCGAGTCGTTCAAACTCCACCGTCTGTGCGACTGGCGCTACCTCGAAACCGAGAACGGACGCATACTCCGCCAGACGCAGGGCAAGCCCACGTACACCGCCACTTTGGTCAAATACTGCGACTTGATTTGCGACAGACCTAACGGGCAGGCTAAGCTGACGGGCATAACACGCACCTGAGTCGAAGGCATATAAGCGTCGCATTGCTACGTTAAGAGGAACTTTCCCTCGGGTCACGTACATAAAAGTACGCTCCCCGTCGGGAAAAACCCTCTTGCCTTGCACTGCTCGCTTCTCTGCCTTCTTATTCCGAAGGCATATAAGCGTCGCATTTCTATGTCAAAAAGAACCTTCGCTCGGGGGCAAGTACGGGGGTGTACATGCCCCGTCGCGAAGAACCTTTTTTCCTCGAAATGCTTGCTTCTCTGCCGTCGGTCGCCGTAAAATTATTAAATGTCGCCCCGGCTATTTAATTTGTCACCCCGAGCGAAGTCGAGGGGTCTGCACCTTATAAAAACACAACAAAACAAAAAGAGGGAGGGCGGGAGGAAAAACAATGACGGACATATTGAAATACGAAGAAGTCGGCGGCGATTTATATTCAATCGTGCGTCGGCTCAAAGAGATAGACGAAACCTATTTCGTACTGCGCGAAAGAAAAAGCGGAACGCTAAGCGTGCACAGCATGGCGCAGAAAGGCAGCACGCACTGCGTTACGCTGCCGTATAAAACGCTGGACGAACGCGCCGTCGATTTCGTAAGACGGACAAGGCGCGAACGCGCGGACGAACTGCTTGCCGACATGAAACGGGAAGCGGAAAAAACGGAGCGGCAGAGGATAAGCGCCGCAATGGAAAGCGCGGCGGCGAGGGTCGGCGCGGCTCATGAAAAGGAGGGAATATGCTGACGGAAGATGTAATAAACGAGTGCGCGCGTATGCTCGGCTTGTTTTCGGAAAACGAAAGCGGCGAAAAGATTTTGGAGGAAAGCGACAGGGAAAAACTGCTCGCCGCAGTCGGCTATACGGCGGACGAAATCGCGCGCGATTACGTGCCGCTCATAAGCGAACAGACCTTTGATGTCAAAGAAGACAAGAGAATAAAATACGGGGATTTCGAGCGCGAACCGATAGCCGTACTGCGTGTCAAACGCGGCGGAGCGAATCTGACTTTCGAAAGGCTGTACGACTCGCTGCAGCTCGGCTGCTCGGGCACGGTCAAAGTCAAATATGCGTTTAAACCGCCCCAAACGGCGCTCGGCGGCGAAATGCCGTGGAAGGACTCCGTTGTGCCTTTGCGCGTACTCGCCTACGGCGCTGCGACCGAATACTCTCTGATGAGCGGTCAGACGTCGGACGCGCAGATGTGGGACAAGCGTTACCGCGACGCGCTCGAACGCATGCTGCTGCACCTCAACAGCGGCAGAAAAACGCCGCGCAGGAGGTGGCTCGGGTGAGAAAAAATCCTTATCTTTTGCCGAGCGGACAACGCGCCTCGCGCATCGAAATATCCGACTATCTCGGCGGCGCGGATTTCGTTCACGACGAGTCGGCGGTGAACGCCGCGTATGCGTCGAAGTACAAAAATTTCCGTATCCGCGAGGGCGTGCTGACCGACGGCTGGGGCATAGAGGAGTGCACGCTTTTGGGCGGAGCGGCAGACGTGAAATACGCTTGGCTGTATAAAAAAACGGAGGACGGCGGCGAAACTGTAACGCCGATGTATTGCGACGGCAGCGGCAGAGTCCACGCCGTGAAAGGAGGCAAGGACGAAATACTCGACGGAATAACTGCCCGCGGCACGGTGTCGGCAGCCGACTACCGCCTTTACGGCACGGACGTATCGCTCATCTGTTCTTCCGTCGACGGCATGGCGGTATACGACGGCGAAACCGCGCGCATGGTCGAGTCCTCGCCTAAAATAACGTCCATGGCTCTGCACTACGAACGGCTGTTCGTGACAAGCGCGGACGCTGTGACAAGCGTGCGGTTTTCCGACGATTTGGACCCGACCAACTGGTCGCAGTCGCTCGATTCGGGCGGCTTCGTCGAACTTGCCGACGGTTACGGAAAATCCAATAAAGTAGTGGCGTTTTTGAACTACGTCTACATATTCCGCGACTACGGTATTTCGCGCATGATAGCATACGCCGACCAGAGCGAATTTTCCGTGTCCAACCTCTATGTGTCGGCAGGCAGAATCTATCCGTCCAGCGTGGCGGTGTGCGGCGATAAAGTCATATTCCTTTCGGACGGCGGACTCAACGTGTTCGACGGACTTTCCACCGCGCCCGTTCTCAAATCGCTCGGAAGCATCACGCCGAAAAAAGACGGCGCGGTCGGCTACTGGGCGGACGGCAAATATTTTCTCGCGTATTCGTCGGGCGGCGAAAAAAACGACCGCCTGCTCGTTTACGATACGCTCGGCGGCAATGCGGAAATTTCGGAAGGATTCGAGATAAGTTCGTTTGTCGGCTGCGGCACTCTCGCTGCCGTGTCGCAGGGCAGAGCCGTAACCGTTGCGCCGTGCGGAGCGGCTTTCGGCACGCCCACGAAAAAGGTGTGGCGCGTGCCGCTCGGAAGTATCGGAAAAACCGACCGCATGAAAACGCTGGAAAGCGCAAGCCTGCACACCGCAACCGATATGGAACTGAAAATAATATGCGACGGCAGAACGCGCACGTTCAGGCTGAAAGGCGGCGCAAACATGAAAACGGTAAAGATAGGCATGCGCGGACGGCGCATAGGCGCGGAAATATCTTCCTGCGGGACGGGTACGCGCATAAGCGGCGTCACGTTCGCGCTGAAAACATAAAGGAGAAAAAATGGATTACGGAAAACTCGCATACCTGCGCGCCGACGAGATTGAAGCGAAACTGGCAGGTTTAAGCCGTCGCGGCAGCGAATCCTGCGTGTACAGAATATCCTCGCTTTCGGAGGGCAGTCACACTCTGCTGCGCCGCGGCGCGGCGGACGGCTCGGCAGTGACCGTAAAGGTTCGATACCGCGGAAAAGGGCAAATCGTTCTCAGCGCGGGCGGACTGAAAGCGGCGGCGGAGAGTGCGGACGGCAGCGGCGAAAAAGTGTTTTTCGTGTCGGGCTCGGGCGACATAACGGTCGATATTATTCCCGACGGCGGCAGTGTCGGGCTTTGCGCGGATTTCGAGATAATCGCGCCGCTCGGCTGTGCGACGGAGGAACCCGAAGCGAAAATGAGCATAGCGCACGTCGAAGAAATCTATGCGCTGTGCGCGGCGGAAGACGGATTCGTCACCGTGACGCGGACGGACTCTAAATTTTCGTTTGCCGAAAAAAAGCGCGTCGCGCGCGGCTGCGACTGCGACATCTGCGCGGCGGACGGCGGATTCGCGCTCGTGTTCAAAGACGGATTCGGCATGCTGTTCTGCGCCGAACTCGATACGGATTTGAATACCGTCCGCTTTTCTCCGCTCGGGAAAGCCGAGGGGAAAGCAAGCGTTACTTACCGCGGCGGCAGACTTTTCGTGATATCCGCGTCCGACGGCAAGGTCGGATATTTCACTTCGCCGTATCCGCACGCTGTCAAAGGCGCGGCAATAAAAATCGGCGCAGACGTGAACGCACGAAAAGCCCGTGCCGTAAAAAACTGCGACCCGATTGCGCTGATAGCCGAAAGCGACGACGCGATGTATCTCATAAAGGAACGGCGCGGCGCGTCGGTCGGCGCGCTTGTAAATATAAAACTCGACGGAGGTATCGTAAATGCTTGACGCGAAAATCACGGTTTCGGGCGGCGGAGCGGAGTATGCGGCAAAAATCCCGAATGCTTCCGCGCGCATATTCGCCGCGCTCGTCCGAGGCCGCCGCTACGCAAACAAATTCATTCTCTTTACGGACGGCGGCGAAATCCGAGTCGATTCCGAGCTTGCCGACATGAACACAGACCCGGCGGCGCGCATGTTCGCACTGCGCAGCGCGCTTATCAAAGAGGGCTCTTTCACGCTTACGGGTGTGGCGCTGAGCGCGGACGGTATAACCGAGGACGCGGTTTTCGCATTGGAAGAACCGTTTGAAAAAAAGGCGGGAGAGCCGCTGAGCGTTTGCGCGGAAATCCGAATCGGTTACAGCCGAACGAACGCCGCGCTTACCCGCGGCGACAATCCGCTTGCGAAGTGGCTGCTCGGCGAAGGCGCGCTGGAAAAAGCGTCGCTGTGCGGCGGTCACGACCGTTCGCCGCTGTGCGCCGCGCCGTATCCCACCGACGACTTTTCCTACGCCGCACAAGCGCAAACCGTATTCGGCTCCGACAGGGTCACGTTCTCGGCTGCGGTGAAAGCCGCGCCCGAAATGACGCTTATGCTCGGCGGCAGAAGCGCACTCAAATTCAAACCGCTGGAAAAAAACACCGAAACCGTTACCGCTTCCACGAGAGCGGCGGCGGTCGGCAGAGTTTCGGTCGGCAGGGAGTTTACCGAGATTATATCCGTAAGCATGGATTCCGCTCCGCTGACCGATTGGCGCGTCGAGCGCGGCAGAAACCGCGCAGGCAGCCCCTGCGAAACCGGTCTTTGTTTCGGTGCGGGCGCGTTTATAATTGCGGACGCGGACGCATCGTGCGCGGCAGTCGTCAATTCGGAAGAGGCGTGCCTGCTGCGCGTGACGGACGGAGAAGTTTCGGTGCTCGGATTTTACCGCGTAAAGGGGCGCGGCGTCAGACTGACCCGCGATAAAAAACTGTTCTCGCTCGACGGCGGCGTCCTGCGCCGTACGGGCAGCGGCGGCGACGGAGAAATCGAACTGGCGGAGGCGGATTCGTTCGAAATAGCGATGGCGGGCGAAAACAGGTATACCCTTATAGCAAGACGCGGAGAAACGGCGGTCGTCTATAATGTCGAAAACCAAACCGCCGCGCAGACGGAGAGCTTCGCTCTCGGCGGCGACGGCGTGCTGCTTTGCCCCGACGGCAGACGGCTGGCGGCGGCAGGCAGCACGTTTGCCGCAAGAGTGTTCGGAAGCGGCGCCGACAACGCAGACATAGAGGGATTTTTGGATATGGTTTACGCGGACTACGGCGCGCGCAGCGTGTCGGGCAGAGGCCCGCTTATATCGTTTACCGACGATACGGGGATAAATTACGTTGCGGACTGTTTAAGCGGCGACGGCGTGGACGTGGACTGCGAACCGGGAAGAAAACCGTTCGACGGGGTGTTTCTAAACGGCGGAGAAATGTATCTTACCGATTGCGACGGCGGCGTTCGCGGCATGCCGTGCGACGTCGGACGCTTTACTTCGGCTTGCAGAATCGGCGGCTGCGTGCTTGCTCTGGACGGCGGCGGAAATCTGTCGTATATTCCGCTGGGCGGCAGCGGCGGAGTAATACTGTCCGATTCCGTATACAAGCGCGCAAACGTGACTTATGTCTGCCGCGTGCCCGTAACGAATGTGGGAGCAAGCGGAGTGAAATCCGAGGTGAGCGTTATTTTCGGGCAAGAGGAGGAGGCAAAATGAATTTCAAAAGCGGCATGCTGAAACTTCCGCGCGGCAGCGTCTGTCATGCGGAGTATGCCGACGGCAAAATCCGTCTGCTTGTCAAAAGCGGCGGCGCGGTGCGCGAAACCGAGATAGACCCCGTCACGAAAGCCGTGACGGAAAAGGGTACGGTGTCGCTCGGCGAAGAATGTCTGCTTACCCGAAGCGGACGGATAGAAAAAATAGGCGGAGGACTTTATTACGGTGATTACTTATAACGGTACAAATACGCTTACGGCAAGATACGGCGCGGCAAAGCGCATAGCGTATGAAAGCCGCAGACAGGAAAGAGGAGTGAAAGATGAATATTTTGAAGGAACTCAAACAGGCGTGGAAAAACGCGGCGGGCGCGAAAGAGGAGAAGCCGACCGACGGCTCGCTTGACAAACTCAAAGAGGAGATAGAGGGCGGCGCAAAATCCGAAGCGGAAAGACCCGTGCTTCCCGAATCCGCGAAGTACGAAAAGGCGGAGTATGTGCCTAAGACCGACGAACAGCTTGAAACCGCGGCGAAAAACACGCTCGCCGAGTACGAGCGCGCCGCGCTTGCGGCAATCGCTTCGCAGTCGGAAGCGGAAAAGGAGAAACTCGAAAAGAGCCGCGGCAAAGCCGACGCGGACGCGGAAAGAAAACTCGCGGAAATAGAAAACGCCTACGGCGAGGCGAAAAGGAATCTGGACGGCGACGTGCTCAAACGCGGACTTGCGCGTTCGTCGATAGCCGTCGCGCGCTCGGCGGATTTGGAGCAAGGCAAAGCCGATACGTTGCTTGCCGCGAAAAACAACTACGACGCGCTGATAAACGAAATAGCCGACGCGCTGCTGTCGCTGGACGGAAAAAAGCAGACCGCGACGGACGAGCTGATGAAAGAACTCGCAAACAAGACCGCCGCAAAAGTCGAGGAACTGCGCGCAAAGGACGAAGCGGCAATGCTGGACACGCTCAAATACAACAATTCGTTGGAAGAAAAGAGCGCGAAAGAGGAGCGTGACAGGCTGGAACTCGAACAGCGGCTTTACGGCGAAATGCTGGACAACGAAAAGAAACGGCAAGAACTCGACGGCTCGAAATCGTCGCAGGAAAGCGTTTACGCAGGCAATTACAATAAAATGGACGAACTGCTGTCTAAAATGAACCGCTCGGACGCCGCGCGGCTGATAAAGGACGACCCGTTTTTCCGAGCAAACCTGTCCGAATACCTTTACTACAAACTGTATACCAAATATGCGGGCTGACGCTTCTCCTTTGGGATAAAACGAAAAAAGAGGAGGGAGGGAAAAGGAGGACAAAGCTGTGAAAGAGAAATTGCGCAGTAAAAGTTTTTGGATGAGCCTTATCGGCGCGCTGCTCGTATTCGCTCAGGCGGTCGGACTCAAATTCGACATTCCCGCCGTCAATGAAATTATAAGCGCGGGACTGACACTGCTCGTGGTGCTCGGCATTATAACGGGCGACGGCGGCAGAAAGAGCGGCGGCGAGGACGGCGAAACGGAAGGCTCGGACGGAACCGAAACGGACGTAGAAGGCGAAACGTCGGACGGCGGCGCCGCGTCGGCAAAGTAAGCCGATACGGATATGTCCGCGCGCGGTTCGCGGCACGGTTTAAGTCCGCAAAGCAGGGACGGTATCTTTCTTCTGAAAGGTACCGTTTTTGTTTTTGACAGCCGATTTTTATGCGGTTTTTTGTACGGTATTAAGTTGACAACGGACGGTGCGAATGTTATAATAAATTCCGTATGGAAGATATTTGCGGAATAATACTCAATGTGTCCTGCCCGCAGTTAGGCAATACCGCGGATTTGGAGATTCTCGGCAAAACCTGTCACGAATGGGTCAAGACCGCGCTTTCGGACAGCTACACCGCAACCGTCCCTTACGACGGTTTCGTGTCGCTCCCTTCTCTCGTGCGCCGCGTCGTGAATCCCGAGCGCGAGTACACCGTACTGCTGTATTCGGACACGCCTCTCATCACGAAAAAAACCGTGCTGGACGCAGTAAAACAGCTTTCGTCAAGCGACAGAAACGTGCTTAAAATGACGCGCGGCTACGTGCTCAAAACTTCGTTTCTTCTGCGCATAGATAAAATTTACACAGAAGACACCTGCTATTTCGACGAGGAAGATTTCGTCACCGCATTCGATTTCAAACAGGTCGCCATGATTACCGATATCATGCGCAACCGTATCAATACTTACCACATGGAAAACGGCGTCTGTTTCGAAGACCCGTCCTCCACTCTTGTCGGAAGCGACGTAGTCATCGAAAGCGGCGCGCGCATTATGGGCTGCAATAAACTCATGGGCAAAACCGTGGTAAAAAGCGGCGCCGTCATAAAAGAAGGCAACGTGATAGAGGACTGCGTTATAGAGCGCGGCGCAACCGTGGACGCAAGCAGGCTTTATCGCAGTTACATAGGCGAAAGCACCACCGTCGGTCCGTTCGCTTATATTCGCCCGAACTGCGTCATAGGCAAGAAGTGCAGGATAGGCGATTATGTGGAATTGAAAAACAGCGTAATCGGCGACGGTTGCAAAATTTCCCACCTCAGTTACGTCGGCGACTGCGAAATGGGCGAGAGCTGCAACATCGGCTGCGGAGTGGTGTTCGTAAATTACGACGGCAAAGACAAGTTCAAAACGCGCGTCGGCAGCAATGTTTTCATCGGCAGCAACTCCAATCTGATTGCGCCGCTCGATATAGGCGACGGGGCGTTTATCGCGGCAGGTTCCACGCTTACCGACAGCGTCGGCGGCGGCTCGCTTGCCATAGCGCGCGCCCGTCAGGTCAACAAGCCCGACTGGACGGGCAACAAGTTCGCTCCGCGGACGGATAAATAAGAATCAAAATTTTTTCGATATACCTCAGGAGGCTAACATGATAGTACACGGGAGCAAAATCAAGATTTTTGCGGGCAACAGCAACATTCCTCTTGCGAAAGCAATCGCCGAAAAGTTGCAGACGACTTTGGGCGATGCGGAAGTGGGACGCTTTTCCGACGGCGAGTGCAGCGTACATATCGGCGAAACCGTTCGCGGCTGCGATGTGTTCGTAATCCAGTCCACGTCCTATCCCGTAAACGACAACCTTATGGAAATGCTCGTCATGATAGACGCGCTCAGACGCGCAAGCGCAGGCAGAATAACGGCGGTTATTCCGTACTTCGGTTATGCTCGCCAGGACAGAAAAGCGCGCGCGCGCGACCCCATTACGGCAAAACTCGTAGCGGACCTTCTCACGGGCGCGGGCGCGGACAGAGTGCTCACCATGGACTTGCACGCTCCGCAGATACAGGGCTTCTTCGATATTCCCGTTGACCACCTTCTCGGTATTCCCGTGCTGTGCAAATCGCTCATGAAACAGGATTTCATGAAGGATTTGGAAAATATGATAGTCGTTTCTCCCGACGTCGGAAGCGTCGGCAGAGCGCGTCAAATGGCTCAGAAACTCAACACCACGCTCGCCATAGTCGACAAACGCCGCCCCAAAGCCAACGTAATGGAAGTAATGAACATAGTCGGCGACGTCAAAGGCAAAGTCTGTCTGCTCGTCGACGACATGATAGACACCGCGGGTACGATAACGCAGGGCGCGAAAGCCCTTATCGAAATCGGCGGAGCAACCAAGGTCTACGCATGCTGTACGCACGCCGTGCTTTCGGGTCCCGCTATGGAACGGCTCAATAACTCGGTAATAGAAAAAGTGTTTATTCTCGACACGATACAGCAGCCGCCCGAACACCGCAGCCCCAAAATACAGGAAGTCACGGTCGCCCCGATATTCGCCGAGGCAATCGAAAGCATATTCGCCGACCTTCCCGTCAGCAAACTCTACGACTGATTCGGTATCCGGCATTAACTTTTTTTAAGGTTCTGTTCCACCACGACATACATATCGGCGATGTCGCCCATAGTATCGGGCAGTATCAGTTTCGAATCGATGTATGCGGCAAGTTCGCGGAATTTTTCGGACAGTTTTCTGTCGATACGTATAATTCCCAAATGGCTTATGATTTCCAAAAGCCGCTCGAAAAGAAGATATTCGATATTTAATTTTGTTTTCACTATAAGTTTTTCGTTTTCCATAATATCATCTCTCCACAAATATGATGATAGAATTATAATACAATAATTAGCGAATGTCAAGCGTTTCCACAAATATGCGGAAAATATTATGAAGGGTGCAAATATGAAAAATTACGGAGAAATTTTAAGAAAGCATAGGGTGACGCGAGGACTGTCGCTTAAAGATGTCGAATCGAAAACGGGCATATCCAATCAAAATTTGAGCCGTTGGGAAACGGGTAGCGTAATACCGGGAATAAATTTTTGCGAAAAACTTGCAGATTTTTACGAAATAACTATTGACGAACTGATTGGAAGAAAAATCGAGTTTTAAAAATAACAAAAACCCCCGTCAGGGGGTTTTGTCTTTTTTACACTTACCTTTGAAACGGCAGAAAGTCCTCGGCTTCTGTCTTGTCGTAAATAAAGTCTTTGCCCAGCACGTTGGCGCGCGAAATGCTGTCATGCCCGTATTTTGCCCTGATAGTGTCCATTGCGCGTTCCAGGGCTTCTTCCTTCGTCCGCATTTCGTCGTCGAACATGCTTGTCTGCACCGCGCCGTCAATCGGAGTAAGGTCGAATACGCTCACCGTCACCGTGCGCAGAGGCACGCGCCGCGTCCAGTTGTCTTTCAAAAGAGCAAACGCGCTTTCGGCAATGACGCGTGTCGCATAGGTGGGGACGGGGAGTTTGTGCTGGCGCGTTATGTGTTTGAGGTCGCTGCCGCGTAAGTTCACGCTCACCGCGCCGCCGCGGAATCCGTACTTGCGCATGCGCGAAGTAACCATTTCGCAGAGGAAATAGACAAGGGCTTTTGCGTCCTCGTAGGTGGTTATGTCGCGCATGGCGGTCATGCCGTGTCCGACCGATTCCACCTTTCTCGATTTTACGTATTCGCGCACGCCGTCGCTGTTTTCGCCGCGCGCGTTCGCATGCAGTTTTACGCCGTTTATTCCGAAGTGAGCTTTCAGAATATTCACGTCCGCTTCGGCAAGCTCGCCTATTGTGTGAATGTTTAACTTTTTCAGTTTCTCCGCGGTGCTGCGACCCACCATCATCATGTCGGACGCAGGCAGATTCCACAGCTTTTCTTTGAAGTTATCGCGCGTTATAACCGTTACCGCATCGGGCTTTTTAAGGTCGGAGCCGAGTTTTGCGAATATTTTATTGAACGATACGCCGACGCTGACGGTAAGTCCGCCCGTGGTTTTGTAAATGTCCTCGCGTATCTTGTGCGCAATTTCCTCGCCGCTTCCGAACAGCTTGACGCTGCCCGTGCAGTCCAGCCAGCACTCGTCCGCGCCGAACGGCTCGACATAGCAGGTGTAGTTCGAGTATACGTCGAACGCAATTTTAGAAAAGCGCATGTACTCGTCGAAGTGGGGCGGCACGACGGTCAGCTCCGGCGCTTTCTGCCGCGCCTGCCAAATCACGTCGCCCGTCTTTATCCCGAACGACTTTGCGATTTCGTTCTTCGCCAAAACAACGCCGTGCCGCTTTTCGGTGCTGCCCGCAACGGCAAGCGGTCTGTCGCGCCACTCGGGGTGATTAAGACATTCCACCGAGGCGTAAAAATTATTCAAATCGCAATGCAGTATCAGCCTGTCCATATATTTATTATAGCACGTTTGTGTCCGCAAAATCAACTTTTCCGCTTTCTCGCCACTATTGTTTTTCCCGTATTCTTTTCTTTCAGCCCTTTTTCCGTCCTACCGTATTTTTATCATATCTTGCCCTCTTTTTTATCACTCCGTATTTTTTTCCTGTCACCCCCGAGCGCAGCCGAGGGGTCTGCGCCTTATAAAACGCTGTTTTCATCTGTTTTTCGTAAGTTTATGCCGCAAAACGGCAAGTTTGCGACAAATTTTCGGTTTTCTATTGAAAAGAGAATGTATATATGATATAATTGCATAAAAGGGAGGGGATTACATATATGAACATCGCTTTGGTCGAAGACGATTCGAAAGAAGCGGAAGTACTTTTGAAATACCTTCGCCGCTACGGTGAGGACAAGGGAATAAAGCTGGATACGACGCGCTACCGCAGCGCGGAAGAATTTCTGAAAGCCTATAAACATTCGTACTTCTCTATTGTTTTTATGGATATAGACCTTCCGGGAATCGGGGGTCTTGATTGTGCGCGTTCGCTTCGTGCCCAGGACGATTGCGTGACGCTCATTTTCGTTACCAAAATGGCGCAGTATGCGCAGAAAGGCTACGAGGTCGCGGCTCTCGATTTCATACTCAAACCCGTGTCCTACGCCGATTTTTCGCTCAAGCTCAAAAAGGCGGTGAACGTGGCGCGCGCAAAGGAAACGCGCAGCGTGCTTGTTCCCGTAAACAGCGGCTTCTGCCGCATATCCACGGATAAGCTCGTGTATGTGGAAGTTATGGGACACAAAGTAAAATACCAGTTGGTCGACGAAGAGATAGAAGCGCGCGGAACGCTCAGCGAGGCGGAAAAACGCCTTGCCGGCTGCGGATTTCTGCGCTGCAACAGCTGTTACCTCGTGAACAGCCGCTACGTGAATAAAGTCAAAGGCAACGAGGTGGACGTAGGCGGTCACGTGCTGAAAATAAGCCACCCCAAACGCAGGGCGTTTGTGGAAGCGCTCATGGATATTTTCACGGGGGGGGGACGCTTAGAATGAATTTCGACCTCGCGCTCGCGCATTACCTCTATTCGCTGCTGCCGTTTCTGTTTCAGATAGTGATTGCCGAAGGCATATTCGTTTTCGGACTCAAACGCCGCAAATTTTTTATTGTGCGGCTGGTTTCGGGTCTGACCCTTTGCGCCGCCGCCGCATTTTTGGTCTCGGTGCTTATGGCGCTCGTGCCGCATTTTCTGTTCGGCTCGGCAATGTATATTGTGATGTTTTCAATCACGCTGCTTGTGCTATGGCAGTGCTTCGACGAAAAAATAGGCACTCTGCTCTTTTGCGGCGTGGCTGCGTACACCGCCCAGAACATGGCGTACCGTCTTTACAGCATAGCAGAAATAAACGGACTCGTCTGGCGGCTTGCCGAACTTGTAGGTTGGAAATGGGCGTCCGAAATTATAAGCAATATCGCGCTGATAGCGGTATACGTCGCCGTGTTCTTCCTGTTCGCGCGCCGTATCAAAAAATATTCGCTCGCGCGTCTGCACAGCCGCAACATTCTGCTCATATCCGCGCTCACGCTCAGCGTCACTGTGCTTTTGTGTTCCTGGACGAATAATTACTATTGGCATCACATGATGCTGCTGACGATAAATTTCGTATTCTCGTTTCTGTGCTGCGTGTTTATATTATCGTTGCAGTCGGGCATGCTGGAAAACCTCGGACTCAGACAGGATATAGAGGTCATAAGGCAGATGTGGCGCAACGACAAACGCCAGTACGAGATTTCCAAACAGAGCATGGACATCGTGAACATCAAGTGTCACGACCTTAAACACCGAATCAAAGGACTTCGCGCAGGCGACGGCATTTCCGAGGAAGAACTCGAAGAAATGGAAAAAGCCGTCAAGCTCTACGACGCGCGAGTAAGTACGGGCTGTATTCCTCTCGACGTTATTCTCACGGAAAAAAGCATGCAGTGCCAAAAAAGCGAAATAAATCTGTCGTGCATGGCGGACGGTAAATCGCTGTCGTTCATGCGTGCAAGCGAATTATATACGCTGTTCGGCAATATGTTTTCCAACGCGATAGAAGCCGTCGAAAAAGTGAGCGACAAATCGCGCAGGGTGATAGATTTCACGGTAAGGCGTATCGGCGATATGCTGATAATACAGATAGAAAACTATTTCGACGGACAGATACGGTTCAAAGACGGACTGCCGCTCACGTCCAGCGCAGACAGGGTAAATCACGGCTACGGTATGAAAAGCATGAAAACGCTGACTCAAAAATACGGCGGCGAAATGTTCGTAAGCGCGGACTGTGACGTGTACCGCCTTAAAATAATGCTTCCCGTTCCCGACGCGAAAGAGGCGCAGGAGCTGAAAGACGTCGGTTGAACGAAAAAAGACATGCGCGGTAAATTTACGCCGTAAATCGCAAGTTTAGGGCAACTCTATTGAAAAGGGTTGCTCTTTTTTTGTATAATCTGCTTGCAAAAACGGATGGCGCAATTGTTGTTTTTTTGCATGCGCTTTCCGCAAAATCCGAAGTAAAAAGGAGATAAGGACTATGATAAGAAAAAAGATTGCCTCAATCATAGCGGCGGCTTTGCTTGCGGTTACGGCTTGCGTCATGCTCTGCGCATGCGGCAAAGACCCCGTACCCGCCGCAGCGGAAGCAAAGTCGGCAAGCCTGACCGTAATGGGCTACGAATGGGGACCCGCCATACCGAAAATAACGGTGGAATTTTCGGATAACGTAAGCGGCGTGGACAAGGATACGTTCGAGGTCAAAAACGGTTCGTCCAAACGTACCGTTACAAACGCTTACGTGTGTGACGCCGACGGCAAAAAGACCGATTCGCAAAGCAAGTACGTCGCTTTCGAAATGACCGTAAAATACGGCGAAGCAAGCCCGTTTACGTATGACCAAACGAAGAACGTGAACAAATGGGCGGAGAGCATAACCACCACCTTGACCGCGCGCAAAGCTTTCACCGTGGGCGGCGCAAACGTGGAAGTCGGCAAAAAATTCAACATCAAGTCCGACAAAAGCAACATAAAAGTCCCCCAAACCGAAAGCTGGCATAAGGACACCGTGAAATATACGGACAACGGGAAGGAAATCACGTTGCAGCGCGCCGCTTTCTCGCCCGAAGGCGCAAAGACCGACGCAGGCAAAAACCCTCTTATAATATGGTTGCACGGCATGGGCGAGGGCGGAACCGACATAGACATATCTTTGCTCGGCAACGAAGTTACCGCGCTCACAAGCGAAAACACGACAAACATCCAGCACTATTTTACAAGCGCGACGTGTAAGGGCGCTTACGTGCTCGCCGTACAGACGCCCACCATGTGGATGGACGGCGGCGACGGCGAAAACAACGTCGACAAACCCGGCGCGGACAAACAGGTTTCCATGTACACCGAAGCGCTGTTCGAAGCGATAACTTCTTATGTCGAAAGCAACGACGACGTCGATACAAACCGAATATACTTGGGCGGCTGTTCCAACGGCGGCTATATGACCATGAACATGGCTTTCGAACACGGCGGCTACTTTGCGGCGTTCTATCCGATTTGCGAAGCGTACAACAACTCGAAAATTTCCGATGAGATGATAGAGCAAATCAAAGATTACAATATGTGGTTTTTGCAGTCGGAGGACGACAGAACCGTCGACCCCGCAAAGTTCGTCAAATCCACGTATATAAGACTGCTTCAAGCAGGCGCGCAGAATATACATCTTACATACACGGACAAAGTGCGCGGCGTAGACGACCCCAATCCCTCGTCCTGGACGGGCAGCGGTTTCTACGACGGACATTGGGTATGGATTTACGCGTTCAACGACGACGTGAAGAAACAGTTCGACAACAGCACGATTTCGTCCGCTGCGGACATAACAAGCGCGAAGTGCACGGCTGCCGGAAATATGTGGCAGTGGCTCGCAGAGCAGACGAAAGCTGCTTAAAAGCAAGATGTTAAAAGCCGCCGGGCGCGGGTAAAGAAAAGAGTCGTGATGGTATTTTCTTTTGCCGTTTGCGCTCGGTCGGCTTATAACTTATACAGATTAAAAAATAGGAGAAAATAGTTATGAAAAAGTTTAAACTTTTGACCGCTATGGCGGTTGCCGCCCTTACGGTGGTATTTGCTTCGTTCGCACTCGTAGGCTGCGGCGAAAAGGATTATTCGTTCGAGGCCGAAAACGCCGATATAACCGTCGGCACGTCAATGCAGTTCGATGCCAGTAAAGTTCCGCCCGACCATGACTGGAACTCGCCTAACGGTTGGATGATAATGTTCGACCCGCAGTATCAATCCGAACTGCCCGTCAAAGTAATAGTGGAAACGGGCAACACCGAATACACCGGCAGCGACGAAGAGCAGGGCCCCGAAGTTACCAATGTCGGCAACTTCTACGGCAAAGGCACGCTCATGACCTGGAAAATCACCGCGTCCAAAGCATGCGAGGCTACGCTCAAACTCCGTGCCGCTTCCGCAAAAGTCGACAACGGTCAAACGCCGACCAGAGTGGATGCAGTCGACTTCTCCGCCGAGGCGCCCGTTAAACTCAAAGTGAACGATACGGAAGTCGCATTGACGGGAGTTTTGCCGGGATTGGAAACCATCGAAGTTACCGACTTTTCTTTCTATCGCAATTTTGCGGACACCGTAACGGCGAATATCAACCTCGTAGAGGGCGAGAACACGATAGTTCTCGTAGCGCCCGAAAGATTGTCGGTAATCAACATAGACAAGATAATTATCAATTGCAGCGCAAAACTTTCCTATACTCCCGTAGACAATTCGGATTTCCCGTCCTCTGTGATGTAATCCGAAACAAAGCAAAGACATAGAAACCGCGCCGCACATCACGGCGGCGGTACGGTTTCGTTGAGTTTGGTTTTATAAATAAGAATAGGAGAATGAAATATGGCAAAGACTGAAAAGACACGCAAAAAGATGAGTGCGAAATGGTTTACCGTTCTTATCGGCAGCCTGCTTGCGCTTTTGATTGCGTTTGCTATTGCTCTTCCCGCCGTTACGGTGACGCAGTTCGACGACGTAATGAGAGATTTCTTCGGCACGGCAGGCAGAAAGACCGAAGGCACGGGCAACGAGCAAACCGAGAAACTCGACAAAGAGTATAACAAAAGCGATTTCAAATCGGTAAAAGAACTCGACGATTACGAACAAAAGTTCGTAAGAGATGCCGGTGCGGAAGGTTTCGTGCTTTTGGAAAACAAAACCGAGGCGGGCAAGGGATTGCCGCTTGCGACCAGCGCGTCGAATAAGACCAAAGTCAGCCTGTTTTCCAAAAACGTCACCAAAATGACTGCGGGCGGCACGGGTTCGGGCGTCGGCTATATAAACGGCGACCTCAAATCCGCAATGGAAGCGCAGAACTACGAAGTCAATTCCACGCTTTGGGATTTCTATACCAAGGGCGAGGGTAAAGACTACAAACTCGGCGGCGGCGTAATAAACTTCGGACAGAGCTACCAGTGGCAAATCAACGAGTGTCCGCTTGACGTAATGCAGAAGCAAAGCGGCTTGCTCGATTCCGCAAAGGGCACCACTCCGATATTCGTATTTTCGCGCACGGGCGGCGAAGGCGGCGACCTTCCCAGATACATGGGCGGATATACCAAGATAGAGGAGGATAAGGACAAACACTACCTCGAACCCGATTCCGTGGAACTGGGCATAATACAATATCTCAACGACAATTTCACCAATGTGATTGTAGTGGTAAACACGAACAACGCTTTCGAACTCGGCTGGGTTAAAGACTATCCCAACATCGGCGCGGTTGTTTGGGCGCCCGGCGCAGGCGGCGAAACTTACAACGCTCTCGCCGACGTCATAAGCGGCAAGGTTACTCCTTCGGGACATCTTGTCGATACGTTCGCTTACGACGCGTTCTCGTCGCCCGCGATGATGAACATGGGCGACTTCCAATACCTCGACTCCGCAGGTAAGAGCGCAGGTTTCGGAATATCTTACGACGAAGGCATTTACGTCGGTTACAAATACTACGAAACCCGCTACTTCGACAAAGTAATGGGCGAGGAGAAAGTCGGAACTTACGACTACGCGGCTGCGGTGCAATATCCGTTCGGCTACGGCAAATCGTATACGAATTTCGAGTGGAGCAATTTCACCGTATCGCCCAAGGCTGACAACGGCGAAATAACGGTTAAAGTCGACGTCAAAAACGTCGGAACCGTTGCCGGCAAAGACGCGGTGCAGGTTTACGTGTCCGCGCCTTATACGGCTTACGACAGAGAAAACCACGTGGAAAAATCCGCCGTATCGCTGGTGGGTTTTGCCAAGACGGGAAAAATCGAGCCTAACGCGACCGAAAACGTGGAAGTAAAAATCAATGTTTCCGATTTTATTTCCTATGACGACGTCAAGGCGAAAACGTATATACTCGACGAAGGCGACTATCTCGTCACCGCCGCCGAGGATGCTCACGCGGCGGCGAACAACGTGCTCGCGTATAAGGAAAAGACGACCGCAAACGGTATGACAGCCGCCGGCGACAAGACTTTCGTCGGAGTGTGGAACAACCCGGAGTTCGATAAGACGACTTACTCGAAATCCAACGTGAACAAGGATGTGGAAGTAACCAACCGCTTCGACGCGTCCAACTATATCGCAAGAGATAAGTACCTTACGCGTAAAGACTGGGAAGGCACTTTCCCCGTCACGCACGGCAAGCAAACCGCCAAGGTCGCATCTGTCGACGAAAAGAACGGATACGTTTGGCAGGAAACCGTAAGCGACGACATTAAAGCCAAGATAGCCGCCGCGGGACGCGCCGCTTCCAACAACCCTATGAGCGACGCCGACGCCGCAAAGAAATTCAACGGCTTCGGAAAGGAAGGCACACTCGAACTTATCGATATGCGCGGCAAGGCTTTCGACGACCCCGCATGGGACGCGCTTATCAGCCGCATGACGGTAAAGGAAGTCACCACCATAATCAACATGGCGGGTTATAAGACGGACGGAGCGAAGTCCATCAACAAGCCCAAGGCAATCGACCTCGACGGACCCGCGGGTCTGAACAGCATGGTAGGACACGAGTCCTATTCCATAACCTATCCTTCGGAAGTCAACATCGCGGCGTCGTGGAACAAAGAGATTTCCTACGAACACGGCAATCTTGTCGCGGAAGACGGTCTGCGCGAAAACGTGCTGGCTTCGGGTTGGTACGCTCCCGCAATGAACATTCACCGCACGCCGTTTGCAGGCAGAAACTTCGAGTACTATTCCGAAGACCCGTTTATTTCCGGCGTAATGGGCGTCGAGGCTGTCAAGGCGACCGCGAAAAAGGGCATGTATTCGTTCATCAAACACTTTGCTCTCAATGACCAGGAAGGTCACAGAACGGGTCTTGCCACGTGGAGCAACGAACAGGCAATGCGCGAAATCTACTTCAAGCCTTTCCAAATGTGCGTGGAACAGCGCGGCACGGTCGAAATCAAATACTGGGAGTACAAGGACGGACAATATACCGAAAAGACCGCGGAAGTTCCCGCTTGTCTTGCGATAATGTCCTCGTTCAACCGCATAGGCTATACTTGGGCGGGCGGCGATTACAGACTGCTCACTCAGGTGCTTCGGCAGGAATGGGGCTTTAACGGCATGGTTATCACCGACTACGACAACGGCGGCTACATGAACAAAGACCAAATGGTTGCCGCGGGCGGCGACGTCGCGCTCAAACAGTACGGAGGTTCGAACATCGCGCTCAAAGACGACACCAATAAATTCTACGCGCAGCAGGCAATGCACAACGTGCTTTATACGGTCGTCAATTCCAACGCAATGAACGGTTACGTTCACGGCGTGGCAGTCGGTGCAGACCCGTTTGCATACTACATTCTCATACTCATCGCCGTCGGCGTGGTAGCCGCGGGTCTGTCGGTATGGGGCGGTATAGCAATCTGGCAGCGCTGGAAAGCGGAACTTTCTCAAAACAAATAATTCCTTAATAAAAAATAATCCAAAACAAAACGCGTGCTTTTAACAGCGCGCGTTTTTTATCGCGCTTTTTCAAACGCCTGCACCTCGCCGTGTGAGCGCCGCATAAATTTTGCCTTGCCGAAAATTGTGCGCCCCTTCTTTGATTGACAACCGCGCCGCGGTTTTGCTATAATTTCAGCGTGGACAAATTCATTCTCGAATCCGAATACAAGCCGACGGGCGACCAGCCGCAGGCGATAGACGAACTTGTCGAAGGCATAGAAAACGGTCTGAAAGCGCAGGTTCTCAAAGGCGTTACGGGCAGCGGCAAGACGTTCACCATGGCAAACGTGATTGCCCGCGTCAACCGTCCCACGCTCGTGCTGGCTCACAACAAAACGCTCGCGGCGCAGCTGTGCAACGAATTCCGCGAATTTTTTCCGCACTCCCGCGTCGAATATTTCGTATCCTATTACGATTATTATCAGCCCGAAGCCTATATCGCATCAACCGATACGTATATCGAAAAGGACATGTCCGTAAACGACGAGATAGATAAACTGCGCAACAGCGCGACCTGCTCTCTGCACGAACGCCGCGATACGATAGTCGTGTCATCCGTGTCGTGTATTTACGGACTCGGCGCGCCCGAAGAATTTTTCAAACTGAGCATTTCCCTGCGCCCGGGCGACGTGATGGACCGCGACGCGCTTATCCGCCGCCTTGTGGAAATAAACTATAAGCGCAGCGACGTCGAATTCGAACGCACGAACTTCCGCGTCAAAGGCGACAATGTAGACGTGTTCGTTGCTTCGTCCTCGGAAGTGGCGGTGCGCGTCACGTTTTTCGGCGACGAAATAGAGGAGATAAGCGAGATAGACGCGCTTACGGGCAAGGTGCTTAACAAACTGAAACACGTCGCGATTTTTCCCGCTACACACTACGTTTTCGAACGCGGCGTAATGGATTCGGCGCTCAAACAGATTCAAGCCGACCTCGACGAGAGGGTGGAATATTTCAAAAACGCGGGCAAATTCATCGAAGCCCAGCGCATAGAACAGCGCGTAAATTACGATATGGAAATGATACGCGAAGTCGGATATTGCAGCGGTATCGAAAACTACTCGCGCTATTTCGACGGACGCGCCCCCGGCATGCCGCCGTTCACGCTGCTCGACTATTTCCCCGACGACTTTCTGCTGTTCGTGGACGAAAGCCACATGACGCTGCCGCAGGTACGCGCAATGTATCACGGCGACCTGTCGAGAAAGAACGCGCTTGTAGACTACGGTTTCCGCCTGCCTGCGGCTTACGACAACCGTCCGCTCGATTTCAGGGAATTCAACGCGAGGATAGGGCAGACCGTGTTTGTGTCGGCAACGCCGGCGCCCTACGAACTGTCGCTCACAGGCGGCAGGTACGTCGAGCAGATAATCCGCCCGACGGGACTTGTCGACCCCGAAATAATCGTCAAACCCGTCGAGGGTCAGATTGACAGTCTGCTCGGCGAAATAAACAAAACCGTCGAAAGCGACGGGCGTGTGCTCGTCACCACGCTCACCAAAAAAATGGCGGAATCGCTCACGACGTACCTCGGCGACAACGGAATCAAAGTGCGCTACCTTCATTCCGATATAGACACCATGGAGCGCATAGAAATAATAAACGGACTGCGCCGCGGCGACTTCGACGTCATAGTCGGCATAAACCTTCTGCGCGAGGGACTCGACATTCCCGAGGTCAAACTCGTAGCCATTTTGGACGCGGACAAGGAGGGTTTCCTCCGAAGCGACAGCGCGCTCATTCAGACGATAGGCAGAGCCGCGCGTAACGCCGAAAGTCGGGTTATAATGTATGCAGACGTCGTCACGGGCTCCATGCGCCGCGCAATCGACGAAACCGAGCGACGCCGCGACAAACAGATTGCGTACAATACCGAACACGGCATAACCCCGAAAACCATTGTCAAACCCATTCAGTCCTCGTTGCAGATAACGTCGAAAGCCGAGAAAAAACTGGACGTCAAGGACATTCCGCGCCGCATAGACATGCTCAAAGGACTCATGCGCACGGCGTCCGCCTCGCTCGATTTCGAAACCGCCATACGCCTGCGCGACGAGATAGCGGAGCTCAAAAAGCTTTCGCACGCCGCAAAGTAAATTCGTAATTTACTTGTCAATTTTTTCTTTGTCATGCCGCCCATTTTTTTCAGTGTCACTGCCGAGCGTAGCCGAGGAATCTACACAGTAGAAAAAAATCCGCGAAGCGGGGAGTAATTTCGGACATGCGCCGAAATTACGACCTTTGAGAATTTAGCCGCGGTGAGCGGCGAAATTCGGATATAGCCGCAGAGTTTGCTTTAAGCAAACGAACGGCGTTAAAAATTCACGAGCGCTATAAGCGTGAGTCTTTATCGAGTTCGACTGACACGGATTAAGCAAGCAAAAGTTTTTTTCGAAAACTTTTAGCGTAGCGCCGTGTCACGTTTGGTCGAAATATTATAGGAGTGCTTATGAACGAAATAGTAATAAAAGGCGCAAAAGAAAACAACCTCAAAAACGTCGATTTGACACTGCCGCGCGATAAACTCATCGTGTTTACGGGACTCAGCGGAAGCGGCAAGACTTCCCTCGCGTTCGATACGATTTTCGCGGAGGGACAGCGCCGCTACGTCGAATCGCTGTCGTCTTACGCGCGCATGTTTTTGGGACAGATGTCCAAGCCCGACGTCGAAAGCATAGACGGACTTTCGCCCGCGATATCCATAGACCAGAAAACCACCAGCCGCAACCCCCGTTCCACGGTCGGCACGGTCACGGAAATTTACGACTATCTGCGTCTGTTGTACGCGAGAGTCGGCAAGGTTCACTGCCACGAATGCGGCAGGGAAATAGTCAAGCAGTCGATAGACGAAATCGTCGACAGAATTCTGTCATATCCCGAGGGCAGCAAAATCCTCGTCACCGCGCCGATAGTTCGCGGCAAAAAAGGCGAGTTCGCAAAACTGTTCGAATCGCTTAAAAAGGACGGCTACGGCAGAGTCAAGGTCGACGGCGAGGTCTATCCGCTCGACGAAGAAATCAAACTCGACAGGCAGGTCAAACACAATATTTCCGTAGTCGTGGACAGACTGGTAGTAAAAGACGGCATCACCAAAAGACTCACGGACAGCGCGGAAACCGCACTGCGCCTCGCCGACGGACTCATGGTCATCGACTGCGACGGCGAAGAGCGCCTTTTCAACACCGAATATTCCTGTCCGCACTGCGGCATATCTTTCATGGAAGTCGAGCCGCGCCTGTTCTCGTTCAATTCGCCGTTCGGCGCATGCCCGTCCTGTACCGGACTGGGTTACCGTCAGGAGATAGACCCCACGCTCATATACGGCGACGGAAGCAAGTCGCTGCGCGAGGGCGCGCTCACGATAACGGGCTGGAATTTCGATTCCGCATCGCATACGGAAATGTATTTCAAAGCACTGTCCAAACGCTACGGATTTTCGCTGGACACCCCGTTCAAAGACCTCGGCGAAGATATAAAAAATCTTCTGCTGTACGGCAACGGCGGCGAAAAACTGGATATGACTTACAGCAGCGGTTCCTACGAGGGCAAGTTTCAGGCGGCATTCGAGGGCGTAATCAACAACCTCGACCGCCGCTACCGCACCACGTCCAGCGACTGGGTCAAAAGCGATATAGAAAGATACATGCGCATTTCCCCGTGTCCCGACTGCGGCGGCAAACGTCTTAAAAAGGAAGCGCTCTCCGTGTACGTCGGCGGCAAAAATATCTACGACCTTTGCAGTATGTCGATTGCCAAGATACGCGATTTTTTCCGCGGACTCGACCTGACGGGCGGCAATGCGCTGATTGCCGCGCCGCTCATGCGCGAAATAAACGCGCGCCTCGACTTTTTGGTGAACGTCGGACTCGATTATCTCACGCTCACACGCAGCGCGGAAACCCTTTCGGGCGGAGAGGCGCAGCGCATACGCCTTGCCACGCAGATAGGCAGCGGACTGCAAGGCGTGCTGTATATCCTCGACGAACCCAGCATAGGACTGCACCAGCGCGACAATGCCAAACTCATAGATACGCTGGAAAAACTGCGTAACCTCGGCAACACGCTTATAGTCGTCGAGCACGACGAGGACACCATGCGCCGCGCCGATATGATAGTGGACGTAGGTCCGGGCGCAGGTGTGCACGGCGGCGAAATAGTGGCGGCAGGCACGGTTGCCGATTTAATTAAAGAGCCGCGCTCGGTTACGGGCAGATATCTTTCGGGCGAGCGCAGAATACAGGTGCCGAAAGAGCGCAGAACGGGCGACGGACATTTCATAGAGATTTACGGCGCATGCCAGAACAACCTCAAAAATATCGACGTGAAAATCCCCTGCGGCGCGATTACCGCCGTCACGGGCGTCAGCGGCAGCGGCAAATCCTCGCTCGTAAACCAGATACTCTATCCCGCCATGCACAACGCCGTTTCGGGCAGCCGCGCCGACGAAGGCAAATACCGCGAGATAAAGGGCTGCGAACATTTCGACAAGGTGATATGCATAGACCAAAGCCCGATAGGCAGAACGCCGCGCTCCAATCCCGCCACGTATACGGGCGTGTTTTCGCAGATACGCGAGCTTTTCGCCAAGACCCCCGACGCGCAGGAACGCGGCTATAAAGCAGGCAGGTTTTCGTTCAACGTCAAGGGCGGCAGGTGCGAACACTGCCAGGGCGACGGCATAATCAAGATAGAAATGAATTTTCTTCCCGACGTTTACGTGCCGTGCGAGGTGTGCGAAGGCAAACGCTACAACCGCGAAACCCTCGAAGTAAAGTACAAGGGCAAAAGCATAAACGACGTGCTCGAAATGACGGTCGAGGACGCGTGCGCGTTTTTCGAAAATATCCCGTCCGTGTACAATAAAATAAAAACTCTGTTCGAAGTCGGGCTCGGCTACATAAAGCTCGGTCAGCCGGCAACCACTCTGTCGGGCGGCGAAGCGCAGCGCGTCAAACTCGCTACCGAACTTGCAAAGCGCGCCACGGGCAGAACGCTGTACATTCTCGACGAACCGACTACGGGACTGCATATCGCCGACGTGGACAAACTCATTTCCATTTTGCAGCGGCTCGGCTCGGGCGGCAATACCATAGTCGTAATCGAACACAATCTCGACGTCATCAAAGTCGCCGACTATATCATAGATATCGGCAAAGAGGGCGGCGAAATGGGCGGCGAGATAATCGCATGCGGAACGCCCGAACAGGTGGCGAAAGTAAAGGAAAGCTATACGGGCATGTTCCTCGATAAAATACTGTTCCCCGATGAAAACATATAACGCGCAGGATAAACCGCCCGTCGGCAGATTCGCGCCCACACCCAGCGGACGCATGCACCTGGGCAACGTGCTGTGCGCGCTCGTCGCATATCTTTCCGTCAGGAAAAGGGGCGGCAGATTTCTGCTGAGAATAGAGGACCTCGACGCCGCGCGCTGTCCGCGCAGTGCCGCCGACGAAATAATCCGCGATTTGAACCGCCTCGGTTTCGAGTTCGACGGCGAAATAATCTATCAGAGCGAGCGTGCCGAAGTCTACCGCGAATACGAAAAAAAGCTGGAAAACCTCGGACTGACTTATCCGTGTTTCTGTTCGCGTTCCGAACTCCATGCCTCGCAGGCGCCGCATTTGAGCGACGGCTCGTATGTCTATGACGGAAAGTGCAAACGGCTCACGAAAGAACAGGCGGACGAAAAAAGAAAATCCCGTCCGCCGTGTATCCGCCTGCGCGTGCCGGACGAAACCGTGACGTTTGCCGACGGCTTCTGCGGCAGACAGTCGCAGAACCTCGAAAAGCAGTGCGGCGATTTTATAATCCGCCGCAGCGACGGGGTATATGCCTATCAGTTGGCTGTGGTCGCGGACGATATTTCAAGCGGCGTGACCGAAGTTGTCAGAGGGGAGGACCTCGTTTCCAGTACGGCGCGTCAAATCTATCTTTACGGACTGTTCGGCGAAAAGCCGCCGCACTATGCGCATATTCCGCTTGTCACGGCTTCGGACGGCAGACGCCTCAGCAAACGCGACGGCGACTCCCTCGCCTGCGCGCTGTCTGATTTTCCGCCCGAGCGTATAATAGGGCGGCTCGCTTACGCGGCAGGCATAACCGAAACCGACGCCCCCGTAAAATTAAACGAGCTGATTGAGTGCTTTTCCTTCGAAAAACTCAACCGCCGCATAACATTGCAGTAAAAAAGGACTTTGTCAAAAGTCCTTTTTATCTCTTTTTCGCGTTTTACTTCTTTGTCATTCCGACCGAATCGGGGGAATCTCATCCTTAGAAAAAAATTCTGTAAAAAACTACTTTTCTTTCTGTTTCAGATACTTTTCCTTTGTCGCCATGCCGCCGCGCAAATGTCTCTCGCTCAAATTGACCTGCAACACGTCGCCTACGCTGTCGCACAGAGCGGGGTCGATACTTTTCAGCCTCTGCGTAACGTCTTTGTGTACGGTGCTTTTCGATACGTCGAACACCTTTGCGGCGTCGCGTACCGTAGCTCGTTTTTCGATTATGTACTGCGCCAGCCCCACCGCACGTTCCCGAATATAATCCTTCATTGTTTTCTACCTCACAAATAGTTAATGCGTATATAAAAATTTATGCCGAATTTTGTCCGTATATGTCACAATTTCGAAGACGGACGGAGTTTTTCTTGACGGCGCAGGGCTTCAATGTTATACTGTATAAATGGAAAACGCAATCTCGCTTATCGAAAAATATGCGTCGGGTAAAAAGATAGCCGTCGCGGTCAGCGGCGGCAGGGACTCCATGTGCCTGCTGCATCTTGTTTTGCACTCGGAAAAAATCGACGCGGCAAACGTGACCGTCGTCAATGTCGAACACGGTCTGCGCGGAGAGGATTCCGTCCGCGACAGCAAGTTTGTTGCCGAATACTGCAAGCGCAATAATGTCTCCGTTACTGTGGAAAAAGCCGACGTTCCCGCGCGTATGAAACTGAGCGGACGCGGCGCGGAAGACGAGGCACGCAGGGCTCGGCGCGAGATATTCGGTCGGCTGCTCGACGAAAAAAAAGCCGAGCTGGTGCTCGTCGCTCATCATAGGGGCGACAATGCCGAAACCGTGCTCATGCACATCATGCGCGGCTGTTCGGTTTCGGGACTGAAAGGCATGGATGTGCTGTCCGGCGGCATATTCCGTCCTCTGCTCGGCGTAAGCCGCGCCGAGATAGACGACTATGTCGTGAAAAACGCCGTGCCTTATGTGGATGACAAGACGAATACGGACACCGAATATTTCCGCAATTTCGTCCGCGCGGAGCTCATTCCTCTCATGGAAAAACGGTGCAATGCCGAAACCGCGCTCGTGTCGCTTTCCTGCCGCGCCCGCGAGGACGACGGGTTTATAAACTCGTATATAAACGAAAACAACATCGTTTCCGCATTCGGCGGCGGCGTCCAAATCGGAGCGGAAAAACTCAAAGCCCATCCCTCGATAGCAAACCGCTACGCCGTTAAAATGCTCGGAAAATTCACCGACGATTACACCGAAGCCGCGATAAACTCGATAGTGAAAGCCGCGCGCGACGACTGCCGTGCCGAGGTCGCGGGCGGTCTGATTGCGGCAAGCGAATACGGCAAAGTCACGCTTTACCGCGCCGAAACGATAGAAAAGAAAGAGGCGGCTTTCGGCGTCGGCGCTTATTCTTTCGGCGTATTCTGCGTCACGGTGCGAAGCGCTTCCGAGATAGATAAATTCGACACGTCGGACGGATTCGGACGCACGCTTTATCTGAATGCGGACAAAATCCCGCCGGACGCCGTTATCCGTATGCGCCGCGACGGCGACACGTTCGAGCCGTTCGGCGGAGGAAACCGCAAACTCAAAGAATATCTGATAGACAAAAAAGTGCCGCTGCGCCTGCGCGACCGTCTGCCCGTGATAGCCGTCGGTTCGACCGTTCTTGCGGTCGTCGGCGTGGAAATAAGCCGCGCCGTCAAAGCGGAAAAGAAAGGGAGCATTTTCACGGTGGAGGTCGTACAAAGAGCGTAATGGAACGCATAGACGATTTGCAGTATAAAGGACTCAAACTTATTCAGGACGACGAACTTTTCTGTTTCGGATGCGACGCCGTGGAACTTGCGAACTTCGTAAAAGGTTCGAATGCCGACGCGTGCGACCTCGGCTGCGGCAACGGTATAATAGCAACGCTCATCGCGGCAAAGCGCGGCATGCGCGTGACGGGCGTGGAGATACAGCCCGAAAGCGCGTCGCTTGCCGAGCGCAATGCGCGGCTCAACTCTCTTGCCGACCGCATCGAAATAGTCTGCGCGCGCATGCAGGATTTCGCGGCGCAAAGCGCGAATGTCGGCAGATTCAAAGTCGTCGTCGCCAATCCGCCGTACAGAAAGCAGGGCAGCGGTTTCAAGCAGGAAAGCCGCGCCGTCGCCGTCGCGCGTCACGAACTTGAAGTAACGCTGTCCGAAGTGATTTCATGCGCGTCGCGCCTGCTTTCAAGCGGCGGCAAATTCTATACGGTGGGGCAGAGCCAACGCCTCGCCGAAACATTGAATTTGTGTACGCTCGCCAAACTCACCCCGAAAGTGTTACAGATTCTCCGTCCGTGCGACGGCAAGCCGCCGCATCTGTTTCTGCTGGAATGTAAAAAGGACGGCAAAGACGGCATGATAATACTTCCCGAAAGAGAGGTCTTTTCTGACGGCGTATAGGCTTCGCATTTCTTTGTCAAGCGACGCGTTTTCTCGGGTCATGTACAGGAAGTACACTCCCTGTCGAAAACGCTTGCTTTCCTCGAACTGCTCGCCTCTACGCCGTCGGTCGCCGTACTTTTTATTGTCCTCAGCCGAGCGCGAAGCCGACCATATCCAAAACACTTTCCAACAAAACATATTCCGCATTCAATTTCGTTTGTACTGTCTTTTCCATATTATCCTCGCAAAGTACTTTTTTCTTTATTATACAACAAATAAAAGTAAAAAGGTTGATTTACTGTCACCGACAGTAAAAAAAATTTACATCGGCAGTTTATATGATTATTAGCCATAAATCAAGCGTTATATGGTTATCAAACATATAATAAAGGAGTCTTATGTTATATATAGTAGCCACCCCCATAGGCAATATGGGTGAAATAACTTACCGCGCCGTCGAGGTGCTGAAAAGCGTAGACCTCGTCGCCGCCGAGGACACGCGTCACAGCGGCGAACTTTTAAACCGTTACGGCATCAAAAAACCGATGACGGCATATCACAAGTTTTCCGAACGCGCCGCCGTGGACGGAATAATTTCCAAACTGAAAGATGGCAAGGACGTCGCGCTTGTGTCGGACGCAGGCATGCCGCTCATATCCGACCCGGGCAGTATACTCGTAAACGCGCTCATAGAAGAGGGGCTGGAATATACGGTTATTTCGGGCGCGTGCGCCTGCGTCAACGCGCTCGTGCTCAGCGGCATGGATACGTCGTCTTTTCTCATGGTCGGATTTCTTCCCGAAACCGCATCCGAGCGCAAAAAGACCGCCGCGCGCATAGCCGACGTGGAAAGTACGCTCATTTTCTATACGCCGCCGCATAACGTGCTTACCGACCTTGCGTTTCTGTACGAAACCCTCGGCGCGAGAAAGGCATGCGTGGTGCGCGAAATAAGCAAATTGCATGAACAGGTGATTCGTTTCACGCTCGGCAGCGTCCCCGAATTTACCGTCAAGGGCGAAATGGTCATAGTCGTGGAAAAAGCCCCTTGCGCCGCCGACAGATTGAAATCGCTTTCCGTCAAAGACCATGTCGAACACTATATGTCGCTCGGGTACGACAAGAAAGAATCCATGAAACGCGCCGCATCCGACAGGGGTATATCCAAATCCGTAGTTTATGCCGAACTGCTCTCGGACAGGAAATAACGCCCCGACGCATTTCGTAAGTAAAACGCTTGCTTTTGCTCGCGGTTCAATATATACTGTTATCAAAGGATTGAGATATGTCGGCAAAAGAAGCGGAAAAACGGAATAAATCGCAAAGACAAAGTTTCGCCGAACCCAAACCGTTCGTGAAATGGGCGGGCGGTAAAACCGCTCTTTTGGACGAACTCGGAAAAATGCTGCCGCAGGACGGGGAAAGGGTATTTAAAAAATACTGCGAGCCTATGGTGGGCGGCGGCGCATTATTGTTTTATGTTCTGTCCAAATACGATTTCGAAGAGATTTATATAAGCGACATAAACGCGGAACTGATAAACGCGTATAATGTCATTAAAAACAATGTCTCAGAACTGATTGAACGTCTTGAAGAAATGCAGATGTTTTTTTCGTCTGCGGACGAAAGCAAAAAAAAGACTTTTTACTACGATATGCGCAGCAAATTCAATACAACCGAATTGAGCGGGGAAAAGGCAGCCGAAAAAGCCGCATACTTGATATTTCTGAACAAAACCTGTTTCAACGGGCTTTACCGCGTAAACAGCAAAGGGCATTACAATGTGCCCATGGGCTCATATAAAAATCCGGGGATTTGCGACGCCGAAAATCTGCGCAATATCCATACGGCGCTGCAAAACGTGATAATCCGTCACGGCGATTACTCTATGTCCGAAAAGTTTATAGACAAAAACACCTTCGTTTATATAGACCCTCCGTACCGTCCGATTTGCAAAACGTCGTTCACGTCGTACAACGGCTGTTCGTTTGACGACGGCGACCAAATCCGCCTGGCTCGCTTCGTGGACAAAATCAATCGGACCGGCGCAAAGATTGTTCTGAGCAATTCCGACCCGAAAAACAAAGATAAAGAGGACGTTTTTTTCGACGAACTCTATAAAGATTATGAAATTAAAAGGGTATCGGCAGCCAGAATGATTAACAGCAAAGCCGACGGACGCGGAAAAATAAACGAATTGCTTATAACCAATTAAGGAGAAAACAAATGATTAAAAGCGGAAAAGGCGGCGGCAATACCCGCACGGGACTGGTTTTCGAAGGAAAAACGGATTTGACCTCCTTTCTTACGCAGCAACCGCATTACGGGATAAGCGGTCACGACGTGTTTTTCGACGGCATAAAAGTCGCCGAAGTATATAAGAAGCACAAATTTTACAGCATTTTTTTGGAAAAACTGAATATCGAATGGACGAATTACATTTCCAAACGACTGCTTCCCGACGACAGCATTTTTGTGTTGACGAACAATATCTTGTTTATAATAGAGTGCAAACATCAAGAGGTCGAGGGGTCGGTAGACGAAAAATTGCAGACGTGCGATTTCAAGAAAAAACAGTACAAGAAACTCATGGCGCCCGCGAATATAGACGTGGAATATATCTACTTGCTGGATAACTGGTTTAAAAAGCCGAAGTATAAAGACGTGCTCGATTACATTCATTCCGTCGGCTGCGACTATTATTTCGAATATATACCGCTTAACCGTTTGGGACTGCCTGTTCCGTCAGAGCTTGTGGAAGATTAAATATACGTCGTTTTCGGCTCTGCGGCGACTGTTTCCGCAATGCCGAAATAATTGCGTGCGCCGCGTATTTTGCATGCGTTTCATGTTGACAAACACTTGCGCGTTTGATATAATAAAAGTCCGACGCTTTCTTTCTCTTTTGAAACGTCGGCGACATAACGGTAAAAGATAGGAGAGTTTTTTCACGTGCAGTACAAAAAGAAAGAGATAAGCGAACGTATATTGCAGGCAGGCAGAAAAGAGTACGTAGAAAAGGGCTACCGCGGCGGCAATATAAGCACGATAGCCGAGCAGGCGGGAGTTCCCGTCGGCAATCTTTACCGCTACTACGACGGCAAAATGGGTCTTTTGACTGCGATAGTACGTCCCGCATACACCCGTATCCCCAAACTCATAGACGAGCTTTTCAACGTGGCGGACCGCGACGCGGGTAAAAGCGCGCGCCTCGTAACCGAACGTCTGCTCGGCATATTCGACGAATACGGCGAGGACATACTCATTCTTGCGGATAAGTGCGCGTCCACGCGCTACGAGGACTTTTTCGACAAACTCGTGGAACAGTGCTATAACCTCACGCTCGGCAACCTGTTCGAACATCCGTCCGAAAACGACACCTTTTTCTGCCGCATGGTCGTGCGTTCGTTCATGACCTCGGTTTTCGACGTGTTGCGCCGCGGACTCGGCAGGGAGGATACCGAAACTATGATAGAAAGACTGCTGCTGTTTTATTTTGCCGACATAGATAAGCGTATCCACGAAAATCGGGAGGCGTCCGATGAATAACGCAAGAGAAATTTGGGGGCAAATGCTCGGCAAATTGGAAACGTGTTTGAGCGTCGTGGACTTCGACGTGTGGATTAGCAAAATCGAACCCGTTGCCGTCAAGGGCGCGAAACTGGTTTTGCTTGCGCCGTCCGACAAGAACAAGGATTTTATCGATTCGCGTCTGCGTCCGCTCATAATGAATGTAATGAAACAGGTCAATCCGCTGCTTACCGCGCTGGAAATAATCGAACCTTCCGAAGCAGTCAAGTACGAGGAAAAGGACGAAACCGCCGACGCCGTAGACGAGGAAGAACCCAAGCACACGCTCGACGTCACGGTGCTCAATCCGAAATACAATTTCGAAAATTTCGTGGTCGGCAACTCGAACCGATTCGTGTATGCCGCCGCCCGCGCCGTCGCCGACGAGCCGGGACTCAGATATAATCCGCTGTTCATATACGGCGGCGTCGGACTCGGCAAAACCCACATGATGCACGCGATAGGCAACTATCTGCGCACCAACCGCCAGGATTTGAAAGTGCTGTACGTGTCCAGCGAGAAATTCTTGACCGAGTTCGTCGCGTCCATCCGCGCCAGCAAGGGCACAAGCGACAACTTCCGCGAGAAATACCGCAACGCCGACGTGCTCATGATAGACGATATTCAGTTCATAGCAGGCAAGCAGGGCATGCAGGAAGAAGTTTTCCATACGTTTAACGACATGTATCAGTCGAATAAACAGCTGATAATGACTTCCGACCGTCCGCCGAAAGAAATACGCGACCTCGAAGAGCGTCTGCGCTCGCGCTTCGAATGGGGACTTATCGCAGACATACAACCGCCCGATTTGGAAACCCGTATCGCCATATTGCAGAAAAAAGCGCAGCTGGAACATTGCAGCCTGCCCATGGAAGTGCTGACTTTCATGGCGGAAAAGATTGACACGAATATCCGCGAAATGGAAGGACTGCTGAATAAAGTAATATTCCTTTCGAAACTGAGCACGTCCGAACCGACCGTGGACATGGTGAAAGAAGTGCTGCGCGATTACGGCAGCGAGAGCGGCACGCCCACGTCCGCCGAGGATATAATAGACGCGACCTGCCGATACTTCCGCATTTCGCGCGAAGACCTTGTCGGAAAGAAAAAGACGAAAGAAGTCGTCGAACCGCGGCAGCTGTGCATCTATCTTATAACCGACATGCTCGATTTGCCGCTCGCCACGATAGGCAACCTTTTCGGCGGACGCGACCACACCACGGTCATGCACGCGCGCGACAAGATGAGCGAAAAGGTAAACACCGTTACACGTCTTTCGGTGGCTGCGGGCGACATACGCGATTTGGTGAAAAGAAAGTAAATTCGCTTGACAACCCGAACCCGTTTTGTTTATAATAATAAAGATTGAGCGTTTTTGCGCGATACTTATGCAGTTAGGAGGTCGAAACCGTGAAACAAGATATACATCCCGATTATCACGAGGTCAAGGCGGTCTGCGCTTGCGGCGCGGAGTTTGTAACCGGCAGCACCAAAAAGGGCGACGTGCTCAAAGTTGACGTTTGCAACAAATGCCACCCGTTCTATACCGGAAAACAAAAACATGTTGACACAGGCGGAAGAATAGACAGATTCAACAAACGCTACGGCAACAAACAGCAATAGGCAAAGAAACGGAAACCGTCTTTTCCCATACGCGGAAAAGCGGTTTTTTTAACTGCCCGCTGTTTTTCCGTACCCTTATAAATCCTATAAAACCATAAAAATTCCGGTGAAAACAATTGTCTGATAAGAAAACCAAAAAAGAAAAGAAAACAAAGCCGAAGAAAGAACGGGTTTCGCTTATCGGCGGACAGGCGCTCATGGAAGGCGTGCTTATGCGCGGAAAAACGTCCGAGGCAATGGCGGTGCGCACTCCCGACGGCGAAATCGCCTTGCAGACGCGCAGACTGCCTACAAAAGGTCAATGGTATAAAAAAGTACCCATTGTCCGCGGAGTCGTTGCGTTTGCCGTAAGCCTTATAAGCGGCATGAGCGCGCTAATGCAGTCCGCGAAAATAAGCGGCGAAGAGGACGAAACCCCGGGCGGCGGCGCAATGGCGATAGCCGTGCTTTTGGGCATAGCCCTTGCCGTGGGGCTTTTCATACTGCTCCCGTCTTTTCTTACGTCGCTCATAGAAAAAGCCGTCACGCTTTGGGCATGGCTGTCGGGTCTTATCGAGGGCGTAATACGGATAATAATATTCGTGCTGTACCTGCTCATAGTGTCGCGCATGAAGGACATACGCCGCACGTTCATGTACCACGGCGCGGAACACCGCACAATCAACTGCTACGAAAAAGGACTGGATATGACCGTGGAAAACGTGCAGAAATGCTCGACGCGCCACAACCGCTGCGGCACCACGTTTTTGTTCCTCGTGGTCGTAATAAGCATACTCGTGTTCGCGCTTACCAACTGGCTGCTGTCGCTTACGGGACTTCGAATCATGGGCAACATGTTTGTGCGCATGGGCGTGAGAATACTGCTGCTTCCGATAGTCGCAGGCGTGTCCTACGAAGTCCTGCGTCTTCTCGCGGCATTGCCAGACAACGCATTCACAAACGCACTGCGCGCTCCCGGGCTCGCCTTGCAGCGGCTCACCACTTATCCGCCCGACGACGCTATGGCGCAGGTTGCGCTGAAAAGTTTTCTCGCCGTGCTCGAAATGGACGGGAACGAAAACATAAAACCCGTAAAGTTTTTCGAGCGCGATATAGAAACCGTCGGTGCGGAATTTAAGCAAATGCTGGAACAAAACGGGATAGACAAACGGGAATACGACTGGATGCTTGCCGAAGTCATCGGACTCAAAAAAGGTCAGCGCTTCGAAATAACCAGGCTCGCGCCCGACGATTACGTCAAACTCAAAGGTTACGTCAAACGCAGAAGTGCAGGCGAACCGCTCGACTATATTTTGGGACATACCGAATTTTGCGGCAACGACATAAAGGTCACAAACGCCGTGCTTTGTCCGCGCCCCGAAACCGAACTGCTTGCCGAGCGCGCCGTCAAATACATCGGCGGCAGGCAGCTGCGCGTGCTCGATTTGTGTACGGGCAGCGGCTGTATCGCGCGCGCACTTGCGGATACGAAAGCCTCGGTCACGGCGTCCGACGTTTCGTCCGCCGCGCTCGAAGTCGCACGCGCCAACCTTGCCGGCACGGACGTGCTCGTGGCGGAAAGCGATATGTTCGCCGCGCTCGACGGCAAATTCGACTTGATAGTAACCAATCCGCCTTATATAAAAAGCGAGGATATCGCATCGCTTTCCGATACGGTAAAATACGAACCTATGCTCGCGCTGGACGGAGGGGAGGACGGACTGAAATTCTACCGCATAATAGCCGATAACCTTGATAATTATCTTGCAGACGGCGGCGCGCTTATGGCGGAAATAGGCTTCGATATAGGCGACGCGGTGAAAACCCTTTTCGCGGATAAATTCCAATCCGTGACGGTGGAAAAGGATTATGCCTCGCTCGACAGGTTTTTGATAGCCTTAGGCAAAAAGACAGGAGAAACAAAGTGAATACCGAAAAACTCGACTCGATAGAAAAAAAATATCTCGAACTTACCGCCGCGCTCACGGACTCGGCGGTCATTTCCGACGTCGCGCTTTGGACGAAAACAGCCAAGGAACAGTCCGCGCTCAAACCCGTAGCCGAAACCTACGAACGCTATAAAAAAACGCTCGACGATTTAAGACAGGCAAGGGAAATGCTCGACAGCGAAACCGACCCCGAACTCAAAGAGCTCGCGTCCGTCGAGGCAGAGGAGAAAAAGGAAGAGCTCGCCCAAGTCGAAAGCGAACTCAAAATACTGCTTTTGCCCGTAGACCCCGACGACAACAAAAATATAATCATGGAAATCCGCGGAGGAGCGGGCGGCGAGGAAGCCGCGCTTTTCGCGGCTGAACTCATGCGCATGTATAAGATGTACGCCGCCGCAAACCGCTGGAAAGTCGAGGACGTCGACATAAACGAAACCGAACTCGGCGGCATCAAAGAAGCCGTATTCTCGATAGGCGGCGAAAACGTATACAGCAAACTCAAATACGAAAGCGGAGTGCACCGCGTCCAGCGCGTGCCAGAAACCGAAACGCAGGGGCGCATACACACGTCCACCGTCACCGTGGCGGTACTTCCGCAGGCGGACGAAATAAACGTCGAGATAAACGAAAAGGACCTTAAAATAGACACGTACCGAAGCGGCGGCGCGGGCGGACAGCACGTAAACAAAACCGACAGCGCGGTGCGTATGACGCATATACCGACGGGCATTGTCGTGCAGTGCCAGGACGAGCGCAGTCAGATAAAAAACCGCGAAAAGGCAATGCGCGTTCTTAAAACAAAACTCTACGACCTCATGCGCAGCGAGGCGGACGAAAAATACGCCTCGGGTCGCCGCAGTCAGGTCGGCACGGGCGATAGAAGCGAGCGTATCCGCACATACAATTTTCCGCAGGGCAGAGTGACCGACCACCGCATAGGCTTGACGCTCCACAGCCTCACGAACTTTCTCAACGGCGACATAGGCGAAATGGCTGAGGCTCTCAGGATTGCGGACCAGACCGCCAAACTCGAAGCCTCCGACGACGTTTAAAAGGTGCGCGGTAATGAGCCGACTCGAAGAACTTATACAAAGACTTTGCCCCGACGGTGTGGAGTATAAAAAGATAGGCGAAATAACAAACATTGTGAGAGGTAAAAGACTTACAAAAAGTCGGCTCCTTGAAAACGGACTGTATCCCGTTTATCATGGGAGCTTATCACCGCTGGGATATTATCATGAAGCGAATAGGGACGGCGATACCGTTATTATAGTAAATACGGGCGGTATCGGAGGAGTCGGATATAGCGCTATGCCTTTTTGGTGTTCCGACGGGTGTTTTTGCATAGAGCATTGTAATTTCTTATTGAACAAGTTTGTATATTATTATCTTATAGGGTTTCAAGACTATTTTATTTCAAGAATAAGAACAGGCGGCGTTCCCACTATCGACAGGGACACTGTTGCGAAAATACAAATCCCCGTACCGCCGATAGAAGTGCAGCATGAAATTGTCAGAATATTGGACAGCTTCACGGGACTGATAGCGGAGCTTACAGCGGAGCTTACAGCAAGAAAAAAGCAGTATGAATATTATCGGGACGAGCTGCTTAATGTAGAAGGAAGAATTAAGAATGTAGAATGGAAAAAGTTGGGTGATATAGCCATAGTAACAAAATTGGCGGGATTTGAATTTACCAAATATATTACATACAAAGAGCATGGCGAAATAATTGCTTTGCGTGGATTAAATGTAAAAAACGGGCAACTTGATTTGAGTGATGTAAAATACATTGATGGTAGTGATTTGACAAAATTAACAAGAAGCAAATTATGCATAGGTGATATGCTATTTACTTATGTGGGAACAGTCGGACAAGTTGCTTTAATAGAAGAGGACAATAAATATTATTTGGCTCCTAATGTTGCATTGATTCGATTGCTTGATAAAAAAGCGATTTTTCCGAAATATTTAATGTATTACTTTCAAACAAATGCGTTTAAGAGTACGCAAATTGAGAAATTGTTGCAATCGTCATCAATGCAAAATATTCCGATGAACAAAATAAGAAATTTTGAAATTCCCGTTCCGCCGCTTGCCGAACAAGAGCGAATTGTTGCAATTCTTGACCGTTTTGATAAGCTCTGCAACGATATTTCGCAAGGCTTACCCGCCGAAATAGAAGCGCGCAAAAAGCAGTACGAATACTACCGCGACAAACTTTTGCAATTCGGAATTAAGAATGCAGAATGAGAATTGGAGCAAATATGAAAACAGACAATGTTATAGTCGATAAAACCAAAGCGTTTGCTATACGCATAATAAAACTGTATAAATACCTTACCGATGAAAAAAGAGAATTTGTTTTGTCAAAACAAATTCTGCGATGCGGAACAAGTATAGGGGCGAATGAACGTGAAGCGTCGAGAGCGCAAAGCAAAGCCGATTTCATTGCCAAACAGCATATAGCATTGAAGGAAGCGGATGAAACTTGTTATTGGCTTGAATTGTTGCATGAAACCGATTACATAACGGATAAAGAATTTGAAAGTATATATGCGGAAGCAAACGAGCTTGTTAAATTGCTTGTCGCTATTATTAAATCATCTAAACTCAACCAATAATTCTTCATTCTTCATTCTTCATTCTTAATTGCTTCCTACTTCTTTCCGAATATTCGGCTCAGCACGTTTCGCTTACTCGACACGCGCGAACGCGCTCTCGGTTTCACAGCCGTGTTTTGCGAGCCTGCCGCCGCCTCGCTTTTGACGTGCGTCTGCACTGCGATTGTCGCACTTTCCTTCGCCGCGCCGCCGTCCGCTGTTTTCGCGACCGCTCTTTCTTTCGTAACGGTCGGAGCGGGACGGTTGATGGAAACGGGGGTAGGGGCGCTTGTGCGCTGCGGCGCAATCTTTTTTGTCTGCGAGTTTCTCGGATTGTAAAGTCCGGCAATCATCTGCGATACGTCGCGGTATCTGTTTTTGGCAAGCACGGCAAGCGACTTCATAAGCGCGGCTTCCTGTCCCGCGTTTATGTCCGCGCCCAGTTCGCTCGGGCGCACAATCGTGTCCTTGTACATGCGCTGTATGCTCTCGGGCGGCAGCTGCCCCGTAATCGCATAGTAAACGGTAACGCCCAAAGCGTATACGTCCGTCCAGGGACCCTGCTCGCCGTGGGTGCGGTACTGTTCTTCGGGTGCAAAACCCTGTTTCAGCACTATCGACAGCGACTTGCCGTCGAGATTCGACTGCTTAGCCGCGCCGAAGTCAATCAGTTTGACCTCGTTGTATTTCGTGATTATGATGTTGTCGGGGGATATGTCGCGGTGTATAAGCCCCGTTTCGTGTACGCGCACCAGCGAATCCATTACGGGACGGATTATATTAAGAATTTCGTCGCACGTTATCTTTCCGCCCTTGCGCTGCAAATACTTTTTCAGCGAAATGCCGTCGAGAAACTCCATGACGATGTACGCCGTGCCGTTTGCGGAAAAGAAATCGCGCACGTTCACGATACCCGAAAGATTCTTGATTTTAGCAAGATTCTTCGCTTCCTCTATAAACCGTTTCAGACCCCTGTTCGAAGCCGACTGGTGCTGTTTCGCGTTTATTATTACATTGTTCGATTTCGGCATGCGGTTTACGTATCCGCTCGGGAAATATTCTTTTACGGCGACTTTCACGCCCACGTCGAGGTCCCAGGCAAGATAGGTGATACCGAAACCGCCTTCGCCCAAAGCCTTTCCTATAAGGTACTTGCCGTTGAGTACGGTGCGCTGCGGCAGGTGGTGCAGTGGCGAGGGGGTGTCGTCCGCATGCCGAAAACACCGCGTGCATACGCGGTTTGCGTCCAAATCCGAGAAACAGTGGAGGCATACGTTTTTGATTGTTCTTGTCTTGACCATATCGCTAAGTACAGTATAAAAATTCTATTCGACCACCATGGCGGCTATTACCGAATAATTGTCGTTGTGCGGACCTACGCGCGCAAGCAGGCGCGCTTCCATAAGCGCTATATATTCCGACGGGGTGGAGGCTTTCACGAAATCGGCTTCCATTTCTTCGTCGTATACATATTCCCAGAATCCGTCCGAACAAATTATAATCCCGTCCCCGACTTGCAGCGGGTCGGTCACTATTTCGCAGTCGGGAGCGATGTAATACCCCGAACCCAGCACTCTTGTCAGTTTGTTTTGGTCCTTGTGATTTCTTATTTCGCTCAAAGGTATTTCGCCGAGGTCGACCGCCGCACGAGCCAGAGAGTGGTCGCGCGTCTGATAAACTATCTTTCCTTCGCGCAGAATGTATGCGCGCGTGTCGCCTATGTGCACGATAACGGTGTCGGTCAGATTCGTCACGACGCCGGCGACCGTGGTACAGCTCGAACGCAGTACGGGATTCTGTTCTTTATATCCTGCGACGTAGTTGTGCGCGGTCTGCACGTATGCTTTTACTATGTCGGGAGTGAAAGCGCGCGCGCCTTCGGTTTCCTTAACATGCTTGTAGGTTTCGACTATTTTCGTGGCGCACAGCCTCGACGCGACTTCGCTGCCGATGTACGAACCCAGCCCGTCGCACACTACAAGACATGCGTCGCCGTCGCTTGCGTCGTATG
This sequence comes from Clostridia bacterium, assembly GCA_022793815.1. Taxonomy (GTDB): domain Bacteria; phylum Bacillota; class Clostridia; order Christensenellales; family Pumilibacteraceae; genus MGBC157735. Next base: position 30,466 of record JAAWDP010000019.1, on the reverse strand, counting down.
CCACATAGTCCTGATTGTAATCCCTGCCGCCCTGCTTGCAAAGACTGTTTACAAGTATTTTCATTATCCGCTCCCGTAAGGATTAAACTTCGTTTCGCCGTATATATAAATATACTTTTACAGTATAACATACATTTTCCCAAAAATCAAGAATTTTCATGACATTGAGAGTTTGTCATGGTAATACCGACGTTTCAAAACGCGTATTTACGCTTTTTGTCCGTGTTCGGACTGTTTCGAACAGTCCTTGTAAGACACGGCGCAGGGGGCAAAATCCTTTGTTATTCTCTTGACTTGTTCGACAAAAAACGATATACTTATACTGTACGGACAAGGCTTGTCCGAAGGCATCGAAACAAGGAGTAAAAAATGAACGGCTGTGTATCCGTAATCATGGGAAGCAAAAGCGATTTGGACGTAGTAAAACCCTGTTTGAAAACGCTCAAAGACTTCGGCGTTAAAACACAAACGCATGTACTGAGCGCGCACAGAACGCCCGAGCAGGTTGCTTCGGCGGCGGCGCAGGCAAAGAAAAACGGGGTGGAAGTCATCATAGGCGTCGCAGGCAAGGCGGCGGCGCTTGCAGGCGTGCTCGCAGGTCATACAAGCCTGCCCGTGATAGGTCTGCCTGTTGCGACAAGCATGATGGGCGGACTGGATTCGCTGCTCTCCACCGTGCAGATGCCGGGCGGAGTACCCGTCGCGACGGTAGCCGTGAACGGCGGAGAAAACGCCGCGCTTTTGGCGGTGAGAATACTGTCGGTCAAATACCCCGAGCTTGCCGAAAAACTCGACGCTCACCGCGAAGCCATGAAAGCCAAAACGCTCGCAGACGACGCCGCGCTGGAAAAAGAACTCAAAAACTTATAAACCGCGCCTATCGCAGTATAAAAAATAATTTTTTTTCGGAGATATCGAAATATGGAATTCAAAAAGAAAGAACAGCTTTACGAAGGCAAAGCAAAGAAAGTATGGGCAACCGATATCGACGGTGTCGTGCTTGTCGACTATAAAGACGACGCAACCGCGTTCAACGGTCTTAAAAAAGGCACCATAACGGGCAAGGGCGTAGTCAACAACCGTATGAGCAACCACATGTTCCGCCTTCTCGAAAAAGCAGGCGTGCCCACTCACTACGTCGAACAGATTTCGGACAGAGAAACGCTTGTCAAAAAAGTCGAAATAGTGCCGCTGGAAGTCATCGTCCGCAACATAGCCGCAGGCTCGATGTCCAAACGCCTCGGAATAGAGGAAGGCACCGCGCTGCTTACGCCCGTGCTGGAATTTTCCTATAAGAACGACGATTTGGGCGACCCCATGATAAACGACTATCATGCGCTTGCCATGGGACTTTGCACGAAAGAGGAACTCGAAACCATTTCGTCCATGGCGTTCAAGGTCAATGCGTTCATGATTGATTATTTCAAAAAGCTCGGTATCGACCTCGTCGATTTCAAGCTCGAGTTCGGACGCTGCGCAAAGTGCGGCAAGATAATTCTCGCCGACGAAATAAGCCCCGACACCTGCCGTTTCTGGGACAGCAAAACCAAGGAAAAACTGGACAAAGACCGTTTCCGCAGAGATATGGGCGGAGTGGAGGAGGCGTATGCCGAGATGATGCGCCGCCTCGGGCTCTGACGAAGGCATGTAAGTTTCGTTATGCTTTGTTAAACGGATTTTAAAAACAACACCCCATACGCCTTAAATAAAACAGGAGTCATACAATGATAGATTACAAACAGGCGGGAGTCGACGTCACCCGCGGATACAAAGCCGTCGAACTCATGAAGAAACATACCAAGTCGACTTTCGACGAAAACGTGCTCGGCGATTTGGGCAGTTTCGGCGGTTTCTATTCGATAGAAAACGACCCCGCGAAAAAGCCCGTGCTTGTCAGCGGTACGGACGGCGTGGGAACAAAACTCAAATATGCGTTCATAGCGGACAAGCACGACACCGTCGGCATAGACTGTGTCGCCATGTGTGCCAACGACGTTGTGTGTCAGGGCGCGAAACCGCTGTTCTTCCTCGACTATCTTGCGGTCGGTCGGCTCTATCCCGAAACCGCCGAGAAAATAGTGTCGGGCGTGTGCGAGGGCTGCCGTCAGTCGGGCTGTGCGCTCATAGGCGGCGAAACCGCGGAAATGCCGGGATTCTATCCCGAGGGCGAATACGACCTTGCCGGTTTTTGCGTCGGCATAGTCGACCGCGACAAAATCATAAACGGCAAGAACATCGCGGCTGGCGACAAACTCATAGGGCTCGCGTCCAGCGGCATACATTCCAACGGTTACAGCCTTGTGCGCAAACTGTTCGGAGAGAACAAAGAAAAACTGATGCAAAGCGACAGCCGTTTGGGCAAAACCTACCTCGATGCACTGCTTACGCCCACACGCATATATGTCAAAACCGTACTCAAAATCATAGAGGAATTCGAAATAAAAGGTATCGCACATATCACGGGCGGCGGCTTTATCGAGAACATTCCGCGCATATTCCCGAAGGGCATAGGCTGTGAAATAGACGTCGATTCCTATCCGCATTCGCCTCTGTTCGATATGCTCGGCGAGCGCAGCGGACTCAAACGCGAACAGCTCTACAACACGTTCAACATGGGTATAGGCATGGTCATGTGCGTAAGCGCGGATATAGCCGAAAAGGTGAGGACCCGTCTTGAAGAACTCGGCGAAAAAGCATACATAATAGGAACCGTAACCGACAAAGAGGGCGTAAGGCTGTGAAAAAAAGGCTTGTCTACCTCGTCAGCGGCGGCGGCACGAATATGCAGGCGGTTCTCGACGCGATACAGAGCGGCGAGATAAACGCGCAAAGCGTAGGGGTCATTTCGTCCAATCACGAAGCCTATGCTTTGACCCGCGGCAAAAACGCAGGTATCCCCACTGCGGTATTCAGCGCGAAAGACTACGGCGGCGATTTGCAAAAACGCGACGCCGCGCTCAAAACAGAACTCGACAGATTAAAACCCGACTACGTTTTGCTTGTCGGGTATTTGGGCATTCTGTCCGACGAAATCATCGCCGCTTACGACGGCAGACTCATCAACATTCACCCCGCGCTTCTGCCCAAGTACGGTGGCAAGGGCTATTACGGACTCAACGTCCATAAAGCCGTCATAGCGGCAGGGGAAACCGTAAGCGGCGCTACCGTGCACTATGTCGCGCGCGGCATAGACCAGGGCGAGATAATCGCGCAGAAAAGCGCCGCCGTTCTGCCCGGCGACACCCCCGAAACTTTGCAAAAACGTGTGCTTGACGAGTGCGAGCATCCTCTGCTCGTTTCGGTCGTCAAGTCCCTCTGTGCGGATTAGGAAAATCTTTCGAAACACAATAATCAAGGAGAATAGAATCATGAAAAGTGCGCTTATCAGCGTCAGCGACAAAACGGGCGTAGTCGAGTTTGCGAAAAACCTTGTTTCGCTCGGCTACCGTATCATTTCCACGGGCGGCACGGCAAAGGCGCTTACCGCAGGCGGAGTCCAAAATATCGGTATCAGCGAAATCACGGGTTTCCCCGAGTGCCTCGACGGCAGAGTCAAAACCCTTCATCCGAAAGTCCATGCGGGACTGCTCGCACGCCGCGACGACCCCGAGCACATGAAACAGCTCAAAGAACTCGGCGTGGATACCATAGACGTCGTATGCGTCAACCTCTATCCGTTCAAAGCAACGATAATGAAAGAGGGCGTAAGCGTCGAAGAAGCCGTCGAGAACATCGACATCGGCGGACCCACCATGCTCAGAAGCGCGGCGAAAAACTATAAGGGCGTGACCGTCGTCACCGACCCGCGCGACTACGGCGAAGTCATCGAGCGTCTTAAAAACGATACCATGGACGAAAAATACCGCATGAAACTCATGTATAAGGTATACAGCCATACGGCAGAGTACGACAGCATAATTTCGGGTTATTTCGGTTCGCTGCTCGGCGAGGAATTTCCCGAGGTAGTCACGTTTGCCTACGAGAAGGCGCAGGAGCTGCGCTACGGCGAGAACCCTCACCAGCGCGCCGCTTTCTACCGCGAGCCTCTTCCGGTAGAAGGCAGTCTGCCGCAGGCGGTGCAATTGCACGGAAAAGAGCTTTCGTTCAATAACATCAACGACGCGGCGGGCGCGATAGAACTTGTCAAAGAATACGACGAGCCTTGCGTGGTCGCCAGCAAGCATACCAATCCCTGCGGCGTGGCAACGGCAAAGGATATTTATACGGCTTATATGCGCGCTTACGAGTGCGACCCCGTCAGTATCTTCGGCGGCATAGTCGCGTGCAACCGCGAAGTGGACGCGCGCACCGCTGCCGAAATGAGCAAAATATTCCTCGAAATAATCATTGCGCCGTCGTTCACCGACGAGGCGATGAAGATACTTACCGTCAAGCCCAACGTCCGCCTTTTGAAACTCGACGTCACGAAAAAGCCGCTCAAAAAGCAGTACGACATGAAAAAAGTAGTCGGCGGACTGCTTGTGCAGGATAAAGACGAAACGCTGTACAGTCCCGAGGACGTCAAAGTCGTCACGAAAAAAGCGCCTACGAAAGAGCAGATGAAACAGCTCGAATTTGCCTACAAAGTTGTTAAGCACACCAAGTCCAACGCCATAGTCGTAGCAAACGATTTCGCGGCAATCGGCGTCGGCGGCGGTCAGACCAACCGTATCTGGGCGGCAGGTCAGGCAATGGAGCGCGCGGGGGATAAGGTGAAAGGCGCGGTTCTCGCGTCCGACGCATTCTTCCCGTTCTCCGACTGCGTGGAGCTCTGCGCAAAATACGGCATAAGCGCGATAATCCAGCCGGGCGGCTCCATTCGCGACAAGGACAGCATAGAAGAGTGCGACAAGCACGGAATAGCTATGGTGTTTGTGGGGTCGCGCCACTTCAAACACTAACCTGCGACGGCGTATAAACGTCGCAATACTTTGTTGCCCTTGCGTTTTTCGCACAGTCATGTACGGGGGTGTACACTCCTGCGCGAAAATCCGCGGGCGCCGCGACTTGCTCGTTTCTCCGCCGTCGGACTCTGCGCCCATTATTATTGTCCTCAGCCGAGCGCGTAGCGCGAACGCCACGAGCCGCAGGCGAGTATTCCGAGCGACAGCCAACGGAATCTCATCCTTATAAAACTTTTACAATTCACACCCTTTTAAAAACCCCATAAGGAGAAAACCATGTCCGAAAAGAAAAACGTCCTCATAATCGGCGGCGGCGGCAGAGAACACGCAATCGCGTGGAAACTCGCGTCCTCTCCGAAAGTCGGCAAACTCTATGCGATTCCCGGTAATGCCGGCATTGCCGAAATCGCCGAATGTCACGACGAAATGAAAGCCACCGACATCGACGGGATTGTCGCTTTCGTGGATGCGCACCCCGATATATATCTGACCTTTGTCGCGCCGGACGACCCGCTTGCATTGGGACTCGTAAACGCGCTGACGGAAAAGGGACACCGCGCATTCGGTCCGACGAAAGAAGCGGCGATAATCGAGGCGAGCAAGGCTTTTTCCAAAAATCTCATGAAAAAATACGGTATCCCCACCGCCGCATACGAGGTGTTCGAAACGGCGGAGGACGCCTATAAATACGTGGAAACCTGCGATATACCCGTGGTACTCAAAGCCGACGGGCTCGCGCTCGGCAAAGGCGTGCTCATCTGTACGACGCGCGAACAGGCGAAAGCGGGAGTCAAAGAAATAATGCAGGACAAAGCCTTCGGCGCGGCAGGCGGCAAAATGGTAGTCGAATCCTTCTTAAAAGGCGAAGAGGTTTCCGTGCTGGCGTTCTGCGACGGCGAAACCGTCAAGCCCATGCCCGCAAGCCGCGACCACAAACGCGCGCTCGACGGCGACAGGGGACTCAATACGGGCGGCATGGGCGCGTACAGCCCCGTCCCTTTCTATACCGATTCCCTTGCCCGAAAAGCGTATGAAACGGTGTTCGAACCCACGGTGAAAGCCATGAAAGCGGAGGGCAGAGCGTTCAAAGGCGTGCTGTACTTCGGACTTATGATAGACGGCGGCGACATCCGCGTGCTCGAATACAATGCCCGTTTCGGCGACCCCGAAACGCAGGCGGTGCTGCCGAGAATGAAGTCCGACCTGTTCGACGTCGTAGAAGCGGTCATAAACGGCACGCTTGCGCAAACCGAAATCAAGTACCGCGACGAAGCATGCGTGTGCGTGGTGGCGGCAAGCGGCGGCTATCCCGAGCATTACGAAAAGGGCAAACCAATCGACTTCGGAAAGGACATTAAAGATACGGTGGTGTTCCACGCAGGCACGAAAAAGTGCGCCGACTGCGGCAAAACCGTCACAAACGGAGGCAGAGTCCTCGGCATAACCGCGCTCGGCAAAACTCTCGCGGACGCGAAAGCGCTTGCGTATAAGCGGACGGACGGTATCGCATTCGATAAAATGTTTTTCCGCCGCGACATCTGTAAGATAAGCGATTGACCCGTGTTTTCGGTATCGAAAGCAGCGGCAATCCGTTTTTATAAAAAACCGAAAAATCGAGGAGATTTTTTATGTCAATAAGACGCATTTACGTGGAAAAGAAACACGGCGAAAGAGTCGCCGCGGGAAAAGTCAAAGCCGACATCGAAAATGTGCTCGGCATTACCGTCGCCGACGTGCGCATATTTTTGCGTTACGATATAGAGGGTATCGAAGACAAGGACTTCGACGCAGCAGTCAAAAGCGTATTTTCCGAACCGCCCGTAGATACGGTGCATTACGGCGAACTTCCGCCGCTCGACGGATATAAAATATTCGGCACCGAGTATCTTCCGGGACAGTACGACCAGCGCGCGGACAGCGCGGCGCAGTGCGTGCAATTGCTCACCGTCGGAACGCGTCCGCAAATCCGCACCGCAACCGTGTATGCGATAAGCGGCATAGACGGCGGCGAACTCGAACGCATAGAAAAATATTTGGTCAACCCCGTCGAAGCGCGGCTGTGCTCGTTCGAAATGCCGACTACGCTTGCCGCCGACGTTGCGCCTCCCGCACCCGTCAGACTTGTCGAAGGCTTCAATGAAATGCCGAAACAGAAACTCGAAGAGTACCGCAAGAGCATGGGCTTTGCCATGAGCGCCGCGGATTTGCTGTTCGTTCAGGCGCATTTCAAAAGCGAGGGCAGACAGCCCACCGAAACCGAACTCAAAGTCATAGACACGTACTGGTCGGACCACTGTCGCCATACCACGTTTCTCACCACACTGGAAAACGTGAAAATAAAGTCGGACATCGGCGAAATCAAGACCGCCTACGAAAACTATCTGAAACTGTTCAACCGCCACCACGGCGGCAGAGCGGACAAATATCCCTGCCTCATGGACATAGCCACGATGGGCGCGAGGGAACTCAAAAGCCGCGGCGAACTGGAAAACCTCGACGCATCCGAGGAGATAAACGCGTGCTCGATTAAAGTGAACGCGCAGGTGGACGGAAAAGCCGAGGACTGGCTTGTAATGTTCAAAAACGAAACCCATAACCACCCGACGGAAATAGAACCTTTCGGCGGCGCGGCAACCTGTCTCGGCGGCGCGATTCGCGACCCGCTTTCGGGACGTTCTTACGTGTGCCAGTCCATGCGTATCACGGGTGCGGCGGACATTAATGCGCCCATAGAAAAGACGGTTAAGGGCAAGCTTCCCCAGCGCGTGATAAGCAAGACCGCGGCGGCGGGATTTTCGTCCTACGGTAACCAAATAGGTCTTGCCACGGGACTCGTCCGCGAAATGTATCACCCCGGTTATGTGGCGAAACGCCTCGAAACGGGATTCGTGGTGGCGGCTGCTCCGGCACGGAACGTGGTGCGCAAAGTTCCCGAAGCAGGCGACGTCGTGCTTTTAATCGGCGGCGAAACGGGCAGAGACGGCTGCGGCGGCGCAACGGGTTCGAGCAAGGTGCATACCGTTCATTCGCTCGATACGTGCGGCGCGGAAGTGCAGAAGGGCAATCCTCTTACCGAAAGAAAAATCCAGCGTCTTATGCGCGACGGCGAGTTTACGCGCCTTGTAAAGCGCTGTAACGACTTCGGCGCGGGCGGCGTAAGCGTAGCCATAGGCGAGCTTTCCCCGGGACTCGACATCGACCTCGACGCCGTGCCCAAAAAGTACGCGGGACTCAGCGCGACCGAACTTGCCATTTCCGAATCGCAGGAACGCATGGCTGTCGTGGTGCGCGCCGAGGACGTGGAAAAAGCAACCGCGGCATGCGCCAAGGAGAACCTTGCGGCAACCGTGGTGGCGAAAGTAACCGACACCGCGAGAATGAGAATGTATCACGGCGGCAGAGCCGTAGTGGATTTGCCGCGCAAATTCCTCGACAGCAACGGAGCGCGTCAGTATGCCGACGTTACGGTAAAAGAAAGCGCTCCCGAATTTTTCGACGAACTGGGCAAAGAGCGTCAGTCGATGTTCAATAAGGGCGACTATGCCGCGCTTGCCAAAAACCTGCTGTCCGACCCGAACGTCTGCTCGCAGAAAGGGCTCGGCGAAATGTTCGACGGCAGCATAGGCGCAGGCAGCGTACTCATGCCTTTCGGCGGCAAGACCCAGCTTACCCCCGCGCTCGCAATGGCTTGCAAACTTCCCGTGCTCGGCGGCGAAACCGACACCGCGATAATTTCCGCTTTCGGCTGCAATCCCGCTCTCATGAGCCAAAGTCCGTTTGTCGGCGCACAGTATTCGGTGCTGCTTTCCGTAATAAAAGCGGTCGCCGCAGGCGCGCCTTACGAGAGCATTCGCCTTACGTTCCAGGAATTTTTCGAACGCCTTTACGACGAGCCCGAACGCTGGGGCAAACCTATGTCGGCGCTGCTCGGCGCACTCGACACGCAGCTGAAACTGTCGCTCGGCGCAATCGGCGGCAAAGATTCCATGAGCGGCACTTTCGAGAAAACAGACGTTCCGCCCACGCTCATATCGTTCGCGCTCGGCATAGGCAGCGCAAAAACCGTAACCGACAACGTGCTGCGCAAAGCGGATAAAAAGGTGTACAGATACCGTCTTAAACGCAACGAAAACGGCATTGCCGACACCGATAAACTCATTGCTTTCCTCAAACTTCTGCACGGCGAAATCGCGCGCGGCAGGGTGGATTACGTGTCCGTCGTAGAGGACGGCGGCACGGTGAGCGAGATAATAAAAAGCCTTTTCGGCGAGGGTCTCGGCTTCGCTTTCAACGGCGCGCCCAAAGATTATTTCACGCCCGCGCTCGGCGATATACTGCTTTGCTGCGCCGACCCCGAAGACTTTGTCGGACACGGACTCGAACTTATAGGCTTCACTACAAACGAGCCTACCGTCAAACTCGGCTGCGAGTTCAAGCCGCTTACCTGCGGAGAGTATATTTACTCGGGAGGAGTGCAATTGCCGCTCGACGAGGCTAAGGCGGCGTTTACGGGCACGTTCGAAAGCGTGTACCCTACAAGCGCGCCTGCGGAAGGTAAGGTAAGCGACGTTAATTACGTCGGCGGCGCAGCCGTCAAACCTGCCGCGAAAAGCAAGGCAAAACCCAAAGTATTCATTCCCGTGTTCCCCGGCAACAACTGCGAATACGACGTTGCGAGAAGCTTCGAAAAGGCGGGGGCGCACCCCGTGGTCTATGTCGTCAGAAACCGCAGCGCGGAGGAAATAGAAGCGTCGGTTAAGGACATGGCGCAGTTAATAAAGGACTGCAAAATAATAGCGTTCCCCGGCGGATTCACGGGCGGCGACGAGCCCGACGGAAGCGGCAAATTCATTGCCACCACGTTCCGCAATCCGCGCCTTGCCGACGCGGTAAGCGACCTTTTGAAAAACCGCGACGGTCTTGCATTGGGTATCTGCAACGGTTTCCAGGCGCTTGTCAAACTCGGACTGCTGCCGTTCGGCGAGATAACTCCGCTTACGGACGAGTCCGCAACGCTGACGTTCAACAACATAGGCAGGCACGTGTCCACGGTTTCCAAAATAAGGGTCGCGTCCAATCTTAGCCCCTGGCTCTGCGCGACGAAGGTGGGCGAGGTCTACAACGTGGCGGTTTCGCACGGAGAAGGACGCTTCAAGGCAACCGACGAAACGGTGAAAAAACTTATCGAAAACGGTCAGATAGCCACGCAGTACTGCGACCTCGACGGCAAAGCGACCATGCTCTCGCCGTATAACCCCAACGGCTCGGTTTACGCAATCGAGGGCATAACCACGCCCGACGGCAGAGTCTACGGAAAAATGGGACACAGCGAACGTATAGGCTCGAACCTCATGAAAAACGTCGACGGCGAAACCGACATGCACATATTCGAATCGGGCGTGAAATACTTCGCCTGACAGTATAAGCGGCTTTTTAAACCGTCCCCTTAAAATACTTGAAATTTTTTCCGTAATGTGTTATAATTGCACACATGTTCGGCATACTTAAAACCGTATTGCAATTGACCCTGCCGCTGCTGGTTTGCGCAGTGGCTGTCTGCGTATCCGCGTTTTTGATAACGGCGACCGTGCGCCAGATAAAGCGTCAGGTCAAGCTTTACAATTCGATAAAGCTTGTCGAACTCAAAAGCGGAAAGATACGCTATTGGGCGTTCATACCGCTGATAGCCTTTTTCGTGTTCTACCTCGTGACACAGATATTCGACCCCGAAGCGCCCGAGCGCGTAATGATGAGCGAACTGTTCGCGCTCAAAAACTGGCAGTACAATATGACTCTTTCGTTCGCGGTGCTTCTGCTTGCGGCGGTCGAGGCGTTTCTGCTCACGCTTGCGCTGTCAAAAAGCGCGGTGGTCGATAAGGGCATATACACCGAATATTCCTATCTCGACTGGTACCGCGTCCACGATTACATAATCGACGAGGACAGAGGCGTGGTAATACTGTCGTCGAATAAATATACTTTCCGCACGCTGGACGGAACTACGCCGCCCATGAAAGTTGCGGCAAACGATATACCCAAACTCAAATTCATTCTTAACAAGAACAAAAACAAATTTTCGTCCTCCGACGGCGGAGGCGAACCCGTCAAAAAATCGGGTTTCGCGGACTGACGCATTAAAATAACCGAAAAGGAGAGAACCTCGCGTGGAACGCAGCACACGTAAAAGCGGAAAAGACATACTGTTCGGAAAGGGCAAAAGCGCGAAAGGCAGAGAAACCCTGCGCGAGCGCGTGCGCGCGGTGAACCGCACAAACGGCGGCGAAAAACTCATCGGCGCGGAAGAAGAGCTCATTCCGTTTTCCTGGCGCTATCCGCTTGCCGAACTCGACGGCGACAGAAAAATGACGAAAGTTTACAAGCATGTCGTATCGCTGGAAAAATCGCTTGTCCAGTACAATCCGAACCGCCGTTCGAAAAAATAACCGCCCCGAAGGCGGCTTTTTTTTGTTTTTCTGTTGCAAAGTCAGCGCGTTTATGCTATACTGATTATAGGCGGGCAGTTTCGCGCAAATTGCAAACGCCGCGCCTAATTCCCCGCACGGAGTACATAATTGGTCAAAGCCCTGCTGTTAAAACTCAAAGAAGCTCTCATCTCGGTATTGCCCGTCACTTTGATAGTGCTCATCATATCCTTTACGCCGCTTGTCGATTTCACCGCCACGGAAATGATTGTTTTCTGTGTCAGCGCGGTATTTTTGATTATAGGCATTGCGCTGTTCAACCTCGGCGCGGACCTTGCGATGACGCCGATGGGCGAGCATGTCGGTTCGGGTCTTACCAAATCAAAAAAACTTATAGTGCTGCTGTCGGTCTGTTTTGTCATGGGACTTTTGATAACGATAGCCGAACCCGATTTGTCGGTGCTCGCTTCGCAGGTCGCGGCGGTCATGAACGGCACGCTTTTGATTGTCACGGTCGGCGTGGGCGTGGGACTTTTTCTGCTGCTCGCCGTCCTGAAAATAGCTTTTAAAAAGAACCTTTCGCAAATGCTCATGTTTTTCTACATGACGCTGTTTGCCTTATGCGCGCTGCTCATATCCATGGGCAAGGCGGACTTTCTGCCGCTTTCGTTCGACTCGGGCGGCGTCACCACGGGACCGATAACCGTGCCGTTTATAATGGCGCTCGGCGTCGGCATATCGACGACGATAGGCGGACGCAACGCCAACGAAAACAGCTTCGGACTGGTCGCGCTGTGTTCGATAGGCCCCATTCTCGCGGTAATAATTCTTTCCATGACTTCGAGCGGCTCTCTGACGTATACTCTGCCCGATTATTCGGTGGACGCAAATCTCGGCACGGCGTTTTGGTATAAACTGCTGGAAACCGTGTTCGACGTGACGAAAGCGCTCGGACTCATAAGTCTGTTTTTCGTAATACTTCAATTGGCGGTGCTCAAACTGCCGAAACAGAAAATAATACAGATAGTCATAGGCATAGTCTATACGTTTGTCGGACTGGTCGTATTCCTGACCGCCGTCACCGTCGGATTCATGCCGATAGGTTTCAAACTCGGCAGCGAGATTGCCTCCGACAGTAAAATACTGCTTGTCGTGCTGGCGCTCGTGCTCGGCGCGGTCGTCGTTCTCGCCGAGCCCGCCGTTCACGTGCTCAATAAACAGGTCGAAGAAGTTACGGGCGGCGGCGTCAAGAAAATCGAAATGATAATCGCGCTTTCCGTCGGCGTCGGACTGTCCATCGCGCTTTCCGTAATACGCATAATCTTCGGCTTTTCGCTGCTGTACTATCTTATACCGGGCTATCTGCTTTCGCTCGGACTGTCGTTTTTCGTGCCGAAAATCTATACGGCAATCGCATTCGATTCGGGCGGAGTTGCGTCCGGACCGCTCACTTCGAGTTTCATTCTGCCGCTTGCGCTCGGCGCATGTTCGGTAATAGCAGGCGACGGCAAAATTCTCGACCTTGCGTTCGGCATAGTCGCCATGGTCGCAATGATTCCGCTCATAACCATTCAGGTACTCGGTTTCAAAGCGGTCACGAAAGCCAAGGTGCGCCGCCGCATAACCATGAAGCGCATACTTTCCGCCGACGACGAACAGATTATATACTTCTCGCAGAAAGACAGATAAGGAGGTTACGGTCATTAAAGTGAAAGAAAAATCGCGTCAAAGGCACGAAACCGTCAAAGCGGCGGTCACGGCGGCAGTCGATAAGTTTAAAGCCAAAAGCGCGGCTAAACACGCCAAAAACCAAAACACCGTCACGGAAGACAGACTGGAAATGATTGTAACCGTGGTCGCGCGCAGCAAAGCCGAGTACTATCTCGACTTGTTGCAGTCGTTCGAAGTCAACATGCAGACGGTACTGCCTGCGCGCGGCACTGCGGACGCACACGTTCTCGAACTGTTCGGTTTGTCCGATTCCGACAAGGCGGTGATAGTCGGCATAATCCGCGAAAACAAAGTGCAGGCGGCGTTCGCCGCTCTCGACGAGAAATTCAAAACCATCAAAAACGGTAAGGGCATAGCCTACACCGTGCCGCTCACCAGCGTCATAGGCACGTTGATATTCGCATTTTTGAGCAATAACCGCATGAGCGTCAAGCGCGAGGAGAAGGGACAATGAGCAAATACGAAATTATACTTTGTATAGTCAATACGGGGTTCGCCGACACCGTCATGAGCGCGGCGAAAGAAGTCGGCGCGCGCGGCGGCACGGTTATCCACGCCCGCGGCACGGCAAACAAGGAAGCCGAAGAGTTTTTCAACATCACCATTCAGCCCGATAAAGAAATAGTCATGATACTCGTCCCCGCCGAAATAAAGGACGGCGTGCTTCATGCCGTCTACACTCATGCGGGATTAAAGACCGAGGGGCAGGGGATTGCGTTTTCTATGCCTGTTTCTTCCGTAGTCGGTCTCTCCGACGGCGTATAAACTTCGTCATGCTGTGTTAAACGGATTTTTTCTCGGGGTCATTTACGGGGGGTGTAAACTCGCCCTCGAAAAAATCCGTTTGCCTTGCCTGACTCGTTTCTCCGCCGTCTTGTTCCGACGGCGTATAAACATCGCAATACTTTGTTGCCCTTGCGTTTTTCGCGCAGTCATTTACGGGGGTGTAAACTCGCCCTCGAAAAAAACCGTTTGCCTTGCCTGACTCGTTTCTCCGCCGTCTTGCTCCGACGGCGTATAGGCGTCGCATTTCTATGTCAAAAAGAACCTTCGCTCGGGGCAAGTACGGGGGTGTACATGCCCTTTCGCGAAGAACCGCCACCTCGATTTGCCAAGGGCAAATCGGGCTTTGGCTATAAAATGTCCACAGGACATTTTACTTAACGCGTCGCCCCTTTCACTGCTCGCCTCTACGCCGTCGGTCGCCGTACAATTATTGACTGTCGCAGCCAACGGAATCTCCGCCTTAGAAAATCAAATTTTTTCTTGTTCGACAATCATATAAATGTCTACAATGTCGCCCGCGTTTTTGGGTAAGTCCAGTGACGAATAAACATAATCGTCGAATTGTTTGAACAAAACCGCCAGTTTTTTATCGCTGTAAACTATCCCCAAGTGTCCAATCAGTTCCAATAACCTATGTATCAGATAATACTCGCTACTGATTTCTGTTTTAATTGTCGATTCCTTTTTCATTGCTACCACCTTTTTATTGATTATAGTATAGGCAATGCCTATAAGTCAAGTATTTTATAGGTATTTCCTATAAAATATAAGTGGAGGTAAAAAAATGATTACATTACAACTTATTCAACAGAAAATATCGGACGCCATAAAGCAAAGCGGAAAAACCCAAACTGACATTGCTAAATTACTTGACATAAAGCAACCGACAGTAGGGCAATACATTTCAGGTAGGGCAATGCCGTCACTTGATACTCTTGCCAAACTTTGCGCGGTGCTCGACTTAGACGCAAACGATATTCTTTGCGTGTCCGACTATTAAATTCGTTTGTTTAAAACCTAAAATAAAAAAACGCGCTAAGGCGCGTTTTGATTTTTATATGATTCTCACAATCCAGATGTCTTTTCCGCCGAATACGGTGGGGCAGTCGTCGCTTGTTCGGCTCGTCTCGCATACCGCGAATATGCGCTCTCCGCATTTCACGGCTTTTACGTTTGTCATGCCCGCGCCGCCGAAACTTATGTCGCCGACGGTTTTGCCGCCGCGCCGCGTAATCAGCCGCACGCCTTTTTCGCTTTCACAGCAGAACATAGCGCTGTCGCGGAATATCGAATGACTCACCACGTCGCCGACCGCGGCAAACTGCGCCGCCACGCCCGCATACGACAGAACCTCGTCCAGAACAATCATCGTGCACAGACTGCCGCCGCGCCGCATAAGGCAGTAATACCCGTCGGGCGCATACATCAGCCGTGCGGACGCAACGGACGACTGTTTCAGAAACACGCGCGAATGCAGCGACAAATCTTTCGTCACTGTTATTATGTCGCATATTCCTTTGTCGTTCACTATCGCCGCCGCAAATCCGTTCGAAAACGGTATCACCGCGTCTGCGCGGTAGCCGCCTTCTTCGCCCAAATCCACGTCGTAAACAAGCGGCGAGGCGGACTGGGCGAACGTGATAAACGCAAGCCGTTTTAAAATCGGCGAAACCAGATTCACCGCCACGGCGTATCCGCCGTCGTGTTCGAACATATCCAGATACGACAACGAACAGGCATGCGACAGAAGCCGCTCGGCTTTTATCGCGAGATTGAAGTCGTAAATCCGCGCCTTCATGTTCGTCACGTTCGTGCCGCTATCCGTAACGTAGGTGAGCACGGCGACGGCGGAGTCGAAACGCTTTATGTCGGCAATAGTTTCGCCGCCGCCCAAAGACACTTCGCCTGTCTTTGTGCCGTCGAAATCGATTTTAATTACTTTCGCTTCGCCGCCGTCGTTTATTCCCAGCAAAAACCCGTCCTCGCACAGCGTAGCGCGAATCAGTTTGCCTCCGCCGCCCGAGTAGGTTTTGAAGCCCAGCGTCGCGCCCTGCTCGCTTATAAGCGCGAGGAATACGCCGCCGCCCTCGTCGAAATCATAGTTCTGCGAAGTTGTATCGCCGAATATGTAAATCTTGCCGTTTGCGGAAAAAACGTCGGTAAGGTTTTCGTCGCCGCTTCCGCCTATGTTTATCTCGCGGTCGAAATACGGACTCAGCGACGGTCGGGGGTCGCGTATTTTTTCGTGAACGTAGGGGGTGGTCTGCGCAGGCACGTCGCCGTTTAATTTGTAGAACAGAGTGCCGCCCAACATCAAAGCCGCAACCGCGCCCAGTACGGCAACTATTTTTATCTGCGTTTTCGTGAAGAAAGTGCGCATCATGAATTCTCCTTGTTTACGTCGTCGATTATCATTTTGGCTATGCGCCGCGTGCCGTCAATGCGTTCTATCGCTTCCATGCCGTGTTTCAGCGCGGCTGCGGAGGAAACAAGCTTGTCCAGCGACGAAACCATGTTGCCGGCAGAAAGCTGTTCCTGTTTCAGCATAAGCGCCGCGCCGCGCGACGCGAAATAGTCCGCATTGTCTATCTGGTCGCCGCGCGACGCGCCCTTCGGCAGGGGAATGATAAGCGTGGGCTTTTTCAGCGCCATGAGTTCGAACAGAGCGCCGCTGCCGCCGCGCGAAACCACGAAATCCGCCAAAGCGAAAAGGTCCTCTATTCGGTCGGTATATCCTATCGCGTGATAGCCCTCGCGCGTCACGGCAGACGGCTGTTTTTCTCCCGTTATGTGGACTACGTTGAATTTTTGCACAAGCGCGTCCAGACACGAATAAACGCATTCGTTAATCGCCCGCGCGCCGCTTGAACCGCCCATTACGAGCAAGACGGGTTTTTGCCGCACAAATCCGCACCGCCGCTGTCCCTCGTCGGCACAGCCGTAATAAATCGACTGCCTAATCGGCGCGCCCGTGTGCACGGCTTTGTCGCCGTCCGTTTCGAACGACGTAAAAATATAGCGGCATTTTTTCAGCGACATGCGGTTTGCAAGTCCCATGGTCAGGTCGCTTTCATGCAGATAAACGGGCGTTTTCTTGGCTGCGAGCACCACGGGCAAAGCCACATAGCCGCCTTTGGAAAACACCGCGTCGGGACGTATTTCTTTCAGCAGCTCGGCTGCCTGCTTTTTCGCGGCGGCAAGCTTGAACGGGATGGGGAGCAGTTTGAATATGTTTTTGCCCCGCGCGAACTTTACGGCGTCTATTCCGTGATAAATCGCATTATTTCCGACCAGCGACTTTTCGTAACCGCTGTTCGACCCGATAAAATGTATTTCGCCGAATACGCCCTTCAAAAACGGTATAAGCGCAAGCGCAGGCAGCACGTGCCCCGCAGTTCCTCCGCCCGTCAAAACCAACACTTTCTTGTCCATGACTGCTTCCTTTCCGAAAATTATGTATGCGCTTTCATGTTGACAAAAAACGCAATTTCGGTTATACTACAACCGAATGGATATATTATACTTTCGCTACGCGCGAAAAAAATGCAATAGAATGTAGATTTCGGTATTTTCCTGTCAATGCAAACACAAAAGGAGCAATCAAAATGCAACGCAAAACATTCGCCGCTTTCGACGGCAAGCAGATTTCTTACGCGGTGTGGGACGAAGTGCAAAACCCGAAAGCCGTCGTCCAAATCGTACACGGCATGGTCGAACATATAGCGCGCTACGACGAATTTGCGCGTTATTTAAACGAAAACGGATATATTGCCGCAGGCGACGACCACCGCGCGCACGGCGAAACCGATAGGGACGCGCTCGGCAAAGCGGGCGAGGGCGACCTTTTCGAAAACACCGTAAAAGATTTGAGACAGCTTACGGACATTCTGAAAGAGGAGTACGGCTTGCCCGTAATAGTTCTCGGTCACAGCTACGGCTCGTTTCTCACGCAGCGCTATCTCACTTACGGCGCCGATGAAATCGCGGCTTGCATATTGAGCGGAAGCGCGCTCATGGGAAGGGGGACGGCGCGGCTGGGACGCGGTATCGCCAAGGGCAAACTCAAAAAACACAAGGATGACGACGGAACGGTGTTTGCGAATATGACTTTCAAACGCTACGACAAAAAGTTCCGAGAAGAGGGCATAAACGCCTGGACTACGCGCGATACCGAGATAGTCGGCAGATACAACGTCGACCCGCTATGCTCGTTCATGTGCAGCAACGGCTTCTACTACTATCTGTTCAACGGACTCATATCCATAGCCGACGCCGACAATGAAAACATCCGTAAAGACCTGCCGCTCATGCTTATCGCGGGGGACAAAGACGGCGTGGGCGCTTACGGCAAACTTGTTAAAAAGCTCGCCGAAAAGTTTAAAAATCTCGGACTTTCTCCCGTGCTCAAGCTTTACCCCGACGCGCGTCACGAAGTGCTCAACGAAACCAACCGCGCCGAGGTCTACGCCGACGTACTCGCTTTCCTCGACTCGTCGCTGTAACGCATCTGCCTGTTTTTTCTCGCACTGTCGTTGACCGTTTTCACACTGCCGCCGTCTGTTCGTGTACGCTTTATTCCGAGTTTATCCGTTCTGTCATTTCTGCTGTTTCTTACGCTGACATTCCGACCTTTCTTCACGCCGTCATTTTGCTGTTTCTCACGCCGTCATTTCGACCGAAGCGGAGAAATCCCGTCATCATAGCAGCAATCACGTTTTACTCAATCAACATCTTGTGTTTACATTAAGCTGCACCACAACATGTAGATACATAATATTCATAATTTTGCATAAATATTCACATTCAAATCATTCTCGCAATTTGTTACGGAAAAGCGAGAATTTTTTTGCATAAATATCTATCAAAAAGGTTGTATATTTTTTTTTTTTGTGCTATAATCAATAAGTCCCATAAGCGTGCGCACTCTTGCACGCGGTATACAAAACATCGTAACACGGTTTTTTTCCGAAAGAACCTCAGGAGGAAAAATGCAACAGAATTACAGCGCAACCAACATAAAAATTCTCGAAGGTCTGGACGCGGTGCGTTTGCGTCCCGGCATGTATATAGGCACTACGGGAGTCAAAGGACTTCATCACATACTGTGGGAAATAGTGGATAACTCTATGGACGAAGTGGCAAACGGCTACGGCACGTCCATTTCCGTAACCGTGCATGCGGACGGTTCGGCTTCCGTCGAGGACGACGGCAGAGGCATACCGGTAGACATTCATCCGCAGCTCGGCGTTTCGGGCGTGGAAGTGGTATTCACGCAGCTTCACGCAGGCGGCAAGTTCGACAATTCCAACTATTCGCATTCGGGCGGCTTGCACGGCGTCGGAGCGTCCGTCACCAATGCGCTGAGCGAATGGCTCAAAGTCGAGGTCTACAAAAACGGCACGACGTACCGCATGGAATTCGAATCCAAGGCGGCGGAAGAGGGCGGCGAAGTCAAAGGCGGACTTGTTAAATACCACCTCATAGACACGGGAGAAAAAACGGACAAGCACGGTTCGAAAGTTCGCTTCAAACCCGATAAGCGCGTGTTCGAAACCGTCAATTTCAATATAGACGTAATTTCGCGCCGCCTCAAAGAACTCGCGTTTTTGAACAAGGGCGCAAAAATCACTCTCACCGACGAGCGCGTGCCGCACGGCAACGGATTTTTGACGCGCGAATACTGCTACGAGGGCGGTCTTATCGATTTCGTCAAATATCTCAACGAAACCAAAAATCCTCTTTTCCCCGAGCCCGTCACGATTTCGGGCGAGAAGGACGGCATCGGTATGGAACTTGCGTTCCAGTATACCGACGCTTATACGGACAGCCTGTTTTCCTACGTAAACAATATACCGACCACGGAGGGCGGCACTCACGAAACGGGTTTCAAAGCCGCGCTCACAAAGGTCATGAACGATTTTGCGCGTAAGACGGGCATGCTCAAAGACAAGGACGACAATTTGCTCGGCGACGATTTCCGCGAAGGACTCACCGCGGTAATGAGCGTGCAGATGCAGAACATCCAGTTCGAGGGTCAGACCAAAACCAAACTCGGCAACCCCGAGGCGCGTATCGCGATAGAAGGCATAACCATGCAAGAGCTTCAAAATCTGTTTTCCAAAGACGAAAACAAATCTCTTGTGGAAACCATACTCAAAAAAGCGCTGCTCGCGGCAAAGGTGCGCGAAGCGGCGAGAAAGGAAAAGGAAATCACCCGTGCCAAGAACAGCATAGAAAATTTCAACCTTGTCGGCAAACTGTCGTCGTGCACGGGCAAAAAACCCGAACTCAACGAGCTCTTCATTGTCGAGGGCGACAGCGCGGGCGGCACTTGCAAACAGGCGCGCAACCGTAAATTCCAGGCAATACTGCCTCTGCGCGGCAAACCGCTCAACGCAGAGAAAAAGCGTATCGACCAGGTGCTTGCAAACGAAGAAATCCGCACCATAATTTCCGCGCTCGGAAGCGGCATAGGAGAGGATTTCAACGTGGACAACCTCAACTACCATAAAGTAATAATTCTGTCCGACGCGGACCAGGACGGAGCGCATATCCGTGCGATACTGCTCACGTTCTTCTTCCGCTATATGAAAGACCTTATCAGCGAGGGGCATGTTTACATCGGTCTGCCGCCGCTTTACAAGATAGCAAAAAAAGACAAGGTGGAATACGTTTACAGCGACGAAGAACTCGAAGAGATAAAGCCGAAGTTCGGCAGAGGCGCGGAAGTGCAGCGTTATAAGGGGCTCGGCGAAATGAACGCCGACCAGCTTTGGGACACCACGATGAACCCCGACAAACGCACGCTTGTCAAAGTGACGATAGAGGACGCCGCGCAGGCGGAAAAGCTCGTGTCCACGCTCATGGGCGACATGATAGATTTGAGAAAAGCCTATATAATAGAACACGCCAACTTTAACCGCGAAGACCGCTTCAAGCAGGAGGCACGCTAATGGAAGAGATTAAACATAAGATACTCGAAAAAACCATGGAAGACGTAATGCACGATTCCATGATACCGTACAGCGAACATGTCATACTCGACCGGGCCTTGCCCCGTGTCGAAGACGGACTCAAACCCGTTCAGCGCAGAATACTCTACACCATGAACGAACTCGGCATAACCCCCGACAAGCCGTACAGAAAAAGCGCGCGCGTGGTCGGCGACTGTTTGGGCAAATACCACCCGCACGGCGACACGTCGATATATCAGGCAATGGTCAGAATGGCTCAGCCGTTTTCCATGGGCGCGTGCCTCGTAGACGGTCACGGTAACTTCGGCAGTATAGACGGCGACGGCGCGGCTGCAATGCGCTACACCGAAGTGCGCATGACTCCGCTCGCGCTCGAACTTCTGCGCGACCTCGAAAAAAACACGGTGCGCTGGTCAAGCAACTTCGACGACACGCGCATGGAACCCGACATTTTGCCGGGCAGATTTCCGAACCTGCTCGTAAACGGCGCGACGGGCATAGCCGTCGGACTGGCAACCAACATTCCGCCGCATAATTTAATGGAGTGTATCGACGGCGTAATAGCATACATCGACAATCCGCGCATAAAACTTTCCGAAATGATGCGCATAATCAAAGGACCCGATTTTCCGGGCGGCGGTTTCATAATCGCGGGCGAGCTGGAAAAAGCTTACGAAACGGGCAAGGGCAAAATAATGCTCCGCGCACGCCTGCATATCGAAAACGGCGACAACGACAAAAAACTAATCGTCATAGACGAACTGCCTTACGGCGTAAATAAATCCTCGCTGCTCGAAAGCATACTCAAAGTGCGCGAGGAGAAGAAAGGCGTGCTTTCCGGCATAGCCGAAATAACCGACGAATCCGACCGCGTGGGCATGCGCGCCGTGATAAAAGTCAAGCGCGACTGCGACCCCAAACCGATAATCGATTTGCTGTTCAAATACACGAATCTGTCCATTTCCTACGGCATAAACATGGTCGCCATAGCCGACGGCAAGCCCCAGCTCATGGGACTTTTGGATATAATAGCTTACTACGTGAATTACCAGCGCGAAGTTATTTTGCGCCGCACGCGCTACGAACTCGACGCCGCGAAAGAGCGCGAACACATACTCGAAGGACTTGTTATAGCCGTCCGCAACATCGACGAAGTAATAAAAATAATCAAGACCAGTCAGTCCACCGCAGAAGCGAAAGAACGCCTGCGTCAGCGTTTCGAACTCAGCGAAAGACAGGCTCAGGCGATACTCGACCTGCGTCTGGCGCGGCTTACTCATCTGGAAGTATATAAACTCGAAAAGGAACTTGCGGACGTCAAAGCCCTCATAGAACGGCTCAGCGCGATTGTCGCGTCCAAGAAACTGCAAATGGACCTCGTTAAAATGGAGCTTGCGCAGATACGCAAGGCGTATAAGGAAAACCGCAAATCCGCTATTTTGAAAACCGTCGACGACTACGTAGTGCCCAGCGACGACGACGAAAAACCCATAGAAGACTACATCGTCTGCGTGAACTCTCTCGGCAACATAAAGAGAATGCTCGTCAAAAACTTCACCATGGCGACAAAGGATTTTTCCGACAATTCCACGGGCAGCGAAATCAGCCCGATAATCGTCAAGACCAAGAGCGACGAAACGCTTTACTGTTTCACCAATCTCGGCAACTGCTATAAAGCCGACGTGGAAAGTCTGCCCGACGGCAAGTGGCGCGAAAAGGGCTCGCCCGCAGGCAAGGTCATAACCGAAATGCTGAAAAACGAACGCATTGTCTATATGCTGCCCGTGCTCGACGCTTTGCCGAAAGGCAACCTGCTGTTCTACACGCGCGACGGCATGGTCAAGCGCTCGGCGTTTTCCGAATACAACGTCGTCAAGTCGTCGTTCCAGGCGGTCAAAATCAAGGAGGGCGACGAGGTCATCGCAATCGAAAAGGAAAAGCACGACTGTACGCTCATGTTCATAACCAAGGGCGGCATGTGTCTTAATGCCGACATGAGCGATATACCGCTCCAAGGCAGAGTGGCAGGCGGCGTCAAGGGCATACAGCTCGCGGACGGCGATTCGTGTCTGTTTGTTGGACAGGTCAACGGCGACGGCGAAATGGCGCTCATCACCGACGGCAGCTTCTGCAAGCGCGTGCTTGTTTCCCAGCTCGACGTCATGAGCAGATACCGCAAGGGCGTGAAGATAATTGACTTCGGCAAGAACAGTTCGCGCCTCGTGTTCGCGTCTTACGTAACGCTGCCGTATAAGGTTGTGTTCGAAATGGAGGACGGCTACATGACCGCGTTCTCCACCGAAAACTTCCCGATAGAAAACCGCACCCATGCGGGACGCGCGCTGCTTAAAGGCAAAATGCGTGTGGCACGCGGACTTATCTATAACGACAAAGTGCAGTCCTGACCGCGCTTTGCATATTGCAATCGAAAATAAAATATTTTCCGGGGAGGGAGAATGGTATGAAGAAGTTTTTTAAAGCATTGGGCGTGATATTTGCGCTCGCAGTCCTGATGTGCGCAGCGGCATGCGGCGGCTCGGATAACGGCACGATTGTGCCCGAACCGCCTGCCGGCGGACCCGCGGTCAAAATCAAGGACATCGAAAACGTCGACAAGGCGTATTTCGGCGGATTCGAAGAGCAGACGAAAGTGCAGATAAATCTGTCCGAATACGTGGACGCGAACGGCGCACAGGTAACTTACGAAGTCGACGTGGACAAAGAAACCGTTGCACAGGCGAGTCTGGAAAACGACATGCTGACTTTGAATCTGAAAGGCACGGGCTCGACAAGAGTCGGTGTTTACGTAAATTCAAACGGCGAATATGTATTTGCGCTGAATTTCAGACTGCGCTCGTTCACGTACAAAAACATCTATTGCATAGGCGACAGCCTCACCGCAGGACACCATTGGGCAAACGAATCCTATCCCGTGTACCTCGGCGAAGAACTCAACGGCTCGGCGCAGACGGTTACGACCGCCGTCAAAAATTTCGGCTATAACGGAGCGCAGATAACGGGCTACGGCGGCAGCGGCGCAAACGCGCGCTACGTGCTCACCGACAAATACGCGAAAAGCATAGCCACTACCGAGTCGGGCAAAGAACTGCCTGCGCCCGACCTTATTGTCATAATGCTCGGAACAAACGACGCGACGGGGTGGAGCAGCCTCGAAGAAGCGATTAGCGGCGGCACGTATGCGACTTTCCCCGAAGCGAAATCCGCGGCGGAAGCCTTCGAAACAGGCTATCTTTCTTTGATAGACAACTATAAAAAGACGTTTCCCGAGTGCGATATAATCGCGCTTTTGCCGCCTCTGCCTCTTTCGCCCAACGAGTTCGGCATTCCCGCGTCCGTCGTGCGCGATAAGGTTACGCCCGTCTTGAA
Source organism: Clostridia bacterium (assembly GCA_022793815.1). Lineage (GTDB taxonomy): Bacteria > Bacillota > Clostridia > Christensenellales > Pumilibacteraceae > MGBC157735. Next base: position 6,262 of record JAAWDP010000019.1, on the reverse strand, counting down.
AAAGATTACACAGCAATTGCAGCTGCCCGGTCTGGACATGCGCGCCGTGTTTGAAAGCAAACAAAACGCCGCGGACGGGGAAAACACTTCGGACTATGTCGCGCTTTTCCGCGACAAAGGCGACCGCGCGCACTTGTCGGTTCTCGGCGCAAAGCTCTTTGCCCGCGCCCTCGCCGAAAAAATCGCCTCGCTTTAACACCGCAAACATGCTTTGCGAAAAACGCATAACAAAAACCGCAAGCCGAATGGCTTGCGGTTTTTTGAAGAGGTGCATAATCCGCCGTTATATTCGGCAGCAGTTACGGCGGCAATTTTGCCTGTTGCAATGACAGTCGCAACAGCAGCAGCGGCGGCATTCGCAAACAATCTTGCAGCGAATTGTTCCGCAGCAGTCGTCCGTCCGTATGAATGTTTGGACGGCATTGCTGTAAAACGTCATCGGCTCGGCCCCCGAATTGTCCGTTATACTCGCGATATTGGCTATTGTTTTCATGTCAATTCACCTTTACGTCGAATTCTATGCCGACGGTCTTGTCGGGCGCCAAACTTTGAAGAACAAAGCCCGTTTCGGGATTGTATACGGAGTAGGCGTTGCCGTTTATTTTTACGCTGTCCGCAACAAAACCGGCGCCGTCGGGCTGCGGAACGGAAAAGAAGCCGTCGGATATTTTCGTTGCGGAATTGTTGGCGATTGTCACCGTATTGCGGATTGTTTCGCCGTCTTTTACCGCGGTTTTGTCGGAACGGATGGTTTTCGATACGGAATAAGTCAATATTTCCGTGCTTACGGTATTGCTGCTTGTGTCGGCGCGCGCGGTGCTGCCGTCGGGCATTACGGCATTGTAGGTTACATTCTATTGATTCGTTATAAGCATAATTTTATAACACTCCTGAAAAATAAAATACTGCATATCGCTCTTACTGTAAGAATCGGATATGTAGCATAGGTAGGGAGTATGTATTATATAAGTCCGTCTTTTATATGATATGATTTTTTTCATTCGATGTTTATATAAAAGCACACCGCATCCAAACCGATGCAAAGCCTCCGCGCAAGATAAAACCGCAAGAACCTGCGTTCTTGCGGCATTACGGTTTATTATCCGAAACGAAGTCAAATTTTAAAGAACTTTTTTAACAATTTGATTTTTTCGTCGTTTCTGTTTTTGAACTCACGATATCCCCAATCACTCAATTTCATTAAATCCCGAATATCCTGCACATTCTTTTCTTTTTGATAACTTTCCTGCTTTTTGCGGAAGAAGAAGTTTCTTGCCTGAATATTTCTCTTTTTTTCAAGAGGAACAAGATTGCCTATATTCCACAGCGAATTTTTATATTCTTCTTCCGTCCAATCGTCGTAATTATTGAAACCGTGTTTTGGCAGTATGTGCTCTATGTCGTAGGGGACGTTTTTGAAAATATTTTTATAAAGTGCGGGGTCTTGATTCGGATTCAAATAGGAAGCCAAATATACGACCCCGTCCCAGTATTTTTTAAAATCCGAATTTTCGATGCATTCCGAAAGAATATTTTGTTCCGATACCGTGAGGTCGGCGTCGAAAATTCTGTCGAAATCCGTGTTTCCGTTCATTATTTCGACGCAGCCTTTAAAGCTTGCAAATTTAACTTTGTCCGCGGAATTGTATATAATTCCTTTGCTGAATGTAAATATCAATAACGACTCCAATAAAAGCTCGAATTGTTCGCAGTCGGGCAAATCATACGATTCGGCGGCGGCATCGTATTGCGCATATTTGAACAAATAGCAATACACCGGGAATGACCAAAAATAGTTTGGTGATGTGTTTAAAATATTGAATAGAATATACGACTTATCGGAAAATTCCGGTAAAAGAATATCTTGAATTTTCAAAATATCGTCAATTGTTTCTTTCGGTTTGCCGAATGTCTTTCGCTGTTCGAAAAACTTACGCAGCTTCAGTTCGGTTGTCCATCCCGTTCTTTCTTCGCGGGCACGTAAAATATTCATATAAATTCGGAAAAGCCACAGCGGATTGACCAATAAGTCCCAAGTTTCTTTAAATTTTTTACGCTCGTCTTCGGTGCGGTAGGCTTTATACAATTGCGATTTGAAAATATCGCTGTCCGAAAGCGCCATGCCGCGATTGTTTACGGTATTGAAAATTATGAGCGCCTGGTCCTCGTCTTCGCAAATCAGCGGCAGCAGTTCTATATTATCCAATACAAAGAGGATAAAATTATTTATTTCCGCAGGTGATTTGCCGCTGCGCCATTCTTTGAATTTCTCCGAAAATAAATTATAATTGCTTTCGAAAGCATTCGGCTTTTTTACATTCCTGCAACCGCTTATCAGCAAATTTTTCAAATCGCTTTGGTCGTTCGCGGTCACTAGCGATTCTATTCTCAGCTCCTCGGTTCTTGCGCCTGTAAGCTCGTCCGACACATAAATGAAATTCGGCAGGACGGTAACCGTCGACGCCTGCTCATATAAGGCTTTCAATAACAGAATATAAGTAGTCAGTCGCTGCTGCCCGTCTATAATATGCCGCTTCTTGCTGTTATTCGGTATATAAACAACTACCGTTCCGCAAAAATAATGTTCGGCAGGGCTGTATGCAAATGCTTCGGTTATATCATCCCACAATTGCGAACATTCATCGTTTCCCCAGGAATACGGTCTTTGATAATCCGGAATGATGTATTGAAACCCAAATGCCTGTCTTAATGTTTCGGGCGCAGCGGTCAATGTTTTCATTCGATTTTCTCCTTTGAGTATATTTATTATATGATAACACAATCCGCGCCGAAAAGCAATTCATACGTTGCCGAAAACAAAAAGTCATAGCAAAATATGAATGTTTTTTACATTTCGGCTTCGCAGATTCTTGCGAAATGCAGCAAAAAGTTTCGTAAATACGAAAAAATATGTTTCGCAAAAAGCTCTCTGTATTCTCGCGCCGTATAATAATTGCAAGCGTATCGGCGGACTTGTCCTCGAAGTCTATTCCCATATCGGTAAAGTAGTAGAGCGAGGTATGCCGCCGTGTTTCTTTCCAATGGTTGCGCTTTTCTTGTTGTACTAATTCCAAGTGCAGGGCGAAAACTTCGTCCGTAACCTCGATTTCGCTTGTCGTTCCGTCCGCAAAAACGTATTTATTGTTTGCATAAAAAGTCCTCCCGATTAAATTTGAAAATTGATAAAAATTCTCAAATTCGCGCGGGAGGACTGCGACATTTCAAATTGCGACTTTTTTCGCAAGGCATAAAAAAAGCGTTCACGCTGTTTTGCGTGAACGCCCAATTTCGATTATTTAGTTTTGTTGTTTTTAGTCTTTGTCTTTGTGTGCCGTTTTTCGGCTTAATTTTCTTCTATCGGTTTTCTAAAATTGCCGTTCGTGCAGTATATGGTGTAGTTGCCTGTATTTTTATTCCAATCATATTTTGTTATAGTTTCCCATTGCTCCGTAGTGCCGTTAAAGGTTATGCTCGTAAGACTACTGCAATTACCGAACGCAGAACTGCCGATAAATTTTACGCTTACGGGAATAGTTACGCTTGTAAGTTTACTGCAACTGCTGAACGCAGAATTGCGGATGTCTGTTACGCCGTCGGGTATAGTTATGCTCGTAAGACTACTGCAACCGCTGAATGTACTACCGCTGATTTCAGTTACCTTGTCGGGAATGGTTATGCTCGTAAGACTACTGCAATCTCTGAACGCACTTTCTCCGATACTCGTAACGCTGTTCGGTATGGTTACGCTTGTAAGGCTACTGCAACCGATGAATACATTATCATTTATAACCGTTACACTGTCGGGAATGGTTATGCTCGTAAGACTACTGCAATAGGAGAACGCATATTCACTTATACTTGTTACATTGTCGGGAATAGTTATGCTCGTAAGACCGCGGCAACTCTTGAACGCAGACCTGCCGATACTTGTTACGCTGTTGCCTATGGTTATGCTTGTAAGACCGCCGCAATCGTTAAACGCAGACTGTCCTATACTTGTTACACTGTCGGGTATGGTTACGCTTGTAAGACTACGACGAGCCTCGAACGCAGATTGTCCGATACTCGTTACAGGTTTGCCGTTACATTCGGCGGGAATTATTATTTCCGTTTCGTTGTCTATTCCCATACCCGCCATTGCGGAATAACTCGCGTTATCATCGTTCAAAACGAACGCTATGCTCGCAAATTTACCGCAAACACAGTTGCCGTTAGAAAAATCGTGCGGGGCATAACCGTCTTTTAATGAATTATCCGTAACGGGGCAATCGATTGTCGTGCAATTATGCCAATGGTGCGTTTCGCCTATTTCCCAAAATTGCGACCATTCGTGCGTATGCGTTTCACCGCAAGCGGCAAGCCAGAACGCGCAAGAAACAACGCTTAATAACGAGAAAAGTATTACAAGAAACTTTTTCATTTTTTGCTCCTTTTCGGTTGTAGGTATTGTGTACTTTTACTACGGTCAAACTATTGATTTATTTAGGGCGTTTATGGTATAATAAATGCGATATTTATATCAATTTCAGTGAATTTCGGCGTTGTAGTAAAAGTACACTTTTACTAAAATATTTATCTTGTTATGTCAAATTTGAGCGCGGAACGGTAAACCGAATCCGCGCTTTTTTGTTATGCTTTAAGGAAACGAAGGGAGCGTTCTAAATTATGAACACATACGCTTACGCCCGCGTTTCCGCACGCGACCAAAATTTACAGCGGCAGATTTCCGCATTTATTGAGTACGGAATTGAAAAAAGCCGCATATTCTCGGACAAGAAAAGCGGCAAGGACTTTGAAAGAAAAGAGTATAAAAAACTCATTAGAAAACTGAAAAACGGCGACTTGCTTGTGATTAAATCTATTGACCGTTTGGGGCGCAATTACGACCAAATCATAGCGGAATGGGCGTTTATTACGAACGCCATAGGTGCGGACATTTTAGTGTTAGATATGCCCATACTTGACACCCGTACAAAAGCCGATACGCTTGTAGGTAAATTCATTTCGGACATTGTTTTGCAAGTTTTATCTTTCGTTGCCGAGAACGAGCGGGCAAACATACGCGAACGGCAAGCGGACGGAATACGTTTAGCCAAGCAAAACGGCGTTAAATTCGGCAGACCGAGAAAGAAATACAGCGACGATTTTTTGAGCATAGCAACGGACTACATACAAAAACGCATAAATCTGAAAACGGCGTTACGGTTATCGGGTGTAAAGCAAGATAATTTTTTCTATCATATACGAAGAATAAAGCAGTTAATAACTAAATGACATTATACGACATTATAAGCGTTATTGAGATAAATTTTTCTTGTTCTATTTGTGATAAAATCAACGTGAGGCTTTATATTCTTTTCCATAAGAATTAAGTAATTTTGTTATTCGCTTGTGCTTACCGCCTATGGCGTGGGTATCACCGCCTTGCAAAATTGTCAAGGGCGGCTATTTATCTCCCGTTAGGCATAAACCGCCGACCCCTACGGGGCAAACTTGACAATTTTACTTCGGCGGCGTTTTTGACTAATTAAGGCGGGTAAGCACCAAAGCGAACAACAAAATTTTTAAGCCGCAGTCCGCACACACGCAGACGGCGCAAAGGAGCAACATACAATGAAAAATGCAGTTATTTACGCACGTTTTAGCCTGTCACGGACAAAACGAACAGTCTATCGAGGGGCAATTGGCTGAGTGCCACGCTTTTCACAGCGTAGCGAATTGCGCTGCGCTCGGTTATAAAATCGACAGCGAAAAGAACTATGTCATAGACGAGGAAACCGCACCTATCGTAAAGAAAATGTTTGAAATGCTGGCAACGGGCTACACATACGCCGATATAGCGCGCTATCTGAACGAGCGTGGAATACCTACCGCAACGGGCGGCAAATGGGGCAAGAACAGTTTTCAATGGCTTTTCAGCAACCGCAAGTATTTAGGCATATACACTTTTCAAGGCACAGAGATTAAAGGCGGCGTTCCGCAGATAATCGACGACGGGCTTTTTGAGGACGTGCAAGCGGTCTTGCGCAAATATGCCGCCGCACCCTCTCGCGGAAAAGCGGTTGAAGAATACGTTTTGTCGGAAAAACTTATATGCGGACTTTGCGGACACAAAATGACAGGCGTAAGCGGCACGAGCCGAAATAAGACAATGCACAATTACTATAAATGTGTTGGCGCGAAATGCGGCTGTCATAAACGCGCAGTGCGCAAGCAATTTATCGAGGACGAGGTTATTAACGCCATAGTGGGCAAAAACGGC
>JAAWDP010000018.1 GCA_022793815.1 Clostridia bacterium | reverse complement strand
AAGACAAACAAGAACGAGTACTGTATGAATTGGGAAGCGTAAAAAAGCGAGGACATATAATTCAACAGTTAATATCTTTTTTAGACAGTAAATACGAGGTTTTTTGCGACAAAAAAGTAACCGATGAAATTATGCTTTCCACCGTACAAAAATACTTCGACACGAATAGACTGTGTTATGTTATTGGAGACTGTGCTGATGACGGCAAGCGTTTAAAGTTTACGGATGCATTTAACCGAATGATGTCAGACGGCGGTCAGTATTTTATTATTTGCGACGACGGCAAAACGGTCGTTATTAAAGAGGAAGCATACTCCTCCGCTTGTAAAATAATATTACATAAAGATTGCGTTTAATATGAGCTATATGTTTGTGTAGAATAAATCCGAGAGGTAAGCACCTCTCGGATTTGTCGTATTATCTTGACAACGAAACAAAATTGTGGTATCTTAACAGTAGAAAATGCGACAGTATGCCGACAAGAAAATTTTCATTACTTCAAAGAAAAGAGAACTAACAAGGCACAGAGGTGAAAGATGAGCATTAAAGTAAGAGGATTAAATCCCGACGAAACATTTTGTTGTTCAAAGAAAGACTTTTTAAAAGTCTTTGGTTCGGTAGACGAAGCTTTTACTGTGTATTTTGGAGGGCTTGGTATTTACAGCAGAGATGAGGTAAAAAACGGAGATAAGCGACCGTGCGTTCGAAAAGGTTATAATGACCCGAGTCACTATATTTTAATGGGAATGATATTGGAAAAAGAAGCGGACCGACGAGGGCACATTGGATTTGCGAGTATTAATATTTTGAAAAAGGCATATTATTCGGAAGAGCGAAGGCAAAGGTTTGTAAAAGAAATGTTGCCGAAAATATATGAGTTATATAAAAAATACAGAGGAAATAAAATACTTGAAGAAACCGAATACGGCAGATACAATATGTCTGTGGCTATGGTTGGCGATAAGTTTGTTATTGAAGAAAGCATAACATAGCCATTCTTGCGAGAAAATTTCTCTCGGTTAATATGTTTAAACTTTTATCTTGACTTTATACAAATATTATGTTATACTGAAATCGGTTACGAAAGAAAAAATAATCGGTATACAAAAGACAAATAACGGAGCGGCTTGGGTCGCTTCGTTATCTTTGTTCGAAAGCAGTCGCCACGAAACCTATATTTTGCGGTGTAAGCAACAAAAAATACTATATTTCGTCTTTTTTGTATATTATTGTCTTGACTTTAAGGTGAATTTGTGGTATCTTAACGATAAGGTGATATTATGGGTGAGAGTGAAGAAACAAGCATCGGAAGATACATAGGAGTTGTTCCCGCACAGTACGGAGACGGCTTGGGCGATAAACTGGCTTGCGTCGATAAGGTCGGTTACAGGAAGAACGGTGATTCCAAACAGTGGTTTACCCGTTGCGATTGCTGTTTCAAAATTATCGATAGGAATACCGACGAAGAATGTTTTGTCTCCGAAGATTTAATGCTGATTTTGTGCAATAACTGCTATACTGAACTGAAAAAAAGGTATTGATTTTTGCGAAAAAAGAATCTTTTTCATGAAAACCGAGGGTTTTGAAAAAAACTTTCGGTTTTTTTGATTTTGCGGCGGACTAAATGCCTGCGAGTTCAGTCTATATAATATCTCAAAAAAACGGAGGAGATATTATGAACATTTACAAAACGAAGTACGGCACTATCAAAGACCGCCTTTGGCGGTACGGCAAAACGCTGAAAGGCAAATCGCTCACGCAAAGCTTTTTGGAAAACGAGGCTGACAATTCGGACGATTGGAATCACGTAATAACGTCTTTTTTGACTTATTGGTGTGACGATTCGGAAAGAGAACTTGTGGACCTCGCGTTTTTCAAAAGGTATTCGGCAAAAGCGGTGGGGCTCAGACTGTTTATGGACGAAAGCGTATGCTCCCGTAAAAAGGAAAAGATTATGGACTGTCTGATAGGTCTTGCCATGCAGGCGGGTTTGATTTTTATCGACTTGACCAACGGGCAAATCTTCGACAAGGCAGCTTGCTGTTGTGATTGTGCGCTTGACGATTGCCAATGGGAAAAGGTTTCGCGAATCATTGCGGAAAGACTGAAAAGGGTGTCGCCGAACGCGCGGTCGGCAGTTGATGCAATGTTGTATGTGCAAACCGAAAAAATCCCGTGGAACAAGCTCCCCGAACGGTTCGGACCTTGGAAGAATATTTGCAACCGGTACTTGCACTGGAAAAAGATAGGGCTGTGGCGCCGAATATGCAAAGCCATAGGTGTAGACTGTTTCTATTAAACGCCGAAGTGGTTTTTCGGCTTTGATAGGCTTTTAAAAAGCGGTATTTTGAAATTATGTTCAAGTCGGCTTCCGAAAAGTCTTTTTTCGGGGGCAGTTTTTCTATTAGATTTTTAAATAAGTATTGACAACTTGTCTTTTATATGGTATATTATATATGTAAAATAAGATAAAAAGGTGCACGACCATGACAAAAGAAGAATTCGGCGAATGTTTGGATAAAATACGGCATGACGACATGAGCGGTTTGGAAGTCATTTACGGGTGTTATTACAAAAAAATGAAATTGGACGCTTTGTATTTGGTGCGCAATAAAGCCGATTCCGAGGACATCGCGTCAAGAGTGATTATGAAAATAATCAGTTTCGCGAAAGCTCATGACAAACCCAATATAACAAACGTCAGCGCATACTTGAACAAAATGGTTAGGAACGTCACTTGGGACATGTTCAACCAAAGAAAAAATCTCGTCAGTCTTGAAAAATTGGGCGAAACGTCATGCAACGGATACGGCGACGAAGCGGATGCGAGAATGACGGTGTGGGCGGCTTTGAAAAAACTGTCGGCGCCGGAAGCAAAAGTCGCAATAATGTTTTACATATACGATATAAAAATTACGGATATTGCGGAAGAGTTACACATGCCCGTCGGGACGGTGAAATGGCGGCTCAGCGAGATAAGAAAGAAACTTGCCCTCTATTGCAGTTAAACAAGAACAAAAAAACCGAGAGCTTTTGCCTCTCGGTTTTTGTCTGTCAGATTTTGGGGCGGCGCGGCGGCATTCCCGGAGGACGGCGGCGCGGACGGCGGGGGTGCAGTGCGCGGTTGTGAAGCGCGGCGCGGCGTTTCAAGCGCGACGGCTTCTTTTTCGGCGCGGGTTTTCTTTTTATTATTTTCTTTTTGACGGGACGCCGTACGCCTTCTATCGCGGGCAGCGGCGGCGGTGATGCCGTCAGTTCCTTCATGACGTAGGTTTTCTTTTCCTTTACGTTGTAATACACGTTATCCGAAAGTTTGACAAAATCCGATACGGTCGATTCGCTGTCGTAAGCAGGCTGCTCGTAGGGCAAAGGTTTCTCGGATTCCGCAGCTTTCTTTTTGTCGTCCTCCGTGATGAGATTTTTCATTTTGGACGCCATTTCCAAATCGAACCACTGCTTGAACATGGAATTTATATCTCCGCCGCCGGCATGAGGTTCGGGCGGCGCAGTGCGCGCTCTTTCGGGCGGCGGTGTCGCGGTTTTTTCGGTTTGCGGTTTCTGCGCCAGCATATATTCCAGCGACGCAATACGCGCGCGCATCTGTTCAAGTTCGGAAACGGAACCCGCGTCCTTTTGCACGGGTACGTCGAGCTTGTTCTGCACCGTAAGATTTTCCGCGGGGGTTTCGCTTTTTGCTTCAACCGTATCGGCGGCGACCGCGACGGGCGGCGCAGGCTCGGCTTTCGGCACTATTTCTATTTTATCGCCGTCAATAACGTCCGCTTTTTCGGCAGTGTCGGCAGGAGCGGCTACGGGGCTTTCGCTGTCCGCAAACGTTCCGAGCATTTGTTCGAGTTCGTAATCGAGACGGTAGCTTTCTGCGGCAAGTCCGTGTTCTTCTTCCGCCGCGCGCGTCTGTTCGGACAACTTGCGTTCCAAAGAAGCTATTTCGGCTTCGTTTATAGTGCGTTCCAAAGAAGCTATTTCGGACTCGATGTCCGACAGCGTTTCGCCACCCGACACGTTTTCGGAAACACTGTTTTCGGCTGCTTCGCCGTGCGCGTTTTCCGTGGCGGTATTTATGACCGCATCATCGGAAGAACCGTTTAAAACGTCGTCTTGCGTTGACACGCCGTCGGAGGCAACATCTTCGGCTTTTCTTTCCATCTCGGCAATCAGCGCGTCGATTTCCGCTTCTATTTCTTCATCGGTTTTGGTTTTCTGCGGTGTGGATTCTTCCGCCGCTTCGGGAGATGTTTGCTGCTGCTCCGTACCTTCGTTTGATACGGGCGCCGCCGCAATTATTATCGGTTCGTCGCTTACGCTCTCGGTATCGTTGAAAACGGGCATGTCGTCTTCGGCGGGGGACGGCGGAATAATGGGGTCGGCAATTACGGTTTCCGCAAATTCCCGTTCGGTTGTTTCACTGTTCTGCACGTTTTGCTCGGCGGTGGTTTGCGTCGCGGCTTCCTGCGCCGCGGGCTTTTTGGGCGGCACGACACCGCCGCTCTGTTTTATCAGTTCGGCGAGCTGTGTGTCGAAATCATTTTCGGTATCGGTCTTTTCGGAATTCAAAACATCTTCGTCCATAGAGTTTCAAGACCTCCGCGAGGTTTAATCTGATGATAGTTTATTTTACCATATCGGGGCTGTCGTTGTCAATCCAATATGTCACATTACAACCGATACGACGGTAAATGCGATGTATGCGCCGATTGATAGAATACCAAGCGCGCCTGCCGCCGTTTTTGTGAGAACGGGTCGCTCTTTTTCGGAAAGGGTCAGGCAGATGAAACCTACAAACAGCAGTCCGATTGCCGCTCCGAAAATCAGCAGAAGCGTCGACGACATATTGTTGATATAGACGTCGGTCGAGTCTTTTGTGAATGACAGAAAGTCCGAAATCGCGAATATACAGCAGTTGAACACATTGCTGCCGCAGATATTGCCGAATGCCGCATTGTAATTGCGTTTGCGGCACAGTGACAGCGTGGAAACCGTTTCGGGCAGAGAGGTGGTAATGCCCAACAGCAGCGCGCCCGCAAAAGTTTTTCCCAGCGAAAGCTTTTCGGCAACTATGTCCGCCGCATAAGTTATGGCTATCGATGCGCTTATAAGCAGAACCGCACAAACGGTAAAGCGTATGATTATCTGTTTCAGCGACAGCGTACTTACGAAATCCTCCGTATGGGCGTCATCCTCGCCGTCCTTTGTTTTCGGAGTGAAAAACAGAAACAGTATATATATTATAAGGATTAAAGGCGACGACAGTGAAAACCAGCCGATTTTCGGGAAAACGTCCAAGAACACGTCAAGCGCGGTCAGTGCGTAAATCAGCAGCATGGCGCACAGCGACAAAATATAACTTTTGTTGGGCTTTGCCGTATCCGCGCGTTTTATAAAGACAATCAGCGCAAGCCCGAGCACTGCAAAATTGAAAAGATTGCTGCCGAGAATATTGCCGAGCACCAATTCGTTTTCGCGCACAATCAGCGTGGCGGATATGCTCGTAAACAGTTCGGGCAGGGAAGTCACCGCGGCGAGAAGTACGGCGCCGATAAACGCTCCCGAAATTTTTGTTGTCTTGTCCAGCAAGTCGACGTACTTCGCGAGTTTTATGGATAAAAATACGACTGCCGCCGCCAGCAGTATGAAAAGTGCGTAATACATCGGCTGCTCCTTTTAAAAGGTTTGCTACTATTCTACCACCTCGGTTTGCTTTTGTCAAAACTTTCGGCTTTTCTTTTCGAAAAACCTCGATAAAAACCGTTTAAGTCGTAGACATATTTGACGGCTTATGATAAAATATCCGTAGACGGGTTTATCCCGTATGAAGGAGAGCAAAACGGTGAAGACACTTATATTATACAACACGGTAAGCGGTTATACTCAAAGATACGCCGAAATGCTTAAAGAGAGGTTAAGCGAAGACGCCGTAACGCTTATGCCGCTCAAACAATTCAAGCCGAAAGCGCTCGACCCGTTCGACCGAGTGGTCTTTATGTCGCGTGTAACCAACGATACGATATCGGGTTTTAAAACCGTGGTCAAACACGCCGAACTTTTTGCCGAGAAATATGCATGTATAGTCGCGGTCGGAATGGCAAAACCGACGGCTGCGCAGTACCGCGTAATAGAGAATGCGAATATCCCGTACAAATTGAAGGGAATACCTTTGTTTGTCGTGCGCGGCGGATTCGATGCGCAAAAGTTGAAAGGCGGCGATAAGCTAATAATAAAGATGACGGTATCGCGTCTTATGAAAGCGCAAAGCCGTTCGCCCGAGGAAATGGCTATGCTTAACTTCCTCAATGCCAAAACCGATAAGGTCGATTCTCAAAATCTGCAACCCGTCGAGCAGTATCTTAAAAGCGGAATTTTTCAGCCGCCCGAAACCGCGGACGACGACTCGGCCGCAGAGCCGTGGATAGATTTGGAAGATTATATGCCGAAAAGCTCGGTCGAATAAAAAAATCAATAAATTTTTATAAAAAAACTAAAAATAGTGTGAAAAATCGCTTGACAAACAAAAATCAAAGTAGTATAATATGGGTGCAAGAGGTGTAAGCAACGGTTTGCTTCGCCGAATGCCTAACAAAGCTCATCATTTTCCCCCTTATTATATAGCGGAGCAGTCGATAGTAATTATCGGCTGTTTTGCATTTATACGGAAAATACGGCATAAACATACGCGAGACACGTCTGTTTGTTTTTATACGGTTTTTGTTTTTGACCGAAAACGAGCAGCGTTTCGCATAATTTCAAACAAGTTTCGCTTTGTCAATTCCTTGACTTTCTCGGCGTTTTTTTTTATACTTATACTGTCGGACGTTGTTCGTCAAACGAAGAAAACATCGGAGAAAAATACACAATGAATATTGCGGAAGAATCTTTGAAAAAACACTTTCAGTGGCGCGGCAAACTGGAAACCGTTCCGAGAGCTGCCGTTACCGATACGCAGTCTTTGTCGCTTGCGTATACTCCGGGAGTGGCGCAGGCGTGCCTCGAAATCCAAAAAAAGCCGGAACTTTCATTTGACCTTACACGGCGTTGGAATACGGTGGCTGTCGTTACCGACGGAACCGCCGTACTCGGACTCGGCGATATAGGTCCCGAGGCGGGCATGCCCGTCATGGAAGGCAAATCCGTGTTGTTTAAGACGTTCGGAAACGTAGACGCCATACCTCTTTGCATAAAATCAAAGAGCAGCGAGGAAATAATACGCTGCGTCGAACTTCTTTCGGGAAGTTTCGGCGGCATAAATCTCGAAGACATTTCCGCTCCGCGCTGTTTCGAAATAGAACGCGAATTGAAAAAACGTCTTGATATACCCGTGTTTCACGACGACCAGCACGGCACCGCGATAGTTGTCGGAGCCGCACTCGAAAACGCACTGAAACTTGTCGGGAAGAAAATGGGCGATGTGCGTGCGGTGATAAACGGCGCGGGAAGCGCAGGTATAGCGATAGCCGAATTCTTGCTCGGACTGGGTATCGGAGATGTTGCCGTGTGCGACAGAAAGGGTGTGCTCGACGCGAAAACCGCGGGCAACGATGCGAAAGCGGAAATAGCGTCGAAAACTAATAAAGCGTGCGTAAAAGGTTTGCTGAAAGATGCGATGAGGGGCGCCGACGTATTTATCGGCGTTTCCGCTCCGAATGTGGTCGACGAAGAAATGGTACGGAGCATGGCAAAAAAACCGATTGTTTTTACAATGTCGAACCCCGTTCCCGAAATACTTCCCGAAAAAGCGCTTGCCGCAGGTGCGGCGGTGGTGGGCACGGGCTCGTCGCAGTATAAAAATCAGATAAACAACGTGCTTGCCTTCCCGGGCATATTCCGCGGTGCGCTTGACGCGCGTGCGCATGACATAACCATGGATATGATGAAAGCGGCATGTAAGGCGATAGCGTCCGCGGTGGACGAAAAAGACCTTTCGAGCGAGTACATAATTCCTTACGCTTTCGATAAAAACGTACATGCGCTTGTGGCTGCGGCTGTCAAAAAAGCCGCAGAAGCGGAAAAATAAATATTTTCGATGGCGGGCAATACATACTAATACATACGGGAGATGTTTATGGAAAAGAAAAAGAATACCGAAGAAATCAATATCTACACGGAAGAAGGCGAGATTACGTTCGGCGGATTGTTTCGTTTTTTGAAGAAGACGTTTTTGCGCACGCTTATCTATCTGATAGTTGCGCTTATAGCGGTTTCCGCCGTATATTCGGGCGTGAAATACGGTATGCGCGAAGAGTACGGCGTGTCTGCGAAAATCGAGTATACGTTCAAAGAAATATCCTCCGGTAAAAACCCCGACGGTTCGCTTTTCGATAAGGAAGAAATACGCTCCGTCAATTATATTAGGGAAGCCGCGCAAAAGGCGGAGCTCACCGAAAAGATATTGGCGGCGGGAAACGACATTTCCAATCTGAGAAGCGCGCTGTCGGTAAGCCCCATAATGCCCGAGGCATACATCAAAGCATACAACGACCTTGTGGCAAGCGGAGTTTCTTCCGTAGACGCTTATGCGCAGCTGTCGCAGTCGTCTTTTTATCCCACGCAGTTCATAATCAAATTGGGCAACTTCGAAACGCTCGGTTTGAACAAGAACGAAGCCGAGACGTTTCTCGGTAATCTGCTCGAAACTTACCGGGCTTCTTACGGAAACAGATATATTTCCGCGCGGGTGATAAGCGATGCGCCGTTTAAGGTCGAAGACAGTGATTTATACGATTATGCAGACTATGTGAGTCTTTACGAAACGGTGTACGACACCGTAGACAGCTATCTTTCGCGCATGCTCGAACAGGGCGATTCGTTTGTTTCGTCGGACGGAACGACGTTTGCCGCACTTGAAAGCCAAATGCCGTTTTTGCAGTCGCAGCTGATGTCGCTCGGTGCATTGGTGATAAATGCGCCCGTATCGAAAGACCTTCCCGCATTGAAAACCAATACCGCGCATGCGATAGAAACGCTTACGGTCGAACAGACCCGTTTGCAAACCGTTGTCGACGGAATGGAAGAAACTATTAAAAACATAAAACCGTCCACCGTAACTACTCTGCCGGGCGGCGGCGAAGCGATAATCACCGCGACTTATCCCGAACGCTATTATATTTTGCAGGAAGAACTCATTGCGGTCAAAACGCAGCTTGCAAAAGTCACCGCAGACATTGCGGCAAAACGTCGGCTCGAAACGGCTATTGCGGATAAAACGGAAGTGTCCGTTGCGGACAAAGCCACGGCAGACGGCAAACTCGCATATATAAAACGCATATCGATTGATTTCATTGCGGTGCTTAATAAGGCAAGTAAAGAATATGCGGAAAAGAATGTTGCAGACAACGGCATGAGAGTGGTATCTCCCGCCTCAAGCTATGCCGTGAGCCCTAAATTCCCGACGGCGCTTGCATATATATCGGGTGCGGCGGTTGCGATTGCGGCGTCGTTTATCGTCACTTTCGTGCTCGGGAAAACAAAAGCCAAGCGCGCGCGTTTGCAGGCTGCGGAAACCGCAGATAACGGCGCGGCACAGGAAAAAGAATAAACATAAAATCGCGAGAGGGTTTTGCAAGAAACCCTTTTGCTTTACGGAGAAATTATGAACGGATTTGTCAGAGTGGCGGCGATAACGCCGAAAACGGTACCGGCGGACGTCGGATTCAATACCGAACAGATAATACGGCATATAGAGGAAGCAAAAAAAACAGGAGCGGAGCTCGTCGTATTTCCGGAACTGGCTTTATGCGGCTACACCGTCGGCGATTTGGTTTTACAGCGGACACTGCTCGATAAATGCGAAAACGCATTGCAAAGAATAGCGGAGAGTACGGACGGTGTCGTTGCCGTCGTCGGCATGCCCGCGCGCCGAAACGGCAGACTCTTCGATATTGCGGCGGTGGTCGGCGGCGGCTCGGTTTTGGGCGCAGCAGCAAAAAGGAACGTAAAAAACCGGAACGCATTTTCTGTTTATGACGGCAGCGAAAGTATAACGCTTTGCGGACAGAACGTTCCTTTCGGCAATCTCGTATTCGAAAGCAAATCCCGAAAAACATTCACGTTCTGCGTGGAAATAGGCGACGATATGAACCTGGTGCCGTCGCCGTCCGAATTTCTTGCGGCGAAAGGAGCAAATATAATCTGCAATCCGTCCGCTTCCGCGGAAACGGCAGGAGCGGCTGAAAAACGTCGCATGCTTGTCAAAGCGGCTTCCGCGAAACTTGTTGCCGCATATATATACGCAGGCAGCGGATGCGGAGAATCGTCTACGGACTGTGTTTTTGCCGGACATCGCATAATTGCGGAAAACGGCGAGATAATCGCCGAAAGTTCTCTTTTTACGGACGGACCGACCGTTATCGAAATCGATACCGAAAAAACGGATTTCTGCCGCATGAAGGCGAATGTTTTCAGCGGAGAACCAGACGGCATAAGAACTCCGGTTTTCGAAACAAACGGTTTCGTGGGCAAACTTATACGTCGAATAAATCCGCTGCCCTTTCTTCCGAAAGACGAAAGAGGGGCGGAATTTATGATAACGCTACAAAGCGCCGCACTCAAACGTCGCATGGAAGCCGCGCACTCGGATAAACTTGTTATAGGCGTGTCGGGCGGCTTGGACAGCGCGCTTGCTCTTTCGGTAAGCGTAAGGGCGGCAAAATCGCCGAAAGACGTAATCGCAATCACAATGCCCTGCTTCGGAACGGGAAGCCGCACTTTGAAGAACGCGCGCTTATTGTGCGAAGCATTGGACGTGACGTTTAAAGAAATTCCCATAAAAGACAGTGTGGCATTGCATTTCAAGGACATAGGACACGATATAAAAATAAAAAATTCCGTCTATGAAAATGCTCAGGCGAGGGAAAGAATGCAGATACTCATGGACGTAGCCAACGAAGTCAACGGGTTGGTGGTCGGCACAGGGGACATGTCCGAACTCGCACTGGGATGGACTACTTACAACGGCGACCACATGGCGTCATACGGAGTGAATGCGTCCGTGCCGAAAACTCTTGTCAAATATCTTGTGCTTGCCGAGGCGCAGCGGCTCGGTGAGAAAGCGGGAGAGGTGCTGCGGGATATCGCCGAAACGGAAATAAGTCCCGAGTTGTTGCCGTCGGAAAACGGAAAGATAAGCCAAAAGACCGAGGATATTCTCGGCAGATACGAGTATCACGATTTCATATTGTACTGTACTTTGCAATGTGGGTTTGCACCGAAAAAAGTGCTTTATCTTGCGCTCAATGCGTTCGGGGAGGGTAAGGAAAACGAAATCAGAGCGGCAATGAAAGTTTTCTATCCGAGATTTTTTTCTCAGCAGTTCAAGCGTTCTTGCATGCCGGACGGCGTAAGGGTCGGCGATGTATCGCTTTCTCCTCGCGGAGACTGGGAAATGCCTTCCGACGCAAGCGCCGCACTCTGGCTCGAAGAAGTTTCGAAACTGTAATCGGAATGTAAAAAATCTTGACAAATCCGCATAACCGAGTATAATATAAACGGTAATAGAAGACAGAAAGAGAGATTTTGACCGTATGAAAAACTACTACAAAATTATGGGGTTGAAACCTTCCGCGACCGAAAGCGAAATAAAGAGCGCATACCGTTTGCTTGCCAAACGGTATCATCCCGATGTCAATCCCGGAAACTCTGCGGCATCGGAAAAGTTTGCCGACCTCACCGAGGCATACGGAATATTGAGCGACGCCGTAAAAAAAGCGGAGTACGACAGACAGGTCGGTGAAATGATGCAGCAGCGCAATGCGCAGAACGCACAAACGTACAACAATCATTACGGGCAGTTTACGGGCGCAGGGTTTCAAAACTCGCAGTATGCACAGTACGCTCAGCAAAATCAATATGCAAGACAGGGCTTCTCTCAAAATGCTTATGCCCGCGCGCAGTATGCAAAGACGCAGCAGTATGCGCAGAACTTCGCCCAGCAGGCGCGTTACGCTCAGCAGAAAAGCGCACAGCAGTTTGCCCAGCAACAGCAGCAGATACAGCAGCTTATTAAAAAAGTCAGCGAAGCACAGCGCAGCGGATATACAAAAGGGTACGAAAGCGGATTTGCCGACGCGAAAATGCGTCTGAATTTGGAAATAGAACAGCTGCGCACAGAAGCGGAAAAAGCAAAAACTGTCGAAAGCGAGCAAAAAAGCGAAATAGCGCGACTGAAAAAAGTTCTTGACGATACCGAAACGGATTTCGAGACAATCAAAATACAGTACGGCGAAGCCGCCGAGAAATCGGGTGCGGAAATAAAAACGCTCAAACTCAAAGTGGCAGACCTCGAAAAAGACCGCGCAGGCAAAGCCAAACGCACCGCGTCGGATTCGGCTCAGATAAAGTCGTTGAAGGCAAAAATCAGCGAAGAGGAAGCGGAATCCGAAAAACTGAAAAAGCGTATAGCGGAGCTGGAACGCGATTTAAGCGAGGCTACGGGGAAACTGCTGAAAAAGGAAACTTCGTTCACCGATATGAAGCTGGAAAACGCACGGCTTGTTTCGGAAAAGAAATATTACGAAGACGAGTTTAACAAAGCTCGCTCCGCAGTAAGGGAATACGAAAACGAAATAGAATTGCTTAACCGCACGATAGCGCAGTGGGAAGATTTCTCCAACTCGCTCGATACTGCGGAGGCAATGAAGAATCTTAAAAGCCAGTGGGAAAAACAGCTGCGCGACGTGAAAAAGAAGTTGAAGAATACCCACTACGGCACGCTCGGCGTTTTGTACATATCAACAGACGAAGAAATAAAAGAAAGCTTCCGCAAGATAGTGAAGCGTTACATGAAAAAGGCGGAAACGGATAAACAGTACGAAGCCAAACTCACAGAAGTAAACGAGGCTTTCAAAATTCTTTCCGACAAAACCAAACGTAAAAAGTACAATGCCGAAATAGGCGTAAGCGACGAAGAAATCGCGGAGTTTGCGGAGAACAAACGCAAGCACGAAGAGGGTATGGAACGCTTGGAAAACGAACAGGGCGAGCAGGAATTCTGGGCGTATGTCGAAGAGCTGATGTACAATGCGCAAATAGGCGACGCGGAAAGCCAAAACACTCTCGGCGAAATGTATTTCAAAGGCGACGAGCTGGAGCATGACCCCGAGCAGGCGGCATACTGGTTTAAAGAAGCGGCAAAGCTGAAATATCCGAAAGCGCTCTTGAACCTCGGCGTATGTTTTTTGACCGGCGAGGGCGTGGAAAAGAACAGAGAAAAGGCAATAGGCTTTGTAAAACAGGCGGCGAAGAGCGGAAACGAAGCCGCGCGGAAACTAATCGACGCCGATTACAATGTCGCCGTTTTGGAAGACGAAGAATAACAGGCATTAAAAAAAGACGCTCGGCGCATTACCGTAGTTCCCATAGGGAATTTTAGGTAAGCCGCAGGTAAAAGAGAATTAGGCGTGGCGTGAAGCCACGCCTTTTCTGTGCTTTTTTTCGTGGACAAACGAGGCTACTTGTAGCCAAGTGAGATATAGATATGTTTTATATTTCCCGCAAAATTCAATCGTTTGCGTTCTTTCATTTTTTGTGATATAATGATTGTACGATAAACAGTAATTTGGCGGAGAGAAAAATGAACGATATATTGGTATTTTCGGAAAGAGCGGAATTCCGAAATTGGCTAACTGAAAATTGTCTTTCTACCGATGGCGTTTGGCTTTT
>JAAWDP010000017.1 GCA_022793815.1 Clostridia bacterium | reverse complement strand
TTGTACGATAAACAGTAATTTACAAGTGAGGCGAGAAATTATGAACACCGAAATTCAGGTTGCTATTGATAAATTTAAAGAGGTAAAAGATATATTAAAAAAATTGGATAGCAAAGATGAGGCAATAGAGTATCTGGTCAATGAAACAAAATTATCAAAAGAAGAATGTTCTACTGCATACGACATTATTATTAAAATTGAAAATTAAATTTCAATTTATCTTTGTAAATGGTTTGTAGTAAAAAGCTCTCGAACATATCGTTCGAGAGCTTTTGTCCTTGCTTGAAAGTATAACTCTTAATAATTTAGTTTCTTAATTCCCTATGGGAAGTGCGCTTTTACGGCATGCCTTGTTTTATTTGGGGGCTTTATTGTCTTAAAGCGATATTACTCGGATTCGGTCGCGGCAGCGGCTTCTTCCGTACCCTGTTTACCCTTCGGCTTTATTATATTTTTGGCTTTCAGGACTTCCCATACGATAAAGAACGCGCCGAGCGCCATTACAAGCGATGCGACTACGTCCCACACTATAAGAATTATGCGGTAGTATGCAATGCCCGAGATGAACTTTGCTCCGTGAACGGCGCCGTTCATTCTGTTGGAATTGACTATCGTGTACAGAATGTTACGTGCCGCTTGACGCGAGTAATAGTATTGGGTATCGTTCTTACCCGGGCGCAAATCGGTGCCTGTGTTGACTGTGGAAAGCACGGCGTCGCCGCCTGCAAAGACTTCCTGCCCCGCTATCATATACGAACGCTCTTTGAAGTCGGTCAAAGCGAAACCTTTGAATCCCCACTCTCCGCGCAAAACCAAAGTCAGAAGATTATAGTTGCCGCCCGTCCATGTTGCTCCGAGGCGGTTGAACGAAGTCATTATTCCCATACAGCCGGGAGTTTTGACGGTCTTTCTCTCGTATGTTCCCTCATCGGTATACTCGTAGTAATGCGTATCCACGTCGGGCACTTTGACAGCCATTTCGAAAGGTTTGAGATAAATTTCTCTTATCGTCTGTTCGTTTGCCCAAGTGACCAATCCGCCGTACCATGCCCGGTATTCGTCCTGCTCGTTGAGAGCAAAGTGCTTCATGAATGTGTACAGTCCTTTTGCCGATGCGGCGTGCACGGTTTTCGCGCCCATGATACCGGTAAGGTAGCTGTCCTCGGAATAGTACTCGAAACATCTGCCTCCGAACGGTGTTCTGTGAAGGTTCATGCCGGGAGCGTACCAGCCGTTGCGGTCGTAATACAGTGCGGACTCGCCCATTATATCGCCGTATCTCTCCGCAATGTCGACGTTGAAAGAGCCTGCCACGACTATTTCGCTGGGATAGACCGTATCTGATGACACGCCGTTTGCGCCGCCTATCGTGGACGACCAGCCGGAAGGTCCGTCGTTTTCCAGCGTTTTGGGTTTGTTAATGCTTTTCACTTCGGGAGTGCCGAGTCCGGAATTTATTATGAGCTGCTGTAATTCTTCAAGCGATATTTGGTCGAGGAGTCTATCCCAAGACGGGTCGTCGTAAGCCAGTTCGCGCATATCGATGAGCTGCAAACTTCCCTTTGTTCCCGCTTTGGAAACACTGTAAGTATGCTTGCTCTTGCCCGTTTGGTCGGGGTTGAGCGAATCGTATGACTTGAACTGCTTGGCAAGCAGCGAAGTCGCCGTGCGCGAATACGAATAGTCGCCGAACATCGAATCGGGCGTAGCGGACTTGTTTGTAGCATAGGGCACGGGATAAGTACCCGACCAATCGCTTCTCGAAAGATAGGTCAAATTGTCGTCGGCGTGCGCGAATCTGTTGGTTATTTCCGCACCGGTGGCGTCGTCTTTATCCAGGCGCTTTGCCGACCAACGGAATTTTTGCACGAGCGCGGCGTTGCCGTCCTCGCCCATTCCGTCCGCCGTAGTCTTGCCCTTTGCCGCCAGAATGTTGTCGACCGCCGCATGCGCGTCTTTTGCCGCCGCTATGTAGTAGTCTCCTTCATCAAGGATATAAGTTTTCGCGTTCTTGTAATCGTAGGATTTAAGGTCGCTTTTTTTGAAGCTTATTTCCAGTTCCTGCGTTGCCTGCGGTTCGAGTTTATCGGTCTTTGCGAAGCCTATGAGTTCCGCGGACGCCTTTTCCACTCCGCCGCGAATATACGGTTTCTGCGCGTAAAGCTGTACGACGTCTTTGCCTGCCGTGCCGCCTACATTTTTCACCGTGACTTTCGCCGTGAAGTTTTCTCCGTCGCCGTCGTCGCTCACTTCGAAACCGCTCCACTCGAAATTCGTATATGACAGGCCGTGCCCGAACGGATATGCTACGGTATCGAAATAATCGTAGCCGCCTTTATTGTACACATCGGCTTTCGACGCATTGCCGCTGCCGAGCACGCAGTCTTCATAGCGGGTTTCGTAATATTTGTAGCCGACGTAGATACCTTCGAGATATGCAACGTAACGCGCATTGCCGCCGTCGCTTGTGATATTGTCATACTTGAAATCGCCCATGTTCTGCATTGCGGGGGCGGAGCGGCTGTCGTTTACAAGCGTGTCGGGCAGATGTCCCGAAAAGTTTTCGTCGCCTGCAAGCAAATCGCCGAGTCCGAGCGTTCCGTGAGAGCCCAGCGCGGGACACCACACGATTGCGTCGGCATACGCGGCTATGTCTTTCATTTCCATAGCGCAGCCCGAGTTTACGAGCGCGACTACTTTTCCGTAGTTTTCTTTGAGTTTCTTCAACACGTCGAGCTCGACGCTGTTGGGTTGAAGGTAATGACGCGCGGCGTCCTCTTCCCTGTCGAGGCTGTTGCTCGGCACCCAAAGATTCATATAGCGCGCGACGTCCGCCGATTCTCCGCCCTGTCTGCCCATGGTATAGATTGCAATCGTGTCTTTTTTCGGGAGCGAAACCGACGCCGAAGAACGCACCGTTTCAAACGGAATTTCGAATATCGTAAAATCGCAGCCGCTTGTTGCGTAGTTGACGGAGCCGAGTCCCGTGCCGCCCTTACCGTAAGTATAGTATTCGCTTTTGTTGGCGGTGTACGTTCCGTTTTTTCCAGTAATCGAATATTTCGAAGTCGAGTAATGATTGTACAGCGACGTATTGTATTTCAGTCCGGCGTGAGTCAGACCGTCGAACAGGTCCTGCTGCGACGGACTTCCCGCACCGCCGCTGCCCGTGCCGTTATAAACGAAGTTCCAGGACGAGTATCCCCAAACGTCCACGGTATTGTTTTTATCGAGAGGAAGCGCTCCGTCGTTCTTCAAGAGCATGATGCCTTCCTCCGCTATCTCCTCGGCAAACGCGTGTTCGGCATTTTTGAATTCCTCGTTCGAGGAGTATTCCGATTTGTAGTATTGAAGGTCGAGGTTTTCGGTATTTTCTATACCGCTCATATCGACTTTGCCTTCCGTTTCGCCGAGATAGAGTCTTAATATTTTGTCGAACATCGGCGCAACGACATTGAGAACTATCGTAAGAGCCAAAAGTATGCCTATCACGACGCCCCAAATAATAAAGGTTTTCTTTTTTACCATAAATTTCTCCTTTTAAGGGTGTGCGATACCAAGGGAAAGGAAAAAATCCTTTCCCCGAGGTTCGCGGTTGGTTTTATGTCTGTCAGAATATTATTGCGAGGCAGTCTACTTGCAATTTAACCATACTTTCCGCCGGATTGCCCGAATCCGGGCAGCCGTGAAGCGTAATAGTATTTTCACCGGCATGCAACGTAACCGTTACGGTAAACGTGCTGAAATTGAGCCACACCCCGTCTCTCAGTTCTCCGTCAATAGGAGCGTTTTCGTTATTCACGGTAAGAATCTCATAAGCGCTGAGGTTGCCCACGTTGGTTTCTTTACGTGTAGCGAGTCTGAAAACAAGCGTGACTTCGCGCTCGACGTCGGAATTTATTTTCCAAGTAATCGCGTCGTCTGCTTTCTCTATGTGCAGGAGGTTGTTCGCATCGGTTCCCGACGCCGCGGGCGTATGCTCGCTTTCGCAATTGTTTTCCGCCTTTTCCGCCTGATAAAGTCTTGAAGAAAGTTCCGCTGAAATCGTGCTGACGCTTACATAGTCTATATTGAATCTGTTGTAAACCGTTTCATCTTCGAATTCGAGAACGATTTTGTTTACGCCTTTTACAAGCGTCACGTCAAGTGCGATTACGTCGGCATAGTTCGTCCAGCTTCCGTCGGATGTGTTCATGCGGTTTACCACTGTGCCCGTAAGAGCGACATATACTCCGTTTACTTTTAGAAGGTTTGTCTGCGACATATCGTGGTCTTCGCCGTCTTGCTCGCACGCGCAGGCAAGACGCAAGACGATTTTAGCCTCGGTTTCCGCCGCGCTGCTCTCCGCGTAGAACGTCAAAGACGAGCCGCTCTCCGCCCAAAATCTGTTTACGTTGGTATTGTTTTCCTGTTCGCAATTATGGAAGAGTCCGTCCTGTTCGGCTTCCAATTTAAGCGTATACGCGTATTTGGTGACGGTTATATCGTAGCTTGCCGAAAGCGAGCCGTAGCGCAAAGTTACCGTAACGGTTGCTTCCTCGGACATGTCGATTTCGTCCGCCGTCAAGTCGCGGATATTTATTCCTCTCTCGCTTCCGTCGTCGTATTGCACCGTGGCGGTGAGATTGGTCAAATCGAGTTCGGCATTGGCGTTGTATTCTTTTTTGACATTGTCCGTTCCGAGCGTCAAAGACGTAGGCACCGCTTCGGTCTTTTCGTACACGGTTATCGGATATTCGGCGGTAAGATTGTTGTATGCGACGGTGACCTTCTTTTCGCCCGCCGAAGTCAAATCGCACTCTACGGTGTAATCCTGCGCGGAAAGAGTCTTTTGCGTTCCGTCCAGTTTCTTCACGCTGACGCCGATTCCGTCCTTAATGACGGCGTCGCCTACGGTGTAGTAGGTTTTGGCTTTCGTCAAATCTATGCTGAGCTCGATTCCCGTTTCCACCTGCGAGGGGTCGCTGACGGTCAAAACCGCTTCCTTGGCTTGAAGAGCGATATAGTCGAAGTTTAAGCACAGTCCCCAGCCCGGCTGTTCGTCTTTGATATTGCCGTTGTAATCGTAATGCACCTCGATGACGTTGCGCCCCTCTTTAAGGTTCGCTTTCGCAGTTACGTCGTTCCATTCAAACCAGCCCGTCATTCTTTGTCTTACCGTACCCGAGAGCGCGACCGCTTCGCCGTTGACCGTGAGCATGTCGTACTTAGACATGTCGTGGTCGGTTTCGCCGGCATACTCGCAAGCCGATGCAAGGCGCAGAATCATGGGAACGTCTTTTTCTGCGACGGTGCTGTCTATAAAGAAGGTTACACTTGCTTTAAGAGCGTCACGGAAACACGAAACCGATTTTCCGCCTCTCGCTTCGCTTGTCACGTCGATACCGAGGTCGCCGCCGAAAAGAGCGTCTTCCGCCTCGAAATAGGTATTTTTCGCCTCTTCCTCTTTATCCCCGGGTTTTTTGTAATCGCAGACCGTACACTTATTCGAGCCGTTTATGTAGACATGCGGCGCTTCGCTTCCGCGCACGTCGTGTTCGCATGTGGATTCCAGCCAGTGATTGTTTTCGTCGCTGCTCCACTTGCTGTCAAACGTGTGCACGTGTTCGTCTTTCTTACCGCATGCGGCAAACGAAACGCATGCGAAGACGAGCAAGCAGGAAAGTCCGACCGCAAATAATTTCTTCAAACTTTTCATACCGATTTTCTCCTTTTTCTATTAGTCAAAACTCGAAAATGTCGTCGGGCTGCCAATATATAGCCGCCCGCGAAGTAACGAGTTCTATATAGTCCCAGTTGAGAGCGCTTCCGTTGCCTTTTATAACGATAATGTTCTCGCCCTCTCTGAGGCTGATTTTCGAGCTTACCACCGACCAGTTATAAAAGTCGGGAACGGGAATCGCGCCCAATTCGTCGCCCGCGCCGCTGCCGATGAATTTGCCGGACCAGTTTTGCGTCGGAACGCCGTTGACGGAAAGCATATAACTCATAATCTCGCCCGAAACGGCTCTTATACCGACAAGGTCGCTTCCGTTGCGCATTTCCACGCAGGATGAGCCGCACACGTTGATTATCACGCCGTCCTCGGCTTTATCCGAAATTATTTTGAACGTGAGCGTGCTACCCGCACGGAAATAAGCGACGCACGAGCCGCCGCTTGCCGCGGCGTTGCCCTCCGCCATGAGTTCGACTCCGTCGTTGGACGCGCCCCACTCGCTGTACTCGCATTCGAAGCGAACCATTCCGACTTCACCGTTAGTGCTGCCTCCGCAAGCCGTGAACATACAGCAGCACGACGCGAGTGCGACAAGCATAGCCGCCGTTGTAATTTTGACAGTA
Source organism: Clostridia bacterium (assembly GCA_022793815.1). GTDB lineage: Bacteria > Bacillota > Clostridia > Christensenellales > Pumilibacteraceae > MGBC157735. Next base: position 20,513 of record JAAWDP010000017.1, on the reverse strand, counting down.
GTTTTATTTTTTGACATTTAATCATTAACCTCCGAAAATGCCGTTATTCTCTCCTAAGCCGTGTTTCTTATACAAACAAATGATTTTTCTTTCCACCTCCTTCAATAACGCGCGCACTATCCGACGGCCGATACGGACAGTTTGCTTTTTTTACTGCGAAATTCCATATAATCGATATTGAAATCGAAACTGCCGACAACGACAATTTCGTTCTTCCCCGCTTTCAACGATATGCCCACCGTAAGCACCGCCCAATTATAATATTCCCGAGGCACGGAAGAACCGGGAAGCGAACCCGAAACAAACACCTGACTGTTGTTCACCACGAGAAAAGGAATAGCCGCCACATTTTCCACGTCGGCTATGCCGATGTAGTTTCCTTCTTCGTCGTAAATGTCCTTGCAACTCGACATGCGTATGCAGAGCACGACATTGTCGTCGGCATGCGACGAATCGAACCTGAACATTATGCTTTGTCTGAAAACATAAGCCACGCACTGCTGATTGCTTGCGTTTATGTCACCTTCCACCCGAATGGTATTGCCGCGCAAAACTGCGTTTTCCGCTTCAAAACGGAAAACGCCGCCGTTTCCCACGGCAATATACGCGATTAAGACAATCGCGCAAATAACAGTCAGCGCCGCAGTCGGCACCAACGTCGAAATCAATATCGCTTTTCTCTTTCTTTTAACTTCGTTTTTTGTCTGCTGCGACTCGGCGGCATTTTTCTGCGGGGAGGGGAGCGGCGGCGCAAGGGCTTGCAATTCTTCGGGCGTATAGATAAGCTCTTCCAGCGTTATGCCGAAAAGTTTTGCTATGCGCGGAAGCTGGGTTATGTCCGGCAAGCCTCTCTCGCACTCCCATTTGCTCACCGTCTTTCTGGAAACATTGAGCAATTTTGCAAGGTCCTCTTGCGTCATGCCGCGTTCCTTGCGATATTTTTTTATGTTTTCGTTTAAGGTCTGATTGCTCACATTTCCCTCGCCGACGTTACGTCCGTAAGTATTTTTTCGAATCGGCGCTTGCCGTATCCGCGATTTACGATTTCATTTTATCACCAAAAAAACCAAAAATCAATAGATTTCGGAAAATCGGTTGTCTACCAATCATAGACATATACTTATTTTGCCGTAAAAAAACACACGGCATGTATAAAATGCCGTGTGAAAACAGTTTTTCGGTTTTATAAACAGTATCGAATTGTCTAAGCCGCTTCGGAAAGAATGTCGCCGAAGTAATCCGTCAAAAAACCCACTCGGTGCATAAGCCATTCTTTCAGATATGCCGACGCGTCGGCATGAGTTTTAAACGTCTCCACATTCGGACTTTGCACATCGTCGACTATTTTGCCGAGATTGTTCCAGCGCTTGTAATTCTCCGTAAAGTAGGGCTTGTAAACCTCGGTAACTTTATCAATCAGTTCGTAGAGTCTGTCGAACACTTTTTTCTCGCAAAGCTGCGCCCAGCGTTCGGCGAGAAGAACTTTGAACCAGTCGGCGTTGAACAGCACCGCCGTCCACGGGTTTATGCCTTTCATGGCGTTGGTGCAGACGTTTGCCGAGAAAATTTTGTCAAGCTCTTCAAGTCCGCGCATCATGCCGAGTCCCGAATCGAAATCCCAAGGGGCTTGGAAAGTCAATTTCTTATCGCCGCCCGCGCTCATGTCCAGCGTAAAGAAGAAACTGGACCAGTCTATGTCGTTGTCGCACAGCACTTCTGCCATTATCACGGTGTCGACGAGAGAATCTATATTTACCAATGCTTCCACCGTTTGGCGCGAATCCGTAAAATTCGACGGCACGATGTTTTCGTATGACTCGTCGAACGTCGTGTAAACTCCGTTGTACACGGCGTCGTAAATTATTTTGAACACTTTTTCCGTGTAATTCTTTATAAAAGCGGTTTGATTCGGAGAATAGAAATCGTTCTTGACAGTGTACCATACTTGCGTCCAACCGAAAAGACCGTACTGTCCTGGTTTCTTGACCGTACCGTCTTCGCAGGTTATGGGGTAGCCTTTATAGTCGAGTTCGAACCAATGCGTGGGTTCTTCCGTAGCACGTGCGTTGCCGTCGTATTCGACGAAATAGCCTATATCCGTTCCCTCGTACCCTTCCTCGGGCTCGTTTATGTTCACTCTGTTTTTATTGACCTGCTGCTGTTCGGCAACCATGTAAAGCCCGTTGTATTTGCCGTTTACGCATACCCGAGCATAGCCGAAATCGGAGCAGTAATAGCCGTTTTCGGCAAGCGTGGCGCGTCCGAGTTCGAAAGCCACGGCGTCGCGCAGAAAGGAGACGTCCTTGTAGCATGCGAGCAGTACCCAATTCTTAAACTTTGCGCCGTCGTTCAAGCCGAGAAGATTTATTTTTGTATCGAACTTCAAGCGAAATGATTTCTTATCGTATCCCGCAGTGTTGTTTCCGCGTACGCGCACTTTGCCGCGCGCGCTTTCGAAGTTCTCTCCCGAGCGGCCGTCCGAAAGCGTAACCGCACATCCTTTATATTCCTGAACGAACTGAGTGCCGTCTATATCCTGCCCGTCGTCGGTAACTATGTTTATCGTTGCAAGCGTTTTCGCCAAATTAAACCCTTCGATATTCAAATCCGGTTCCGGGTCGGGCTTGGGTTCCGGGTCGGGTTCCGGATTGGGGTCGGGTTTTGGGTCGGGCGTTTCTACCGACGGCGGTCCCGGATTGGGGTCGACGGGCTTATCTTTGCCGCACCCGACGCAGGCAAACACTACCGCCGCCGCCAAGCACAAACTTATTACGACTTTCAAAAACTTTTTCATCACATTCTCCTTGCCCGTAAAAACGAATTGCACTGTAATTATATCATACGCACGACTGTTTGTCAATACCTTTTTGCGCACACGGGTGCGGTTTTCGCGGTGCGGTCATTGTTTAATTGACAAACGGGCGGCTGTTTGATATACTTATGGCACAAAATACATAATCGGAAATTTGCGTTTCCGAAAGGCGAAGTGCATGAAAAAATATTCGATAGGGCTGGACGTAGGCTCTACCACAATCAAAACCGCAGTGCTCGACCGCGACTCGAACGTGGTCTATTCGAGTTACGAGCGGCATTATTCCGACATAAAAGCCACTTTGGCGAAAGTGCTTAAAACCGTATTGTCCAAGTACGACGATTTTTCGATATGCGTTACGGGCAGCGGCGGCATTTCCGTGTCACAGTGGCTGGATATTCCCTTTATTCAGGAAGTCATTGCCGGCGTGGAAGCAATCAAAAAGCTTATACCCGATACGGACGTCGCGATAGAACTCGGCGGCGAGGACGCAAAAATCACATATTTCAAAGGCGGTTTGGAGCAGCGCATGAACGGAACTTGCGCCGGCGGTACGGGCGCGTTTATCGACCAAATGGCAAGCCTTTTGGGAACGGACGCGTCGGGGCTCAACGAGCTTGCGAAAGAGGCGACAATAATCTACCCCATTGCCTCGCGTTGCGGCGTGTTCGCGAAATCCGACATACAGCCGCTTATCAACGACGGCGCGAAGAAATCCGACATTGCTGCGTCGGTGTTTCAGTCGGTAGTAAATCAGACAATATCGGGACTTGCGTGCGGCAAGCCGATACGCGGCAACGTGGCTTTTTTGGGCGGACCGCTGCACTTTCTGACGGAACTGGGAAAGCGCTTTACGCAGACGCTGAATCCCGAGCAGGCGTACTTCCCCGAAAATTCGCAGGTATTCAATGCGATAGGCGCGGCGCTGTCCTCCGAAAAAGTATTCAAGTCCCGAGAACTTCTCGAAAAAGCCGACGCTCTGTCCGCTCTGGACGTGCATGAAGTGGAGCGTCTGCCCGCGCTGTTCGACAGCAAAGAGGAACTGGAAGCTTTCCGTGCCAGACACGCGAAAAGCAAAATAAAATTCGCAGACATCAAAACGCACAGCGGCGTATGCTTTATGGGCATAGACGCAGGTTCTACCACAACGAAAGTCGCGCTGATAGATTCGGACGGCGGACTTTTGTATTCGTATTACGGAAGCAACAGCGGCGACCCCCTTGCCACGGTTACGTCCGTACTGAAAGAGATTTATACGCTGCTGCCGAAAGAGGCTTTCATCGGACGCGCTACGGTGACGGGTTACGGCGAGCATTTGATAAAGACCGCGCTGAACCTCGACGACGGCGAAATAGAAACCATGGCGCACCAGACCGCGAGCAACCGCATACTGCCCGGAGTGGAGTTTGTGCTTGACATAGGCGGTCAGGACATGAAGTGCCTGAAAATCAAAAACGGAGTCATTCACGACATACTTTTAAACGAAGCGTGTTCGTCGGGATGCGGTTCGTTTATCGAAACGTTCGCTTCGGCGCTTGGCATGACGGCGGCGCAGTTTGCGCAAAAGGGATTGGAATCCGCCTCCCCCGTCGACCTCGGTTCGCGCTGTACGGTATTCATGAATTCGCGCGTCAAGCAGGCGCAGAAAGAAGGCGCGTCCGTGGCGGACATTTCCGCCGGACTTGCCTATTCGGTCGTTAAAAACGCGCTGTTCAAAGTTATCAAAATGCGCGACAGTGCGGAAATGGGCGAAAAAATAATAGTGCAAGGCGGCACCTTCCTCAACGAATCCGTACTTCGCGCATTTGAACTTATTTCGGGCAGAGAAGTCGTGCGTCCCGACCAAGCCGGTCTTATGGGAGCATACGGCTGCGCGCTTATAAGCATGAAGAATTACGACGGCGGCAAAAGCGGCGTAAAGACCGCCGAAGAGCTTGATTCGTTCTCCGCCGTCAAGTCGAACCGACGCTGCGAAAAGTGCGGCAACCACTGCCTGCTTACCATTACGAAATTTTCCGACGGGCGCGAGTTCGTCACGAACAACCGCTGCGAACGCGGCGCGGGCAAAGAGGAAAAGAAAGCCGACCTGCCGCCCAATCTGTTTGCAAGCAAGTACAAGCGTCTGTTCGGATATTACAAGCCCCTCGACATAAAAGACGCGCCGCGCGGCGTCGTCGGACTGCCGCGCGCGCTCAACATGTACGAAAACTATCCGTTTTGGTTCACGTTCTTCACCCGTTTGGGCTACCGCGTGGAACTTTCGCCGCGTTCGTCGCGCGATATTTATAATCTCGGCATAGACACCATGCCGTCGGAATCGGTATGCTATCCCGCGAAACTCGTACACGGACACGTGACCGCTTTGGTGAACAAGGGCGTAAAATTCATATTCTATCCCTGCGTGCCTTACGAAATAAAAGAGGACGAAAACGCAAACAATCACTACAACTGCCCCATCGTTTCCACCTATCCCGAAGTCATCAAAAACAATATGGACGAAATATTTGCGGACGGCGTGGTTTTTCAGGCTCCGTTTCTGCCGCTGAACAGTCCGGAGCGCATGGCAAAGCGACTGTGCGAAGAATTCCCCGACATACCCGCAAAGCAGATAAACGCCGCGGCGAAAGCGGCTTATGCCGAACTCGACAAATTTAAAAACGACATACGCAAAGAGGGCGAAAGCGTGATAAAATGGCTGGACGAGCACGGCGGTCACGGCATAGTACTTGCGGGACGCCCCTATCACGTCGACCCCGAAATAAATCACGGCATTCCCGAAATGGTAAACTCTTACGGATTTGCCGTACTCACCGAGGACAGCGTCGCACACCTCGACCCCGTGCCGCGTCCCATTCGCGTAGTAGACCAATGGATGTACCATTCGCGGCTTTACAATGCCGCAAACTTCGTGCGCAAGCGCGACAACCTCGACCTTGTGCAGTTAAACTCGTTCGGCTGCGGTCTGGACGCCGTAACGACGGACCAGGTGCAGGAGCTTTTGGAAGAAGCCAACAAACTGTACACCGTTTTGAAAATAGACGAGGTAAACAACCTCGGTGCGGCGCGCATACGCGTGCGCTCGCTGATTGCGGTGCTCGGCGAAAGACGCGACAAGAATATAAGAGCGGTCGCCAAACTGCCCGAACCGGCGCAAAGAGTGCAATTCACAAAGCGCATGCGCTCGGACTATACCATTATCGCGCCGCAGATTTCGCCGATACATTTGAGGATATTGCAGGAGTCACTGAACACATACGGTTATAAAGTCGCGGTGCTGCCGCCCTCGCCCACCGCTGTGGATACGGGACTGAAATATGTGAACAACGACGCATGCTATCCGACGATACTTACGGTGGGTCAGATTATAGACGCACTGCAAAGCGGCAAATACGACATAAACCGTACAGCCGTCATTCTCACCCAGACGGGCGGAGGCTGCCGCGCGACAAATTATATAGCCATGCTGAGAAAGGCTCTCAAACAGACCAATATGGCGCAGGTACCCGTAATTTCTTTGAACTTCGTGGGCATGGAAAAGAACCCCGGATTCAAGATAACCGTACCGCTTGTGATGTCCATGCTGCACGGACTTTTGTACGGCGATTTGCTGATGAGATGTCTTTACAAAGTGCGCCCTTACGAAAAGGTCAAGGGAAGCGCGGACGCTCTGTACGAAAAATGGAACGGGATTATTTGCGAAGATATGCGCAAGCGCCGCAACAATTTCAAAAAGTACGTAAAGCAGATAGTCAAGGAATTCGGCGAGTTGGAAGTAACCGACGAAGTAAAACCCAAGGTGGGCATAGTCGGCGAAATACTTGTCAAGTTCCACCCCGACGCAAACAATCAGGCGGTGTCGCTAATCGAGCGCGAGGGCGGCGAAGCGGTAGTCCCCGACCTTTTGGACTTCTTTATGTACACGATGTACAACTCGACTACGCGCTATGAAATACTCGACGGAACGCGCACGCGCAAGCTTGTGAACAACATGGGAATATGGTTTGTGGAGAAACTGCGCAAGCCGATGAACGACGCGCTTAAAGGCACAAAGTTCGGCGCGCCCACGCACATTGCGAAAATGGCAAAACTCGCAAAAAGCGTCGTGTCCCCTGCCAACATGAGCGGCGAAGGCTGGTTCCTTACCGCCGAAATGCTGGAACTCATACACGGCGGCGTAAACAACATAATCTGCATGCAGCCGTTTGCATGTCTGCCGAATCACGTGACGGGCAAAGGCGTCATGAAAGAAATCAAGAAACAGAATCCGAACGCAAACATCGTCGCGGTGGACTATGACCCCGGCGCGAGCGAAGTCAACCAAATCAACCGTATCAAACTCATGATGAGCGTTGCGTTCTCCAATCTCAAAGGCGAACAAGCCGAGCCGCTCGACCTTACGGATACGGACGGCACAAAGCCCAAAGTCGGCAGAGATTACTGCGGCGAGCAGTTCGCGGAAGCGGCGGCAAGCGAGGACAGGCAGTCCGAGGACTGCGGCTGCGACGACTGCGAGAGCTGCGGCAAGTGCGGAAAAAGATAAGAGTCTGACAAACATTAAACGAAACAAACCTGCCGACGCATTCGCGCGACGGCAGGTTTGTTTTTTGATTCGTTTTTTATACGAGAAACTTTAATCCGACTATTACACGGGAACAAGCATTATATAATCGAAGTTGAAGCTGTCCGTTCCTATCGTGGTGAACATTATCGTATTCGGTCCCGACAAAAGGTCGATTTCGCCTATTTCGACTTCTGCCGACATAAACCAATTGTTGCTTTCTTCCACCGGCGCTGTGACAGAGTCTTCAACCGTCATCTTGACGTCGTTTACGAGTATGTCGAACACCGAATTTATCCTGATTTCTTTGTCGCGTATCGTCAAAGCGGCGACAAGCTTTACTTTTCCGGATACGGCGCTGTTTACCGTGAACTTGATGCTTCTGCCCAAATTGCCGTTTATGCCGTCGAGTTCCGGCGATACCAGACCTCCCTCTTGCGTCGTGCAGTCGTTGCCGATGTAAATGCCGCCGACAAGCTCCGCGAGCTCGCCCTCGTAAATGCTTGCCGTACCGTCATAGGTATTCACGGCGGACACGAGCGCGTCGCCTTGGAATTTGAAGTAGTCGATGTTACATGCTCTTTCGTCTTCCGGCTTTATCTTAAACATAAAGTAGTTCATACCGCGAACAAGCGACACTTCGCCGAGCAGCACTTCGTCGTAAGCATACCAATCGACGCCTCCCGATGCAGGCATGGGAACTACCGCAGTAGAGTCGTCGAACGTAAACTCTTTCTTGTTCACGAACAACTGCCAACCGTCGGAGATTTTGAGCGGCGAGTATGTTCCGTCGCCGTTGACTATCGCCTTTCTGTTGACGCGCATATACATCTTTTGCGTGCTTGCCAGCGGCGAGTAAACGGCGAACATTATCAAGCCGTTGTGATTGTTGTTGGTATTTCCCAAAACCTTGCCGCTCGCGCCGTTTTGAATGCTGATTGCGTAACTATTCGAACCGTTTCTCCACTTCGCCCATTCGGCTTCGTAAACAAAGCTGCGCGTATATCCGCAATCGGTACAGACGTTGTCGGCATCGAAGTTATGTTTCGCATAGTCGGTCTTTTTGAATTCGTGACCGCAATTTCCCGCATGCCAGTGATATTCGTCGTCATACGTCCACTCGCTCGCGTAAGTATGCGTATGACCTTCGGGCGTAGGCGCCATATACGTTTCCGACACTTCGCATCCCGTCGTTTCGACGATGATATAGTCGAAAATATCGAATCCGCTTGTGCCCTCTTTTACGGTAAACTCTATCACATTCGACCGATTGTCGGTTCCGTCGAGCAGGTCTATTTTGCCGAGCAGCACCGAGGTCGCGAGTTGCGACGTGCCGCCCTTTATCAGAGCTTCACTGGAAATAAGCGTGCCGTTCACTGTGACGTCGAACACGTCGGTAATCTTGGTATCGCTTTCACACGGAGCGAACGCAGCATACAGATTGGCTTTCGCGTCGAACTCGGAGTACACGGTGAACGTGACTTTTGCCCCCTCGTTGCCGCTGAGTTTCCACACTACGGGTACGCCGGCACGTTCATTCTTACCCGGCTCGCCGCGCGAACCTGCGGTAAGCGCCGCGTTTTCCGCTTCGAACTTATACTCCACGGATTCTTCGTACCAATCGGGAGGCGTAAACGATACCTCTTCCGACGCGCGGAACTCGACATAGTCGACATCGAATCCGATATCCGCCGAGGACTTCACGACAAACGTGACGATGTTTTTGCCCGCTTTCAAGCTCATACAGCCGAGGTTGACGTCGGCAAACTCCTTCATGTCCGCCGAACCCGTGCTTGCCTGCACTATCGCATTTGTCTTGTAAACGGCGTTTCCTACGGTTATATCGAACACGCTGCCGACAGCGACTTTATCGAGCCGTTTGGAAAGCGCAATCACGGGATTGACCGTAACGTCGTTTTTGACATACACGGTGAACGATATAGCCGCGCCGTTATTGCGGTTGAGTCCCGTGACCACGGTTCTGCCGTTCTCGGTCTTAACGGTAACTGTTCCGCTCATGCCGTTCTTAAATTCGGCGCTTTCGGCTTCCGCTCTGTATTCGGAAGCGCCTGCGGTTTGGCACTTGCCGTTTTGGGTACATACCTCCTCCTCACAGTCAAGGTTAAGACACTTGCCGCACACCGCGCACGTCTGCTCGCAGACGTGCGGCACATAAACGGTGAGTTCGCTGTCGCAGAGCAGTTGGATTTTATCGAAGTTGTAACCGCTGTACTCGCCCTTCGACATGACATTGAACACTATCGTATTGCCGCCTTTGTCGAGGTTTATGCAACCGAGATTTACGGTTATATAGTCGTTCCAGCCCGCGTCCCCTGCCTGCGTGGCGGGAATTACGGTCTTGGACACGAACTCTTTACCGTTCACGGTTACAAACAGCGTATCCGTAAACACGGTGTCGAGAGCACGGCGGTTGACGACTACGAGCAGCGAAGCCGTAGTTTTTTCATTTGCGTCGATGTTAAACGCAATGCTCGCGCCGAGGTTCTCGTTTAAGCCGCCGACCACCTTACCGCCGTTGCCGCTTATTATGTTCAGTTTGCCTGTGCCTTCGGTAAGCACGGCGTTTTCCGCCTCGAAAGTATATGTGTCTTTTCCGTGTCCGCACTTGCCGTTTACGGTACATACCTGCTCGGAGCAGAGAATGTTATAGCACTTGCCGCAGACGTCGCAAACGCTCTTGCATACGTGAGGATGTCCCTGACATTTTTCCGCACATGCGGCGTCTTGACACTCGGCGTCGAGGCACAGTCCGCAGTCGGGACATACATGTTCGCAGACGTGCGACGGAGGCAGCGGAGTCGGAGGCGTATTATTGTTATTTCCGCCGAGCAGTACGCAGGGCAACACTATCGCAAGTACGATTGCCGCTACGCCGATAACCGCACACGCTATTACTATTATCTTTTTAACGGTATCGAGCGATTTGAATTTTACGCCGATATTAACGAAGAAACGGGTAAATGCATTACCGGAGGTTCCCCCACCCGCGGAGCCCGACGCCTCGCGTTCGAGTTTTGCCGCATGCGCCGCGCGGAATTTCTCCTTGCACCACTTCGTGTTTATAACAAAACTTGCCGCCGCCATGAGCGCCAATACGCCCATCAACACTCCGCATGTAATCATAAGCGCTTCGATTGCGGTCTGCCACCAAACCTTGACTTTGTACACGCGCGTGGACGCATTCATGCCGTTCATTGCGTTGCTGTGCAGCTGCGCATAGAGTATGCGGTGGCACGACTCACGCAGTGCAAGCATTACCGTAGCGTTATCGAGATACGATGCGCCGCTGTATATATCGTCCGCCGTTATCTTGCCCGAAGGGGGCATCTGCTCGAAACCTTCGTGGTCTTCCTTGTGGTCAACCAAGAACTCCTCCGAGCCCGAAGCGCACATCCAGATGTCGTTGCCCGCGAGCAAGCCCTCGGCTTTGGCGTTTATTGAGCACATGTGACGCACGTATTTGCCCGTAGAGCCCGTACAGGAGTCGGATTCGACTATGCCGTCAAAGCCCCATTCGGTGCGCAACACATCGGACAGAAGTCCCTTGTGCGCGCCTGCCCAAGTGCAGCCTATGCGGTTGAACGAACTCATTACGCCGTTCATTCTTCCCTCGGCGACGGCAATTTCGAACGCTCTGAGATATATGTCGCGCATTGTCTGCTCGTTGGCAAACGTAGCAATGCCGTAGCGGTTGGTTTCGGTATCGTTGAGCGCATAGTGCTTGGTTTCCACTATGACGCCGTACTTTTGCAGTCCTCTCACTTCCGCCGCAAGCATTTTTCCCGACAGCACGCCGTCTTCCGAGAAATACTCCCAGTTTCTGCCGCTGTACGCACTGCGGTGTATGCAGCCGCCCGGTCCGTATATTACGGTGAGTCCGGTATGCAGTATTTCCATACCGAACGCCTTGCCCACTTCTTCCACGAGCACGGGGTCGAATGTCGCGGCAAGCACGGGTTCGCTGGGGAAGCTGAATGTGGTTTTCAGCGTGGGGTTGCCTTCCTTGACGCCTGCGGGACCGTCGCGCGATTCCATACCCGGAGCGTCGACGCTGTTGGCGCCCGCAACGTGATTGAGTCCGTAGGAAATAAGAAATTGCTGTTCTTTGACAGACATTTGGTCGAGAAGGTTCTGCCACAAATCGTCGTCGTATGCCGTGTCCATAAGCATGGCGATATTCAATCTGCCGAGCGGAGACGTTTCCTTTTCATACACGGGCATACTGTCACCTTCCGCGACCTCGACGGTATGTCCGTATTTCATGTCCTCTATCATAGTTTCGTTCACGCATTTGAGTTTTACCGCCTCGGTAGGGTATGTTCCCTGCCAATCGCTGCGCGAAAGATAGACTATGCTTTGGTCGTCCTTGGTGCCCGCGTATCTATTGAGGTCCGCATCGTCGAACCTGTTGGTTATTTCCGCATTTTCGCCGTAAGACGAGAATTTGAATTTGTCGCTCTTATAGCCCTTATAAGAGGAATCGACTTTTATTCTATGCGCGAAATCCGCATTGCCGTCATAGTCCATGCCGTCGGCAGTCGTTTTGCCTTTGGACGCAAGTATGTTATTTACGGCGTCATGCGCATCCGTGCCGAAAGCGAGATAATAATCTCCCTGTTCGAATATGTACGTTCTTTCTCCGTCCGCGTCGTAGGTTCTGAATTCTTCTTCCTTGACCGTAACGGTAACCTCGGTCGACTGACCCGGCTGTAATTTTTTGGTCTTGGCGAAACCGACGAGTTCGACGGACGGCTTTTCTATGCCGTGTTCCCTGTCGTAATCGGTATACGGTTTTTGCAGATATACCTGCAAAACGCCCTTGCCGTCGTACTTTGACGTATTCTTGTTTGTTACGGCGACGCTTACGTCGTAGTCCGTGCCGTTGGCATTTCTCGTTACTTTATAGTCGCCGTATTCCAAATCGGCGTAGGAAGAACCGTACCCGAAAGTATATGCCACTTCTTTGCCGTAATCCCACTTATTTCCCGTACTTTCCTTTATGCCTGCGTCCGAAAGAGCGTTTCCTCTCGACAGAACGCCGTCCTCGTAACGGGTTTCGTAATAGCGATAACCGACATATACGCCCTCTTGATAGACGATGTATTTGTCGTTGTTGGTCATAAACGCATAGTTGTTGGGGTTGCTGTCTATAAACGGACTTTCTGTCCATGAAAAATCGCCGAAGTTGACGTTTGCGGGAGCGGAATAGTTGTTGTACGCGAATGTGTCGGGAAGACGTCCGCTTACGACGTAATCGCCCCTGCCCGAAAGCACGGCGGCTATTTGCTCGAACGACATGGTTCCCGCCTGACCCACCCAAAGGCAGGCGTCTACGCCCAGACTCTTTATATTTTTAAACTGCATGGCATTGTCCGAGTTGATGAGCAATACCACTTTGGAAAGTTTTTTGCCGTCGCGCATTTCGACGAGCTTGTTTATCACTTCCTTTTCGTCCTGCGTAATGTCGAGATAGTTTTTATCGTCGACGAAAGTATCCGCGCCCGACGGCAGAATATCGTTCTGCTCGCCCGCAACACGCGAAATAATCATGACAGCCGTATCATCTGCGGTTACGCTGGACAAAGCCGCGCTTTCTATCGCCGACCAAGGCGCTTCGTTGGGATTGCGCCAGCCTCTCTTATACGTATTCAGCAATCCCGAATATCTGAGATACAGTTCGGAATTGAGCTGTAAACCGTATTTGGGAAACAGCGTCCTGAACTGTTCGGGCGGACTGACGCTCATTGCGCCCGAGCCGTCGCCGAGGAACACATAGTTGACCGACGACATGCCGAAAAGGCTTACGCGGGTATTCTCGGCAAGCGGAAGCGCGCCGCCGTTATTCCACAGCAGCACACTGCCCTCTACCGCGGCTTCGAGCGCTTTCTTCTCGGAATTGCCGCGCATGGCAACGTCGTCGTACACGGCGTGCCATGTATCGTTCTCGTCCTTTTCGTAAACCGTATTGCCGTTACTGTCTTTCTTGGTAAAATCGGACTTGAAATAGTCGGTATCGGGTCCGTTTGTCTCGCCCACCTGAACCTTAACGTAAGGGTCGGTACCCAGAAATCCGTTTATAGCCGCTTGGAAGTCGTTTGCTATGCTTCCTCCGACGAGCGCAATTGCGAACAGTATGCCGAAGAAAATCGTGAGCATGGTCCACAGCGAGCGCTTGAATATTTTTTTCAGCGTTTTATACATACTAAAAATCCTCCTCGTCGTCCGCTTGCGGATATTTGACTTTCCGTATCACCGCAAACACCGAACAGGATATCAGTCCTGCCACGAAAACGATGTCCGCAACAAACAGCAAAGTCTGCCACCAATTGGCAAACATGGATACCGTTTCGCCGGTCTGAGCCGCAACACCGTTCAAATAGATGTGTGCTGCGATAAACGCGGCGACGCCGAAGAACGTGAGCATTGCGCACACGCCGGCGAGTATGGAAAACGGAATTTTTTTAATCATCTTTTTACCTCCGTAATTTTTTCAAGCAGACGGCAAAAACGCCGTCCCTTATTCTACGGAAAGTATACCATATTACAAAAAAAACGCAATATCTACCGCATTTTCCGGGTGTTTTTTCGCATAAACGGCAGTTTAATACTATTCGGGGCTGTTTCGAGGCGAATTTTACCGTATTTGTTCGCTCGGCAAAAGTATGTTTAATTTAAATAAACCGTCTTTTGCTTCTACGAACATATCGCCGCCGTATTTTTCCACTATATATTTCATGCTCTTTAAGCCGAACCCGTGATAGTTCTTGTCCTCTTTCGTGGTGAGCGGCAAGCCGTCCGCGCCGAACTCGACGCTCCCGTCGAACGAGTTTTGTACGTTGATTGCAACCAGTCCGCCCACGGCATGAATCTTGAAACCCACTATGCGTCTGTCTTCGTCCTTTACGTTCACAGTCGCCTCTATCGCGTTGTCGAGCGCGTTGCCGAAGAGGCTGAACAGTTCGCCCTCGCCCATGAACGCGAGCGACGCGCCGTCGGCTATGCAGCTGAGCACGATGCCGTTTCGGCGGCAGCGAAGGCTTTTTTCCGTAAGAATGATGTCGAGAGTTTCGTTGCCTGTCTTTACAACGGAATCGTAGATGTTTATTGTCTTTTCGATTTCCGAAACCGTATTTGCCGAAACACCCGTATGCCTGCCTATCTCGCGAATCTGATGACGCATGTCGTGGCACTTCATATTGATTAAGTCCATATTCTCTTTGAGCAGAGTGTATTGCTGTTTTTCCTCGCGGTACAGCCTGTCTATGACGCCCATTTCGCGTTGCAGACTTTCGGAATACACCAGTCCGAACAGCGCGTAAAGCAGCAGCACGCAACACAGCATATTCGATACGCCTGTCACGACCACGCTTGAAAACTCGCGGTCGCCGTAGACCACGAACGAGTTGACCAAAATATCCGTCAGCAGTCCCATACCGATAAGAAACATCAGCGATACGCTTTTTATTTTCATATCCGAACCCGAACTTATGCGTTTGCCGTATACGGAAAAAAACAGCCAATATGCTCCGACATAGCAAAGCAGATATATTAGCATAAAAAACACCGAGAGTTTGTCGAACGCCAAAAAGTCTATCGGCGTATCGCTGTAAATACCGAAAATCGAATTTTTGCCGAGAGTAACGAGCGACAGCAGAACGGTTGCAAGCTCATACGAGAAATGCTGCAACGTATACGCAGCTATCGCGCAGAACAGCAGGTTTATCCACCGCTCGCAGTAACAGAACATAAGTATTGGAACCGTGAGAGCGAATATTACGAGGAACGTAAGCGACATAGTCCAAGGATTATCCCAAGACACCGGAATAAGCGCGGTCGACAGTATGAGTCCGATGAGTACGGCGGCGCAGGATATATAGCGCAATACGAAAAGCTTACGTTTTTTCAAACGAAACGTAAACAGGAATTCCGCGACGAAAATTTCCGCGGCAAATACTATTTTGTAAAACAGGAGATTGGTCAACATCAGTCGCTGCCCGAAAGATATGCATTCAATCCGCGCATAAACGAACTGCGCTTCATTCGCGAAATTTGGAGTTCTTCGCCGCCCACCACAACGGAAAACTGTCTGACGGCGGTCACATAGCGCAAATTAACGAGATAACAACGATTGCACGATGCGAAAAACGCGGGTGCAAGCTGCTCTTCCAAATTGCAGAGCGAGCCGCTTGACTGAAAGTCGCCGTCCAAAGTGTGGTAGACAAGCACGTGCTTGTACACTTCTATGTATTTTATACGCGACGCACTCAGTCGCATTTTCCCTTCCTTACTCGATACCCATACGGGAACTTCGGCTTTGCGGCGGAAACATTCGAGCGCAGACTTGAATTTGACTGCGAAATTATATTTGACGACGGGCTTGACTATGAAATCGAATGCGCGCACCTCATAGCCCTTCACCGCATACTGCGCCATATTCGTAACGAAAATCACTATCACGTCGCCGCCCATGCCTCGCAGACGTTTGACGACGTCCATGCCGTTGCCGTCGGGCAATTCGATATCCATAAAAACCACGTCGAAATTACCTTTGAATGCCGAAAGAAAAGTCGCGGCATTATAAAAACACGCAGTTTCGAAATTCTCCGCGTTTTCCCTGCCGTACTCGCCGATGTATCCGAGCAGAGTATCCGACGCAGTCTTATCATCTTCGACTATTGCTATTCTCACGCTTTCCATGTCCAATTCAATTATATACGCCATTGTCCGCTTTGTCAACGGTTTAAATGAAATAGTGCAAAACTTCCGTTTATTCGCGGCAAAAAAGGACAAGCCTTTTCTAAAATCCGAAATTAAAACGCCCGAAAGACGATTGCTTTCGGGGCGTTGTTTCGGCGCATTTCAGGTCCTTACATTTAATCTTTAATAGGTTATCGCAGAGTTATCGGTGGTAGTGGAGGACAAACTTCTTTGACGCAACCGCCGCAATCTTGCGTCGCTCGTATATCTGCATGCGGGGTTGTAATTGCAAACGCTGCAAGTTCCGTTCGGACCTCGGTATCATACGCACTTATGTTCGTACACCTTTTCTCGGGGTCTTTACAGCAAGTGGCTTTCTGCAAATGATTGACGGAACTGTACTCGTATTTCGCCGCATATTCGTGCGTATGCTCCCTTATATTATTTACAGGTTGTCAACTCAGCAAAATATATTCACTTCATTATAAAAATGAACGATATTTTCCACGGGCTTAGAAAAAGTTACTATAACGCTCTATGAGCTCGCCTATTTTATTATATGTGATAATACCTTTCCCTATTGCAACTTTCAGATATTTGCCGTTAAATGCTTCGAATACTTTTTCGGACACGGGGTATATCTCGAAAAACTCTTCGTATGTAAACAATCCGTACTCGTCTAAATCTTCTAAAAAAGCTTTCTCATCGATTTTCAACGTCTGCTCGTCTACTTCAAAGATATTAAACAGCCCCATGATTCCGCCGGGTATAGAAAGCATGCCGTCAACATAGTAACATAAATGAGAATATGTAACCGGACTGTATACCTCAGTGGATTCAAACTCTATTTTGACGCCGTCAAGCCGCACACTCGCCCACCCGTAAGTACCGTCGGCATTTTCTGTCTGTTTATTAAACCAATGACCGATATATTGTGCGGCATTTTCATCAAGATAGACATATCGATTCAAATCAAAATCCCAAAATCCATGTTCGGAAATAACCCTTACGACAGTTCCGTCGGAAAATGTGAGATTTATAACTTTATAAATCCGAATCGGGTCTCTGTCTATAAACAGTATAGGCGCCGAATCGAATGCACCGGTCCGCATATTCCAAACCAATAACATTTCACTACCGGTCAAGTCCTCCACTGCTTTTCGACTTCCGTCCGAAAGAGTAATCATCGTGCCGGCAGCAACACACGATTCGGGTTCCGGACTATACAGATAGTATATGGTAAGCATATAACTGTCATAATTACCTACGCACAAGTTCGTCATATTTATCGCCGTTTCCGTTCCGCTGGCTATGGTACCTGCCGAATACGTCAATCTCCAGCTTTTTGCTTCATAATCTTTAATTCCGGGAACATAGTAAACTTTTTTTTCATCGCGAGATAATCTGAACGACTGGTCGGGAATGGAAGTCAAACCTCGGTCGCTGAGTGATGCCCAAACACCGACACTCCACGTCATCGACTCCCACTGAGCATATAAAGTTATGTCATACGCAAAGTCACAGACTCTTGCAAAATAGAGATAATAATAATCTTCTTCCATATCATCAGGGTTGAAAAATTCGTAATAGCATTTTCCGCCGGAAGGCGAGGTAAAGTACCCCAAAAAATTATATCCCGTGCGCTTCGGCAATTCAACCAAGGGAAGAACATCATCGTACATAACGACTGCACTTGTCGTACCGCCTACTCCGCCGGCTTGATTGAATGTAATCCGATATGTACAGGGCTCCCACTGCGCATAAAGAGTAGTCTCCGTTTCCATATCCCATTTTCTGACGCTTTGCATATCCGAATCATAGTATTGCCTACCCTTGGTATATCTGTCCGCATAAAATCCGAGGAATCGATAACCCGTTCTGAACGGTTTTATGGCATAAGGCATGTCGCGATTGTAATTAGCCTCTACTCTATCGGTGCCACCGTTTCCTCCCGTTTTATCCAATGTTACAATATAGCCATAATCTTCTCGCCCCATTCCTGCCGTAACTCTCAAAGGGTATTCCGGATAAAGCAAAGGTATTATAACCACATTGTCGCCTATATCACCCATATACGTTATTTCCAAATTATTGTTTGTGAATTTAAATACGGCATCATTGATAAAGCCCGAAAAACTTGTACAGCAATCAAACTCTTCGCCGTCTCTGAACAAAACCAATTGAATATTATAAGTATTACCGCGAGCGAGCGTCACATCGTTACTCATATAAGTCCCGTCGATTTTCCATTTCAATTGGTTACGACTCGGTAAAATCTCAACAGAAGCCGAGGATTCTATATCGTAAACGACATAGCAAACCTCATTAGGAGCAAGCGTAAAAAATATGGTTTTCGCATTAGTTTCCGAAACAAATGACCCTATAGCTGTATTATCGCTTCTATATACCGTTGCGGTATTTGCTCCCGATTGCCACGTTAATTTCAACTGAAATTCAACTTCTTTCACGTAAGGATTGGTAAACGCATAAACCTTATCCGCAGACGTTAATTGTCTTTTCTCATTCATCGTCATTTTGTCCGGTTCGGTTATTATCAAAGAGATTGTAAGCGCCGAAGATAGATTGTTTTTGATAATTACGGGGTCAATGACATCACTATCCAAATATATGTAGTATTTGTTACTTCCGAGCTTTGTAATTCCGCCCCATTCGATTTCCACAGCCGCCGAAGTTTCAAGAATATAGTAACCGCTGGATGTAGGCGTAAACATAAATGCCCTATCCTCATGAGGGGCAAGGTTTATGACATTACTATTCTTATTCAACATATCGGTTATATTAAAACTATACACCGTCGATTGGGAAATCTCTTTAAAGACAAATAAATAGCTCTCATTATCTTTAAACGTAAAAGACAGCTCGTCCGCCCCTATGCTTTCTAGTTTTAACCGATTATTTTCATCTATCGAATAAAGATTTATCACGGAATTCGGCGCTGACATTCTTCTGTTTGCGCTTGCATTCGAAACAAATTTCAAAGCATGACTTCCGTCGGCAGTAACCGTGCCGTCGGAATTATCTCTAATCATCGGAACATCTACCGTCGACTTACCGTAAACGAGAGACTTGGATATCGACTTCACATAATGGGCATTCATTGGCTCTAAATTGTGAGCAGCCGCCGGTTGCGTGGGTTGCGCACGATTCAACACATAATCGCTTTCGTCGAAAATTTTGACATATCTTTTAAAACCATTATAACCGATACCGTCGCTGAATCCAAGCCCGAGCTGTGAATTTACGTCGATAAACAAATCATCCATCAACACAGCCTTTCCGTTTATTACTTGATATAGTTTCAAAATGTCTTTAATATCTTCAGACATTTCGGATGACGCGCCGTAACATCCGTACAAGAAAGAATCGGCAATTTCGATTAGTCCTTCGAATACATCCAATATAATTTGCGTGTCGGCAGGATGGTTGTCCGCATAATCGATTGCCGAGGTAAGAATGTCGATAAGCCCGGAAACCTCATTATAATTTTTGTTTGTGGCAACTTCTTCAATGAATTTTCTTGCAAAATCGAACGAAGTCATTGTTCCGTATGCCACGGCATTGATATTCGCGTCCGGAGTGTAAGCCGCATTCCACGCATTGCGTATTTCTACCGACTTGGATTCATCCATAATATCTTTGACGCCGTCATAAAGAATTTGCCCGTCTTGTGCCATACCGAGCAATTCAAGTACCGCAGTTATTTCTCCCAAAGCGGAACCGTTATACGGAGTACCCAAGCTAAATAATGCCGCCACATTATACGGATGCTCCGTAGCATATTGTATATTCGTAATCCCGCCCCGACTATGCGCTACAAGATTATAACGCGGCAGCTTACCCGACAATTCTTTATATTGCATAGATATAGTGTCGAGAAAATAATCGAACTGTTTATAAACCGCTTGATGCGATTCCGTTGTGACGCCGCTTTCAAATAACAACACTATATGTTTTGTTGCTGTGGCAATACGGTCGACTTCTTTATTCTCGATTGAGTAATCGTACAAATCCAATTTATATAAATCAAATTTAGCATAATCATAGTCGTCTGTCGATATACCCCTTATATCATCTCCTTTTATATAATACACATCATAATCATCGTTTAACTGTCTTCCAATTGCGGCAATCAACGACTCCGAATTATACGCCAGCCCATTGAAAAACTCATTATGATTCAAAGAACTCAAATAATAATCATTACTCCATGCCGATGCATCACAGCCATATCCGTGGGTCAAAACTGTAATGGACGGTGCGTCGAAAACAGGTTCGGTAATTTTCGTACAAGCATGCAAACTCTCGTCTGAAATTGCCTTCGCGTCGGCATTAACCGATTTTATAAAGCCGAAGACTTTTGCAAATGCTACGGTCAACACACATAATAGAACCATACATACTATC
>JAAWDP010000016.1 GCA_022793815.1 Clostridia bacterium | reverse complement strand
GTAACAAAGTTAGTCAGTCAGTTGCAATAAATATGTAAAAAGAAACAGGACTTCGATTTGAAATCCTGTTCTTTTTCATCGCTTGAAAGTGCAACTCTTATAAAATTTTTGTTTTTTAATCCCTATGGGAATTGCGCTTTAAACAGAGCTCTTTTTGTTTACATCATTTCAAGTTATTGACGGTCTTTATTGAAATTTTTTACCGCCGTCAAACTGAGTACGGCGCACACTATGAATAACACAAATGCCGTCACGTACGCAAAGCCGAAACTGTTTCCGTCTATACCCATAAAAACATTCACTATATAGCCGACTTGATTGAATATCCAAGTGACCAGCGAAAGAAAGTACATCGCAAACGCGCCGATTTTGACGAGGCTGTTTTGGTATACAATCCCCGCGCCGTTTGCCAAAACCGCTATTACGAGCGGTACTACGACAGTAGCCGAAATAAATGTTTCGGTCATTTGCGATTTGTCCTCCGCCGACACAAGATAGCATATCAATGCCGCTATGCCGAGGATAAACGCGCAAGCATTCAATATATAACTCACTATGCCGTTTTTTGCGGCTTTACCTAAAAATTCTCGCATGATAATCTCCTCCGATTATTCGCCTTTCTCGTACTTATCGGGATTCTTCTTTTCATCGAGTGCTCGAAGAACAACCCAAACCGTACCTGCCGCAACAAGCACGCCCGCAATCACTACGGCGATTATAAGCCCGATACGCCAAGGCGACATATCGTAATAAGCATAAGCGCCGGGAGCGACTCCGTTATATGCCGAACTGTTGACTACGGTATAGGCTATATTCTTTATTGCGCGGCGCACCGACCATTGAGCCGTAGCGGTATCGAGGTCGTTAAGCGCAGTGGAGCGCATTCCCATCCAAAGGTCGTTTCCGACTTGATAGCCGCAGTCCTTGCTCTTGTTGACGCCGCTTGTGAAGTCGGTTATTACAAAGCCTTCGAAGCCCCACTCGTTACGCAATACCGTAGTAAGCAGGTCGTAGCTGGCGCCCGAGAATTTCGGACCGATGAACGTCATGGACGTCATATATGCGCCCGCCGCCTTTATGGTAACCGTCTTTTGTCCGCGCGTCGCTTCGTCGTAAACCTGTTCTGTGCACTCCGCCGTCTTTGTCGCTATCTCGAATCCGCGCAGATACATTTCGCGCATGGACTGTTCGGTTGCATACACGTGCACGTTACCTCTCGCATGGTCCATTTCATTGAGAGCAAAGTGTTTGATGTGAGCAAACAAACCGTTCTGACGCGAACCCGAAACAATCGCCGCGCATATCTTTCCGGAAAGCACGGGGTCTTCGCTGTAATACTCGAAGTTTCTGCCGCCGAACGGACTTCTGTGGAGATTGACCGCAGGCGCATACCAACCGTTTATGCCGTTGGTAAGTCCCTCCTGTCCTATCGCCAAACCCATTTCATATATAAGTTCGGTATTGAAAGTAGCCGCCGTTATGGGAGCGCTCGCCCAAGCGCAGGCAACAACGTGTCCCTGCGTGCCTGACCAAGTTGCGGTCAGACCCAAAGGACCGTCATTGTCGCCCGTGCGGACAAGACCTATCGCTTCGAGCGGCTGAGTTGCATACAGTCCGTAAGTAATCGCCGCGCTTATTTCCGACTCTTTGTCGAAATCTATTTGGTCGAGTAAATCTTCCCACAAAGGGTCGTCGTAAGCAAGACCGCGGAGCGAACTGAGCGTGAGATTATTGTTGGCTTTCGATGTGGGTTTATCCGCCCTGTAAAGCGTAGCGTCGGGATTCTTTACGCCCGAAATAGGGTCGTTGTCTTTATCGTATGCGGCGTTTGCTTTTACGATATAATCGGGTGCCACTTTATTTACGGTAGGCTCGGAAGGTTTGGTTCCGACAAAATCGCTTCTCGACATTACCGTCATATCGGAATCCTCGATATAGCGTTTGACGTCGTCGAACGTATTTTCCGAGACAATGCCGTCGCTCGGGCGTTTGCCTATTGCCTTGGCACCGTTTTTGACTCCCTCGTCCACATAAGCGAGAGTTTCTTCCATTTCGAATTTTTCGCTGCCCCAATTTTCGTGCGAGTTCTTGCCGAGATGAAGCACATATTCGCCTGCTTCCAGTACGTAACCGCCGTTTGTCGTGTAGTAGCAATTGCCGTCGAAAGAGGCAAAGTCCTCTCTCGGTATGACAAATTCGAACTGCTCCTCGGAATTTGCCGCAACTGTATATTTTCCGAAGTCGACCAAAACTTTCGCCGCCTTCTCAATTTTGCTGCCGCTTCTGTAATAAGGCGCTTCGATATACAGCTGCACGGTTTCTTTTACTTCGCGCGCCGAGTTGTTTCTGATTACGCCCGAAACATGCAGATTGCTGCCTTTAAGACGCACTTCGGTAAGACTTTGCGTGATTTTGTCGTTATCGTAGTGTATACCGTATCCGAACGGATAAACAACTTCTTTGTTATAGTCGAAACCGGCATAATTTCCGTTTGCCGCTTCCGCCGCCGCGGTTTCGTAGTAACGGTATCCCATATAAATGCCTTCTTCGTACTCGTAGTAATTCTTGGATACCATGTCGCTGTTTGCGTATGTTCCGTTCATTACGTTTATATGAGCGGGGTCCGACGTGATGTCGCGAAGCCACACATCCACCGTTCTGCCCGACGGGTTCACGTCGCCGACCATTATCTCGGACATTGCCTCGAAGCCTTTGGAAGCGGGATTGCCTATCCAAAGAATGGCGTTTATTCCGCTGTCGTCCTTAAGCTCGCCTATTTCCATTATGTTTGAGAAATTGCATATTGCAACGACTTTGTCGCAATTGGCTTTTGCGAAAGCAATCATTTCTTTTTCATACTTCGTAAGCTGAAGCTCGTGCTCTGCTTCGCTGTTCACATAAGGAAACGCCCAAAGGTCGTCGCCTTCCTGTCCGCGTCTGCCGATGAATACCACTCCGACAGTGCCGCGGCATGTGCTTTCAGTACCCGTATAAATTGCGGGGTCGTACTCGTAAACGGTCATATCCGTCGAAGGAGGCATGCCCATCGTACCGCCGTCGTTGCCGCCCCATGTGGCAACCGACGGGGCCTTCGTCTTATCCCCTACAAACTCCGTAGCCGTCGCCGCCTTCATTTTGGCAACTACCGCATCGTTTACGGAATAGTTCAAAGCAAGCGCTTCTTCCGCGGTTACGACATAGTCGAAGTTCATATTCGTAGACGCCGAGCCGGCACCGCCCCAAACGGGAGAAATGTAACGGTAGCCGAACGGAGTTACTTTCGAATTTTTCGCAAGCGGCAGAACACCGTCGTTTTTGAGAAGCGTTATACCCTCTTCCGTAACTTTGAGCGCGGTTTCCGCCGCGGCGTTTCTCGACTTCTCCTCTATTTCCGTGGGAGGGTCGGAATTTTGCAAAGTACCCGCATCGGGATTGGGAAACTTCACATCGTAATACTGCGTCGCTTCCTTCGCCACGTCGTCAAGTTCCACGACATGCCGCTTTCCGCGCCCGAGCGTCATGTCAAGCGTTGCCGAATAACTGTTTGCCGCAATCGGCAGAACTATCGCGAGTATCAAAACGACCGCGATAATCGGCAGCAGAATGATGCGAAACTTTTCATTGCTCATCTTCTTGTTCATTATTTCACTCCTTTTATATATTTTGTGATACTCAGAGTATAACAAAACATATTTACAGGTTCAAGAAGTGCAACATAAACTCATATTTTGCAACATAAACTATGCTTTCGCATAAAAAGCGGCGGAATTCACAGTCGACTTATTAAGTCGGATTCGGGGCGAACGGGAAAATAATGTTGAGATTAAACAAATTTCCGTCAGTCTCCACGGACATACTGCCGTCGTATTTATTTGCTATATATCGTATACTTTTAAGACCGTAGCCGTGATTTGCTTCGTCGCTCTTGCTTGTGCGGGGAAGTCCGTCGGCGTCGAATTTGAGTTCGCCGTCGAAATAATTGTGTATATTTACCGTGACGAAATCTTTGACTCTGCCGACGTTTACGCCTATACAGCGTTTTTCTTTTTCCATCGGCATGACTGCCGCAATCGCATTGTCTATGGCATTGCCGAAAAGACTGTAAATCTCGGCTTCTTTCATAAATCCCAGAAGCGAGCCGTCCGTAACGCACGAAAACACAATGCCTTTTTTATTGCATTCGCCGCTTTTTTCCGTGAGTATGACGTCCAAAGGTTTATTCCCCGTTTCGACATTACAATCATAAGCGGCAATCGCTTCCGAAATTTCGGCAATCGCCGTTTCGTTCATGGCGTTGCTCTCGCCTATCGTGCGAATCTGCTGTTTCATGTCGTGGCACTTTATATTTATCATTTCTATCGTGCTTTGACTTATTCTATACTGCTCCTCGGCTTTTTTGAGTATGCTCTTAACCACCGAAAGCTCTTTATTCGTTTTAATCTTGCTTACCGTACCGAACAACACGAATATAATGAATACGCAACATACGGCATTATATAAATTGACCGCTATTATAAGTTCGCCGTTCAGCGTCTTGAATACGACGAAAGCATTTACGAATACCGAAAAAATTATGGCGATTATGCTTATAACTATTAGCGGCGTATTCTTAAACGATATCAGTTCGTTTTTACCTATACGTCTTCCGAAAAACAAATAGAACAGATAGTAGGACAGATAATAAAGCGTAAACATGACGATATATCCGAAAACCTCGTTCATGGGCAGTACACCGCTGACTATCACCTGCTCCGTATAGACTCCGTACACATTGGCATTAAGCCCCGTTACCAAAAGCAGACAGTTGCTTATGCAATAAGCGAAATGCTGAACGGTGTATGCTGCGGACAGACACACCAAAAGCTCGGTTATCGGCACGTCGTACACGAAAACCGCAAGCAACAAAGTCAGAATAAACATTGCGAGAAACGTAAGGCTCAATTCTATTGCGGAACGCGGATAAAGCGGAACAAACAATGCAAACAGCAGGCACAGCACACACAAAGCCGCATATCTCAGCCAAAAAAATTTTCGTTTTTTCAGCCTGCACGTAAAAAGAAACTCCGCAATAAGAAGCTGTGCCATAAACACGGGACGGTAAAACGAAAAATAGTTTATCATTTACTTTTCTCCGCAAAGATAGTCCGTAAGTGCTTTTTTGAATTCGACCCGTCGCGGATAGCTTATGAGAAGATTCTCTCCTCCCACAACGGCGCAATTGTCCTTTATTGCGTCTACAAAACGCAGATTTACCAGAAAACAGGTGTTGCATCTCACGAAAAGCTTATCGCTTATAAGCGATTCCGCATCTTTAAGCGTGCCGTAAGAAACTATGTCTTTATCCACAAGATGATACGTTATTTTATGTGCTCGTATTTCCACCCACTTAATATCCGCCACGGCAATTCTGACCGTATTTCCGCCTGACTTTACAAGAATTTCTTTCTCGGATTTTGTTTTCAGATGATTGAGAGCGCGCGTTATTTTCATTGTGAAATTCGCATAAGTGAGCGGCTTGACAATAAAATCGAACGCCGATACTTCATATCCCTTGATTGCGTATCTTGCCAAATTGGTAACGAAAATCAAGCAAGTCCTTTCATCGAGTTTTCTCATTCTCGCCGCCGCCGACATGCCGTCGAGATAAGGCATGTCTATATCCATGAATACAATATCGTACTTCGGCGTATAGTCCGTCAAAAAAACGACGGCGGACGAAAACAATTCTACGGAAAACCGCGGCGAAAACTTTTTCAAGTATTCCGCTATTATTTTCCGCTCGCGTTCGTTATCCTCTACTACCGCTATGTTAATCATCCAGCCCCTCCCTTACCGCATAATAAAACATGTTCCATTGGCATTATAACATCGGGCAAACGTATTTGTCAACACAAAAATCTTTCGCGCGGCACCGAATACTTCGTTTTTTTGCGGTCTTCGGTTTTTTACATTTAAAAAAGCGGCAAGACAAACAATCTTACCGCTTTATGCGATTGCGTATTATTTTTCTATAAGGCTCTTGCCTTCCATTTCTTTGGGCTGAGGCACGCCCATGACGTCAAGCAATGTGGGAGCAACGTCGCACAGCGCACCGCCGCTTCTCAATTTCCTGCCGATATATTTATCTCCCGCAAGTATAAACGGTACGGGATTGGTGGAATGCGACGTACACGGCGAACCGTCGTCGAACTGCATGAGTTCGGCATTGCCGTGGTCGGCTGTGACAAGCGCGGTTCCGCCCGTTTCCTTTACAGCCTCCACCACCTTTTTCACGCATTCGTCAACCGCTCCGACAGCGCGCATTGCGGCGCTGAGCACACCCGTATGCCCCACCATGTCGCAGTTGGCGAAATTCATGATGAGCGTATCCACTTTGCCTATGGTTTCCAATGCCTTTTCGGTCACTTCAAACGCGCTCATTTCGGGTTTCAAATCGTAAGTGGCAACCTTAGGCGACGGAACAAGCGTTCTTGTTTCGCCCTCGTTCGGAGTTTCGACACCGCCGTTAAAGAAAAACGTAACGTGCGCATATTTTTCCGTTTCCGCCACACGTGCCTGTGTCTTGCCCAAAGCAGCCAACCACTGACCAAGTGTGTTCTTTATTTCTTTGGGCGGAAATGCCGTGTGTATGCCCTCGAACGTCGCGTCGTAACGGGTCATACCGACATAAAACGTCTTTTTATAGCCTCCGCTTCGTTCAAACGATGCAAAATCGGGTTCTATCGCCGCACGTGTGATTTCCCTTGCGCGGTCGCTGCGGAAATTATAGAATATTATGCTGTCGCCGTCTTTGACTCCTTTGTAAGAACCTATTACGGTGGGCTGCACGAATTCGTCGAGCACTCCCGAAGCATACGACGCTTTTATGCCTGCATCCGCGTTCGTATAATGCGAGCCGACGCCATCGAACACACAGTCATAACCGAGTTTTACTCTGTCCCAACGGTTATCTCTGTCCATATAATAATATCTTCCGACAATCGTAGCCACCGCTCCGACGCCGATTTCTTTTATCTTCTTTTCAAGTTCGGCAATATAATTCGCCGCGGAATCCGGCGGCACATCTCTGCCGTCGGTCACGCAGTGCACGTAAACAGTTTTAAGTCCGTTTTTTTTCGCCAAAGTCAACAGAGCGTAAAGATGGGTATTCATGCTGTGCACTCCGCCGTCGGACAAAAGTCCCACAAGATGAAGCGCGCTGCCGTTCTTTTTGCAATTTTCGACCGCGCCGAGAAAAGCCTCGTTTTCGAAAAAATCACCGTCTTCGATTGCTTTGTCTATCATGGTAATATCCTGATATACTACTCTGCCCGCACCGAGATTGAGATGTCCCACCTCGCTGTTGCCCATTTGACCGACAGGCAGTCCCACCGCACGCGCAGACGCGTCTATCAACGTATTCGGATATTTTTGTTTCAGCGAGTCGATGTACGGTGTTCCCTGCAATTTTACCGCATTACCGTTCCCCTGTTCGCGATAACCGAATCCGTCCAAAATAACGATAGCATCGGTTTTCATAAATTCTTACCCTCCTAATTACCGATATGTTTATTCATTGACAAACTTATTTATAATTGACTACTTTGGAGAAGTCCGCGGCTTTAAGGCTGGCGCCGCCGATTAGTCCGCCGTCTATATCGGGTTGAGCCATAAGCTCCGACACGTTGGACGGATTCATGCTGCCGCCGTACTGAATACGGACTTTTTCCGCAGTCTTGCCGTAAAGTTCTTTAAGTACGCCGCGTATATAAGAGATGGTTTCCTGCGCCTGCCCGCTCGTAGCCGTTCTTCCCGTGCCTATCGCCCAAACGGGTTCGTAAGCCACCACCGTCTTTTCCGCATCGGAAGCGGAAATGCCGGCATACGCGCCGATTATTTGACGCTTGCAAACCTGCTCAGTCACGCCGCCTTCTCTTTCGTCAAGCGTTTCGCCGACGCAGATTATGGGCGTAAAACCGTTTTTAAGAGCCTGAACCGTGCGTTTGTTTACGGAATCGTCCGTTTCGCCGAAATACTGGCGGCGCTCGCTGTGTCCGATGATAACGTATTCGGCGCCGACTTCTTTCAACATTTGTGCGCTGACTTCGCCCGTAAACGCGCCTTTATCCGCCCACGCGACATTCTCCGCACCGACCTTGATGTTTGTGCCTTTTGTAAGCGCCGCGGCGGTTTCTATAACCGTATAGGGCACGCAGATTACCACGTCGGACTCCGCATTCTTTACAAGCGGAATCAGCTCTTGTATAAGAACTTTTGCTTCGGCTTTCGTGTTGTTCATCTTCCAGTTACCCGCAATAATGGGTTTTCTCATAATACTATATCTCCTTTCGGTTTGTTTTAATCTTTACACAACATTAAATCTTGACGCAGTTTCTCGTATACGACGATACCGCACGCCACGGACGCATTAAGCGAATTGACTTTCCCGCGCACGGGAAGCGACACCGTTTTGTCGCATACCGATTTCGTAAGACGCTTGACGCCTGCGCCCTCTCCGCCTATAACGAAAGCCGCCGCACCGTCTAACTTTGCGTCGTAAATACTTTCGCCGTCCATGTCGGCGCAATAAACCCAAACGCCCTGTTTCTTCAAAGTTTCGATGGCTTCGTTTATATTCGTCACTTTCGCAACACGGATATGCGCCGCCGCGCCCGACGATACTTTGATTACGGTTTCGTTTACGCTTACGCTCCTGTGCCGCGGAATCACCACGCCGTGAACGCCCGCACACTCGCAAACTCTGAGCACCGAGCCGAGGTTGTGAGGGTCTTCCACACCGTCGAGCAATACGATAAACGGCGGCTGACCTTTTTCCTTGGCATACGCAAGAATATCGTCCAGCTCGCAATATCCAAAATCGGTTATTTCCGCTATGAAACCCTGATGTTTACCCGTGACTTCTCTGTCGAGATATTCTTTTTCCCGAAAGAAAATTTTTATACCGCGGCTTTTCGCATCGGCTATTATCCTGTTGGCTCCCGCGTCTTTCAAATCCTTTTCCACAACAAGGCGGTCGATTGTTTTTCCGCTTTTGACTGCTTCGGCAACACTGTTGCGTCCGTAAATTTTCATATCATTCTCCTTTCGCGCACTCTTTCAGTCTTTCGTAGCGTTCGCGCACAAGCGCGGCTTTTCCGCAGCTTTTTTTGCCCTCGGAACATGCGCCCGTAAGACATGTCGGACCGCAACCTTCGAAAACATCGGGCGCAACTTCAAGCACCTGGGAAAGCATCTGCCACGCAACGTCGCGTATTTCCCATTGAGCGCGGTTACAGCAGCGCAGCGAGAAAAAGTGCATGAGCTCGCGCGCGTTCATAGTCAAAATCATCTTTGTTTCGCACGCATTGGGAAGCACGAACCGTGCGTCCTCGTTCGCCCGTTCTCCGCCGCCGAGACGCTCCTGCCAAGCATTGTACCATTGGCTCACAGTACGCATTTGCTCTACAAACTCCTCCTTTGCGCTGTCGCCGAGGTCGGCAATTGCGGGGGGCACTATATAATTGAAATCACTTTCGCCTACATAACGCTGAGAGCGCACGGAAAAGCTTGCTATTCTGTGCCGAGTCACCTGCGCCAAAAACGCGCGCGACACGCCTTCCACGGAGAAAGTAAACGACGCATGCTCGAAGGGAGAAAGGTGGTTCATCGTCTTTAACATCTTGATGAACTTGGCATTGTCGCCGCCATCGATTCTTTCTATCAATTCATCCATACCCAGCGAGGAATAGCACAGTTTTGACGCAAGCGCAATAGTGCTCTCGGGATTTTCCGTAAATCGTATCAGTTTTGCTTTCGCGGTGACTATCATAACCTTTCTTCCTTTTTATTCGACATTTCGAGTATTTCTTCCAGTCTTTCGGTTTGCCCCGAAAGATAAAGGAACCCGAGCAAAGTTTCGTATGCGGTTGCCTTTCGGTACTCGCTCCAAAGCGCATTTTTCGGCTTGTTGTTTGTTCTTGCGCTGTGCCCTCTCCGGACGATTTCCGTTTCCTCTTCCGTAAGCGACGGCATTATTTCATCCAACAGCCGCGATTGCGCTTTTGCCGATACCGATACGGTTTCCCGTCTGTAAAGCTCGTTGGCTTTGAAATCGTGCGACTCAATCAGCCTCTTTCTTACGAAAGCCGTATGTACCGCATCGCCCATAAGCGCGAGCGCATTATTCGGCAGTTTTGCCGCATTCTCGGCATTCATAACACTGACATTCATGATATTATTATAACATCGAAACGCGACAAAAGCAAGCTTTTGCTTGTCGGCAGACGGGTTTGCATTTCTGCGGCAGAATTATGCCGACTTAATAAGCATTTCTCTTTTTGCATCCGCTTTAAATAAAAGTTTCAGCAAAACCGGAGCCAGCAACGACGAAACTATTACGAGAACTATGACCGCCGAAAGATATACCGACGGCACGATTCCGCTTTCTATGCCCTTTTGAGCCACGATAAGCGCAACTTCCCCTCGGGCTATCATGCCGATTCCGATTTTCAGAGAGTCTTTCGCATTGAAACCGCACACCTTAGCCGCCGCACCGCAACCTACTATTTTCGAAACCAGTCCCGCCGCCACAAACAGCAGAGCGAATAAGAGAATGGACGGATTTATTCCTTCGAACGTCGTCTTTATTCCTATCGACGCAAAAAAGACAGGCGAAAAAATCATATACGAACCGATGTCTATTTTGTTTTCTATATAGCCGGTTTCTTTGAGATTGGACAGTATTATGCCTGCAAGATACGCCCCGGTTATATCGGCGATACCGAAAAAGTGCTCTGCCGAATATGCGTACAAAAAACATACCGCAAGTCCCATAATGGGCACTCTTCTGCGATGCGGATATTTCTTTACCAGCCACTTGAACAGTTTGTTCAAAAGCATTCCTATACCTATCGCGCATACGAAAAACAACACGGTTTTCAAAACAACGTCTGCCGCAGCCGCGCCTGCCCCTGCGCCCGACGGATTGTCAAGCCCCGTCACGACCGTAAGAATTATAATACCTATCACGTCGTCTATTATGGCGGCGGACAGTATTGCCGTGCCTACTTTGCCCTTTAACTTACCGAGCTCTTTCAGCGTTTCGACGGTTATCGACACGCTTGTCGCCGTTATAATCACACCGATAAACACGCAGGAAATAACGGCTTTGAAATCGCCGATTCCGAAAAACGGCATGGCAACGAGAAATCCGAGTCCCAACGGCACCATCACGCCGCAGACGGCAATCAGTGCGGCGACAGGTCCCGTGCTTTTCAGTTCGTTCATGTCGGTTTCGAGTCCGGCAGAAAACATAATCATTACGACTCCGATTTCCGCGATTATACTCAAAGTATCCGACGCTCTCACGGGCACAAACGCTCCGCCCGTAAGCGGCGACCATATCGCGCCGCCGAGTAAAAGTCCCGCGACTATTGCTCCCACCACTTGCGGCAGTCCGAGTTTTTTCATTATTATGCCGAATACTTTAGTAAAAACAAGTATCAGAGCCAGTTCCAATAAAAACGTATAATCCATAGCCTTCCTATACTCCCGATTCGAGCAGACGTTTTACTTCGCTTACGTCGCTTGCCGCAGTCAATGCGAGTTTCAAATCCCTGCTGTTTGCCTCTCCGTGTAAATATCTGCCTGCATGTTTCCGAAAATTCACTGCGGCATACGCCGACCCGAAATATCCGTCCATATATTCGACGTGCTTTATCGCTGCCTGTCTGCGCGTTAAACCCGTCTGTGCACCGAGCAGACATTCGAACAGCATGGGATTGCCGAGCGCCCCGCGCCCTATGCTTACGCCGTCCACAAGGCTTTTTTCCGCTTTGTCCAAATCGCTCACAGACGCGATATCCCCGTTACCTATTACGGGAATGCCGACCGCTTTTTTCACCTTCGAAATAGCGTCCCAATCCGCAAGCCCGCCGTAGAGCTGTTTTGCGGTACGTCCGTGAACAGTGATTGCCGCCGCTCCCGCACGCTCCATTTCACATGCGAATTTTTCCGCTCCGCACGAATCCGTTATCCCGAGCCGCATTTTGACGGTCACCGCTCTGCCTCTCGCGCTTTCGACGCAGGCATCGACTATTTCGCTAGCGCGAACAATGTCCGACAGCAACGCGCTGCCTGCGCCGAGCGATGTTACCTTGGGCATGGGACATCCCATATTTATATCGACGATGTCGAAACCGCTCAGGCTTTCGCACCCGGCAAGCACTTGCGCAAAAGTTTCGGGACGCGAGCCGAACAGCTGTACGGCACAAGGACTTTCGACGTCGGAGAGTTTGAGCAGCGTTCGTGTTTTTGCGTTGCCGTAAGCCAATCCGTTGACGCTTACCATCTCGGTAACGGTCAGCGCAGCGCCGCATTCACGGCACAAGCGCCTGAACGCCACGTCGGTAAATCCAGCCATAGGCGCAAGTATAATACTGTTTTTCAATTCCACGCCGCCGATATTCAGTTTGCGAATAAACGGCGTCACTCTTTGAATTCCTCGATAAATTCGTTGATTTTCTTATTCAGCGCGGTTTCCGCGTCCAATCCGCTTGCGAGTGCTCTCGAAACAAGATTGAACAGTCCGTCCGCAAGTTCTTGTTCCGTTATTTTTTCTCCTACGCTTTCGGCTCCGGCTTTGACGGCTTTCTTCAAAGCTTTCTGCGCACGCAATAGCGACGGAAAGCCTTTCGGCAGTCTTTGCAATATATCGTACAGAGATGTGTACTGCTTCTCGGCTGCTTTCGCATTCTCCCAATATTTCAAAGCTTCTTCCGAACCCGTTGCTTTGTCGTTTCCGAAAATATGCGTATGCCTGAAATAAAGTTTGCCGCAAAGTTCGCTTATCACGTCCCCGACCGTAAACTCTCCGCCGCGTTTTGCCATATCGCAATGAAATACCGTTTGCAAAAGCACGTCTCCAAGCTCCTCGGTCATTGCATCTATGTCCTTGCAGTCTATGGCGTCCACGGCTTCGTATGCTTCTTCTATCATGTTGGTGCGTATACTTTCGTGAGTCTGCGCCTTATCCCACGGACAGCCGTCGGGCGCGGTAAGACGCTCCATAATCCGCAGTAAATCTCCGAACGACGCGCGCGCTTTGCCGAGCGACGCATCGCCTTCCAAAAACACTCCGCTGTAAATATCATACTTGCCCGCTCTGTCGAGTTCTCCGAGCGTAATTTCTTTTCTTTGTCCGCCGTGAAAAAACACTGCCTTTTTGTCGGCGTCGTAAAATTCGAGCAGATACAGTTTCAGCTCCCCCGCAAGTAAAGAGTCGCCTATTTCGGTTATTTCCACACTCGCACCGCCGTCTATATACGGACGCAGTTCCAGGGCGCGCGTAGCCGTCATTTTCAGAACGGCATCGGCAAACTCTCCGCTCCCCATGCTTACGCCGACAATCGTCTCCACGTTTGCGCCTCTTGATTTCAGCTCTTTGAACGCCCCGTCCGTCAGTCCGCTGCCGTCACTGCAATAAGCGACAGTTTCATAACTGCTTTCCAGGCTTTGCAGCCTGTCGGCAACGGCGCTGTTCAAATCGTCGAAACTTTCCGACGTTTCGAATAAGTCGTCCATGGTCACGCTCGCTTTTTTCACTGCGGCGAGAGCGGCGGTTTTTTTCGTCTTTACGGCAACAACCCCTGCAGCGTCGATTGCTTTTCGCGCTTTTGCGGTCATGTCGTCGGGACTCGAACCCAAACCTATAAACATTATCATACCGATGCCTCCGTTTTTATCAGCGTGTACAGTATATCACTTTTATTTCCGCTTAGCAAATAAAAAGCATATCCGAAATAAATTTAAAATTTCGCAGTTTTACTTGTATAATATAGTGTAAAACGATAAATAATAAAAGTACAAGGAGGGAAAACCAATATGGAAAAGCTCAATTCGGGTGAAATAGCGCCCAAGACCGGTCAGTACAACGTAGTATCTTCGAACGGTCGCGTAATCGGCACTGTCCATGTAAGCAAGGGCGACAGAATGCCTCCGACGCAGAGTTCCAACAACCATTTCGAATTCAACAAATAAGTTGTAGGACATTGCACAACTCGCTTTAAAGATTTATTTTCGGCGTAATTCCTTGTTTGCAAGGTCTTGAACACGAAAAAAACAAATCAAAAGCGACGTAAAAGCCGCACGGCAATCCCGTACGGCTTTTATGTTTTTTCGCTAAAAGCCTTCTTGGCTTGTTCGTACTCCTTCTTTCGCGGAATGCGGTATCTTACCCCGTCTTTCACCAAATTGCTTCCCGTCTGATGATATCTGAATACCGCTCCGTGCGCCAGGCACTCTTCCCTCAATGCTTCGACCCATTCGAAACGGCATTCTCTTGCGCCGAAACAGCTTTCGCCTGCGGCGGATACCAGGTCTATGCGTCCGCTTTCGAAATATGGGCTTAAATCAATCCTGCCTATCAAAGGCGCCGCAAATATACCGCGTTTTTTAAGAGGAGCATTCAGAAGATACGGGATACGCTCGTCCGCGCGCTTTTGATTTTCCACGCTTACCGCAATAAGCACGTTGTCGTATCCTTCTCCCCAGTCCCGAGGCAGGCAGTCGTTTATTCTGCAAATACGTTTGGTAGGAATCAAAAATTCCAAATCCGACCTTGCCCTTATTATTTCCCACGCCTCGTCGCGCCAACTGTCGGCGGCCTCGATAAAAAAATCCGAAGAAAAGCAAGTGGCAACCTGCGTGTCCGAAACCACTTTATACGCGCCGCTTCTGTTCTTTTTAAGCGGCAGGTCGAACGCGCTCTTGCTCCGAGTTACCGCAGCGGTATCGCGCCCGTACTTGCCGTCCATTCTGTACAGCCAACAGTTTGCGCACCCTTCGCTTATCTTCGAGCACCCGTGCCACGGATTCCATGCAATGCCTTTCACCGCATATCTCCTCCGTCCCTTTCGTCGCGTTCTTTTGAATTTTTCTTTCGGCACGCGTTATAGATAAGAAACGACGTGGACCCGACAAAAAATACAATAACGATAAATAAATTCCACAATATGTACGAACGCACAGACAAACGCGCCCGTGCAAGAAACACGAGCGCTATAGTCGCATATACATACTGCGCAAGTACAATCGGCAGTATTATGAAAGCGGGATTAACCGCGGAAAACAAACTCATCTTATAAGGCTGTCATAATCGTTGAGCAGCGCGCACAGCGAACTTGTCGTCGACCATATTTCCAATGCGGGCGCACGGTAATGCTCGTCGTCGAGTACCGTTACTTTCGAATAAAGATACGGATAAACGGATATTTTTTCTATTTCGCCGTTGGTATCGAAAATCACCGCTTTCGCACAGTCAAACTCGACTTCTTCGCCTTGAACTTTGACGGTTTTCACTTCCGCAAATCTGAATTCGAGAATGTAATTTTCCTTTTGGGTATGCTCCAAAAGTAAGATTGCCGCGGGATTGAGAGTGACGCGCTCCTTCTCGCCCTTGTCGTTTTCCTGTGTCTGGAACTTGACGCCGTAAGCAAACCGCCCTTCCAAAATGGCATGCATGACGGAAAACTCGGTGCCTTTTATTTCCTTATCGAGCGCCTCTCTCGCTTTTTCGGTCATCGGCTGAGCACTGGTTTCGCCCGGCTTGTAAACGACGACGTCGCGATAGCCGCCGAGCAGAGAGGTCATCGGATTGACCGAAATCAAGCTCAACACGAGCACCGCCACAAGTACAGCCGCAATACATGCGGACGTAATTATTACCGGTAATGCAATCTTCTTTTTCATATAAACTCCTCTGTAAGAGCATTTCTCCGCGCTCTTACTTTTTCCTATTCTTTATCGGGTTCTTCGGATTTCTCCGCTTTTTCGCTTTCGGGCGAGGGCGAATTGTTTCTCGCCATTCTCTCATCGTACCTGTCGCGAACTTCTTCTACGCTTTTACCTTCCATCAAAAGTTTGACGTCCTCGGTAAATATGGTCTCGCGCTCTATAAGCAGCCGCACCATTCTGTCCATAACGTCTTTATGCTCGGAAAGAACTTTGACCGCGGTCTGGTGCGCGATATCCAACAGTTTTGCGACTTCGTCGTCGATTTTGGATGCGACTTCTTCCGAATACGAATGTGTAGACTGATAATCTCTGCCGAGGAATACCTCTTGGTTGGAACCGTAATATACCGGACCGAGGGAACTGGACATACCCCATTCCATAACCATTTTTCTCGCGGTATCAGTTGCTTGCTTTATGTCGCCCACGGCGCCCGACGAAATATCCTGTATCACCAGTTCTTCCGCCGCTCTGCCGCCCATACTCATGGCAAGGTCGTCTTTGAGCTTGTTTATTGTCATATACTGGTTGTCGTTGTCGGGACGCATTTTGGTGTAACCGCCCGCAGGTCCTCTCGGGATTATGGAAACCTCGTGCACGGGGTCACAGCCGGGAAGCGACAGCGCGACAAGCGCGTGTCCCGCTTCGTGATAAGCCGTTATACGTTTATCGAACTCGGTAACAAGACGCGATTTTTTCTGAGGTCCCAGAGTTATCTTATTGATACCTTCGTTGATATCCTCCATAGTTATCTTCTGACGATTGGCGCGTGCGCAGAGAATTGCCGCCTCGTTCAAAAGATTGGCTATTTCCGCGCCCGTAAAGCCGCTTGTCATGCGCGCGAGCACACGAAAATCGACTTCGGGAGAAATGGGCTTGTTGCGCGCATGCACGCGAAGAATGGCTTCTCTTCCGCGAACATCGGGAATATTGACGTAAATCTGTCTGTCGAAACGTCCTGGGCGCAACAATGCGGGGTCGAGTATATCCGCACGGTTCGTCGCCGCCATAACTATTATGCCGTCGTTGGTTTCGAAACCGTCCATCTGCACAAGCAGCTGGTTGAGCGTCTGTTCTCTTTCGTCATGCCCGCCGCCGAGTCCCGCTCCGCGCTGTCTGCCGACCGCATCGATTTCGTCGATGAATATTATACAAGGCATGTTCTTTTTGGCTTGGTCGAACAAATCGCGCACGCGCGAAGCGCCGACGCCGACAAACATTTCCACGAAATCCGAACCCGAAATGGAGAAGAACGGGACATTTGCCTCGCCCGCAACCGCTTTTGCGAACAGAGTTTTGCCCGTGCCGGGAGGACCGACCAAAAGTACGCCTTTCGGTATTTTCGCACCGACTGCGGTAAACTTTTGCGGCGCTTTCAAAAACTCGACGACTTCCGCAAGTTCTTCCTTTTCCTCTTCCGCTCCCGCAACGTCGGTAAAACGTACTTTCAGATTTCCCTGAACATTGGCATTGGATTTACCGAAGTTTATAGCCTGCTTATTGCTTCCCGACATAGAACGGAACAAAAGAAGAGCTACCACCACAAGCACTACGAATCCGACAATGGGAATCGCAAGACTCCACCCAGAACCCGCATTGCGGTCATTGAAAGAAAATTTGATTTTTTTCGTACCCTCGGGTTTCTCGCCGGCGTCTACTGCGTCATTATACTCTTTGATAAGTTCGTAAAGGAACGAATCTCTCGTATAGCAACGGTATTCTGCGGCCTTTCCGTCGGAGCCCGCGCCTTTTATCGTTGCCACGTCATTATTGACTGTTATTTCCGTAACCTGTCCGTTTTCCACCATATTTGACAGCTCGTCGAAACTTATCGTATCGACCTTCTTACGCAAAACAAAGAAAAGGGTTATCGCGGTTATGAGCGCCAAAGCGACCACTACGATAATTATTACGGTTCTGCTTTTTTTGGAATCCAAATTTTACCTCCACACGGTTTTGAATATTTCGGCGTACAAAAAAGCAAGCCTCCTATTCAAAGCACTTTGATAGTATAACACAAGAACCTTTTGTTTATCAAGTGTTTGAGCCCGCGTTACGGGGATTTTCATACACTTTTCATATTGAGGAACTTATGTAACTATTGCATGCCGTCCAGCCAAACGACGCTGCCCTGCTTTTCGGTCTTTTTCATGTCTATCACCCGTTGATTGGAAGAACCGCGGAATTTAAGCCGCAAATCCTTTTTTTCCTCTATGAACGGACCGTCCACAAGTACATCGGTTTCGGCAAGGAGCGCCGACACATCGGCGTCGGTTTCGGCTTTTTCCCGAAGCTGTTCGTAAGTATAACCGCTGTAACACCAAACATTCATGCCGCGTTCGTGCACGTATTTGCAAAGCATCGCCAGCGGCTTCGGCTGCATAAACGGTTCGCCGCCGCTCAGCGTTATTCCGTCGAGCAGGGGGTCTTTGTCTATTTCGTCCGCTATGAATTGCAAATCCACGATTTCTCCGCCGAGCGGGTCATGCGTCTGAGGATTGTGACATCCCTTGCAATTGTGCGTGCAGCCCTGTGTAAACACGGTCATGCGAAAACCGACTCCGTCCACCACCGACTCCGAAACTATACCCGAAAGTCTGACCGTTGTATTATCGAAACCGTCTACCATTTTTTCTCGTATCTCCGAACTCTCAGCACAGCGCCGCATTTCTTTGCTATTTCTCGGCACTGCTCCACGGCTTTCTCGCCTATCACGTCGACCACGCTCATAACCGTATAAATTCCCGCGCGCACGCACTTGGCAGTAAAATTCTTTATTTCCTCATACGCCTTTTCGCCGTACACGCTGCGGCAAACCGTATTGTAAGCGGCTGCATTCGCTTCGTTAAGCGACACGGACACCGTATCGATTTTGCCCGTCAGCCGAGGCACGATGTCGAAACCGTTTATCAGCGAACCCAGTCCGTTCGTATTCAGACGGGTTTTAATACCTTTGCCGTGCGCGAAATCCGCGACGGCGTCTATACAGTCCAATCTGTAAGTCGGTTCGCCGTAACCGCAAAATACGATTTCTTCCACAGTCGGGGAAAACAGTTTTTCCGCCGACCCGACAGCCTCGTCCGCCGTAGGTTCACGCCTAAGCCACAATACGTTTTCTCCCACGCCGTCGCCCGTATTTCTCAGGCAAAACGTACAATCGTTGCAGCAGCGGTTAGTTAAATTCATGTAAATGTTTCCGCCGTACATATACGCGAAAACATCGCTTCTCTGCTTCATTTTGCAGTGTTCTCCTTAAAATCCGAACAATCTATGCGCATTCTCGGTAGTAGTTTTTTCGACTTCGTCGAAACCGACTCCGAGAATTTCCGCAATTTTTTCCGCCTGATAGCGCACGTATGCGGGGTAATTGAGCTCGCCCCGGTGCGGCGGAGGCGCAAGAAACGGACAATCGGTTTCCACAAGTATTCTGTCTTTGGGAAGCGCGCGGATTATGTCGGGAAATTTCGCGGCGTTACGGAAAGTAATGACGCCCGTAAAGGAAATGTAAAAACCCATGTCGACATATTCGAGCGCGGTTTCTTTCGAACCCGAAAAACAGTGTACGACGCCGCCTTTTTTGAATTTCGAAATATTCTCTTTCACCGCCGCCAACATGTCGCCGTCGGCGTCGCGTATGTGAAACACCGCAGGCAAATCCGCGGCTTCCACCAGTTCGAACATCTGCGAAAGCCCTTTTTTCTGAGCGCGTTTATCGGTATCGTCGTAATGGTAATCAAGCCCTATTTCGCCTATCGCAACGCATTTATCCGAACGCGAAATTTCAAGCAGCCTGTCCAAGTCGCCGTCCTTTATCTTCTTGACGTCGCACGGGTGAAAACCGACCGCACAGTATACGTCGGCATTGTTTTTCGCTATTTCGTAGGCTCCGTCAGACGATTCCATATCGAATCCGACGGTGATTATCTTTTCGAGATTGTCGGATTTCATATTTGCGATTATGCCGCCGCAGCCGCCGTAGCGTTCGTCCGTCAGATGCGCATGCGTATCTATCAGCATACTTCCGCTCCGGACGCTATTGCGCTTTCGGGCGTAACAAGAGTCAGTTTATCGCCCTCGGACGCGCACAAAATCATTCCTTGACTTTCTATGCCGCGAAGCTTCGCGGGTTTGAGATTGGCGACAAGCACCACGCTTTTTCCCACCATTTCTTCGGGCGTGTAATGCTTGGCTATGCCCGATACCACCGTGCGCGTTTGACCGCCGACATCGAGCGTGAGTTTCAAAAGCTTGTCCGCTTTTTCCACTTTTTCGCATGCAATGACCTTTGCCACTTTAAGCTGCGTCTTGAAAAATTCGTCTATGGTAACGAGGTTTGCCTGTTCCTCGCTCTGCTTGATTTCTTCCACTTTCTTCTGCTCCTCTTTTTTGTTCTCGTCCTTTTCGGCAAGAGCCTCCAACTCGCCGTTTTCCTTCTCTATATCCAAACGGTTCATAAGCGGCGGCACTTCCTTGACGTTATATACGGACACTTTTCCGTAAGAAGTATTTTTATCGAAAAATGCGGGCGTTTCGATTCCCAGACCCTCGAAAATCGCATCGGGATATTTCGTAAGAAAAGGTTTGAGCATGACGCCGACCACGCGCAAAGTTTCCAAAAGATTGTACAGCACGGTTTCCAAACGCTCTCTGCCGCCGTCGTTCTTTGCAAGCGACCAAGGCATGGTTTCGTCGATATATTTATTTGCCCGCCCGACAAGCGCGAATATTTCTTCGAGTGCGCGGTTGAAAGACAGCGCGCTCATTTGTTCGGAAACTTTACCGTAAAGGGAATCGATTTTTTCGATAAATCCGCAATCGCCGTCCGAGGGTTTCCCCTTTCTCACCGTACCGCCGAAATACTTCTCCGCCATGGCTATCGTGCGTCTTAAAAGATTGCCGAGGTCGTTCACTATATCGCTGTTCAGTCTTGTGAGAAAAGCGACATTCGAATACACCCCGTCCGACCCGAACGGAATTTCTCTCAAAAGATAATACCTGAGCGCGTCCGAGCCGTACCGTCCGCCCAAAACAAACGGGTCGACGACGTTTCCTTTGGACTTGCTCATCTTATCGCCGCCGAGCAAAAGCCAGCCGTGACCGAACACTTTTTTCGGAAGAGGCAAATCCAGCGCCATCAAAATCGCGGGCCACACTATCGCATGAAACCGCACTATTTCTTTGCCTACCATGTGCAAATCGGCAGGCCAATATTTTCCGTAAAGAGTATCGTCGTCCGAAAACGCACCGAGTGCGGAAATATAGTTCGACAAAGCGTCCACCCAAACGTAAACGATGTGTCCCTTGTCGAAATCAACGGGAATTCCCCATTTGAACGATGTTCGCGAAACACACAAATCATTCAGTCCCTTGTCGATGAAATTGTTCACCATTTCGTTGACCCTGCTCGACGGTTGCAGATAATCGGTTTCGGTCAAAAGTTTTCGCACGCGGTCGGCATATTTCGATAAGCGGAAAAAATAGCTTTCTTCTTCCGCGTCGTTCACCTGCCTGCCGCAATCGGGACATTTTCCGTCTATAAGCTGCGACTGCGTCCAAAACGCTTCGCACGGCGTGCAGTATTTTCCCTTGTAACGCGACTTATAAATATCGCCGTTATCGTAGAGTTTCTTGAATATCTTTTTTACGGTTTCCACATGGTACGAATCCGTCGTCCTGATAAACTTATCGTAACTGATATCGAGAAGTTTCCACAGCTCCTTTATTTCCGCCACCAACGAATCCACGAATTTTTTCGGCGTCGTTCCGCTCTCGGCTGCGCGCTTTTCTATTTTCTGTCCGTGTTCGTCCGTACCCGTAAGATAGAACACGTCATAGCCGTCCATACGTTTAAACCGCGCCGTTGCGTCGCATGCAACCGTAGTATACGTGTGTCCGAGATGCCAATGTCCGCTGGGATAATAAATGGGCGTCGTGATGTAATATTTCTGTTTCTTCATATCTAATCCCTTTCTTCTATCTTCTTTATCGCCCGCTGAATAAGCGAACCGTCCTCCTCTTCCTCGCTCGGCTTTTCCCCTACCTTTACTTTGACTTCCAACACTCTGCGGGCATTGGCTTTCGTGACCGAAACTTCCAAATTCTCGAAAGTAAAGTTTTCTCCCGCAACGGGTATTTTCTGCAGCTGCTCGGTCACCCAACCGCCTACGGTTGTGGAATCGAATTCCTCTTTCGTTTCCACGCCGAGCTCCTCGAACATATCGTCGAGATTTTCGGTACCCTGAACAAGGAAAGTATTGTCGTCAATCTTTTTGTAAAGCACTTCGACTTCGTCGTGTTCGTCCCATATTTCGCCCACAAGCTCTTCGAGTATATCTTCGAGCGTCACTATACCCGCCGTTCCGCCGAACTCGTCGACGACTATCGCAAGATGCACCTTGGCTTTCTGCAACATGCGCAGCACCTTGGAAATTTTCATGTTCAGCGAAACGCATATACACGGGGATATCTTATCGTGAATATCCGAATTCGAATCGCGCAAAAGCCCGTAAAAATCTTTTTCGTGTATAACGCCTATTACCGAGTCTATGGTCTTGCTGTATACGGGCAGACGCGAAAATCCGCTGGTGGCGAATACTTCCTTTATTTCGTCGAAAGCGGCGCTTTCCTCTACGGCAACAACGTTGACTCGCGGCACCATTATGTCGTCTACGTCCAAATCCTCGAATTCTATCGCGGAACGAATAAGCTGCGACTCGTGTTCGTTGAGTCCGCCTTCCGACTGGGCCGTTTCCACTATCGTTATGAGTTCGTCTTCTGTATAAGTCTGCTCGCTCTTCTTTTTGAAGATTTTATTCATGAGTTTGCGCCACATCGAAAACAGCCAGTTTATGGGATAAAGAACTATCATAATGACAGCCATTACGCCCGATACGGCGCACGTCCATCCCTCGGCATGCTCTTTTGCCAATGTTTTCGGCGTTATTTCACCGAACACAAGCACAAGCACGGTCATGACTACGGTGGATACCGTTACGGCGATTTGTTCGGTCGTCGTGTTTTTCAGCAAGCCTATGAAAAATATCGTGGCAAGCGAAGTCATGGTAATATTCACGATATTGTTTCCGACAAGCACAGTACTGATTACTTTATCGTATTTGTCGAGTTGTCGAAGAGCACGCGCGGCGCGCTTGTTGCCCTGCGACTCCATACTCTTCAAGCGTATTTTGTTACACGAAGAGTATGCCGTTTCCGTTGCGGAAAAGAATGCGGACAGCGCTATCAGCACTATCAGCGCCACTAATAAACCTATCTGTAATGGGTCCATGGCAGTATTATTGTTTTAACTCCTTTTATATAAATTATTTTATAAGGTTTTATGTTATACGTTCAAGCAAGAAATTCGCCGCACTGTTTTTCGTACAGATACCGGTTCAGTTCCTCGCAGGTGCCGAATCTGTTTAAGCCTACCAGAAGTTTGCAGTAAAGAGCCGCAGCCGTGATATTGTCGATTACGCAAATTTCTTTCGCGAATCCCGCTTTCGAAGAGTATACTCTGCCTCCGTCGCCTCCCACAAGATATAT
Organism: Clostridia bacterium; assembly: GCA_022793815.1. Taxonomy (GTDB): domain Bacteria; phylum Bacillota; class Clostridia; order Christensenellales; family Pumilibacteraceae; genus MGBC157735. The sequence goes on along the minus strand of JAAWDP010000016.1, from coordinate 30,485 downwards.
GGGGCATCGGCACGATTCGGCAAACTTGTTCAGTTTTCTTTCGTCAGCCGTTCCCGAATGATAGGTATCATGCAGTATACAGTCGAACCCTTTTAAGTCGTAAGCCGCATAATCTATCTGCGGGTGCGGTTTTATATAAAGTATCTTCTTGGGACGAAGCACTGTTTGGGGCGGATACTTTTCATTCGATTCTATATGCTCTATTATGTCGACGCGCATATTGTCCACATGCGCGCAGATTCTGTCGTGAGCCGAAAAGAATCTTTCTTCGAAGGCTCTGTCCTCCAAAAGTCTGACTCCGAAATGCACGTCGTTTCCGTCCGAAACAAACACTCCGCTCTCGCGGGTCTTTATGAACGCCGCCGCCGTTTTCAGCGAGCGATGTCCGCTTGCGTCCTTTTCCGTAAGCGGTTTGTCGCTGCAAACAAATACAATCGGGATATTCGTTTTGCCGAGAGCGAAAGCCAAAACGCTCGCCGTGTACGGAAGCGTATCGCTGCCGTGAGTGATTATTATCGCCTCGCTGTCTGCCGCCGCCGAAAGTACGGCTTTCACCAATTTATCGTAATGGCTGACACCTATACGTTCCGACAGTTCGTAAAACGGGGTTTGAACGTCCAAATCGAAACCATCCAAATGTATATCCGTAGCAGGACTGAGAGCAATCACTCCGTCGTCGCCTTTCAAGCAACCGATAGTTCCTCCCGTTCTGATAAGCGTTACTTTCATAAACAGCGCTTCACAACCTCTCAATCGCGTAAAGCAAAAGTTTGACGTGGTCGAACGCCAATCCGTCGGCGGACTTGATTATCGTATTGTTTACATCTATATTGCCCATTTTGTCGCGCTTCACGTCAAGTTCCGCACAAAGCGAAACGCCCTCGCTTGTAAGTTTAACGATGTATTGCGACCCGTTCCTTACATAGTCTATGTTAAACCATTTCGCGTCGTCGGCATCGTCTCCGCCCTTCGGCTGTACGGTGCCTCTGTCCATAACCGCCATATAACATACGGTCGCAGTCCAGCCGCGCGGGTCGCGTCCGGGCGTGCTGACGCAGTACAACTGGTCGAGATAGACTCCGTTTATACCAGTTTCTTCTTCGAGTTCGCGCAAAGCCGCCTCTTCCGTACTCTCGTTCGGATTGACGAATCCTCCCGGGAACGCCCAATCGCCCAGATACGGATGTCCTCCTCTCTTTACAAGCAATACGACGGGCTTATTGTTCTCGACGGAAAAAACTATTATATCCGCGGTTAAAGCGGGTCTGTCCCACGCATTACGGTCGTAACTTGCAAGAAATTCTTCTTCGGTTTTGCCTTGTCTGTCAACAGGTCCCATTTGTCTGCCGTCTCCGATAGTAATAAATTGAATTTCAGTATACCACAACCGAAAAAAAATCGCAAGCGTTTGCACCGCTTAAAGCCGCAAACGCTTGCCTTTATTGACGAATTAAGAAATATCCAATCACATCACAAAATGCACGACTATCAATATAATTGCCGCGGGAATGCCGAAAAGCCCCGTCACAAGCGCATGCCACCAAACCACAGTGAATTCCGTTCCCGGAATAAGCGAAAACGCATACAGAATCACACAGCCGACAATGGCATTTACGGCTATCGCAAAGAGCTTCTTGACTCCCGATTTCAAAAGCTTGAGCACTATTATGACGGCAGCGATGACGCCTATGCAAATAAGAATACCGGTCCAGGAAAAACCCGAACCGCTTACCGCGTCTTCGGCTGCCTGCGACGCATAAACAAAAAAATCCGTTTCCATAAAATAAGTATATCGTTATTCCGCAGAAATGTCAACTTTTTGCAGGCATTGTTCAATAACCGTACTTTTTCTTGCACAAGAGAATACTCGCCGCCGACAAAGCCGCCGCCACATAAGGCAACACAGCGATGCCGACTGCGCCAAGCACATTCCGCAAGCCACCGTCGCATATACAATCAATGAAAAACGCCGCTTTGCTTTTTCACCGTCCCTGCGCCCATTGTACTTGCCACTATTGCGCTGCCGCCGGTACCGAACATAAACCCGACAGCACCTAGAATCATAAGAACCGGCATTATGTAATTGACTGCGGCAAACGGTGTTTTACCTACAAAATTCGAAACGAAAAAACCGTCCACTACGCCGTAAATCGATGTGAAAATCATCATGATTATCGACGGCAAAGAGAACATTAAAAAGTCTCCCGAATGTGAATTTATCTCGGACCGTTATAAACAAAAATTGTTTTGTCCGACCATTATAACAGTTTCAATTTTTAATGTCAAGCACGAAAATCGGGCGTTTATATTATTTTTCGCGCATTTAATATACAAAATAATAAATATTTATTCTCGATTTACTAATAAACCGCCAATAAATTTGACAAATACGCATATAAAATGTATAATTACTTAAAATTAAAAACAATTCGCAAGCAAGGAGTTTATATCATGGCAAAAATTTATTATATGAAAGACTGCAACCTCGATTTTTTGAAAAAGAAAACCGTGGCAATCGTAGGATACGGTTCGCAGGGACACGCGCATGCGCTTAACCTCAAAGAAAGCGGCGTCGATGTGATTGTCGGATTGTACGAAGGTTCGAAAAGCGCGGACAAGGCGAAAAATGCCGGGCTCACCGTTCTGCCTACGGCGCAAGCGGCAAAAAAAGCCGACGTAATTATGATGCTTACCCCCGACGAGAAGCAAGCGAAAATTTACCGAGAAGACATTTTGCCGAATCTGGCGGCAGGAAAAGCGCTCGCCTTTGCTCACGGTTTCAACATCCACTTTCAACAGATTGTTCCGCCCGACGATATCGACGTATTTATGATAGCGCCGAAAGGTCCCGGTCACACGGTCAGAAGCGAATATCTCGAAGGCAAGGGTGTCCCGTGTCTTGTGGCGGTTCATAAAAACGCTACGGGGAAAGCTCTCGATATCGCGCTCGCCTACGCTCTCGGAATCGGCGGTGCGCGTGCGGGAGTCCTCGAAACAACCTTCAAGTGCGAAACGGAAACCGATTTGTTCGGAGAGCAAGCCGTGCTTTGCGGCGGCGTTACCGCTCTGATGAAAGCAGGATTCGAAACTCTTGTCGAAGCGGGTTACGACCCTCAAAATGCGTATTTCGAATGTATACATGAAATGAAACTTATAGTCGACCTCATTTACCGAGGCGGTTTCGGTTTCATGCGCTATTCCGTATCGGATACGGCGGAATACGGCGATTATAAAATCGGCAGCCGCATAATTACCGAAGAAACGAAAAAAGAAATGAAAAAAGTTCTTGCGGAAATACAAGACGGCACTTTCGCAAGCAGCTGGATTGGCGAGAACAACAACGGCAGAGCGTACTTTAACGCCAAACGCCGCACGGAAAGCGAGCACTTACTCGAAAAAGTAGGAACGGAATTGCGTAAAATGTATTCTTGGAGCACAGAAGACAAATACTCGAAATAAGAATATTCACGTTTTCAAGCGCCGCGGCAATGCGGCGTTTTTTTATGCAATATTTTCCCGAGTATAAAATCCGCATGCGACGGCAATAATCGTACACGGTTACTTACCGCAATCTCGGAGTTTATCATGGATTATTTGGAAATTATATTGCGCTCATTGCTCGCTATCGCCGTGCTGCTTTTTCTTGCAAGAATAGACGGCGCCAAACAAGTAGGACAGCTGTCGTTTTACGATTATATTGTCGGTATCACCGCAGGGTCAATCGCAGCCACCCTGTGTATAGACCGCGAAATAAATATTTGGTACTGTATTATTGCGATAGTGCTGTTTATGCTCAGCTCTTTCTTCCTTTCGTTCGTTACCAGCAAAAGCATGTTTCTGCGTCGCGCGATTACCGGCTCGCCCATCTTTCTCATCGCCAAGGGCGAACTCATGTACGACGGCTTGAAACGCGCGCATTTCGACATCAACGATTTGCTCAGAGAACTGCGCAGCCAGGGATATTTCGATATAAGCGAAGTAAATTACGCCGTACTCGAAGCAAACGGTACGCTTTCGGTCATGCCCAAAGCCGCATCGCGACCTGCCAATGCGTCCGAAAGCGGACTGAGTTTGAGCGAAGACGAACTTAACGTAAACGTCATAATAGACGGCAAAATAATAAAGGGCAACCTTTCCGCCGCAAATGCGACGGCAGAGGAAATAAACACCGAACTCGCAAAACAGAATATAGCGTCCGTAAAAGACGTCGCACTCGGCACTATGGACAATAAAGGCACGCTTACCTGCTACCTCAAAGAAAGCGCGCCCACCTCGCGCACCGTATTCGAGTAATAACGCCGACAAAAAGTTATAAATCGGGCGTACATTTAAACGTCCGTCGGACTATGAAAAAACGCTCTCGGGCAAATTTGTTCGAGAGCGTTTTACCGTACATAATTGAAATGTAAAGCGCAGAGAACTGTGTTATAAAAAATCGCGATATTCGCGGTATTTCTTTTAATTTCTGTTTCGACGGGAGTTCACATATTTCATAATGGCAACTGCCGAAAGATAGACAATGGTCAAAAATCCCGCTATGACCAAGCCGACAAGGATACAATTCAAATATGTCTGCATGCTCACATAAACCGCAATCGACACAACAAAACAAAAAATAAGGAATAGTGCAAAACCGATAATCAGAAAGGCAAGATTGACGCAGTGAAGAGCAATATTTTGCTCGACAATCATTTTCTTCCGCATAATCCGCTTAAAGAAAACATCGCACAAGACAAATAAAAAGAGTCCTGCAAATAAGCAGCCGATAACGGTATAAATCGGCGAAGGCGGAGATATATGCGGACTTTCCAACCAAATCGGCTGCGTCTCAAACAGAAAATAAGCGATATTGGAGGATAAAAAGAAAATTCCGAACCGCCACTGCCGATAAAGGAGAGAGCGCTCGAATTTATTCTCCGTACCTCGGAAAATACCGATAAATTTCACTCCCCACCATACGATTAGGTAAACAAGCGCAAGCAGGCAAACAACCTCGAAAAAGGGTCGCGCCCATTCGAGAAATTCAAAAGCAAAGTTACCGTAGACGCTTCCGCCTTTGACGTACCAAGAACCGTTTATCCAAACCAGCTCGTATTTTGCATTGATATATGCATAAACACATAGGCTTACAAACAGCGGCAGACAGCAAAGCGCACAGAACCAAACAAGGGAGGAAAGCAAATCACGCTTTTTGTGCGGCTCGGATGAAGTTGTCAATGCTTTCGATTCGCCGCTCATCAGCTGCTCTATCGAGATTTCGAACAACTCCGCCATCTTCTGCGCATAGTAATGCGACGGAACATTCCAACCGTTTTCCCATCGTACGATTGTTCTGCGCGATACTTTCAGCGCCTCTGCGAGCTCTTCCTGCGTCAGATTTTTCTCTTTGCGGTAACGTTTTATATTTTCATTATATTCCATGACTATATCTTACCACAAATCAAACCGAAAATCAAGAGACAATTATGCGCCAACTGCGTCGCAAAAATAAAAAAACCGTTTAGAGTGACCTTTGCGCTCAAGCCGAGAAAAAAACGCGGCACAAAAGGGAACTTCCCGTAGGGAATTAAATACTAAATTTTTAAGAGTTGTACTTTCAAGCAAGGACAAAAGCTCTCGAACGATATGTTCTAGAGCTTTTTACTACAAACTTTTTAGAAAGATAAATTGAAATTTATAATTCAATATCAACTTTATATTCTGTATCTATCAAAATGCAGTTTAGTCCGTATTTTTTGCACATTTGTAAATTGCTTTCATTTTCTTTAATAAGATTTCCCTGTACCAAATCGCCGCTTATAAGTCTTTGTTCAACTATACTTTCATTTGCTAAAATATCAGAAAAATGCTTTTGTATATAGTTTTCGCTCATAATTAAGCAATAATATTTGATTTGCAACAAATACTCTTTATTAAAATCTTTTGCCCAATCAAATGGTATGTAACAACCTTCCACAATAAGATTTTGCTCGTTTTCTATTGCCGTTTTGATTATTTCTTTAATTATCCCCCAAATATACGGCGTTAGTTTTTCGTCATCAGTTACGCTTATTGTAGTTTGATTGCTTCTTATCAAACCCATTTTCAAGAGGTCGATAGAAAGATAGGGAAATTTATACTTTTCCAACAATTTTTGTGCCAATACGGTCTTTCCCGTGTGAGTTGTTCCCGTAATTAAAACTATCATAATTCTCCGTTAAATTACTGTTTATCGTGCAATCATTATATCACAAAAAATGAAAGAACGCAACCGATTGAATTTTGCGGGAAATATAGAACATATCTATATCTCACTAGGTTACGCGTAGCCTAATTCGTCCACGAAAAAATTACAGAAAAGGCATAGCACTAACGCTATGCCTAAATCTTTTTATTTGCGTTTTATTCCCCTATGGGAATTACGGTAAAGCCCGCGCCTTTTTTCTTTGTCAATACCTATTCCCTACGGAAAACGGTATCGTTATGTAATGTTATGCCTCTTTGAAAATAGTAACCGCCTCGGGAATTAAAGTAAACAGCACGCAGTTACCGTTTACGTAATCGCTGTTTTGTATATCTTTGATAAGACCTTTGAGCGTAGCGCTGTCTTCCACCGCTTTCTTCATATCGTCCGTCGATTTGAATTCGAATACGACTGCCGTTTTGATTCCGCTGGTAAACAGATGAGGCGTAACGACGATGTCTTCTTCGAAATCCTTTGTTATGTCGGTTACGATATTACCGAGCGTTTCGGATTCCTTCCACCCTTCTTTTTCGAAAGCTCTTGCAATCTTACCGTAGCTGTTGCAGCCGACCAAAGTAAACATCAACGTAAGGCAAAGCGCAACCGCAAAAATCTTAGATACCTTTTTCATTTCCTATTGTCTCCTTTTATATATTTTATGATACTATCATTATATAACCGCAACGGATTTTTGTCAATAGGTTTTGCACTCTACAAATAGTAGAACCGACACTTTTTTCTCTACTGTTACAAAGCTTTGAGAACATCGGTAAGAGCCTGTTCGGAAAGAGAGTCCCCGCTGAAATCGGATATTATTTTTCCGTCGTCTATAATTACCGCCCTCTCGGCAAGACGACAGGCTTCGAGCGGACTGTGCGTCACGAAAAGCACGTCGCGCGCGCGGTCGCGGTAAAGTGTTTCGAACACGTCGAATATCCGCATTTTCAATCCTATATCCAAACCGCGGAAAGGTTCGTCCATCAAAAGCGTTCCGCCGTCGGCCGCAAAAGCGCGCGCAAGCGAGGCTCTGTCCGCCATACCGCCCGACAGTTGTTTCGGATAAAGAGCACCGTCGACTTCGACCTTTTGCAATATCGCCTTTGCCGTGTTCTCTTCCGCGCCGACGTATAAAAGATTTTCGAGTACGGTAAGATTTTTTATAAGCCTCGGCTGCTGAAACATATACGAAATATTTCCGTTTTTTACGACTGTTCCCTCATACGGCGTAAGCGACGCCACGATATTTAGCAAAGTTGTCTTGCCGCATCCGCTGCGTCCCATGACCGCCGTAATGCCTTCGAAACGCGCGCAGAATCCGTCATATACGGTTTTATCCCCGAAGCGTTTCACTATGCCGTCCAGTTCAATCATTGCCACCTCCTACATGAAAGCAACAGTAATTTCACGGCGCCTTCGAGTATAAAACAGACTGCCACGGCAAGCAACGTCACAGCCATCAGCCGAGCCGTTTCCAGATACACGTTCGCGTTATTTATCATGCCGCCCAAACTCGATGCGGTTTGCGCAAGCGCTTCCCCCGCTATTACCAGCTTGACCGAAAACGAAAGATTTCCTGCTGTTGCTTCGATAAGCTGCAGAGCAATTTGAGGCAAAACGAACTTCGTCAAAATGCGGCTTTTCGGAACTCGATATACCTTGCTCATCTCGAAAATTCCGTCATCGAGCGAGGAAAGCGCATTATACATCTGCGTATAAGAAAGGGGCATAAGTATCGTAAACGAAACTATTGCAGGAGAATAAGCGGAACGCACCCAAAGCACAAGCAGAAATATTACCGCCATGGTGGGTACCGCACGCAACAGCGTCATGAGCGGCGTAAACAGACGGCGAAGCGGTTCGCAGTATTTTGCACCGACACCCAGCGCTCCGCCAATCAAAAAAGCGGCGGCAAACGCGGCAGCCGAGCGCAACAGCGTCATGAGCAGCGATTTGTAAAACGACACTTGCGATAAAAGATTTGTCGCGGCGGAAAATATCTCGCCCCAATTCGGCAAGATAAGATTTTCGTTTGCCGCCGCCGCCGCTACGGCGTATACCGCAACAAGTATCGAAACACTCGCAAGCGGATAACACAGATTTATAAGTACGGCTATTACCGCCTTTTTGTTTTTTCTCTTGCTCACCTGTTTTATTCGTGAATTTTATCGTATACCGAAGACGCGGCAGGCTCGGCAAGCAGACCGTAACCGATTTGTCCCGCTTTCAATGCCCGAGCAACCGAACCGCCGTCAGCATAGTATTTTATCGCCACCTTGCCTTCGACAGCCACGTCGGACACAACGTATTCGATGTTTTTCTTTTTGAGGATATATCGGAAAACAAGGTCGGGGACATTTCCTTGTCCCATAACTCCGACCACGTTGCCTGCCAACGTTTGAGCGCCTTCCATATCTCCGCCGACAATATACAGATTGCCGTGCGTAAGCGTGGCTGCCATTTTGTATTTGCCGTTGGCGTTGTAAAGCTTTGCGGCAAGATTCGACGGCACGACGGCTATGTCCGCCGCGGACGAAGTCACGCTCGAACCTATGGAATTCGACGGCACGACCGTGTACTCGATATTTACGCCGTCTACGGTTTTATGATTTGCCATAGCACCGGCAAGCGCAAGCGCGGTAGCGCCGTCAGGCATATATACTTTGACCGACCTCGAAGGATTTGCTCCTCCCGAAGGCGTGAGATAGAATCCGTCGTCGGGCAGCTTCCCTCCGATAAGATTTTGCTCGGTTTCCTTTTCCATATTGATGAAACATTCGAGATACGTCTCTACGCTTAATTTTGCCTCTGCCGCACGAATCGTCTTAATATGGCAGCGGTTCACGACGTCTGCGCTCACCGCCGTCATCGAAGACTCCACTCCCTGCTGCATGTTGGCTTTGACCGCCGCCACAGCTTCGGCAGGATTGAGCTGCGCCCAGCCGTCGGACTCTTCGACCGCGGCTACGAATGCCGCCACGAAATCGCCGCTTTCGCGAGCCAGTTCGTCCTTGACTATAAGACAGGCTTGGGGATAGCCGTCCTGCCCCGTGACTTCTCTCCATAACGTCTGTACGTCCATTCTGTCCGTGACCGCAGTAGGGTTGCCCGAGCCGCACGCCGACATCATCATAACCGCAATAAGACATACCGATAATAACGCAATTCTTTTTTTCATTTTCTGCTCCTTTTATCTCTAAACCTTGGCATAAAGCGTTTTCGCGCTGACGCCGTGCAAACTGCCTATTTTTCCTGTGAGCGCATTTATAACATCGCCGCTTGCGTCGATAACTATCGATATGATGTTGACACCGCGCTCGGGCAGAGGCAAGCCCATACGCCCGACAATGTATTCGCCGTATCGGGTCAACAGCGTATTCAATTCCGCCGCACTGTTTCTGTCATCGACTATTATGCCTATTTGAGCCAATCTTTTTTCATTCATTGCCATTTCTCCGTAAAAACAGTAAACCCCCTCGCCTGGCAAGGGGGTTATAATATAATTAAGCCGTATCCGCTTAACGGGTCGCAACCCACGGATACAAAACGCTTTCATGTATTACCCGCCTTGACAATCAGGTGAAACCTTTTCGCTCAGGACACCGTCATTATATAACGCGCCGAGGTTATTTGTCAAGTAAACGGGGACTTGTATTTTTAAACGGGAACGAAATCGCAAAGTCTGCCGCGATAAACTATTTCGCCCTTTTTAAGTCTTAACAACTCTACGGGACGCACGACGTCGCCGAACTCGCCTTCTTCAACTATGTCGAACTTGTCCAACAATTCTTTCACGAATTCCGAACAGTAATAGGCGTTCGCCCGTCTGCGGTGAATACCGAGTTTCGCCAAAAACAAACCGAGGTAATTGTAATGATACTTTTTGCGGTTGATATACATATTTTTTATGTACTCGTTTATTTCGGCATACTTGTCCTTACTTACGGTCAATCGTATTACTACCGCTTCGCTTTTCTTAAAACGCTTCATAGTTCCGTAAGCGATTGATTCTTTGACAAACCCGCCGTAAAACGGATTGTTCGGATGCACTCTGCCGAACGAATACATTTCATTCAGATTGTCTTCGAGACTTATCGAAGCATGAGAATACCTATCGCCCGTCACGGCACGAATGATTTTCGCAACTATCGAATCCGTCGCGCTTACAACTATGTAGATATGTTTCATTCTTCCTCTTCCTTGCGCCTTGTAAAATCAGCGTAGATTTATCGACCACCACATTGGTGCCTGTTTAAATATTATGAATTGAACCAGCATAAATATGAAATCGGCGACTATCAAAATGCCCAAAGTGCAACAAACGATTTTTGCAACTTTGTAATCCATCTTGCGCACAAGTTTCAATGCGGGAGCATAGGCAAGTCTGAACAGCAACCAACAACCGAATCCGTAACCCAGCGAAAGGATAAGCCCCGCGTATCTGGTAACGGAAAAAGGCAGCGACGAATAGTCCCACAACTGCAACCCGAAAACTTTATCCCAAAGATTTCCGAGTCCCAGTTCGGCAAGAAACACTACCGCGCACATGATAACGAATGCCAAAACATTCGAAAGCACTTTACTTGTAAGCGTTTTCTTCTTAAATACATGATGACCGAAAAACGCGAAATCGTCGGGTGTGCCGAATACAAGATGCACGGCAAATACTATCAATCCGTATTCGCCTATAAAAGGAAGCAAATGGAAGCGGCAGTCGATAATACCCACGCTTATCGCCCGAACCGTATTTTCGGCAAGCCAGCCGACAAAGCCGAGCATTATAGCAAGTATTCCGAGATAAACGAACTCTATCCCGCAAACGGTCAAGGGCTTCTTCTCTTCTTGGCTGCAAGCGATATTTTCGAAATCGGTGCTTCTTGTGTTTTCCATATATCCACCTCTTTCGTTCTTAACGATGAACGATACCGCCCCTTTATAAATTGCCTATCACAATATATTATATACGCTTAAACCGCAGATGTCAACAAACTTATGGGCAGGTTCCGTTTATTCACTTAATTTTCATATATTCGGAATCTTTCCATAACGACCAGTGTCTCGACATTGAAATTGCCTTCACACAAAAATTTTCTGATTTCCTCCCCGTTGCGGTAGATAGGAAAGTTAAATTCTATCCATTTTAACGGCGATTTCTTCTCCCAATGCGGATTGAGCTGTATTTCCTTTATCAAATAGCACAAAAGGTTTTTCCGCTCGTCCTCATCTATTATATCAAAAAACTCCGAAAAGTTCAATAATATTTGATAGATGTTTTCAAGTGTAACCGCCTCTTCTTCCATAGCTTTTTTGCGCAGATTCGCATCGGCAATTAATTCTTCCAATTCGGCAATGGTTTCGTACATTCCGTCAAGACGGGCATTCAAATCGCGCAACTTTCTTTCTCGGAATTTTGTATCGAAGGGTAAAGTATCGATTTCTTTTTCAAGTCTCGCTTTGTTTAATTCTACCTCGCCTAACTTAACTTCAAAATTTTTTATCTCTCTATCGATTTCGTCATTGTTATTGAGATTGCCTATCCTACTTTTTATTGCTTCGGCAAAATACTTTTGACTTACGATTTCCTTAACGGCTTCTATAACAAGCGGCTCGATAACGCTTTTCTTCAAGTCTGCTTTATATTCGCAAAACTTTCCTCTGTCGTGTTTATTCTTTCCGCAAACGTAATAGCCGACTTCTTTATAAGTTCCGTCCTTTTTCGTCCAGCAATGTCTGTTTGCATACATTGGACCGCCGCACACGGGGCATTTCAAAAGCCCCGTCAATAAATGCGTTCTGTCCTTGCCGTATTTCGAAGCAAACTTTTTTCCTGTCGTCTGCCGCTTTTCTTGCGCCTTATTCCAAACTTCTTCACTGACAAGCGGCTCGTGCAATCCGTCAACCGTAATATAATCGGTAGCGTTTATTCGCTTGTATTCGTTTTTCTTGCCCTTGACTTTTTCGAGCGTCCGCCTACCGTAAGCAATCTTACCGCAATAAACGGGGTTTTCTAAAATCAAATTAACAAAGTGGGCGCTCCACTCTTCAATCATTCTGTCCGTTCGTACAACCTTTTTTATCCCTTGCAAGTTCAAATACTTTGCAATACCCGAATAGCCGATATTTGTATTGACATACTTATCATAGATGAGGCGGACCAGCTCCGCCTCATCTTCGTTTATGTATAGCCTATTGTCTTTTAACGTATATCCATACGGTGCGGGACCGCCGTTCCATAAACCCTGCCGCGCCTTTTCTCTGCGCCCATTCATAGTCTGTTCGAGAATGTTCTCTCTTTCTATTTCTGCAACGGCAGACAAGACCGAGATGAGCAACTTACCGCTTGTCTGCGAAGAATCTATCCCCTCTTCTATACAAATTAGGTTTACGTCGAAAGTTTGAATAAACTCCAATGAATTGAGAATATCCGCAGCATTTCTGCCGAAGCGGGAAAGTTTATATACGAGAATATAATCTACGCTTTGTCCGTTCTCTATATCTGAAAGCATTTTCTTGAAAGCGGGGCGTCCCTCTATCGACTTGCCGGACTTACCTGCATCCTCGTAATATTCTATAATTTGCATTTCTTCACGTTCTGCAAATTTTTTGAGAACGCTTTTCTGCGCTTCCAAACTATAACCGTCCACTTGCATTTCCGTACTCACTCTCGAATACAAGAAGCATTTCTTTCCTTCTCTATTCATCATTGTCCTCCGTTTTCGGCTGTTCATTTTTCAAAATTGTGTTGCCGTATTTTTGTATCAACTGTGCCATAAAATCAATAAAAGCATCGTAATTTTCTTGCTCTTTGTTCAAGTATCCTTATTCGGACGGTAACTCGGAATTACTCCGCGTCCTTATAGCTTTGAATACTATGTTCTCTTTCCATCGCGTTTTCCTCCTCTTGCGAAAAGATTTGATAGTTATTCGGTTTTCTTTTTATCGACTTCCTCAAAACCGAAAAAGTCATCGTAACCGTCTTTGAGCTTTGCAAAGCCCAAATCGTGTCGGGCTAATAATTCTTCATAGCCCGCTTCTATTAGCTGTACCTTTGTATAGCCATATTTCTTCAAAAACTCGTTTATTCTCTCGGCGTTCTCTCTCGGTACGCTCGTTCCCCAAACCATACATTTGGCTTTACGTTCTTCTTTGTGCTTGTCCTCATAACGCTTGTCTTTTACCTTTCTGTCGTTTTCCATAACCAAACCTCCGTGAATATGCTGTGTCGTATTTATACGATTTAGTATATTTTAGCACAACGAAAGTTTAGAGTCAAGCGTTTGCGGAATGTTAATACGACTTTTGCTTATTTTCTTACATAGTTATTTCCCCCACGTCCACTTGGAATTAGAACTCGTTTTCGGTTGTTCCTGTGGACGATTTTCCTTTTCATACTCCGCTTGCATTTCTTCCTCGATTTCTCGTAAGCGGTTGCGGTAGTTCGTCGTTTCGGGCGAGAATAATTCCGCTACCGAGCCGAACAGTCCGTCCATTATACCGCGCACCTTTCTATGGGATATAGCAAGCCGCCGTTTTAGGTTTTTGTCGTTCGTCTTGTACTTCCTGCGTGGATTACGCTTGTATGTTTGTCGCTGTATCTCACGCACCTTTTTGAGAACGATATTTCCCAATCTTCTACGGTAGTCCCACTCCAATCTTTCTATGGTGTGGATGCTCTTTACGCCTTCTTCGTCTACCTTATTCGGCACGTGTTCCATAAACAGCCTTTCGGTTGTAAGACGCCGTTGGTAGTAGTTGCCAATTATACCCTTCAACGCTTGCTCTTTCTTGCGCAATTCATCTCTGAAAGCGTGGTCTGCTTCTCTTGTTTTATCGTCAAGGTCTATAAGCCACTCCGCTACCAAATCTATCTTCGGGCGATGTTCGGCTATCTCTTTGCTACCGTACCATAACGGCTTGTCTTTCGGCAATTCGTCCGCAAGTTCTTTGAGCCATCGGCGCAGTATATCGTTGAGATGTGCGACGTCGTATTCGTTGCTTGTACGGGTAAGTTCTTCAATTACCTTTTTCCGTTTATTTGCAAGGTCATCGTCAATGGTGTATGCGTTCAGCCGCTCGGTCATTTTGTCTATTACGTCAAGCGGTATTTTGCCTTTCGCTCGGTACTTATACCCTGCCGCTCTTTGGTTCTTTACTTTCGGCTCTTTCTCCCAAAAGACGTAATGGATATGCAAGTGTTCGGGACGGTCTAAATGCAGTGCGCATAGTAAGTCCATATTGTCGGGATTAAAGCCCGCGTCCTTAAAGAATTGCCCGAAGGTTTGCTTAATGAGCGCGATACACTTTTCGGGATCGTCTATCTTTTCCGAGTTCTCTTTGTTGAACGATATAAACCCGTGCCACAAATTTTTCTCGCCCGTTTGCGCCCGTTTCCGCATTCCTTTCACTTGCTCTTTTGTTAGCATTCCGTCTTGATTAAATACACCCGTACTCTTTTGAAGATATTCGAGCATTGTAAATTTCTTTGCTTCCTCGCCGTATATCTTGCCTTCGGTAGTTATGTACTTATAGATGTTATCCGCGCCGGACATATCGTAGAAAGCACGTTGTTTTTCGTGCTTTGCTCTCTCGTCTGCCGTTGCGTTTTTGGGCAGTCTATACGGTGTGTAGGCTATATCGAATATTACCGGTTGTGTTCCTATATTTTGTTCCTCCTGTGGTCGAATTTCTTTTGCGGCGAACGCCGCGCGAAGGTGGGTATCCTCGTCAGCGCAAACTATGCTTTTAGCCGTTCGCTCTTGCAAACGGCTATCTTCGCTTCGTTACGCTTCCTATTCCGTAAAAATCTTTCTTTGAAATATTTTTACGGACTACAATATGGTGGGTATCCCACATATTATCGCCGCTTGCGGCGATATGTTTTACAGTCTTAAAACTGTAAAACCTTAGCCTGCTTCCTTTTTGCCTTATATTGCTCCCTATTTGCTTCCGCTTTTGCTCCGTCTACACGTCTTTTACAATTTCCTTGTAATGCGTTAAAAGCTGATACAAGCTGTTACACCTTTTCCATTGTGGCTGTCTGTCCATACCGATATCCAACCGCGCCCAATCTATGCCTTTGAGTAGGTGTTGCCGCGAAGCATACAAATCGTTTTGCACGTTCGGGTGCATACTCATAAATTCTTCAAAAGACACGCCGCATTCCGTTTTCGTAGCCGTTTCCACTTGCTCGTCCGTTACCTTTATGCGCTCTTGCTTACCGCCTATCGAGCCGATTGTTTTACGCTTGCGCGACAGTTCCAATCTCCGTTTGGCAAGTGCGAAGTATGCGTCTACGGGCGATTTCAATTTCCTTTCCGTGCCGTTGAACATATACTCGCATATAGCTTTAACGTACTGTCCGCTCTCCGCTTCGGTCATAAGTTTGATTGCCTTGTAATAAGTATCCACGAACGTAAAGTGCCGCATCTTACTGTTGAGATTTTTCGGTTGTTTGCCGCTCATTTCGATTTGTTTATCTTCTTCCAACAAGTCCACGATATTGCTCCAAAAGAAGTTTTCCCTATCGTCCTGTGGCTCGGTTACGGTTTCGCTTGTGAACATATACAGACAAATATTCCTCACCAACCTTCCCGCCGAAGCGTCGTCCGATTGTCGAATTAAGTCCCAATACAAGTCGTAAAATGTAAATTGCTTTAATTGTTTTTGTTCCATTATTCCTCCGTTTTGTTTTTTATTTTCGCAAGCATTTTAAGACCGCTTGCAAATCTTGTTAATATCGCATACACACCACCTCCTTTGCGGCATAGTTTAATTGCCTTCCACTTACTAACACTAAATTTCACCCCTACTTACAGGGAATTTTGAAAAACTTTTTTCATACCCCTCTACTTATCCAAGGACACGAGATTGAAAAATGTGACGGTCTAACGCAAAATATCTTAAATATTTTTTACTCTCTACAAGTGGTAGGCAATTAGCAAGCCGTTTTTACAACTGTTTCATAAAAACTCCCTCTCAAGTGGTAGGCAAATTCTATGCCTAAAAGTTTACATTGATATAAAACTTTTATATACCTCTCCATATTAACAAGGACACAAGTTTTGAAAAGTTCGGGGTCTGATGAAAAATTCCCTCTACAATAAATGGAAAATTCGGCGCGTTAAGTACACGGTCTACGGCAAAATATTCTCCATAATAAAGCGGTTGAAACACACAAAAGTTGACGGTCTTTGCAAAATTTTTTGTGCAAAAAAGGAAAGTCCGATTTTACAAACTTTCCTCTACCGTTGCTATTCAGTTGTATTATAGGCTCTACATATCAAGCGAATAAAACGCCGTAATTATTCCTTTCTCGTAAAAATCGTTTATCCTATCCCGAAAAACCGCTCAAAGAACGCGAGTAATCTTTGTATGATGCTCTCTTTCTTCTTTTCGCGTCCGCCACCGAATCTCGACATAGGCGGCATTATTTTGTCTATATCCGTCCCCGTCGTTTTCATTACGCCGTCGCGGAAAGAATACTCCACAAACTTTCGCGTTTCGTCGTTCTTCAATTTTTCTTCCGCTATGATAGCCGCAAGCTCTTCCTCTTTCTTCTTGGCGACAAACTCTTTCCATTCGAGCAGTACGTCGTCCACGTCGTTTATTCCGGCGATAAAGTTTTGTATAAGCGCTTTTTTGCTCCGCAGTTCCAAACTCGAATCGATAGCCTTGTTTATCGTTATTAAAAGTTCTTTGTCCTCTCTGTGTCCGTCGTGATACTTCTTTACAAGCAAAAGTATGTAGTCTATGTTTATCTCGATTTGCTTTATCAGTTCGATTTCAAAAACAATATCGTCGGTTATATCTTCCTTTTCCCTGTCATTGCGGCGGCTACGCCATTCGTCGTAAAGGTCGTTATATCGTCCTTGATAATCCTGCATTGCGCGCTCGGAAAGAATTTCGTTGCCCGCAAAATCGTCGAACGACGAAAGTAGATTGCGCATACGCAAGATAGCCCCGAACAAGCCTATAAATTCCTTTTGCGCGCTCTCGCCTATAATTTGCGGCTCTGTCAAAGGAAATTTGCATTGCAGTTCGTCAATCAAATCGACGTATCCCGATTTACCGTCATAGCCGTAATAATAATCTTTGTACCCTTTAAGTACGCAAATACCGCCCGCTTCTTTATCGCCGAACAGCGATACCGCGTCGTCGGTGCGTTTTTGAAGATTGCGGAAACAAACGATATTACCGAAAGTCTTTATTGAATTTAATATGCGGTTGGTGCGCGAATACGCCTGTATAAGTCCGTGCTGCTTTAAATTTTTATCTACCCAAAGCGTATTGAGCGTAGTCGCGTCGAATCCCGTCAAGAACATATTTACGACAATAAGCAAATCTATCTCGCGGTTTTTCATTCGCAAGGAAACGTCTTTGTAGTAGTTTTGGAATTTGTCGCTCGACGTGTCGTAATTTGTTTTGAAAGTCGCGTTATAGTCCTTTATCGCACCGTCCAAAAAGTCGCGGCTCGAAGCGTCCAAATTCGTAGTATCTTCGGGGTTTTCCTCGCCCAAAAGTCCGTCCTGTTCTTCCTCGTTCACGGCAAAACTGAATATGGTCGCCACGTTCAATTTAAGCGACGGATTTTCCTGCATTTGCTTCTTAAACTCGGCGTAATACAACTTTGCCGCCTGTACGCTCGATACGCAAAATATAGAATTAAAGCCGCTCAAATGCTTTTTTTGCTTTTGCTCGACAACGGCGTTACGGTCTTTCGCCGCCGCAACTTCACCTATGTTCGTAAGCGCGTTGAATGCATAGCTTTTTATATTGCGGTATGTCTTTTGATTGAAATGCGTTAGGATATACGTTACTATGTCACTGACACGTTTCGGTGCAAGGAACGCCTTTTCGCGGTCAATGTCCGCCACTTGCTTGTCGTCTATATCCGGCTCGGCTTCCTTCATCGTGGAAATATAATCCACGCGGAACGGAAGAACGTTTTTATCGTTTATCGCGTCCACTATGGTGTAGGTGTGCAACTTATCCCCGAACGCCTGTCTTGTTGTTTTAATGTGCGCGTTTTTCGTTCCCGAATTTGCGTTCACCGCAAAAATGGGCGTTCCCGTAAAACCGAAAAGATTGTACTTTTTGAAGCTCCGCACGATTTCCGCGTGCATATCTCCGAATTGCGAACGGTGACACTCGTCGAAGATAATAACCACACGCTTATCGAATACTCCGTGTCCTTTATTCTTGCGTATAAACACGTCAAGTTTTTGTATCGTAGTAATGATAATCCGGCAATCCGATTTTTCAAGTTGTTTTTTGAGTATCGCCGTGCTTGTGTTGCTATTCGCCGCACCTTTTTCGAAACGGTCGTACTCTTTCATCGTTTGGTAGTCCAAATCTTTACGGTCTACCACAAAAAGCACTTTGTCTATGTAGTCGAGCTTGCTTGCGATCTGCGCAGTCTTGAACGAAGTAAGCGTTTTGCCGCTACCCGTCGTATGCCAAATATATCCGCCGCCTTTTATCGTGCCGTACGTTTTATAATTATTGCTTATCTCTATGCGGTTTATAATGCGCTCGGTCGCCACTATCTGATACGGGCGCATTACAAGCAACATTTTCTCCGATGTGAACACACAATACTTTGTCAAGACGTTCAGGATCGTATGCTTGGAAAAGAAAGTTTTGGTAAAGTCAATAAGGTCGGGAATTATTTTATTATTTGCGTCTGCCCAAAATGAAGTAAATTCAAAGCTGTTACTTGTCTTTTCACGCTTTGCGGTTTGCGCCTTGTTAAAGTCTTTGATATGATTGTAGCGCGTAGAATTGCTGTAATACTTTGTATTCGTGCCGTTTGAAATAACGAATATCTGAATGTAGTCATACAATCCCAATCCCGCCCAAAAACTGTCGCGCTCGTAGCGGTTGATTTGATTAAACGCCTCCTTGATTGCTACTCCACGCCGTTTTATTTCTATATGCACAAGCGGAAAGCCGTTGACAAGTATTGTAACGTCATAGCGGTTATCATACGTACCCGCGTCGTTTACATATTGATTGATTACCTGCAATTTGTTCGCGTGAATATCCTGCTTTTCTATAAGCGTGATATTTTTTGTAAGTCCGTCGTCGGTCTTAAAGGCAATGCGCCCTTCTTCTTGTATCTTGCGCGTTTTGTCCTCTATGCCGTCGTTACTATTCGCAAGCTCGGTATCAAAGAAATGTTTCCACTCCGCATCGGAAAATTTGTACTTGTTCAGTTCTTCCAACTTCGCGCGAAGATTTGCTATTAAGTCGCTTTCGGTATGTATGGGTAAATACTCATAGCCTTGCGCTTTGAGTAACTCTATAAACTCGCGCTCCAAGTCCGCTTCGCTCTGGTATGCGTCGCTTCGCGCGGCAGTTGTCTTATATTCCGACACAACAGTGCTATCGGAAGATTGCGAAACTATATTGTAAGTCATCCTATCTCCTATTAACGTGATATTCTTGCAAGTTCTGTTTTCATATCGGCGATAGTATCAAACCAAATACATTCAACGCCGATACGCATAAAATGCCTGTGTACAATAAATTGATCCTTTTTAGATAATCCGTCTGTTATCATCAAGGCGAAATGCGTTTTACCTTTAATTTTTGTGTTTTCTAATATCCTTCTCAAATTTGGATCGGTTAAACTACAACCGACAAACAGATAAGCACTTTCCCTGTAAAGATACTGTTGTAATACCATTGCCCAAGATAACGGATTATTGTACAACTTGTGATACTCGGATTCACTGAATATGATAAAATCTTTATATTTCGCATAATCGCCTTTCTTCGTTCCGTATGGCAAGAATCCGTGCGGATGAAATACGCTCAAATTATCATCGATTTTCTCTTCCTCGTTGTAAATAGAATTATGTGTTATCCCCTTATGCGTTAAAATTTGTTCTAAAAAATCGTCATAGTTATATGTAATGATATTAAACCTTCGGCTTTGTAATTTGTACGCCAACTTCGCGATATATTCTAACGATGAATTTGTGGGATAGTAAAACGATTTTCCCCTGTATTTGCTATAAAGACCTTTATATAAGCTATCCATAAAATCAAGAAGATTGTCTTGGGCGAATTGTCCGTTAATAACGCTTGTCCCGCCTATTTTCTTTTGAACGGCTTTTACGTCGTCGATTTTCCCTGCCTGCTGTATCTCATCATAAAAATCATTGATTAAATCATCCCACTTTTGCGCTCCGTACTCTATGGAAACACCCGCCCCAAGCGATATGGATATTTTTCTTTTTTCAACCTCTTGTATCAATAATTCTTTGTTGTTTTCGTTTTTTAATTTGAAATCAAGCAACTCGTCCGCTTGCTCGTCCGAATCAAAACTCTTCGGATAAAAAGAATAATAATCTATCGGATACTCTTTTTCCCAAGCGGCAATCGTTTCAAGTCCCCATATAAATACATTGTTTCCCCTAACTCTTTTCTGCGCCTCTTTTTCGCTCGTAGAAATTATATACAACGTAACGGCTTCGTTATCGTTTTCGCTTAACGGTCTGAAAACAAAACTTCTCGGTTTATATTTGATTTCTATAATTACAGGACGCTCAAAATAATCAAATCCGTATGGCGCATATCCGTCGAATCTAAACGTAGAAAAATTAAAATTTCTTTCGAGCTTATAGTTCGCAAAGTTTTTCTCGCCTATGCTATCCGAACGCTCGCAAATAAACGGTCTGTGTTGACTTACGCATTTTTGCTTTATGACCGAAAGTACAAATTCTTCAAATTGAAGCCCTCTGCTAATATCCAAATTTGCCATAATTAATTTCTCCTACGTTTTTTATTCGGATTACTGTAAATCAAGCGTAATTGGCTTAAACGTAAGCAATTTATCCCGGTAGTATTCGTATTGCTTTTTACGCGCCTCTATTTCGGCGGGGATGCCTTGCGATATATCCGTTACAAGGCTATGGAATTTGTCTAAAATATCCGCTGTTCTTTGTTGTTCATCCAAAGGCGGCAACGGAATAATTATATCCGCTAATTTACTCGGCGTTACTTCGATTACTTTTGTTCCGTGTGCATACTTCTTTTTCTGCTCAAAGAACATTTGCGTATGAAAGTAGTACGACAGATATTTTGCATTTTGATTGTGATGAATTATAGCCGTATGCCCGCTAACCGCAATATCGCTATCACCCAACCAAGCAACGCATTTACAAACGTCCTCTATATTCTCACTTGTTACCGCCATAACAATATCATTTTTCGCGGCTTTTTTGGATTTTTGTGCAATGGCTTCACTTATGTAAGTTATAGGCTCGTTTGTATATAAACCAAACCTTGTATATATTTGTCCGTAATGAATACACGGAACGCCGTCGGCACAAAAATCTTTCTTTTGAAAATTACCGCCGCGCGTTATTGTCGCAATATCTCCCAACTTAACATACTTTGTATTTTCTGATTGTTCGGCTAACAGTTTATCCCTATAATACTCATACTGTTTCTTTCTTGCTGTAAGCTCCGCTGTAAGCTCCGCTGTAAGCTCCGCTGTAAGCTCCGTGAAATTGTCCAAAATGCGGACAATTTCACGCTGGACTTCGATAGGCGGCACGGGAATTTTTAATTTTTTTAAATCCGTTTTATTGAATTTTGTTTGTCCTGTCGGTGAAGTAATTTTTTGTAATTGTTCTTGGAATGATTGTGATTGAAATATATAACATAAATATTTATTATTTGTTGTATCGCTTCTTACAAGAATAGCGTTAGGCGCTAATACATTCCTTTTATATGGCAATTTTTCAGGAATTACGTAATAAATTTCACCGCAGTTGCCTATATTGGGCAGTATAACACACTCTTTATTTAAGTTGACGCGCCACAAAAAATTATACGCCTTTTCATCCACATAAACAAAATCTTTCTTTTCAAATCCACATTTCAAATCCGTTGTCCTAACTAATTGGGCAAAATTTGGATCTTTTCGATAAACAACATTTTTTCGCAAATCCGCGAAAGAACCTGCGGCTACATAGTCTGTAATAGTTTCACAAATTTCACCAACAGTCTTATACTCCACCCCGTCGGGACAAAGTGTCTGTATCAAGTTTTCAAGTTCGCTCATCGCTTATCTCCTTTGTACATTGCGATTGCTTTATCAGCCATACGTTCCAAGTGTGTGTACAAATACTTAATATCAATATTGTTATTCACTAAATCAAACACTAACAGCTTTTGATTGCTTGTAATTAGATAGATATTATCGAATTTTTTTGGCTTATTGTTTAACTCCGTAGTTCTCGCCAATAACGCATACATTTGTTTGAACGTGGATACGTCGATAAAAGAATTGACAAACAGTTCATAGCTTCCCATTTCCGCATAGCGGGCATTTTCGCTATTCAAACGCTCTACCTTGTTTGCAACGGCACTAACAAACTCTTTTATAGGCGAATTATCTATATCGTCGTCCACATACGAGCCTTGTTCCCATACAAGAGAATTGCCTTCAAGATGTACGGTATCTTTTAATTGTTCCAACCGTTCCAAAATACGCGGCGGTGTTTGTTCGCCTTGCTTTTCTACTCTATGCCAAAGATTGAACGCTTCGGCGGCTTCTTTCGGCATACAGTTCGTTACTTCTATTCCGACTTCCTTACCGCACCGCAAATCGGGTTTATCCGAAATTTGCAAATCGGTAAATCGTTTCGGAAAACAACTCTCCAAAACCACCTTTGCAAAATATTCGTCAAACCGCTTTTGTGCCATTAGCAAAATCCCTTTATCCTAATATCGATTGTAATAACTTTGTCAATTTTGTTTTCAAATCGCTTTCGTTGTTGTAGAGTAATATTTTATCGCCGCTCACATCAAAGTGTACTTTTTCTTTGTCAAAATAGTCTTGCTTACACGCAAGCACCAATTTGATAGGGTGATTACATAACTGCAAGCCTTTTGCAATACCCGCTTCGTAATATACGCCGCCACGATTACCCGTTAAGTCTGCTATAAGTGCAACGGAATCGGTTATTTCAGACTTGATTTCATCTATAATAGAGCCTGTATAATCTTTTTCGTCTATTCGCATAGCGGCATAATTCAAAGACTGAATCACGGGTTTATAGCCGTTTTCATAAATGCTCGTCATATCTGCCGAAAACATCATAGCAACAAATATTTGATTGCGTTTTGTTATCGGTGGTATAGCAATACTGTCATACTCATTTTTATAAAGTTGTTTCAGTAAAGCAACCAATTTATCACAACCACCAAAATCATTAGTGAATTGTTTTATATTAGCAATAAGCGTTGCCGATTCCTTCGTATTCTTTGCAATTTGATTTAGAAAGTTCTCAACCTCATATACCCACTCATAAACCGAAGGTTTTTTAGCGTTATCTATCAAGTCTTTTAACTTATCTTTCTCGGTCATAGTTTAATCTCCCCGATTATCTTTTTTATCTCATTGCGTAAAACTTCTTCACGCGCCACTATCTCGTCGATTTGCTTATTAAGTTCGTCTATATCTATTTTTTCGCGCGTGTCCTCTTTTTGAACGTAGGTGCTTACCGAAAGGTTATAATCGTTCTCTGTGCCTATCGCGGAATTATCTACTACCTTTGCCGTATAGTCAACGTCCTTGCGCTCGGTAAAATAACGCAAAATGTTTTCTATATTCGCGTCGGTCAATTTATTGTTATTTGTTACCTTTACGCACTCCGCGCTTGCGTCTATAAAAAGCACGTCGTTGGTCGTCTTGCTCTTTTTAAGCACCATAATACAAGTGGAAATGCTTGTGCCGAAAAATAAATTGCTCGGAAGCTGTATTATGCAGTCTATAAAGTTATTGTCTATAAGATACTTGCGTATCTTTTGCTCCGCGCCGCCGCGATAGAATATTCCGGGGAAACATACGATTGCCGCCGTGCCGTTTGTCGCAAGCCACGAAAGCGAGTGCATAATAAACGCAAGGTCGGCATAGCTTTTGGGTGCAAGTATACCTGCGGGCGCAAATCGAGTATCATTTATAAGTAGCGGGTTGCTATCGCCCGCCCACTTTATGGAATACGGCGGATTTGAAACAATAGCTTCAAACGGCTCGTCATCCCAATGTTGCGGCGAAATCAAAGTATCTTCGTTTGCTATATTGAATTTATCGAAGTCTATGTCGTGCAAAAACATATTTATTCGGCAAAGGTTGTACGTCGTCAAGTTTATCTCTTGCCCGAAAAAGCCTTGCCGTACTTTGTCTTTGCCGAGTACCTTTGCGAATTTTAATAGTAGCGAGCCGCTTCCGCAAGCGGGATCGTACACTTTGTTGACTTCGGTCTTGCCTACGATTGTCAACCGCGTGAGCAATTCGGACACTTCTTGTGGTGTATAGTATTCGCCGCCGCTTTTGCCCGCGTTGCTTGCGTACATTCCCATCAAAAATTCATAAGCATCGCCGAAAGCGTCTATCGTATTGTCTTGATAATTGCCGAGCTTCATATCGCCTATGCCGTCCAAGAGTTTTACGAGTTTTTCGTTGCGTTTGCCTACCGTCGCGCCGAGCTTATTGCTGTTGACGTCTATATCGTCGAACAGTCCCTTAAAGTCATCTTCGCTTTCTGTGCCTTGCGCCGAGCCTTCTATCGCCTTAAATACTTTTTCAAGCGTTTCATTTAGATTATCGTTATTCTTTGCCGCTTTGCGGACATTGCAAAAAAGCTGACTCGGCAAAATGAAAAAGCCTTTTGTCTTTACCATATCGGTGCGGGCTTCTTCCGCTTGCTCGTCCGAAAGCTCTGCGTAGTCAAAACCGTCGTTGCCCGCCGCGCGTTCATCGGCGTTTATGTAGTTCGTGATATTCTCCGATATATAGCGATAGAACATAATACCCAAAACGTATTGCTTAAAGTCCCATCCGTCCACGCTTCCGCGCAAATCGTTCGCTATATTCCATATCGCCTTATGTAATTCTTCACGTTCTTGTTCTTTGATTGCGTTTGCCATTGAAAACTCCTTCGTTAGCTTATACATAATAATTATAACATATTTCTCATCGTTTTCAATAGCGTTTTACCCCTCTTTTCGACAATTTCTTTTATTACGCTAACACACAAGCAAAAAAGTCGGAATAGCCTTGCGCTGTTCCAACTTTTGAGTTTTGTATTAAGTTTTGATTGAATATTTATAGGTTATTATCAAAAAGACATAAATTACAAAGTTAAATGTCTATTGAAATAATTACTTGTGAAGGCAAATCCCACTTCGTGTCCCCTTCTTTATTTCTATCTTCTTTACAAGCATTAATATCTTTTATGCACTGCTCTCCTACTTCTGACGGTAAAAACTGAATTAAATTTAATATATTCGCTTTTAAGCTCGCACTTTTGCCATCGTCCACACCATTTACATAACATTCTTCAAATCCACGATACAAAAGCAAAAATTTATTATGCATTACCGCATTTCTCAATTCTTTTAAAGCAAAAGAGTTATCTTTCAAAAATTTACTTTTAGGGAACAAGCATAACTCTCTCTTTAACTTCGGAAGCCTTTGACACTGAATAAGTAAAACGCGAAAATCTATATGTTCTAACGCATCATTAAGATTATGATTAAAATCCTCTATCTTATTTTTAAACTCCTCAATCCAAAACTTTTGTCTTATTCTGTTAAAGTAATTATCAAGAATTATAGCTCTATAAAATTCTTCTAAATATGAAATGTACTTAAACAAAACGTGCCTTATACGTTTATCATATCGGTATGTAGAAGCAATTTTTTCGTACTCAATACTATCAACCTTATTCCACGTTAATAATCTTTTTTTAATCAACAAGTGTTTTTCGACACCTTTTGATTTCAAAGACTTTTCGGCTCTGATTTTATCCTCATCACAAATAATGAGATTATTATAAAATTCTTTTTCACGTTTTGTCATATTCATCTGTAAAACTCATTCAATGTTTCAAGAAAAATCGAAAAAGACTTAACGCCATCCTGTCTTTTCAAATGTAGATTTTTCAGTTCAAGATAACGCCGCTTAAAATCCATCCAATAGCCTCTTTCTTTTAAGGCTTTAAATTTTCCTAAATAATTTTTCGAGTGAGCAACCTGATTCCAAATATACCTACCTGTATTTTTATCATTTATCAATCTATAAAAATATCCGTCATCACCCTCAACAATTATAGCCACATCAAAAGAGAATTCCAATCGGTTATTCCTAATTATCTTTACGGTAACAACAGACGTGGAATCACTGATATGTGTGTAGCCCGAAACATATTGCTTTAAGACTTTATTGAATCTTGCAACGAAAATATCTTTGATTTGTTTCGGATTATCTAACAAACCTTTCTTATCTTTTTGCAAAATAATATTGTAGTCTAAATCAAAACACTCATCACTGTTTTGTGTAACGAGCCTTTTGTCTCCGCTACCGATAAGTCTTATATCGAAAGTAAAATACTCTCTGACTTCGTCTTGTACTGCGTGAAGAATATCCATACACCACGCCTCAAGCTCTTTAACTTCGCTTTGATTAGCAAATCTGTATGCCATAGTAGAACCTCTTAAATGACTTCAAAATGTTTCAGCGTTTCTTTTATTGCCTCGACCATTTTCGGCGTGGAGTGCGCGCGGGGGCGTTTTAATTCTTCGACTGCATTCGGGGCGTCGTACATTGGCAAGCCTAAATCGCGTTTGACTTCGGCTATGTATGCCGTGTGGACTTTAAAGCCGTAAGTCTTTTCAATATAGTCTTGTATCATCTTGTAAGTTGCTTTTTCTTTCGGCTTGCGCTCTTCTGCTCGTTTGGCAACCTCTTTCAAAGATACTTGTCCTTCTTCCTCGCCAAACTCTACTTTTATGTTGATATGTCCGTCGGGTTTTTTGTGGGAAAGCACTACCAACGTCTCGACGGACATGGTTTGCGGAAACATGTCAAACGGACGGACTTTTTTAACTTCGTAACCGCCAGACATAAGAATCTTTGCATCTCGGGCGAGAGTGGACGGGTTGCAGCTCACGTAAATAATTTTATCTATGTCTTGTATGCTCGAAATTTCCCGCAATACCTTTTCGTCGCAGCCGCTTTTCGGCGGGTCGAGTACCGCATTGATTTTTTTAACGCCTTTCGCCTTCAAATCGGTCACGGCAACTGAAAACATTTCGGCGCAGTCTCCGCACACAAAAGACAGATTATCCATTTTCAGTCTGCCTTTAAGCGCATTCGCGCTGTTTACGGCTGCCTCGCTTATTTCCACGCCGACCACATGCTCCGCCTTCTGAGAAAGAATCGCGCTCATGATTCCGGCGCCGCTGTATGCGTCCGCCACTCCGACCCCGTCGTCGATTTCGTCTTTTACCGCCGCATACAGTTTATCGCGTATATTGTCGTTGACCTGAAAAAAAGCCAACGGGTGCGTTTCGACAGACATGCCGTTTACATTCGCCAAAGCGCCGCCGAAAATAAGCCGCGATGTATTTCCGAGAATCACATTGTTTTTCGCTTTGTTGATATTTATATAAATGGATACATTATCTTTACCGAGTCGTTTTGCTCCATCATGCAAAGCCGTTTCGAAATTCGGCTTTTCTCTATTTAGAACAAACGTCAAAGACAATTCGTCGGACAACGACCGCACGATAATATGCCGCAAATCTCCCGTGAACGCCGTTTCGTCATAACCGTTCAAACCGCAATCCCTTGCAAACCGCAGTGCTTTTGCAGCCGCAATAAAAGTTCTTTCCTTTTGCAGCGGACAATTTTCGATTTCGACAATGCGGTGCGACTTGCGCATAAAAAGTCCGCCCACCGTGCCACTTTTTCTGTCCAGCCGCACAGGCATGGAAAATTTATTGCGATAACCGTAAATACTATCCGAGGCAACGGTTAAATCCGCTTTTATATCAAGTCCCGCATATTTTTTAAACGCTCCCGCCACGATATCGCGTTTCAGCCGCAATTGTTCTTCATAAGCCAAATGCTGCAAAAAACAACCGCCGCACTGTTTGAAGTACGGACACGGCGGCAATACCCTATACGGCGACTCGTCGAGAATTCTTGTAAGCACGGCATGAGCAAACGTAGATTTTGCAGTCACGACTTTCGCACTCACACGTTCGCCTCTTATTGCACCGGGTATAAACACGGTTTGACCGCCTACGTGAGTTATGCCCTCTCCGTATATTCCCATGTCGTCCACCGTGCATTCTATTATGTCGTTCTTCTCCAATTCCATAATTTATATTTTAACATGTTCCTGTCGCTTAGTCAACCTTAAAACTACATACACGGCAATTTGAGGCAGTATTTATTTGCATAAATATTCGGAATATGGTATAATAGTTAATATACGCCATGGCTTGATTGCGAAATAGCACGCGAAATAATAAGCAAATTGTGCGAAAAAGGAGGTTCTATGACCGAATTCGAACTGCTCTTACAAGAAGTAATGCCTAAAATAGAAAAGCTTTCCGTCCTTGCCGAAGAAAACTCCGTAATAGACAACTCATTTTATTATAACTACGATGTCAAACGCGGACTGAGAGACATAAACGGTCGCGGCGTTTTGGCGGGGCTGACGGAAATAAGCGACATACAGTCATGGCAGCGCGACGAAAACGGAAAAACGGTAACGGACGAAAACGGCAACCGCATTCCGTGCAACGGCATATTACGCTACCGCGGAATAGACATAAAGGACCTTGTGCGCGGCTGTGTCGGAGAAAACCGATACGGATTCGAAGAAATCGTCTACCTGCTTCTGTTCGGAGAACTGCCGAGCGAAAAGCAATTGAAAAGCTTTAAAAAGCTTTTGGGAGGATTTCGCACATTACCCATATCCTTCGTCCGCGACGTCATAATGAAAGCGCCGTCTACCGACATGATGAACGGCTTGGCGCGCAGCGTTCTCACCATGTACTCGTATGACGATTTTCCCGACGATATATCAATATCCAATGTTCTGCGTCAATGTTTACAGCTTATTAGTCAAATGCCGCTTATGGCGGTGTACTCGTACCAAGTATACAAATATTATCACGAATACAATTCTCTCATTATCCACAAACCGCGTCCCGAGCTTTCCACAGCCGAATCGATGCTGGCGCTTCTGCGCGACGACGAAAACTTCTCTGAACTCGAAGCACGCACGCTCGACATCATGCTCATACTGCATGCCGAGCACGGCGGAGGAAACAACTCGTCTTTTACCACACATGTGGTGTCGTCGTCCGGCACGGACACATATTCGGTCATCGCCTCGTCTTTGGGGTCGCTGAAAGGACCGCGCCACGGCGGAGCGAATATAAAAGTCGTCAAGATGTTCGAAGACATGAAGCAAAATCTGAAAAGCCGTTCCGACGGCGATGTGCGCGACTATCTCAACAAACTTTTAAATAAGGAAGCCTTCGACAAAAGCGGTCTTATTTACGGCATGGGTCATGCGGTATATTCTCTGTCCGACCCGCGCGCGGACATCATGCGCGGCTATGTGGAAATGCTTGCCGAAGAAAAACATCTGCACGACGACTTCGAGCTCTATTCGAAAATCGAGCGGCTTGCCCCGGAAGTCATAGCACAAAGCCGTGCGATTTACAAGGGCGTCGCAACAAACGTGGATTTTTACTCCGGCTTCGTCAATGCAATGCTCGGTATACCCATGGAATTGTTTACGCCGATTTTTGCGGTATCGCGCATGGCAGGCTGGTCCGCGCACCGCATAGAAGAACTCTCCAATAAGGGTAAAATCATACGTCCGTCGTACAAAGGTATTTGCCCCGTCCGAAAATACGTTCCGCTTAATAAACGATAAACATAAAAAAACGGTTTGCTTAACGGCAGTTCCCGGGGGATTTTACCATAGGAACAGAATATAAGTATAACGTGGTGGCACATAGTTATGGACTAAAATAACACCAGAGCGACATTATTCACACAAGGCAAAGTTTTAAATTGAAAATCAATGTAAGCAAAAAATCGGGACTCCTTGCGGAATCTCGACTTTTTGCCAATACATTTAGAACGCTAAATTGAAATTTATAAGACTTGTTCAATTTTTATATATTATAAGTGCGCAATCTTTTTCAAAACGAAAATTCGCCCATTTTCTTCCTATTTGCCGCACAACATAGTTTTCATCGTCCGTGAAAATCTGTTTTGTCATAAATCGTAACAGGTTTATCGCATCGGCAGACTCTTTCAACACGATTTCACGGGTACTCCATCCGTCTGTTACAGGCGAATATATTTCGTGAATCATATCATAAAACAACTCTTTTCCGTTGATTGGTATTTTTCTTATTAAGTCCGCCTTTCTGC
>JAAWDP010000015.1 GCA_022793815.1 Clostridia bacterium | reverse complement strand
AATTCGTCTTTTATTTCCTTATTTTTCTCTAAGTTCATAAAATCTTTCTTATTTACTTGTCAATGTGCCCGCTCCCCCGCCTTCCGCGGGACAGCCTTATTATATTATCATATCCCTATCCCTCTTGTCAAGCGTTTTTTATGAAAATTTTGACGTATTTTTATATATTTTTCAAAATGGCGGCAAAGAAAACGCATACGCCCACAACCGCCCATACCGAAATACATTCCGCTATTTCCGGGGCAACCCATTCGTATTCGTAGTAACATATAAAAACAAGTATGCAGACAGCAATGTAAAAAACCGCCGGAACTATGTAATTGAACGCGCGTTTCATACATTTTCACCTCTTTATCGAGTATAGCATTTTGTCAAAGCCGCTGTCAAGAATGTTGACTTATCCCGCGCATTGTGGTAAAATAGTTTTCGCCTATGAGAATAGATAAGTTTTTGAAAGTATCACGGCTTTTAAAGCGGCGCAGCGTGGCAGCCTCGGCTTGCGACGAGGCGCGTATTTTCGTGGGCGGAAAAGCGGTCAAGCCCGCTTACCGAGTTAAGGTCGGGGACATAATAACGATTGTATACGGAAACCGCCGTCTGACTGCGGAAGTGAAGGCTTTGAACGAAAAGGTTTCAAAAGACGAAGCATGCACGCTGTACGAGGTGCGCGAGGAAAACACGGATGTCTGAAAAAGTCAAAATCATTATTCTGTGCGCCGGCGTCGGAAAGCGGACGGGACTGGGGTATAACAAACTTTTTTATCCGCTCGGCGCAAAGACCGTACTCGAAACTACCGCGGACGCATTTGCCGACGCGGGATTCGGCGATATTGTTTTCGTTATAAATCCCGCGGACGAAGCCGCCGTGCGTGAAATAGCCGACGGCAGAGGAATTTGCGTTGTGTACGGCGGAGCGACCCGTACCGAAAGCGCAAGAAACGGATTGAATGCGGCAGAAGGCTGCGACATAGCGGTCATACACGACGGCGCGCGTCCGTTCGTAAGCGCGAAGATAATCCGCGACAGCGTGGAATCCGCGAAGAAATACGGCAGCGGAATCGCCGCCGTTGCCGCCGTGGATACGGTTAAATACGTGGGCGGCGACGGAAAAGTCGTAACTCTGCCCCGAAGCAATCTTATCTGCACGCAGACGCCGCAGTCGTTCCGTTACGGCGAAATCAAAGCCGCTTACGGCAAATTCGAAGGTACGGCAACAGACGACTGCGAAGTTTACGAAAAAGCGGACTATACGCCGAAATTCGTGGAAGGCAGCGCCGAAAACAGAAAGATAACGGTTGCGGAAGATTTGCACGGTTTAAACCCCGACGAATCGAAAATAGGCGTGGGATTCGACGTGCATCCCTTGAAAGAAGGGCGCAGGCTGATACTGGGCGGCGTAGATATTCCCCACCGCTTGGGGCTGGACGGACACAGCGATGCGGACGTGTTGGCTCACGCCGTAACGGACGCGCTGCTCAGCGCGGCGTCGCTGCCCGACATCGGCGTGATTTTTCCCGACAGCGATATGAAATTCAAAGACGCAGACAGCATCATTCTCATGCAAACAGCATATAAACGGGTTTTAAGCGAGGGCTATCGCGTCGGCAATGTTTCCGCGGTGATAATGGCTCAGAAGCCCAAACTCGCGGGATTTATTCCGCTTATGAGAAAGCGCATTGCCGAGGCTTTGGGAACGGATACGGACAACGTGAATATTTCGGCGACGACCACCGAAAACCTGGGAATAGTGGGCGAAGAAAAAGGAATTGCGGCAAGCGCGACTTGTCTGCTTAAAAGGACGGCACATAAGTTTTGAGCAAGAACGGCAAAGAAAGCAAAATATTTCACCGCGTCAGATTGCGACCCGCGCACAAAATAGTGCTCGGCTTTTTGGGCGTTATCGTTTTGGGTGCGTTTCTTCTGTGTCTGCCCGTAAGCGCGAAAAGCGGAAAATGGATGAGTTTTCTCGACGCCATGTTTACAGCCACGAGCGCGGTCAGTACTACGGGGCTTATGGTTCTGCCCGATACGGCAACCTATTTCAGCGTTTTCGGTCAGATAGTTCTGCTTATTTTGATTCAGTTCGGCGGTGTGGGTTTCATGTGCATAACCACGTTGCTGTTTATGCTGCTCGGAAAGAAGATAACGCTTGCCGACCGAATAACCATGAAAACCGAATTCAATCAGGACAACAACCGAGGACTCGTGCGGCTGGGGCGCAACATAATGCTGGTTACGCTTGCAATCGAGGGGTTCGGGTTTATCCTTCTGCTGTACCCGTTTGTTTCCGCGAACGGCGGCATAGGTGTATGGCAGGCGCTGTTTACGTCGGTGTCGGCATTTTGTAATGCGGGTTTCGACATCATGGGAACGGGAAATTCGCTGGGCACGTTTGTCGGCGATATAACGGTCAATCTGTCCGTGTCCTTTCTTATACTGCTCGGCGGATTCGGTTTCGCCGTGCTTATGGATATACTGAACTGCAAGTTCAATCCGAAAAAGCTTTCTCTGCACACGAAAGTCGCTTTAATAACTTCGGGCGTGCTTGTCGCCGTGGGCTGGGTGTTTTTCTTCGGCGCGGAGTTCGGCAACGAGGCGACCATGGGCGGCATGACCGTCGGAGGAAAACTGCTTGCCTCGCTGTTTCAGTCCGTATCGCCGCGCAGTACGGGTTTTGCGACGATAGACCAAAACGGCATGACAAGCGCAAGCAAATTCATGACCATGTTTCTTATGTTTGTCGGCGCGTCGCCGGGTTCTACGGGCGGCGGTATACGCACCACCACATTCACCGTGCTGATACTGATTACCTTGACGGGATTCGGCGAAAAAGAAGATATCACCATAGGTCGGCACAAGATAAACCGTCAGACGGCAAGAAAAAGCGTAAGCGTTTTTTCGGCGAGTCTGCTGTTGGTGCTTGTATCCACATTCATACTTCTGTTTTCGGAAAGAAGCTCGGGCATATCCTTTGAGAATATTTTGTTCGAATGTTTTTCGGCTTATTCGACTTCGGGGCTTTCGTGCGGTTTGGCGGCCGTCCTGTCCCCCGTCGGCAAAATTGTGCTTATGCTGAACATGTTTTTCGGGCGCGTTGGAATGGTGACGATAGGTTTGATGTTTATTTCGGCAAGCGCGCACGACAATAAAATAGTATATCCCGACGGCAATATAAACGTCGGCTGACAAAAGGAAGGTAATTATGGCAAAAGCGGTCAAGAGAGAATTCGTTGTAATAGGATTGGGTCTGTTCGGCACGTCGCTGACACGTAAACTTTACGAGGACGGCGCCTCGGTTCTTGTCATAGACAAGGACCCGGACAAAATAAACGAAATCGACGCATACTGCACGCAGGCAATCTGCGCGGACGCCACGGACGAGAGAATATTGGAAAAACTCGGCATAAAAAACATGGACGTCGGCATTGTGTGCATTGCGAGCGAAATAGAGGCAAGCATTTTCATTACGCTGACGCTGAAACAGATGGGGCTTCCCCTCGTCATTGCGAAAGCGCAGAACGAACGCCACAAGGATATTCTCAAAAAGATAGGCGCGGATTTGGTGCTTGTACCCGAAGAGGAAATGGGTATGAAGATTGGCGGACAGCTCACCAAGCCGAACATGATAGAAATTCTGTCGCTTAACGAAAAATTCCGCATTATCGAAATTAAGACACCCGTCAAATGGCAAAACAAGACGCTTATGCAATTGAAGCTGACCGTAACCGAAAAAGTCACCATTTTGCTGATTAAGCGCGGCGACGAAGTCATAGTGACGCCCGACGGCAGTTGCACTCTGCTCCCCGACGACATTATCGTGCTTTCGGGCTCGGTTGCGGACACCAAGCGCGTTGCGGGCAAAGCCACGGAAACGATTTTGGACGAATTCGACGCGGAATAGAAACGAGTATTAAAAAAACCGAGCGAGCGCTCGGTTTTTTGTTTTACTGTATTACGGACGGGAAATTATTCCTCTTTCGAATCGGGGCGTTTGAGGCAGCGAAGCACAATCCACACCACGCCTGCGGCAATCAACAATCCGACAAACACATCAAGAACTATAAGCCATCTTTCCCACAGCGGAATTATGGAAATGATTCTCGAATTGGGACTGAGTCCGTTCATAGCCGCGCTGTTTACCATTGTATAAAGAAGATTGTGCGTCGCGTTTCTCAGATACGTCATTATCTGCGGGTCGCTTTCGTAACCGTCGATAAGATAACGGGTTTCGTTATTGTTCATCCAAAGGTCGGTGCCTGCCTGCAAGCCCGCTTTGATATCCATATAGTTTGGAAGTCCCGCATTGTCGGTTATTATACCGCCGATAAATCCCCATTCTCCGCGAAGCACGTCCTGCTGCAATCCCGAATGATGTCCGCACCAAACCGTACCTATTCTGTTAAACGCATTCATTATGCCCGTAGCACCGCCTTCTTTGACTGCGTACTCAAACGGTCTGAGATAGATTTCGCGTACAGCCTGTTCATTGTTGAATGTAGATATGCCGTCCTTCGAGCCCTTGATACCGTTGGTTGCGTCTATTACGC
Organism: Clostridia bacterium; assembly: GCA_022793815.1. Classification (GTDB taxonomy): domain Bacteria; phylum Bacillota; class Clostridia; order Christensenellales; family Pumilibacteraceae; genus MGBC157735. Next base: position 42,175 of record JAAWDP010000015.1, on the reverse strand, counting down.
CTTCGGTGTCGTTAAGCGCAAAATGCTTGACATAGCAGAACAGACCTTTGGACTGTGCTCCCTTGACTTCCGCCGCGCCTATCTTGCCCGAAATAAACGGGTCTTCGCTGTAATATTCGAAGTTTCTGCCTGCATAAGCGTTGCGGTGAATGTTCATTGCGGGCGCATACCATGCGTCGACTCCCGCATAAAGAGCGTCGTTACCTACGGCAACACCCATCTTTTCCGCAAGCTCGACATTAAATGCGGACGCAATAACCACTTCGGTGGGATAAGCCATTCCTCTCGCTCCGCCGACAAGCGTTGCGGATATCCCGGCAGGACCGTCTTTTGCCACAGTGGCGGGCACTCCGAGGTCGGGGTCTTCGGGATTGCCGTAGCCGTTCATTCTGACGAGTTTAAGCATTTGTTCCGCCGTCAATTGGTCGAGAAAATCATCCCACGCGTCGCTGTCGTAATCGATACCCATAAGCGTTGCGAGATTAAGACCCTTTACTTTGCTTGCCGCAACCGTGGGCATTGTAAACGACTCCTTGTCTTCGGTGTACGGGGGTGCGAGAGCCGCAATCATTTCGGCGGAAAAAGTTTTATACTTCTCGCCTTTTTCGTCGGTTCTGTCCGCAAAAGCCGTAGGATATGTTCCGTTCCAGTCGTTTCTCGAAAGATATTCGAAGTCCTTGCCGTCCGAAAAATTTTGAATGTTTGCTTTATCGAAGCGGTTTGTTATTTCGGTTTCCGTCTTATCGTCTTCGGAATAAGTTTTCTTATCCAAAGAATTCTGCTTCCACGAATATGCCATCGACGCATTTCCGTCGGCGGTCATGCCGTTTTCCGATTTCTTGCCCTTTGCCGCGAGTATATTGTTAACCGCATCGTGAGCGTCTTTTCCCACGGTTATATAATGCGTTCCCGCGTCGAGAACGTAGGTTTTTGCATTGGTGTAATCGTAGCATGCAAACTGTTTCTTCGCCACGGATACTTTTACGGTTTCGCTTGCATTCGGTTCGAGCATGGCGGTTTTGGCAAAGCCCATAAGCTCCACAGCCGCTTTCTCTATCTTGTTGTCTATGTCGTATTGCGTGTACTCGGACTGTCCGTACACCTGCACGGTGTGTTTGCCCGCTTTTGTGCCTTTATTCGTTACTTTGACGCTCACCGTAAAGTTTTCTCCCGAACGCTCTACCGCAAAATCGGAATATTCGAATTCGGTATAGGAAAGTCCGTAGCCGAACGGATACATAACTGTTTTTGCATAATCGAACGCGCCGACGTTGTTTCTCGCAAGTACAACATCTTCGTAACGGGTTTCATAATAGCGGTAGCCGACGTAGATGCCTTCGGCTTCCATAATGTACTGGTCGGCTTCGTTTGCGTATCCCGCAGAAGCCGGTTTGTTTTCAATCCAGAAGTTTGCGCCCGCATTGACGGCAGCCGGAGCGGAATCGGCATCGTAAGCGTATGTGTCGACAAGTCTGCCCGACGGATTTACCGTTCCGACGATAGCCTCGGCAACCGCATAAAGTCCTGTTTGCCCTACGCCGCCTATCCACATTGCCGCTTTGATATTCGGGTAATCGTTAAGCCAGCCCAGTTCCATGGCATTGTTAGCATTTATGAGAACGATTATTTCGGAAAATGCTTTATTGACTTCTTCGAGCATTTCGGCTTCCTGCACGGAAAGTTCGAGGTAACTGCCTTTGTTACCTTCTACGTTTTTCGTTTCGCCGAAGTTTTGCGCCGTAAGGTCGCTGCCTTCGCCGCCGCTGCGCGCTATTACGACTATCGCAGCATCGTTGAAGTTCGCAAACGAATTTTTTACTCCGTCCGTCATTTCGCTCCAAGGAACTTCATTTATCGCAAACTGACCGCCGCGCCAGTTGGGGGAGCTCCTTTTGTAAGTTTCGTTTTTCGCCTTATAAAAGCTCCAAAGTTCGTCGTTGACGGAAACATTGCTTTTTTCCAAAGCGTCTTTAAGCGTAGGCGCAGTAGATGCGTCAATCGAGCCCGAACCCGTTCCTCCGTAAACCATATCTACGGAAGAAACGGAAAAGAGACTGACTTTGGCTTTGTTTGCCGCACTTGTCGCAATCGGCAGTGCGCCGTCGTTTTTAAGCAGAACCAAGCCTTCCGCTTCGATGTCCTGCGCAACTTTGCCGCTTGCGGCGGTTAGCTCCGCTTCGGTGGCATAGTCCTTTTTAAACCATTCGTCGTCTATTTCGACGCTTTCGTCAATCAACTCCGTTCTGTACGTTTGCTGATTGAAGTGGCGCGAAATGACCGTGTTCCATATCAGGGCGTAATAGTTGCCGACAATCATGCCGACAAGCACTACCGCCATGATGGGTATGAGAATAAGCATGAGAGTCCTATTCTTCATTCTTGCCTTTGACATACATGTCCCTCCTATAAGTTAAAATGTTCTTTCGATACGAATCAAAAAAGACTCTGCACTTCAAGGCATCTACAAATACATACGCCTTCCGCAATTCATATCTTAAGCCAGATAAATAATACACCCCCCCCGCACTTGTCAAGTGTTTTTTGCGATTTTTTCGATTTTTATATTTTGTATTCGGCGTATGCAACAAAAAAACCGAGCTGCCCGCTCGGCTTTTGTTTGTCAGATTATCAGCAGTTTGATTTCGGTTTCGGGACGCAAAACGTCGAACACATCGTCGTCCGCCGCAAATACGCGTTCGTAAGTTTTGGGGTTCTTCTTATAAAGATTATACCCGAACTTGAACGGGTCGACTTTGTTTTCCACCGCTTTTTCCCACCCCGTGAGAATCTCTTTGTCGAACTTTTCGGACAGCGATTTCCGCATCTGCATCATGAGTTCCTGTTCGGTATACCCCTCCTGCTGTTTTTCGGAAAGGCGGTGACTGTCCTCTATTTCCAGCTGGGCGTCCACGCATACGCGCACGGCAGGGCTGTCGCCGTTCCATTTCGCCTTGATTTTTACACCCTTCTTTTTCATTCGGAAAGTAAACGGACCGAGGTCTTCGCCTTTGAATTCGAATTTATCCAGTTTGATGAGTCCCCTGTCGGACTGTGAGTCCTGCCATGTTATGGACATGGTTGCGTCCTTGTCGAATTCGCATTCCGCCCGATAGTCTTTGAAAATCAGGGTTTTATCCGAGGAAAGAATTTGCGCCTCTTCCCCCTGAGATGACTGTCCCTGTCCTCCTCCGCTTTGTCCGCTCTCGCCGGAGCCGCCCGAACCTTCGCCCTGCTCTCCGCCTTGACCGCCGCTCTGTCCTCCTCCTTGACTGCCTCCTTGCTCGCCTCCTTGCTCGCCTTTTCCGCTTTGGTCGCCGCCGGGTCCCATTTTGATTATCGGCATATAGGCGGACTTGCCCTTGCTTTCGCTTGCCGAAGCGAAACGAAGCAGCGACATCATGGGTATCTGAGCGTTTTCCACCGCAAACGACAAAAAGCTGCCGAGAGAAAACGCCGCGGCTTCCGAAAGTCCCGCAGCCGTATCTATGAGCTCCTGCGCCTTTCCGTCGGCGGCTATTACCGACGCTCCGTCGGAAATCAAGCCCGACGCGACAAGATAGCTTATTTCGCGTTCTATGCCGCGCATGCAAAGCTCTCTGCCGAACGCTACCATGCCGCAGTGCGACAGCGTGGCGTTTTTACCGAGGGCGCGGCTTAAATTTGCAATGGATTCCCCTATCGTATCACCGTCCGCGCTTGCCGTGGTTTCCTTGCCGCTCGTGCCGCCGCTCGCGGGAACGGTTACTACGGCGGTAAGCATCAGTTTTCCGTCTTCGTAATCGTCGAAACCTATCGACGTTACCATAACGCGCGAATCTATCTGCGGCTGTTTATCCGCGACTCCCGGATAAAACATAAACAGCAGCGCGAGGGCGATAACCGCAACTTTATAGATAATCAGTTTTTTGTTTGCAGACAGCTTTTTCAATTTTGCCTCCTCTTACGCTTGCGGCATGCAATCATGTGCACCGCAACCGCCGCCGCACCCACCGCAGGCAATGCCGTTTGAACGGCGAGCGAATAGTACGGCATGTATTTCGTGGCGAAGGTAAACAGACGGACGTCGCACGGCACAAGCAGATTCATGAGAACATACACGACGACGCCGACGGCGACCGAATAGATATGCGGATAGCTTTTCGGTATTATTGCGCTGACGCATTCCACCGCGGCATGCTGGAATATACCCGACTCTATGAGAAGCACGACCGACCAGACCGTGAATACTATCAGATCGATTCTGCCGAAATTGTAGTTGCTGACATACTGATTCATGTCCGCGGCATTGCTGCCGTAATAGATGAGCTGCCGGATGTTACCGTATGCCGCGCTGAGCGCAAACGTGAGCGCAGCCGCCATTATCCCCGATATGCCTGCCGCTGCGGTGCTTACCGCGCAGGTGTGCTTTTTGAATTCCGCGTTACGGAAAAAGACGCACAGCACGGGATAGTTCCCCGTCCAAAGCGCATATTTTATCGGGCATTTAAGCACGTCCGCATTGTTATGCAATATCGGCAGTACGTCGGAAAAATGCGTGCCGCCCGAGTAAGACATAACGACCAGCATAATAACCGCAACCGCGGCAATGGGCAGAAACAGTTCGCAAAGCCGTCCCAGCGCGCGTCCGCCGCCTGCGCCGAGTATTGCCGCAAGAGCGCCGAGCAATCCCAAAAACACAAGCCAATCGAGGTTTGCGAACACCGTTTTTCCGAAGAACATTCGCGCTTCACCTATTATCAACATGAGCTTCCCGAGCGACCAAGTCAGAAAAACGACCGCCAAAACGGTACGTATGATTTTATATGCTTTGCCCGAAACATTCACTTCGCGGAAGCGGCGCATGACAAGCAGTGTGAAGTATAACGCGACGCAATCAACCGCCGTAATGAACAGCATGGCAAGCCAGCCGTCCCTGCCTCCGTCCATGACAAGCACGGCGGGAAGGTTGAGCATATTAAGCCCGAACCCTATGATAAACGTCATCGCTATCAACTGGTGCGACGACAGCGCGTTTGTGCGAGTCCTTCGGGCGGGGCGTTCTTCGCTTATTTCCGCAGCCTGTATTTGCTCCATATCGTATTCTCCTTATTCCAAATCTTCGGGTCTTTTTTCACGGACTCTGTTAGGCGTGTTCACGGACAGCGGACGGTTTTCCATGTCGCTGCGTACCGTGAGCGTGACGCCGTCCTTCAAATCCGACCGTATCAGCGGCGCAAACGGGGCGAGATACGGCGAGCCGTACATGTCCATGCGGCAAAGATAATGCACTATATATACGCTTACCGCGATTATACCGAGCGCGCCCGCTATGCCGCCCGCAAGCGTAATCACCATGCGCAAAAGACTCATGGTTCCGACTTCGTTGGGCGCGGTGAACAGCGCGATACTCGACAGCGCCGTAAGCATTACCGCGGGCGAACTTACGAGTCCCGCCTTTACCGCCGTTTCGCCGAGCACTATCGCCCCGACAATACTCATTGCCATGCTGACGGCACGCGGCATTCGGACGCTGGCGTCGCGTATCACTTCGAACAACAGCAAAACAAACAGCATTTCCCACATAGGCGGCAGAGGCACGCCCTTTATCGCGTTCATGAGCGTTATGAGAAACTTATTCGGCAGCATGTCGTAATGATAGGTTTGAAACGCTACGTAGACGCCCGGCAGCAGCACGGCGAGAAACAGCGCAAGCAGACGGATTATACGCAGAAACGAAGTAAAAGAACTCCTTTCGTAGTAGTCGTCGCCCGACTGGAAATCCTCGGCTATTATGAACGGCACCGTGAGCACCATGGGCGAACCGTCGGTGACTATCGCTATGCGCCCCTCCGCCATTTTCGAAGACGCGACGTCGGGTTTTTCCGTAAAGCCGACCTGTTTGAACAGCGAGTACGGTCTTTTTTCGAGATACGGAACAAGATAGTTAGAGTCCGTGACCGTATCTATATTGACGGCTTTTATTCTTTTTACGACATCTTCGACGGTCTTTTTATCAGCCACCGTGGAAAGATATACGACAGCCACTTGGGTTTTGGACTGCTTCCCGACGGTGACGGTTTCTATGCACAGATGCGGCGACTTGAACCGACGCTGTAAAAGCGCAAGATTGGTTTTTATATCTTCTGTGAATCCCTCGCGCGGACCTCGTATGACGGTTTCGGTGGGCGGCTCGCTTATGGTGCGCTTGTCGAATTTTTTGGCATCGACAATCAAAAGCGTTTCGTCGCCGTCGAGTACGAAAACCGCATCACCCGTCAGCACCGCGGATACGGCGTCTTCGCGCTTGGTCGTAAGCGTGGTTTCCGACACGTACACGACGCTTTTTTCTATGTCGGCAACCGATTTTCCGCCGTTCATGGCGGCGCGCAGAAACTGTCTCAATATTTCCGAATCGGTCAAATCGGGATTGAAAAACAGCGCGGCGTCTTTTTTGCCGCACAGAAAATCACGTCTTACGACATTGCACTTTTCGTCGAACAGACATTGAAAATAATCGGCGTTCTTCATAAAGAAAGTATGCGCCGCCGAATTTGTTTTTATGTCGCTTGCCGAAAACAAAAAATCCCGACCTTGAAAATCGGGATACATGATTTGTTTTTGCGCCGCTTAAATGAATCCGAGCGAAATAAGTATTGCTTTGTCTACCTTTTCCATGGTTTTTTCGTCGAGCTGTCCGAGTTTTTCTTTGAGCCGTCTTTTGTCGAGGGTGCGTATCTGTTCCAAAAGCACCACCGAATCTTTCGGAAGTCCGAACTGACCTTGGCGCAGTTCGATGTGAGTGGGCAGTTTGGCTTTCGTCATCTGCGACGTCACGGCGCACGCTATCACCGTGGGCGAATACTTATTGCCTACGTCGTTTTGTATGACGAGAACGGGGCGTGTTCCGCCCTGCTCCGAACCCACGACGGGGCTCAAATCGGCATAGTATATCTGTCCGCGTCTGACCTGCTCCACTTTGCGTTAACGCACCTCTTTCATTTTTGGATTTATTTCAGATTTGCCCATTCGAGATTAAGTGCGCCGCACTCGGCGTAGCCCTCTTTCATGTCCTCTGTTTTTATGCTATGCACGTCTACGGCAAAACGGTTCAACAAAAGTTCGATTAGTTTTTCCACGCTCATCGAACGCATGTTCGCCGCGCCCGTAAGTATTCTGTCCAAATTTTCGTCCACCTCTACAGTATATCTGCTCATGTATTTATTTCCCCTTTTTTGCGAGTTATACCGTTAGTATACCTGTTTTTCGCATTTATATATTCATAACCGAATATTTTTGCAATTAAAAATACCCCGGCGCAAAATGCCGCCCGGGGTATTGTTTTCGTTTTGAACGGATTTTATGTCCGCTTTGCGTATTCTATGCAATCGCTTGCTTTCAGCGCGTTCTCGCCTATCTCTGCGGCTGCGCGAACCGCCGTATCGCCCGCAGCGTAACAGGCGGCGGCGCATGCCTGCACCGCCGGCAAACAAGCGCAGTAGGCTGCGATTATTCCGGCAAGCATGTCGCCGCTTCCGCCCTTTGCCTGCGCCGCAGTGCCGCGTGCATTGATATAAGTCGCAATGCCGTCGGTTATAATTGTGGTGTTGGATTTGCAAACCACAACGGCATTGGATTCTTCCGCCGCGCGCTGCGATTTCGCTACGATTTCGCTCTCCTCCGTCTTGCCGTACAGGCGGACGAACTCGCCTCGATGAGGCGTAAGTATAAGCCGACACTTGTGTCCCTTCGTTATTTCGGGATTTACGGCAAGCACGTTGAGCGCGTCGGCGTCGAGAATAACCGTGCCGCCGAAATTACGGCAGGCATAACCGATAATTTTCGCGGCGTCGGGATTGCCGCCCATTCCCGGACCTATTACCAAAACGTCCGCGCCGACGAAAAGGGAATCGAGCGCCGCCTTGTCGAAAGTAAAGAATCCGCCGTTGTCGCTCAAAAGAGCAAGGGTGGCTTCCTTTATACGGCTGCGGTAAGCGTCCGCGAGCGAATTTGCGACGCACAGCGTCACCAGCCCGGCGCCGTATGCCAGCGCGGCTTCCGCCGCAATCAGCGGCGCGCCTATCATGGACGGACTGCCGCCCATTATCTTTATTCTGCCGTAGTCGCCCTTGTGCGAACAGCGCTTTCTCGCAGGCGGTTTCGGCGTATCTTTTGCACATAACACCGCGCCGCATTCGACCTTTATGCCGATTTGTTCGAGCACGGTTTCGCCGCAGTAATCCGCGCCCGAGCCGAGAAAATGTCCGTATTTATACGCTCCGAGAGCAACCGTAACGTCGGCTTTGACCGCCGTGCCGTACACCCTGCCGTCGTCTGCGCCCAATCCCGTAGGCACGTCTACCGCTATTTTTTTCGCGTCGCAACCGTTCATGATTCCGACCGCCGTTTTCGTGTCGCCTTCGACGTCGCGGCTGAGCCCTATTCCCAACACCGCGTCGACGGCTACGGCATACATATCGGCGCGCGCCGCAGCCCGTGCAAGAGAAATCACTTTTCCTCCGAGCGCCGAAAACGCGCGCAGTCTTTTTTCGCAAGCCGCGTTGAAACTTTCTGAAACGGCGACGACTTCGACGTTTATGCCGTCGATAAGCAGTCTGCGCGCAAGCGAAAGTCCGTCCGCGCCGTTGTTGCCGCCTCCGACAAAAACGGCGATTGTGTCGTTTTTGCGCAAACCGCGGATGTATTCGCTCATTCTTTTATGGATTGCCGCCGCCGCGTTTTCGATTAGTATGTCTTCGTCTAATCCGTAATCCGCCGCCGCGCGTTCGCACTCGCGCATTTGTTTCACACCGAGAACTCTGCCGCTCATTTTATCATCTCCGATTGGACTATTATAGCCGTAGCCGTAGCATACGCGTCGGTATGGGAAACGGACACTTCGACGCTGCGTCCGCTTAAAAGTTCCTTTGCCTTTCCGTGCAAAAGAGCAATCGGTCTGCCGCCGATATCGTGCGCAAGTTCTATGTCGGTAAGCGGAAAAACCACGCCCGTGCCGAGCGCTTTCGCTACCGCCTCTTTAACGCACCACATGCCCGCAAGCGAACGGAAATCGCCGCCTCTCTTGCGGAAGTATTCGAGCTCTCCTTCGCAAAACACGCGCAACAGAAAACGCTCGCTTTGCGCGGCTTTTTTTATGCGTCCGACTTCCGTTATGTCCGTACCTATCGAAATCATAACTTTACCGCATCCATTATTGCGCGCGCAACCGCTTCCTCCGCCGCCACGCCTATCATCATAAACTGCGCGTCTTTCTTTCCCGAGGAAAGCGCGAACAGCGTATCCCCGTCGTAATCGGTATGCACGGGACGTATCGCGCGCGCCATGCCGTCGTGTGCGAGAGCCGCCAGCTTGTTGGCTTGCAGCTTGGTGAGTTTGGCGTCCGTCATGATACAGCCCACCGTAGTGTTTGCGCCCGTCATGAGTCTGCCCAGATTCCCTTTGACCACGCAGCCGGCGGTATCCAAAAACGTGCCGTCGTTTGCTTTTGCTCCCGCGATTATTTTTCCGCTGTCCACGTCGTAAACGTCTCCGCAGGCATTGACGACTACGACTGCCGTCACGGTAACGTCGCCGACATTGACAGTCGCAATGCCGAGTCCGCTTTCGCTTGCGAACGCGTTGCCGCGAATCTTACCTACGGTGGCGCCCTTGCCTGCACCGACCTTGCCGCGCACGCACTTATCCGAAGCGTTTTCGCACGCCGCTCTGCCCGCGCTTGCGTCGGGATAGGCATATCCGTCGCCCTTCAAATCGTAGATGACCGCCCCCGTCACGAGAGGGACTATCTTGTCGCCCATGGCGTAACCGATTCCCTTTTCGCGCAGCCAGTGCATTATTCCGCAGCACGCTTCCAAGCCGTAAGCGGAGCCGCCGCAAAGCGCAACGGCGTGAACGGTATCGACAGCCTTTTCGCTTGCCAGCATGTCCGTTTCGCGCGTGCCGGGCGCGCAGCCGCGCACGTCCACGCCGCCCACCGCGCCGTCTTCCGCCAATATGACGGTGACGCCTGTTTTGTCATTGTCGAAATGTCCGAGTTTGAAGCCTTGCGGCAGTCTTGTTTCCATAATAAGCCTCCGTTTAATCGAATAAATTTTCCTCTTCGGCAAGCGACAGCGCGGTTTCGATATCGTCGCCCGAACAGCCTTTTGCATAGAGTTTTTGTTTCAGCTTGTATCTGTCGCCGCCGCAAGAGCGCCACAGCGACCGCGCCAAATCCGCAAGCGCGCCGTCCCTGTCCGCCTCTTGAAGCGCATTGTCCGCCGTTTCGCGTGCGACTCCGCGTTTTATGAGCTCGTTTTTCAGCCTTATGCTTCCGTAACGCGACATGTTTTCGCTTATATACTGTTTGGCATAGGATTCGTCGTCGAGATAGCCGAGTTCCGTAAGGCGTGCGCTCACCTTGTCGACCGTTGCCGCAAGATAACCTTTGCCCGATAGGTATGTCTTTATTTCGCGGCGGCTTCTCGGGCGTACGGACAGATAGCCGAGAGCTTTATCGAGGGCTGTAACGTATTCGGATTCCGCCTGCAAGTTTTCCAATTCTTCGGCATCGATTTCGTCGCCGACTTTGAGTCGGTTTTTAACGGCGGTCAGTTCGTCCAATCCGCAGAAAAACATGCCGTCTACGAATATGCTGACGCGCTTTTTGTTTCCTTTCTGTCTTGTTATCTCGGTTATTATTCCCATTTTTACGTCCAGCCTCCGCATTTTCGTGCATAAAACCGTTTCAAACGAAAAATACTACGAATACAAAAATAATTCGGGAGGAGCAAATTATGCCCAACATTACCACAAAGAGTCTTTCCAAAATCGGTGAACTGCTCGATTCGGAAAACCTCGCGTATAAGAAGTGCTGCAACTATGTTTCGGATATCTGCGACGAAACGCTCAAAGCCGACATAGGCAGATATGCAAACAACTGCAAACACCGTTTCGAGACACTTTTGAACTATCTCGAAAATCAGGATTAAGGAGGAAAACGAACATGAAAACGACTACGGATATTGCTCAGCAGAACTGCCGTCTTGACGACTACGACATCATTTCCGACGTGCTCGGCTGCCACAAAACGCTTGTCAAACTTTACGCCGACGCCATTATCGAATGCTCGGACGAGAAACTCCGCGAACTTTTGCATTCGCTTTTCAACGAGTGCACCCGCGACCAGTTTGCCGCTTTCAATTATATGAACGAAGCGGGCATGTACGAAACGACATGCGCGGACTGCGAGCAGATTAACTGCGAATGCGAGAAATACTGTTCTTGCTCCGCAAACGCATAAAGCCGAAAACCTTTTATACTCCAAACGGCGCGGACGAAAGTCCCGCCGTTTTTTCCTATTTCAGTCCGAGCGCCGAAAGCGTTTCTCCGCCGACTTCGCGCGGCACGAACACGCTTCGGTCGGGAGCGTGAAAGTCGCCGCCGTTGGTGACGAAAAGAGAATATTTTTCGGCAAGCGCACGATAGCGCTCCACGGTTTGCTCATCGGAAAACTTATAACTCGCCTCTATACCGTCAAGTCCGCACCCGCTCATTCTTGCGATTAGGTTTTCGCATTCTTCTTCGGAAAGTTTGAGCCGCACGGGATGAGCAAGCACGGCTTTGCCGCCCAGCGCGCGGATAAACGACACCGCCTGTTCGGGCGTCATGAAATCGGTGGGGATGTAACAGGGCGCGCCCTCTTTAAGCCATTTCGAAAAGCAGCTGCGGATATCGCGCTCGTATCCAGCCGCGACAAGCGCGCGTGCGATGTGGGCGCGCGACGGATTTCTGCGGGCATACTTGTACACGTCGCCGAGCGTCAAACTCATTCCGTGTTTTTCAAGTACGGCAAGCGTGCGCACCGCCCTTTCCTCTCTTTTCTCCGATATCTCCTTTTCAAACGCAACAAAACGCGAATCCGCCGCATTTACGTTGTATCCGAGTACATGCACGTTTGCTCCGCAGTAAGCGGATATTTCCACGCCCGCCACGAATTTCAGTCCCAAATTCCGCGCCGCGATGCGCGCCTCGTTCACGCCGCACATGGTGTCGTGGTCGGTAAGCGCAAATGCGTCCGCGCCGGCCTGTTTGGCATACTGCGCAAGCTCGCACGGAGAAAGCTCTCCGTCGGAAAAATTCGAATGGCAGTGCAAATCTACTTTCATTTCGCTTCCGATTTGTCCTTTTGCAAAGACTCGGCGCGCATACGCGCGTGTTCAAAAAGCCACTCTCTGTTGTTTAACTGCGGATTAAGCAGACATATATCGAGCATATCTTTCAAAAACGCGCCTATCTGTTCGCCGTCCAGTCCCGCGGCATGGCAGTCCGTTCCGTCGATTTCGAGGTCGCCTATATATACGGGCGCGCCGCTTTCGATTATGTCCCATTTTACGGCGGTGAATCTGCTTTCGCCGACCTGCTCTCGCGTTACCATACCCGTAGCGAGTTTATCCGCGTTTATGAGGTCGACCAAGTCGTCTATCACGTCGAAGTTGCGGGCGACGAAACGGCGCACTTTCGCGTCGGACGTATTGCCCGACATATCGTACATGTGATTGAGCACCAGCCGTTTGACAAACGCTATTTCGTCGTTGCTGTAACGAAGTCCGTAATAGCCCATGCGGCGCTCGGCTATGCGTGCCGAAACCACTTCGTGGCCGTGCATGTTGCCGTGCTTTTCCATGCAGTATGCTTTGCCGAGGTCATGGAACAATGCGGCAAGACGCACTTTCGGCGGCGCGTAAGCCACCGTGCGGAAAGTGTGTTCCGCAACATCATACTTGTGATACTTTTCGTTTTGCATAAGAGAAATACACTGTTCGACTTCGGGAATGAGGTATTTGAACAGTCCCATTTTTCCGAGCAGTTTCATTGCGCGGTAGTGCGCCTGGTCGACGCCGTTTACGGTATCGGCAACCAGCATTTTGTCAAGCTCTTCGCGTTTTCTCTCCGGCGTTATGTCTTTCAGCAGTTCGGCTTTCGCCATTGCAGCGGTAGCGGTTGCCCCCTCTATTTTGAATCCGAGAGAGCAGGCGAAACGCACAAGGCGCAGAATGCGCAGTCCGTCGGACGAAAGTATCCTTTCGGGTTTGTGACAGCGCAGTATGCCCTTTTCTATATCGGATATGCCGCCGACGAAATCGATGAGCTCGTCGGCGAGAATGTCGTAATATACGCTGTTGCAGGTGAAATCCCTTCGGAGCGCGTCCTGGCGTATGTCCGTAGTAAAAAACACTTCGCTGGGCGTATGCCCTTTATCGTAGTTTTCCACGCGGAAAGGAGTATACTCGTACACTTCCTTACCGTATTTTATCTGAGCCGTTCCCAAACGGAAATTCACGGTTTTGACCCTGTACTTCGGCGACAGTTTCAAAGCGCTTACGGGACACGGACCCGTCAAATCGATGTCGGTCGGTTTGAGTCCGCGCAGACTGTTGCGGACATAGCCCCCCACCAAATAGACGGGAACTCCTGCGGACTTAACAAGTAATTCCAAACTTTTAGGCACTTCTATCTTCATACAAAGCAATTATATCATTAAAATTGTATTTTGGCAATCTTTTTTATTATTTCTCTTGATATTTCGGCGAAAATTTGATATACTGATATTTGGGGCAGACGATTACCTGCCGCAATGCGTCCGTAAAAGACGCGGCTACAAAGGGAGAACAGACAGAGTGTACCGATTTATAGTAAACCCCGGCAGCGGTACGGGAAACGGCAGAAAGATTGAAAATATAATAGTTTCTTTGATGAGCGAACGCGGCGAGCCGTATGAAATAACCGAAACAAGATATAAGGGGCATGCCAAAGAACTTGCCGCCGAGTTTTGCGGCGAACGCATAATCGCCGTAGGCGGCGACGGAACTTTTCACGAAGTGCTGAACGGTATGGATACGCAAAAATGCTCGCTCGGGTTTATACCGTGCGGACGCGGCAACGATTTTGCGGAAGTGTTCGGTGCGTCGAAAAAGCCGACTCAGGCGCTGAGAACCGCACTGGACGGCGAGCCGATAAGTATCGACTACATCAAAGTCGGTGAAAATCTCAGATGTTTGAACATCTGCGGAACGGGACTGGATGTGAGCGTGCTGGAAGGCGTGGAAAACAAGAAAGATACGAAATTCACATATCTCATGTCCCTTATAAACTGTATCAAACATTTCACTCCTTACGAACTTGACGTTACGAGCGGAGGCGAAACCAAACACTATTCCTGCATAATGGTCGGCGTATGCAACGGTAAACAGTTCGGCGGCGGAATGAAGATTTCACCGCTTTCGTCGATGACGGACGGACTGCTTGACGTAGTGACGATAGAGCTTCCGAAAAACGGAAGAATAATGCGTGCGCTGTGGGGATTTGTGCGCGGCAACCACTTGGAAAAACCGTACACCCATCACTTCGCCTGCGAAAAAGTAAAGGTTACTTCGCCGTATAACTACCCGTTGGAACTGGACGGCGAAATTTACCGCGACATCACGCTCGACTGCGAAATAGTAAAAGGCGGACTGAAAACTTTCAAGCCGAAAATTTAAAACATGCGAAAAAGCGTTCCGCTCGGAACGCTTTTTTTGCGGCTATCTTTTCAGCATTACGAGAATTTTATCGCTCATGCCGAGTATTTCGTAATCTTTCGAGAATACCGAATACGAATAACCGAGCGATTGGAGTTTTTGCCTGAACGGGTTTCGAAGTTCGTCGGTCGCCTTGGACAGCAGCGTACTCATTTTTTCGGCTTTTATCTCCACACCGATATAGGTTTGAAGCTGGGTGCTTCCCCCTATCGAAACACTGCCCGTACTCACCGTGCGCATATAGTGAAGATATTCCATAAGTTCGTATATCTGTTCGTCCATACGGCTGCCCACCCCGTCGATATACATATCCGTCACGGCGGGTTCGCCCGATGTATCGACATATTCGAGTTCGGTTTTATCGTAAATGTTATACGATGTATCGGCGGTCGTCGGATTGTTTGTGGTATGGTCGTATTCGTGCGTGTCGCTTATATCTTTATCGCTAAGCAGCAGCCAATCGTGCCACGCCATTTCGTAGACGCGCCCCTTGACGGATGCGAGAGAATCGCCCCAGGTGGCGTCGACAACGTACCATGCTCCGTCGACATAGACTTTATTCCAAGCATGACCGCCCCACTCGGTTTCCTTGAAATTGCAAGCGTCGAAATAGCTCATTCCGGCAACCGAATCGCCCGCTATTCCCGTAACACGGTAAGCCGGTATGCCTTCCATGCGGCACAGAAAAGACATCGCTTTCGACATTCCGTCGCAAACGGCGTAGCGGTTGTTGTCGGTGAGCACGCCTTCCAGCCAGTAGGCTTTGAACGCCGCGCTGACTGCGGCGTCGGACGATTTAATCGCCTCATAGTCATACATGACGTTCCACATTATCCAATCGTAGATGGCATGCACTTTCTCGGCGTCCGTCATTTCGTCGGATATTATCTCTATAAGCAATCTGCGCGAATAATTGTAAAGTCTTTGCGCGGTCGAACCCGAAGCGCATACGGGTCTTACGCCGTATTCCGCGGCGCGGTAAAGCTCTTCCGACGTGGAAACCGCCGCGCTTGCGCTTAACCGTTCTATGGGGAACACGTAAGACGAAGTACGCTCGGAATTTTCCGCAACGTGCGGAGCGAGCGCGTTCAACTGGGTATATTCGCTGCCGCCCGATTTCGTGGGTGCGAGCGTGGAATTGCAGTCCACGCTTATCTGTACCGTATCGCCCGCCACGGGACGTTTGGCGCCGCTTTGGAAACTTCCTTTGCCGTTGAGTTTATAAGAATTGTAATAGGAACCCGTGGAAGCGCCGTAATCGAACGCCGAGTTCACCAATTCGGACATTTTGAAACCGCTGTTATACGCCATGTATGCTTCGTAGCTTATGCTTTTGCCGTTTGCGCCTCTGAACGACATGTAATATGCGTAAAGACGGTTGAACTCGTCGTCGTCCGTGATGTAGTGGTCCATTGTTCCCCCGAGCACTTTACGCGAAAGAGCGCTTACCGCGGAAGAGCTAAGTTTTTCCAGCGTAACCGACGCGCTGTAATCCGATTCGGTATACACGCCGCCGTCGCCGAGCGAACGCACGGATATGCGGTAGGAATCCGCGCTCAAATCCACAAACGAACCTATATTTGCGGACGCGCCGTCGAATACGTGTTTGGTGGAAACATTGGTGGACGACACCGTTTCGTTGGTCGAAACCACGCTGCCGCCGGAAATTTTTTCTATCTTTATTCTGTATCCCGTATTTCGAGTGTGCGGATAGCTCCAGGTAACGAAAATGTCGGGATAGGAATTGTCGAAAGAAACCTTCACATTGGCGGGAGTGATACTGCCGCGCGCCGTGACGACAGCAACGTCATGTTCGCCTATCGGAACGGTTTTGCCGTTGAGAAGCAGACTCACTTTATAAACTCCTGCAACTGGCGGCGTGAACAAAAACGTTTCCGTGTCGGACATATATAATTCGTCGTTTATATACCATTCGGTAAACGGCGCAGGGTCGCCCTCAGTCCCCGTATATTCGACAGTGAATTTCACGGGCGTATAGTCGTCAAGCTGTTCCAAATCCCCCTCCGTATCGACGGATGCGGTTTCTATTTCTTTCGTGAACACTCTCACTTCCGTGTGAGCTTCTATATCGCCGAGTGCGACGCTTATTTTATAAACGCCGACTTCGTCTTTCGGAACGAATCCGTAATTTGCGCTGCGGTTGACTTCGTCGCGCTCGCCGTCCACTGTCCAGACAAATTCGCTGTGCGGGGCGATTTCCACGTCCGCAACCGCGGTGAACTCCACTTTTTCGGTATGCCCCGCATACTGTACTCTGCTGCCTTTTACGGAAAGCGAAAGCTGCGTCGGCTCGGGATAGCCGACTTCGACTCTGAGCACGGCTGTTACGTCCGGGTTCGAATCGGCGATTGCCGTGACGTTCGTTTCCCCCGCTCCCACCGCGCGAATCTGTCTGCCGTCTGTTTCGACCACTGTTGCGTCATCGGTCGAAAGCGTGAAGCTTTTATCCGCGGCGAGCGCGGGATAGAATACCATAGCCGACGGCGTGACCGTGTACACGTCGCCGATATTGAGCATAAGCGTGTCGTTCTTGAATTCGAGAGATGTGAGCGTAAGTCCGAAGCAGCTGCCGAAACAGCCCGACAGACAAGGCAAAACCAATGCGACGAGAACGAACGCCGTTACGGGCAAAAACGCCCTATGCTTTTTTCCGACCGATTTCTTCATAACCGAATTATACCAAAATCCGTAATTTTTTTCAACTGTTTTATTATAAAAACCCATTTGTGATAAATATGTGTATCCTTTTGAAATTGTGTCGAAAAACCGCTCTTTATATCCGCCGCGCCGTCGAACCGCGTCGAAAAAAGTCTTTTTACCGTTCTAACCGCAATACTTGTCAAATAGATTATTATTATGAAAAAAGGCGTTATAAAAGCAGTCTTTACCCTTTCTCTTTTTACCGTTATAGAAAGGGCAATAGGTTTCGGTTTCAAGATTTACCTTTCCCGAGAACTCGGCGCGGCGCAGCTCGGCGTTTATCAAGTCGCGCTTTCCGTGTTCTATGTGCTTCTCGGACTTGTGACAAGCGGCATACCTTTGGTCGTGAGCAAGTTGACCGCAAAGTATATGGCGGAAAACCGACCGCGCTCGGCACACGCTCTTGCATCCGCCGCAATGATTACGGGCGTTGTGACTGCCGCTTTAATGTGCGCGGTATGCTTCTTTTTGAAAAACGTGCTGGGCGGACTGTTCGCGGCAAAAGAATCGATGACTTTACTGCTCATAATGCTGCCGGGAGCATGTTTTTCCGCGGTTTATGCGGCGCTTCGCGGCAATCTTTGGGGCAACGAGCGCTATACTCTCGTATCGATAGTGGAAATAATAGAACAGGTAGTGCGCATAGGCGTTTGCGTGGTGTTTTTCTCTCTGGGATTCGACAAAATGAAGAGTACGTCGCTGGCAATGCTGCTGGGCTGCGCAATAAGCTGTCTGTCCTGCGTGATAGGTTATTTTTCGCTGAAAGGCAAGCTTGCACCCCCGAAAGGACAGTTTGCCTGCCTTATAAAATCGTCGCTTCCGATTACCGCCGTCAAGACTTCGGGCAGCATTTTGAACTCGCTCATAGCGCTGATTGTGCCGCAGCTGCTTATAGGCAGCGGCATGAGCGTAGCCGCCGCAATGAGCAGTTACGGTGCGTCCGTGGGTATGGCAATGCCGCTGTTATACATACCGATAACCGTCATAGGCTCGCTGGCATTCGTCATGATACCGTCGCTGTCCACGGCGAAAGCAGGCGGCGATTCGGACTCGGTTAAACGGCAGGTGGAAAGCGCAATAGCATTTTCGGTAACGCTTGCCGCGCTGTTCGTTCCCGTATTCTACGAACTCGGCGAGCCGATAGGAATACTTGTTTACGACAGCGCGGAGTCGGGGCGATTTCTGTCTTTCTCGGCGTGGCTGCTGATTCCCATTGCCGTCGAAAGCATTACTTCGTCGATGATGAATTCGCTCGATTTGGAAATCAAAAGTCTGATTAACTACCTTATAGGCAGCGCCGCGCTGTTTGCCATTCTGTTTTTCAGCCGCGGACATTTCACAGTGTATACGCTGTCGATAGCCATGGGAGTAAACCTTACGCTCTCGTCGATTCTGGACATAATCGACATAAAGCGCAAAACAAAAATCAAACTTTCGTTTATCGCTCCGCTTGTGAAATCCGTATGCCTTATCTTCCCTGCCGTGCTTTTGAACCGCTGGCTGTACGCGCTGTTTTCGTTTATGCCGTCATTCTTCCGCATAGCCTGTGCAGGCGGAGCGTCGCTGATGTTCATGATTTTACTAAACATTGTATTTTCCACGTTCGACGTGCATATGTTGTTCAAAAAAAAGCGGAAAACCGCAAAAAATACAGGAAAAAGAGTTGCAAAAAAACTGCGTACATAGTATACTGTAAGCACTTTATGCCGCCTAAGCGGCGAAAATAAAAGGAGAGCCCGACATTGAGAAATCACACCGAAGTCGAAAGACAGACGGTTTCTCAACAGGAAATTGCAACTCCGGCAACGACGAGCAACCTGAAAAAGAAACCCGAACTGTCGACCACGAAAAGACTGGCTTACGTCGCCACATTTACGGCGCTTGCGCTGATAATGAAATTTATCAGTCAAACCTGGGGCGGATACTTACAGTTGTTCTCGTTGAAATTGAGTTTTATCTACATTCCGTGGATTTTGGCAGCCGTAACGCTGGGACCCGTGGACGGCATGTTTGTCGCATGCCTGTCCGACTTGATAGGAATACTCGTTCTTCCCACTACGGGAACCATTATTCCGCTTATGACGCTGTCGAACACGCTGTTTCCGCTGTTCGTATGGCTGGCGGTCAGATTCATTCCGATACGACATCTGTATTTGAAAACGGTAATCGGAACGTGCGTATCCGTTTTGGTTTGCACGTTGGGGCTGTCGACGCTTGCGCTGTCGCTGACCTACGGTACTCCGTTTTGGGCGCAGCTTTCGCTCAGATGGATGCAGCCGATAGTGATTGCCGTCAATCTCGTCATAGTGGGCGGACTGTTGCCTCTGATGAAGAAACTGCGGCTTATGCCCTCGTAAATTGTCGAAAATTCCCGTAATGCGCTCAAAAGCCGACGCAAGGTTTCGACTTTTGGGCGTTTATTCGGGAAAAGTGTTTGACATATCCGTCATAAAGTGATATAATCATGATACTCGACGTCGGCAAAGCGCCCCTCTGCCGGAGAAAGTCCGCGCGGTAAACGGATACCGAACGTGCGCGTCAAACAATCGAGTAATGATAACGCGGGGTGGAGCAGCAGGTAGCTCGTCGGGCTCATAACCCGAAGGTCGTAGGTTCGAATCCTTCCCCCGCAACCATTGAAAAAAACAACCCGATAGAAACGGGTTGTTTTTGTTTTTCCATTGTTTCTTACAACTCGGTGCGCATGTCGATTGCGCGGGAAAGCGTGACTTCGTCCGCGTATTCGATGTCGCTGCCCATGGATATGCCCTGCGCGGGTCGGGTAACTTTCACACCGAGCGGTTTCAAAAGCTTGGCTATGTACATTGCGGTAGCCTCGCCTTCCACGTCGGGATTGGTCGCTATTATCACCTCTTTCACTCCGTCCAGTCTTTTAAGCAGCTGCTTTATGCGGATATCGTCCGCGCCGCGTCCGTCGAGCGGACTGAGCGTACCGTGCAGAACGTGATAAACGCCGTGAAACGAACATTTCTCGACTGCCGCAACGTCTTTGGGCTGAGCGACGACGCAGACGACCGATTTATCCCTGAGTCTGCAAATATCGCATACCGGCGTTTCGGAAAAGCCTCCGCACTCGTCGCAGTAACGCACGTTTTTTTTGACATCGTTGATTGCGCCGACGAACTCCGCCGCTTCCTCGTCGGACATTTCGACGATTTTGTAAGCGTAGCGCTGTGCTGTTTTATAGCCGACTCCGCCCAAACGCGTGAATCTGTTTATAAGTTTTTCTATACTCTCGGGTTGACGCATTGTCATTTATCTCCCCGTCATCAGGTAAGAGAGAACGGAACCAATTCTTTTTCCAATTCTTCGGCTTTTTTGAAAGCGTCGTTGTATGCCGCCACTATCAAATCTTCCAGCATTTCCAAATCGTCGGGGTCTGCCGCTTCGGGGCTTATCGACACCGCAGTCATCTTCTTTTTGCCGTTCATGGTTACGCCCACGAGTCCGCCGCCCGCGCTGCCTTCCACCTCGCGTTCTTCGAGTTCCTCCTGTGCGCGAGCCATCTGCTCTTGCATTTTTTGCGCCTGTTTCATCATTTGCTGCATGTTCATGCCGCCACCGCCGAAACCGTTGAATCTTGCCATTTTACTATGACCTCCCGTCAAAACCGCATGCAAAGCCGCCCGAGGTTCGAACCGCTTTTTCGCGTTCTATTTTTTTCGTTTTATTTTCACATCCACGCCGCTCATCATGCTTTTGATTTTGTCGATGAGTTTTTCGCTGTCGGCGCGTTTGCGCTTGTCTATAACCAACTCCGTCCCCTCGCTGACATCGGCGAGCGCACGGCGCACGGCCTGTGCGGTTTCGGGTTCGGAAAACGTAAGGTAATTATCATCGTTGCACCACACGATAAGTTTGTCGCCGTCCGTTTCCACGTCCGAATGCGAACCGAGCAGCGAATAGAGCTTCATGCTTTCGTGCTCGCGCATGTAGGTAACGAGTTTGCCCCACAAGGAAAGCGCGTCTGGCGGCGCGGTTTGAGGCGTTTTGTGCTCTTTGGGTGCGGAAACGCTTTCTTTTACGGGCGGCGCTGCGGGTGCGGAAACGGACGCATGCATGCCGTTTTCCAGCCTCGAAATCCGCTGTTCGAGCGCGTTGTAATCCGACGACGACAGCAGTGCGGCTTTAAGGCACACCGTTTCCAGCGCAATGCGCGGCGACACGCTGTAACGCAGTGCGGCGTCGGCTTCGGACAATATGCCTATCACCGCGGTCAGAAAAGCGACTTCGCACTCTTTCGCGTCCTCGCTCATACGGGCGATACTTTCTTCCGTATCGATTATCATTCGGGTGTTGCCCGTCTTTACCACAAGCAAATCGCGTGCATAGCGCAGTAATTCTTTGGCGATAAGACTCATGCTCTTGCCGCCGCCCGCCAAACCGTCGATAAGCGAAAATATGCCGCTTATATCCGACGATTGGATTGCGTGAAACAGCGAACGTATGCTGTCGCGGTCGGCTCCGCCCGTGACGCGCATGACGTCGGCAAGTGTCAGCTTTCCTTCCGTCGCGTTGAAACAGATGTCGGCTACGGACAGCATGTCGCGCACCGACCCTTCGCCTGCTCGCGCTATAAACCTTACCGCGTCTTCTTCGTAAGCCTTACCCTCTTTATCGAAAATCCTTTTCAGATTTTCCGTAAGTTCTTCCACTCCTATAAGGCGGAAATCGAAACGCATACAGCGCGAAAGAATGGTCGCGGGCAGTTTATGCACCTCGGTGGTGGCAAGTATGAAAACCGCATGCGCGGGCGGCTCTTCCAGCGTTTTCAAAAGCGCATTGAACGCCGCTCCCGAAAGCATGTGCACTTCGTCGATTATGTAGACTTTGTATCTGCCGTGAACCGGAGCATACTTAACGCGTTCGCGTATTTCGCGCGCATCGTCGACGCCGTTGTTAGACGCGGCGTCTATTTCCATTATGTCTATGTTATTGCCGCCTTCCAGCGCTTTACAGCACTCGCATTTGCCGCAAGGCGAACCGTCGACGGGGTTAAGGCAGTTGATTGCGCGCGCGAAAATTTTGGCGCACGTGGTTTTGCCCGTTCCGCGCGAACCCGTAAACAGATACGCATGCGATACTCTGTCGTGTTTTATCTGATTTTTCAGCGTACCGACTATGTGGTCCTGTCCGTAAACGTCGTCGAAAACCTTTGGACGGTACTTTCTGTACAATGCGTTTGCCATACCGGAAATTATATAACAATCGGACCGAATTGTCAAACGATATCGGCATGTAAGACGCTTTTGACGCTTTGCGCGAAAGCAAAACGAATCATTCGCAGAGGACTTGCGAATCGGCAAAATAAGTTTTTCTTCCGCCCCGCGTAATCACGCTTATATTTTCGCCTCGCGAGGTTTTTTCCGCGCCGCGCACATGAACTTCGAAAAAGCTTCTGTCCTCTCCCGAAAGCATATCGGGACGGTATTTCGTCAAATACCCGTCCGCGAAATCAAACATGTCGAAAACGGCGGCATACAGTCTTTTACCCTGTTTTTCGTCCAATCTGTCCGCACGGGAAAAAGGATGAATACCTGCGCGGTAAAGAATCTCGTCCGCATAGGCATTGCCTATGCCCATTATGAGCGATTGGTCCGTGAGCAGGTTTTTGACTGCCGTGCGCTTATCGAGCAGCGACAGAAAATAACCCACGGTGAACCCCTCGCCCGCCGCCTCCGGAACGTCGGGACGGATGAAGTTTTTTTCGATTTTCGCATATCTTTTCGGGTCTGTGACAATCAGATATCTGCCGTCCGTTTTCAGCGCGAGCATTTTATCCGACACCGAACCGTAGCCGTCTTTGCCTACGTAAACGAAGCCGCCCGTAAGCATGAGATGAACGTAAAGGTTGCCGCCGCCGCGCAAATGAAAGTATATTCCTTTGCCGTAGCTGTCCACTCTTTCCACCGTGCGCGACTTCAAAGACGACAGGTCCTTATTCGTAAAACACCGTAAATCCTCTATTTCCCTGCCGCCGATTAGTTTGTCGAGATTGCGCGCGTATATTCTGATTTCCGCGAGTTCGGGCATGAACTTTTTTCTCCTTATATGCGGTTAGTATGTGCATGCCGCAGAAAAAATTATAACGCTTGAAACAGGCGCGAGTCAACCCTTAAACGCCTAAAAAATGTAACGATTTCGGCGAAAGCAAAAAAATTTCGCAAATAAAAGGCGAAAAAAGTTGATTTGAGTTTTCTTTATATGATATACTTACGCTATAAGCATATATATCCTTATAAATAATATATATAATTTATCCGGATTTGCTTCCTAAACGCCGTTTGCTTATCGGCAATGAGGTTAAAAATGAAAATAAAATCCGTCAGCAGACTGAAAATATTGTTGTTGATGCTGCCGATACTTTCGGTGGCTTTTTGCGCATTGTCTTCGATTACGGGCGGCGACGCGGAAGCGGTGTTCACTCCCCCCGAAATAGTCGATACCATTTCCGACATGGAAAAGCCCCCCGAAACGGGCACGCCGCTGGATTACACGCCGGAAGAAAACATGCGGTTTGCCAACTGGATTATATACAATAGCGGTTATTTCGAGGGCGAAGCCGTAGGCACCTGCAAAGCAGACCTCGGTTTCACGAAATACACCCAGAACGTAAGAAATTCCAGAAAAGTAAAAAACAAGACCGTATTTGCCGAAACCGTTTCCACCTCGTCGCTGGTCAGCGTTGCCGAACAGAAATATATAACGCCGAAAAACATCGCGCTGTTCCGTCCGAGCGAAAAGGTGCGCGGCGAAAACGTGACGTGGAGCGATTCCGTTTATCCCATGAGCACCGATTCGTTCTTTTCGAAGTACGGCGCCGTCCCCAGGGAAATAACGAAATATTCCGTTACGGAAGAATCGATTAAGAGCGCGAAGCTCTTGTCGTTCGGCAGTAACGAATTTGTATACGAATTCGAACTTTTCCCCGAATCGGGCGGAAAATATTTCAAAAACGAGATACGCACTTTGGCGGGAGCGTCGCAAGACCCCGAAATCCATTCGATGGTGATTACGGTCACTATGGACTCGAACTGGATTGCAAAGAGCGTGCTGTGCGTGGACACCTACGGCATAGCCATTCCCGTTCTCGGTTCCATGCAGTGTCTTTCGACGATGAACGAAACTTTCGCGAACATCGGCGCCGACATGGAGCTTGCCGAAAGCGAACTGTTCGAACAGTACCTGCCCGAGGACGGCGACAACATAAACGACACCCCCGTGCCGCCCGAGGAAAAGAGCGCGTCCGCATATCTTGCCGAAGCATTCGAGCCGTATCTCGGCGGCGAAAACCTCAATCTCGATATTTCGCTCGGCATTGCCGGAGGTCGCCGTAACATCAAACTGGGACTCGATATAGCCGACATGAACGTGAACGTGCTTGTGGACGATGCACTGTACATAGGCTACGACAATACAAACGTCTATATAGGCGCGGGCGCGCTGAAAGGATATCTCCCCGTCGAAGCCGCGAAGGAACTCGACCTTGCTTCGCTCGGTATCGATTTGGGAGCATTCGGCGAAATCGATTTCGCGGGCATGCTTACCGACGACATAATAGGCGCGCTGTTTGCCGATTCCGACTTGACCAAAGAAAACGGACTGGTAACAATAAATCTCAAATTCAATCTCGCCGCCCTTTTGAAAGACGGCAGCGAATTCAAGGACAAGGCAAGCAAGATTGCGTTGGACGTAGACCTCATTCTCGCCGACGGCGAAAAAGCGGCTCTTTCGAAAATCGACGCCACCGTCAGCATAGGTCTTTTCCCGATTAAAGTGAATATATCTCCCGTCAAAGAGCTTTTCTTCCCCGATACGGCGGATTACGAAAGCCTGGAAGGACTTGTCGGCTTTGCCGCGCCCATAGCGAACACTCTGCGCGCGGAAGCGTTTGCTCTCGACGTTACGGCGGATATCTCGTCCGAAAAGTTTACCGACACTATTTCGGCAAAAATAACGCTCAACCGCGATTTGACGCTGAGCGGCAATATCTCTCTCGCAAAACTCGGCATGGACGCAAACATCGTCTGCGACGGCGAGAGCGTCTACGCGAAATGCGGCAACGTCAAAATCAAACTCGACCTCGACTCCGCGGCGGATTTAAAAGATGCGTTTTTGTCGCTGCTTGCCGATTTCGGCGTGCAGCTGCCCGAAATGCCTCAAATCGATATTCCGAGCGCGGACACCTTGCTGGATAAGATAGTAAATCTCGATTTGAAGGATTTGATTGCGCACATCGAAGAATTTTCCGTAAAAGGCAATTCGCTCAGAGTCGCGGTAAATTACGGCGGGTGCGTATACGCAGTGACGCTTTCTCATAACGGCGAACATCTTACGACGCTCGTTCTCGACGAATTCGAGGCGGACGGCGTGAAACTTGCCGTTACCGCAAAACTCGATGTTTCGGACAATAAAGCCGAAATAGCGAAACCCGACGGCGAATATATCGACGCCCGCGATTTGGTCGGGTTTGTTTCTTCCGTCGCTTCGCTTGCCGATACACGCGGATTTGTCACGGATTTCGAAGCCGCGGTAATTTGCGACGACGGCGCAGCGTTTACCGTTACGGGACAGTTAACTTTCCTCGCAAAAGCCGACGGACTTGCGGTGCAATTGAATTTGTCGGTACCGCAGACAAACGGCGAAAACATGCCGATAATGATAGCATTCGAAGGAACGGACGTGTATCTCGTTTACGGCGAAACTAAAATACATGCGGACAAATCGGATGCGGACGCGCTCGGCGGCATTTTGAGTTCGCTGCTCCCCGCATTTACCCCTAATCTCATAAAAGACATACAAAATCTCATATCCTCTTTCGCTCCTTCGTCAAATCCCGCCGACATTCTCAAAATGATTGCGGACATACGGATGATTGACGGCAACACGTTGGAAGTCGACCTGACGGCAGGCGCAAACAATGTAAACATCCGCGTGACGCTTGCGGACGGCAGACTTTCGGACGTGACTTTGACTACGGTTGTAAACGACGAAAAACTCGGTACGGCAAACATAAACGCCCGCCTTTCGGTAAAGACCGTTTACGACGCAGAAAGCGTGGAAAATGCTTCGCTCGCGGCGGTAAACCTTACATACGTCGAAGCATCCGAGCTCATCCCCTATTTGGACGCGCTGATAAATACGTTCAGACAAAAGACATACCGCGTAAGTTTCGACGATATAAGAGTTTGGTATGCGGATAAGACGCATAAAGTAAACGGTTATGTCGAGTTCAGCCCCACCGGCGGAATACCGAATCTGCACCTTGCGTTCGATGTGTATGAAGTTGCGGCAACCGGCGTGGACGCGGATTTCACGGGCGTGAAACCTTTACACGTATTCGACATCATGATTACCGACGGCGACGGAAATCAGGAAATTTATCTCACTTACAACGGCGTGAAGTTCAAGCTCACCGTAGACGAAGTGCTTTCGCTGCTGGGTAACGTCAAGGACGTACTCGGCATAAAGGACGGCACGATTATCGACCGCATTATTCCCGCGGACCGAGAAATCGTTTCGGGTGATTTCATAGGCGATTTCCAAATCGATGCTTTCGACGACATAAGCGTAATAGCCGACGGTTTGCTTGAAATAATAACGCAAATCTATGACGAGGCTTACGATTTCGTAAACGATGCGGATTACGACTATAAAGGCATGCTCGGCAAGGCGCAGGACATTTTAAGCAGACTTACTTCTCTGCTCGATATCAAGCCCATGCCCGACCCGACGCTTTCTTCGGTGCTCGGTATGCTCGGCAATCTTCCGAAGATAACGCTTTATACGGCGGCGGACGAGACCTCCGCCTCGCTGAACATCGGCGTAAACGAAACCTCGCTTTCCCTTACGCGCTCGCTCGGCGAAAACAGCATACTGACGAATTGGAGCATGGAAAATCTTGTGACACAGCAGTCCGCAACCACTTTCCGTCTGTCGCTGCAATGCCCCGAGAGCGTTGAAATAGAGCGCCCCGTATATCACGACTATAACTACGCGACGAGTATCGGCGGAACTTACAAGCGTCAGGAACTTATAGACAGAATCCGGAGCGGCGGTTTCGACGGCGTAAGTCTTCCTAACTACGACAGCGAGTTTGTCCGTCATGACGTATCCTACGGGGAAGACGATATAATAAAAGCAAACAGATACGAACGCAAGTGGCTGTTCGGGTATAAATACAATCAAAAAGACAACGGAGATTATATTAAGCTTCGGTCCGGCGACTATTCGGAAAAAGCCGATTTTATCGAAAAGATAAAGAACCTTACCTACGTCGAGTACAACGGAGAGTATTGGACTTATACCGATTTCTTCGCTTTCAAAAACACTGTAAACGATAACGGGAATTTTGTTTCGCTGGACGGCTACTTCAATAATTGGTTCGAAAATACCTACGGTATGCCTTACGAAACTTATTTCAAAACATATCTCGAAGGCAACTGTCTGAACGATTTGTCGGATGTATCGAATTTGACAACCGCTCTTTTAAACACTGCCAATCTGTCGGACTTCCACATCAAAGGCAATCTGAATGTCGTTATCGACATAAAGATAACCAAAGTGACGATAGACGTGCCCGTCGACATAAGAGTAAAACTTATTCCCGTCATAGGTGCGGACGGCAAAGTAACACATAAGCCGCTTGTGGCGGTTTCGATGTCCACTCCGGAAACGAAGAAGTTGGGAATTTCCCTTTTGGAGCGTTCCGCCTCGCAGATATACTATCTCGACGGTTATATGTACTTCAACAAGCTCGACCAAAGCGGCAAATACAATTATGTCAAAGTTGCCGCAGGCGACCTTATGAACGAAATCTCGGGCGACGGCGGCATGAACAATCTTATGAATTACGTGTTCTACGTCGCGCCTATGACGGGAATGCTGAAAGACACGATTACCGACCAAATGTCAAAGGGCGGCGACACCGAACCCGGCAATTTCGAAGACTTCTTCAATCACTACTATTTCAAAGACAACCGCCACTTCGTGCAGATAGACCTTGCCTCCCTTGCGGGCAACACAAATCTCGGCAAAGCCGAAGTGTTTATCGGAACGCGCAAAACAGACATCGGAAACGGGCTGCGCACTTTCATAAACGAATTGGGCTTTACGACTTCCATGGTCGGTGTGGTAACAATGAAATTCGAAGCGACGCTTGCCGACATCGGAACGAGCGTGGATACTTTCCGAGTGGCGACTGGCTTTAACGGCAACACTCCGATATACGAGGAACGCCCTATCGAATCGCTTAAATCATACTTGGACTCGCACTCATACGGCACAATCACAAATCCCGTACAGGAATAAACCGAAACACAAAAACGCCTCGGACGAACAAGCCGAGGCGTTTTGATATTACATTGTAGATTACTTTACGAAATTCACGACACCGTGGACGCGGTCTTTAAGCGGCGGACTTTTCAGCGCATACCCCACGGCAAGCGCCGCATAGACTTTGTTGCCTGCCGGAACGCCCGCGCGGTCGAGAACCTCTCTGACGCAGGGCTGTTCGCTTGCACCGTTTCCGAGCTGGTTAATCCAGCACGTTCCGACGCCGAGCGAGGTTGCCGCTATCATCATGTTCTGCATGCAGCAGCCCGTGTCTTCGCGTGGATAAAGCGCGTTATCTGACATTGACACCACGATGAGCGCGGGCGCGTTATAATAGAAATTATAGGTATCGTCCGTCGAACGTGAGCGTATTCTTTCCTCCTCCGACTGCGACGCAATGCTTTTCACTGCGGCATTGAGGTCAAGCAGAATCCGACTGTTTTCGATTACCGTGAAATGCCACGCCTGACGGTTCATTGCGCTGGGAGCATAAGCGCCTGCCTTTACTATTTCCGTAAGCACTCGTTCTTCCGCTTTTTTCGCCGTATCGAACGAGCGCACGCTGCGGCGTTCCAAAAGAGTCCTGATTGTTGCGTTCATTACCGCACCTCCGATTATATCAATGACATCCCGAGCAACCTGCGCAATGTCCGGAGCAATTGTGTTTTTTGACCGAGTTGACTTTCAGAGCGCCGTTGTAATTCTGCTGCATTTTTCCGCCGCATTCGGGGCACTTGGGATATTTGCCGTCCGCCGCCACGAGTTCTTCGCTTTCACGACCGCATTTTGTGCATTTGAGTTCTATAATAGGCATATTCAATATCCTTTAAAACATTCGTTTTCTTATCATTATTACGGTTACGGGCACGAGTATGGCGGCTATGATTCCCAAAATGATGAAGAATCCCGCATAACCCGGCAGCGACTCGAACGGAACATGCACGTTCATGCCCCACAGAGAGGCTATCACGGTGGGTATGGTCAGCAGTATCGTAAGCGCGGTAAGCAATTTCATTACTATGTTCTGATTGTTGCTTATGACCGAAGCGAACGCGTCCATTGTGCCGCCCATAATGTCGCGATAAATGGTCGCCATTTCTATTGCCTGTTTGTTTTCGACTATTACGTCGTCGATTATGTCGTTGTCGTCGTCGAAGTGTTTCAGCGTCGAAAGCGTTTTCAGTCTGTCGATAACTATCTGGTTTGAATTGAGCGACGTCGAAAAGTAAACCAATGCTTTTTCGAGGTCAAGCAGCTGTATCAGTTCTTTATTTTTCATGGAACGGTGCAGATGCTGCTGGACGCGCGACGAAGTTTTGTCTATTTGTTTGAGATAGCCCAAAAACTTGATTGCGTTTACGTACAGAATCTGATAGACGAAACGGGTACGCTTGTTTACGTCGAAATTGCGGACGCGCTGGTTCAGAAAATCGCCGAGCACAGCCGTGTCGCGCAGACACACCGTAACAAAATAATTGTCGTTGTAGACCATTGCCAGCGGAAGCGTCGAATACACGTACCAATCTTTGTCGCCGCTCATTACGGGAATATCGACAAGAATCAACGTGCAGCCGTCGTCAGTTTCTATATGCGCGCGTTCCTCCTCGTCGAGTGCGGCTTTGAGCATATCTTCGGGTATGCCCGTTGCCGCGGCGGTTTCTTCTATTTCCTTATCCGACGGGTTTTCGAGATTTATCCAGCATCCCGGCGACGGCGAGGAAACCGCTTCGAGCGTGCGCTCTTTACTTTTCATTACATAGATATCTTTCATATCGCTTTTTCTTGCGAATAATAAAAGGACGTCCCTGATTTTCAAGCGTCCGTCCCGCACAAAAACATTCCTCGGTATTTTCTCAAAGAAATATCGGGGCGGAGAGGTCGCTCGATTGCTTTCGTGGACTATGTCCGTCTTCCATTATATCGCCCCTCCTCACGTAAAAAGTCGGTTTGAAACCGCTGTTATCATAATACCACAAAAAAGAAAATTTTGCACCTATATTTATGCGATTTTTCAAAAAAATTATTCGCTCGGACTATTTTCTGCGTTTTGCGGCAACCGCTTTTACCGCTCCGATAGCCGCCACCGCACCGTCGTTTGCCGCAGTTACCACCTGTCTGAGCGTCTTGCTGCGCACGTCGCCTGCCGCGAACACTCCTTTAATGCTTGTTTGCATTTGCTCGTCGGTAACGATAAAACCGTTTGCGTCGGTCTTTAACTGACCCGAATAGAGCGCAGACACGGGAATCAAGGCAGTGTCTACAAAAAGCGCAGACACATCAACACGCCGCGTTTCGCCACCCGACGCAAAAGTTACGGCTTCGAGCGGTGTTCCGACAAGTTCTTTCACGCGCGCGCCTTTCAAAACGCATACGTTGTTCGAAGGCGGACTTTGCAAAGCATCGTCAGTGACGTAAAAGACTTTGCGGCAAACTCCCGAAAGGTACTTCAAATCGGTAAGGCTTCTACTGCCCGAACCGACCAGCATAACGTCCCTGCCGCGGAAAAACGCTCCGTCGCATACGGCGCAGTAACTTACGCCCGAGCCCACCAGTTCGTCTTCGCGCGCGACGCCCAGTTTGCCGCTGCGCGTGCCCGTGGCGATTATTACGGCGTCGGCTTCGTACTCGCCGCCGTCCGTCTTGATTTTAAGCGCGGAAAGGTCGGCTTCGGTTACCTCTTCGGTTATTATGACCGCGCCGCTTGCAACCGCCTGCTTTGCCATGGACTGCGCCACTTCGAATCCGTCGGTGGATATCGCGCCCGGATAATTCTCTATAACGGGAGTGACGGCGAGTTTTCCGCCCGCCGTCATTTTTTCGAATACCGCAGTTTTCTTGTTCGCATTTCCCAGATATATCGCGGCGCTCAATCCCGCGGGACCGCCGCCTATTATCAATACGTCGTAATGTTGCATATCAATCTCCCAAAAGCTTATGTCGGTATTCTATCACGCCCGAAAGATTTTGTCAAGGGGCTTACGCCGTAAGTCGTCCGCCGCCGCTGTCCACAACTTTGAGCACTTTTACGGTTTCGCCCGTTACGGAATCGACGTACACGAAAAATTCCATACCGTCGTAATGTCCGTGCACTTCGTAGCACACCGCTTCCGTTTCGCCGTCGGGTATCACGCAAAGGCGCACCGAATCGTAATCGATTCCCGAACGCTCTGCCGCGGCACGTTCGCTTATGACCGCATTGATTTCTCTGTCGATATGGTTGCGGCAGTAACCCGTCGCTTCCAAGCCGAGCAGAGTCGCATCCGTAAGCGAAATTTTCACTTTGACGAGGTCGGTATACAGAATCGCTTCGCCTGCCGTAGGCGCCATGTTAATATATGCGACCGAACCGCTTTCGTAATACCAAACGGGCGACAAATCGCCGTAACCCAGTTTTGCGGCATATTCCGCGGCGTGCGTGTATGCGTCTTCCTCCGTAAGGTTTTTGGAGTCGCCCGTATAATCGGGCACGGTGAGTTCGAGAATCATTCCGCCTTTAACGGACACCGCTGCGTATGCTCCGTCCGCTTCTATTTCGTAAGCGTCGGGCTCCGTGCTTCTGCCGACTACCTTTGCGTTTTTCACGGAAAGAATGCTTTCCACCCTATAAAGTGCTTCCTGCTCCGTTATCTCTTCCATGTTTTCCAAACTTTTGAACGATACGGGCAGTTTGCTGTCCGAGAAAGGTCCGTCGTAAATCATTTCGGGATAGTCGGGCGTGCTTTCCTGTTTGCCGTCGCCGCTGCCGCTCCACTCGCCCGAAAGCGCCGAGGCTTCTATCATGCCTTTTTCCATTGATTGGCGCATGACTTCGTCCAAACGGCTTTGAAGGCTTTCGGCTGCCTTTCTGAACTGAGCCGCATTATTCACGAAACCGCCGACATCGTAGCCGCGCGAAACAGAACCTGCGAATCCCGTAGCGTAATCGACTATCTGATTGAGCAGTTTCATCGCGCCGTAAGTGTTTTCCGTGGGTACGGGTATACGGGAAAGCGCGCCTGCGCCCTCGCTTGCGTGAACGGCAAGCTCGCCCAGCGTGGCTGCGGTTGCGCCGCGGCTCATGGGAATGGACAGTTTGGATAAATCCAGCACCACTTCGTCCACATTGTCGCTGAGTTCCGCAAGCGATTCGAAATAGTAATTGTTGAGTTTCGCTTCGGCTTTGCCGTTGTTTCCCGATGTTATTATATACGCCGCCGTCATAAGCGCGAGCGTAAGAGCAAGACCGATTATTATGCCGATATAAACTATCGAGCGGGCACGGTGCTTGCCGTCGTAAATTTGCAATTTTGCTCTGGTTTCCATTTATTTAACTCCTTGATTAGATGAATATTGAGGACGCTAAGCGAACGCAGTCCGTATCCGCCGATGCGAGGCGACAAATTAAAGTCACAGTCGCGGCGCAGACGGACAGCAGTTGTTTGTACGCGAGGGGCGCGTACACCCTCGTACGCAACCGAGCGGGCAGACAAGCGCAGTCCGTATCCGCCGATGAATGTGACTTTAAGCGCGGGCAAAGCTGTGCTTGCCTATTTTAAGCTCCACCTTCAACGACCAAATCCATTTACTGGTCGCAGTGGCTGGGTTGTAATAGTACAGACAGCCGTTTGTGGGATCCCAGCCGTTGAGAGCGTCGCGAGCCGCCTTGTAAGCGGTGTCGTTGGGCGTAAGGTTTATCTGTCCGTCGGCAACTGTCGTAAACGCAAGCGGCTGATATATTACACCCGAAATGGTGTTGGGGAATTTCGGGCTGCGCACGCGGTTCAATACGACTGCCGCCACCGCGACCTGTCCCGTATAAGGCTCGCCGCGTGCCTCTGCGTAAACGCATCGCGCAAGCAGGTTCAAGTTCGACGAGCTAACGCTGCCGCTGCCCGACGATGACGACCCGCCCGAAAGAGTAATTTTAAGAGCCTTTTCCGTATTTGCGCCCACTATGCCGTCCACTTTCAAGCCGTAGTCGCGCTGAAAGTTTTTGACGGCGGCAAGCGTCTTGCTTCCCCAAATACCGTCCACGCTTATCTTATAATAACCGAGCTCTTTAAGCCGTGTCTGTACTGCCGTTATGTTCTGTTTGGTGTCGCCTTTGATTATGTTTTTTGCTTCGGCGTCGGTAACGCTTGCGATACAGAGTGCGCCGAAACAAAGACAAACCGACAAAATTATCGCAGTCAATCTCTTTTTCAAAATAAAAAAATACCTCCCGTTTTTTACGAAAGGTACATGCGTTTCCGTATTTTCAATCAAAACACGAAACGAATTTTTTCCACAGCTCGACTATCAGCGATTTGTATTCCACGCTTTCGCTTTCGGCTTTCACGTAGCACAGCGGCGGATAGACCACGCACCACCAATTGTCGCCGACGCCGTCTCCGAGCCGCACTATAAGTGCGTCGTAGTAGCCGCTTTCCACGACCACGCCCTCGTAGGTTCTGGTCGGGAAATACTCGTTGTTCAACTGCACGCTGCTCTCGTAGGAGAAACCGTTTGCGGCAAGAACTTCGTCTGCCGTGCGTTTGAGCGTGCCGAGCGCCGAAGAAAGTTTGCGGTAAGCGACTTCGAAAGTGTCGAATGAATCGACCTTTTGTTCGATTACCCTATTCAATGCGTCGCGCACTTGCAGTTTGACATTTTGGTCCTGCTCCGAATTGCTGTTCGCGCGGATGTGTATGCGGATAAGTTTATACCCTTCGTTGGGATTAGTATGTACACATCCGCTTGCAAATATCAGCGTCAGAGCGGAAAAACAAACAAGTAAGACAAATAATCTTTTTTTCATACGGCACAAACCTCTTTCTTTTATACGACCGATTATTGCCGTGCGGACGAAAGTTTATACTATCCGAATAAAAAAAACCGCTCGCAGACAAGCGGCGGCTTCGAAAGATTATTTCTTTTTCGACAAATCGACATAACGGAAATCCTCTTCGGCGCGGTCGGTGCGAAGGAAATTTTCTTTCTGCGCCAGCGCGGCAATCAGTTCCTTGACGCGGTTTGCGCTGCGGTCGGATTTCAGCCTTATGTACATCGGGATGTTTTCGTATTTCGCGACAGCGCACTGGCTTTTTTGACAGAGTATTTCCGGCCCGACTGAGTTTCGCGCGCAGATGGCGGACTGTCGAGTTCGAGGAGCTGAAACATCGCGCTCTCCGCGAAATCTTTCTGCAAATAAAAAGCAAACCCGTACTCGTAAGAAAAGCCGTGGCTGCCGTGATTATCGAGCGTGATTATCGATTCCGCCCAGCTGTTCATTCTGACTGCCTGCGTGTTTTCCGTTATCTGCGACATATACGGCGCGTTGATGAAAGAACCGAGTCCGTTATTGTCCACGGTGAATCCGCATTCTATGGGTGCGACGACCGCACCGTCGGAATCCAAATCGACATGAGAAACGTATTTTGCAAACGAATATGCGGAAAAACCGAGTGAAAGCGCAAGCAAAAAACACGATACTCCGAAAAATATTTTTGCCGAATGCTTGCGTAATTTACTCAAAACACGACCTCCCACAAGCTTTTTCCGTCCCACGAAACGAAAAACCGATACAGACTTTGCAACCGTTAAATGCAAAGTTATATGCGATAAGGACACCCCATACTCATGATAACAAAGTGTTCACGATTATTTTACACAAATTTGCTGTTTTTAGCAAGCTTTTATATCTTAATAACCGAATTTTTCGAAAAATGTCGATTGCAGACGCCTTTCGGAAGGGTCACAAAATCTTTATGCCCGTTTCGAGAGTGTCGAGCGCGTAGGCTTTCCACGCGTTTTTCGCCTCTGCATTAAGCCTTTGTGCGGCCGACTGTGCGGCGCTTTGGCTTTCGAACAGACCGACGCAGCCCGAGCCGCTGCCCGTCATGAACGCGGCTTTCGCCCCGACATTCATAAGCGCGTCCGTCTTTTGTTTTATGCCGCCGTTAAGTTTCTGCGCAGGCGCGGTAAGCGCGTTTTTGCACTGCGCGGCTATCGCTGACATATCTCCCGTTTCCAAAGCACGCACAAGCGCGCCGTTGTCGGACGGCTCGTATTTATCCGACGGATACATTTCGTCGAATAAGGCAAAACATTCCTTTGTGGACACTCCGCCGCCGCCCGTACACAGTACGACGTGCAGCTTTTTTCCGCCGAGTTTTTCCACTCTGTTGCCGAAACCGCGCAAACGGCAGTAGCCCCCGACAGCCATGACGGGCACGTCGCTTCCGACCTCGTCTGCCGCGCACGAAATGTCGAACCCGCGTTTATCGAAGGAGAACAGGCTGTTTGCAAGCGCTATCACCGCGGCGGCGTCGGCGCTGGAACCGCCGACACCCGCGCCTTCGGGCAAGTTCTTTTCCACTGCCACATCGAGTCCGAATGCTCCGAAACGGCGGCGCAGGCAATCTATCGCAACCGCCACGCTGTCGCGCTCGTAACGCGATTCGGCGCCGTTATACGTTATATTTATCTGCGAGTCGAATCTTTCGCAAACGGTAACGGCGTCGGCAATATTTACCGACGCTGTTACGGAATCCAGCAGGTGCAACCCGCTTTCGGTTTTGCCGCTCACGTTAAGGGACAAATTTATTTTCGCATAAGCCAATGCTTTGAGTTTTCGCCTGTTCACCTTTTGTTCCTCGCATGTCTTACTGTTGCGGCCATTGCACCGCACCCGAAGTATAACACGTCCGTCATATCAAAGTAAAGCGAAAGAGCATCGAATTATTTGCTTTGTCTGTAAAGTCTGCGGTAAGCGACAAGCCTTTCGCCGCCTGCGCAAGGCATTACCACGTCGGGATTTTGCGCTATCACGTCCTCGGGCGTGAGTTCGAGCGCTTTCGCGGCTTCCCATGCCGTTTCGCCTTTTTTGGCAATGTGCACGGATAAAGCGGCTTCGCGCGGCTGTTTTGCCTCGCCGAGTTTGATTTCGCTGATTACCGCCGAAACGCAGTTGTATCCGGGCATAAGCGTAACGCAGACGTCGGCGCGGACTGAGAGCTCGTTGCCGCGGCGTATCTTTACGTTCACGTCCTTTACTCCCGCAACCGCGCTTACCGAGTCGCCCTCGCTTATAAACGGACAGTTCAAATCCAGCGAGAACGGCACCTGCGCGAATACGGTGTTGCTGCTTCCGTGCTCGGCGTTGAAATATACAACATTGCAGCCGAGCATGCCTTCCGCAACCGCCTTACCGTCATGCGCCGTCACGTTTGAAATATTGACTCTTGCGCCGAACGTGCCGAGAACGGTATCGGCAAGGGGCAGTTTTTCGTCTACCGTAACGCTTCCTTCCACCACGTCGTCGACGCACACGTCGCCTTTGGGTATGCTTATTTCCACACTGCGGACGGTGGGAAGAAGTTCGTTTTCAAGACTGAATGCATCCACGCACGGCGTGATTTCGCCGTCGCGGAAAATAAGCAAATCGCTTTTGAGCGTGAGTTCGATTTCGCTTACGCTGTCCTCGCCGCTTTCGCTGGTGGAAATAGCGATGTTTTTGACGCACATTTCGCCCGTGACGGTATCGCCGAGGCGCACGCCGTCCGCGCGGCACTGCTGCGAAACGGGTATGCGTATGCGTTTATTGGAAAGCGAACCGCCGTTTTTCTCGCGCAGCATGAAATTAACCGACGCTTCGCCTTCGAGCGTTACGCTGTCGTCGTCCGCCTCGCGTTTATATGTAAACACTTCGGCTTCCGCGGCGAGAATCTCATAGCCTCCGAGGTCGGTCACGCTGTCCGAAACGACAAACATTTCGTCGGACTGTGCAACCAACGTGCAGCATTTCACCCTGTCCTCGTGCGTATAGAGATTTTCGCTTCCGCGTGAAAGATATTTCACGTCTTCGCGCTCGCAGCCGTAAAGCGTTACCTCTATAACCGCCGCCAATTTGACTACGTCTTCCTCCGCCGCGGTTATGTCCATGTCAAGCACGGTTGCGGTGAAATGCGTTTTTGTCGCAGTCGTTGCGGACTTAGCCTCCAATTTGTCCGAGAAATCGGCGTTGTAGTCGAGTACCTCCACGTTTCCGTCCGCCGTCTCGAACAGCACCTTGAAATTCACTCTGCCGAGATAGCGAGCCTCGCCCGTGAACGTCTCCGCGCTGCCGATACCGACACTGCACGATGTGGACAGCACTTTGGCTATACGGGTTTCGGGCTTCGGCAAAAGCCGCGCCTCGACCACCGCCTGCCCCGTCCCCAGTTTGGCGTATGTGTCTATCACCGCCGAATCGTATACCGGTTCAAAAGCCATATACAGTCTATTGCCTCCTATAAAAATATAATTTGTCCCTGCGCCATCCTTTCGGATAACAATATATTCTATAAAGCAATGCTGCGTTTTATGACTTTCGATTGAAAATTTTTATGCAAGCGTCAATTTGATATCGCCGCATATAACGTCGGAGTACGAAAAGGAAAGCAAATCCACATGCTTGTCCGACGTTATTTTCAGAGTGAATACGGCAGGATAAAGCTCGGCTATTTCCCCGTCGTATTTCAGCACGCGCTTGCGTCCCTTGTTTACGCTTATTTTCAAACTGCTGCCTTTCAAGCCGCTTATTCTCTGTTTTACTTCTTCTACGGATACCGCTCTCTTTCTCATGCCGCGTCACGCTCCTTGTTTTGTATGTAAGGACGAAAGCGAAAAAATCCCGCCCTCCTATTGTTTCCTTAAAGGGGCGGGATTATGCGTAAAGCGGATTTCTATTTTACGAACGAAAATTACTGCATCATGTTATCCTATATAAAAACAAAGGCGGGCATTGCGCCCGCCGTTTGCGTTATAATCCGAAATCGTCGTCCTCATCCTCTTCGTCGTCTTCCTCGTCATCCTCTTCGAAATCGTTGGGGTCGACATTGTAATCGAAGTCGTCGGGTTCTTTCTCGCGTTCGAACTCCTCGTCGTCCTCGTCTTCTTCCTCTTCTTCGAGTTCGGAAAGCGGAATCATGTCAAGCTCTTCGTCATCTTCGGAATCCGAAGGTATCTCGTCGTCGCCGTATTCGGTTTCGGCTTCGTCGGAAGCGGCTTTCTCCTCTCGCTCTTTTGCGCACATAAAGCAGATATCCTCGTCCTCGTCGAGATAATTCACATGGCAAATCGGACAGAGCCTTTCCACCCCTGCCTCTTCGTCGTCGGGAATTAAAATAGCGCGGTCGACAAGACCCAACTCGGCTTTGCATACATTGCAGTATTTGTCTTTCTTGTTTATATAGTTCAATTCGCAGCGCGGGCAAAGAATATAAACAGGTTTCTTTTCGTCTTTTTTCATAGATTCTCCAACGTGTATGTTTTTGCGGATTGGACTTAGCCGTCAAATCGCCATTATTATATGCGTTTTAATATGTTTTGTAAACTGTTTTGACAGCCTTTTTCGAAATTTTTTTTCTTTGCATGTCATTTTTCCGCCGCGGCTTTTTTCCGTTCAAAAACAGCCGTCCTATTTGATTTTTCTATGTATCAAAAACCGACGCAGACGCCACAGAAAAAGCAGTAAAAACACGGCGCCGTCTATGACGAAACTCCATATGTAAAACGATACCATAAGCAGCGCCGCCTCGAAAAGAACTATGGCAACAAGCTCGCGCACAAATACGCCGACTGCCTTTTCCTTGGATTTGACATCGAATTTTTCGTCGTAATATATGGGTATAAGACGGAAAAAATACAGCAGCCCTATCAGTCCCGCAACTATACCTATCCATATCCTCACGGATTTGAACGACAGCGTAGCGGTGAGTTTTATCATGATAATCCCGTCGCCCACAAGCACGGCAAGCACCGTGAAAAACACGGCTATGTAGACGGGAGTATACCAGCGCATGAACCCAATGACGGCGTATTTGCGGTTGTAAACGTAATTCGGCAGTTCGTAGACAAGCGGAATCAACAGCACAACTGCTATTATCGAAGTGATTATGTAGCCCATTTCAATCCTTTTTTTTCAGTTTTTTAACCATCATCAGTACGGGCTCCGACACGGAGCGGTATCTGCCTTTACCGTATCTTTTTTTAACCTCGAATCCGCGGGATAAATACAGCGCGACGGCACGCATGTTATCTTCCCTTACGTAGAGAATGACGCGGGAAAACCTTTTTTGCGCGGCGGCGAGCGCGCTGTCCAGCAGTCTTGCGCCGTACCCTTTGCCGCGGCATTTCTGCCTGATACCTATGCCGAGGCTGCCTGTGCGCCAAAGCCCTGCGGGAATTATATCGCACCATCCGTCCACTGTTTCTCCGTTTACAAGAAAAAGCTGTACGCTGTCGGTAGCCGCGCAGTGCTTCATAAACGAAATGCTTTCGGCAAGAGGAAACCCCTTATTCACCGACAGCCATTTGCCTTCTCTGGCGACCTCGTCCACGGCATCGCAATAACTTTTCGCAAGCGTTACCGACGCCTTAACTATTTCCATACCAGCCCTTCCTTGCCGCACGGGCGGTCATTTCCGCTCTTTGCGCGTATATTACAGTATACCATTAAAGGCGTTTAAATGCAACCATATAAAAGTCCTTTTTTGTCGAATGTTTTTACAATGAAAAACGTCCGCACATTGCGGACGTTTTGTTTTACCGTATTAAATAGTTTTAGGCTTTGGGTCCCGCATTGACGATTTCTTCGGGCATACCTTCGTACTTCTTGAAATTCTCCACGAAGTCATGCGCAAGCTTCTTCGCAAGGCGGTCGTACTCCGCCTTATCCGTCCATACGTTACGGGGGTTAAGAATCTCGGAATCGACGTTTTCGCAGGTCTTGGGGACGTTGAGTCCGAAGTACGGTTCTGTTTCGTACTCGACGTTTGCAAGCGAACCGTTGAGAGCCGCGGTCACTATTGCGCGTGTGGCGGGAAGGCTCATTCTCTTGCCTACGCCGTAAGCGCCGCCCGTCCA
Source organism: Clostridia bacterium (assembly GCA_022793815.1). GTDB lineage: Bacteria > Bacillota > Clostridia > Christensenellales > Pumilibacteraceae > MGBC157735. Next base: position 1,679 of record JAAWDP010000015.1, on the reverse strand, counting down.
GCCCGTGTTTATAAGGTAAACGTCCGAGCCGTGCTTTTCGATTTTTTCGCCGAGAAGCTCCGCGTAAACGGAAGATTTAAGCGGAAGGAACGGCGAACCGAAGCAAGTAGAGAACGTGCATACGGGGTCGGTTATGCCGCGCTCCGTGCCTGCGACTTTGGAAGTGTAGCCGGAAACGAAATAGTACATAGCCTGCTCTTTCGTGAGTTTGGACACGGGAGGCAGCACGCCGAATGCGTCCGCGGTAAGGAATATTATCGTCTTGGGATGTCCGCCCACGCCGGGAATAACCGCGTTGTCTATATAATGTACGGGATAGGAAACGCGGGTGTTTTCCGTAAGGCTGTTATCCGTATAGTCGGGTTTTCTCGTCACCTCGTCGATTACCACGTTTTCCACGACGGAACCGTGCTTGATTGCGCGGTAAATGTCGGGTTCTTTTTCCTCGGACAAGTCGATACACTTTGCATAGCAGCCGCCCTCGATGTTGAATATACCCTGTTCCGACCAGCCGTGCTCGTCGTCGCCGATGAGTCCGCGGTTGGGGTCTGCGGAAAGCGTGGTTTTACCCGTGCCGGAAAGTCCGAAGAACAGCGCGGTGTCGCCGCTGCCGTCGGTTGCCATATTCGCCGAGCAGTGCATGCCGAGCACGCCCTTGTGCGGAAGAAGATAGTTCATTACGCTGAACACGCCTTTTTTCATTTCTCCGCAGTATTTGCTGCCTGCGATGATAAGGAGTTTGCGTTTGAAACTGATTACTATTGCGGCTTCGGAATTGATACCCTCGGTTTTCGGATTGAGTTTGAGCCCGGGCGCGCAGATAAGCGTAAACTCGGGTTTATAGGTTTTGAGCTCCTCTGCCGTGGGGCGGAGCAACATGTTGTGCATAAACAGGTTCTGCGATGCATACTCGTTTATGACGCGCACGTTAAGACGGAAATCGGGGTCTGCCCCCGCATAGCCGTCGAATATAAATATGTTACGGTTATTGAGATATGCCGTCAGTTTACCGAGAATGGAATCGAACTGCGCTTCGGAAATTTTCTTGTTCTCCGCTCCCCAGTTGATTTCCTTGTTTATGGGCGATTCGTCGACGATAAAGCGGTCTTTGGGACTTCTTCCCGTATACTTGCCCGTTTCGACAAGCAATGCTCCCGTGTCGGTCAAACGGCAGTCCTCGTTTTTCAAAGCCAGTTCCGTAAGCACGGCGGGCTCCAAATTGCGGTAGACGTTCAGCGGGTTGAAGATGTTGAATTTCTCAATCCCATAAGTCTTCATGTTATGTATCCTCCAAAAAAAGTAATTTCATTTTTTACGGCAAAGCTTCGGACTTAAATGCTGTTTTGCAATTGACCTCAACTTCCACCTTTATAATTATAGCGTAAAAAAAGCAAAACCGCAACTGTTTTCGCTACAAATTTATCGATTTTCGGAAATTTCGCATTCGTCGGAGAATGCAAAAGACGGCATAAAAGCCGAAGAATATTATGCAAAACGAAAAACGCGACACGTCAATCCGACATATCGCGTTTTTCAAAAATGGATGCGGCGATTACCTAATCTTCCGGGTCGTGACCGACCGAGTACCATCGGCTCGATGAGGCTTAACTGCTGTGTTCGGAATGGGAACAGGTGTGTCCCTCACGATATCGTCACCGCAAGTGGGAGAGTATGTTATT
>JAAWDP010000014.1 GCA_022793815.1 Clostridia bacterium | reverse complement strand
GTTTTGAAGAGTGGAATCATGCAACGGATTTAAAAGAAAGGAAAAATGCGGTAGAAGGTTCAACGAATTAAATAATTATATCAATAGAACAGGGCTTGCAAAAGTGCAAGCCCTGTTTTCTATGAAATCTTGAAATAAAAAGTAAATCCGAACCACTCACTTGTAACAAGTAAACAATTCGGATTATACTCTTTTGGTGCGCCGTGAGGAGCTCGAATCCCCAACCTTTGGTTCCGTAGACCAACGCTCTATCCAATTGAGCTAACAGCGCAGATTTTTCGCCTTCGGTCTACGAAACCGAAGGTTGCAATGCTTGATTATTATATATCAACCGCCGAATAAAGTCAATCGTTTTGAACGGATTTCGGATAAATGATTATTTTCGGAAAGCAAAAAGCCTCCCGATTCCATACTTACGGGAGGCTTTTGAATTTCGGGATTAAACTTTGGTGTTGGTGTTGCGCAGTATGACGTCGTGATAGCCGCCTTCGACTATGCTGGTTGCGGATACAAGCGTTATTTTTGCGTCTTTCTGCAGCTGTGCTATCGTAGTGACGCCGCAGTTGCACATTGTGGATTTGACTTTGTAAAGGCTTTTTTCCACGTTGTCGCGCAGCGGTCCCGCATAGACGACATAAGAATCGACGCCTTCTTCGAACGACAGCTTGCTTTTGCCGCCCAAATCGTAACGCTGCCAGTTGCGCGCACGGTTGCTTCCCTCGCCCCAGTATTCTTTGACATAAGTGCCGTTGACGTTCAGTTTATTGGTGGGGCTTTCGTCGAAACGCGCGAAATATCTGCCGAGCATAATGAAGTCCGCGCCCATGGCAAGAGCCAGCGTCATGTGATAGTCGTGCACTATGCCGCCGTCCGAGCAGATGGGGACATAGATACCCGTTTTCTTATAGTACTCGTCACGCGCCGCGGCAACTTCTATAACCGCGGTTGCCTGTCCTCTGCCGATACCTTTCTGCTCGCGCGTGATACAGATTGAGCCGCCGCCGATACCGACTTTGACAAAGTCCGCGCCTGCTTCGGCAAGGAACATGAATCCGTCCCTATCCACGACGTTGCCCGCGCCGACCTTGACGCTGTCGCCGTATTTCGAGCGGATAAAGTCGAGCGTTTTTTTCTGCCAACATGTGTAGCCCTCGGAAGAATCGATACACAGTACGTCTGCGCCTGCCTCGACCAGTGCGGGAACGCGCTTTTCATAGTCGAGCGTGTTTATGCCGGCGCCGACCATAAACCGTTTATGCTCGTCTAAAAGCTCCTGCGGGTTTTCCTTATGATTGTCGTAGTCCTTGCGGAATACAAGATATACGAGTTTGCCGTTGTCGTCGACAAGCGGCAGAGAGTTGAGTTTGTGCTCCCATATTATGTCGTTCGCCTCTTTGAGGGACGTTGTCGCGGGCGCAGTCACGAGTTTTTTAAACGGGGTCATGAACTCTTTTATTTTGGTGCTCGGGTCCATTCGGCTGACGCGGTAATCTCTGCCGGTAACTATTCCGAGCAGTTTGCCGCTGCCCGTGCCGTCGTCGGTCACTGCTATCGTAGAATGTCCGTTGCGTTCTTTAAGCGCGACGCAATCGGCGAGCGTATTGTCGGGCGTAAGGTTGCTGTCGGAAACGACGAAACCCGCCTTATAGCTCTTGACGCGAGCCACCATTGCCGCCTCGTCCTCTATCGACTGCGAGCCGTATATGAACGACATGCCGCCTTCGCGTGCGAGCGCGAGCGCAAGCGTATCGTTGGATACCGACTGCATTATCGCGGAAACAAGCGGAATGTTGAGGCTTATTGCCGGCTGTTCTCCCTTTTTGTACTTTACGAGCGGCGTCTTTAAAGATACGTTTGCGGGAATGCAGTCGGGCGAAGTATAACCCGGAACAAGCAGATATTCGCTGAACGTATGGGACGGCTCTTTATAATAGTGCGCCATTGAATGAATGTCCTCCGTAAATCCGTATATTATCTTACAGTATAGCATATCCGTAAAAAACTTGCAATCGTTTGAAACAAGCTTTTGAAATTAGTCGAGGTCAAACATTTAAGCAAGTGAAAACGACGGACGCCGTCTGCGTCCGCCGCTTTCTCGGGGTTTAGGGGGAAGGGACAAAATTTAAACAGTTTGTTTTTCTCTCGTCATAAAGCACGGAACGATTGCGGCTATGCCTGCTATGCCCAAGAGCGCCGTGACGGCGTAGTTAAGCGGCACAAGTTCGCGAATGCCGAACATTACGATATCGCTTATTTCGTCGGCTATATTTCCTACGCCGCCCGAAAGTTCGAGAGCCATTGCGAGAAAGTACAATATAGGCGGTACAAGCGCTATGAAGCCGCCGAATTTGCCGTCGTAGAAAAACAGTGCGACCTGCGCGGCTATTCCTATAATGATGAGCGCAAACACCCAACCTGTGCCTTCGCCCGCTCTGCCTTTATATACACCGTATACGATAAGTCCCACAAGAGCGACTGCGGCGGCGGCACAGCCGAGCCAGTATGCTATGGTTTTATTTTTCAATTTTTCTTTCATGACAGTCAAGCCTCCTTTTCTTTCATGACTTTACTTACTGCGCTAAGCGCGAGCGCAGCCGCCGTAAGTGCGGAAAGCGAAACGATGACGGCAATCAATGCGTTTTTCCACCAAGGCGTTATCTGCACTATTTTATCCGCAGACGACATGCCGTTTACAAGTACGGAATTTGCGATTGCATACTCCCAGCTGATAGTCGCGTTTATCATACATTCCACAAGATAGCCGTCGTTGTTTTCCTTAGCCCAAGCAAGCACTTCTTTGGCGTGTCCCGCATTGGAATCCAGGCAGAACTGCTCCGTTCCCGCGGCAAGCACTTCTTTGGCGTGGTTCTTATAACCATTGAAGTTCGTAGCACCTCTTGCAGGAGCAGCGTCTGTAACAATGTTGCCTTTCCAGCCCCATTCGTTACGAAGCACCTGCGTATTCATTGCGTAAGAAGCCGAAGCCCACGTGCAACCGAGACGTTCGAACGACTGCATGAGTCCGCCGGCTTTGCCTACTTTAAGCGCGCCTTCGAAGGCACGGAGCGCGCCCTCTCTGAATCCCTGCTCGGTGAAGAAACAAGCCACGCCTTCTCGGTGAGTTTCCTGGTCGTTGCCGGCAAAATGCTTGGGCGCGGCATGCGAACCCGTCTTTTCCATTGCCTGCACTTCGGGGATTGCCGCAAGGTATGCGAGATTGGGACATTCGCTCATATATTCGAACGCACGTCCGCCGAACGGCGTTCTGTGAACGTCCGCGCCGACGTTATAATTTTCCATGAGGTTTGACCAAAGGCTTTCCTCTCCCATCATCTTGCCGCGTCCGGCATAAAGCTCGGTGTTAAACGTACCCGTAAGAGTGGGTTTCGAGCAGTAGCGCAAATTTGTTCTCTTGACTTTTGCCGTATCGTCCACATTACCGTCCGCATCGGTGTTGGGTCTTGTCGTTCCGCTCTTTTCGTAAATCGTTATGCTGCCCATATTGCTGTCGCACCCGTCGCCGACTTTGAACGAGGGCGAAAGCGTTCCTACTGCGGGACAAGTGAATCCTTCCGCCGTGCCGTTGGGCAAATCTTCGATTTTGATTTGAAGAACGAACTTTCTCCAAGTGATTTTATCTTCGTAAGGCACGTCGCGCATCATTGCGAGCGTAAGTCCCGAATCTTTTCCGAACTGCGCTTCCACGCTTGCATAAGTGGGAGCGTCTTTCGGCGTTTCGTAAGTTTCGCCGCTCAAAAGCTTAATCATATCGTCATTGGCGGCTACGGTCGTCTGCGACGTGGGGAAAGTGGCTTTCCAATCGTTTCTCGAAAGGTATTTGCCGCTGTCTTTTATAAAGTAGTTAAGGTCGCAATCGTCGAATTGATTGGTAACACGCACATCGTTTGTACTCATTCTGTATTTATTTGCGTCGTGCGTCTGCGAGAACTTATAAGCCTTGTCCTTGTCGCCGGTAACGCTTGCGCCGTTTTCGTCGGTCATGCCCGTTCTGCCCTGCGCGGCAAGCACGTTGTTAAGCGCGTCGTGCGCATTCTCGCCGATAGCGAGATAATAGTCGCCGCCGCTGAGTATGTAACCTTTTTCGTTTATGTAGTCATAAGAAGCAAGCAAATATTTATCTACCGTAACGGTGACTTGTTCGCCTGCGCCTGCGGCGAGTTCTTTCGTCTTTGCAAAGCCGACAAGCGAAATGGCGCTTTTTTCTACCTTGTTGTCCTTTTCGTATTTTCCGTAAGGGGTTTGAGCGTAAACCTGAACTACGGATTTGCCTGCGACCGAACCGCTGTTGGTAACGGTTACTTTCATTTCTATTTCATCGCTTCCGACGTTTACGCTGTCTATTTTCTGCGTGAACTTAGTATACGACAGTCCGTAACCGAACGGATAGGAAATTTCATCGGCATACTTCCAAGAAGTTGCGCCGGCTATCGCTCCTACCGCGTCGCTTGCGTTACCGACTCCTGCAATCGCATCTGCATAACGGGTTTCATAATAGCGGTAACCGATGTAAATGCTTTCCGCTTGGAAGGATATCCACGAAGCATTCTCGCTGCCGCCCTCGTCTATCTGCTCGCTTATCTGTGCGGCGTTTGTAAATTCGGGAGTGGATGTTCCCGAGTTGACGTTTGCCGGTGCGGAAAGCGAATTAACCGCATAAGTATCCGCAAGATGTCCCGACGGATTTACTTTGCCGCGCAGAATTTCCGCTACGCCTTCGAAACCGTAATTGCCGGGAAGTCCCATATAAAGCATGGCGTCGCAGTAAGTTTTGACTTCCTCGACTTCCATGGGGTTCCCGACGTTAAGAAGCACTATAACCTTTTCGAAACGATTGCGTACTTTTTTCAGCATTTCTCTCTCGTTCGAATGCAGAGCGAGCGAGCTCAAACGCGTAGTTCCGTCGTCGTCTAATTCGTCATCCGCCATATCTTTACCTTCTGCGCCGACACGGGACAGCACGACAATCGCCGCGTCGGTATAATCGTCGACTTCGGTCAGACGCGCGTCGTAAAAAGCAGGGGTTTCCTCTCCCGCGCCCGTACCCGCGCTCGGATGTCCGCCGATTGTGCCGTTGGCTTTCGAAGGCAATGTGTACGCATTCAAAATGGTTTCGTTGACCTCAAAACCCTCTTTTGCGAGCGCGGCTTTGAGGTCGGTTTTTTCCGCCGTATTGTTTGTGACCTTATTGCCTGCGGAGCTGCCCTGATAAGCGGGCTGAACTGCGGAGAAACCGAATACGGAAATCTTCTTTTCCGTTTTCAGCGGCAAAACATTTTTGTCGTTTTTCAAAAGAGCCGCGCCCTCGCGCATTTCCGCAATGTTCTGCTCTCTCGTAGCCGCTTCGAGCTTTTTGAGATTCTCCTCGTTGAAGTCGCCGAACGAACTCTTATAATAGATATTATCGGCATTATCGTCTGCTTCGCCTTTGACTATTTTGCTCGTCTGAATGTCGAGCGCGTCGTTGATGACGCCGGCATAATCATAGGCGACGGACGTGCCGACGATTGCGACGCAAAGAAGCGAGGCAAGCACCGCCGTCAGTCCAAACCACAATTTTGACAGTTTTCTCATATTAACCCTCCTTTTGATTTGCTGCTTTTCATAAAAACAGCGAGTTAGATTATACTGACAATACCTTTATTTTACCAGCAGTTACGTCCGCATTCAAGACCGTATTTTGCACGTTTAGGACAATTTTTTACTTTTACCGTTATTGGAAAAAGTGTGCGGAAATATGAGTTGACAAACAGACGAAAAGAGTGTATTATACGGACATAATCCGCACATAAAAGGGACGAATAATGCAAGCAAAGAGAGAACACCGCCGTTATGAAAACGGTGCGAAAGTCTGGGTCGGGCGATATCGAAATTCGCACAATAAGCCGCATTGGCATTACGACTGCGAACTTTTATACGTAGAATGCGGAAAGCTGGAACTGACGGTAAACCGCGAAAGTTTTTGCGCGACTGCCGGGCAGGCGGTGTTTATAGCCGGCGGACAGACGCACCAAATGCAAGCGCTGATGCCAGACACGGAACTTTCGATGATTATTTTCGACGGGGACATAGTAAAAGAGTTCGCAGGCGAGTGCACTCTTTCGCATCCGCTGTTAACCGGCGATTACGGGATTTCCGAAACCGCCGGCGAAATAGAAGCCGATTTGAAAAATCGCGCTCTGTTCTTCCAGTGCGAAACAGCCTCGAAGATACAAATGCTTATGATAAAAATTTTCCGCGGCGAAGAAATTGCGGAACCTCGAAAAGTGTCCCCCCCCCGAACGGTGCGGCTAAAAAATCTGCTTGCGGAAATCGACGAAAAATATCAATATTACGATTTGACCGCCGCCGCAGATTTCATGGGCATGAACACGGCTTACTTTTCGCGATTGTTTCACAAACTGGCGGGCATGACGTTTTCTCAATATCTGAACCGCGTGCGCGTAGAAAAGGCAGTGGATATTTTAAAAGAAAACGACGAGATTTCCATGACCGAAGTGTCGCTTAGATGCGGATTCGACAGCATAAGGAATTTCAACCGTATTTTCAAAAAATACACGGGCTACACTCCGAGCGCAATGCCGAGAGAGTTTGTATTCGAAAATACATTGGACGGATTCAACGACAACAGCCGCGACCCGACAATGGCGGAGTGCGTTCTGCTGGATTCGTCGGATATGAGCAGGTAAAGCAAACGCCCGCAGGAATATTTCCTGCGGGCATTTTGTTTGCTTTTACGCTTTATAAATTTACTATTCTCTCTTATTCGATTGTTCTCTCGGACTTATTTCTTGACAGCGGTAGCCGTTTGCTGCTGCTTCAAGCCCTTTAAAAGCGACCTTGTAATGAAGAAAACCCAGACCGCACAGCCGCAAAGCACAAGTACTTCAAGCACTATCGCAACGGGAATCCACCAAGCGAATACGCTGGGCGCGACGCGCACGCTGAGGTCTATCGCATATTTTTGGCTGGTTTCGCCGTTGTCGCCGAATATCGCATCAAGCTGACTGCGGTCGTAAGTAGAAGCGTAGTTATAGGTATCCACGCCCGTCCAAAGAACATTCTTCGCCGCACGCTGAGCCATGGCTATCATCGTCGGGTCTTTGTCGTCTATGTCGTCGAACATCGTTACAGAGTTGTTGAGCCAGATGTCCTGACCCGAACGCAGTCCCTGCGTATGGCTGAACTTGCCCAAACCGTAAGCGGACGCGAGCGAGCATATATCCGTCAGAAGCGTGCCCTTAAAGCCCCATTCTCCGCGGAGTATCTGCGTGCAGGTAGCATAGTTTGCTCCCGACCACACGGGTCCGACGTTGTTGAACGAAGTCATTATGGCGTTTCCGCCGCCCTTCTTGACGGCTATTTCAAACGCTCTCATCGGGTTCTCGCGAAGCGCCTGTTCGGTAAGCCAAGTATCGGTTTCGGTGGGATTTGCGCCGTATTCGCACGCCACGAAATGCTTCATGTAACAGTAAAGATTGTTCATCTTGGCACCGTGTACGACGTTAGCCGCAAGATAGCCCGTGAGTACCGAGTCTTCGCTGTAATACTCGAAGTTACGGTTGGTGTAAGCCGTGCGGTGAAGGTTCATACCGGGAGCGTACCAGCCGCTGACTTTACTTGCGGAAGCTTCCATGCCCATGAACAAACCTATTTCGAGAAGGAGATTTTTGTTCCAGGAGCAGCCGAGCAACGATTCGCTGGGCCATACCGTCCAAAGCTCTTCTATCTTCTCTGCCGCCGCAGAACCGCCTTCCCACTTGCCTTTGAGCGCAGTGAGGTTGAAGCCCGCAGGACCGTCGTAATCGACGTTTCTCAACTTGCCGACGGACTCGGCTTCGTATGTCTGGAATCCTGCAAAATGGAACAGGTTTTTAAGCTCGGCTACGCTCATCTGCTCTACAATCTCTTTCCACTTGGGACCGTCGAAATTCGCCGCAAGCTCCTTTATGAGGTCCTTGTTGTATTCGAGTTTTACATTCGTATCCTTGCCTTTCAATTGGTCTGCGGTAGCCTTGGAGCCGCCTTCCACGGTCACTATTCTATGGTCGGTGGAAGTGCTGCCCGTCGTAGGCATTTCGCTGACATCATTGGCAGGGTTAATAAACTCGCGTGCCGCTTTGACTGTTGCGTTATCTCTGCTCGGACCTTCTGTGCGTGTCTTGCAGGTCGTTGCGAAATTCGCAAAAGCATTGGCACGGCTGAGATAGCTCTCGCGTGTAAGCCCGACGCCGATACCGTCCACGGAAACGCCCGCGTAAGCGCTGTCGCCCGTAAGGCGCGTGGTTATTTCTCCGCCGCCCACGGGGTCTTTGTCGTACACAAGAGTGGAATCGACTTTATACGTCACAGTCGCATTTGACCCGCTTGCCATTTTGTCGTCGGCAACCGTGTGGGAATCGGTGCGGAGCGTAATCTCGTAGTCGCCCTCGTCAAGCTCCCACGAAGTCTTGCCGTTATCGTTCAAGTCCCAGCAGTCGAAAGACGCAAGCTCGAACGCAGAAACCGTCAAAGTAACTTCGTCCGTCGCGCCCGGCTGTATCAGTCCCGTCTTTTCGAACGCCACAAGGTTGACTGCGCTCTTTTCGATTCCGCCCGAAGTGTAAGGGGGATTGAAGTAGAGCTCGACAACGTCTTTGCCTGCTTTACTTCCCGTATTCTTTACTTCGACGGTTATGCTTATTTCGGTATCGAGAGCAAGTTTGGAATTGTTCGCAGGGGAAACGCTCTTGACTTTCCATTCGAAATCCGTGTAATCGAGACCGTAGCCGAACGGGTATTGAACTATCGCCTCATAACCCTTGCCGAACGTGTTGCCTGCACGCGAGAAATAACCTTCCGCGTCAGCCGTTTCGTACCATTTATAGCCGTAGTAGATGTTTTCCGCTTCGACCATGTTTTTGGTGGATTCGTTGACCACGATGTTGACGTTGCGGTTATTAACCCAAGTCGGGTCGTACAGGTGGTTGGTCGCGGCATAGACATAGATGTCCGAAGTTCTGCCGGACGGGTTTATTTCGCCTTTGAGTATTTTTCCTATCGCGTCGGCTCCCGACTGCCCCGTAAAGCCCGCGTACAGGCAAGCGCTTATGCCGTATTTGGGGGTGTTGACGAAGTCGAGGTTCATCGCGTTCGCCGAGTTTATTATTACTATTATCTTTTCAAACTTGGCGTCGGTTTTGAGATATTCCAAAAGGTCGAGTTCCCGGTCGGTAGCTTCGAGGTATGTTTTGGTGTTGGAATCATTTCCTTCCGACTGCTTCAAAGGTATTTCGGGAATGGTCTCGCCCGCATTTCTGCCGAGCACGACTATCGCCGTATCGGAAAATTCGGTTGCTCCGGATTCGGTCACGGTCTTTTTCAATTCCGCAATCGCAGGCTCGGACAGATTGTAGTTGCCGTCTTTCAATACGGGTCTGAGAGAGGCGTAATACTGTTCGAGTTTTTCATTTACCTTGAAACCCGCGTCTTTGAGCGAGCGCATAAGCGTGTGCTTGTCTTCGGGTTTTATAACGCCGGTGCCGCTGCCGATACCCGTAACTTTCCAGTTTTGGTCTGCGGATGCGGTGCCGAATACATTGACTTTTGCGCCTTCCGCCAAAGGCAATGCGTCATCTTCGTTGTGAAGAAGCACCATGCTTTCACCGCCCGCAACCTTACCGAGGTTGGCTCCGAGTTCGGGGCTGTAATCGCCCTTATCCAAAGTAGCGTCGATACCCGAACCGCACAGCAGCGCCGTTATGTTGCGATTATAGCGTCTGGCAAATACAGTGCCGGTTATACAAATCGCAATTATAATGGCAACCACTCCGTACAGCACGGAACTGACCACTATTTTTTTAGTTTTGGCATTCATTTATTTCTCCTTGAATCTTGCCTTTCGGCGTCCGAGAGAGCGCCGCAGTCTATGCGGACGCTCTCCCGATGTTTGCCGAAAAAATTTTGCCGACTACGCCTTTTACTTATGCTGTTCGATAAGCTCGGCGTCGTTGTCCGCAAAATGGCTGACATATCTTCTCATCAATTTGTTGCGCAGAGGAAGAGTTTCGCTTTGCTTGCTTTCGTCGAAGGTGCCGTGCTGTACAACGAGAATCAGGTTGATTTCGTTGCCTGCATAGAAGCCTGCATGTTTGTCTCTCGTATCACAGAACACCTGATAGCAGTAGTCGCCGTTGTTTACGAAAGTGCTGTCGCCGTCTTTGAGAATGTCGGCTGCGGGATGCGAGTTCGCGTAATCGCTCCCGTAAGTAAAGCCGGTGAAGTACGCAGCGCCGATATATCTGTTTTTATCGGGCTCGGTACCCAACTTGCTGTCTTCGGGAATGGTTACTTCGAACCATACATAATAGCAGTTCGCAAATTCACCGCTCGTTATTTTCTCTACGGTTATTCCGCGTTCGTTGACTTTGTCTTTCCAGTTTCCGCCCATACTGTGTACTTGCAGAAGCGGAGGCTCGGTATATCCGAGTCCGCCGTAAGACGTGGGAGACGTCCAAGGGTCGTTTTTGTCGGAAGAGCCGTTTGTATTGATGTTGCTATCGCCGCCGTTTGCCCAAGTACAGCTGTTGGTACCCTTTACCTTCGTAAGTCCGAGAACGGTCAAAATAGCGCTTTCGTCGTAGCCGACGGCTTTCGGGTCGACTACAACACCCATGTAGACTTTGTCGTTTTCCACTTTCAGTTTAGCGGACTTAACCTCGGGAGCAAACGCACTTTCGTTGAAGAGGCTGACTTTGCTTTTGTCGCCGTCGAAAGAAACAGAGTCTATTCTCATATCCTTCTTTGTGGTAATAAGCGATTTGATTATTATAGAGTTACCGCCTTCAATCATGTCGATGGGTACGGTAACATTCTGCCAGCAGAAGTTTGTGCGAAGTTTTGAGGTGTTATCAAACGTGCCTTTTATATCGCCCAGCGTGCTGAGTTCGGTTGTAGAAGGCGTGTACGATTTCTTATCTGTGAAGTCGACTTCGGGAATTACGACGGTATCGGCAATGGTGACTTTCGTGCCGTTTACCGTGATTTCGAGAACTTCGTTGAGCTTGGTTTCGACCGCATGATAGCTTTGGTCGGGGTCGGTTACGGTCATTCTCAAAGTGAAATCGACCTTGCCCGCTCTATCAGCCGTAAGCGCATACAAAACGGAACCTGTACCGGTTCTGTCAAATTCCATTATGTTTTTCTCGGGAGCCAAGGAAGCAACGTTTCCGCCGCCGGTAGCGCAGAAATCCATATAGGTGTAATCGGGGTCGTTGGGGTCGAAGATATAGTTACGGACGTCAACTCTGGATTCCGTTATTTTAGACTGATTTCCGTTAGGGTCCGTACCAAAGAGACCTTTATCGATACCGCGGACGAAAGGAGTTCCGTCGCCGGTTTTGCCTGCCAAGTTATTCATATCCGCTTCGACAGCCACTTTATTGGGCGCTGCGCCTACGCTGACGCCGGAAGTTATTATAAGTCCTGCTTCGGCTTCCATGACTGCGCCGCACTTGACGGTCATATCGTAATAGAACGTATAGCCGCCGTAGTTCATTTCGAAGTGCGAATCTTCCGCGATAAGACGGGTGGTCTTATAAGTAACGGTTTCCTCGGAAACCTCGACAATGCTGTCTTCGGTGCCGTCTTGAAGCACAGCCTGAATGGTCATACCCGTCGGGTCGAACAACTCGCCCGTGATGTATTCTTTTTTGTCGGGCTCGGTTATAATCTTTACTTCCGAAACTTCGTTCGTAACTTTGATGTTTACGGTTGCAGTGTAAGACTGCCCTTCGTTTTCGTAGGTAACGGTCACTTTCTTGTCGCTCAATTTAAGCGCGCCGCTCGGGGAGTATGTATATTCCGTAGAAGCAAGAGCTTCCTTAGTTTCGTTACTGAGCAGTTTGGATATTTCCATGCCTGCGGGTTCGAATTTTTCACCCAAAATGTATTCGGTTTTGGTTGGTTGTTTCGTGACTTCGATGCCCGTTACGGTAACGGGGTCTTCGCCGCATGCGGCAAACGTGAACAATGTGCCTATGGCAAGCACCGCAGCCGCTATATAAGATATAATCTTTTTCATTTTTTTAATAATTCCTCCATGATTCTTAAAAGCTCTGTTGCACAAATGTTTCGACGCTCTGACGGCGCGTCGGGTCCGACGTTAATGTTTTCTCTTTTTATCCTCCTCTTTATCAGAAATTAAACAACATCGAACAAAAAACAGGTCGCAAAAAAAACGAACGCAAAAAAATCTGTCGGCAAATATGGTTTACCGACCGGTACCGTCCTTAAATACTCGTTTTCCTCCATGGCGGAAGCCGCCCATACCCGTTCTGTTGCTCTACCGTGCCCACTACCCTATAAACAGACTTTTGTGCAGTTACTCTCATTTACCCACATTTCGGAGATACAACGAACGAAAAATATTAAAGGTGGCTATGAAAATGTCACAAATGTTTGTCGACCCGAAACCGCATAATGCTTTCAAACATAAAACGCAGTTTAACCAAGTTTCACCGACATTGTATCACGTATCCCCCCCCCCGTCAAGCGTTTAGCCATACTTTTCGTAACTTATTTTTACTTACCACCTTTCTCCGCCCTTTTCGGACGGTTTTTTCTTATTAAAAAATATATTTTCAAGGTCAAACTTTCCGGCTGCGACCGTAAATGAGAAAAAAAGACAAAGAAAAACAGTCTCAAATTTGAAATGCACCTCCAAAAGTTTGTCTGACTTTTGGGGTGCATTTCACGCGGGACTGTTCTTTATGTCATTCAACCGAATTATGTTTCAGATAAACCAAACGAGGTTAAAGCCGCGTCAGCTTATTGCCGACAGCAGCCATACCGCAATTATAAAATACAATCCGAACCACGCCAAATTGGCAATAACGGCTATGAATAACTGCAAAAATATTTTCCCTACCATGGGCAATTTGGTGCGCGAAACGGACACATTGATTATCATTGCCGAAAAACAGAACAGCGCGGACAAGCCGCCGCCGATTGCTCCGCAGAATGCCACGCCGAAAATAATGCCGACAAACGGGAAAAACATCATGAGCCAATCGTACCATTTGTTTTTTGCCAAAACAACCGATTCGCGCGACGGCGTTTTTACCGTAACTCCCGTGATAAAACTGCCTACTATTTCGTATTCTCCCGCAAGCGACGGGGCGTCGCCGCTGTCGGAAGATTCGTCTATTTTGAACAGTTTTTTGCCGATTTTCTTCGCCGCCTTGCCATTCACGGAAAGCGAGCGTTTGCCCGTCCAAAACGATTCGTTATACAACAAAGACGTTCCGTCGGCGCTTTTAGCGGAAAGTTCCATACTTCATAATCTCCTATCGAAATATATTTTAATTTCACGCGGAAAATCTCCGCGGTAAATTCATAAAGCCGTCTCTTCGATTTCATTATACACCCGAAAGACCGACATGTCAATACCTTTTGGAAAAATAGACGAAAAAAGCGGCTGCAAAACAGTCGCTTTTTTGTGAGTTCGATTAAATAGCTTCTTCTTCGGTTTCGTCCGATTCCTCTTCGAAACGGGGTTCGGACTCGGCGTTGTGTTCGAAAGGAGTGACTCCCTTGTACTTTTTCATGCCCGTACCTGCGGGAATGAGCTTGCCGATTATGACGTTTTCCTTCAAACCTACAAGAGGGTCTACCTTGTTCTTTATAGCGGCTTCCGTAAGCACACGCGCGGTTTCCTGGAACGAAGCCGCCGAAAGGAAGCTGTCGGTTGCAAGCGCGGCTTTGGTTATGCCGAGCAGCGTATGTTTCGACATGGGCGGTCTGCCGTATGTTTCCATTGCCGTGCGGTTAGCCTCGTCGAATATTGCGATGTCGACCATTTCACCCGGAAGCAAATCGGTATCGCCGCTTTCTTCGACTTTGACTTTTTTGAGCATCTGACGCACGATGACTTCGATGTGCTTATCGTTGATTTGAACGCCCTGACTGCGGTAAACGGACTGCACTTCTTTGAGAATATATTCCTGAACATGGCGTCTGCCCTTTGTGCGCAGTATGTCGTGGGGATTGATGGGACCTTCGGTAAGAGGGTCGCCCGCTCCGATAAGCGCGCCGTTTTTGATTTCGGGTTTGAGTTTTGCGCCGAACGGAATGGAGTAGGAATCCTCTTTGCCGTCCTCGCGTTTGACAAATACGTCGCGTTTGCCGTCTTTTTCGACGATACGGATTTTGCCGCCGTACTCGGTGACGGTTGCCACGCCCTTGGGTTTTCTCGCTTCGAAAAGTTCTTCGACACGCGGCAGACCTCTCGTAATATCGTCCGCCGACGCGACGCCGCCCGTGTGGAAGGTTCTCATGGTGAGCTGCGTACCCGGTTCGCCTATCGACTGGGCGGCTATGATACCGACCGCTTCGCCTATGCGGACCATGCGTCCGCCTGCCATATCCTTGCCGTAACACTTCGCGCAAACGCCGAATTTCGAGTTACAGGTAAGCACGGTTCTGATTTTGACCGCAGTAATGCCCGCTGCCGCGATTTCCTTGGCTTTGTCCTCGCTTATCATCTCGTTCATTGCGACGATGACGTGCTTTTTGTCCTTGGGATGCACGACGTCTTCCGCCGCGACTCTGCCCGTGAGTCTGTCTTCCAGACTTTCTATTACCTGGTTGCCTTCCATGATTGCGGAAGTGATTATGCCGCGCGGCGCGGAACCTTCGCAGCAGTCCTCTTCGCGTACGATGACGTCCTGCGAAACGTCGACAAGACGGCGCGTAAGATAACCGGAGTCGGCGGTTTTAAGCGCGGTATCCGCAAGACCTTTACGTCCGCCGTGGCTGGAAATGAAGTATTCCAAAGCGCTGAGTCCTTCACGGAAGGAAGAACGGACGGGCGTTTCCAAAGTTTTACCCTGCGGGTTGGTCATTAGTCCGCGCATACCCGAAAGCTGCGCAATCTGTTTCATGCTGCCGCGCGCGCCCGACACCGCCATCATGTTGATGGGGTTGAACTCGTCGAGAGTCTTTTTGAGCGCGCCCGTAACTTCGTCGTTGGCTTTGCTCCATTCTCCTACGACAAGTTTGTATTTCTCGTCCTCGGTCATGAATCCGCGCTCGTAAAGGTTTTCTATCTTTATTACGCGCTCTTCCGCTTTTTCGAGGATTTCCTTCTTCTCGGGCGGAATGTGCATATCGAACACGGATGTCGTTATCGCGCCAATCGTAGAATATTTGAAGCCGAGGGCTTTGACTGCGTCGAGTACCTTGACGGTTTCGGTCGCGCCTTTGAGTTTGAAGGTCGCGTCCACTATCTTTTGCAGTCCCGATTTGTCGACACGGAAATTGATTTCGAGGTTGAACATATCGTCTTCGGTTTCGCGCTTGACGAATCCCAAATCCTGCGGCACGGCTTCGTTGAAGATTATGCGTCCGACGGTGGTTTCGATACGTTTGTGTTTCACGACTCCGTCGAACTCGCGGCTCATTCTGACCCAAATCTTGCTTTGAAGTTCGATTTGTTTCGTAGCGTAAGCCATTTTCGCTTCGTCGACGTCGCAGAATATCTTGCCTTCGCCCTTTGCGCCCGGCTTATCCATGGTGAGATAGTAACAGCCGATGACCATATCCTGCGTGGGCGAGCATACGGGACGTCCGTCCGAAAGTTTGAGTATGTTGTTTGTGGCAAGCATAAGGAAACGCGCTTCGCACTGCGCCTCTATCGAAAGAGGAACATGCACTGCCATCTGGTCGCCGTCGAAGTCGGCGTTGAACGCGCCGCACGCAAGCGGATGAAGCTTTATGGCTCTGCCTTCGACAAGCACGGGTTCGAATGCCTGTATGCCCAGACGGTGAAGCGTAGGCGCACGGTTCAAAAGCACGGGGTGCTCTTTTATAACGCCTTCGAGCACGCCCCAAACCTCGTCGCCCGCGCGTTCGACTATACGTTTCGCGCTTTTGATGTTATGGGTCTTGTTCTGTGCGACAAGTTCCTTCATTACAAACGGCTTGAAAAGTTCGAGCGCCATTTCTTTGGGAAGTCCGCACTGATACATTTTGAGTTCCGGTCCGACGACTATAACGCTTCGTCCCGAGTAGTCGACACGTTTGCCGAGCAGGTTCTGACGGAATCTGCCCTGTTTGCCGCGAAGCAGTCCCGAAAGGGATTTGAGCTCGCGGTTGCCTGCTCCCGAAATCGCTTTGCCGCGGCGACCGTTGTCGATAAGCGCGTCGACGGCTTCCTGCAACATACGTTTTTCGTTTCTTACGATTATGTCGGGCGCGCCCAGTTTGATGAGCGTTTTCAGACGGTTGTTTCTGTTGATGACTCTGCGGTACAAATCGTTGAGGTCGCTGGTCGCGAATCTGCCGCCGTCAAGCTGCACCATGGGGCGCAGTTCGGGAGGAAGCACGGGAAGTACGTCAAGCACCATCCACGTGGGATTGTTGCCGCTTTTCACGAAAGCGTCCAAAATATCGAGGCGTTTGATTGCGCGTACCTTTTTCTGTCCCGTCGACTTATCGACTATTTCGCGCATTTTCTTGTATTCTTCGTCGAGATTAACCGCCGAAAGAAGTTCCTTTATCGCCTCGGCGCCCATTCCGACGCGAAAAGCGTCTTCGCCGTACTGCTCGCGGGCTTCGGTGAGCTGCTGGTCGGAAAGTATCTGCTTGTATTCGAGCGGCGTATCGCCCGGGTCGAGCACGATGAAATTGACGAAATAGACAACCTGTTCGAGTGCTTTCGGCGTCATGTCGAGCAGCAGTCCTATGCGCGACGGAACGCCGCGGAAGTACCATATATGCGTTACGGGAGCGGCGAGCTCGATGTGTCCCATGCGCTCGCGGCGAACCTTGGCGCGCGTGACTTCGACGCCGCACTTGTCGCATATCACGCCTTTATAGCGGATACGTTTGTATTTGCCGCAGTGACATTCCCAGTCTTTCGTGGGTCCGAATATCACTTCGCTGAACAGACCTTCTTTTTCGGGTTTCTGCGTGCGGTAGTTTATCGTTTCGGGTTTAGTAACCTCGCCGTGCGACCATTCTCTTATTTTGTCGGGTCCGGCGATTGCGATTTGCATACAATCGAAATTATTGAGTTCGAACATTTATCAGTCCTCCTCCTTTTTGCTCTTCTTGCCTTTCTTGGCGCCGGCGGCGTCTTCTTCGTCGTCCCAGTCTTCGTCGTCGAAACTGCCGTCCGCAAACGGGTCGTCGAGTTCTCCGAGTCCGCCTTCTCCGAACAGAGCGTCGTCGATATCCTCGTCGTCCAAAATTCCGTCGTGTTCGTCGCCGAATGTTTCGTCGCCGTCGATTACGATTTCTTCGTCGAAGTTGATTTCGCCGTCCTCGAAGTGCTTTTTACGGGGTTCCTGTTCGTCCGCGTGGTTGTAACCGAATACGTCGTCCTCGATAAGGTCCTTTATGGAAATCTCGTTTCTGTCCTCGTTGAGCACTTTCACGTCGAGCGCGAGAGCCTGCAATTCTTTGATAAGAACTTTGAACGATTCGGGCACACCCGGTTCGGTGGTGTTAAGACCCTTGACAATGGATTCGTAAGTCTTGACGCGTCCTACCACATCGTCGGATTTGACCGTCATTATTTCTTGGAGCACGTTTGCCGCGCCGTAAGCGTACAGCGCCCAAACTTCCATTTCGCCGAAACGCTGTCCGCCGAACTGGGCTTTGCCGCCGAGAGGCTGCTGCGTGACAAGCGAGTAAGGTCCCGTGGAACGCGCGTGAATCTTATCGTCGACAAGGTGGATAAGCTTTATCATATACATATAGCCGACCGTAGCGCGGTTTTCGAACGGTTCGCCCGTTCTGCCGTCGTACATCAGGATTTTGCCGTCGACTTTGCCGTCGGTAGTGAATCCGTTTTCGTCGAGCAGCATTCTTATGTCGCTTTCGAGCGCGCCGTCGAATATCGGGGTGGCGACTTTCCAGCCGAGCGCTTTCGCAACAAGTCCCAAGTGGACTTCGAGCACCTGTCCGATATTCATACGCGAAGGAACGCCGAGCGGGTTCAACACGATTTGAAGCGGTGTTCCGTCCGCCATGAACGGCATATCCTCTTCGGGAAGTATACGGCTTACGACACCTTTGTTTCCGTGACGTCCCGCCATTTTGTCACCGACCGAAATCTTACGTTTCTGCGCGATGTATACGCGAACGAGTTTGTTGACGCCGGGGCTCATTTCGTCCTTGTTGGCTCTGGTGAACACTTTGACGTCTACGACTATACCGCCCTCGCCGTGAGGAACTCGGAGCGAAGTGTCGCGCACTTCTCTCGCCTTTTCGCCGAATATGGCGCGCAAAAGTCTTTCCTCGGGCGTGAGTTCGGTTTCGCCCTTGGGCGTTACCTTGCCGACGAGAATGTCGCCGCTGCCGACTTCCGCGCCTATGCGGACTATGCCGTCCTCGTCGAGGTTTTTAAGCGCGTCTTCGCCCACGTTGGGTATGTCGCGTGTTATTTCTTCCTCTCCGAGTTTGGTGTCGCGGGCGTCGATTTCGTGTTCCTCTATGTGAATGGAAGTGAACACGTCGTCTTTGACTATCTTTTCGCTGATAAGGATTGCGTCTTCGTAGTTATAGCCTTCCCACGACATGAAGCCGATGAGTATGTTTCTGCCGAGCGCAAGTTCCGCATTTTCCGTGGAATGACCGTCGGCAAGCACCTGACCTTTTTCCACGCGCTCGCCTTTTTCGACGATGGGCTTTTGGTTGATGCAAGTGCCTTGGTTGGACCCTACGAACTTTTTGAGCGTATATACGCTGCGTCCGCCGTTGTCCTCGTCCACCATTATGGTTTCGGCGTCGACATAAGCCACTTTGCCGCCGTTTCTCGCAAGCACCATTACGCCGGAGTCGTAGGCTATCTTATGTTCGATACCCGTACCGACCACGGGCGCTTCGGGTTTGAGAAGCGGCACTGCCTGACGCTGCATGTTGGAGCCCATGAGCGCACGGTTCGTGTCGTCGTTTTCGAGGAAAGGTATGAGCGCGGTTGCGACGGAAACCATTTGGCGCGGCGAAACGTCGACGTAATCGATGTCGTCGCGGGGATGTTCCCCTATGTCGTCGCGGTAGCGCGCAAGCACGCGTTCGTGAGCGAACCAGCCGTTTTCGTCGAGAGGCTCGTTTGCCTGAGCGACGATGTATCTGTCCTCTTCGTCCGCGGGCAGATAATCGACGGTGTCCGTCACTTTATGATTTACTTTGTCCACTCTGCGGTACGGCGCTTCGATAAATCCGTAGCGGTTTATTCTCGCATAAGCGGACAGCGAGCTTATAAGACCTATGTTCTGTCCTTCGGGCGTTTCTATCGGGCATATTCTCGAATAGTGCGAATAGTGAACGTCGCGGACTTCGAACGATGCGCGTTCGCGGTTCAAGCCGCCGGGTCCGAGCGCGGAGAGCTTTCTCTTATGCGTAAGTTCCGCAATAGGGTTGCTTTCGTCCATGAACTGCGACAGCTGCGAAGACCCGAAGAATTCTTTTATGGAACTCGACACGGGACGGATATTGATGAGCGTCTGCGGAGTAAGGTCCGCATCGGACTGAATCTGCATTCTTTCGCGGATGACTCTTTCCAAACGCGCTATACCGATTCTGAATTGATTCTGCAAAAGCTCGCCGACGCTTCTGACGCGGCGGTTGCCGAGGTGGTCGATATTGTCGCAGAAACCTATGCCGTAGCGAAGTCCCGTAATATAGTTTATCGTCGCTATTACGTCGTCGACGAGCAGATGTTTGACAACAAGACGGTCGACGTTGTTTGCAACGAGAGTTTTGAGTTTCTCGCCGTCTCCGCCCGCCTCTTCGAGGAGTTCTTTGAGTACGGACCAGTAGACTTTCTCGCTCACTCCGAGGTCCTCGGGGTCGCAGTCGATATACGGCGCGAGGTCTACGTGATGATTGCCTATCACGGTATGGCAGCCCGTTTCGGTCTGGTAAAGTTCGGGATTTACGCTGACGGTAACTTCGTTGATACCTGCGTTCTGTATCTTTATCGCGGTGCTTTCGTCTATTACTTCACCGGCATGCACGTAAAGGACGCCGTCTTCGTCGACTATGTCCGTATGAGCGCTCATGCCCGCAATACGCGCGGAAAGCGAAAGTTTTTTGTTGAATTTATAACGGCCGACTTTGCTCAAATCGTATTTGCGGCGGTCGTAAAACAGATTTTCAACATAGCCGCGGATACTGTCGAGGTTCGGGATTTCGCCGGGACGCAGTTTGCGGTTAAGCTCGATAAGTCCGTCTTCTTCGTTTTTCGCGGTATCCTTTTCGCAGGTCGTGCGGATAAGCTTTTCATCGCGGAACAGCGCACAGATACTTTCGTCGCTGCCGAAGTCCGCACCCGGAGTAACGGCGGAAAGCGAACGCATAAGCACGGACGCGGGAACTTTTCTGGTTCTGTCGACGTGAACCCACAGTGTGCCCGACGCGTCTTCCTGGAATTCCAGCCATGCGCCGCGCGAAGGAATGTTGGTCGCGCCGTAATATGCCTTACCCGTTTTGACGTCTTTGACGAAATCGAAATAGACGCCGGGAGAACGCACCAGCTGAGAAACGATAACGCGCTCGGCGCCGTTGATTATGAACGACCCGTTCGGCGTCATGAGAGGGAAATCGCCCATGAACACTTCCTGCTCTATCGCCTGTCCCGTTTCCTTGTACACAAGGCGAACCTTTACTTTGAGCGGAGCCGCATAGGTAGCGTCTCTGTCCTTGCATTCCTTTTCGGTGTACTTGGGCTTGTCTTCCAACGTGTGTTCGAGGAAGTAGAGCTCTATCTTACCCGAAAAGTCGGTTATCGGGGAAAAATCCTCGAACACCTCGGCTATGCCGTGCTGCAAGAAATCCTCGTAAGAGGATTTTTGCACCTCGATAAGGTACGGCATATCGATGACTTCGTTTACCTGAGCAAACGAACGGCGTTCGGTCTTACCGTACTTTACCTTTCTGATAGTTCTTGCCGCCATTAAATTATCTCCTTAACTTAAAGTTAAATTTTTTTCGTAATTTCTTTGAAATCCGTTGCTTTTTTCCGTTGTTCGGTATATACTGTATATATACGGACATCGAATAAATTGCGGAGTGCGCTCTGCAAGTTTAGAACGCGCACGTTTTATTTTAACATGCCGAAGGCGCGTGTGTCAAGCGTTTCGGACCAAATTTTCTTTGATAAATTTTCCCCGAAATTTTTTCGGGTCTTTTTTCTTTTTGCGGCAGACGTTTATTTGCCGCCTATTGACAAAAAAGGGAAAACAAGTTATAATGTAGGTAAGGAGAATACTCATGAACAAATATATGGAAGAAGCGATAAAGGAAGCGCGCGAAGGCATAACGGCAAACGAAGGCGGTCCGTTCGGAAGCATTATCGTGCGCGGCGGAAAAATAGTCGGACGGGGACACAATCAAGTGGTATCGCACCGCGACCCTACCTGTCACGGCGAAATGCAAGCCATACGCAATGCATGCGAAAATCTCGGTACTTTCGACCTTACGGGCTGCGAGCTTTACACCACGGGAGAACCCTGTCACATGTGCCTGACCGCTTCGATGTGGGCGAATATAGACAAGGTGTATTACGGCTGCACGATAGAGGACAACGAACGCATAAGCTTCCGCGACAAAAAATTCGACGCCTTGCTCGGCGGACGCGACAAACTGGAAAACTATCTTATTTGCATCGACCGCGATGCCTGCTTGGAACTTTATGACGAATACATGCAAATAAAGAACCGAACTAATTATTGAGAGAGGAATCGGGCGATGTACAAAGTATTTTGCGGCTGGGGCGGAAATCAGCCCCTCGCCTACGAAATAAAGGCATACCTCAAAGATAAGAATTTCGACGTGGTGGTCGGCGGCGGCTCACCTACCGGTCTGCACATAGGCACGCAGGTAATCGGACAGATAAACGAATGCGACTGTGCCATACTGCTTGTCGAGGAGCATGACGGGGTTTTGAGCCCCAATCTGTTTTTCGAATGGGGATATATCATAGCGCGAATGAAAGTTACCGACATTCACGTATACATGATTAACAAGTCCGTGCGCGAATTGCCGAGCGACTTGCTGGGCGTGTGGGCGACCGAAATATCGAGAACGGAAAGCGGCGAAAACGGCGACAGGGATTTGGCGCAGAGAATATGCGAACGCTTTTTGAAAGACAGCGTTAAAAACTCGAATAAAAACTATTTCGACATCATAGACGGCTGGCGCTATATCAGGCAAACTTTCGAAAAGGAAGAGCTGAGAACGTCCGAGCGCCACCGCCGCGAAAACATAGTGCTCGGCTGTCTTGCCGCGTACTATTACAACGATATCGAATATTTCAATACGAGATTGGCGCGAATGAGCGCGACCGCCGCAACGGGTGATGCGATACGCTTTGCGAAAGCGTACAACGACGTATTTTTGAAAAGCGCGATAATGTCGAAACCCCTGCCTCAAACCGCTTTCTTCGAATGCGCGCAGGCGTTCGAAGGAACGCTGGCGCGAAAACACGGCGACGGCGATACTCTGGACTTCATAACCGATATACTGTGCTGCGACGCTTACGGACTGGCTTATCTGCTGTTTTTGAAAAACGATGACCTCGACGGCGAAATGACGGATATCTGCAAGGAAAAAGCTTTATCGTATTTTCGGCAGACGCTTTCGCTGACGGACGATTTGGAACGGCAATGCCCCGAGGACAAGTGTCTTATACAACTGATACGCGCTTACATATACAACGACATCGCGCACCTTTATCAGCAGTTTTTCGGCGACGAAGAATCATTTTTGAAATATCTCGATTTGTCCGTGGACGCAAGGAACAAGTTGAGAACGGCTTACGCTTCCGTATATCCCGAAAATGCCTACCTCATTACGAAATTCGAACAGGAATACATGATTGCGCTGAGTGAAAAGTGCATTTACATGAAAGACCCGTTTATGCGCAAAATGAACATAGCCACCATAAAAGCCAAGTACAACGAATGGAAAGACGACATTACGTACATGAGTTCGCTTGTCACGAGAATAGAAAACAATTTGAAAAAATTGGATTGAAAAAACCGTTGACAAAGACCGCTTCCGTCAAGTATAATGAGTGCGTCGGGTAAATGTTTATCCGACGCACAAATTCATATCCTTAAAAGGGAGTAGAAAGCGTTTTTACGTGTGCCGACCGTCAATACAGTGCTTCGAAAGCACTCGGAAAGTACTTAAATTTCGAGACTTTTACCAAACTTGCATGTTTTCGGTAAAGGTCTCTTTATCTTTTTCGGGAGGTATCGCCGTTGTTTACGGACATCGTTTTACCGATATTAGGTATGACTTTGGGTCTGGCTCTGCTCATAAAGGGCGCGGATTTTTTCGTCGACGGCTCGAAAGGAATCGCGACCGCTTTGCGCATACCGCCGCTTATCATAGGACTGACCCTCGTTTCCATGGGAACGAGCGCGCCCGAAGCGTCGGTGGGCATTATCGGGTCGTTAAACGGGATGAACGATTTGGCGGTCGGAAACGTGGTCGGTTCGAATCTGTTCAATACGCTGCCGATTCTCGGCATAAGCGCGCTTGTCGCCGAACTGACCGTAAGCAACGATATGCGCAAATACGACATTCCCATTACGGCGGGGCTGTATTTGCTGTTGCTTTTGTTTGCCTTCGTCATAACTCCGTACACTCTGGACATTGCCGAAGGTATCGTTCTTCTCGCGCTGTTCGCGCTTTACACTGCATTTCTGATAATACGCTCCAAGCGCGGCGGCAAGCAGTCCGAAGTCTGTACGCAAGAGCAATCCCCTGCCCTTCCGTCCCCGAAAACCGACCGTCCCCTGTGGCTGAATATCGTTTTTGCGGTTTCGGGACTTGCGGGAGTAATCGGCGGAGGCACTCTTGTGGTAGACAATGCGTCCGTAATTGCGAAAACATTCGGCATGAGCGAAATGCTTGTGGGACTGACCGTCGTCGCCATAGGTACGTCTTTACCCGAGCTTGTGACAAGCATAGTGGCTTCCGTGAAAAAAGAAACCGATATCGCCGTGGGAAACGTCATAGGCTCGAACATCTTCAACATACTTTTTATTCTCGGAACGTCGTCGGTAATAAGTCCTCCCGCCGTCGGCGCGGACATGTTTGCCGATATGCTTGTTCTTTTGGGCTCCGGAATAATCCTGCTTGCATGCGCGCTGTTTTCCAAAAAGATACGCCGGTGGCAGGGCGCTTTGCTGATACTTTTATACGCCGCGTATTTTTCGTACATAATTATAAGAAACTGACTGCAAAGGAGAAAATTATATGAATGCCGTCGAAATAGCCACATCGGTGCTGTCGCTTATAGCGGGTATAGGAATTTTTCTGATTGCCTGTACGATGATGAGCTCGAATCTTGAATCGCTGGGCTCGCGCAAGCTGAAAGCGCTGTTTGCGAAAACATCCAAAAGCAAGCTGCTCGGCGTGGGCGTGGGCGCGGCGGCGACTGCCGCAATACAGAGTTCCAGCGCAACCACGGTCATGGTCATAGGCTTTGTCAATGCGGGCATTATGTCGCTTATGCAAGCCGCCACGGTGATTTTCGGTGCAAATATAGGCACAACCATTACGGGTCAGCTTGTGGCGCTGGGCATGTTCGGCAGCGGAGCCATTTCGACGTCGGTGATTTTCGGCGCGCTGGCAGGCGCGGGCGCATTTGTTCTTGCGTTCGCCAAACACGACCGTGCGCAGAAAATCGGCGGCATTCTGGCAGGTTTCGGCATGCTGTTCGTGGGGCTGTCGATGATGAGCGGCGCAATGAGTAAATTTTCGGAACTGGACAGCGTCAGAAATTTTCTTGCGATGTTCGAAAACCCCTTCCTGCTCGTTCTTATCGGCGCGCTTTTAACCGCGCTCGTACAGAGCTCGTCCGCAATGACCTCTATGGCGATTACCATGACGGTAACGGGACTCATAACGCTGAATCAAGGCATTTACATCACCATGGGTTCAAATATAGGAACGTGCGTCACCGCATTGATTGCGGGTCTGACCAGCACGAAAAACGCAAAGCGGACGGCGCTTATTCACCTTATTTTCAACGTGGCGGGCGTTGCGATTTTCATGCTTATCGGGCTGTTTCTGAATTTCGGCGGAATAGACTACGGATTTAT
Source organism: Clostridia bacterium (assembly GCA_022793815.1). Lineage (GTDB taxonomy): Bacteria > Bacillota > Clostridia > Christensenellales > Pumilibacteraceae > MGBC157735. The sequence continues at coordinate 60,541 of JAAWDP010000014.1, read as the reverse complement.
TTTCTCGAAAATGCTGCCGCATACTCCGCAGCTGCAATTGGCGATGTTCCATACCGTCTTCAACTTGGCGACGGTCATCGCGGTGTTGCCGCTGACAAATCTGCTGGTAAAACTGGTAGCGCTTATAATTCCCGACAAAGCAGGTCAAAGCGCCGCCACCGCCGAGCCGCGTTTGGTGTTTGCGGACGAGCACATGCTTAAAACTCCGCCTATCGCCGTACAGCAGACAAAGCGCGAAATAGTGAATATGGCTCAAACCGCCGTAACAAACTTCGATATCGCATGCGATATTCTGTGTACGCTTAATTACGAAAAAGCCGACGGATTCCGAGCAAACGAAGAGCAGCTTAATTTCGTAAACAAACATTTGACGCGATATGTCGCGCGGCTGATGAAGTCGGAACTCAGCGAAAAGGACCGGATATATCTTGCGACCACTTTCAAAACCCTGACGGACCTCGAACGTATCGGCGACTACGCCGAAAATATAGTCGAATACGCAGACAAACTGAAAGAAACAAACGAAACTTTTTCCGCGGAAGCAATCGAGGAAATAAAGAGCCTGAATATGCTTATACGGGAGCTTTATTCAAAAGTAATGACCGCCTACGAAAAACGCGACCGCAGTGCGCTGGAAGAGGCATATCGCATAGAGGACGCCGTGGACAGCATGAGCGCCGAAATGACCGACAGACACCTGCGGCGGCTGAGCAACTCCGCGCCCGAAGTCGGTTCGCTGTATCTGTCGTTCGTCACGGGAGCGGAACGTGTCGCCGACCATTTCATTAACGTAGCCAAAACGATAAAAGCGCATTTGTAAAACAGGTAATCGGTACAGGCGATTGCAATTTACGTCGATGTATGCTATAATTTCGGTATAGAGATTATACGGCAGGACTGTTTATGTACGACGTTTTTATAAGTTACAGAAGAGACGGCGGATTCGAAATGGCGCGGCTTTTATACGAACACCTGAAATCCGCAGGGCTTAACCCTTTAATAAAAGACATCTAATACGGGCTGAACTTTGCCTACCCCTACGAAAAAAGAAAGCACAGAGTAAAACACTATGTCATCCGCAATCAAAAACCACGAAAAGAATACGGAGCGGCTGGGGACGGGCAAAATACTGCCGCTTGTTTTCAAACTTACCGTCCCTGCCGTAATTGCTCAGCTCATAATTTTTCTGTATAACATAGTCGACAGAATGTTTGTTGCGAAAATAGGCGACGCCGGTATGGACGCGCTTGCCGCGCTTGGTATTGTTCTGCCGATTACGCTCATAATACAGGCGTTTGCAAACCTTGCGGGACTGGGAGGAGCGCCGCGCGCAAGCATTAAACTCGGCGAAAACGATACAGCCGAAGCGAACAGAATTTTCAATACGTCTTTCGGATTGCTTTTCGCCGTGGGCGTCGTCATAAGTGTGACGACATTTTTCGCGGCGCGTCCGCTGGTAGAAGCATTCGGCTGCCCCGCGAGCGCAGTGGATTTTGCGGCTTCGTACCTGAAAATATATTCCGTCGGTACGCTCTTTGTCATGTTTGCGCAGGGACTGAATCCTTTCATTACCGCGCAGGGCTATGCTCTTACCGCGATGTTTTCGGTGCTTATCGGTGCGCTGATAAACATTGCTCTCGACCCACTGTTCATTTTCGTATTTAAAATGGGCGTAAACGGTGCGAGTCTTGCCACCGTGATTTCGCAGTCCGTTTCGTTTGTGTGGATAGCCGCGTTTTTCTTTACGCGCAAAAGTATTTTCAAATTCAAAATAAAGGATATGAAACCCGACGCGAAGAGAATATTCTCCATTCTGTCGCTGGGATTTACGCCTTTCGTAATGACAATCACCGAATGCGCGATACAGATTGTGTTCAACATTAATCTGAACATGTCGACGGGCGGCGATAAAAACTATACCGCCGCGCTGACCATAATGCTGAGTGCACTTCAACTGATTGCGCTCCCTCTCAACGGACTGGGAAACGGAATGCAGCCGTTCGTCGGATATAATTACGGTAGAGGAAATGCCGACAGGCTGAAAAAAGGCATCAAATACGTCACCGTAATTGCGTTTATATTCGTATCGGTCATGTGGTCGCTTTCGCTTGCCGTGCCGCAGCTTTATGCATATCTGTTCTCGGCAAGCGCAGAGGTGACGGACATCGTGAAATCATACGCTCCGCTGTTTCTTATGGGGTCCATTATGTTTTTCGTACAGATGACATTGCAAAACATAAACGTGGCGCTGGGACAGGCTAAATCCGCATTAATACTTGCGGTAGTCAGAAAAGTAGTGATTTTAATTCCGCTGTGCTTCATCCTGACGCATTTTCTCGGTTTTAAGGGCGTGTACATGTCGGAGGGAATAGCCGATTTCGTTGCGGGAATAATTACGACAATTACGATATTTATCACATTCCCGAAAGTTTTCGAAAAACGGCGCGCACAAGTCGCAAATCAAAACAATTCCGAATAAAACCGCCGATATACGGTTTTGTCATAGCAGAAAAAGCACCCGTTCACAATGGGTGCTTTTTGTGTTTGCTTGTTTTGAACCAAAGTCGACTTTTCCGATTATTCTATCGTCCAGGTAAACGCAACCGAATCGGATATACTTATATCTTCGGGCTGTATACTCATACTGCGCATTGCCACACCCGAATCGGCGTTGCAAGAGAGAAGGCGTGTCGGCGACTGCGCATTAAGCTCGGCAAAATCATAATCGATTTTGACAAGTTCGCCGAGACGAACCCCGCTTGCCCTTGTGAGAACCGACGCTTTTTCACGCGCGGTTTTTGCCGCCGATTCCAGCACCGCCGCAGATACCGCCGTCTTATCTTTAACGGTAAACGCGATGTTGAGTTCGGGCGCCGACATACACGACGACGCCGCAGAAATCGCTTTGCCGAGTTTATCGGCGTCGAGTCCGAAGGCAAGTTTCAGCGTATGCGAACATTTGTAACCCGCAAACACCGTGGTATAGTTGCCGTTCTCGTGTACGGTCTTTCTTTCTGCGGAAACATGAAAATCGACGGTTTTAATCTCGTCTTTTCGGAATTTAGCTTTGCAGAAACTTTCGCGCACCGCATCCAATTGTTTTTCCGCAAGATTCATAGCCGTATCGTACTTTTCGTCGAGCGCCGAGAGCACCAAAGTCAATATCGCCGTGTCGGGTCTGACACTCACCTTCCCCACGCCTCTTACGGTAATAGTTTTTTCCATGATATTACTCCTTGAAATTTATTTGTTTACTGTATTAAAAAAACTCAACCGAACACGAAATGTTCGGTTGAGTTTTACTGGTGACTCCATCGGGAATCGAACCCGAGTTACCGCCGTGAAAGGGCGATGTCTTAACCGCTTGACCATGGAGCCTTATTGCCGCCGCATCGGCGCGACGGCTTTTTGCCGAACGAGGTTGGTAGCGGCAGTTGGGCTCGAACCAACGACCAATCGGGTATGAACCGAGTACTCTAGCCAACTGAGCTATGCCGCCACACGAACAGCTTGATAATTATAGCAGATAATTATATGTTTTGCAACTGTTTTTGAACGGTTATACGAAATTATTTTTTCGAAATTTTCATATACCGAACCGGCAGACCGAAAAACAGCCGACAAGCAGTGCGACGCACGCGAATTCAGGCAAACAGTTTTTTGAGGCTTTCCACGGTTTCGTTATAGCAAACCTTCAATTGCCCGAAAATTTCGGGAATGGGCGCGAAATCGTTTGCGCGGTAGCGTTCGACTATGCTTGCGGACAAATCGCGCAGTTTCACGAAATCGAAGTTTCCCGCCAGACCTTTGAGCGTATGCGCGGCACGGAACGTAGTTTCGTTATCCCCCGCCGCCACTGCCTCTTCCAACTGATTAAAAGTCGTGTCTGCAAGAAATTTGTTCAAAAATTTCGTGAGCATTGTTTCGCTTCCACCGAAGCGTTTTATTACCTCGTCGGGACTTACGCCTATGCTGTCGTAAAATTCTTTTACCGTCATTTTCTGTTCTCCTTTTTATTTACAGTTGTTTTCTTTTCCTTTTCGTATAAAACGGTTTTGCCGTCTCTAACGGCTTTTTCGGCAAGGGTATCGGCTTTGTCGATAATATCGCGCACCTTGCCCAATGCCCTGACGGCGCCTATCCCCGACTGCGGATGCGAAGTTTTCAGTTTGCCGCCTACGTGTTTGAGAATCTCCTCGAAACGCTTTGCCGTGAGCTTCTTCAATATAACGGCAAACTTTCTTCCGTCGCCGTGAATAACGGCGTCGGTGACTCTGACGTTTGCCAAAATAGTATCTACGATATCTTTGTCAAGCATATTGCCGCAGTCCGTTTCGCCGCCGTCGGCACGAACCACAAGTACCGAATAGAAGTCGGTGACGTCGCCTATCTGGTCGTCGTAGAACCGCATATTGTATGCACCCGTACCCGAATCGGCATACATCTTTTCGCCGTCCATACGGTCAATCATGCCTATAAGCTGCGATTTGTCGAGCGTCATGCCTTTCAGTTCCGCATCCTCTATCTCCGTGATTATTTCGAGGACATAGTAATTGAAGCCCGATTCCAAAAAGAATGCGCTCTCTTTGTAAAGACTGTTGCCGCGGAAAACGACAGCCGATGCGTGACGCTTGGTTGCGACCGCGCGTTCGACTACGCCGTGAATGCGTGCGCCGTGGTAATCGTCGTCCTTGACGGCATCGGTGAACGTGCCGTCGTCGTTCACGCAGTACTTGATTTTCTTGTCAACGTCCAAAATTCTTACATCGGCAAACAACCGTTTAAGCTCCTGCAAAAGCACTTTCAGACCGTCTCTGCCCGGAAGCCTTATTATATCCGTACCGACCTGCGGTTCGTCTATTGCCGACATGGTCGGGAATTCGTCCGTAAGCGACGCTTCGAAACGGCGGTATGCTTTCTTGCCCGAACGCTTTGCTTCGTAAGCCGCACGGTCGGCGCAGTTAAACAGCGTTTCGAAATCCCTGCCGCAGGTAATAGTATCCGCAACACCCATACTGACCGACATCGGCAAATTGTTGAACGGCTGTACAAGCGATTCGAAAATTCTTTCGATTGTCGCATCCTGAGCCGGATGACCTTCGAACAGTACGAGAAACTCGTCGCCGCCGAAACGGGCTATTATATCCTCTCTGCGCAGTCCCGCCATGAGCGTATTTGCAATGTGTTTAAGCACTTGGTTGCCGAACTCATGACCGTATGTATCGTTTATGTTCTTGAAATAATCGAGGTCAATCATGAGCATGACGTACTCGCGGCGAGGGTTTTCGCCGAGTCTGTCGATTATTTTGGCGCGCGCCGTTTCACCGTTGTACAACAGCGTCAACTGGTCGTGAGTGGCTTTATGTCTGAGCGCGGTTATTGCCGCAACTTCTTTCGTTATATCCACGAGTTTGCCTATGACGCCCGTGCGCTCACCCGTGTCCATAGAGAACATGGCTCTGCCGTTTACGCGCATCCAACGGGTTTCGCCGTCCGCCGTTATGTCGGTATCCAACGAGAACGAATAATTTTCGGGAGTGGTTTTTTCGATTGCCTCTTTGAAAATCCGCTGCTTTTCGGAGTCGTATATAGCACGGACTTTTTCGTCCTGCAAAGGATTTACGGTTATTTCGTCCAATCCTATCTTCTTTTCGCCGAAATCGAATATCATAAGCGTGGACGAATCGTACACGTATTCGAACTGGACTTCTTTCGAAATCTCGGCATAGAATCTGTTTTTGATTCTCTCGTTTTCGAGCAGCGTCAACGTGCGCGCGGAAGTGGACAGTTCTTCATGCTGCATGATTTCATCCGTGACGCGCTGTATCTTGTCATACGGGCTCTGTCCCGGCGAATTGACACGAAGTTCTTCTATAAGTCTGGGGGCACAGTCCTGCAAACATTCGAGCAGTATCGGATTGAACTTGCCGCACTCGCCGTTGATTATCATTTCCAGCGCTTTCTCGGGAGAAAAGGCTTTTTTGTAAACACGTTCGCTTGTCAGCGCGTCGTAAACGTCCGCCACGGAAACCACTTGCGCGGAAATGGGTATATCCTCGCCTGCGAGCCTGTCGGGATAACCGCGCCCGTCGTAGCGTTCGTGGTGGTGACGGCAGATTTCCAGTGAATATCTTATGAGCTTCTCGTCTTTTATGAAGTCGAGCGACCCGAGCATTTGCGCACCTATCGTCGTGTGCGTCTTCATAACCGCAAATTCTTCGTCGGTCAATTTGCCGGGTTTGTTGATTATGCCGTCGGGAATGCCTATTTTGCCTATATCGTGCAAAGCGGACGCCGTGGCTATAAGCGACAAGTCAGTGGGCGTAAGTTTGTATTTGTCCGTTTTAAGTACCAAATCGCGCAGAAGCAAATCGACGATTGTACGGATATGCAATACGTGCAAACCGCTTTCGCCGTTGCGGAATTCCACTATGTGCGAAAGAATGGTTATCATGAGATTGTTCATTTTTTCGCGCTCGTAGATTTGGTCGGTGACAAGCCCGACAAGTTTTTTGCTCTTGCCCGACAGCATAAGCGTATTCATAACGCGGCGGCGCACTATCCAAGCGTCGAAAGGACGGTTGATAAACTCGGTAACGCCGAGTTCGTAAGCGCGCTCTATATATGACGACGACGTTTCGGATGAAATCATTATGACGGGGATATCCTTTATCCAGCCGCTTCGGTTCATGACCGCAAGCACTTCGAAACCGTCCATTTTCGGCATGACTATATCCAAAAGAACAAGGTCTATGTCGCTTCCGCGGTTTTGGAGAATACCGACTGCTTCCGCGCCGTCTTCGGCTTCGAGTATTTCGAACTCACTGCCGAGCATATCGGACAGAAGAGCCCTGTTTATTTCCAAGTCGTCGGCAATTAGTATGGTCTGCGTATTCTTCTCTTTTACCATAAATAGTCCTTTTCGAAACTTAACGTGATATGAATTTTGCCAATGTGGCTTTTACTATCTGTATATCTATGGGTTTTGCGATGTGCGCGTTCATACCGCAGGAAATACATTTCTGCATATCGTCGGCGAACGCATCCGCCGTCATTGCTATAATCGGCAGATTTTTATCGGCATGGTCGAGTTTGCGAATATGCTCGGTCGCCTCGTAGCCCGTCATGACAGGCATGCGGATATCCATGAGTACGGCGGCATAGGTGCCGGGCTCGGAATTTTTGAGCATATCTACGCAAATCCGTCCGTTCTCCGCTCTGTCCGCCGTAATGCCGGACTCCGCGAGCAGTGCTTCCGCTATTTCCCAGTTCAAATCGTTGTCTTCGGCAAGCAACACGCGGATTCCGTTCAAATCGTGTTTGCTTTCGGATGTTTCCTTTTCCGCAGTATCGCCTTCTTCTCCGCCGATGAATTTTTTGAGTCCGTAGAACAGCGTCGATTTAAACAGAGGTTTGCTGATAAAGCCCTTGATACCCGCAGCCCGAGCATCCTCTTCCATATCGCTCCAATCGTAAGCGGACATTAAAAGTATGGGAATATTTTCGCCGAGGCGCTTGGCAAGCTGCCGCGCGGTTTCTATTCCGTCGATGCCCGGCAATTTCCAATCCACCAGGATTATATTGTACTCTTCGCCGCTTTCGTGCGAGGCGACGACCTTTTCCACAGCGTCCTCGCCCGAAAGCGTCCATTCGCCTCTGACGCCTATTTCGTTAAGCGATTCCACCGTCGCGCGGCAAAGCAGTTCGTCATCGTCTACAACAAGCATTTTCCAATTAGGCAGGGACATTTCATCTTCGGGCATTTGTGCCTTTTCCAAATCGACGGTAACATGGAACTCCGTGCCTTTGCCGAGTTCGCTTTCCACCGTAATGGTGCCGTGCATTGCGTCGACAATGTATTTGGTTATCGACATGCCGAGTCCCGTGCCTTCGGTCTTATGTACACGCGCGGAATCTTCGCGGGTGAACGAATCGAATATTTTTGTTTTGAATTCGGGCGTCATTCCTATGCCCGTGTCCTTGACTTTCAGATTACAGCGTACGTAATTCTCGCCGCGGGGAGAATCCTCCTGACTGAGCGATACGGAAATATCTCCGCCTTCGGGCGTAAACTTTATGGCATTGGACAGAAGATTCAAAAACACCTGATTAAGTCGCACACTGTCGCAATAGATATTTTCCGTTTGTATGTCGCGGATAATCATATCGAAATTCTGATTTTTGATTTTCAATTGCGGCTGTACTATCGTCGCTATGCCGTCCATGACTTCGCGTATCGATATGCGCTCCATATTCATGGTCATTTTGCCGCTTTCGATTTTCGACATGTCGAGCACGTCGTTTATGAGCCCGAGTAAGTGTTTGCTGGACAAAGCGATTTTTTTAAGACAGTTCTGAACCTGCTGTTTGTTGTCTATATTCGACGTCGCTATCGCCGTCATGCCCACAATGGCGTTCATCGGAGTGCGGATGTCGTGACTCATATTCGACAAAAACTCGCTCTTGGCTTTATTTGCTTCGATTGCGGTTTTGCGCGCTTCGTTGAGCTGTTCTATCGTCTGATGGCTGAGTTTATAATAAACGAAGAAAATACCGACCAACACAAAACCCATTACAACCACGCCGCATACAATCAGCCAGACCCACATGCCGCTGAGGTGTCCTACTATGCCGTCAAGCTTGTTGTAGTCCATAACAGTGACGAGGTACCATTCGGAAGATTCCAAGCGCACACAGTACATGTGGCGTCTTCCGTTCGCCGTGTCCGCGATTTTGGAATAGGGCTTATTCTCGGACATGTTTTGCCTGAGTTCGGCGACGCATTTTTCCGCCTCCGTTTTTTCCATGCCGAAATCGTCGATTATCTCGTCGTAAAAATTGTCGTGTACGTGCACATGACCCGAACCGCTTTTGTCTTCGTCCAAAACATAACTGCCTTCCTCACGGATTATATGCGAGTTGAACGACGATGCCTCTCCGCCGCCGAGCGCCAGCATTTCGACCAAAAGCTCGTTTGTAATGCCCGCCACGAGAGCCTTACTCTTTTTGCCGTCCGTCATAGTATAAGCATTTGTTTCATCGGTAGGCACGCTGATTAAAATTATGTTTTGATATCCGCCGCAGTCGCCGACCGCCACTTTGCTTTGACCGGCATTGAGCGACGCCTTAAACGGCGCGGGGTCGGTAATTACTATTTGTCCGCCGTAAACGCTTTCGAAATCATGCACGTCGCCGTTTTCGTAATCGTCCCTGTAAAGTCCAAGACAGATGAAACCGCGCGCCTTTGCATTGTATTCCAGATTATCCAGCCAGATAGGTCTTCGGTCGTCTTCGCCCGTCACAACTGCCGTGCTTTCTTCCGTAACCGTATCGCGAAGTGCCTCGACCATTTGCATACGCTGTTCGATGACGGAATTGTAGCGAAGCGCGACCTGCTCGCCCATTCCCGACATATAAACTTCGCCTATGTCGTTTATGGTGCTGACACTGCTGTAATTCATGAAAATGCCGATAAAAGTAAAAGTCGCCGCGCAGATAACCGCGCCGATAACTATACTTACTATCATAATACGCATTGTTTTGGATTTCCACCACTTGTCTTTTTCGGCGGTTTGCTTATTTACGGACATGACTGCCTCCAAAATTGATTGTTTGCGGAACATATTATAAACATATTCCGACAAATATACGTATTTATTTTAACATGAAATCCCAAGTCAAGTCAATACTTTAAAGGCAAGGTTTTTCACAAACCTGTTTTCTGCCCCGACAAAAAGGGCAAAATCGAGGGCAAATAAAAAAACGCCGCATCCCCCTGCGACGTTTTGCAAAACCGTATCTGCATTAAAAAGGCTGTCCGCCCGTCATGTCGACAACCACCTTGATATATTTGTCGGGCAGTTCTTTCATTTCCGACAATGTCGACGGCAAGTCGTCGAAACCTATCACTTTGGAAATGAGCGGCGCGACCTTGACTGTTTTGTTTGCAAGCATGTTTATTGCGCTTGCCATATTTTTTCCCATACCGCCCGTGCAGTAGACGGTCAATTGTTTTTTCATGGCAGCCGCCAAATCGACATTCAATCCGCCGTCGCCGAATTCGCCCACGGCAATCCTGCCTTTGCTTCGGCAGAAATCGAAAACGCGGGTGAGCGGCATTGTTTCGGGCGACATGAACGCGCAAGCCTCCGCCATTCTTCCGCCCGTAAGAGAAAACACTTTTTTGAAGGCGTCGCTTTCCGTAGTGTCCACGGTGTAGTACACTCCGAGCGACGCGGCTATGTCCAGTCGGTCGCGGCGCAAATCCAAAAGCACGGGAACCGCCTGATAATACATCGCGACCTGTGCGAGTATGATTCCCGTAACGGTTGCACCTACTATCGCAATGTGCTCGCCTTTTTGAAGCGCGAGACGGTTTATTATGCCGACTGCGGTTGCTATATGCTCCAAAAACATGGCTTCTCCGTCGTCCACACGTTCGGGAAGTCCGTACAAATCGTTTGCTCCGACCACAGCGAAATCGCGGAAAAATCCTTCTTCAGTAACTCCGTATTCGAGTTTACGTTCGCAGTTTTCTTCTCTGCCCGAATTACACTCGTCGCAGTCGTGACATACCGCATACGGAGAAAGCACTACTTTGTTTCCGCGAGTAAACGTCTTGACGTCTTCGCCGACTTCGGTTACCATAGCCACGCAATGGCGTCCGAGCGTAAGCGGAAAGCGCGCCTGTTTTTTGCCCTCGAAAATGTAATTGTCCGAATGTGTAACTGCTGTTTTGAGTATTTTGATTTTCACGCACTCGCTTCCGACGCTCTGCGCAGGCAGTTCGTCCTTACGCATATCGCCGGGCGCATATATTCTCCATGCCTTCAAAATTAAATCTCCTTTTGCGGTACTTTGAATGACTGTGATATTATACCATATTTTCCGTTTTCTTTCAAGCTTTTGAACGGTGCGTTACAAATCGGTCAACATGTCCGCCGCAGCCGCAATGGGCAGCACGTCGGCTTTTTCCGTGAGCCCCGCGTCGCAAAGCGCGGTGAGGTCGGAATCGAGCGGCAAGCGCGCCAACAGTTTTATGCCGAACTCGTCCGCGGTTTTCTGCGCGTGGCTTTCGCCGAAAATATCGTGGCTTTTTCCGCAGTCGGGACAAACGAAATAACTCATGTTTTCGATAAGTCCCAGTACGGGCACATTCATCATATTCGCCATTTTGATTGCTTTTGCGACTATCATATTGGACAGCGACTGCGGTGACGTGACTATTATCACACCGTCGACCGGAATAGACTGGAACACGGTAAGCGCAACGTCGCCCGTCCCGGGAGGCATATCTACAAACATATAGTCCACATCGTTCCAGATGACTTCGCTCCAAAACCGCTTTACGGCTCCCGCTATGACGGGTCCGCGCCATATTACGGGGTCGGTGTCGTTTTCAAGCAGCAGATTTACGCTCATGACTTCCATGCCGCTTTTCGTAAACACGGGGAAAAGTCCCTCGGGCGTACCCATGGCTTTTTCTTTGAGCCCGAAAAGTTTCGGGATGCTGGGTCCCGTGACGTCGGCGTCGAGCAGAGCCACCTTTTTGCCTTTGCGCTGCATGGCGCATGCGAGCAGCGAAGTCACCGTGGATTTTCCCACTCCGCCTTTACCGCTTATTATTCCTATTACCTTTTTGATGTTCGACAGTGCATGCGGTTTTTCTTTGAGACTTTCCTTTTCGCCGCAGTTTTCTCCGCAATTGCCGCAATCGTGATTGCAACCCATTTTCGTTTGCCTCCTTAAATGGTTTTTATTTTATTAGTTCTTCGTCGGAAACGAAAAACTCTTTGCATACATAACCGTCGGCGCCGAATTTCACGCCTTCTTTTTCCAACAGCGCGCGCTGAACGCACTCTCCGCCGAACGCAAACGCCGGCGCGACTCTGCCCTCTTTATTGACTACGCGGTGACAAGGAATTACTCCCGGCTCGGGATTGACGTGAAGCGCCCAACCCACCTGACGGGCGGCGCGCGGATGCCCCGCGGCTTTGGCTATCTGTCCGTAGCTTGCCACAAATCCGCAGGGAATACGCTTCACCGCTTCGTACACGCTTTCGAACAGTCCGCTCATTTTATCACCTTTTCTATCGTCGCACCGCCCAAGCACCTGCCGCCGTCGTATAGCACGGCGTACTGTCCCTCGGTGACCGCGCGCTGTTTTTCTTCGAATTCGATATGCAGCGTCCCGTCGGCGCGCAGCGTTGCCTGCGCTTTCTGCTCGCTTTGGCGGTAGCGTACCTTTACTCCGCAGCACAGCGTTTCCGGAAAATCATATTTGCCTATGAGATTGAGTTTGCCGCTTTCGAGCGATTTAGAGTACAGTTCCTCGCCGTTTCCGCACGACACGACAAGCACGTTGTTTTTCAAATCCTTTTCCGCTACGTACCAGCGGTTTTCGCTTTCGCCGCTGATTCCGCCTATACCGAGTCCGCGGCGCTGACCGAGCGTATAATACATGAGTCCCTCGTGTCTGCCGACTGTTTTTCCTTTAAGGTCGCGTATTTCTCCCGGAGCAGCCGGCAGATAGGTTTTGAGAAAATTGCGGAAATTTCTTTCGCCTATGAAACATATCCCCGTGGAATCTTTTTTCTTCGCGGTGACAAGTCCTTCGCGCAGAGCGATTTCTCGAACCTCGTCTTTACGCATGGAAGCAAGCGGAAACAGCACGTCGGCAAGTCCCTGCGACGACACCTGATTTAAAAAATACGTTTGGTCTTTCGCTATATCCGCCGCAGTCAGCAGTTTGCTGTCGCCGTCTTCGTGGGATATGCCGCAGTAATGACCCGTTGCGACAAAGTCCGCTCCGAGCATTTTCGCATAGTGTTTGAACGGCTTGAACTTTATTTCGCGATTACACAGCACGTCGGGATTCGGGGTTCTGCCCCTGCGGTATTCTTCCAAAAAATCCTCGAACACGTTGCGCATGTATTCGGCGGAAAAATCCACGGAATAGTACGGTATACCAAGCTTGCCGCACACGCCTATCACGTCTTCCCAGTCGGTTGCCGACGTGCAGACGCCGCCGTCCTCTTCCTTCCAGTTGTTCATGAACAGCCCTATAACATCGCAGCCCGCACGTTTCAGCAGGTATGCCGCCACGCTGCTGTCCACACCTCCGCTCATTCCGACGACGACCTTTTTCCCCGCAACGGCGGACATATCCGCGCCGACACCGCCGAAAATATCCGACTCGCTCCCGCTTTTGATGATTACGCTCATATTCCGCCGCCTATCCGCAAGTTGGATTGCGGGCTTAAATCGAGCGGCGCGAGGTCTTTCGACTCGCGCGCGGAAAATGCGGCGCGCACTGCGACCATTGCCGCATTGTCGGTGCAATAAATCGGTGAAGGCATAAACACGTCGAAGCCGTGAGTTTTTCCCGCCTGCGCCGCTTTTTCGCGCAGATAAGAATTAGACGCAACTCCGCCTGCTATTACCAGCGTTTCGGTTCCGAACTTTTCGACCGCCGCACAAACGGCTTCCATAAGGGGGTCGACCGCCGCCGCCGTAAACGATGCGCACACGTCTGCCGCGACGGGCTCTTCGCCGTGCTGGCGCAGATTATGGATATAATTTACGACCGCCGTTTTCAGACCCGAATAACTGAGCTTTCCGTCGGTAAACGTATGTTTCTTTTTTACGAAATCTATAATCGCCCTGCCTTCGCGCCCCAGCCTGTCGATATTAGGTCCGCCGGGATACGGCAGCCCCAAAAGTCTTGCGACTTTATCGAAAGCTTCGCCTATCGCGTCGTCGCCTGTCGACCCGACAAGACGGTAGCAGCAGTACGAACTCACCTCTATTATGCTTGTATGTCCGCCGCTGGCTACAAGCGCGAGAAACGGCGGTTTTAAATCGGGATGTTCTATATAGTTTGCGCAAACATGCGCTTCGACGTGGTTTACCTTTATAAGCGGTTTCGCGGCGGCATAGGCGAGCGCCTTTGCCGCGGACACCCCGACAAGCAATGCGCCTATGAGCCCCGCTCCGTATGTAACGCCTATCGCGTCCACATCGCCTAGCGTAACACCGGCGGTTTTAAGCGCCTCGTCGACAACCGACGGCAATGCGAGAGTGTGATTGCGCGACGCTATCTCGGGGACTACTCCGCCGTAACGGCGGTGTATATCTATCTGAGAGGCGATGACGTTGCTCAATATTCTGCCGTGCGAAAAAACCGCCGCCGCGGTTTCGTCGCAGGAACTTTCGATACCGAGTATTACGGTATCGTCGCGTCCTTTAAGTTTTTCGTATTGTTTCGAAATATCGTACAATTCTTATGCCTTTTGCGCAAGTGTGCTTTTTTACCTAAGAGGATTTACGGAGATAGTCGAAAACGAACTCTTCTATTTCACCGTTCATAACCGATTGAATGTCGGGTTCTTCGTAACCCGTGCGGTGGTCTTTGACGAGAGTATAAGGTTGGAAAACGTATGAGCGGATTTGGCTGCCCCATTCTATTTTTTTGATTTCACCCTTTATTTCGCTTTGTTTGTCAGCGTTCTCACGCTCTTTTTGTTCGACGAGTTTGCCCATAAGCAGACGCATTGCCGTTTCTCTGTTTTGAATCTGACTGCGTTCGTTCTGGCACTGCACGACTATGCCCGTCGGGATATGCGTTATTCTTACCGCGCTATCGGTTTTGTTTACGTGCTGTCCGCCCGCGCCGCCGCTTCGGTACGTGTCTATTTTAAGGTCCTCGGGACGTATTTTGATTTCGGTTTCGCCCTCTATTTCCGGCATTACTTCCAGCGAGGCGAACGAAGTATGACGGCGTGCGTTCGAATCGAACGGCGATATGCGCACAAGTCTGTGCACGCCCTTTTCGGCTTTGAGATAGCCGTAAGCATTGACTCCGCGCACGGCGAAGGTAACGCTTTTTATGCCTGCTTCGTCGCCTGCGAGGTAGTCGAGTTCTTCGAGAGAAAATCCCTGTTTCTCGCTGTACATGCGGTACATTCGGTAAAGCATGGACACCCAGTCCTGCGCTTCCGTTCCGCCGGCGCCCGCGTGCAATGTAAGCACCGCGCTGTTGCGGTCGTATTCGCCTTTGAGAAGTGTCTGCAAATGAAACTGCTCTATCTCGCCGTCCAGCGAAGAAAGAGAGCTTTCTATTTCGCTCACTATGCCCTCGTCGTCTTCGGCTTCGGCGAGCTCGATAAATTCTTTTACTTCGTCCAAGCCGCCGCCGAGTTTTTCCACAAGAGCGATTTTAGTATCGAGGTATTTCGCCTCGCTTCCGAGCGCCTGCGCCCGTTTCAAATCGCTGTAAAGGTTGGGGTCCTGCTGCAATTTATCGACCTCTTCTCTGCGCGACTTCAAAGCGGTCAAATCGACCGCCGCAGCACACGTATCGAACTTCTCTTTGAGTTCCTTGTATTTCAGTTTTATATCGTCCAATATCAGCATAATTTCAAAAACACGTCACAAAGAACCTTTTTAATTTCTGCCGCAGCAGTTTTTATACTTCTTTCCGCTGCCGCAGGGACACGGCTCGTTTCTGCCGGGTTTCTTTTCCGCCACATCGGGTTTTTTGGCTACGCGCTCGGTCTGACCGCCTGCGGACATGGACACGATTTCCACTTTGCTTTCTTCGCGCGTAGGGGCTTTTTCTATATTTACACGCATCATAAGCATGACCGTTTCTTCGCGGATTCGGTCCGTCATGTCCTCGAACATTTCGAATCCTTCTCTCTTATATGCGATTACGGGGTCCTGCTGACCGTAGGCTTTGAGTCCTATCCCGCGGCGCAACGCGTCCATAGCGTCGATGTGGTCCATCCATTTCGCGTCGACGACTTTCAGCATTATGACGCGCTCTATCTCGGAAAAGTCGATACCGGCTTCCTTCGCCATATCTATTTTCTGATTGTAATAGGTCATCATTCCGCCGTAAACCTGTTCTTTTATTTCGGGCAGCGCCCAGTTTTTAAGGCGTTCTTCTGTGAGGAACGCGGGGTCGCCGGGAATCAGCTTGCGTTCGATTTCCTTATTGAGTTCCTGCCAGTCCCACTCGTCCCAGTCCGTCTTGGGGTCGGTATACGCATCCACGACGATATTCACGCGGTCGTGAATCATCTCGTCTATATCCTCGTGCACGCTTTCGCCCATAAGAACTTTGTTGCGTTCGGTGTAAATGATTTCGCGCTGCTTGTTCATGACGTCGTCGTATTCGAGCACCATTTTACGTATCGAATAGTTGCGTCCTTCTATGTTGCGCTGCGCGTTGGCTATCTGCTTGGTGAGCAGTCCCATAGCGAACGGCGTGTCCTCGTCGATGTGGAACATTTCGGCTATTCTTTTCATTCTGTCGCCGCCGAACAGACGCACTACGTCGTCTTCCATGGACAGGTAGAAAATCGAAGAACCCATATCGCCCTGACGTCCCGCACGTCCGCGCAGCTGGTTGTCGATACGGCGCGACTCGTGACGCTCGGTGCCGATAATGCGCAATCCGCCTACCGCAAGCACTTGCTCCTTTTCGGCGTCCGTACCCACTTTGTACTCGTCGTAAAGCGCTTTGTATCTTGCACGCGCCGCAAGCACCTTTTCGTCCGTGGTGTTGAAGTAGGACGTGGCGTAAGAAATTTCTTCTTCGGGCACGCCGTCGTTACGCATACGCTGTTTCGCGAGATATTCGGCATTGCCGCCGAGCATGATGTCGGTACCGCGACCCGCCATGTTTGTTGCTATGGTTACGGCTTTCAGTTTACCTGCCTGCGCGACTATTTCGGCTTCTTTTTCGTGGTTCTTGGCATTGAGCACCGTATGAGGTATACGGTCGTTTCTGAGCATGTGCGACAGCTCTTCGCTCTTTTCCACGGTGGTGGTGCCGACAAGCACGGGCTGACCGCGCTGATAACATTCTTCGATGTCCGCAACGACCGCGCGCAGTTTGCCCGCAACGGTTTTGTAAACCTGGTCGTTTTCGTCGACACGCTGCGAAGGAAGGTTGGGCGGAATCACCACGACGTCCAGTCCGTAGATACCGCGGAATTCGCTTTCCTCCGTCTTTGCCGTACCCGTCATGCCGCTGAGCTTTTTGTAAAGACGGAAATAGTTTTGGAATGTGATTGTGGCAAGCGTCTTGTTTTCGTTCTGAATGCGGACGTTTTCTTTCGCTTCGATTGCCTGATGCAGTCCGTCGCTGTAACGGCGTCCTATCATAAGTCGTCCCGTAAACTCGTCGACTATGATGACTTCGCCGTCGTTTACGATGTAATCCGTATCGCGCTTCATGATATAGTGGGCGCGGATTGCATTGTTTATATAATGGTTTAATTCGGTATTTTCGATATCCGTAAGATTTTCGACACCGAAATATTTTTCGGCTTTCGTGATGCCGTCGTCGGTAAGGTTAATCGCCTTTTTCTTCTCGTCTATTTCATAGTCGAGGTCGCGTTTGAGCGTCTTTGCGAAACGGTTTGCGGAAACGTATGCGTCGCCGGACTTGCTGCCTCTGCCGGAAATAATGAGCGGTGTGCGCGCCTCGTCTATGAGTATCGAGTCCACTTCGTCGATTATCGCGTAATTGAGTTCGCGCTGAACCTTGTCCTCTTTATGAATGACCATGTTGTCGCGCAGATAATCGAAGCCGAGTTCGTTATTCGTCGCATAGGTTATGTCGCAATTGTAAGCCGCGCGTTTTTCTTCGGGGTTCATGCCCGCAACCGCCACACCGACGCTGAGTCCCAAAAAGCGGTGAACTTTGCCCATCCATTCCGCGTCGCGTCGCGCAAGGTAATCGTTGACGGTGACTATGTGCACGCCTTTGCCCGTCAGTGCGTTGAGATAGGCGGGAAGCGTGGAAACCAGCGTTTTGCCTTCGCCCGTGCGCATTTCCGCTATTCTGCCCTGATGCAGGCAGATACCGCCCATAAGCTGCACATGAAAGTGTTTCATGCCGAGAACGCGCCATGCCGCTTCGCGCACAAGCGCGTATGCCTCGGGCATGATGTCGTCGAGAGTTTCGTAGTTTTCCTGCAAGCGCCGTTTAAACAGCGGAGTCTGTTCTTTG
This sequence comes from Clostridia bacterium, assembly GCA_022793815.1. Lineage (GTDB taxonomy): Bacteria > Bacillota > Clostridia > Christensenellales > Pumilibacteraceae > MGBC157735. The sequence continues at coordinate 42,519 of JAAWDP010000014.1, read as the reverse complement.
AGTTCGTCGTCGCTCATTGCGGCGTAAACATCCGCAAATTTCTCCGCTTTGTCCGCAAGCGCGTTGAGTTTTTTGACGTGTTTGCGGTTATCGCTGCCTGTAATAAAAGAAATCAATCCCATAAAGCCGTTAAGCCTCCATAAATATATCGTCGTATCTGCCCAAAAACTTGAAGTACGCCGCCGCTTTTTTCAACGAATCCGTAACGCAAGCGAGCGCTTCGTTGCCGCGGATGTCGGGCAAAGTAAAGTCCGCGAAAAATCTGTAATCGCCGAGTCCCGTTTTCGAAGGGCGGGACTGAATACGCGTCATGTTTACACCTGCGTGCGCCAACAGTTCTAGCATGTCCAGCAGTCCGCCCGGACGGTTTTCCGCTCCGAATATAACGGACGCGCGCCGACCTTCGGTCAAACATTCTTTCGAGACGAGAAGAAAGCGGGTCGTATTATTGCCGTAGTCCTCTATGTTTCTCGCGGCTTCCGTCGCATTTTCGCCTGCGCTTGCCGCCACCGCCGCTTCGTTTTCGCTCTTTATCAAACCGAGCGCATAACTCGTGGAATAGACGGAAACGGTTTTCGCCTGCGGAACATTGGTTTTCAGCCAAAGAGAGCATTGCGCCAGCGCCTGCGGATGAGAATATACCGTTTCTATAACGCCGAAAGGCACATTCCCTTTCGTCACGAAACAGTGATGTATGGGAAGCGCTACGCGCGAACGGATGTACAGCGGTTTTTCGAGCAGAATATCCTCGGTGGCGGTTACGGCTCCTTCTACACTGTTTTCCGACGGAAGCACGCACATATCGCACTCGCCTTCCATAACCGCCTGTGCCGCGTCCGATACGCTTTTGTATCCGCGAAAATCGGATTTTTTGTCGGCGAGGTAAAGACTGGCGGCATAGCTGTGGGAATATCGGTCGCCGAGATACGCTATTTTCACTTCAAAAGACGCTCCGCATCGTCGCGCGACGCGCAGTTTGCGACTATTGCGCTTGCCGCCTCTGCGCTCATGAACCGCAAGCGGTTGAGCACCTGACAGTCGTGCAAATCGGATTTCAATACGCTGGCGGCGTAATCCACGGTTATGTCGAGGTTTCTGCCTACCAGCACGGGACAGGCGTCTGCCGCCGCTCTCAACAAACCGATATCTCTTTTTTCCATTATATCCGTGTTTGCCGTCACGAATACCGTGACGCTGCCCTTATCGGTTTTGCAGGCATTGGCAAACAGCTTGCGTATCAGAAGATTGTCGTCGCAGTTTTCTATGCCGTCGATAACGACAGCCGCGTCTCCTCCCTCTTCCGCGATACGGCATGCGGACTGGGAAGCCAGTTCGACAGCCGCCCGAACGAATTTTTCCTCGACGTCAAACAGACACGAATCCGCGCCTGCCTCCGCCATTATCGACTCTTTCTCGGGAGCGACGCCCAAACAAAGCGTGATTACTTCGTATCCGCGCTCTTTGAGATCTGCGGCAAGACGCAAAGAAAAATCTTCCGTGGATACGGTGAAATCGTGCGTGACGAGAACCCGCCAGCCTTTTTTGAGCGGCGCGGCAAGCGCAAGCGCTCTTATATCGTTATGCACGCTCCAAAGCCCCAAAGGCTCGTCGGGGATGAATCTTTCCACGGAATTCAAATCGGGTCTGCGAGGTTCGCTCACGTCTCTGTCGTTTACTTTGACTATTTCCGCGAGGATTTTGAGAGAAGATTCTTCACTGACAGCAAAGCGACCCTCCACTTTGTCTCCGTATTTGAGCTGCGCGCTTTCCACAAAACCGCTGTTTACAAATACGTCCTCGCTTGTCGGAAGGAGTCTTACGCTGATTATTCCGTCTCCGCTTACATACGGGCGGAAACGTCCCGTCACCGTTTCCAAACCCGCCGTCGTTCGCTTCGGCGAATACGGGTCGAATTTTTCACGGTCGTTTTCGGTAACCAATGACTTGTCCAAAATTTCGGCGCGGCTTTTGCCGTGCATAAGTTCGGACGGCGCTTTACGGCTCTCTTCTATTTCTTTGAGGCGCACGTATACCGCATTTTCCAGCGCTTCTTTCGGCATTGTCGTAGGTCCTTTTACACCTATTTCTTTTGCGAATTCACGGAGAGAACCTATGGGAATACCCCGAATTTCCGACATTGAGTATATTTTGAAAGTCATAGTCACCTCCGAGAAAGAAATAATCAAAACAGACTTCATTTATTATACGGCAAAAACGGCGAAAAAGCAAGTGTTTCGGCGGTATACAAAAAACGGAAACGACAGACGCTTTGCCGAAACGTCTGTCGTTTTATGTCTGTTTTACTGCCCGTATCAGCCGTTTGATGCCGAATCGGACGCTATGGGGTTTTCGGCTTTCTTTTTCCGTTGATTAAGCCGCAAACGAATTTTTTCCAAACGAATACGCCCCATACCGCTATCGCGGCGCAAACGAGCGCGTCGGCGATGTACATGAGTTCTTCCCAAAGCGGCAGTTTGTAACCTATTACCACTTTGTTCATTACGTTGGAATTGACCACCGTATAGCAGACGTTTTTCATGCACTTTCTAAGCACCGACATATCCGCGGCGGACTGGGTATCCGCCCAATGAACGGGCAAAGTGGCAAGATTCAAATCGCCGCCGGCATAAGCCATTTGTCTGCTGTCCATATACTCGGGTATTGTATTGAAATCGCACAGCACGCACCCGTTGAAACCCCATTCGTTGCGGAGTATCTCGGTAAGCAGTCTGTAATCGCCGCCTGTCCAGCGCGTGCCGATACGGTTGAAAGAACTCATTATCGCGCGCGTGCCGCCGTCTTTCACGGTTATTTCGAACGGACGCAAAAAGATTTCGCGCATTGCCTGTTCCGTCACCCACGAGCAGTCGCCCGAAATGGAACGGTGCGTTTCCTGTTCATTCAATGCAAAGTGCTTGACGAATGCAAACGAGCCTTTCGACTGTACGCCGCCGACCTGTGCCGCCGCCAGTTTGCCGGAAAGAATCGGGTCTTCGGAGAAATATTCGAAGTTTCTGCCGCCGAACGCGCTGCGGTGAATGTTCACTCCGGGAGCGTACCAGCCGCTGTACGGAAGCCCCATTTTCTTGTCGCCGACCAAGCCCTCTTCGCCGACCATTGCGCCGAAGCCGTAAACGAGGTCGCTGTTCCAAGTAGCACCGACGACAATCTGCGCCACGTAACTGCATGTAGAATAAAACACGGATTTATTCATGAAACACGTCCAGCCGACGGGCCCGTCCGCGCAGTTGACTATCGGCAGACCTATCGAATCCATGCGGTCAATCTTGTATGCCGCATAACCGTAAGTGTTTATCATTTCAGCATCGGTCATCTGGTCGAGCAGTAAATCCCAGCGTTCGTCATTATAGTTGACAAACGGAATTCCGTCGCCCTTGTCGCCGACTATACCCCCGTCGCCGTCCTCGGTCAAGTCGCGGAGAATCATGTCTCCTTTCTCTCCCGTCCAAGGCATTTCGGCATCCGAAAAATCGACGGGATTGTTTGTCGTGACGTCGGCAAGCGTGGCTATGAATTCTTTTGTAACGCTGCGCTCGGCATCGGTAGGCGGCGTGGGCCAAGTTCCTTCCCAATCGTTGCGCGACAATACGACGCTGAGTTGCGTATCGGAATCGAAAGCCGCGTTTTCGCAATCGGTGTAACGGTTCACGACGTCGTATTTCGTTACGGGGTCTTTGCGGTATTGGATTCCGCCCGCATCGACTTTAAACGGTATCGTAAACTCTTTGTCGTGGGAATTGTGCGATACGTAGAGCGCATAGTCGCCCGCATCCAATTCGAAGCCCTTGACTCCGTTTCGGTTCATATCCTTATAGTCGTAAGACGCGAGGTAGTACGGGTCGAACGTAAGCGTTACCGTATCGCTTTTGCCGGGCTCTATCAATGAAGTTTTGGCAAAATCGAGCAGCACGGTTTCGGGCTTTTCTATCTCGCCCGCAATATACGGTGCGTGTCCGTAAAGCTGAACGACGTCTTTGCCCGCAACCGAACCCCTGTTCGTTACTTCTATTTCGATTTCGTATTTTTCGTCCATCACGACAATCTTATTTTCTACGGACGCGCAGTCCTTGATTTTCCAGGAGAAATCCGTATAAGAGAGTCCGTAACCGAACGGGTAGACCACGTTTTGCGCGTACCAATTTTCGTCGTCCGCGCCTCTTGTTTCGTAATAACGGTAGCCCACGTAAACGCCTTCTTCGTAATCGACGAAATAGTACAGTTCGGGTTTACCGTCAACAGAATATTCGTCGCCGCCGATTATGCCCTTTTGGGGATTGCCCGTTATCAGGTTGTCGCCGAAATTGTTCCAGGTGGGGTTCTGTTTCAAATCGTATGCGTAAGTATCCACCGTGCGTCCCGAAGGATTTATATTGCCGTTGAGAATTTTGCCGAGAGCAAGACAGCCCGTATCGCCGGGATACCCCATCCATATTGCCGCGTCGATATTTTCGCGGTAAGCATAGTATTCGGGATTTTCCAAAAAGCCGAGTTCCATAGCCGCGCTTGCGTTTATGACGACCGCGACTTTTTCGAATCCCGCAGCGCATACCGCGGCAAGCATTTCGGTTTCGTTTTTGTCGAGTTGCAGAAAGTGGTCGTCTTCTTTGTTGTAACCGCTCGACCCCTTCATGGTGCGCGGCATGTCCATGCCTTCGCCGCCCACGCGCGTGATTACCACAAGCGCGAGGTCTTTGTACAGAGCATAACTTTCTTTCACAGCCGACGTATAATAGGACTGCGGAGTTTCCGCAGTGGCAAGCACTACGGTGTCGCCGTCGTCGAGATTCTTGCCCGACGGTTCGCGCTTTTTGCCCGACTGCTTCTCGCTTTCGTAAAACTTTTTAAGCGTGGGATTGTATTCGAATCCCGCTTTTTCCAAGCCCTCGTACAAATCGACGGCGCTTTTGCCGTCGTTGCCGCCGCTGCCGCTGCCTCCGAAAGCAAGGTTGACGCTGTTCTTACCGAACACGCTGACCTTCGGTTTTTCGCTCACCGCGGCGTCGCTCTCCGGCGTTTTAATCGGAAGCGCGCCGTTTTTGTTTTTCAAAAGAACGAAGCCTTCTCCCGCCAGCGTTTCGTTGAAATCGCGCGCAGCATTGTAAACTTCTTTTTTGCTGTCGTATTCCGAAACATAGTACGGCTGCACGCCCGACTTAAACATCGGGCGCGGACCGTTGAACACGAGGTTGAACAAACCGTACAGTACGGTAGTCGCAAGAACATTTACGACGATTATCAAGGCGACCGCAAATGCCGAAACACTGCTCCACACTATAATGCCGACAAGTCCTTTTTTACCGTTTGCGTTCTTCATTTTCTACCGCCTTTACCATATCATGGGCAGGTCTTTGCCGCCGTCCCAGGAAAGCACCGCTCCCGTGGTTATCTTGATACAGTCGACAAGCGGTCCCGCCGCAGTAATGGTTGTTCCCGCAAGCGGGTCGTTGTTTGCGACAATCAATTCTATTTTGTTGCGTCCCTTTACGAGCGGAACATTTACCGCTATTTCGTAGTCTTTGAACTGCACGCACTCGGCGCCTTCCGTAGTATGTTTGGGTACGCCCGTGAAAACTATCGGCGCGAAATCCTGCTCTTTGTCGTTAACTTTTATCTGATAATTGCTTGTATTGAAAGTATAGTTACGCGCTTCCATAGAAAGACGCGCCACGAGTTTGGCGTCGCTTACATCGGCGTCACTGTCAATCCAGAACGTAACGGTCGCGCCCTGTTTGTAAAGGAAACCGACATATCTGTTTCCGCTCGCACCCTTGTTTGCAACCGTACCTATCATGCCGCCTTTGCTTGCCGTGCTGCTGAGTCCCGGTCCGCTCATGAGAGAAAGGTCGGTTTCCTCGGCTTCGAACACGTATTCGCGCACACCCTGATAGTCTGCTTTTTTCGTCCAGTGCGCATATACCGTAACGTCCGCACCGAGCGCCGCGGAAAAGTCGTACTTCGTGCCGCCTTCCGCCGCGGTATACCAACCGCCGAAATCATAACCCACTCTGACGGGGTCTTCGGCATATTTTACGGCTTTGTCGCCCTGCGCATATTTAAGAGTCACCTGAGGCTTTTTGATACCCGTGCGATTGAAATCGAACGTGAAATCGTGACTTGCGCCGTCTTTGAGCCAGCGTGCGTAAAGCGTCATATCCGCAGTGACGTTCTTTTCGAAGTCGTATTCCATGGTGCAGGTTTCATCGGTGAACCAGCCCTGGAACGAATGCCCCGTGCGTACGGGATTTGTAGGTTTGCTTGCGGGCTTGTTCATTTCGGCTTTCAAAGAGCCGTCTGCCGGAGCGCCTTCGTAATTGTAGTCGAGCGTTATGCTGTATTGCAGCATATTCACGGTAATAGTGAATGTGGTCCGCTGTCCGCCGTATCTAACTTTGATTGTCTTTTTGCCTGCGGTAGCCGTGCTGGGAGTGTCCATTTCCACGCCCTCGGCATCGAACTCTATTCTGGCGGTAGTGCCGTCGGCATAGGTCGCCGTGATATAGCCGCCCGCAGGGTCGTAAGCCTCTCCCACGGTGTATTCCGTTTTGGTCGGCGGATTTACTTCTATCTTCGTGACCTGCTTTTCCTCGCTGCCGCCGCATGCCGCAAGGCATACGAGCGAAAACACAAGAGTCAAAGCAAGCGTTATGCCCAAAATCTTCTTTTTCATTTTACTTCTCCTGTTATGGTTTTTTTAAGCAACTTCCAATTTAAGCGTTATAGTGTAATCGATTTTTCCTCTGCCGTAAATCCATATTCCGCTTCCCGACATGGTTGCGTAAGGAACGGAAACTTTAATTGTCGCGGTATATGCACCCTTTGCCGTGGGAGTTCCGACAATCTTGTATTTGGTTACGGTTTCGTAAGTGCTGTGACCGTTATGTCCCGCAACCGTTTCCCTTACGGGTTGCAGCGCGAGTCCGGAGGGAAGCGAGCCGCTTGTAACGGTCATGGTAAGTTCATGGGCGATATCGGAGGGATTGTACGGATAGGTTATAATGTCCGCGGCGGATTTATCCTCGTCCCTGTTGTAGGTGCCGCCTCCGTTACGGAATTCGTAATACGTCATTATCTTACGGTTGTTCTTATTGCCCGGATTGTTGTTGAAATCGCGAAGCGCGCCGTAAGCGAAGTATTCGCTGTCGAGTATGCCCTCGTATGCTTCGCCCAGCGAGAGCGTAGCCGCGGTTCTGCCTTTGACTATTTCGTTGCCGTCGAGATTGTAGGCGTTCACGACATGCACGTTGAGCGTGCCGTCAGTAACCTTAACCCAGCCGTCCGCCGTAAATTCGACGCCTATGCGGTAGTCGCCTTCTTCCGCGTCGGTTTTGCCGCTGACGGTGCCGCCGCTGACGGAAAGTCCGTTAGGCAGGCTGCCGTTTCTCGAATTTATTTCGACATCCGAGGTGGACGACGCCGCGATAGCCGTAGAGAGGTTTACGCCTTTCGTCACCGTAACGGACAGGTTGCCGTCGGCAAGACAGTTTTTATTGACGATGGAATTTGCACGGGTGTAAAGAATGTTGGTCGCACAGGTTCGGACCGCATAATAGTGCGTCGGCGAAACCACCGTATTTTTATTTGCGGCTTTTTCTTCCGCGTTTGCCGGCACTTTGACGCAATTGTCTTCCGCGCTCCAAACGCCGCGCGTCAAATTATTTTTGGGATAACTTCCGCCGTCGCCGAGCAGCTGATCGTTGCCGGCGCGAACCATAAGATTGAGCGGCATGAAATCTTTTGTCCAGGCGTCGGTTACTATCGCGCCCGTAAACCCGAATTGGTCACGCAACAGCGTATTGAGCACCGCAGTCGAGTTAGCCGTAACGGCAAAGCCCATTCTGTTGAAGGAGGACATGAGTCCCAGACTTCCAGCCTTTATCGCATATTCGAACGGACGCACGTAAATTTCACGCAACGCCTGTTCCGTCGCCCAGGTGCATACTCCGCCGTAATCAGCGCGGAACGATTCCTGGTCGTTTGCGAAACAATGCTTGATGTAAGTAAGCACGCCCTTTTCGCTTGCGCCCTTGACTACCTGAGCCGCGATAAGTCCGCTTTGAACTCCGTCTTCGCCGTAATACTCGAAGTTTCTTCCCGAGAACGGGCTGCGGTGAATGTTCATGCCCGGTCCGAGCCATTCCTGCACTCCGAGGAAGATACAGTCGTTTCCGACCATTCTGCCCATTTTATAAGCCAGGTCGGTATTGAACGTAGCCGCGGTTATACCTGCACACGCGAACAGCGTTCCGCCTTTTACCTGCACCGGACCGTCTTTTGCGGTTTCGCCGCTTTTGCCTATTGCCGGAAGTGAGGGTGCAGCGGTGCCGTAAGCGACGATACTGCACATTTCATTCCAGGTCAACTGGTTCATGAACGTAGTCCAGCGCGATTTGTCCTTAGCCACGCCTGCCATGTCCGCAAGTTTCAAACCGACGTCGGAATAACCCGAAGAATGTTTTTCCGCCTGCGTCCAGTCTGCCGGCACTCTTTTTTTATAGTAAGGCTGACTTTCGTTGTCTTCCCAAACTTCGTAAGTATCCTGGTCGTCGAGGCGCGCTATATCGGCACCGCCGAGCGTTCTGTCCTCTTTCGTCGAAGCGGCGGGAATAGGCGCGGACGCAAGGTCGACACGCGAAAGTTTGTTTGCAAGCAAAGACTCGTTCACGGTGGTGTCGTCGCCGACAAATACGGGGTCGAGTTTGGCGCCCGTGGTATAGTCGGTTTCGCATTTGAATCCGCCGTCTACGACTCGCGTGATTTCGAGAACGGGCGTATGCGAATCGCGGCAAGCCGTTATCTTATATTCGCCCTCTTCCAGTTCCCAGCCTTCGAATCCGTTGTTGTTGATGTCGTCGAAATCATAAGACGCCATGTCCTGCGCCACAAACTGCAAAGTGAGCGTTTCGCTTTCTCCGGGGGCAAGCAGTTTCGTCTTTGCGAACGCCGCGAAATTCACGGACGATTTTTCGATGCCGCCTTTCGTATAAGGCGCGGAGTAATAAAGCTGAACGACGTCCTTACCCGCAACCGAGCCCGTGTTTGTTACGTTTACTTTTACGGTCACGGTTTCGTTCGGCGCCGAAACAAGCGCTTTTTCGGGGGTGTCGGTAAGCGTCCAGTCGAACGTCGTATAGGAAAGTCCGAATCCGAACGGATAAAGCACACGGCTGTTATACCACTGTTCACCGTCCTGTCCCGCCGCATTTTTTTCGTATGCCACGGTTTCGTAATAGCGGTATCCGGCGTAAATGTCCTCACGGTATTGCACTTCGGCATACTGCGTGATTGCGCCGTTCGAATCGTAATAGAATGCGTCCATGCGGTTGCCGTCCGCGTCCTTGTTTTGAGAGTTCGAGCCGAAATTAGTGAAAGTCGGGTCGAGCGTGAAATCTCTGCTCCAAAGATCCGTGGTATGACCCGAAGGATTTACGCTGCCGTTGAGTATGCCTCCTACGGCGTCTATCGCGTTATTGCCCGTAGTTCCGACCCATATAATTGCGTCCACGCCGAGATTATCCGACGTTTTCTTTTCCGCCAAATCGGGTATCTGCATTATGTTTGCGCTGTTTATAAGCACTATTACTTTATCGAAATACTGTTTGACGTGTTTGACGAGAGCGCGCTCGTTATCGTCGAGCTGCAGATAGTGCTCGTCGGGATTCGCATGACCTGCGACATTGTTCGTCGCGCAGTCGATGTTCTCCGCTCCGACCCTGCCTATCGTTATGACTGCGGCATCGTTATATCCGCCGTAAGACGACACGACAGCGCTTGTAAACGAAGAAAGAGGAATCTCGGAAGTATATCCCAAAGTCTTGTACTTTTCGTACAGAGCCACGGTTTTTTCGTTGACGGAAAATCCCGCGTCTTCAAGCGAGGATTTGACGGTAGACGGTTTGATACCGTTGTTACCGAGTCCGCCGGCCCCGCTGCCGCCGCCTGCTTCGACCAGCTTGACGGTTTTTATGCCGAACAGCGTGATATTTTTCTCGTCGCCGTTAAGAGGCAGCGCTCCGTCGTTTTTCAGTAGCACGTCACCCTCTTCGGCGATTTGCACTGTAAGACGTTTCGCCGCCTGCTGCTCTTCCGCAAAAGTGGCATAGTCCGCATAAAATTTCCCCTGCGAGGCGAGCGACCCCGTATTTATCTGCGGATTTACGGTGGATTCGTTAGGGTTCGGCTGTACTTTTTCTTTGCCGCAAGCGGGCAACAGTGCAAGCGTCAAAGCCGCTCCGAACGCAGCCACCGCGCTCATAATACGTTGTTTTTTCTTTCTTTTCATAATAATCTCCTCCGCCCCCGATAACAAATGCTTTACCGATTCGGGGCGTGAACGTCGGTATATTCAAAGGTGCAAAACTCCCGAGCGCAAATATGCGTAGGGAGTTTGTTTCGTTGCAAAAACTTATATTTAAGACACGACCGCTTCTTTTTTATTACGTTTCGGCAAGAACACCGCAAGCATGCGCCAAATACACAGTCCGAATACTACGACGTTTATCGCAACGACCACGGGTATCCACCAGCGGAACGCCATTACGGTGACGCGCGGTCCCTGTATTTCGGTAACGTAACCTCCCTTATCCGTATTGGTCTTTGCATACCAATAAGTGTTTGTCTGCATGTAGATTATCGATTTTGCGCTTTCGCGTGCAAGATTCATATCGAGCACGTTATTCTTGTCTATCGTGCCGTAGGTGCCCGCCTGACCGTATTGGGGATTCAACTGAATGTTAAGACCCGCTCTTATTCCTGCGCGCAAGTTCATGTTGCGGTCGGTACCTGCGTCATAGTCGGTGACTACCGCGCCTTTGAAACCGAATTCGTCTCTGAGCACGCCGTCGATAAGCTCGCGGTTTGCTCCCGCCCACATGGGTCCTATCTTATTGAACGACGCCATTACTCCCGTCGCTCCGCCCTGTTTGATGGCGATTTCGAAAGGTTTGATGTAGTTCTCGCGGAAGTTCTGTTCGGTTATCCACACGCGGTGATCCGTCCAGGGCGAAGAATCGTAAAGCGCAAGATGTTTGAGATACACATACACGCCGTTGGATTTCGCACCCTTGCTGAACTGTGCCGCAAGCATGCCCGAAAGCACCGCGTCTTCGCTGTAACATTCGTAATTACGCCCGTTGAGGTATTCTCTGTGCAAGTTGATGCAAGGTGCGTAAATACCGGATACGCCGAAGTTCTGTCCGTCTATACCGATTATCTGACCCGCATAGTACGAGAGTTCTTTGTTCCAGGTCTGACCGACAAGGTTTTCCGCAGGAAGCGCAGTCATTTTCGAACCCGGGGTGTTCGGAGACAGGTTGGTTCTGTTGAAACCGCTGGGTCCGTCGTAATCCCACCAAATGGGCTTGCCGATACTGACTATATCGCGTGTGCCGTAGCCGCCGTCCTCGACAAGCACACGCAAATCTTCTTTGGACAACTGGTTGAGCAGTTGATCCCAAACGGGGTCTTTCCAATTATCGGGATTGCCGAGCTTAAAAATAAGGTCGTCATTGTATTTGAGCGCTTTGCTCTCGCTGCCGGTAAACTTATCGACGAAACTGCCGTCCTCGTTCACAACAAGACGAAGGTTGCTTTCCTGTCCCGTCGTAGGCATTTCGGAATAGCCATACAGTTCGTACATATAAGATTCTAATTTGGATACCTCGCGCCAGTTGGGTTTCGCTGCGCGCGACGTGGGTATGGTACCGGCAAAATCGCTTCTCGAAAGGAACTTCCAGTTTACGCCCACCGTGCTTCCGTCCAAAGGACAGCCTGCATAAGCGGTGTCGCCAGTGAAACGGTTTTTGATACGCCCGTTGCTGTCGGGGTCCGTGCGGTAGCGGATTACGTTGTCTTCCACCTTATAGGTAAGCACCGCGTCTTTCATGTCCTTCAAGTTGTGCGCATCGGTCATCAACTTGATTTGGTAATCGCCTACGTCGAGTTCCCAGCCCGTAGCGCCGCTTTGGTTGCGGTCGTAGCAGTCGTAGGACGCCATTTGATACGGCGTTATTTCGAACTTGACCACAGTAGACTGATTGGGTTCAAGCTCGGGCGTCTTTTCGAAATCCAGCAAATTTATGACCGCCTTTTCGATACCGCCCTTTTTATACGGCGCGGTGTAATAGAGCTGAACGGAGTCCTTGCCCTTCTCGTCGCCCGTATTGGTAACTCTTACGTCGAGTTCTATTTTGCTGTCTCTGGTTATCGCGCTGCCGCTCGGAAGCGATACATTCTCGATTTCCCAGTCGAATTTCGTATACGAAAGTCCGTGACCGAAAGGATATTGCACGACTGCGTCGTAACCGGTTTTGCCGTAAGCCGACTTGTCTTTGTAAAGTCCTTCGGCAGCGGCGGTTTCGTAATATTTGTATCCGACGTAAATATCTTCGATATACGTGATGTCTTCGCCGTCGCCGTTGACACGGGAAATCTCGTTGACTTTCGGGTCGTAAACTATCGTATCGGCAAGTCTGCCGCTGGGAGAAAGTTCGCCGGAAAGTATCTTGGGGATTGCGGTTGCGCCCGACTGTCCCATATAACCCACGTTCATTGCCGCGCCGATATGTCCGAATCTTTCCGTGTCGTCCACGAAAGACATATCCATAATCGAGCCCGTATTGAACACGACTATCACGCGCTTGAAGTTTGCCGTACACATTTTGATAAGGCTTTCTTCTTCCGTGCTTATTTCGTTTACGGAACGCGTCTTGTCTTCGGGCAGACCGTGCTTTTTCTGAGTGGAAGCTATCTTGCCGATATACTCGCCGCTGTAACGCGAAATCACCACCACCGCAGTGTCGGAAAATTCTTTGGCTGCCTGCACCACGCTGTCGGGGAAAGAATCCGCCGTTACGGGTTCTTTAAGCTTGGTATTGTTGCGGTTGCCCCAGTCTGCCGACTCGCCCCAGTCCTTGTCTTCGGTGGTGCAATGCTTTTCGTATATATTGATAATTTCCTCGTTATACGTAAAACCGCTTTCCTTGAACGCCTGCAAGAGCGTGACTTTGTTGTCGGGGTGAACGTAAGAGCGTCCCGAGCCGTTGCCGGCAAGCAGGAAACCTGCGTCCGTCGCGCTCCAACCGAACACGTTGATTTTCTTTTGAGTTTTGGGAAGCGGCAAGGTTTTGCCGCCGCCCTCCACTTCGTCGTTTTTCATGAGTACCACGCCGTCGTCCGCAAGTTTACGCACGACTTCGTCGCCTGTTTTTGCCGCCGCGTCGACTTTATCCGTGTCGCCGTCTATCTGCTCGGCGCAGCCGAGGAAAGTAGAAATTATCGCGGAATATTTCTTAGCCATACAGTCGGCGACTATCATCGCGGCTACGGCTATCGCAACCACTATTATCGTCACTATCTGACCGACCGTTAATTTGAATTTTTTCTTCTCGCTCTGTTCCATTAAACGCTCCTAAAAAATCAATATCTTACTTGCAAGCAGTCCACGTTGGGAGTACGCATGGACTTGTTATCGCCAAGGTCTTTAATGCTGCCCGTTACAGTCAAGGTAACTTTCGTAAATCCCGCTTTAAGGTTCATTACGCCGAGGGTAAAGTCGGAACAAGTATACCAAGGGCTCTTGCTTACTTCCTGACCGTTTTCATCGGTATACTTCCAATACTTACCTTTCAAGATAACGGTGTCGGCAAGGTCTATCTCCTCGTCGTCGACGGCAACTTTTACAATCTTGTTAGCCTGAACGTCCTCTTGTTTCGCCAGCGTCAAATTACGGTTGTTTGCCGCAAGGTTGATTATGATTTCGGCGTTCTCGATTGCGGTTTCGCTGTAAATGTAGAACTCGATTACCGAACCGACCTTCGTAGACACACCGCTTCCGCCGGAAGCCGCATTATTGCCGGTTTCCACCTTGTTGATGTTTTTGTGAACGGCATAGCTTGCATTTTCGGAAACCGTCGTATTTTCGGCTTCGACTACGAATTTGTTTTCGTAGGTCTTTACCGCAAATTCCGCCGTCTTGGTAACACCGTTGTTTTCATACTCGACCGTGAAGGTAAGACCGTCCGCAGGGATTTCGGTCAGCTTGTAGTCTGCGCCGACGGAGTTACCCTCGGAATCTTTCACGATATAACCGTTTATTATGTTTTCCGTTTCCACGCCGTCGACTTCAACCTTTTCGACGATTTGCGGGGCAATGATTTCTTTGCCGCTGTCATAGGTGGCTTCTACGACAAGTCCGCCGAGATTGAGCACGTCGCCCGCTCTGTTATATTTGAGCGGTTCGCGAAGTATCTCGATGCTTTCGAGCACCTTTTCGGTGACGACTATGGGAATCTGTTTTTTGATGTTTCTGTACGAAATTTCAACGAACGTATCCTGAACGGTAAGTTCTTTTTCTTCCCAGTTGATTTTGACAACTCCGAAATCCTTATCGCCCTCGTAGCCGTTCTTATACACTACGTCGAACGTAAGACCCGTCGGGTCGAATTTCTCGCCTACCTTGTAAGCCGTTTTGGTCGGGTTGGACGTGATTTTTATATCGGTCGCTTCATCGCCGCGGTCTGCGGGATTGTCGCTGACTCTGACGTCGAGACGGTCTACGTTCGGGGTACGAAGCGTTCCGTCCTGAGGACTTCTTTCGCCGCCGTGGAAATAGATTCTAATGTGGTTGAAGCCTGCTTTGATGTCCATTCTGCCGAACGGAACGTCGCACCAGTTCGTCCATTTGTTTCCGCCGCTGCCTTGCGCAGGGAAAGGCTTTCCTTCCAAAATTACGTCGTTATCTATCCAAACTTTGGTTTCGTTGTATTTGCCGGGCGTGGGGTCGAATACGGGCGTTTCGGGTTCTTCCCCTTCCGTTCCTTCCTCGCCTTCTTCGGGTTCGGTAGGTTCAACCGCAGGCGGCTCCATGGAATCGTCGACAATGTACACGTCGCACATTTTATTGAACTGTACGTCGAGCATTTCGCCGACTCCGTTAAGCGTACTTGATGCAACAAGCACCAAGTCCGCGCCATTGATATCTACTTCGGAATAGACGAAGAAATCTACAACGAGGTTCTTTGTCGTGGAAAGATAGCCGCTGCCGGTATACGTACAGTCGTTTTTAAATACGGAGTTGCTTCCCGTCCAGGTTTTGTCGCCGAGATTAGCCATAACGGTATAGCTTCTGTCCGTAGGCGGCTCGGGGTTTTCCTCGCTTGCGAAGAACGCGTCTTCGGCTTGAACCGAGAAACCGGAATAAACGTGAATGATGAACGACGCTTCTTTCGTGATTTCGCCTACGGTGAGGCTTACGGTGAGTTCGAGGTCGTCCGCCGCTTTGTCGAGCGTCATTCCGTCTTCGTAGACATTGCCTTCGCTGTCCTTTATGACGTAGCCGCTTTCGTTTTCGATTTTGCCCTCGGCATAGTCGGCGTTTACGACAAGTCCGGCAAGATTGAGCTTTTCGCCTTTCGCATACGAGCGTATATCGGGCAAATCCGCGATTTCGATTGAGTTAAGCACTTTGTTCTCGACCGTTATCGAAATTTCTTTGACAAAGCCTTCGAATTTAAGCTTGACTTTCGTCACGTCCGCAGTCAGCGCGCCCGCAGGCTCCCAGCCGTCGAGGTCGCTGCCCGTCAAATCGACGTCGCCGTCGTAGCCGTTCTCGTACACAACGTCGAACAAAAGCCCGGCGGGATTGAATCTTTCGCCATTCTTATATTTGAGCTTGCTCGGCATCTGCGTAATTTCGAGGTCTGTGACCGTATCTCCCGAAGTGATGACATCGGGACCGGGTCCGGGCCCCGGACCCGGTCCGGGTTTGGGCTCCCCGCAAGCGGCAAACACAAGCATGCATGCGAGCATTATCGCCACAATGGATACCGTAAACTTCTTTCTCATACAAAATCCTCCTTTTGTATCTGCTTTTCTTTTTATATATCCGCGCTTTCGCCCTCCGGCGAAAACGGCAAATACCTAAACAAAAAACGGTGCAACCGCAATTTGAGGTTACACCGTAATTATATAATCAATATTCGATTTTTCAAGAACAAATTCGTTATCCGTCGTTTTGCGTGCGCAAACCGCTCATGGGAAAGACTATATTTAGGTTGAACACCTTGTTTTCGGTCTTTATGGACAACTCGCCGCCGTACTTGCGGCAGAGCATTTGCACGCTCTTCATACCGTAGCCGTGATATGCCGTGTCCCCTTTTGTCGTGACCGGCAGCTGCCCTTCGAACATGAGTTCGCTGTCATAGTAATTATGAATATTGATGGTAAGAAAATCCCGCACTTCCTTTATAGAAAGGCTTATCGTTTTCTTGCCGTCGGCGAGAGGTTCGACCGCTTCGACGGCATTGTCTATTATATTGCCGAACAGCGAATATAGGTCGGCGTCGGACATGAACGACAGTTTTTCTCCGTCGATTATACAGCAGAATTTTATTCCGTGGCGGGAACAATACAAACTTTTTTCCGTAAGAATTATGTCCAGCGCTTCGTTGCCCGTCTTGACGGGCGAATCGTAAATAGAAATGGCGTCTTCTATTTCTCTTACTACGTTTTCGTCGAGCGAGCCGCGGCTGCCTATCGTGCGGATTTGATGTTTGAGGTCGTGGCATTTCTGATTTATAAGTTCGATATTTTCTTTGCTGACTGCGTACTGTTCCTCCTTTTCGTTCCACAGCCGCTTTATGACGAACAAATCGTTTTGAAGTTTGCTCTTTTCGTCTATGTCGAATTGAAGATAGACGGCAAACACGCAACAGAAAATATTGAACATTTCTATGATTGCCACGTATACGCGATTATAGTCCCTTTGGCTGTAAGCGCCTATGACCGAACTTACGACCAAATCGAAAAACAGAATTATCACGGCTATCACGAACATTTTTTTATTATCGACGCCGAAATCCGACTTACCGCCCAGTCTGTGACAGATAAAGCGATGACCGCAGAAATATGTAATACCGTAAACAAATCCGTACACCATTATCGTAAACGGATTGCCGCTTATGGCGGTCGTGCCCGTACTGCCGTAAATTATCATAAAATCGAACGAAGTGTTGCCGTAAAGGCTGGACGCTCCGTAAAATCCCATTGTGACCGCGCAAAGTCCGAAAACCTCGACGGCGATATGCTGCAAGGTATAACCCGCGACCCCGCAGAAAAGGGTTTTTATGAAACGCTCTTTAAACAGCACCATTACCGCGCCGACAGTCAGCGCAAAAATCATGAGGTACATGAAAGGGGCGTAAAAGGCATTATCCCAGGTCGGTACGGCAAAAGTAAGCGCATATACGCCCAAAACGGTCAAGGGCAGTCTTATCCAAAATTTATTTCGCCGTTTAAGCCGCCAGACAAGCAGAACCTCCGCAAGGATAAGCTCCGTCAAAAAAACGAACCGCGACCAAAACAAAGCGCCGATTTCGTACATTTGTAAAAGTCACCCCCCCCCGAGATAGTCAGCTATGTCTTTGAGAAACGGTTTCTTGCGAGAGCGGCTTATCGGCAGACTTTCTTTGCCGATGTACGCAGTGAAATCGTCGACGCCCGTCACGTAATCGAGGTTTACGAGATAGCAGTTGTTGCAACGCGAAAATTTGCGCTTCGGCAATTTTTCCTCGAATTTGCTTAGCGACCCCGACGATGAAACTTTGCCGTCGGTCGTATAGAAAATCACCTTGTGATTCATCACCTCGACGTATTTTATTTTGGAAACGGACAAAACGGTTGCTCCCGTTTTGCCCTGAATAATGATTTTCTCTTCTTTCTGCGCAGACAGTTTATTCAGCGCGCGCGACATTTTTACGGCAAGGTTGTCGTAAGAAACGGGCTTGACCATGAAATCCATTGCATCAACGGCATAGCCGCCCAGAGCAAACTGCGCCATATTCGTCACGAAAATAAGTACGACGTCCTTATCCACGGCACGGAGACGTTTCGCCGTATCCATTCCGTTGAGATCGGGCAGTTCTATATCCATAAAAACAACGTCGTAACAGCCGCGGTAACCTTCCAAAAAAGACACCGCATTGGTAAACAATGTTATTTCGCCCGTTTCGCCGAAACTTTCGAGAGCACGCTCGGCATAGTTTCGGAGTCGGTCGGCATCCTGAGGATTGTCTTCGACTATTGCAATCTTAATCATATTTTCCTCTCACCCGATATTTTTTTAACAATATCACAAATTTAGTGCTTTTGTCAAGGCTTTCCCCCGAAATTACCGTGTTTTCGGCTGCCGTTTTTTTACGGACACAGCGCCTTCGCCCTTTATGTCGAGTATATCCGAGCAAAGTTCTTCGGCAAATTCGCGTTCGTGACTCACGAGAATCAATGCGCCCTTATAACGTTTGAGCGCATCGAGCAGCGCGGCTTTCGCACGCACGTCGAGGTGATTGGTCGGTTCGTCCAAAATAAGCAGATTGGTTTCGGTGAACGTGAGCACGGTAAGTTTTACGCGCACCTGTTCGCCGCCGCTAAGCTGCTTTATAGGCTTTACCGCAAGGTCGTTTTTTATACCCGACGATGCGAGAGCGGAACGGATACGCTTGCCGTCAAAGCGCGGCAGACGGTCGGAAACATAGGTTGCGGCGCTGATTTCGCCGTCGGAAAAATTCGGTTCCTGTTCTATATAACCTATCTTCGCAAACGGATGAAAACGATACGAACCGCCGAGCGGTTTCAGTGCGCCCGTCAGCGTTTTGACAAGCGTGGTTTTACCTATTCCGTTTGTACCGCGAATCCACAGTTTGTCGTCCGAACCTATATGCAAATCGAACGGCGGAAGCAGCGGCTCGTCGTAGCCGATTAGAAGGTTTTTGACGTCAAGCAAATCGCGCGTATGAAGTTCGACGTATGGGAAAGTAAATTCCGCATCGTAAATCACGGTCGGCTTTTTGAGTTTATCCATTTTTTCAAGTTGTTTTTTGCGTGCGTTTGCCATGCCTGCCGTAGCAGCTCGGGCGCGGTTGCGGTTGATGTAATCTTCCATTTTTTCTATTTCGCGCTGTTGGCGCAAATAGTTTTCTTCATACTGTTTCATGTTCTGCTCGCGCTGAACAAGGTATGCGGAATAGTTGCCGCCGTATTTTTTGATTTGTCCGTTTTCTATTCCGACTATACTTTTGCAGACGCGGTTCAGAAAATCGGTATCGTGCGAAATGACGAGAAAAGTGCCTTTAAACGAATTCAAAAACGACGCCAGCCAGTCGATGTGTTCGATGTCGAGAAAGTTGGTCGGCTCGTCCAAAAGCATTAAGTCGGGCTGTTCGAGAAGCAGACGCGAAAGCATCAGTTTGGCGCGCTGTCCGCCGCTGAGCTCGCCTATAACGGTGTCATAGCCGAAAGCGCCGACGCCGAGTCCGTTTGCGACTTTTTTTACCGTCGCGTCCAAATCGAAAAATCCGCTGTCCGTCAGACGTTCGAGCAGTGAGTTGCTTTTTTCGATAAGGCGTTCCAATTCGTCCGCGTCGTCGCCGCAACCGTCCATTTGTTCGTAAATTTTTTCCAGTCTTTCGTTCATTTCGTAAAGGTGCGCGAAAGAACAAAGCAAATACTCCATTACGGTTTTGCTTCTGTCTATGTCGGCGTGTTGGTCGAGATAGCCCCAACGGCAGGACGAATTCCATTTTACAAGCCCGTCGTCCTGCACGATTCGCCCCGCAAGTATGTTGATAAACGTGGACTTGCCCGCCCCGTTCAATCCTACTACGCCTATATGCTCGCCGTTCATCACGGTGAGGTCGGCTTTTTCGAACAGCACTTTGCCGTCGAAAGTATGTGTGAGTTCTTTTATTTCCAGTACGCTCATAATGCCTATATTGTATCATATTTTACAGCATGCGGTCAAGTGCGTAAACCGAACGACAAACCTCGGCATGCAGACTGCTTTATAAACCAGAGCGCCCGAAATTCGGACGCTCTGTTGTTTTACGTTATTTACCGATTATGCCGTAACCGTCTGCAAGCAAATGCTTCTGAGATTTCCCGTAACGAAAGATGAATCGGTTATCGAACAGTGACGTTCGACTCACGCTTATTATAACCCCCCACCGACGTTTGTCAAGTGTTTTGGAAGTTTTTCCGTTTTATTATGATTTTTCACTTGCGAAAAAGGCGCGGACTTTTACGGGTCCGCGCCTTTTTCGAATCATGAAAGACTATACATTATATATAGTTCTTCTTTTTGCAAACGTCTTTTTTTTCGGGGCTGGAGTTATGCTTGATACTTTTTGTTTTTAAGCTCGTCGGCGGGTATGTCGAAGTCTTCGTCGGTCTTGGGCATAGGTCCGCTGTTCTTATTCTCCGTAATGGCGCTGTTATCTATTTTCTCGTAAGTAATCGTAACGTCTTCGCCGTACAAAATCGCTATCTTATCGAGATGATATTGATAACCGCCGTCTTTTTGGCAAACATCTATCGTGTTGACGCCCTCTTTAAGCGATATACAGCCGATGGTAGTCCATGCCATACTGCACTTATGGTCTTCGACGGTGCGGGTTTGAGCAAACCTTGCGTTCGTCGCAAGCGGCTCGTCGGCGTCGTTTACGAATATTGCGCCTTTATCGGTGAACTTCTCGGAAATGCTTCCGCTGCGGATTTTCAGCGTAACGGTGCAAGCCTTGCTTACGGTTATCGTAAACTTGACGTTGGCATAATCCGCATGCACGCACCCGCGTGAGGTTTCGGAATAATCCACAATAGATGCGTTGCCGTCGGTTCTGTATACATAGGCGTCCTCCGCCTCTATTTCGAGTGTATTCGCATGGTCGCCGCCGCAGAACTTATGCGTTTCTTCCGAAGAATGGACGCACTCTCTCTTCATGCACCCTCCGCATACCGTGCAAGCCGTGTCGGCGCAATCGTTATTGTATAAGGGATTTCTTTTTACGAATCCGCATACCGTACACACGCCGTTTTCGTCCAACGTATGTTTTGCGCGATTCTTTGATTTGGGTATATTTTCGTTCAATCCCTTGTCGCAAGAGTTGCAGTTTGCTTTGTCCGAGCATCTAAGTCTGAGCCAATGATATTCGTCGTACCACTGATATTCGTAAACATCTTCATGCGGCTTGTACTTACACACGGTACATCTTCCGTCTGCGTCGAGCGTATGAGCGGCTTCCTCGCTCTTCAAATCCTTATGCGCACATGTAGCGATTTTCCAGTGTTTTTGGGAATTTATCGACCAATTCTTATTGTACTCATGCTGATGTTCGGGTTCCCAACCGCACACGCTGCAACCGCCGCCTTCGCCGTTGGCATCGTGCTTTGCCTTGTCTTTCATAAGTGTCGTATGCTCGCAGGACGCTGCATGCCAATGGTTTGTAGCGTCCTTAGACCACTCCTCGGCATAGGTATGCACGTGGGGCTTATAGCCGCAAACCGAGCAAGAGCCGTCCGCGCCCTTCTTGTCGTGCGCCGCCTCGTCGCTCTTCAATCCCTTGTGTTCGCAAGTGGATTCGTGCCAATGCTTAGAGTCGCTTGTACTCCACGACTCCGCATAAGTGTGCTGATGCTCGGGTTCCTTATCGCCGCACGCAGTAAGAGCAAACATGCCCGCAACAAGTGCGAGAGCGAGAACCACGCTCAATAATTTTGCAAACCTCTTCATTTTTCAACCTCCGTTAAATTGGTTTTATTGTTTTTTCTGCCAAGGTACCAAAGCACCCACGAAACCGCAACCATCGCAAGACATAAGCCCATAAGCACGCCGAACGTCACCGTCAGTCCCGTAAGCGCCGCTTCCCAAGCGGGCGTAATTTCCACAAAGTAAGTATCGCTGGAAACGCCGTTCATCATAAACGAGTGAAGCTGGGTGTACAGTATTCTGTGCGCCGACTCTCTCACGGCGTTGCACAGCGTGGCGTTTTTCTCTTCGTAATACTTATTGAAGGAACCCTCGGGGAAACTTCCCATCCAAGCGTCCTGACCCGCTATGTTCGCAAACGCGCGCGTACTCGTAAATTGCGCGGTAGCACCCATGTGCGGATTAGACGCGCCGCAAGCGTCGGTTATGGTTATGCCTATAAAGCCCCATTCACCGCGCAATACGTCGGTGCAAAGTTCCTTGAACGCGCCCGACCACACGGGACCGAAACTGTTGTACGAAGTCATAAGTCCGTTGCAGTAGCCGTCCACGATAGCCGTTTCGAACGCTTTGAGATAAATCTCTCGTATCGTCTGCTCGTTAGCCCAAGTGTGTACGCCGTCGCCGCGGTTGGTGTCCTGGTCGTTAAGCGCAAAATGTTTGGTAAAGAGAATCACGCCCATGCTGCGCATGCCTTTGCTCTCCGCCGACCCTATCACGCCCGCAAGGAAACCGTCTTCCGAGTAGTATTCGTTGGCTCTGCCGCCGTAAGCGCTGCGGTGCGTATTGCTGCCCAAACCGTAAACTCCGGCTTTATTGGTACCCATCATTTCGGTACCGAACACTTTTCCAAGCTCTTCGACGAGTTCTTTGTTGAAAGTGCAAGCAACTATCGGTTCGCTGGGAAGCGCCATTCTGCTGGAACGCATTCCGTTGGGTCCGTCCATTTGGGAAATTCCGGGCGCCGCTATGCTATTGGTTGCCGCATTCGCGCACGAGGATACCAGTTTTTCCTGTTCCGCAAACGAGAGCTGGTTTAACAGGTGGTCCCACGCAGGGTCGTCGTATTTGACGTTCATAAGCATGACGAGATTGAGTTTGCCGTGCGGAGAAGTAACAGTTTCGTATACGGGCATCTCGTCTTTCGGGTCGTTCGGCACTTCCTTGTCGTACTTGACGAGCTTTATGTTCTCCGCGCCCTTAAAATCGAGAGTAACGCCGCCTATCGGATAAGTGTCGCGCCAGTTGTCTCTGGAAAGATATACAATCTGCTGCTCCATGCCCTTGTTGCGGTTTACGTCGGCGACGTCGAATCTGTTTTGAATTTTAAAATTGTTTTTGCCTACGGAATATGTGGTCGTGTCCGTTTGCTTGTAGTTTATAACGCCCGCAAGCGACGCGTCGCCGTTTCCGGTCATGCCGTCGTCCACGGTCTTGCCTTTCTTCGCAAGAATGTTGTTCAATGCGTCGTGGCTGTCTTGACCTACGGACAGATAGTAGTCGCCCGCTTCGAGTATGTAAGTACCCGCACCGTAAGCATCGTAGCTCTTAAACTCGTACTCGGGAATGACGCTTTTAACGGTTATCGTTGCGCCCGCTTCGATTTCGGGCGTTTTTTCGAAGCCGACAAGCTCTACCGACGCTTTCTCGATATGGTTTTCTCTGTCGTAATCGGTATACGGTTTTTGCAGATAGAATTGAACGGCGTCCTTGCCCTTGCGCAAACCGGTGTTCGTCACATCCACGCTGACGTTGTAATTTACTTTTCCGTCTTTGACCTCTTTTTCGAAAGCGAAGTTACTGTAAGAATACGTGGAATAACCCATGCCGTATCCGAAGGGATAGGCGACTTCCGACGCATAGTCCCACTCTTCGTCGTTCATCACGTTTCCGATAGGCTCGTAAGCGTAGCCCTGATTTAAAACGACGTCTTCGTACCGAGTTTCGTAATAGCGATATCCGACGTATATTCCCTCCTGATAAACCACGTATTTATTGTTCGCGTTGGGCGCTTCGTCGGGATAATTCGCATAAACGAAGTTGCCGAAATTGCGATTGGCAGGCGCGGACATCATATCGTACACCCAAGTATCCGTCGTGTGCCCCGTCGGCTCCGCATTGCCTACGAGTACGTCCGCGAGCGCTTCCACGCCCATGCGTCCGCCCCAGTTAATCCAAAGGCAGGCGTCCACGCCGCGCTCTTTCACCCATTTGAGATTCATCGGCGCCGCGCAGTTTATCAAAAGTATTATCTTTTCGAGTTTCTTCTCGTCTTTCAATGTTTTGAGGTGATCGAGAACGTCCAGCTCGTTATCCGAAAGCGTGAGTCTGTTCCCGTCTTTCGTGCCCGAACAATCCATGGTTTGGTCACCGCCTTCGCCGTAATAACGGGATACCATAAATAAAGCGGCGTCGCCGAAATCGGCTATGCTTTCCTTTGCCGCGGCGGAATATCCGCTCCAATCAAGCTCTTTCGTGCTGCCGTTAGATATGCCGAAGCCCTTATTGCTCGCGTTGCTTAACGTAGTGAAGCAAGCCTCGTTTACTTGAAGTCCGACGTCTTCTTTGGTAAGTGCGCGCTTGACGTCCAAAAGCTCCTTGCCCTTGTCGTCGAGTTCCACCATGCCGCTGCCGATTCCGTGATAGACGTAGCTTACGCTGCCCAGTCCGAAGTTACTGACCTTGTCGCCTCTATCGAGCGGCAAAGCTTTGCTCCCGTCGCCCATATCATCGTTCCAAAGAAGCACTATTCCCTCGTGATTGACTTTTTTCGCGATTTCGTCCGAATGCGCTCTCATTTTTTCGAAATCGAGCTTTTGATTGTTTATATTGTTGCTTTTGTTGATAACGTAATTTCCGTTTTCGTCCTTTAACGAATATTCCGACGTGAAATAGTGGAAATCGTTGGGATTATCGGTTTCTACGGACACGGGAACCGACCTTTCCGCTCCGAAAAACTGGTCGACGAAAAAGTAGTTGTCGTGCGCTATCGGCGCGACTATCAAAAATATAATCATCAAAAATGCAAAGAAAATGGACAGCAGCGCCCAAAGAGAACGCTTAAACAGTCTGTTTCTTAATCTTTCGCTCATAAAGCCGCCTCCCGTTTATCGAGTTTGCCGAGCGCTTTCAGTATGTACATTGTCAAGCTGCCGCCGAACCCGAGCACAAAAACGATATCGAATACGAACATGACGACTTGATACCACTGACCGAAAAAGGCTGCGGTTTCGTTGGTCTGCGCCGCGATACCGTTCAAGAGTATATGCAAGGCTATCAGCCCCGCCGTCAGAAAAAAGACGAGCATGGCGCATACGCCCATGAATATACCCCAAGGTAATTTCTTCATTTACTTTCTCCTTATTTTTATTGTTCCGCACCGCATGCATGCTTTTAAACGCGGAACTTACCGTTAAGGACTGCGCAATCCTTATCTGCGGTTTAAGTATACAATATTTAAACCGCTTTGGGTCATAAGCAGCCTATTATCGAAAAAATTAAGCCTATTCTGTAAACGGAGCGGCATAATCGTGCCGTTTTAAAGCCGAATAGCAAAAAGACGGCTCTTCTACCGCCGTTTTTTGCTGCTTGCAGAAAGATAACATCGGTTTGCCGAACACGAATTTATACCGCAATCAACTTTTTTTCGCGCATGACATCAATACGTTAAGAACGAAAACATCGTTTTCTGCGGACGCCGAGCAAATGCCGCCGTATTTTTCGGCTATTTTGCACATCGACCTAAGTCCTATACCGTGAAAATTTTTATCCTCTTTGGTGGTCACGGGAAGTCCGCCGTCGTCAAGCGTCAACGCACCCGAAAACGGGTTGGTTACGTTTACCGAAACCATGTCGCCGACTTTATGTACGGCAACGCTTATGTTGCGACTCTTTTCGGGTAGCAGCATGACGGCTTCCATTGCGTTTTCCAGCGCATTGCCGAAAAGCGAATACACGTCCGCCGCCGTCATAAATTCGAGAGCATACCCGTCTGCGACGCAGGCAAGCGTAATACCGTCGCGCTTGCATTTCAGACTTTTTTCGGTGAGAATGGTGTCCAAAACCTCGTTACCCGTGCGCACCGCAGCGTCGTATATGGAAATGACCTTTTCTATTTCCTTCACGTTCTCGGCGGAAAGCCCCTGTTGCTTGCTTATCGACCTAATCTGATGTCTTAAATCGTGACATTTGAGATTTATGAGTTCGATATTGTCCTTGGATATATTGTACTGCTTTTCCTTTTCGCGCAAAAGATACTGCGTTACGTCGAGCTCGTTTTTCAGCTCGCCCGTCTTTATAAGACCGAACTGTATGGACAGCAAAAATCCGCAGCACAACGTTTCGTAAACGGTATTCATAAGCACGGTCAGAATATTTCTGTCCTGCCCGTGATACACGATTATGGAGTTTAGCAGAATATCGACAATAAGCGCAAAGCCTATCACCAACATTACGCCCGTATTTTTAATTCTTATTTCCTCTTTGGGTTTGATTTTGCGTATGTACAAGTAATAAAACGCAGTGTACGCCGAGAAATACGAAAAAGCATAGATTGCCATGACGAGCAGAGTATACAGGTCCATTTTCGCAAGGTCGAACTTTCCCTCGAAATACATGCCGAGTATCGGACTTTCGCCGCCGTTTACGATGGTCATAAAAAAATTGGATATGCCGTAAGCGAGGTGCTGCATGGTATACGCCGCTATCGTACAGAAAAACACGGTCTTCCAGCTTTCGTTGCAACAGAACACCATTATCGGCACGCTTATCAAGAAAAGCAGGAAAAACGTAAACGACGTATAAACGGCGTTGTAATATGCGGGAAGAAGCAGCGCCACGCACTCTTCGGCTACGAAACAGCAGATAAATCGGAGCGAGAACAGTTTGCGTCTATGCAGACGCATGGCGAACATAAATTCCGCCACGAACAGCTCGACTACGACGAGCATTCGATATAAAAGCAGCATTTGCACGGCTACTTTCCTCCCCCGCCGAGATACTCGTTGAGTTTAATCAAAAAATCTTTCTTTTTGTTTCTCGATATTTGCAGTCTCTCGCCCGCTACAATCACAGACATGTCCTCTATGGCGGTTACGTGTCTTAAATTGACGAGAAAACAGCGGTTACACAGAGCGAACGGCGCATCTTCCAGCGTTTTGCACACATTGTACAGTTGGTCGTACGTGGTGAAATCGCCTTCGAACGCATGATAAATGCAGCAGTGGTGCGCAACTTCGACGTATTTTATATCGGCAACGCGCAAGCGACGTTTATTGTTGCGCTCGACTATCCAAATTTCTTTTCCCGCTATCGTTTTATGTTTTTTCATCGCTCTGTCCATTTTCATGACAAAGCCCTCGTAGCTAACGGGCTTCACGATGAAATCGAAAACGTCCACCTCGTAGCCTTTGACCGCATACTGCGCCATATTGGTTACGAAGATGACGATTACGTTGTCCCCCTTTTCCCGAATACGGCGGACGGCTTCCAGTCCGTCCATGTGCGGCAGTTCGATATCCATGAACACGAAATCGTAGCTGCCCCCGACTTCTTCGAGAAAGGACAGCGCATCCGAAAAGCGCGCGACGGAAAATTCCGTTTTACGCATTTCGCCGTACTTGCGGATGTACGAGCAAAGCAGCTCGCTTGCTTGCTCATCATCTTCTACCACACAAGCTCTGAACACCGTTATTTCCTCCCTCGGGGTCTGTCTATGAAATAGGATAACCCCCCCCCGCGATATTTGTCAAGCTTTTTTTGATTTTTTTCGCCGTTTCGGCGATAATTTTGTCGTATGCAAAAAAAACGCCCGCGAGTCGTGCGGACGCGCGGGCTTTTTGTTCGATGATAAATTTTCGGTTTAACGCTTCGAGAACTGGGGAGCGCGACGGGCTTTTTTCAAGCCGTACTTCTTTCTCTCTTTCATTCTCGGGTCTCTCGTAAGGAAGCCCGCTTTTTTGAGCGCGCCGCGGTACTGAGGGTCCGCCTCGCAAAGCGCGCGGGCGATACCGTGACGGATAGCGCCTGCCTGCCCCGTGAATCCGCCGCCTTTGACGTTGACGAACACGTCGAACTTGTCCGTTGCGCCGACTTCTTCGGTTGCCTGACGAACGATATATTTCAAAGTATCAAGACCGAAATATTCGTCCAGCGAGCGCTTATTGATAACCACGTTGCCGCTGCCGGGAAGGAGTCTGACGCGGGCGATAGCTTTTTTGCGTCTGCCGGTTCCCCAGAATTGCAATTTCTTTTTGGATGCTGATTTAGTTGCCATGTCTTATTACCTCACAATGTTCAGCGTTTCGGGCTGCTGAGCTTCATGCCCGTGGTTGGCGTCCTTATACACGCGCAGTTTTTTAAGCATTTTTCTGCCGAGGCTGTTCTTGGGAAGCATGCCTTTGACTGCGTCGTATACCGCTCTGTCGCTCTTTGTGGCGAGGAAAGTTTTGTACTGAACCTCTTTCATTCCGCCCATGTAAAGCGTGTGGTGTCTTTTCATTTTCTGCTCGGGTTTCTTGCCCGTGAGTTTCACCTTATCCGAGTTGACTACGATAACGAAATCGCCTGTGTCGACATGCGGAGTGAAGATGGGTTTATTTTTTCCGCGAAGTACCGACGCCACCTGACTTGCAAGACGTCCCAAAGGCACGTCCGCAGCATCGACAACATACCACTTGCGGGTCACGTTCTGTGCGTTTGCCATAAACGTATTCATATTGACAGATGTCCTCCGTATTGTTTTTTCGATTGCACGCCCGAACATTCGCGTTTCACGCCGCGTCTACTGCAGGCATTTTTTCGTCTTTCGCTTTTTCTCTGCCGAGAACGAAGTGGGGCTGCGTCTTGTCTGCATACCGAAAAAGCCCGTAAAGGCAAAAATGCTTTATAATTTTATCACTTACGCAAAAGAAAGTCAAGCATTTGCCTGCCATTTCGGATAAAACAAAAAATGATTTTCGGAGCCGTTTCCGACCGCCGAACAACAATCCGTATTAACGCAATTAAAAAGGACGCAGCCTTTTCGACCGCGTCCTTTAAAAACTATTACTCTTCTTCCTCTTCTTCGGGTTTGACATCCGCTTCGCTGCGCAAGCCGACGAACACGGCATCGCTGCCCTCGGGACCTTTGCCCGGGAGTTTTTTGAACAGCGCGTATCCGTTTGCCCAATCGTCTATCTTACCGAAATAAACGACGTAACCCGCGCACACATCTATCGGAAGTCCGCCCGTGACTATTTCTCTGTCGCCGACCGTTTCCGGTTCGGTGTTTTCCTCGAAAATATTGACGCGCGCCGCATAACTCGACGAATCGGAGAAATACGCATAGCCGTCGTGAACCGAAGATACCGTAGCGGTGCCTTCGTAAACCGTTTTACCCGTATCGTTACCGCCGCCGAAAAGACGCATTACCGAACCCGTAGACGCAAACACATATACGTCGTTGGTGTTGACGTCGTACTGCGCTGCGGGACGGCAGGGATATAAATACGTATAGTCGGCAATGTTACGGACATTCATAGCGTAGCCTTCGATTGCCGTTCTTTTGACTTGCGCGGACTGTTCGTAATTTTTATAGAATTCGCTGTTTGCGGTCAGTTCTTCATGCAGGTTCGTATATTTGAGCACGGTGTCGCCGCCCTCTGCGGTACGGTAGAATACGACGCCGTCGCGCACAGCCTCGACCGAAGAAGTCTGACCGTTTGCAAGCCAAATGGTTCTGTCCTCGCCGTTGGGGCGCATGAATTCGAGCACGCTGCCCTGCTTTTCGGAATCGGTATTTTCGGCTTTGCGGACGAAGTAAACATAATCTTCGACCGAAACCGATTTATCGTCGCGATAGTAGTCGCTTTTCACGGGCAAGTACGCGCTTGTCACGTTTTCCGCGATTTGCAGAGTATCTTCCACTTTTTTATCGTTCATTACCACGCTTTTGAGCGTTGTTCCGTCAAGCGCCACAAGATACACCTTGTCCGCCTGCTTATAAAAAGCATACGGCGAACTTTCCGAATCCGCCTCGGTGGTCAGAAGTTTCTGGGTGGTTTTTCCGTCAAGCGACGTGCGGAAGAAATCGGTCTTTTTGTACTGCACATCGCCCGCCTTATTCTTTTGATTGTTGGGGGAAGCATAATAGACGTAGTTGTCGTAGATGAATATTCCGCCTGCGGTGTATCCGCTTGTACCGATGACTTTCGGCGCAATCAACTGAGTATTCGTTATTTCTATCGCATTTTCGTCGTAGTCCTGTCCCGCCGTGGATTTGAACTCTATATACTCGTCGGTGACGGACGAAATTCTTCCTTTGATGTCAAACTCCGCGGCATTCTTCGTACCCTCGAGCTCGGCTCTGTAAAGCGCACCCTTGACGACTTTGTTCCAGATGTTGGCGTTGCCGTCCTCGTCGGTATAGCCCGCGGTGCCGTTTATGAAATAAATGTAATTTCCGTACTGGACGGCATTGCCGCCCTGTGAATGTACGGCATACGTCGTGTCCTGTTCGCCTATAACCTTTATCGCACTATACGAATCTCCGCCGCAACCCGCAAGCACCACTGTGGACGCAAGCGCGAGGGAAAGCAATGTCAATAATAATTTATTCTTTTTCATTATTTATCTCCGAAAATTTCAACTGCAAATTTGATTATACAATAAACCGTCCGCGAATGTCAATTGTTTGACGCGGCTTTGAAAATTATGTCCTTAGCGGGCAAGGCTCATACCGTCATATTTTACGGCTTTACTTTAACGGTTATTTTACCCGAAGAAAGTCCTTCTCCGCTCACTTTCACCGTCATCTTCCCTTCCCTCGTTCCGCGCACCGCGGCAAACGCCCTGCCCTCGTATACGGGCAGCATTTTTACGGACGCCGGCGAAGAAAGATACGGGTCGGCATTTGTGAGAGCGTACAGCATGCCGTCGCCGCTTACGGTCACTTCGACTTCGCGCTGAGCGCGCGTAACGGGGCGTCCCTCTTTGTCGGTAACGGCTATTTCCACGAAAGCCATATTGCCGCCGCCGAGGCTTACGTTTTTATCCTCGCAGAAAAGTTTGATGTTTTTCGGACTCGATGCGGTTTCCGTAAAGCATCTGCAACATTCCGCGCCTTTACGGAAGGAAACGGCTTCGAGTCTGCCCGGATAGTAATTTATACGGAAAGTGGCGATATGCCTGTTCATTTTGCCCGCAAGCTTTCTTCCGACGAGTTTTCCGTCCAAGTAAAGCGCGACGACGTCTCCGCCCGTATAAACCTTGACCGTAACGGGTTTGCCGAGAAACCGCGGCAGATTCCAGCCGTCTTTCGTTTCGGTTTCACCGCTTTCGTCTTCGGGGTCGGGTATCACTATTACCGAAAGATTTTTCGCACCGCGGCAGATTTCGCGGTAGATACTGCGTGGACGGCGTTTCAAAGTCAAATCGAGGTCGCCATTGTCTGTACAGCGTTTTCCGCCGAATCCGTCGCCTTTCTCTGCGGAACCGAGCATGTCTACGGCAGGACGGACGAAATCGCCGATTACACCGTTACGCTCTGTTTCTTCCGCCGTTTCGAAAACCCTGTCGGGTCGGCTTGCCGTACCGAGTATTTTCAAATCGCCCGCGAGCAAATCGCTTTGATAGCGTTGGTATAAGTTCGAATATCCCGCGACGTCCGCAGCGGCAAACCAGTCCGCAGTCAAATCCCTGAAAACATTTTTCTCGCGTGAAAGCGACAGCAGCGTTCCGTCGTCCTTCGCCGCACGTACCTTGTCCGCTCTCACGCCGAGTTTTATCATTTCGTCCGCAGAGGGAATCAGTTCCGTCGCAGCTGCCACGGTAAAACGGGTGTCGTCGTACACGCGTATCGACTCTGCGATTTCGCGTGCGAGCATAGCGCCCCTGCCGCGCCCGTAGCTTTCGGGCGGACAATCGGCAATGCCGTAGGCTATCACGCAAGGATGTTTGCGCAGGGTTTTTACACTGCTTTCTATTATCCGTTTGAAATCGTGTCCGAAAAATTCGTGTCCGTCGCCTGTTTCTTTGGGTTGTCCGAGGCAATCGAATAAATCGGCAATGCACATGAGACCCGTTTTATCGAGCGCATCGAGCGCGGCTTCGGACGGCACGCCGACAAATCTGACCGCATTGAATCCGCTCGCCTTTACCGCCGAGGCTTTTCGCATTTCGGCAGGCGGCACGCTGCACCGACCGACCGCGCCGCAGTCGTGGGAAAGACATGCGCCGTACAAGGGTGTTTTTCTTCCCGACAGCATAAATCCCGATTTATCGAGCACCGCCGTGCGGACACCGAATGAAGTTTCGGCGCAGTCAAGCGTCTTTTCGTCCCGAATCAAGGAAACCTGCGCACAGTACAGATATGCGTCCGCACGGCTCCATTCATATCTGCGGGCAAGTCTGAGCGGCACATAAAAACTTTTTCTGCTGTTTGCGGCAATACGGAACTTGTGCGTTTTTTTCGTCACTCTTCTTCCGCGCGCATTTTTTATCTGCACAGCCGCCGTAAATTTTTTCGCGGCGGCATCGTCGTTTACAACGTCCACACGGCACAGCAGTTCGGTTTTGTTTTCGAGCTGCGCGGTAGTCACGGTTACGCCGTCGTTATCTATATATAAAGGCGAATCGGCTTGCACGAATTTGATTCCTCCGCTTATGCCGAGTCCCGTATAGCGGCTTGCATGCTGGGCGGAAACGAACTTCAATGCGACTGTATGTTTGCCGCCCGCATAATCGCTGACGTCGATTGTATATTTGCACGGATTCGTTATCGTAGCCACGCACGATTCCCCGACAAACACATCTGCAAACTGCATAGCGCCTTCTATTTCGAGAAACAGTTTTTCGGCTTTCGGGAACTCGATTTTCTTCTCGACTTCGAAAGTTTCGCTGCGGTAAAATCCGTTGCGGAATCCCGATGCTTTGGAATAGTCCCTTTCACGGAAAACAAGCGCATCGTAAGGAAAATCGACGTAAGCGTTTTCGCTTTCGTCCTCTTCGCCCAATACGCGCCATCTGTCGTTCAAACAAAAATTATTCATTCCCGTCACCTTGTTTTATTCTTCGTTTCATTATAACAAGTTTACCGACATATTGCAAGCATATCGCGGTCGGCGATGAATTTTTACGGTCAAAAAAAGCGGGTTTTTCGGAATTTGGATTAGAATGTTTCTTTTTAAGGGCGGTTTTGCGAAATTTCGAAACGCTTCATGCTTGTACGGAATAATCGGCGCCGGGCGCGAATAATTTTAAATATGAGCAAAATTTGGCTGATTATGTTGATAGCCGCAATAGGCGCGCTTTTGTTTACCAATCCCGACGCGGCGATTGCGGCAATGGTAAGCGGCTCGCATTCCGCCGTAAAACTTGCTATCGACCTTGTCGCGCTGTATGCGTTCTGGCTCGGCTTTTTCGCAATTTTGGAAAAACTGCATATTTCGGATTTTATCGCAAAGATACTGCGTCCCGTTACCCGTTTTCTGTTTAAGGACATAGACGACGAAACCGAGAAATTCATAACCATGAATATGTCCGCGAACCTGCTCGGACTCGGAAACGCAGCCACGCCCATGGGAATAAATGCGATAAACCGACTGTCCGCAGGCAAAACCAAAGCCACGACAAACATGATTATGATGATTGTGATTTCCGCAACGAGTCTGCAGCTTCTGCCCTCGACTGTCATCGGCATGCGCGCCACGCACGGCTCGGTGTCGCCGGCGTCCTTTCTGCCTGCGTCCATAATAGCCACCGTGCTCTCCACCGTTCTGGGCGTATTTCTCGTAAAACTCTTTTCTAAAATATTTCCCGACAA
Source organism: Clostridia bacterium (assembly GCA_022793815.1). Lineage (GTDB taxonomy): Bacteria > Bacillota > Clostridia > Christensenellales > Pumilibacteraceae > MGBC157735. The sequence continues at coordinate 9,166 of JAAWDP010000014.1, read as the reverse complement.
AGAGGGCTTAAACGAGCGCGGTTCGCTTTTGCGTCAAAGCGCAAAATATAAAAAAATGCGCGGAAAACGCAATCTCGGGACGGAAAAGAAATGACTTCTTACATAATTCCGCTGATATTTTTAACCGTGCTTGTCCTGTCCTTTTTTAAAAAGAAGGACGCCTATTCCATGTTTATCGACGGAAGCCGAAGCGCAATAGACCTGATGGTCGGTGTGTTTCCGTACTTGATTACAATTATGATGGCAGTGGAAGTATTCCGCGTAAGCGGCGTGTCGGCGCTGCTCGCAAACGCCGTTTCGCCCGTCATGTCTTTTTTCGGACTGCCGAAAGAATTGACGGAACTCATGCTGCTGCGTCCGCTGTCGGGCGCGGGTTCGCTCGGTGTGCTCGATACGATTTTCACGAACTACGGAACGGATACTTTTATAGGCAGATGTGCGTCGTTGATTTACGGGTCGAGCGAAACCGTGTTTTACATAACCGCCATTTATCTGTCGCAATGCAAAATCAAGAGGCTCAGATACGCAATACCCGTTGCGCTTATCGCCACATTTACGGGCTGCGTAGTCGGCTGTCTGCTGCTGAGATTCATCTGAAATAAGAAAAGCCCGTCTCCGAAGAAACGGGCTTTTTGATGTAACCGTTATTGCTTATTTCTTTTTAAAGGTCATTTTTACGCCGTCCTGTGTAATGACTATTTCGCCGCCGGATATCGTTCCTTCGACGGATTCGCCGGATATCGTGAGCGTTATCTTGTCGCCGTCCACCTTGTATGTACCTTCCTTTTCGCTGGAAATGCCGCCCGCATTTGCGCTCATGACACATTTGTCACCGTCTTTGAGTTCAAGCGTCGTAGTCACCGTACTGCCCATAACCGTTATTTCGCACTCGTAAGTACCTTTGACTCCGCCGCACGCAACAAGCGTGACGCCGAGCATGACGACCAAAACCGCCGCCGACAAAACTTTTACAATCTTTTTCACCTCTTTAATCCTCCTATCGGTGTGATACGGGAATTATACAATAAGTACCCCCCCCCGTCAAGCTTTTGGATGCGATTTTCGACAAATTTTTCCGTTGCGACAATCTTTCCCGATATCACTTTATTTTGACAGTCTGTAAAAAGCGGCGCATGGGTCATCCGCCGCTTTTTGCGTTACATTCGTTTTTTACCGTTTGAACGTTCTGTTAAACTTCCTCTTCGGGCAGTACTTCGATGAGAACCGACGGCGATATGAGTTTCCAGTAATCGAGGTTGCCGTAATTGCCTTTGTTCAAATGATTCAAAGTAATCGTATTGTCGCCCGCTTTCAGATTGACGACGCAAATTTCGACTTCGAACCAAGTAGTCCAACCCTTTCCGACGAATTTGACTCCCGCATCGACGGGGATTTCCTCGCCGCCGACGAGCAACTGCCCTCCGTTATCGTTGAATTTCACGGTAACTCCGCTTTTGAATCCGCCGCAGAAAATCAGTATAGCCGAACAATCCTGCTCCGCATGGACGGTGAGCGTTATGGAAAACGATTTCGTATTTAAGTTCCCCATATAACCGTCATTGCTCGCATTGGAATTAAGTTCTCCGTTCTTGGGTTGCGCCTCGCCCGTATAAGCCATGTTTTCGCATTCGAACTTATATTCCGCAGTTTGACCCGTGGGGTTTTTCAACTTCCGATACGAACACATCAGTTTGCCGTCGATAAAGTATTGCATATCCGAAACGCCGTAGTGATATTCGTCGTTTTGCACGACTACTTCTTCCGTCCAGCCGTCGCCTCCTATCGCGGTAATGGTCTTTGTGCCGTAATAGCGGCAATACTCGCAATACATTCTCGCCAAACCCGTTTCGATGTCCGTAGGCTCTTCCAAAAGCTGCCACTCGCCGTATTTGTGCGCACCCAAGTTATGCTCCGCATCGACGGCAAGCGTAACCGATGACGGCACATCGAGAGTAAAGTAATCGAAGTTCATTCCGTTTCTCCAAATATATTTGAAGACGAGCGTGTTCTTACCTTTTATGAGCAAAACTTTGCCGACTTCGACATTGTTCCAATCATACCACACCGTGCCCGTATACACGGGGAAATTTACGTCTTCGGAAACGGTAAGCGCATTGCCGTTCACGGAAATTTCCCATATTTCGTTGCATGTGCCCGCATTTTTACCCAATCCCATTGCTATGGAAAGAGTAGCCTCGGTTTGCTCGGAAGAGTAAATTTCATATACGATAGTCATTCCGGTTTCGCTGTACTTTACACCGAAGTCCAAATTGTATACATACGCGTCGCCGCTCGGATAATTATTCTTTACCAGAGTGGTTTCCAGTCCCTTCGTGGGCAACTTGGCACCCATTTCGTCGGAAGGCGCATATTGCATGTCGCCGCTCTCCGCCTCGAATTTATATTTATATGTTCCGTCGCCGTTATCGGTAACGTTCCATCCCTCGTCGGAAGGATTGTCGGGACTTGCCACGTAATTGACGGTAACAATACATACCGCCATTTTGCCTCCGATGCTTGCGGTTATCGTGGAGCTGCCCGCTTTCAAGCCCGTTACGGTCACTTGATTTCCGCTGTTGCTGCCGAGCGAAACCGTAAGATTGGAGCTGGTCGTCCATTTGACTTCGCCCGAAATATTTTTAACGTCTGCCGACAGCGTGGCGGAAGTATACTGGTCTATTTCGAGTTCGCTGTGGTCGAGTTTCAGCGAAGGCGTGGTGTCGGGAGTGACGGTTACGGTGCAGGACGCGGTCTTGTCTCCCGCGCTTGCGGTGACGACGACCGTACCGACGGCAAGTCCCGTCAAAGTCACGTTGGCTCCCTTCGTCTTGTCAAGCGAAACCACGGACGCTTTATCCGTGCTCCACGCTATATCGCCGTCTATGTCGACAGACGTAGCTTTGAGTTCGACGGTTTTTCCCTGCTCGACCGAAAGCGTCCGTGCGTTCAGCGTCAGATTTTTGGTATCGGTAGCCCCTCCCCCGCAGGCGGCGAACGCAAACACCGACACGACCAGACATACGGCAACAAATACCGACAGCAGTCCTTTTTTCATTGTTATTCTCCCTGTCTTCATATTTTTCTCTCCTTATTCGATTTAACCGTCAAGCGTTGTCGGGCACGGGATTCGACGCCCGAACTTTCTTTTTCGTTTTGGAACAGTACACGAACGAATACACCGTTATTGCGGCGAGAACCGCCGTCGCAACCGCGAAACCTATCGTGACTCCAGTGATGGCGTGCTGCCACCATTCCTTTACGTGATATACTCTCGTATAGGCGCTGTATCCGTTCATGGCGTTGGAATTGGCTATCATGTACAACAATCTGCGCGATGCGGTGCGAATCGCCTGTGCCACCGTGGGATTGCTCTCTGCCGCGTAATAGGCGTTGAGATTCGTGGACGCATACAGAATAAAATCGTTGCCTGCCATAAGACCGTCGACGACGCCCATATACGCACCGCACGGGCAGTCGCTGATGACGGGTCCGACAAAGCCCCATTCGTTTCTGAGCACGTCGGTGCACAGTCCGTATACCGCTCCGCTCCATTTTGCGCCGATACGGTTGAACGAGGTCATAATGCTCCTCGATTTTCCCTCTTCCACGGCGGGACGGAACGCCTCCAAATACGTTTCGCGGATTGTCTGTTCGTTGAGCCAGATAGATACGCCGTAGCGTTGGCTGTCCTGGTCGTTCAAAAGGAAGTGCTTTATGTGCGTGAACGTGCCCGTCGATTGAACTCCGATTACTTCGCTTTTAAGCATACGTCCCGAAACGAAGGTGTCTTCCGCATAATACTCGAAATTTCTGCCGCCGTACGCCGACCTCTGAATATTCGCGCCCGGACCGTAAAGTCCGCTGATACCCGCGTGCAAAGCGTCCTCACCTATCTGAGTACCTACTTTTTCGGCGAGCTCGTCGTTGAAAGTCGCCGCCAAAACCACGGTGCTCGGAAAGCCCATAGTTCTATACGAGGAATCCGTTTTGAATACGGCTCTGTAACCCAAAGGTCCGTCCTGCACATCCTCGCCCGGCTTATTTATCGATTCGACCATGCTCGAACCGTGATAGGCAAGACCTATCATGTTTATCTGTTCTTCCAACGTCATCTGGTCGAGCAGACTCTCCCAATACGGATTGTCTATATCGAGTCCGCGCATATCGGCAAGCGACATATCGTTCTTTACTCCGTAAGAAGGCATTTCGTCTTTCGAATCGCGCGCAACTTCGTAATCGAATAGTACATCGTTATACAAACCGTCGGTCATGGTGAGCGTTATGCGCGACGAAGGATACGTGGCTTCCCAATCTTTACGCGAAAGGTAAGTTACCGTTTCGGCGCCTTTTTTCGAGTAGACATTCCAATTTGCTTCGTCGAAACGGTTGGCAACGGAAGCGCCGCGCGCGGAAACGGAATAAGTTTCTTTATCGTCTGAAACATATTCCTTTGCCCAAACGAAGTCGGCGTTACCGTTTTCGTCCATGCCGTTGTCCTTAGTGTAACCCTTTTTCGCAAGAATATTGTTCACGGCTTCATGCGCGTTTTGCGCGACCGTTATATAATAGGTCCCCTTTTCTCTGATATAAGTTTTATTTACGACGTGGTCGTAAGTTTTGAAAGCATTGCCGTCCACGGTTATCTTGACGGTTTGGGACTTACCCGGCTCTATTTCTCCCGTCTTGGCGTATCCGCACAGATTTACGGATGCCTGTTCCAATCCATGTTGCTTATCGTGTTCCGTATACGGCTTTTGAATGTATACCTGAACCGCATCCATACCGACTCTCTCGCCCGTATTGGTAACGGTAACCGAGATATCGAAACTGCCGTCGGCATTTTCTTTCGCACTGCAATCGTAAGAGAACGTCGTATAGGACAGTCCCCATCCGAAAGGAAACGCAACTTCTTCCGAATAGTCCCAGTTTCCAACGGAATTGTATGCGCCCACAGTCGATGCAGCTTTACCTGCGTTCATGACGGTATCTTCATACCTGGTTTCGTAGTATTTGTATCCGACATAGATGCCTTCCGCGTAAACTATATACGAAGTATGTCTTTCGGCGCTGCTTCCGACGAATGAACGACCCGCCGAGCCGAGATAACTCAAAGCCGTAGCATTGGATGCGGCTGGCGCGGATTTATTGTCCATTGCAAACGTATTCACGATATGTCCCGAAGGATACGACGCGCCCGTAAGGATTCTGCCGACCTCGTTCAGTCCTTCCGTGCCGGGCTGACCTATCCACATACAGCAATCGACGTAATCCGCCAAACATCCCGACAGCCCCGAATAGCTGGCGAACCTGCTCGTCGGACTCGTATCGAATATTTGCGCAAAGTTTATCTGCCCCGGCGTATTCAAAAGTATTATGACTTTCTTGAACGTTCCCGCCTGTTTGAGAAGAATAATCTGCGACAAAACGTTGAGTTCCTGATTGCTCAAAGACAAATAATCTCCCGTATCGGTATCCGCCCCCTTCATATTGAAGTCCGTCTTTTCTCCGCTGACGCGCGTAAGCACGAATACCGCAGCATCTCCGAAAGAGGGGAAAGACGCTTTGACGTCGTCCGTATATTTGCTGTAAGGAACTTCGTTTATTTTCACCGCTTCGGTTCTCGAATAAGCCTCGTCAATCGCCTTACTCTTATAGAAATTCCAAAGCGTATCGTTGACGGTAAGTCCTGCTTTTTCAAAAGATTCTTTCATAGGTGCCGCCGCCCGCGCGTAAACTCCGCCCGAGCCGGAACCGGAATATGCCGGCGCTACGGAAGAATGACTGAACAAACTGATTGCCGCTTTTTCCGACAGCGGAAGCCCTTTATTTCCCGACTTGCTTTCGTTCCAAAGTATTGCGGCGCCCTCGCGCTGAACACGGGCGGCGGTTTCCACATCCTCTTTATGAAGCGCGGCATCGTCGTAAATCTGCATGCCTTCCGAATCGTAAAGGATATTTCCGTTCGCATCTTTCTTGACGAACGCGGACTTATAATATTCGTTGTCTACTTTCTCGCCGTCTTCGGGTTGAATGGTTTCTTTGCGGAATCCCGTCAATCCGAGAGCGCCGTTTATCATTCGCGTATAGCCGGGAGTCGAAACGACGAATCCCGCGATGAGCGCGATTAAAAACCAAACAACCATCCATGCCGCAAGCAAACACCACAGCGAACGTTTTTCAAACACTTTCATTTACATGTCCTCCATCGTCGGGCTTTGCTCTTTTGGACATCACCGTTTTCCATACATACATACCTATGAAAGCCAGTATAAGCACGGTAAGCACAACTTCCGCACCCCACAGAGCCGCCATCCAACCGGACTTCGAAAGACCGTCGTCGCTTCCGGCGCTTGCAATCATCGCACTCGAAATAACGTTCACTGCGACAAGCGCGACCGTAACGACCGACCATACGATTCCCCCGACTCCCGCAAAAATCCCCCAAGGGAGCTTCCGCGCCGTTTGCAGCGCTGTTCCCCCATTTCCATCTGTTACACGTCCTTTTTTCAAACTCCCACCTCCGAATAATTTTCCCGTCGAATTTAAGATTTTTCACTCCCCTTCGACAAAAAAATTATAACATCGGAAAAAGCGGCTGTCAATATCAACCGCGCGAACTAAGACCCAAACCGCATTATCTACTCTTCGATTTTGACCGGAATCAAAATAGCTACTCTGAATATTCCGTCGCCTGTATTCACGGACAGATTTCCTCCGTATTTTTCCGCGATGAATTTCACGCTTTTCAGTCCGAATCCGTGACTGTTCTTATCGGCTTTCAACGTAAGCGGAAATCCGTCGGGCGAGAGCTTCAATTTCCCCTCGTAATAATTTTCCGCCATAACGGAAACAAACCCCTCCGTCATGCGTATATTCAAATCGATACAGCGCTTGTTTTTATCATCCAGTTTACCTACGGCTTCCACGGCGTTGTCTATAATATTTCCAAACATCGCATACTGGTCCGCTTTGCTCATAAATGACAATCCGCCCCCGTCCGCCATGCAGGAAAGCTTTATATCCTTACTTTGACAAATCAAACTCTTTTCCGTTAGAATTGTATCCAAAACATCGTTACCCGTCTTTATCGTCGCATCGTACACGGAAATAATGTCTTCGATATCGGATGTGTCGCTGCCGTCCTTTATCGCCGCAAGTCTGTGTTTCATATCGTGGCACTTGATGTTAATCAAATCTATCTGTTCTTTTTTCAATTCATACTGCGCCTGCGACTGCCGCAAAAGACGCGAAACGGTTTCGAGCTCGTCCGTTATGCCCTTTACGTTGATTAAACTGTACTGGATATAAAAAACCAGTAAACAGCACAGACAGTTGTAAATTGCCGTTACGGCGTCGTAAAGAGAGCTGTATCCGTCTGAGACATAAAGCGTTACGGCATTCAACACAATGTCCACGAGAAGAATCACGACGGACAGCATCAATAAAACGGTGCTTTTTAAATGCAGTTCTCCGCTTGCGCCTATCTTCTTTCCCAATATGAAATAAAACGCTATATAAATCCCCGCATAGATATTCAGATATACGAGCGCCGTAACCAAAGTCATGCCGTTGAAAGAGGAAAACTCGAAAATTTCCTGCCCGTATATATCGTTGGCGGCAAAAATATCGAAGGGCAAAAGAACCGCCTTGAACACCTCGTAAGCCAGATGCTGAGCCGTATAAGCCGCACTGGCGCAGAATACTGCATTTTTGAAAGATATATCGAACACGAAAAAAATGCCGAACAACGTCACGAAAAACAATACGAGCGACATCAGAGATACATACCATCCCGTATACGACCAACTGTTAACGGGATAAAAAATTGCGGCAGCCGCGCAAACCAAAAGCGCCGCAGTAAGTCGCAACGGAAAAAAACTCCTTTTGCCCATGCGCCGCACGAACATCGCTTCCGCCGCAATAAGCTCGACGACAAAAAGATATTTATAGATTTCGAGCGAGGTCATCTTCCGAGACCTCCCGACGCAAGATAATCGTTGAACGCGCGCATGAACTCTTTACGGCGGTGCTGAGATATCAAAAGCCTGTCCCCGCCCACAACGACTTCTCCGTCGGAAATATTGGTAACGAATGCGAGATTGACGAGATAACAGCGATTGCATAACACGAACGGCAATCCTTCCAACATATCCGTAACGCCGCGTAACGTTCCGTTCCCTATTATTTCGCCAGACTCCGTATGATAGCGCACCACATGTCCCGCTATTTCCACATATCGAAGCGTGGCGGAATTTACAATCCAGCGCCCCTGACGGTTATTCACGATAAACGTGCATTTCCGATGGGCGCTCAAATAATGAAACAATCTGCGAAGTTTCAACGAAAATCCCTCGTATATAACGGGCTTTACAACAAAATCGAAAGCGTTTACCGAATAGCCGCCGAGGGCATACTGCGCAAGCGCGGTGATGAACACGACTGCGACTTGTCCGTCCTTTTTGCGCAGACGTTTAATCGCGTTCATACCGTTGCCGTCGGGTAGATTTATATCCATAAACACCACGTCGACGGTCGAATCGTAACCGTTCAAAAACGAATCGATTCCCGCAAAACGCTTTATCGCAACGGTATACGAATGCTCGGATGCGAATCTTTTGATATGGCTTTCTATAATTTCCGCCGTTGCATCGTCATCCTCGACGATGCAAATATTTGTTACCCATGCGCTCATTTTCCATGCCCTCCGCTATCCGAGTTCGAAACAGGTATTTTTTTATATAGTATATCCGGTCTACGCGTTTTGTCAAGCGAAATTTCATCGCAATTTTCGGCATTCGTTTTTTACCGCCATCAAAAACATAGCGTATGTGAGGCGTAAACTTTACTGCATTGTATTTTGATTTTTTTCGCACGTCGCAAAATTTCGGCACAAATGCTTGACTATATCCTCTTTCTTTGCTATAATGTACGGGCAATGTCGAGCGGTCATATTATTTATTTGCAAGCATTGTTCCGACTCAAAACAAAGCGGCAGTTTAAACACACATAAATTTGTTTGCTGTTATGGCTCAGCAGGTAGAGCACGTCCTTGGTAAGGACGAGTGCTACACAGAATGCGGTTATAGCACAACTTAATATTTAACCCCCTAAAAAGGGTTATGCTGTTATGGCTCAGCAGGTAGAGCACGTCCTTGGTAAGGACGAG
>JAAWDP010000013.1 GCA_022793815.1 Clostridia bacterium | reverse complement strand
CCTGCGAGTGCGAAAGTCAAAGTCTCGTGCCTTACCGCTTGGCGACACCCCTTTAAATGGGGTGAGTAAAGAGACTCGAACTCTCGGCCTCCAGAGCCACAATCTGGCGCTCTAACCAACTGAGCTATACCCACCGCATAAGCGAATGAAACGGTCGCAACTGCGCCCACCTCAATCCGCACGACTATTATATACGAATCACGCGGGAAATGCAAGCAATTTCATGCTGTTTTTACAAATCCGAAAAAAATTTATATACTTTGCAATTTCTCGTAATAAGCTTTCAACACATCGAACATTTCTTCGGAAATCACATGTTCTATGCGACAGGCATTCTGCTCGGCAAGCACTTCGTTCGCCCCCATCCCGATAAATAAATCGGTTATCACGCGATGTTTTTCATATACGGCTTCGGCTTTCTTTTCACCTTCTTCCGTGAAACTTATTCCCCTGTCGCTGTCCACGGTTATGTATCCCCTATCCTTCAAAAGACCTATCGCACGCGAAACGCTCGGACGCGAATAATTAAGCTCCGTAGCGATATCCACCGCATGGACGTTGATTTCACGCCTTTTGAGGAGATATATCGTTTCCAAATACATTTCTTCGGACTCTTGTATGACCATCGTTTATCACCTTAAAAAAAACGAGCCTAACCGACTCCGTTTTTCGGCTCGAATTAGGCTTCAAAAACTGGCGCGCCTAAAGGGATTCGAACCCCTGACCCACGCCTTAGAAGGGCGTTGCTCTATCCTGCTGAGCTACAGGCGCAGATAAATGGAGCGGGTGATGGGAATCGGACCCACGTAGCCAGCTTGGAAGGCTGGAACTCTACCATTGAGTTACACCCGCACAGTAATATCAAGACCATAAAATCATACCATAAATTCGCACGATTGTCAACAGTTTAAGACTAAATATAAATAATTTTTCCGTTAAGTCTGCCTCCCTCGTTTTCTATTATACCGTATGAGGGAGCCTTTGCAAACGGGTAACCCAAACTGCCGGGATTCATCAATATTACTTTTCCGTCGGATTCGAGGTATGGTATGTGCGTATGCCCATAAAGAGCAAACGAACATTCTTCCGCTTGCGCGCGTACACTCAACAAACTCAAATTATCGTTCACGCCGTACTTGTGACCGTGCGTAAGGAAAAATTTCGTTCCGTATAAATCAACCGTATATTCACTCGGCAACTGTGACGAAAAGTCGTTATTTCCGCATACGGCATAAACCGGAACATCTATATGTCCGTTCAGCGCCGTCAAATCACGCTCGCCGTCGCCGAGAAAAAACAGCGCATTACATTCGTTGAAAACATCGCATAGTCCCAAAAGTCTGTCCGTATTGCCGTGTGTATCGCTTATTACCGCTATTTTCATATCCTCACCTTTTCCATGAGCTGTTTCAAAGCCCGCGCTCTGTGGCTTACCGAATTTTTTTCTTCGCGAGAAGCGACTCCGAACGATTTTTGCAAATCATCGCAGAAAAACAACGGGTCATACCCGAATCCGCCGCTTCCGCACGGAGCGTCGAGTATTCTCCCCTCGACAGCGCCGACTCCCGTCAAAACATCTTCGGGAGATTTGTAGAGAACGACCGCACATTCGAATCTCGCCGTTCTGTCCGACTTGCCTTTCATATTCGCAAGCAAGAGCGCATTGTTCTTTGCCGAATCGGACGGCTCGCCGGCATAACGGGCAGAGTAAACTCCCGGCGCACCGTCGAGAACATCGACAATAAGTCCGCTGTCGTCGGCGAGGCATGCACAACCTGTAAGCCTGTATACGGCTTCCGCTTTAATAAAAGCATTTTCTTCGAATGTGCTTCCGGTTTCCTCGGGGTCCGAAACAATGTTTTCGTCCGCAAGCGAGCGAACTTCATACAAACCCGATAGCAACTCTTTGATTTCGGTGATTTTTCCCGAATTATTGCTTGCCACAATAAGTTTTTCCATAAGTAGTATTATACGCCATATTGCGCAAAAAAGCAAATATTTTACAATGTAAAAGCGGATTCGCTTACCGAATCCGCTTTTTGCGAAACACTATTACAATAATATGCAGATTACTCCGCCCTTGCCTTCGTTCACTATACGTGAAAGAGTTTTTCTCATCTTTTTCTGCGTATCGTCAGGCATGGAAGTCAACTTGTTGTTCAGCCCTTCATTGACAAGCATGTGTAATGACTTTCCGAACATGTTGGTTTCCCAAATTCCTTTCGGGTCGTTTTCGAATTCGCTCAGCAAATACTTTACCATTTCCTCGCTTTGCGCTTCGGTTCCGACTATCGGGCTTACTTCCGTTTGAATATCGACCTGCATTATGTGCAGCGAAGGCGCAGACGCTTTCAGCTTGACTCCGAAGCGAGAACCTTGCTTGACTATCTGCGGCTCTTCCAATGTCATTTCGTCCATGGACGGAGTGACGACTCCGTAACCGTTCAACTTGACTTCTTCCAATGCCGCACTGATTTTATCATATTCCTTTTTCGCCGCCGCCAAATCTTTAAGCGAACTCATAAGGTCGAAATCATCGGATATTTCCACTCCGCATTCTTCCGACAGTGCCGTGAAGAATAAATTTTCTTTCGGCTTGACACTGAATGTAACTCTTCCTTTACCCGGCTCTGCAATTTCCGTAGTGATGCTTTCGAAATAATCGTTGTCTTCGAAAACAATGTTCATTTTTTCGTAATCCGCCATCTTGTGCATTTGAGAAGTTCTTTCCATGACGGTTTGACAAAGCGATGTTACTATCTTGTTCGTAAAAGGCAGAGCGCGCATCCACTTTGCACATTTGATATCGACGTCCATAAGCGGAAATTCCATAAGTACTTTTTCGAAAATGGACAGTATATCGGACTCGGACATATTCAATGCATCAACCGCCATAACCGCATTATCGTATTTTTCACGCAACGAATCCGCAAGTTTTACTGTTTCCTGCGAGTTAGGCACGGTGGAATTGACAATGAGAATAAACGGTTTGCCGAGAGCTTTAAGTTCCTTTACCGCTCTTTCCTCAGCCTGCACGTATGCGCTGCGCGGCAAATCCGTACTTATGGACCCGTCACTCGTCATGACTATTCCGATTGTGGAATGCTCGGTTATCACCTTTCTCGTACCTATTTCGGCAGCATTGTGAAAAGGTATTTCTTCATCGTTCCAAGGCGTTTTCACCATACGCGGCTTCTCTCCGTCCATATGACCGACAGCGCCGTCGATAAGATATCCCACGCAGTCCACCAATCTTACATTTGCTTCCGCATTATCGCCGAATTTAAGCTTCACGGCTTCGTTCGGAACAAATTTCGGTTGTGTCGTCATTATGGATTTACCGTTTGCGCTTTGCGGCAATTCGTCCATCATACGTTCTTTTTCATATTTGTCCTCTACATTCGGCAAAACCAGTTTCTGCATAAAATTTGTTATAAAAGTGGATTTGCCCGAACGCACGGGTCCAACTACGCCGATATATATGTCACCGCCGCTTCTTTCGCTTATATCTCTGTAAATATCGAACTTTTCCATAGCGATACTCCTATAAATATGATATTTAAATATATGCGGCGGACATTTGCGATATGCAGCGGCAAAAAAGAAAACACTCATAAAAATGAGTGTTTTCCTGCGTTCAAATTACCGAATCTACGCAGCCGCATTTTTGTTTCGTTTGGCAGATTTGTTCTTTCCGAAAAGCACCGTTTTGCTTTCTTTTCCCCTGAAAAGCTTGACTACGTTTTTGCGGTGCGCAAACAGCGTCAGCGAAAACAGCGCAAAAATCATCAATGCATTTACGACTCCCATATATCCGCCGACGGCATTTGTTTTAAAACCCTCTATTGCAAGCGGTACGGATATAATGATAAACGAAGTAACCGACCCCATTTTGGTTATGATAATAAACGCAACTCCCACCGCAAACATTATAAGCGTTACAATGGGGTCGGCGACAAGACACACCCCTATGGAACTCGCTATTCCCTTGCCGCCCTTAAATTTGAGAAACACGGGAAAAATATGCCCTATTATAACACACAAGCCGCCGAGATAAAGTCCGAATCTGTCATCGGAAAATGAAAATTCGTCACCGAGTATCCACCAACCCAATATGCACGGAACTGCTCCTTTGACGGCATCGCAAATCAAAGTAACAAGTCCCAAAATGACACCGTAGTTTCTGAACATATTCATCGAACCCGGATTGCCGCTGTCCATTTTGCGTATATCCTGCTTTTTGATTTTAGAAATTATAAGCGCGGTATTGATATTTCCGAACAAATAGGCTCCGAGTGCAACCGCGATAATTTTCAAAGCATACATTATTTCTTATCCTCCTTACTGACAAACGTCAATTTTATCGGCGTACCGGTAAAATCGAATGATTTTCTCAAACAGTTTTCGAGATATCTTCGGTACGAAAAATGCGCAAGTTTTTCTTCATTGACAAAAAACACGAATTTGGGCGGATTGCTTTCGGGCTGGGTCGCATAATATATTTTCAAGCGCCTGCCCGAAAAAGACGGGGGCTCGGTCATGGCGACAGCCTCGCCGATAACTTCGTTAAGCACACCCGTAGTTATTCTTCTCGAAGCATTGTCATAAGCCTCGCTTGCCGCCGAAAGCAGTTTTTCCATGCGCAAACCGGTAAGCGCAGACACGAAAACCGATTTGTGATAGCTCATAAAGGCAAGGTCGCATTCCAATTTTTCGGTACACTTATTCATTGTATACGAATCCTTTTCGACCTTATCCCACTTATTCATTACGATGACGCTCGGCTTACCCTCTTCGTGTACAAAACCTGCAATTCTGACATCCTGTTCGGATAACGGTTCGGACGAATCCACGACAATAAGCACTACGTCCGCACGGCGAACGGCAGACAAAGTCCGCATGACGCTGTAACTTTCCACACTGTCGCCGTCGATGCCGCGACGCCGCCGCAGTCCCGCCGTATCTATCAAAACATATCGGTTCCCGCCGCACTCGAACGGCGTGTCTATCGCGTCACGGGTAGTTCCCGCGACATCGCTTACTATGACCCTGTCGTAACCGAGCAGTTTATTTATAAGCGACGATTTTCCTACGTTTGGTTTTCCCACTACGGCTATTTTCAATCCTTCGCTTTCATCCTCGTCGAAAGGTTCGGGGAAATACTTGACTATCTCGTCCAGAATCTCACCCAAGCCTTTTGCCTGCTCGCAGGAAACCGCAAAAGGCTCTCCAAGCCCCAATTGATAAAAGTCGTAGGTTTTCTCCACCTCGAAGTTATCGAGCTTATTTACAGCCAATACAACGGGTTTATTGGCGCTTCTCAGCAGTTTTGCGACGTCGTAATCGGAAGCGACAAGACCGTCGCGTCCGTCGGTAAAAAACACGATAACGTCCGCAAGTTCGATTGCCGCCGTTGCCTGTTTCAAAATGTGCGAAAACATAGTGTCGTCGCTCTTTGTTTCTATACCGCCCGTATCCACAAGCGTAAAACGGTGTCCGCACCATTCCGCGTCGGCGTATATTCTGTCACGGGTAACACCGGGAGTGTCCTTGACAATCGCTATACGTTTACCGCATATTCTGTTGAAAAAAGTGGACTTGCCGACATTAGGACGTCCGACGACCGCCACCAACGGTTTAGCATTCATTTTTACTGCATCCTTTAACAAACGAAAAACCGTCTGCATCGATTATTTTTATTTTTACACCGAGTTTCGAGCTCAACTCTTTTACACTCATATTGTCCAAAAACACGTCTTTAAACTCTTTCAGCATGCATCTGGGAATAATAAGTCTTTCGCCGAGTGATTTGCCCGCAAGCTGTTTCAAAATATCTCCGCCCGTAACAAGTCCCGCCACCGTAACGGAATCTCCGAAAAATTCATTATGAATTTTATGTACTTTTATCTCGCCGCCGAACTTGTCCGTCAGCTTTTTCGCAGCCTCTCGAATCGTCGGATAAGCGTCGACACCCGTTGCAATACTGCACTCTCCGACCTGCATATCGTCGGTAATCGCAAGAGCCTCCTCGAAATCGTGTCTGAACAAAGCAATAAGCCCTATGCCGTTTTCCAACTGCGAAAAATCTTCGTAATTGCAAAAATCCGGAACGTCGCGCCCCGCCCTTATATAAAATTCGTCGGCGATAAATATAAAACGCGTATGTTTTTGCTTTAAAAATTCTTCCTGCAACGGTTCGACGACATCGATTATTCTTTCCGCGTCTGCTTTCGATACGGGTTTGAGTGCAGTGTTGCAATCTTTGGTCAATCCGACGGGAACTACGGCAAGCGTTTCGCAAAACGGCGCAATGTCCTTCGCGGTCTTTGCAACATCTTCGTTTACACACGGGCAATATACGATTTGCGCATGAAGCTTAATTCCGCCGTCATGCAACAGCCGCAACTGTTCGCATATATCGGGAGCGGCGGAATTTCCGAGCATGTATCTTCTAAGCTTATTATCCGAGGTATGAACGCTTACGTAAAGCGGAGACAGTTTAAGTCTGATAATTCTTTGCAAATCGCTTTCCGATAAATTTGTCAAAGTAACGTAACTTCCGCTTATAAAACTGAATCTGTAATCGTCGTCCTTTACTCTCAGCGTCGTTCTGAGTTCTTTTTTCGGCAGCTGGTCTACAAAACAGAATATGCATTTATTACGGCAAACCCGTGTTTTTATCTCCTCGTCAAATACAAGTCCCAAATCCTCGTCGACGTCTTTTTCTATTTCATAGTCGATAACTTCGCCGTTATGTAAAACAGACATGACAAAAGACTCGCTTTCGTTATAAAAATCGTAGTCGAGTATATCTTCCGCTTTATTGCCGTTAAATCCGATTAGCTCGTCATTCGCAGCAATGCCGAGCTCTTCGCCGATTGAGCCTTTTTCAACATCGGTAATATGCATACTGTAATTTTAACACAGCTATGCCTTGCAAGTCAATCAATATCGTCGTTGAAATATTCTTCGTAGTCCTCTTCCGTAAAATGAAACTCGGGAGGCTGTACTTGCGGCGCAGGATAGTCCTCGCCTGCTTCCGTATCCAAACCTATGAGCGGTTGTTTTTGCATTTGCGACCGTTTTTTCATGACGGTTAACACCCACATCATGACAAGCGTCAGCACCGTTCCTATGACCACAGAATCGAATACGCCTGCCGTTCCGAGCGATACCGTGGAACCGTCGATGAAAAATCTGAATACCAAAGAAGTTATTACATCACCCAAAACAACTCCTCCCATAACAGACGCCAGCGCGGGTATTCTCGACTGAGTCACAATGCACGCAACCGCGGCGCCGACAAATCCCGTGACTACCGAAACCGTTACGACAAGCGCCGTGGATTTCATCGGAATCAGCATTCTCACCGCGACGCAAACCGCCGCAACCGCGGTAACGGAAAGCAATGTTTTAAGTATCTCTTCTTTTCCCTCACACCTGAAAAACAGTACGCTCATCACGGCAAGAGGAATCAGAAAACCGCCAAGCTGAATATTCAAAATATTGCCGAAACGGATTTCCGGTATAACTGCGCCGATTACGAGAGCAAGCACAATAAAAAACGCGACGCGGCTGCTGAGCCCAATTCGTGAAAAAAACTTTTCCGTACCGGCAAAAAACAAAAATACCGATATAACGGAAAGCAAAATAAGTCCTATCGTCATATAAAAAAAATTACCTCCCTTTATATGGTCGGTAATTTTTTATCATTTTATACTCAATCAAGAAGCATGCCAGCCTGATATTGCGGAACTTCCGTTATATGCGGTTTCCATATATTTTTCGAATCCGAAATCTTTCCACTTGGCTTTATCCACGTTATAAATGCTTACTTTTTTTATTACCACAACAGGAATGGGATTTCTCCAACGTGAATGCGGCGAACTCGGATTGGATTCCATATTCGCTATACGCTTTACTGCGGCAAGCGTTTTATCGTTTAGGTAACGACCTACGACAGTGGGCTCGTAATTTATATTATCCAAACGTGTTTGCAGGTTTTTATCCGACGAAATGAAAAACTCATTTGACGACTGGTTGTAGTTGAACACCAGCATACCTTCTTCCATATAGCGCTTGGCGTCGTCCGAACTGTCCGAACGTAACCTATACCCCAATTTATTGTCCTTGTGCCCTTCACTGAATCCCGGCAGCTTCTCACAGTATTCCTTGTCCTGCGATACATATTCCGTCATGCTCTTATAGTTGCCGAAACGAACCCAACCCTGTTGATTGTCAAACACTATGGTATTATCGAAAAACTTATTTCTTGCGAGAAAAATGAAATTCGTAGCGGCAATCGGACATGTGTCCTCATACAGTTCGAATTCCAAAACATCGCCCGTACTCAGCTCGATTTTTGCAACGGGATTATCTATGAATCGATACTCCCCGCATGAGAACGGCAAAACTATGGCTATCACTATAAGCGCAATACCCGCGCCGAGTAAAGGGATAAGCCACCAATTGAATTTTTTGGGCACGACAGCGACTGCATCGGTTTCAGCGGAAACGTCGCCGTTTCCCTCAAAATCCGCAGGCCTGTTTTTTTCCTGTTTGTCGTTTGCTTTATTTCTGATATTCTTACGCTGACTTGCCGTAAGCGAATACTTTTGTTTTTTCAATTATCTACTCCTCTACAATCTCGACTTCGATTCTTTCGGGCGCAAATTCGTCGTCCACGGCTTTCGAAACATTCTTTCTCTCATGTCCTGCGGTAACTGCACTTTCGGGCGAAGCAGGCGGTTTTTGAGGATGTACCGCAGGTTGCGGCCGCGAACCGCTTTTATTTCGTTCACGCTTCAATTCTTCGATACGCTTTCTGATAGCCTCTTTTGCGGCGGCACGTTCTTCCTCTTCCTTATCGTCGATATTAGGCTGTTCGTCTTGGTTTGCCGCATCCGCAGCAGTGACGGGTTCGGCGACCGCAGGTTCCGTTACTACGATTTCCAACGCCGCTTCGGTCGGTTCGGCTTTATCTTCGGACCCCGATACCGCTATAACCTCGGGCTCTGCGGATGTGCTCTCGTCGCTTTGGATTTCGGCGACGATTACGGGCTGTTCTTCTACGGCGACTTCCGATACCGCTTCCACTGCGATAACGGTTTCCGCTTCTACTGGGTTCGAAGATTCGCTTTCGTCGCTTTGCACTGCCTGCACAGGCGTTTCGTCCGCAACGACCGCATGATTTACCTGCTCGCCTCCTTGCACGATACGGTTGAAAAATATAACCTTACAGGTATTGAAATACGGCATTACGTATATAAATCCCGTTCCGAGCGTAACTATGCACACCAAGAACCAACCGACAAAAGAAAGTATAAGTTTAAAATACGCACCGCTCTTTTTTTTCATCATTTCGGAAGATGCCTTGAACGCGGCGACGGTTCCAATTTTGGAATCGGTGCACATGATATAATAAGACATGGACGTCTTAATCGCAAATATTATTCCTGGGACAATCAGCAAACAGGTCAAAAGTAATGTTATTGCGAATCTTACAAGAAACATTATTGCCGTTCTTGCAAAATCAAACTTGCGGAAACCGCTGAACGTAACGGTTTCGTCAACTGTATTCGCTTTATACGAACGCAAATAATAATCCGCCATGCTGTAAGAAAAAGGTCCTGCGAAAAACAGTGCAAGCAGTAAAAGCAATACTCCGTACCACCAAAGTATACCGGTTACATACCAAGGCAAAAACACCGTCAAAGCACAAAGCAAACCCGTAACTACCAAAATATTAAGTATGACGAAAAGCAGTACACAGTATGCCGGCATCGCCTTATATCTGTATACGGTAAAACGCTCTTTTGATTCGGATTTAATTTCCTTAACAGTCACGTTAACCTCTTAAACCTGTTACTTCCGTATAATTATACAACATTATTCGTAGTTAGTCAAATATATTTGTATTCGGCGGAATCGTTATTTCTTTTCCGTTTAAATATTCGAGCTTTCCGGAAAGCGAACCGAAAACCACTTTTACTGCTTTCAACTGCTGTGTTTTGAACCCGAACCGCTTATTTATATTCGAAACACCGTATTTACCGTCGCCGAGTACGGGATGTGAAAGAAAAGCCGAATGAGCACGTATTTGGTGTGTACGTCCCGTAACCAACTCTATTTCCACATCGCTGTAACCGTCGTATTCTTTCACGACTTTATACTTAGTCACGATTTCTTTGGCACTTTTTCTCGGAGCGGCGTATACTTTGACGTATGCCGCTTTTTCATCCTTTACCGAATATGCCCTGCTCTCAAACTCATGACGCTCGAATTTGCCGTAAAGCAGCGCTCGGTATATTTTGACAATCCCGCGGTTTGCTATCGCTTCCGTTAAAATACTCTCGGATTCCGCGTCCTTTGCCAATACGACTATACCTTCCGTGTTTCTGTCGAGACGATGTACGGGAACTACATCAAAGCCAAGCTGCCTTTTAAGACATCGCACCAAATTGTTCTGCGTATCGACGTTTAACGGCTTATATGCTACTATTATATTATCGTCATTATAAAGTATTTTTATATCCGGCACATCGATTGCATTCGTCGGAAGAAAAACCGAAACCTCGTCTCCGCGTTTCAAACACACATTTGTACGTATCTTATCGCCGTTCACGCGCACTTCGCCCAATTTAATCTGCTTTTCCGCAACCGATAAAGTAAGTCCGTCTATTTGTTCGGAAAGAAAAGCAATGAGCTTTTTACCGTCCTCTGTGTTTGAAAGTCGAATTTTCATCGTTTCGCTCTCGCAAATCAGTCCTTCATCATTTTTTCGAATTCGCTCACAAAATCCGCAAACGTAGTGACATCTTTAAACTGACGGTAAACCGATGCAAAACGGATGTATGCAACTTGGTCGAGCTCTTTCAGTTTCAGCATGACAAGCTCCCCTATCTTTTGAGAAGTTATTTCCTGCTCCAACGAATTTGTTATTTCTTTTTCTATCGCCGTGACTACCTTATCTATATCTTGCAAAGCGACGGGTCTTTTTTCGCATGCCTTGATAATTCCCGCTTTGATTTTGGAAACGTCGAAAGGCTGACGTGTACCGTCGTTTTTTACCACAAGTATAGGCGTATGTTCTATGACTTCGTATGTTGTAAAACGCCTGCCGCATTTAAGACATTCCCTGCGCCTTCTTATACTGTTCCCTTCGTCAGCCGACCTGCTGTCTATTACCTTACTTTCGGGAAAACCGCAATACATGCACTTCATAGCCTGTCCTTCTCCTCCGCCGCATCAAAAGTATATGTCTATTATATAACAACAGGACCTATTAAGTCAATGTTTCGCTTCAACTATTTTTAATCCATATACACGCCGGGACCGGATTTCGGTTTTCCCGAAAAATCATTCCATCTGTACTGACAGTCAAACAACATGCATTTTTCGCACTTTCTGTCGCAATCCGGACCCGACGGAGGAGGCGGCGTTCTCTTCTCTTCTTCGCAGTCACGGCACTCGTTTGAACATTTGTTCTTATCCAGCGGAGCGCACCGAATCGGCTCGTGTTTTTTGGCGGGCTTACCGCAGAAATCGTTGAGCTCGACTATTATAACATCCTCGCCTATTTTCTTTACGCATTCCCATGGTATGAAAACGTCCTGCGACTTGAATATCATTACTCTGCGGCTGTACGGAACGATAATCCCGTGAATCTCTCCGCCCGTGGATGAAAACACCAAATCGATTATTCGTCCCAATCGCCGCCCGTCTACGGAGTTTACGACCTCCTTGCTGCGCAACTCGCAGAACGACAATTCACATGCTTGCGTCATAGCCACCTCGGATTATATATATGCCGTTATTCGACAAAAATTGCGCCTTTAATTTTGCGACACGTATAAACTTACACTTGCATTGAGCAAAATACAAATACGAAAAACAGCGAGGTAAATTTATGTCTGCAAGAGTTGAAATATGCGGAATCAATACATCCGCATTACCCAAGATATCGCACAAAGAATCAATCGAACTGCTGGACAGAATACATGCCGGCGACGAGAGTGCGCGAGAAGAATTCTTAATGGCAAACATGCGTCTTGTGCTCAGCATCGTACAACGGTTCGGAGGCAAAAAAGAAAGCGTCGACGACATATTCCAAGTCGGGTTCATAGGTCTGATAAAGGCAATGGAAAACTTCGATACTTCTCTGAACCTTAGATTCTCCACCTATGCCGTTCCGATGATAATAGGCGAAATCAGACGGTTTTTACGCGACAGCAGCGCATTGAGAGTAAGCCGCTCGATACGCGACACCGCTTACAAAGTACTGCAAACGCGACAGCAGTTGGAATCGCAATCGAACACCGAAGCATCGCTCGAAGACATTTCGCGAGCCATGAATATTCCTTTGAGCGAAGTCGTTTATGCGATGGACGCCATTGCCGACCCCATGTCGCTGTTCGACCCCGTCTATCACGACGGAAACGAAACGGTTATGATTATGGACCAAATAAGCGACGTGAAAAACAGCGACGAAAAGTGGATAACCGGCGTATCGATTTCGGAAGCGATGTCCATGCTCTCGCCAAGAGAACGGCGCATACTCATGATGCGGTTTTACGAAGGCAAAACTCAAATAGAAGTTTCCAAAGAAATAGGTATTTCGCAGGCGCAAGTGTCGCGTCTGGAAAAAAATGCGATTTCATCGCTTAAAAAGAATATGGATTGACATTGAAAAGCGCGGAAGCAAATCCGCGCTTATTTTACATTGTTTTTGCTATTTCCTTTCGCAGACGGAAAATTATTTTCTTTTCCAACCTCGAAATATACGACTGCGATATTCCCAGTTTGTCCGCAACTTCCTTCTGCGTCTTTTCTTCCCCGCCCGTAAGACCGAAGCGCATCTGCATTATTTCCTTTTCTCTTTTATTCAATTTGTTTATCGCGTTCCACAGCAGCTGTCTTTCCACGCCCGTCTCCAAATTTTTGCTTACAAGGTCGGGCTCGGTACCTAAAATATCACTCATCAAAAGCTCGTTTCCCTCCCAATCCACATTGAGCGGCTCGTCAAGGGAAACTTCCATTTTCAACCTAACGACACGGCGCAGATACATAAGAATTTCGTTTTCTATACACCTGGAAGCATAAGTGGCAAGTTTGATTTTTTTTTCGGGATTAAAAGAATTTACCGCCTTAATCAAGCCTATTGTGCCGACGCTTATCAAATCTTCCTGGTCTACGCCAGTATTATCGAACTTTCTCGCTATGTACACAACCAGTCGCAAATTACGCTCTATAAGCGTGGCTTTTACTCCTTCTTCCTGCTTTGCCAAACGGTTCAATGCTATTGTTTCTTCCTCGGGGGTCAACGGCATGGGAAGCGCTTCTCCCGAAGTTATATAGTACAAAACATTATCAGAAATACTTTTTCCGAAAACGAGTTTCAGCAGATTTTCGACGAACTTTCTAAGCATAACTACTCCTTCATGACCGCGGGATTCAAAATCAACCCATAGCTTTCGGCATCGGATATTTTCTTAAACGACACCCCGAGCATCACATCATTTATTATATTCTTCTTGTCCTTCGTATAGACCACTATCGAATCGGGGCAAAAGACAGGCATTCTCGCTTTTCCGCCGAGAGTGGCATAATTCACATAATGAGCGCCGTCAAAATCGGACAGCTTTCCGGTTAGCAATTTTGTAATCATTTCATCGCTTAAAACATTAGAAAGCGTACCTATGCTCGCAACCACAATCGGCAGTCCGCTGCTCTCGTCATAC
The DNA here is from genome assembly GCA_022793815.1 of Clostridia bacterium. Lineage (GTDB taxonomy): Bacteria > Bacillota > Clostridia > Christensenellales > Pumilibacteraceae > MGBC157735. The sequence continues at coordinate 82,816 of JAAWDP010000013.1, read as the reverse complement.
AGACGGTTCCCGCTGTCCAAAAAAGCTTTGCAACGAACGCTTTCGCCGAACAGTTTTATTTCGGCATCGTATAAATAGCATCGCATATCCCGACGTTTTAACATTTTTCCGAGCAGAACCTTCACAATTACATACATTATGTAACATAAAAGCAGTGACAGACCTATCGGAATACCGAAAAACGGCTCGGTCAAAGCTTTGCGAACACTTCCGTGTACAAAATAACCTACCGCAAAAATGCAGCCGCCGAACGCAAATGTCAAAATAAAAAATATCAAAAACCCTTTGACTATGTTTTTCGGACAAAACAAAATCAGACTTATCACAACGCCGCAGACAAGCTTGAAGAATATCGTCAAAAAAACACCGCATATAAGCGGACTCAAAAGCGCGGCAGTCGCTCCGAGCAACGAAGCAATTATCATTCGCAATACTTTTGCTCTGATTTGCAAAAACCGATAAGAAAGTTTTGCAAGCAAAAACGTAACGGCAAAATTATCCGCAAATACCAATTCTATGTAAACCGTCATACAAGCAATTATAAATCATACAAAAAAAGAATAAAAATATCTTTCGTCGAATAAAAAGAAAAACCGACGAAATAATTTTCCGTCGGTTCGATGTTTTATACTTACTTTCTGTCTTTATCCATAATCTTTGCATACCAAGGCGGGATATTCCCCACCGGTTTAACCTTGGAATCGGGAATATCGTCGGCGGCGGGACGCACTCTCGCATCGGGAACGTCATCTCGCATTCCGTAAGGACGGGGTCTTTGCATTTGGTCGCTTTGACGGGGATATCCGTTACCCGAATAAATATCCTGCCTTTGAGACGGCTGCTGGGGTTGCGCTCCGATGGGCCAACCATTCTGCCATGCATTCTGCGGCTGCGGTCTGACAGGCGGCTGAACTCTTAATTGCGGCTGCTGAATATCCGCTTTCTCGGGTGTGGAAAATCCCGCAGCAATTATAGTAACCACAATTTCGGAATCAAGCGACTGCCGCATATCCGCACCGAAAATCAGATTGGCATTCGGACTTACGACGCCGCGTATAAGTTCCGTTGCCTCATTGACTTCGGCAAGCGTTACGTCGGAACCGCCCATTACATTGACTATTACGCTTGTGGCATTTTCAATCGAAGTTTCGTAAAGCGGACTGTTGACCGCCATAGTAACCGCCTCGACCGTTCTGTTATCACCTTTGCCTCTGCCAATACCCATGTATGCCAGTCCTTTGTCGCGCATAGTCGTACACACGTCGGCAAAGTCGAGATTTATCATTGCGGGCGTAACTATGAGGTCGCTTATTCCCTGTATACCTTGACGAAGAACGTCGTCGGCAAACTTAAACGCCTCTACCATGGGAATATTCGGCGCCACGGTAAGCAGCTTTTCATTAGGAATGACAACAAGCGCGTCAACCACCTTTTTCAGATTGGCAATGCCTATTTCCGCATAGTCGCTTCTGAATTTTCCTTCAAATGCGAACGGTTTGGTTACGACGGCAATGGTCAACTTACCTGCTTCTTTCGCAATGCTTGCCACTACGGGAGCAGCGCCCGTACCCGTACCGCCGCCCATACCTGCCGTAACAAATACCAAATCCGCATCTTCGATGGCGTCGGCAATGGCAAGTTTGCTTTCCAATGCAGCCTTTTCGCCGACATCGGGATTGGCACCTGCTCCCTGTCCGTGAGTAAGCTTGGCGCCTATCTGAATACGGCGTTGAGCACGTGACATGTTCAATGCTTGCAAGTCTGTATTGAGCGCAATAAATTCCGCGCTCTTAACATTCGCGTCAATCATTCTGTTGACGGCGTTTCCGCCGCCGCCGCCCACTCCTACTACCTTGATTACGGTAGGCGAAGCCGCGCTGTCTCTCGTTATCTGCATGGGAAATCCCTCCTAAAGTACAATAATTATTTGCCGAACAGTCTTTTGAAAAGGCTCTGTTTTTTAATCGGTGCTTGCTGGTTCAATACCATATCGAGTAGTCCCAAACTGCTCGACATGTGCGGTCTGTTAAATTGCGGCAATGACGGAGCAACCGTTTGAACGGGTTTCGAAAGGAATTTGGATAAAGCGTCGCGAGCGCCCTTCATATAGCTTAAACCGCCGCCCGTCAGATAGTACGGAATGTATTCCGGAAAATCATACTGACATTCGCTCAAACACTTTTCTATGGTCTGCGCTATGACTTTGATTCTTGCCGTAGCAATCTCGTTAACCGTCTTGGCAGGGAAATTTTCCACTGCGTCACGCGAGGTATTGACCGAATATACGTCTTCGTCGCTCATATTAAGCGACAACACGATTTTCTGTTTCAGGCTTTCCGCTTGCGCAAACGGAATATCGAGCGCGGTTGCCAAGTCCCCCGTAATATATCCTCCGCCGAGAGAAAAATTATACATACTGACAATGCCGTCACCGCGGGCAACAACCACATTCGTGGTTATGTAGCCTACGTCTATGAGAACAACCCACCTGTCGCGTTCGACACAGTCGAACAAAAACATGGTTTCGGCAAGCATGCTGCAAACATACTCGCTAGACTCTATACCGACGTCTTCCATAATTTTGTCGACAAACTCTATAAAATCGGTTTCGGCAAAAATATAAGAAATAAAGCCGCCCAACTTTGACGATGACAGTCCGACAGGTTGAATAAGTCTTCTTTCGTCGTCTATGGTGTAATATATCGGCTGACTGTTTATCAAAGTCAAATCGGAGCGCAATTTAAACGTATCGCCCTGCTCATGCAATGCATCGACATCGGCATCGGTAATTTTACGTTTCTTATTCAACGACAGATTTACGTTTCTGCACACGCACCTGCAAAACTCTCCCGGTACGCCTATATACAAATGCCGTATCTTTGTTCGGGAATTTGTTTCCGCATTGGAAATAGCCATACCGACAGCCATACTCAACTGTTCGGGCTCCAACCATTCGCCTTCGGAAAAGCCGGCATAGTTGCATTCACCCATGCCGATGATATTTATGGTGTTGTTAACACCTCTCTCGCCGATGAAAACGGTTATTTTGCTCGAACCGAAATCCAGTACAGCTACGTCTTTTGCCAACGTCTTTCTCCTCAATAGTTGTATGTATTTATTATATAATCAAAGCGGGAATATGTCAAGGATATTGTTATTCCACTTTACCCATAATTTTTTCATAGCGATTTTCGTCGCTTCTCTGAACCTCGCGTCCGTCGCCGTCAGGCACTATTATAGTGCCGTAAGTCAATTTATCGCTTGAAAGATTTTCATATAACGAAAGAGCGATACGCAACTTTGCCGTTAAATTACCGCTGCCCTGCAACTCTATCATTATGCCCGCACGCGTCTTGATAAAGACGTATTGGCTTTTGGATATATCGACAAAATCGAACATGTCCTGCGAATATTTGTGATAATCCAAACGCTCCAATGCGGAAAGCAGCTCGATAGTAATCATCACTTCCGAATCGGATTGCGAGGCAAACTTATCCCCTTCGCGAACGCTTTCCGAAATGGGGGTAGATAAACGCAATTCTATCGTAGCGCTGCTCAACCCAGGCACGTCGCTTATTCTCAAAATCCTACCGTCGTTACCGCAGAAATAATACTTATTGCCTTGATGTATTCTGAAATATTCGAAAATCTTTACGTAATTGATATATACTCTGTTCGGAAATTTCTTTTCTATGTTAATGACTTTGACATTCCCTACATTCCTGTGTAAAGTATCGGTTACTTTCTTTTCGTTAAGCGTAAAAATACTGCCGCCTTTTTTGATTCCCGATTTTTCTATTACAGTCTGCTCCAATTCGGGGTCATCGGCATTGTAACAATATGCGCTTACCGAGCGCACGGAAAAAATCACGCTGTTCAAAACAACCAACAGCGTAATACTGCATACCACTATCAAAACCGCTATGAGTTTCTTATTGCGCATATAATAATTATATCAAAACGCAAAGGATAAATCAAGCAATTGAAATATATAAATAAATTTGTCCTGTCTTAGCCGTGCACACTGTTTGACGGTGAACGTCAACACCCTACGCGCACAATGTCCGCGCCGAGCGTTGTAAGAGTTTCTTCTATTTTGAAATAGCCTCTGTCTACGTGTTCCGCTCCGTAAACCACGCTGACGCCGTCCGTCATCAATGCAGCCGTTATAAGCGCCGCACCGCCGCGTAAATCTTCTGCCGACACAATACTCGGCTTCAATGCGTTCACGCCCGTAACAAGCGCGCGACGGTCTTGAATTGCTATATCCGCACCCATAAGTTCCAACTGACGGACATATTTGAATCTGCTTTCGAAAATATTTTCCTCTATCAGCGACACACCGTCGGCAGTGGTAAGTACCGCACAAATCTGCGGCTGCATATCCGTAGGAAATGCGGGAAAAGGTCCCGTTCGCAAAAGCGGTATCGCCCGCAGATTTCCCTCCGAAATCAGCCGCACTTCGGTTCCGCAAGTTTCCACCCAACAGCCGCATGCTTTAAAAACATCCAATACCGCGCTCAAACCTTTCATGTCGCAGTTACATACCGTTAAATCGCCGCCGCAGCCCGCGCACATCGCCAGATATGTTCCGCCTACTATACGGTCGCCTATCGGTGTATAAGTGCAACCGTGTAAACGCTTGACTCCGACTACCGTTATTTTGTCACTGCCGGCGCCCGACACATTTCCGCCCATTGCATTAATAAAGTTTTGCAAGTCCTCAATCTCGGGCTCCTTTGCGGCATTCTCGATTACGGTCACGCCTGCGGTAAGCACTGCCGCCATAATCATATTCTCCGTTGCACCTACGCTCGGCATCGACAAAATTATTTTATCGCTGTGTAGTTCGGCGCCGTCGCACTCGATGAATTTTTCCGTTTCCATGATTTGCACTCCGAGAGTTTTCAATCCCGCAATATGAATATCGATAGGTCTTTTTCCTATCTCGCAACCGCCCGGATATGCTACGGTTGCACGAGAAAAACGTCCCAGCAAAGAGCCGAGCATAAATACCGAAGAACGTATACTTTTGGTAAGTTCTTCGTTAATCTCTATGTAATGAATATCGCTGCAATCTATCTTCAAATCGTCATCGCAAAATTCGATTTTGCCGCCCATTCGCTCGATTATTTCGGTCATTTTTTTTACGTCCGAAATGCACGGACAATTTTTCAAAACGATTTGCTCTTTGCAAAGAATACAGCAAGACAACAACGGCAGCACCGTATTTTTTGCGGATTGCACAGATACTTTACCGTGCAGACGGTTGCCGCCCATAATAATAAATTTATCCATAAGTTTACCACCGATGTGTGATAATACAGTGTATGGAACAATCATGGAAAATGTTACTTGCTTACAAAAAAAACCGACCCCTACCGTTACGTAGGAGTCGGCTGATATCGAACACGGATTAGTCTTCTTCTTTTTTGCCTGTAAGACGAGCACGCAGCTTATCTAGTACCAACGAATTAGCCAAACGTCTGACCTGGTCGGACTGTTCTTCTATCATTATTGTGCTGAATTCCTGAGGCAATATGTCTTTAACTATTTCCTCGACCTCGTTCTCGGGAACGCCGCCGTTTCCAAGCTGCTCGACAAGCTGTTCCATTATCAACTTGTTCGCCACTTGTTTAGCCAACTTGCTGGCAATATCCAACTCGTCTCTTTCTCTGTCCGGAACGAAATTCGGGTCTAACTTGATATTGAAATCGCTGTCGGACATTTCGTTATTCATGGGAATATCGATAGAAACGGCGTCTATCTTTGAAAGCAGCTCGTCACTGCTCAACGAAGCAGCAGACTTTGAAGTCGACTTCTTTTTCGAAGCAGTGGATTTGCGTGTCGAAGATTTAGTGCCGGTCGTCTTTTTTGAAGAAGTGCGACCCTTGGCTGTCGAAGACTTCTTGCCGGCGGAAGACGTCTTGGAAGATGTCTTACGTGCGAGCGCTTTTTTGGGCTTTTCTTCGTCGGATACGATATCGGCAATCTGGGTGAGCTCGTTCTTCAAATCGTTTATCGACTGAGAAATTTCTTCGACGCTGACATCGCTGCCGTCGCTTGCGTTCTTTTCCGAAAGATTGCTTATCTCGTCTTTCAGTCTGGCGATTTCTTCAAGCACCAAATCGTTTTGACGCGAGGGCTTCTCGACGGATATTTCATCCTTCAATTTTGCAAGCTCGTCGAGTATCGTTTTATTGTCAATCTTGCTGCCGGTATCGCGCGAAATCTCGTCTTTCAGTTTTGCAATCTCGCCCATTATAGCCGATGTTTCCACGGAAGGAGCGGCAAGCGAGGACGCTATTTCCGCTTTCAGACTTTCGATTTCGTCGGATATTTTGGCGTTTGCGCTTTGGTTAATATACTGATTCTGACGCTCTATAAGCTGTGCCATTTCCGACATGAAGTTAAGCGTAGTCAAATCGGCTTCTCTCTGGTTTGTAAGCTCCGTTTTCAAGTTTGCCAATTCGTTCAAAATCGCATTGTTTGTGGCATCTTGCGCATCGCTGTTCTTCAATGTTTCCAAATCCGATTTAAGCTTGCTCAATTGCAGCATAAGCTCGCCCTCGTCGGCGGTTTGCGCGGCAATAGACTGCTTGATTTCGGCTATTTCTTCCATAACCTCGCGGGCAGCATCGCTTGTCTTGTATGCATTTACTTCTTCTCTCAGCGCGGTTATTTCGTCCAAAATTATGTTGTTGTAACTTTCGTAAGTCACCTTATCGGTAGAACCGTCATTGACGTTCGCCATGCTGATTGCAAACAATTGGTCTCTAAGCGATTGCACTTCGGAAAGAATTTCTTCACCCGACTTTGCATGTGCATCGTCTGACTTTTTGTCCGCAATTTCGTCTTTCATTGCCTGGAATTCGTCACGCAGTGCAAGCACCTCGTTCAATGCGCTCAAATCGGGTTCTTCCTTCATTGCGCGGACATCTTCTCTGATTTGCGCTACTGTTTCGACCATATCGGAATCGGGCGCGGCAAAAGCATTCTTCAGCTCGCCTATTTCCTCACGGAGCGCCATGACTTCCGAAAGCACCGTCATATCGGGTTCTGCTTCCGCAACAGAACTGCCGACGCCGTTTTCTGCCATTTGCTCTTTAAGAGATGCTATCTCATCGCGAAGTGCGGTTATTTCCGTCATGACAGCCATATCGGGTTCGTATTGTTCGCGTGAAGCGGCAAGCTGCTCTTTGAGCTGCGAAATTTCTTCGCGAAGCGCAGCAATTTCGGTGTCGGAATGTCCTTCCGCGGAAACACTGCCGTAATCGGCACTTGCAAGCTCCTGCCTGAGTCCGACGATTTCATCGCGAAGTATTTCGATTTCGCTTGCACGGCTTTGCTCGAAAAGCAATTCTTTTATTGCGGAAAGCTCTTCCATCAGTCCGCCGTCGGTTGCGGGTTTTTCCGCTTCTTTCTCGGCAAGCTGCTCTTTGATTTCCGCCAACTGTGTCAATACGTCGACATAATCGGCATGCGTGCTGTCCGTTATAACACCGCTTTGCTCGACGGGGCCTTTTGTATCGAGAATATTTCTTATATCATTGATTTCGCTGTGCAACAAAAGCATTTCGCTAAGCACATCGAGCGCACCCTCGTCGCTTTCCACAGCCACTCGATTTTCTCTGAGATTACGGACCTCGGCAAGAATTTCATCCGATTTATCGGAACTCACTCCCACGTCGTCAGACATAAACAATTCCGTAATTCTGTCGCCGAGAGCGGAAATGCTGTCTTCAATCGCATTAAGACGCTCATCCAAAGTCTCGTCGGCAACATCGCTCGCCGAAGACTCCCGCGTAGATTTTATTTCGTCGCTTATCTGCTCGCGCGCATTGGCAAAATCGTTTTTCAGATTCACGATTTCGTCAAGAACCACATCAAGTCCCTGCGCGGATACAACGTCGGAATCGATATCCGAAGACTCGGCACTTATCGACGTGCGACGGGCAATCATATCACGAAGTTCAGACTGTTTCTCGGCAGACTCGTCACGCAATCCGGCAAGTTCGCTACGTAAATCAGTCAGTTCGTCTAAAATGACATTGACGCTGTCCGCCAATGAGGTGTTTTCGCTCACATCTTCGGACTCGCTTACCTCATGTCTTTCGGGCGCTTCATAAACGGTCAATTGGTCTTTATAAGACTGAATTTCGTCACGCAATGCAACTATCTCGCTGAGCACCATATTCAGCTCGTCGCCGGTAGGTTCACCGCCTTCTTCCGACGGCGCAAGACGCGCGGATTTCATGTCTTCTCTAAGCGACAATATCTCCGCCATTACATCATATTCGTCGGCAGACGCCAGCTTTTCTTTGATTTCGGCAAGTTCTTCCAATATGGTATTGATATCTTCGTCGCCCAAATCCAAAGCGGTTTCCGACTCGGCTTCTTCTACGTTAAGCTCAATCTGATTTCTGATAAAGGAAATATCATCCTTAATCTTCTCGTAATCGGTCAACAAACTTTCGCGAATCTCGGCAATTTCGTCGGTGACCTCGCGAAGCTCGTCGGAAACGACTCCGTTTTCGCTGCGTTCGATTATTTCGTTGGTCTTATCACTCAAAATGTCGAGTCTGCGGGCAATTGCATCCGACTCGCCGTCCGTATCTTCATGAACGGGAGAAACGCCTTCGAATTCACAAAGTTTCTCTTTGATTTCTTCCAGCGACTGCTTAACCTGTCCAAGTTCCGAAAGCACAAGAGGTATGCTGTCGATTTCCACTGCGGCAAGTTCCATGCGTTCGGCAAACTCTTTGACTCTGTCGCTCATATCGTTGACGGTCTGCATGATATCCGTCATACCGTCGGATTCCGGATTTTCTCCGAGCGCAAGAGTCTCTTTCATTTCCGAAATATCTGCGGCAATGGACGTCAATTGATTCATATTTGCCGAATCTTGCATAATAAGTTCGAGCTTCTCGGAAATATCCGTCAGCACGGAATCGGCGGCAACCGCTCGATCCGACATCAAAATGCTTTCTTTGATATCGTTGAGGTCTTGCTCTATATTCGCAAGAGCTGCCGAAGCGGCATCGCTTTGAACAGCCGAAACATTTTCAAGACCCGTAAGACGCTCTCTGACTTCGGCTATCTCGTTCAAAAGAGTTTGTTTCTCTTCCTCGCTGCCCGTAACGCCTTCGATACTGGGTTCAAGCTCTTTCAAATGCAGCTGTTCTTTTATTTCTTCAAGCAAACCGAGAACAGTCTGCGTATCTTGCGAAGAAACCTCTCCGACAGAATCGAGCTTTTCGTTTACACCGACAAGAACATCGTACACGTCGGTAACCGTAATAGCGTTTTCGTCTGCCTGCTCGTCAAAATGAGCACGGATAAATGCCACATCGTCTTTAAGCGAACCGATAAGCTCTTCCTGCGCAGCAAAATCGGCGGTCAAAGTGTCGGACAGCAATTTGCCGCTCTCTTTGATTTCGGCAATATCTTCACCCATTGCGGCAACCGAAGTATCGGCTGCGAGAATGTCCAGCGTATCTTTGATAGTAAGGACGTTTTCGCGCATTTCGTCAAGATTCAGCCCCGATACAGTATCGGTTAGCACACTCAAATCACGCGTTAAATTTTCGCCGAGCAAAGTAAGCTCGTCGTGCAAAGCATTGATACTTTCCGCAGCGCCCGACTCCGCATTTTGGCGCAAGAAAGACACATCGTCGACCAATCTGATTCTGTCGTTCAATGCGGCGTCGTCATACGCCATGGCTTTTGCGATAAAATCGTCAACCGCCATTTTAAGCTCGGTAATATTGTCGGCAAGCAAAACCGAAACGTCGGTTGCCGCAAGATTGGAAAGATTTTCACGGATTTCGTCGAGCGCCAAATTAACGGTTGCAAAACTGTTTCCGAACGTCGTATTGATATTGTTGATGTTATTGTTGGTTATGTCGAAATTATTGTTTACGCCGTCAAGCGAAGTGTTGACACCCGTCACAAGCGCATTGATATTATCAATATTCGCATTTATCGAATCGATAATCTCATTGACATTGTCCATAGTGGAACCGACGGTTTCTCCCAGTCTTTCCACAACATTGTTTTCCGTAGTCGTCAGCAATGCGGAAACATCTTCGTAAAGTTTATCGAACTGAACGCAGATATCGTCGTACAGACCGGAATCGCTTTTCCCGTCTTCGCTTTCCGCTTCGACGGATTCCTCTTTTACCGATGCAACACTTTCTATGACTTTGCCTGTTTCGGCAAGCTTATTGCGTATAAATTCGAGGTCTTCCGAAACGCGACGTTGCATATCGGACAAATCCGTGAATTTAAGTTCGAGCGTATCCTGGGTAAGCTGGCTCTCGTCATGTATGGTTTTGCTGAGCTCGTCGCGGATGTTGTACATCTGCTCGGACAGCTCGTTGTTATTATACTGCGCTTCGTCCGCAATCGCACTTACCGCCGACGCCGTTTCGGCACTGACCGCACCTTCGGGCAGCGATGCGAGAGCATTGACTATTTTTACATATTCGGAACGCAATTCGGCAACCGCATCATCAAGCTGCTTAGCCGTGCACAATCCCACTATTTCGTTTTTGAATGCCTGCAATGCGGCATCGTCTTCGACCTGTTCCGTCTTCTCGGAAACGCTGTCTGCGCTTACGACTCCGCGCTCGTTCAACAATGCGATAATACTGTCCGCTTTCTCTATCAGCGTAGTCACAGGCTGACGGTTGGTTGCCGTATAGTCGACATTGACGCGAGGGAAACGGACAAAATCGGCAGCGCGCAGCTTGCAAATTTCACCGATAAGTTCTTTCTGCTTTGCTTCGTCGCCGTTTGCGACACATTTGGAAATTTCTTTCGATAATCCGATATCGTAAGACTGCTTAGTATAATCCTGCAGCTTGATTTTCGCTTCGAGAAGCTGCGGCAATACTTCGGCTATCTCGCCTTTGTCGCACTTCAAAAGTCTTTGTGAAAGCGTCGCAAATTTATCCAGCGCTTCGCGTTTTTCGCGGTTCACGGAAAACACGCCCGTATCGTCCGCAAAACGCACCAACTCGTCTATGCTTTTTTTATCGAGTGCGACTCTGAGAATTTCATCGGCATACGTATCGCATGCACCTGCCAAAGCAACGGCTTCCGAAGTATCGGAAACAGACACTTTCTTTTCCAACTCGTTAAGTCTGTTCAACTTGTCCCCGAGCGATAAATCGGAAGGAGCGGTACGCAATGCAAGGAATTCGTCGATAAGAGCCAGCGCCTGTTCTTTGCTTTCCTTTTCTTTTTCGTCGGCATACCCTATCGCCGCCGAAAGCTCGCCGATTTTTTTCAAAAGGATTATTCCGTCGGTATCCTTGTCCGACGCAACCTCTTTGAGCTCGCGAAGTCTGACATTTACCGCGCCGTCGCTACTCTCTCCGCCTTCGATACCGCTTGTCGCAAGCGCATTTTTCAATGCGGTGATTTCAGCCGTAAGAGCAGTCATATCTTCCGCATTCATGGTTTTACTTAACTTTTTCACCGCAGAAAGCGCGCGGGAAAGCTCCTCACCGTCCAATGCGGCAAGACGTTTTTTAATATCTCCCAATTCGGATTGAACGTGAGAATCGGAAGATTTCGTATTCTGTAAAATAGACTCGTTGATAGCAATAAGCTTATTGAAACTGCCGCTGTCTATCAGACCGCCCTCAGAAGCGTGTGACTCTAAAAGATTCAGACTATCTTCGCTTTGAGGGCCCAAGGAGTTTTTTTGTAACGTCTCGACTTTATCGTTCAACCGTTTGATTTCGGCAAGATACTGCGACTCGTTGTATTTACGGTCACGCTCCATCTCGTCCTTCAAGCGATTCAGTTCGACGTGCAAGTTCTGGGTGCTTTGAGTCTTGCTGAGCTCGTCGCGCAACCTCGAAATTTCATTGTACATCAAAACTTCGCTGCCGTAGCCGGGCTGCACTCTGTCCTGAGGAATATTTCCGGCAAAAACATACGGTATCGTAGGCTGAGCGTATGAAGGCTGATTGTTTTGAACTGCGGGAGGATTAGCCATATTACGCTTAAGCTCCGCCAGCTCGTCAAGCACTTTATTCAGACGCTCGTCGTAATAGCTGTCGTCGTATCCGTCATCATAACCGTCGTCATACTCGTCGTCGTACTCTTCTTCGTCGTCATATTCCTCGTCATCGTACTCCTCATCGTCGTACTCTTCCTCGTCATCGTCGACTTCATACTCCTCGTCACGGTCAATGACTTCCTCTTCATACTCATCGTAATCGTTGGAATCGTCCATTGTAGGTTTCAGCATTTCTAAATCCATATCTTTCATCTTGAACCTCGCATTTTATTGCTTCTTTCTATTTATTTCGAACCGAATTTTATTGTCTGGGTCTGGGCGGTCTGCTGCCGGGGCGTGTCGGACGCGCACCGGGTCTTGCTCCGGGACGTGCAGGTCTTGCTCCGGGTCTTGCCGAACGCGCACCCGGTCTTGCTCCGGGACGTGCGGGACGTGCGCCGGGACGTGCGGGACGTGCCTTCTTCTTGGGAATCTTATTGATTCTCTCCGTAACCTTCTTGACAACACGTTTCGGCGCTTTATTCGCCAACGTCTTGTACATGGAAACTTCTGCGGCATGGTCAGCGTCATCCATAGACTTGTTAATCAAATCTTTCAGCTCGGGGGTCGATTTCTCGTCATCGTCAAGTTTGACAAGCTCGTTGTAGAACTTCTCTTTCAAGTCTTTTGCGCTTGCTTCGTCGGTGACGGTACGCAAATCCTTTCGCATTTCGAGGATATGAGCTTTCTTCTTCTCTATCTTCTCTTTTATGCGATTTTCCTCTTGTTCTTTTGCAGCCTTATCGCGCTCCGCCTCTTCTTCGGCACGACGCTTCTCTTCTTCCGCTTCTTTGCGGATTCTTTCAGCCTCTTCTTCGGCTGCTTTCTTGGCTTGCTCCGCTTCCTCCGCGGCTTTTTGCTCGGCTGCAAGGCGTGCTTCTTCCGCCTCTCTCTTTGCGCGCTCGACCTGTTCTTCCGCTTCTTTGCGGATTCTTTCAGCCTCTTCTTCGGCTGCTTTTTTGGCTTGTTCCGCTTCTTCCGCGGCTTTCTGCTCGGCGGCAAGACGTGCTTCTTCTGCCTCTCTCTTCACACGTTCGGTTTCTTCTTCCGCTTCTTTGCGTGCGCGTTCAAGCTCTTCCGCTGCGCGGCGCAATTCTTCTTCCGCCTCTAATTTGGCGCGCTCGATTTCCTGACGCGCTTTTTCGGCATCCTCTTCGGACTTCTGCTCGGCGGCAAGACGCGCTTCTTCGGCTTTGGAAATAGCCTCTTGCGCCGCACGTTCTGCTTCTGCCTTGGATTCGTCCGAAGCACGCTGAGCGTCTACAATCGCGCGCTCCGCATCCATCTGAGCCATCTTGGCTTGAAGTTTTGCCTGTTCCATAGCACTCTTGGAAAGTTCCAATTGCTTTTTCAAGTTCTCGGCTTCCATACGCTTTCTATCCTGCGATATAACGCCGCTGCCCGACAAAATCAAATCAAGAGGATTTATCTTATTGACGGATTCGTCGACTTTTTTGCTTGCGGCATCGTAAGCATTTTGCGCTTCCTCTATTTGATTTTTCGTTTCTTCGAGTTTTGCGTCATACTGCATCTGGTACTCGACTTTTTCCTTCGCGGCGGCAGCCTGCAACTCGCCGAGAGCATTGGTTGCTTTTTCGAGTTTTTCGCTAAGCGACATCTGGTCGATAGACATCATAAGTTTGTCGTCGTCGGACGCCGTTTCCATTTTCTCGTTAAGAATATCCAACTCGGCTTGCGCTTCGTCGACGGCATCTTCCGCTTCCTTTATTTCGGCAGACGCCTTGACAGCCATATTCATGACTTCCGTATCGTAACCGCCGACAAGCTCGTCGTACTCGGCTTGCAAACGCGCCAAAGTTTCTTCCGCGCTTACGCGGTCTTCCTGTGCTTTCTTGACATACTCTTCGAATGCCATTTTGCCGATTACATCGTCCTCTTCTCTGACGACATCTTCTGCTTCAAGCTCTTCTTTGTCGATAAACTCGTTGGCTTTGCGGCGCTCACCGTTAAACTCTATCGTCTTATCCGCTTTTGCTTTGTTTGTTGCCGCAATGGATTTATCCAAATCGGAAACATTTTTATTGAGCTCGCTCATCTTGGAAGAAAGTTCGTTGACAAGAGAAACGTCGGTAGTTCCGAGCATCTGCTTCTGTAAATCGGAAACTTCTGCTTTAAATGTATCCTTCTCTTTGGATTCTTTTTCCACGCGGTTCGTCATTTCGCGGATTTCCGCATCCAACGTATTGACGGATTCGAGCATAGGACGCAAACGACCGAGTTTTTCCTGCGTTTCCTGTGCCTTTCTCGCTTTATCCATCAACTCACGCGCCAAGCGGCAGTCTTCCTTCGCCTGCTCGCACTGTGCGGTAACATCGTCGAACTGCGCCTGAGCCGTCTGCTTTTTCCCGTTGTAATCGGAAAGAACGCCGTTGAGTTCGTCCAACGTGCCGCGCTTTTGCGTAAGCTCTTCCTGCAATTTGACGATAAATTCTTTATTGGAAGTAATGACATGCTCTTTGTTTTCGATGTCTTTAAGAAGCTTTTCTTTATCCTTACTCTTTGCCGTAGCAAGCTTGAATTCCAAATCCTCTATCGACTTTCTAAGCGAAGCATTGGAATCTTCCTTCATTTGAAGAGTGCTTTCGCTGCTCTCGACGGTAGCCGAATAATCGGCTATTTCCTTCTGCGTTTTCTCCAAACGCGACTCTATTACGCCGAGCTCTTTTTCGATACGGGCAAGCTTATTCTCTATATTCTTCAAAGCCGTCTCTTCGGGCAGAGCATCGGGGTCGGCTTCAACCGTAGGCAAAGGCTCGTCGACCAGCGGAGAAGCGGGGTCGAATCCCAAAAGCGCTATTATGCCGACTTCCTGTTCCGGCTGCTGAGCGGCAACCGGTTCGTCGGAAATAACGGATGCTCCGTTTTGCGCATTCTGTCTTTCACTGAGCGATTTGCACGCTTCCTCGATAGTCATACCGTCGCGTACATCGTCGCGTATACGCGCTTTTTCCTTCTCCAACTCGCGGGACTGCAAGTCTTTGCTCTTGAAGAAAGAACGGCGCGCCATACCTCTCGGCTCGTATTTCTCAATGAAAATGCGCTCCAACAATTCGTCGTCGGACAAAGGAATATAAATATCGTCTTGGGGTTGATTGGAGGACGTTTCTTCCGATTGAGCGGCTTCGCTCGCAAACGACGAGGTCATCGGCGGAGGAGTGGCATTGCTTGCGGTTCCCGCACCGAGCGCCAACGTATTATCCGACGCGGGCGCGGCTCCCGTTGCGGCAGCGCCTGCGCCGAGCGCCAACATCTGCGTCTGCTGCGTCGTGGTATTGGTAACGGTTTGCGTTGCCGCGGCACGCTGTTGCGCCTGCGCGGCGGCAATCTGGGAATTAAGTTTGATTATATATGCGCTGGTAGGAGCAGTGGTTTGGTTCTCTTCCTGCTTGCGCTTGCTTATAGCCCTGATAAACAACCAAACAAGTAGCAAGATTATGGCAAGCACCAACAATCCCACCCCGATATAAAACAGAATTATATAGTGTAAAGGCCAATTGTTGATATCAAGAATACTGCCGCCTTTGGGGTTGATATTGACAGCCCAATCAATGGAAATCTGCTCGCCTTTCATGTTCATGAACGTGAGCACGACAACCGCCTGCCCCTGTTCGAACGGCGTCAGACTTATTTCGTTTTTGTTACGGCTGACTTGAAGCAGACTCTTGCTCGACTCGTCGCGAATCTGCGCGTCAATCAGCGAGAAACCGTCCTGAACAAACGGCTTGAAAATATCGGAGTTTACCGTGGAAATGACTTTGTTTTTCTTTCCCGTCAATTCGTAAACATCCATCGAATACTGACCGTATACATTGAACGAAACAGGTACGTACATGATAGGACCCGTTGTACCGGATGTACCGTACATAAGCGGGAAATTGACTGTTGCATGTCCCGTTTTCGATGCCGTAACCATGTAATAGTCGATTTCGCTCAAAATGTTATCGCCGTTATCGTCTTTTTTGTAGACGACTTCGACCGTTACGCAATCGGACGAAGGAACAACCTGTTCGTTATATTGAAGCTTAATGAAACCGCTTGTAGGATAATCGCAAAGGAACGAGGGTTTTACTCTGACTTGCGAAACGCCTATTGCCGTAATATTATTCTCGTCTTTATCCTCGAAAGTGCTGGGACGAGATTCGAAATTGCCTTTTTTCAAGTATCTGTTTTCGTCTGCGAACTGAAAACCGCTGGATGCGTTCAGGCTGACAGGCATAGTATAAGTCTTTTTGATGTTGGGAAGTCCCGTCGGCGTAAAATAAATTCTTTTCGCCAAAGTCACGGTCACATTGCCCGCCGTGTTGGTGAGTCTGAATTTAAGATAATGAGCCGCATTCCAAAAATCCGATTTGTTGCCGTCGATATCAGTCCAGCTGGTGGATTCTATGCTTGTTTCGGTAAACTGCGCAGTAACCGTGGCGATGGGCGTAGTCATGCCGTCGGCTGCCGAACCCGCCATGGTAACCATATCGGAAGAAAGCACCGCTTCGACACCGCTGGATGTAACGGCAAACGAGGATATGTCATTGAGCACCCAATCTTTCGATGTATCGATATTTTCGACAAGAGGCTTAAAATCGGACTTCTTATTAGATGTGCCGTCACGGTAATAAAGTTTCTGCCCGATAAAATCGGAAAGATAAAATTCCTTCGACTCCCCGTTTCCAAGCTCGAAATGCGCGGACTTATCGTCTATGTCGTCCCTCAAAAAGTACTCCGTACTGTTGCTGTGCGTCGGAAGCGTAGCGGGAACGAAAGTAGAGTTCACCGTAATAGTCATATAAACGGTAAATGTCTTAGGCAAAGCCGAAAGAGTCGGCGACGTATTGGTCTTATGAAATGTTATGGCAATAAAAGGTTTTTTCTCCGACTTGCTTTTCAAGCCTTCGAAAGTCAGTGCGTATACACCGCTGCCTGTCTGTTCTTTCGTCACGCGAACATATTCGGTAAACGAATTGAAAATATCCTGAACAGCACCGGTTTCTCCAACACGGTAAAGCGCGTAATTGCTTGTGGAGATATAGTTAAGCATATCGGAAGGGAACTCGTTGTTCGCACTGTTGCTTTTGTATGCCTCCATGATAGCGCCCACCGTTACCTGACGCTTTCTGTAATTGCCCATGTTACCGGACTCTATCGAGTGCGTACCGTTACCGCCGCCAGAAACCTGGGTTTCACTCTCGGACGAAGCATCGGCTCCGTTGACATCGAGTACAAACGATTCGATGTCCCAATTGCCGTCGGGAGGATATGCCACGTTGCCCGCCGCCTGCACGTCGTAAGCGCTTGCCGCAAAAATCACCGATAAGAAAACCGCGGTAAGAGCAAGCACTGCCGCCAACAGAATTATATAGATTTTATTTTTGCTTTTGGTATTCATAAACACGTCCTTTCCCACCACTAATTGTTATCATCCAATGTCTCGACATCGAAAAGGATATTGTCATCGGCGTTGATTTTATCGTTCATTTGAGTATCGGCATCGGGCATTACGCCGAAACCGAATTCGGGTTCGACGGGGATATCCGCAACAGGCATTTGCACCTGCTCGCCCATTTGCATTTTTGCGAATGCCTCTTTCTTGGCATCCAATTCCGCCCTCAGTTCTTCCAAAGACTTCTTGCCGTTTTTCTTTTTGTCCTTGCCCTTCTTCTTGGACTTTTTATCGGCGGGTGAATCGTCGAGATTTATGCTTGAATTCTGCTCTTCCAAAGCTTTCTTGCGCTCGTTGAACATTTTGGCGTATTTGGGGTCTTCAAGTTTAAGCTTTGTCTGAACAAGCTGCTGTCTGTTGGTGTCGGACTTTCCGTGCACTCTGTCACGCATTTTAATAAGCATTTGGTTCTTGCGTATAATGCGTCTTTGCTCGGCTTTCTTCTTCCAATACACGCCCATTCTGATTATGAATACTATAAGCATAATCACAAGAACTACGGCAGCGCAAGACAGCCAAATCGTTATATACGTTTCTCTGCTCAAAACTTCGGTAATTCCGGAAACGGTCACGTTAAACGACAGCACATAACGTTCCGAAGAACTGTTGCTGTTATAAATCGAAACATCGACCTGCTGTCCGACGGAAACCGAACGTGTGGGCTTGATTGCGATTTCGGTACCGGTAACTTGCGAAACATCGAAATAGTCGAATGTGCTTTCATTCGAAGCGCGCACAAGCTGGATACGGTAATTCGCAGGCGGCGTTATGTTGGAATGACCGGCAGTCAGAAGGTCGGTAAGCGTAATTCTGAAATCGCCGTCGGAACCCTTGCTTCCTATTCCGCCCTCTCCGATTACCACGTTTCCGCGGTTGACATGCACATCTATTACAAGCCCCTGTCCGTCATCGCCGTGCAGAGAACGCTTCGCCGCAGTTACGGGTATAGCCGCTTCGAACTTCTTGGCATTGGTACCCGTTCCTATGAATTTTACGACCAGCATAATGTCGCCGAAATCGGTATTGCTTTCGTACTGTCCCGCCGTCAACACAATGGTATCATCGAAAGAACCGGTTATATCTTTTTCGACATCCACACTGTCGATAAACGCAGGCTTATCGGTTCTGTCCCAAATGTCTATCGAATTCTGAGAGGTTTCTTCTCTCTTCTTAACGAAATAGTATCCGTTAGGAGCATAAGATTCGGTTTTATCCAAGGAGTATTCGTTAAAGTTGAATGCATTGTTGCCTTTTACGGTCTGCGCGATGGTCAACTTGAAATCGGCAAGCGGTATGGACTCGCTGTCTAAAAGACTTACGGTTCTGTCCATTATCGTTCTGCTCTCGACATTGATTTTGAACGAACCCGCTTTGACGAGCACATACTGTTTGATTGTAAATATAATGGTCACGCTTCCGCTGGAACGGGGCGTTACTCTAAGCGATTTTCCACCGTTTATGATTTCCGCCGTAGCGACTTCGCTGTCGGACGACTCACACGTAACAAACGCTGTATCGATAGCATTTATGAAACGAGTGATGTCATAGTCGGTTTCCGTATTCACTATGTGCTGAGCAAGCGATGTCAGCGGCGTATTCTGGAATGCGGAAGGCGAGAAAGTCAAATTGAAAACAATAGTAATCATTTCGTCGCTTCCGTCTTTACGGACTATGGGATAAACCATATTTCTGTCTGCAAATCTGCGTACCTGAATCTGCACCGTATAACTTGCGGGAACCTTCGATTCGAAAGTAAACGTAGTGGAATTCAAAGAAACAACGGAAAGATTTTCATCGCTTACCTGATTCCCTTCGTCCGAATAGAACTGCTTGACGAAATCACCGTAAGCATTATAAACGGGATTGCCGTCTCTGTTTACGGCAAAAGTAAGGAATATATTCGTATAATCGTTGAACAAACCGAGTCCGCTTCCCAACGTAAACGTAAACTTACGGTCGTTTTCGTTTTCGGCACCGACCGTTCTTGTCACTGCGGGATAATTATATACGTTGTGTCCCTCTTCCGCGCGATAGTATTCGCCGTTCTCGTCTTTGATATTGGTGCGCATGGACGCTTGCACGTATGCCGGCACGATAATAGGCTGTTCCTGCGGACTATAAACTTCATGGCGCTCTCCCTGCGAATCGTAATAAATTTCGGTAGCCGCCAAAGTATATCTGGGCAAGTCATTGATATCGCCGTTTGTCTGGGCTTTGGAAATATCGTTATCTTCGTAAGTCAGATTGGACGTCGAAGCTTTTGCACTCAAACGCACTACTTTATACGAAACAAGCAAATGTCCGTCTTGAACATTCAAAGTCAATCCGTAAACATTATCGAAATTGGGAAGCGTGTTCGAATCGAGGGTACTCGAAAATACAAATCCGCTGCCCGTCAAAGGAATATCCAAAACTATATCCTCGACAGTGCAACCGAAGTACGACTGCGCGCCCGCCGACGGCATAAAACTGCGTGCGTCGAAATTCAAAGTATCGCCGTCGGAATCGAATGCGATATATTGATACTTATCGTTATAATAAGTATTTACGCTGTAATTGCTGCCGCTTGCCGCCGCAGCATCGTAATAACGCTCCAAATGTCCTTCGGATATTTTCGCGACGGCAGGGAAACCCGAATCTTTATCATGCATTTCGCCTATAACGAATGCCTTGAACGCTTCGGCATCATCCACCGAGAAGTGTGCAGCCAGTTTTTCCAAACCGAACTGTACGTTTGTAAGCGCAATGGAATACGAATTGCTTGCGGTATTATTCGGGTCAAGCACAGGAATGCTTATATTGTTTGTGCTTACACCGTCTATTTTATTGTTAAACAAATTGAATTTCGCGGCAGTGTTGGCTATTGTTATCTCCGTTGTCACAACGTCGATATCATAGAACAGATAGTCCGCATCATGAGATTTTATGCGGTCGCTCTCCCCTACAAATCTGCCGATATAGTAACGCATGACGATGGTTTCCTCTTTGGTGGATTCGTAAGGAATGATTTTAACCGAAACATTTCCCTCGGTATCTTTGTCTACCGAATAATCGAAATAATGTTTGAGAATTTCGGGACTTATTTCGTTCTCGGCAGTGTACGCATCGCCTTTGAAATAGAACTTGGGCGCACCCGTGGAAGGAACGTCGGTATTCGGTTCCGAAACCAATTTCGAAGAAACAAATGTTCTGTCGTTTAAGTTTATATCATCCGCACGCAAGATACGGAATGCATCTCCCGAAATATTTTCGGAAATAACGGGTTCGAATACGGTAGTGCCGGCAGTAAGACTGTCTTTTGTTATCGTCGACCCTTCCGACGCGCTTTCCACAAAGTTCTCTTTCGAATCGAGAGTGAAAACAACATATCTGTCCGTCATTTGGCGCTCATCCGAATTGCCGGGACGTCCGTTGCTGATTGCGAAATCAATCCTATTGGAATTGTTGACGGTATAATTCTTCATGGGCGCGGAGGCATCGCTGTCGTAGAACTTATCTTTAAGCTCGACCTTAAATTCACCGCTGCCTGTGTCATATTTTATCTGATAAATCTTTCCGTAAGAGCTCAGTGCGACCAAACAGTTTCCGTATCCGCCCGAAAGCGAAACTATTCTGTTCATGCGGCTGCCCGTTATACCGAGGTCTTTGAATTTATCTTTGAGCGAGGTAAAACCGTTCGAACTATTCCAAACGTAAACATCGGCAACACCGGTTTCCTCGGTTATCATGCCGCTGATAAACTCGCTTCCGTCTGCAAACGCAGCGAACTGAGACTTATCGATTGTAATATTACTGCCTTCCGGAACGGGAGCGGTAACGGGAACGGTAACGGTGAGTTTGCCTGCATTGTTGTTGATATTCGGCGAACCGCTGCTCATTTCTTTGAATAGCGGTTCTCCCATAGACGTTTTGCCTGCCACTACGGATAACGGCGTACCGACGAAACCCGTGATTTGCGTGACGGATTTATATGCCTTATTGTCGGCAGTGCCGCTCTGTCCGTTATAACCGTTACCGAAGAAACGAAGCTTACCGTCGCTGTCGATAAAATATCCGTAACCGTTGCCCAAACTAAGCGTTGCGGGGCGAACGCTTGCCACGGGGGATTCCGCATCCACCGAAGAAGAATCGTAAAAACTCGCGACACTGTTTTTCACTGCCGCCGCATCGACAATGCCGTAAAACTCATAAGGCAATGCGGTTCCGTTCGCCTTACCGTTGGCTATCGCCTCGTTTACGGCATAATAAACATCGGAGCCCGCAATTGCAGTCGCCAAATAAAGCTGACGGTCGGTAAGAGTGAAAGGATGTTTCCCCGTATAGCCCGGAGATACGGGGTCTTCAATTCCCTCGTCTTGGTTTACATCACCCGTTTTTAAATCGAGCATTGTGTCGAGATACAATATGTCGGTAATGTCGTTGCTGTATCCGCCGTTTTCGGCGCTGCCGTCATTCAAACGCGTTTTACCTGTTTTATATTCGTAAGTGTCCGAATCTCCTATCGCGGGAATATAATAGTTCTTGCCTCGAAGATACAAATCGTTGCCGTTGGCAATGAGCACGGCGCCGCCGCCCACCGTCATGTCGGTCATAGACGAAACATTTTCATACTCGTTTACATGGAAATCGTAAAACTGCGCAGTGACGTAATCGGAATTATTCTGCGACCCCGCTCTCGTCGTTAAATATTTAGACGAACCCCAGCCGAAGTAGTATACTGCGTTGGGCGTACCGCGGCGGTGCTTGATAACATAGTTGTTATCTCCGCCCACGATGTCGTAAAGACTGCCCTCGGAACCTTCGCCCGTGGGAATCGTAGTGCCTATTGCCGACGAATCGCTCGTTTCCACCGCGACATTCGGCACCATTGCCTTTACGGCGGAAAGCGCGGTGTTTCCCGAAACTGCGTCGAGCGCATAATCTATAATGGTAGGAACGGGGTCGACACCGCTTCTTGTAGAACGCAAAAGTATTCCGTAGCCGCCGCTCTCCGAAGCCAAAGCGTCTCTGCCCCAAGTATATATATTGTTTTTCTTTGTGATAAAGGCAGCGCTTGTTCTCGTTGCCGCAATCTTTACTATTTCGTCATCGACGGGGGTATTATCTATCTTTATCGTACCGCCGCTTACGACGGGACCCTTCACAAACGCAACGGCGATTTTTCTGGGGTTTACTCCGTATCTTGTTCCCATTGCATTGGTGCCTTCCGAGGGAAGTTCCACTGTGTCCCAACCGTAAAGTTCGCCGTTGTAAGTCAAACCGACGGCAAAGTTCTCACCGAGAACAACTTGTTTAAACCTTATGCCTATGCTCTGCGCGCCTCTGTAATCTTCGACGGACGGCATAAAAAACAATGCCATCACCGCGCTCATAACCAACATGAACGTAAGCACGGCAGCGACTATTTTTTTTCTCAGGCTTTTTTCCATAACTTTCCTCATTCGCCATTATTTCGGCACGATTGTCATTAACACGCAAGCATTTGAATAACCGCGTCCACTAAACAATATTATACCCGATAATACCGTAAGTATATATATTATAAAACAAATCTGCGAAAGTGTCAATAAATGTTCGTATTTTTTTCAAATCTTTTTTACTGTTAAATAAGGTGTTTTTGCGTTTTTTTAATACAAATACGCTCACAAAACGGCATTTTCGGATAAAAACGGTTATTTGACGGATTTTACATTTTTTCGACACGTTTGCATTGCTTTGCGAAAACAGCGCAACTCGAAAACTTTTTCGCGCTTATTACTTGCCTTTGACGGATATTTCGTATATAATATAATGCGTAAACTATTTTATAATCAAAGGAGTAAGTTTATGAGAAATTATAATTTTTCGGCAGGTCCTTCCATGCTGCCGGAAGAGGTGCTGAAACAGGTTCGCGACGAACTTCTGGATTACGAAGGCACGGGTATATCCGTAATGGAAATGAGCCACCGTTCCAAACCTTACGAAGCAATCAATGCCGAGGCGGAAAGTCTGCTCAGAGAGCTTATGAACATTCCCGATAACTACGATGTTATTTTCGTTCAGGGCGGCGCGTCGACCCAGTTCGAAGCGATACCGCTCAATATATCGGTAAATCAAAAAGCCGATTACGTCGTAACCGGCAATTTTTCGAAGAAAGCATTTTCGGAAGCAAAAAAATACGGCGATATGGTAAAGGCCGCTTCGAGCGAAGACAAGAACTTTACCTACATACCCGTGCTCAAACGCGATATGTTCCGTAAAGACGCCGACTACGTACATATCTGCTATAACAATACGATATTCGGAACACGTTACGACAGCGTGCCCGATACGGGCGACATTCCTCTTGTAGCCGACCTTTCGTCGTGCATACTCAGCCAGGATTTCGACGTAAGCAAATTCGGCGTCATATACGCAGGAGCGCAAAAGAACGTCGGTCCTGCCGGAGTGACCATTGTCATAGTCAGAAAGGACTTGCAGGATAAAGCCAACCCGCTCTGTCCCACCATGCTCAAATGGTCGACTCAAATCAAAGAACACAGTCTTTACAACACGCCCCCCGCTTTCTCGACTTACGTTTCCATGCTTGTATTCCGCTATCTCAAAAAAATCGGCGGCGTAAAAGCAATACAGAAAATAAACGAAGAAAAAGCGAAAATGCTTTACGACTTTATCGATTCGTCGAAATATTACTCGAACTCGGTTGTACCCGAATACCGCTCTCTCATGAACGTTCCTTTCGTCACTCCGTCCCCCGAAAGCGATGCGGAGTTTGTTGCAGGCGCCGCAAAAGAAGGTCTGCTGACCCTCAAAGGGCATCGTCTTGTCGGCGGCATGAGAGCAAGCATTTATAATGCGATGCCCGTCGAAGGTATCAAAAAGCTCATAGACTACATGAAGAAATTCGAATCGAGTCACAAATAAGGAGAAAATCATGGAAATACTTAAGCTCAACGAAATAAGCGATGTTGCCGTAAAAACATTCGCCGACGGATACAATCTTACGAAATCGGCGAAATCCCCCGTCGGCATAATTTTAAGGTCGTTCAACATGCATGAATACGACATTCCCGAATCGGTGTGCTGTATCGGCAGAGCAGGCGCGGGCGTAAATAATATCCCCGTCGATAAATGCGCCGAAAACGGAATTGTCGTTTTCAATACTCCCGGCGCAAACGCCAATGCCGTAAAAGAACTTGCCGTGTGCGCAATGCTTCTGTGCGGCAGAAAAATATACGAAGGAATAAACTGGACCTCATCGCTCAAAGGCGCAGACGTTCCCAAGCAGGTGGAAAGCGGAAAGAAAGCTTTCGTCGGCAGAGAAATCCAAGGTAAAACTTTGGGAGTAATCGGACTGGGCGCAATCGGCGTTTTGGTCGCAAACGCCTGCGTAGACCTCGGAATGAAAGTTATCGGCTACGACCCCTATATTTCGGTAGACGGCGCATGGCATCTCAATCACGGCGTCGTCAAGGAAACCGACCTCGACAAATTGTTTGCCGAATGCGATTTTATAACGCTGCATGTCCCGCTTACCGACGGAACGCGCGGCATGATAAATGAACACTCAATAGCGAAAATGAAGGACGGCGCGGCGATAATCAATTGCTCCCGCGGCGAACTGGTAAACAATGCGGATATAAAAACGGCTTTGAAAAACGGGAAACTGTCCAAATACGCAACCGACTTCCCCTGCGAAGAGCTTATCGGCACGGAGAATCTTATTACTATTCCCCACCTCGGCGCAAGCACGCCCGAAGCGGAGGACAACTGCGCGCTTATGGTTGCACGTCAAATGATTGACTTCATAGAAAACGGAAATATAACCAATTCGGTGAACTTCCCCACATGCAAACTCGCACGCAGCGGTTGCCAGCGCATAACCGTAATTCACCGTAACGTCAAAAACGTGCTGCGTTCCATGACCGACCTTATAAGCGGCGAAGGAATAAACATAAGCAACTTCGTAAGCCAGTCTCGCGGCGAATACGCATACTGCATTCTCGACCTCGACGAAAAACTTAAAAACAGCGTGCTCGGCAAACTCGAAAAACTCGAAAACATAATCAAAGTGCGTCTGTTGTAATACTCAACAAACAAGAAAAAGCGTTCGGCGATACCGAGCGCTTTTTCTAATATGGGTCATGACCGGGATTCCGCGCGGTCCTGCGAAACCGATTTTATCGGAGGCGTGTATACTCCGCCGTCGATGTAATAGCGTTTTCCGCTTTTTCCGTAATACAGAGTCATATTCAAAACGGAAACCAACAGCATGGACGTGGGAACCGAAATAAGCAGTCCCACTCCGAACGTAAACAGACCCACGAAAACATTGAATGCTATTATGAGCACCCAGGCGACGGAAAAATACGCAAACACCGAGCCGAAGTTCCTGAACGATTTTTTTACGGAATAAGCAAAGGACGGGAAAATTTTCCCGTTATCCGCTATTATCCGCGGCGCCCACATGGAAATCATGGAGTATCTTAATGCCGTCAAAAGTATAAACACCAACATTATGAGAAAAGGCGCGAATACAGCCACTGACGATATATCCAAAAGTTTGAACAAACCGTACATGGTGAAAGCCGTCAGGCAATCGTAACATACCGTATAAAGCATTTTGACAAGCGTAAAGCGCGACGATTTACCCAGCAGCGAAATAATCTGTCCGCCGAAGCCTATTTTGGCATTTGCCGACATTGCACCGTCCAATACGGAAATAAGCGGCAGCTCATACAGTCCGAGCAGAAAGCGGTAGGCAATCACTACGACAAAAACAAGCCAAAGCGTGGAATTCAATCTGAGCGACATGCTGCTGCGGAGAAGTTCCGACGACATAGTTCCTATTTCCCTAATAATCTCGAACCATCGGTTAACACTCTCCCCTTCCATAATACTGTTAAACAGAGCGGCAAACTGCTCCGTTATTCCCGCATTCAAAAATTCGCGATAAATGGGAATAATAAAAGCCATGCTTATGCTCACAAGCACGACCGCCAAAGCAAAGATATATAAAAGAAGCATCCAGACGAGTCCGAATTTTTCTATAAGTATTTTAAATGCGTTTTTAAAAGCCACAAAAGTTCCCCGCTTTAAATTAATTTCTTTTTAATATCGCGACGTTCGAGCCCAGTAAGGTCGAATGCCGCATTCATCATAAACGAAACAAGATATACAATCAAAAAAAGATACAGCAGCACGGATATCGCTTTTAATGCAATAATCGGCAAAGGCAGAAACGAAACTACACACTGCAACATTATCACAACGACAAAGGGCAACATAAGCGCAATATACAATTTGAAACCCGCCTTTCTCGCAAGCGACATGGATTCGATAAATGCATCCACAAACGAATAACCGAAAGTCAGCATAAGCGGCGCCCAAAACACCGCAGGCATTCCGAAATACATCAGCAAAAGAAACAGAGCCGTTATAACCAAAGAAAGAATAACGATGTCCCACCAATTAGGCACTCCCGCTCCGCTTATGACAAAATGCAGCAATGTCGCAATTCCGCAGAGAACGAATTTCCACACAAAGTAGACAGCCGTCAAAACAAACAATGTTTTAAGAACGGGAAACAAACTGCTGTTGACGTCTTTGAACGGCGCTTTTATCATAAGCTTTCCTATACGGAAATGTTTTTCTATAACCGAAAGCGAAAAAGCGCAACACAGTGTCAAAACCACGAAAATTAGAATCATCGGATAGACATGCGTGACCGCATACTTATCGAAAATCAACCATGCTATGTCCGAAAACGACTTTACGTCGGTTACCGCATATAACGGCAGAAATGTTATAAACCCGAGCGGCTTTACAAACATGCCGAGAAGCAGCGCAGGCAGAATCGCTATCGGAACAAGCAGCCGCGCAGACTTTGCCATGTATGAAAATGTCTTGGCTATATACGGCAATATAGAGCTCCTGTTTGCAAACAAGCTTTTTCACTTATATTATAACATTAAATCAAATAAAAAACAAGGAAAAAAGCTTGACTTTTGCGGCAATTAAATTTATTATTAAAGCATAATTACCGCTGAGGGCGCGAGTTATTGCACTCGCTGAGATGTTCTTTGCAAAAAGACGGTCCTTTTGAACCTGTTAGGTTAGCACCTGCGTAGGGAAAGCTGTTATTATTGTAAATCTTTCATGCAATAAATAACGTAAACTTGCCCTGCCCGAAAAACAGAGCAAGTTTTTTACGTTGCGGCTTTTGGTAATGAAGGAGGTTACATGTTTACAAAAGGCTATTGGGACGACGTGAGTATCCCTTGGTGGCAAGTACTGCTGTTGATTGCGGGAGCGTTGGCTTTGATTGCGGCAACCATCGCCGTCATATCCGTTGTGCAGAGAAAGCGCGGCGTGGAATTTCGGCGCGACACACGCGACGTCACCTACGGAGCGATTTGCGTAGCAGCATCGTTTGCGCTTTCTTACGTTAAGATTTTTTCGCTGCCCGCAGGCGGCTCGATAACTCTTGCGTCCGTTCTTCCCATGCTGGTTTACTGCTATTTCTTCGGATTCAGAAAAAGCCTTGTCGTATCCGCAGTATTCATGCTGTTGCAATTGATACAAGGTCCTTACATCGTTTCGCCGTGGAGCGCACTTTTGGACTATTTCGTCCCCTATCTTGCTCTTTCTCTCGTCGGCATATTCTCGTTCGACAGAAGAAAATACGAAGCTGCGACAGCCGCCGGAAAACATCCTCTTTTCGCTCACGGCGGATTCTTTATCGGTACGGCATTCTACTTTGTCGTCAGATATTTTTCACATACGCTTGCCGGAGTGCTTTTCTGGGCGGACATTTCCTACCTCGAAAACGGCTTCCTCATTTGGTCGGGAGCGCTCACAGGCGCGGCGGCATGGGGGTACAGTGCGACATACAATCTGCTGTTTCTTCTTCCCGACACATTGATTGCGGCTGCCGCAGGAACGGCGCTGTTATCGAGCCGCGCGTTTAACTCGTTTATGGCGAGCAAGATATATGCCGCTCCCGTGACTGCCGCGCGCAACGCTTTGTAATATTCCTACGCCTCCCATAAAAACAATGAGAGAGCTGGACCCCGAACTGATAAAAGGCAGCGGCAGCCCCGTAGGCGGAATCGAACCCGTTACCACCGCAATATTGACAAGCACCTGAATTGCGATTACAGCGGCAATACCGCTTGCGAGATAACACCCGAATCTGTCGGAAGCGTTACGCGCTATCTTGACGGCGCGGAAAATAAATACCACATAAACCGCCATAAGCGCAAGACATCCGAAAAAGCCAAGCTCCTCTCCTATTATGCTGAGAATAAAATCGCTTTCCGAGAACGGCAAAAACAGGTACTTCTGGCGGGAGTTGAACAATCCTACGCCGAAAAAACCGCCGCTTCCGAGAGAATAAAAAGACTGTATCAATTGGAATCCTTCTTCGAGCGGTGATGCCCACGGATTCAGAAATGCCATAAGGCGACTCAATCTGTACGGCGCGGCAAATATAAGCGCCACGCCCGCACAGACTGCGGGTATACCGATAATCAGAAAGTGTTTGATTCGGACTCCGCCGATGAACAGCATGACAAACATCAAAAGCACCATGCAAATCGTAATCGACATATTCGGTTCCAAAATGATAAGCACGCAAATAACCACACCGACGGCCAACACGGGCATAACGCCTTTGAAGGTCGTCATTTTTTTATGGTGCTTTGCCATATAGAACGCCGTAAATATTATGAATCCGAATTTGGCAAACTCGGACGCCTGCAATGTAAAGAACGGAAGGTTAATCCATCTCTTTGCGCCGTAGTTTTCCACCCCGACTCCCGGAATGAATACGAGAATCAACAATCCCACGGACACACCCAAAATTATGTAACGCAGTTTGCCGAGTATATGATAGTCGAAAAACGTGAGCGCCACCATAGCCGCCGCGCCGAGCAGTGCGCCGACGATTTGTTTGAACATGAAGTAATATTCGTTGTTATAATTCTTTTGCGCCGAATACATACTTGCCGAATACACCATTAAAATTCCGAATCCCACAAGCAGCGCGGTAACAACAAACAGAATTATATCGGGACGGGATTTCGGGTGTTCGAAACCGATTTCGGGTTTTGTCTGCTTTAATTTCCGTTTCACTTTTTCAGTCCCCTCACTGCCTCTATGAATGCGTCGCCGCGCTTTTTATAGTTTTCGAACATATCGAAACTCGCCGACGCAGGCGACAGCAATACATTTCTCACGGGGCGCGTACTCGCATAAACTACCGCGCTTTCCAAATTGCCGCACCGCTTTATGCTCTCAAAGCCGCTTTTGCGCGCGGCATCGGCTATCTTATCGGCCGTCTGCCCGATAAGCGCTATTTCCTTCACGCAATCAGGTAATTTTTCGAAAAACAGTTCATAGCCGTAGCCCTTATCGCTTCCGCCCATAATGACAAGCGTGTCGCCGAGCATTGCTCCGCATGCGGCAAGCGATGCCGCTATATTGGTTCCTTTCGAATCGTCCCAATAAATCCGTCCGTCTATGCACTCGATTTGTTTCAAACGATGCTCGTCAGTCGAAAAAGTCATAATGCCATCACGTATGACGCCGATATCCGCGCCGTAAAGCCTGCAAGCACACACCGCGGTAAGAACATTGGCAACATTGAAACCGCCCGTCAAAGGCAGCTCGTCACGGTTGCAAATATATTCGTTCATAAATTTTATTTTGTTTTCTTCGAGATACGCTCCACGTACTTTTTTGCAAAGCGACGTGTAAAAAACATCGGAGCGCGGACAAAAATTTTTCAAAAGCGAGGCGTTTATAAAATCCTGCGATAAGACAAGAAAGTCGTTTTCCGTTTGATTTTCGGCAATCCGCAATTTGACTTTTGCGTAATTTTCCAGTGTCTTGTGTCTGTCCAAATGGTCGCAGTCGATATTTGTTATGCATGCGATATGCGGTGCAAAGGTATCCGTCGTTTCCAATTGGAAACTCGATACTTCCGCAACAGCCGTGTCATAGTTCCCTTCGAATGCACATTCGGAAAACGCCGTGCCTATGTTGCCGCAAGCGGCAACTCTGCCGACTTTCGACAGTATTGACGCAACAAGTTCCGTCACGGTGGTTTTGCCGTTTGTTCCGGTAATTGCTATCACCGGCCTGTCCCCGTTCAAAATCCAACCGAGTTCGAACTCGCCTATAAGTTTTGTTCCGTCGGCACGCGCTTTTGCAAACACCGCGCTGTCGGCGGGAACGCCGGGACTTACCACAATCAAATCGTATTGCAAAGCATAGCATTCATCCGCATTCTTTACCGTCGTACAATGGGCACCAAGCCCGTCCAAAACCTTATAAGCTCCGACACCGCTTACGCCGTCGCCGACAATCAAAACATTTTTCTCTCGAAAATCCATAAAACGCTCCTTAACGCAAAAACGCTCGTATATTTTAAAATATGCGAGCGTTTCACGATTAAGACCATTCGATATATTTACGGATTGTTGATTAAAAGCATTATCAGGCAAATCAACGTACCTGCGGCAAAAGTGACGGAGGCGTAGATTGCGGATATCCTGTTTTCATGCATACCCTTTCTCTCGAAATGATGATGCAATGGCGCCATCAAGAAAATGCGTTTCCCGTGCGACAGTTTGAAGTATACCACCTGCAATATCACCGACAGGCTTGTCACGACATACACAATACCCAAAATGGGTGCAATCAGTTCCATTCTCGTGACTATCGCCAATGCGGCAAGACCTCCGCCCAATGCCAGCGCGCCCGTGTCGCCCATAAATATTTTTGCGGGAAACGAATTAAAGCACAAAAATCCGACCAGCGCACCCACAAGCGCACCGCAATAAACAAGCAAATTCGTGTACTCCTCCGCTTGCGGGGAATCGCCGCCCGTGATGTAAATTGCCACACCTATCAAAAGCGCGAAAAACAAGACGAATACGCATGAAACTTTTGCCGCAAGACCGTCCAAACCGTCCGTCAAATTAACCGAATTCGTAAATGCAAGGAAAATCAGAATATAAAACGGAATGGAGAGTATGCCGAAATTTATCTGCGCAAACGTAAACGGTACATAAACACCGTCGCCTACGTGCGGATTGTTATACGCAAAAAACGATACGACTGCCGCCATAAGAACTTGGAACACTATTTTCTGCCACGGCGAAAGCCCCTTGTTTCTCTTGAAAAACACTTTAACGAAATCATCGAGAAATCCGATTATTCCGTAGCCGAGCGTAACCGCAAGCGTTATTATCATCAGTGATTTCGATTTGGAAGAAAAAGCAAGCGACGCAACCGTCAGAGCAATCATAAACCCTATGCCGCCCATTGTAGGCGTACCGTTTTTCGACATATGGTTGTCCACATAGCCGAGAACGGTTTGACGCAGTTTCAACTTTTTCGACAGCATTATTACCAGAGGCATTACGACAATGCAAACGGCAAACGCCGTCAAACATGCAAGCAGTATCTTTATCAAAGCGCATTTTCCTCCAAAAGTTCCATAACGTAGCGTTCGTCGTTGTACGGATATTTCACGCCGCCTATTTCCTGATAATCTTCTGCGCCCTTCCCCGCAATGAGAACAATATCGCCCTTGACGGCATCTTTGAGCGCACGGCGGATTGCTTGCCTTCTGTCCGAAATTCTGAGATAATTGTCACTTCTTATGCCTTTGGCAACGTCGTCTATTATCTTTTCGGGGTCCTCTCCGCGGGGATTGTCGCTTGTAATTATGCACAAATCCGAAAGCGCTCCGACTACCTCTCCCATTTGCGGACGCTTGCCCGCGTCGCGTTCGCCGCCGCAGCCGAATACCGTTATTATTCTGCCCGTCACAAATTCGCGTATGGAAGAAAGAACATTTTTCAATCCGTCGGGCGTATGCGCAAAATCTATTATCACGCTGCACTTCGACGTCCCTATCATATTGAACCGACCGTCTATTTTTGTTACGCGCCTTATGCCGCGTGCGACGGATTTGACGGGAATATCCAGCGCAGCCCCTATCGTCGCCGCGCACAGAGTATTGTACATATTGAAACGTCCCGGCAAATTGAACTTTATGCCCGCGACATCGTCAAACGAATTCAGAAAATATTTCAAACCGCCCTCGCTCATAGACAAATCTATCGCAAAGACATCGGACGGGTTATCGCAGCCGTATGTGAACAATTCGCTCTCGCATTCCAAAGCAAGTTCGCGGCCGAAAGCGTCATCCACGTTTATCACGCATTTTTTCGCACGCGCGCCGATAAAAAGTCTGCGCTTGGCTTCTGCATATTTTTTCATTGTTCCGAAATAGTCGAGGTGGTCCTGCGTCAGGTTCGTAAACGCCGCCACTTCGAATTTCACTCCGTCGAGTTTATCGAGCCACAGTGCGTGCGCGGACGCTTCCATTACGACATAATCGACCTTTGACTCCGCCATTTTCGCAAATACTTCGTGCAACTGCGTTGGGTCGGGAGTCGTGAGCGACGCTTTCTTGACATCCGAGCCTATCATGATGCAATTTGTACCGATAAGTCCGACCTTATAGCCCGCGCTTTCGAGAATGCTTTTGACTATATACGTCGTGGTTGTTTTGCCGTTTGTTCCCGTTATCGCTATGATTTTAAGTTTAGCACACGGATGACCGTAAAAAGCCGAACAGGAAAGAGCCAGCTGCCGACGGGTATTCTTTACGATTATCTGAGGGCGGTTTATCGGAAGCTCACGCTCGCAAACAAAAGCCGCCGCGCCCTTTTGAGCAGCACGCGCCGCCAAAGTATGCCCGTCGATGTTGGTGCCGTCAAGACAAAAAAACAGAGTACCTTCTCTCACATTATCGAGATTGAACGCTATATCGCTTATTTCGCAATTCTCGTATTCGTTTAAAGCTTCGAAATCAAGTTCGTCGAGTTTCATGTTCTCACCTCTTTTGCTTATGATAATCCTTTATAAAACAAATTGCAATACAAAAGCAAAATACGACAATTATATCTCAATTTCTTCCGTGCGAATAAGTACGACGTCACCCTCGGGTATTTCCGTACCCGACATAGGCATAACCGACAGAATTTTATCCGTATTACCCGCTATTTCGCACTGCAAAGAAAGTTCTTTGAGTTTTCTCAATGCCTCCGTCAAACTCATATCGGTCAAGTCGGGCATTATAACGGTCTTTACGTCATCGCTTGCGGCGGGCAGCATGCCTTTATATGCGAACAAATTTTCAAATACCCGTCCCGCATACGGTGCGGCTACCAAACTTCCGTAATAAGTATATCCCGACGGTTCGTCCACAATCATAAGCACGGCGTACTTCGGATTGTCTGCGGGCGCAAAGCCGACGAAAGAGGAAATGTATTTGCCCTGTGCTATATGACCGTTCTCGTACTTTTGCGCAGTGCCTGTTTTTCCTCCTATTTTAAATCCGTTCACTCCCGCCTTTTTTCCGCCTCCCTCGCTGACCACTTTTTCGAGCATATCCCTCAGCGTGGCGCTCGTGCTTTCGCTGATGACCGAACGCACTTTTTCGGGCGTGTGAGTATACACTGTTTTTCCGTCGCTGCTTACCACTTCGGAAACGAAATACGGTTTATATAGCGTTCCTCCGTTTACGGCGGCGCATACGCCCGTGATGAGCTGCAGCGGCGTGACAGCCACTGCCTGACCGAAGCCTATGCGAGCCAAATCCACCGTTTTAACGCTTTGCTCGTTCATGAGTATGCCGCGGCTTTCGCCGTAAAAATCGACGTTTGTTTTCTCACCGAAACCGAATGCGCGCAGCCCTTCGTACAGTTTGGCAGTACCCGTGCGCTGAGCCAAATCCATAAACACACAGTTGCAGCTGTTCTTTACGCCCTCCGAGAGCGTTTGAGAGCCGTGTCCTATGCTCCTCCAACATTTTATACGCTGACCGTCCACCATACGATATCCGGGGCAATAAAAGCGGTCCGACGTGTGCGCCGCATTGTTTTCGAGGGCGATTGCGGTAGTGAAAATCTTGAATGTCGAGCCCGGTTCGTATACGTCTACTATCATCTTGTTTTTAGACAGAGCATTCAGCAAATCGATATCGTCGCGCGGCGGGTCGTTGTTGTCGTATGACGGCGTGCTTGCCATTGCCAAAATTCCGCCCGTGTTTACGTCCATGACAATCATGCTTGCGCTTTTGCTTGCAAACTCGGTCTTCGCGCCGTCGACGGCGGTTTCCGCAAAAGCCTGAATTTCGGTATCGATTGTAAGCGTCATGCTGCATCCGGGAACTGGCGGAATATACCTTATGGACGTACCGTCAAGCTGATTGCCCTGCATATCCGCCTGAGTCAAGGCAAAGCCGTCTATCCCGGAAAGATATTTGTCGTAGTACCCCTCCAAACCGTTTTGACCTACGTTGTCGATATTGGTAAATCCGAGCACCTGCTCCAAACGGTTTTTCCCCGGATAGTTCCGCTTGCTGTCCACCGTGAAATAAATTCCGTCAAGACGCGCGTCCCTGATTTTTTCGGCAACGGACTCTTCCACTCTGCGCATAACGGTTATTTCGCTGACATGCGTTGTTGTAAGTTTTTCATGCAATTTGTCATAGTCGAGCGAAAGATTTTCGGCAAGCACTTTTGTAACGGCGTCGAAATCCTTTACGGCGCGGGGGCGCACATATACGGCATAGACATTTTCGTTATCCGCAAGCACTTTGCCATTGCAGTCGTAAATGTTGCCGCGCGGCGCTTCCAGCGGCAAATCGCGGTACCACTGCTGCGCGGCTTTTGATTGCAGCCAGCTGCCTTTGAATACCTGTAAGTATAAAAGACGTACGGAAAGAGCGCAAAATAAAAAGGCTATTGAAAGTACGACAATCAATAACCTCTTTCGTGTTAAAAGCAAACTATTCGGTTTGTCCAAGGGTTTCAGCCTCCGATAAGATTACTCAGCCAATCGCAGAATTTATCGAACCAGTTGGTCCGTGCCTCGTAATTCACCGCTTCGCCCATAGGCAACAGTTCTATCTCGGTTTTGACGGTAGGCTTGACCATTCCTATTTCGGTCGCCTGCCCCAAAATCGCAGAATCGTTTTCCATTGCTGAAAGCGTAGCGTTTTGTTCGGTAACTATCGTGCTTTTTGCCGAGAGTTCGGCTTCCATAGCCGCTACCGAAGAACCGAGATTTCCGATTGCTATACCGGTGGCAATAACTATGGCGGCAAGTACAACAACAACCGCAGCATACACGGCGAGCATTACC
The DNA here is from genome assembly GCA_022793815.1 of Clostridia bacterium. Classification (GTDB taxonomy): domain Bacteria; phylum Bacillota; class Clostridia; order Christensenellales; family Pumilibacteraceae; genus MGBC157735. The sequence continues at coordinate 47,081 of JAAWDP010000013.1, read as the reverse complement.
TTCGCGTTTAACGACATTGCGGGTTTTGTTCTTTTGTTTTGCGCGGGAGCCTTGTCCGTATCCGAATCGAGTACGGCTCTGGTTCTGATAGTAGGCATAACCGACTCGGCATCGCGGCGAACCTTTCTCGGCGCGCGCGAAGCGTAAACGGGTTCGTTTACGAATTCGGCGGTGTCGGGATAGCTTTCGTAACTTTCCCGCGTGGAATACAAAGACGATTTTTCCGTTTTCTTTCTGTCCGTAGTTTGCGGACGCGAAGGAATTTCGGCGTAATAAGAATCCTGCTCCGAAATGTCGTTATCGTCTATTTCGAAACGATTGCCGGAATAATTCTGCATTACGGGCTGACGGGAAGAATATCCGCCGAACCTGTCTTGCTCCGTTCTTATCTGTCTCCTTGTCTTTAACATTGTATGTTCCTCTCTTTGGGTTTATTCGCTTTCAAAGTTTTTCCACCACCCTCAACGTAGCGCTTTTGCTACGGGGATTGGTTTCGGTTTCCCTTTGCGAAGGCTTCAAAGGTTTGCCTATAAGTTTTACCGTTGCTTTGTGTCCGCATACGCACACAGGTAAGGATTTGTCGCATATACAATCTTTCGCAAGCAACGAAAACGTCTGTTTTACTATTCTGTCCTCCAACGAGTGGAAAGTCAGCACGCACAGCCGCGCTCCCGGTTTGAGAATGTCCACCATATCGCAGACCGCTTCGCCGAGCCCCGACAGTTCGTTGTTCACTTCGATTCTCAAAGCCTGAAAAGTTTTTTTTGCGGGGTGCCCGTTCTTTCGCGGCGGCACGCTTTCGCAAATGATTTCGCTCAAACGCGACGTGGTTGTTATCGGCTCCTTCTCTCTTTCGCGAACTATGTTTGCCGCGATTTTGCGGGCAAAGTTTTCTTCGCCGTAGGTAAAGATGATTCTCGACAACTGTTCGCGGGAATATTCGTTTACCACTTTGAGCGCCGACAGACTTTGACTTCTGTCCATTCGCATATCGAGTACGCCGTCTTTTCCGTAAGCAAATCCTCTTTCGGCATTATCGACCTGTCTTGACGAAATTCCGAGGTCGGCAATTGCGCCGTCGAGACCGCTTACATTGCATTCACGCATGATTTCTTTTACGTTTTTGAAATTGTCGTGAACTATTTTATATCTGCCGCCGAAGTCTTCAATCGAGGAAAACTTTTGCGTCACATAATCTATTGCATCGAAGTCCCTGTCGACAGCCACGATATTTCCGCCTTTTAGCAGAATTCGCTCGCTGTGACCGCCGCCGCCGAGCGTTGCGTCGAAATACGTGCCGCCTTTCTTTACGGAAAGCATTTCAAGACATTCGTCCGCCATTACCGAAACATGGTATACTTCGCTCATTCTTCTTCGGTTTCGGGCTTGTCCTCAACCCCGTCGCTTTCGTTATACTTCTTCCAGTTCTCTTCGCTCCATATTTCCACGCGGTTGTACACGCCGACGGAAACTATATTTTTTTTGATACCCGCATACTTAATCAATTCGTCCGTAAGCGGTATTCTGCCCTGAGCGTCGCTTTCCGCCCACAGCGCGTTTGCCGTGAAACGACGTATTTCCCTGCTCTTGGTTTCGTCCGTGAAGTCGCTTTCGTCGAATTTGTTGAAAAACAATTTTTCGGCAACGGCTCCCGAATACAGAAACAGACATCTGTTTGTACCTTTCATAACAAAAGGAGTTACTTCGGAAAATTCTTTTTTGAACTTAACGGGAATACGGAATCTGTTTTTCTCGTCAATCTGGTGATGATAAGTACCTACAAGAATCACTTCGGCAACCTCCTTTTTGTTTTGTACAAACATTATAGCACACTTTCTGACCAAAATCAACCCTTTTTAACCCTTTACGTACATTTTTCTTTATTTTTTCAATAAAAATACCTCTTGGGAAAACAAGAGGCATAAAAAGCATTGCAATTAAGATTTTTTCAGAGACGAATTTCGACCAATTTGTTAGAGACCATGTCGCAAGACGTGAGATAGTAATCTATTCCGTCCAAATGCATATACTTTTGCGCACGCGCGACATTTCCGTGCAAATGTCCGTAAATCACGGCATCGACTTTATATTCTTCGAACAGCTCCGTAAACGGCGATTTCTCGAATCTGCTGTTAAACGGAGGATAATGTATCATTACCGCGAGTTTGTCGCCTTCACCGCGTTTTTTTGCGGCGTCCGCAAGAGAAAGCCCCATGCGTATGACTTCCCTGTCGTATATTTTTTTGTCGGACTCGGTTTGCGTTTTTCCCTCTGGAGTGGTCCATCCGCGACTGCCGCAGAACACAGTGTTTTCAAACTTTATACTGTCGTTCTGCAAAGCATACATATTTTCGGGAAGCAAATTTCTCACTGCCGAAACCGACTTCCACCAATAATCGTGATTTCCGCGCAAAATTATTTTCCGCCCGGGAAATGCCGCGATATATTCGAGGTCCGGTTTTGCGTTTTCGAGATACATCGCCCAGCTGATATCGCCCGATATCAAAACAACGTCGTCTGCCGATACCTTTTCGTTCCAATCGGCAGCAACTGTTTCCAGATAACCGTCCCATGTCGCACCGAAAATATTCATCGGTTTCGGGTTGTTTATAGACAAATGCAAATCGCTCAGCGCAAAAATTTTCATACCGTCATTATATCAAATATGCAAAATTTTTGCAACCGTTTCAGGTCCCGTTTTCCTCTCCGAGCAGCGCGTTCATGAGAGCTGCGCAACCGTCGCATTCGCGGCAATCGGGAAACACTGCATATCCGTAAGTCGGAACGATGATATCCGCTCTTCTTATAACCCTGTATGTTTCCACGATACAGAAAGTCAAAGAAACAGCCGTGTCCGACAGAAATGCGCCGCTCACGCAAATCAGTCCCCCGTCGCCCTCTATGCGGTAGTCTATATTGGTATTCTGCGGCAACCGCAATACGATGTTCCTCGACATGCTTATAACCGCATTCCCGTGACAGCACATGCCGTTAGCGTCCGTAAATGTAGCAACGACGGGCACATGCAAAGTTCCGCTTATGCGGCTGCAACCGTTTTGCGCCGAACAAGTGCTTGTTACATCAAACTGCGAACCGCCGAGCCCGACCGCCCCGACAAACGTAAACGGCGGGGTCGCGCCTTGGGTAATATCCGTGAGAATCACAGTCGCATTCTGCGAGTCCCTGCGCGCGCGGCAAGCATCGAGAACACAGTCCACATTTATGCACATTCTTTCGCAAAGACCGTTCAGCGGACTTCCGATTATGCGTCCGACAGCCTTATAGTTTTCCATTGAAAAACCTCCCGACGTTTATATATCAATATATGCCGAGAGGTCGATTTTGTGTTATTCGTTTTCGGTTTCGGACGCACTGCGGAGCACTTCTTCCAAGTGCGCCAGTACCTCGTCCCGTCCTTTGCCGCTCACCGCGGACACGGCGATTATGTTATCTCTGCCGACGGCAAGAGCAGTCGCTATCTTCTGAATGCTTCCGAAAAGTTGATTCCTTGTAAGCTTATCTGCTTTTGTAGCAATCACCGAAAACGGAATCCCGTAAGAATACAAATAGTCGACCATTTGTCTGTCGAGCACGGACGGTTCGCGGCGGCAATCCACCAGCACGAGCGCCCGAACGAGTTTACGAGAATTTTCGAGGTAACCGCCTATGAGAGTATCCCACTTGTATTTTTCCGATTTGGATGCAGCCGCATATCCGTACCCCGGCAAATCCACCAAAGTAAATTCGCCGTCGTTGAACGAAAACAGGTTTATCAGTCTTGTGCGACCCGGAGTAGACGAAGTTTTAGCCAGTTTGTTCTGCCTTGCCAGAAAATTTATAAACGACGACTTTCCGACGTTGGAACGTCCGACGACACAAATTTCCGAGCCCGGCAAGCCTTCGGCCGCCGCGCCGTATTTCGATGCAAGCGATATGCTCGTGACAAACCGCGCTTTCTTTATTATCATCGGTAAAACTTCCAGTAATCAGATGAGAGCGACACCAAACACGTCGTCTATTGTGTCGGCATAGACCAAAGTCATGTTGTCCTTGACTTCCGAAGGCAAATCCGCAACGTCCTTTTCGTTGTCGCGCGGAATTATTATAGTGCGCACTCCGCTTCTGAATGCCGCCAACGATTTTTCTTTAAGACCGCCTATCGGCAGAACTTTGCCTCTGAGCGTTATCTCGCCCGTCATTGCCACATTCTTGGAAACCTTTCTGCCGCTCATTGCCGACATTATTGCCGTTGCTATCGTAATACCGGCACTGGGACCGTCCTTGGGTGTGGCGCCTTCGGGAACATGAATGTGCAAATCGTACTTAGTGAACTTGTCTTGCTCGATACCGTACTGTTCCGCACGGCTTCGTATAACGGTCAGCGCGGCATGACACGATTCTTTCATGACGTCGCCCAAGCTTCCCGTAAGTTTTATCTCGCCCTTTCCACCCGAAATAAGACTTACCTCTATATTAAGGGTGGTTCCGCCGACACTGGTCCAGGCAAGTCCCGTAGCCAATCCTACTTCGTCGTCGGTGTTCATCGAATCGTTCTTGTATTTAGGCGCGCCCAAATACTCGGCAAGGTCCTTTTTTGTTACTTTGAACGATTTGATTTCCTTATCGCCGCGGTTCACGTATTTAACCGCAAGCTTTCTTACCACGGATGCTATTTCTCTTTCGAGATTTCTCACGCCGCTTTCACGGGTATAACGCGATATTATCTCGCTCATAACTTCGTCGGGAACGGTAACTTTCAGTCCCGAAAGCCCGTTTGCCTCGATTTGCTTAGGCAAAAGATATTTTTTGGCTATCTGCAATTTTTCTTCGTAAGTGTAACCCGAAAGTTCGAGTATTTCCATTCTGTCCAACAGCGGCGTCGGTATGGTGTCCACGGTATTTGCCGTAGTTACAAACATGACTTTGGATAAGTCGTAAGGCATATCCAAATAGTTGTCGGAGAACTTGAAATTCTGATTGGGGTCGAGCACTTCGAGCATTGCCGACGAGGGGTCGCCGCGAAAATCCGACGTCATCTTGTCTATTTCGTCCAACAAAAATACCGGATTGACTGCCTGCGCGTTTTTCATTCCAGAAATTATGCGACCGGGAAGCGCGCCGACATAGGTGCGGCGATGTCCGCGTATTTCGGCTTCGTCCCTGACTCCTCCCAGCGACATCGTTACGAGTTTTCTGTCGGTTGCCCGCGCTATCGATGCCACGATGGACGTTTTTCCGACGCCCGGCGGCCCGACAAAACACAAGATAGGCGCTTTGAGATTCTCGGTCAATGTATGGACGGCAAGATATTCCACTATGCGCTGTTTTATCTTTTCCAGCCCGTAATGGTCTTCGTCCAAAATCTTTTCCGCTTTTTTTAAATTGCGGTTGTCCTTGGAGCACTCGTTCCAAGGCAGAGAAAGAACCAAATCGATATAGGTGCGGCTTACGCTCGCCTCGGGCGACGTTACGCTCATTTTCTCCATACGCGAAAGTTCTTTGAGAAGTTTTTCTTTTGCGTAAGACGGCAAATCCTTTTCTTCTATACGCTTTTTATATTCGTCGAATTCGCTTTCGCCCTCGCCCAATTCGTCGCGCAATACCTTGATTTGTTCGCGCACGTAATACTCGCGCTGGTTTTTGTCTATGTTCATGCGCACTTTCGTCGCGATACGTTTTTCGACCGCTTTCAGTTCGCACTCTTCCACTACTTTCTTATAAATGAATTCCAACTGCTTATATACGGAATTCTGCGAAAGCAGTTCCTGTCTGTCCTTATAATCCGAAAAGAACACGGTGGACGACACTGCAATAAACTTTTCGTCGTCGGGAAGCGCAGTGGACATGGTCTGCAAATCCACAACGGACTTGGAATCGAATTTTCTGTATTCGTCAAGCTGCTCGAAAAGATTTCTGCGCACCGCTTTGAGCATAAGCGGGTCGGATTCCTCTTCCGCGAATTTTTTGAGCGAAACTTCGTAGAACGGCAAAATGGATACAAATCCGTCTATTTCCATTCGTTCGACACCCTCGACTACGGCTCGTACATACTCTGCCGAAGTGCGGATTATCTGTTTTATCTTGACCAGAGTACCGACTCGATAGATGTCTTTCGGCGCGGGATTGACCGCGCTTCTGTTTTTTTGCGTAACTACAAACAGGCTTTTATTCGTTTCCATTGCTCGGTTGAGCGCCTGCAAAGATTTGTCGCGTCCCACGTCGACCGTATAAGTCTGTCCAGGAAAAACGACAACGCCGCGGAGAACCACCATTTGGTAAGTTTCCCGCGAGCCGAAATACATTTCTCCTTTCGTTAAGTTGTCGCCCGTGTATTTTTCGTCCATATATAACCTCTGCTCATTGCGATTTACTTTTATTATGGCGCATTTTGTGTTTGATTACAACATCAGACGCCTTAAACAGTCAGGCTATTTCCTTGTTATGTTTTTTCTTGACCACCTTGGGTTTATCTCCTTTCACACATCCCGCAGTTATTAAAATCTTTTCGATTTCCTTATCGTCGGGAGCGCTGTACATAATGTCGAGCATGGTGTTTTCCATGATAGCCCGAAGCCCTCTCGCACCGGTATTCAATTCGATTGCTTTATCGGCTATCGCCTCTACGGCGTCGGGAGCGAATTCCAGTTCTATTCCGTCCATTTCCATAAGCTTTTTATACTGCTTGGTCAGACAGTCTTTCGGCTGCGTGAGAATGCTGACAAGCGCCTCTCTGTCCAGCGCGCTCAGACTCACGTAAACGGGCAGTCTGCCTACAAATTCGGGAATGAGTCCGAACTTTATGAGGTCCTGCGGCTGAACGCCTTCGAGCGTATTGGAACTGTCAAGCTCTATCTTTGTTTTAAGCGAACCGCCGAAACCGAAAGACGAAGAGTTGACTCTCTTTTCTATTATCTTGTCGAGTCCCACGAAAGCGCCGCCGAAAATAAACAGAATATTCGTTGTGTCGATTGAAATGCATTCCTGCTGAGGGTGCTTTCTGCCGCCCTGAGGAGGCACGCTTGCCACCGTACTTTCTATTATTTTCAATAAGGCCTGCTGTACTCCCTCGCCCGATACGTCGCGGGTAATACTCATATTTTCGGATTTACGCGCTATCTTGTCGATTTCGTCGACATATATTATTCCGCGCTGTGCTCGCTCGATGTCGTAATCCGCATTCTGGATGAGTTTGAGCAGAACATTTTCGACATCTTCTCCGACATAGCCCGCTTCGGTCAATGTGGTGGCGTCGCAAGAAGCAAACGGAACGTCCAAAATACGCGAAAGCGTCTGCGCAAGCAAAGTCTTACCGCTTCCCGTAGGTCCCATTAAAAGTATATTGCTTTTTTTCAGTTCTATATTGCTCTTGGCGGATTTTCTTTTACCGCCGACAGTCGCATGGGAAAGATTGTAGTTGACGCGCTTATAGTGATTGTACACCGCCACGCTGAGCACTTTTTTCGCATTGTCCTGACCTACGATGTAATCGTCGAGATGTTTCTTGATTTCGGCGGGTCTGGGAAGCTTTATGACCGTTTCGGGCTGCACCTGTTTATGCTGCGACAGTATTTCGTCGCAAACCGACACGCACTGGTCGCATATAGATATAGAACCGTCGGGCGACTCCACCAAATGATTTACTTCCGACCGCGGTCGTCCGCAAAAAGCACAGAAACCGTCGTTGTTGTTAATACTGTTTTTAGCCAAAACTTTTCAATCTCCCTATACTCTCTTTTCGAAAACTCTGTCGATAAGTCCGTATTTAAGAGCTTCGTCGGCTGTCATATAGTGGTCTCTGTCGACGTCTTTTTCTATTTTTTCCAGCGGCTGGTTGCAGTTGCGGGAAAGTATTGTGTTCATTCTCTTTTTGATTTTGAGAATGTGCTCCGCCTGAATTGCGATATCGCTCGCCTGCCCCTGCGCTCCGCCCAAAGGCTGATGAATCATGATTTCGCTGTTGGGAAGCGAAAAGCGCTTGCCTTTCGCACCAGACGAGAGCAAAAACGCGCCCATCGATGCCGCCATTCCCACGCAGATGGTCTGCACGTCGCACTTGATATAATTCATGGTGTCGTATATGCCCATGCCTGCCGTAACGCTTCCGCCCGGGCTGTTTATATAAAGGTTTATGTCTTTTTCCGGGTCTTTGCCTTCGAGATAAAGCAGCTGCGCTATTACTATGTCCGCAGACAAATCGTTTACCTCGCCCGTCAGAAACACTATTCTGTCTTCGAGCAAGCGCGAATAAATATCGTAGGAACGCTCACCTCTGTTTGTTTGTTCCACGACCATGGGAACCAAATTATTCTTTATCATGTCAAACCTCCACGTATATAATCTATGTTGCGGCAAACAGTCTTTATGCCGCAAGTACAATCCTCCGAAGTAAGTTTACTCCGCTTTGCCTTCCGTTTTCTTATCTGCGCCGGCTGCGCTTTTTGCGGAGGGTTTTTTAGCCGCAGTGCTCTTTTTTGCCGCAGGCTTCTTTTCTTCCGTTTTCTCGGCAGACTCTTTCTTAGGCACAAACTTGTTGTTTGCTTTCAAAAAGTCCACTACTTTTGCCATAAGTAAATCGCTCTTTATATACGAACGACGGCGCGCGTCCGCTTCCGCAGATATGTTTTCGGATTTGCCCGATTTGTTTAGCTCGGCGTCCACTTCCTCGTCGCTTACTTGCAGTCCTTCCGATTCTATTATCTTTTCCAAAGCCAGCCTGGTTTTTACATTGGAAATTGCGCTTTCTCTTCTTTGGCGGCGGAAATCGATTTCTTTGAGTCCCGTGTACTTGAAATAATCGGCGAGTTTCATGCCGCCGTAAGCACGGGAAAGCTGCATTTCGAAATCCGCAAGCATATAGTCGACCTCTGTGTCAATCATGCACTGAGGAATATCGGCATCGACGCCGTCGGCTATCATTTTGAGCATTGCGTTTTCGCTGTCGACGTCGGCATGGTGCTGTTTGTCTTCGGTAAGACGTTTCTCTATATCCGCCTTATAATCCGCAAGCGTATCGAAACTGCTTACGTCTTTCGCAAACTCGTCATTGAGTTCGGGCATTTCTTTCACTTTGATTGCATGAACGGTTACGGCAAACACCGCGTCCTTGCCTTTGAGATTTTCCGCATGATAATCGTCTGGGAATTTAACGTGCAAATCTTTGCTTTCGCCGATTTTGACACCGACAAGCTGTTCCTCGAATCCGGGAATGAATGAGTGCGAACCTATCGTGAGCTCTTGGTTCTGCGCCGTTCCTCCGTCGAATTTCACTCCGCCGACACTGCCGCTGTAATCGAGCGTAACGATATCGCCGTCCTGCACCGCGCGGTCGGTCACGTCGACGAAACGGGAGGCATGCTCGCGTGCATGTTCCACCATGTGGTCGACTTCTTCCTTTGTTACCTTAACTTGTTCTTTGGGTATTTCCATGCCCTTGTACGAGCCGAGTTTGATTTCGGGTTTAACTGTTATTGTAGCGCTGAACGTAAACTTTTTATCGTCCATTTCGCCCAAATCGACTTTCGGGTCGTCAACGGGAAATATCCAAGTTTCTTTTTCCAAAACTTCGCTGTACGAACTGCGGAACACAGATTCGAACGCCTCGTCGAAAAATACTCCTTTGCCGTACATGCTCTCTATAACGCCTCTGGGCGCGTGTCCTTTGCGGAAACCCGGAATATTGTATTTTCCACGCGTTCTCGAATATGCTCCCGACAATTCGTCGTTCCATTGCGCAGCGGTGATTTTAAAATCGATTTTTACCGCGCCTTTTTGTTTTTCCACACTGTAATCCATAAAAGTCCTCCGAAAGATTATACCGCCTTATCTTAACACATAACTGAAACTTTGTCAATTTATTTGACGGACATTCTGTTTTAGTTTATACTTTAATAGAACAGCCGCAAACAAACTCTTTACCAAATTTCGACAAAGCGGAAAATTTTTCAGAGGTAAAAAAATTATGCCCTCCGACGCATTGCATTATTCATTTATGGCAAAAGAACTCGACGAGCGTCTGCGCGACGGGAAAATAGAGAAAATAACAATGCCGGAAAAGGACGAAATAATCCTTACCGTGCGCAGCCGCGGAGAAAACAGCAATCTGCTTATCAGTGCGGCGGCTTCTTCCGCGAGATGTCATTTGACGTCGAGAAAAAAGGAAAATCCCGTTGCCGCTCCGTCGTTTCTCATGCACCTGCGCAAACATATAGGCGGCGCAAAAATCATCGGCATAAGCGCCGAACCTTTCGAACGCGTATTGAAAATAAAACTGGCGACAAGAAACGAAATGAGCGATGTGGAATACAAAACGCTTGCCGTCGAAATAATGGGAAAATACTCCAATATAATCCTTGTAGGCAGCGACGGGAAAATATCCGACTGTATCAAAAAAGTAGGCGCCGACCTTTCGTCGAAAAGGCAGGTTCTTCCCGCTCTCAAATATCTTCCCGCTCCCGCACAGGACAGAGTGGCTCTCACCGACAGCGATGCCGTGCAAGCCCTGCTCTGTTCTTTCGGCGGCGGCAATTTGCCCGACTATATAATCCGCAACATGAAAGGACTTGCCCCCGTAAGCGCGCAGGAAGCCGTATTTGCGGCGCTCGGCAGAACCGACTGCGAAAAACTGAGTGCGGACGAGGTACAGTCTGTGCAAAACGCGCTGGCACAGCTGTACCGTTTCGACAACGTAATGCCGTGCATACGCAAAACCGACGGCGCCGACGCGGACTTTTATATACGACCTTACAAAGCGTTCGGCGGAGAGTATGCTTTCTTCCCCACACTGAGCGCAGCAATGGACGAATACTTTTACGACAAGGACAAGGCTATACGCTTCGGCGAAAAATCACACAGACTTTCCGCAATACTGAAAAACGCTATTTCGCGGACGGAAAAGAAACTTGCGGGCTTTATAGAAAAAACGGAAAGCTGCCGCGACGCCGACCGCGACAGACTTTACGGCGAACTCATACTTGCGAACATTTATCGGATAAAACAAGGGATGAGCGAGTTTACGGCGGAGGATTGGAACGACGGCGGCAAATTGATAACGGTGCCGCTTGCCAAGGAAAAAACGCCGCAAGCAAACGCGCAGCAGTATTTCAAACGCTATGCGAAAAAGAAAAAAACCGTAGAGCAGACAATGCCGCTCTGCGAAAAAGCAAAAGCCGACCTCGACTATTTCGACACCGTGCTTATATCGTTTTCCCTTTGCAGAGAGAATTCGGAAATAGACGACCTGACGGAAGAATTGGAGCGTGCGGGATTGCTCAAACCAAAACAGACCAAGAAAAAAGCGAAAGCAAAACGCATTCCCTCAATGCCCATGACTTTTTCTTTCGAAGGGTTTACGATACGTGTAGGCAAAAACAATATACAAAACGATACTTTGACGAAGAACGCAAAAGCCGACGATATTTGGCTGCACACGAAATCCATTCACGGAAGTCATACTTTGATAAGCGCGGAAGGCCGAACCGTTCCCGACAGCGTTATACTTTATGCGGCGTCGCTTGCCGCGAAATTCTCGAAAGCGAGCGCGTCGCAAAACGTACCCGTGGACTATACTTTCGTCAAATACGTCAATAAACCGAGCGGCGCCCCTGCCGGCAAGGTGATATACACGCATCAAAAAACCGTGTATGTTAATCCCGCAAAAGATATCCGAATTTAAAAAAAACTGCGGCAGAAACCGCAGTTTTTTGTTTTTACTGTTTTTTGTTTTACTGTTATATTAAGCCACGAGCGACCAAACAAAACCGAATACCGTAAGCGCGAAAATCACGCACATTATGCAGATATTTACGATTGCGTTTTTATATTCGGGCGCGCGGTGATTTATTCCGCTTGCAAGAACGGCAGCAGCTCTCACTATCGCCAATGCCGCGGCGACGGCATAAACGCCGAAACCTATCGTAAGCACGATGTCCACCGTGCAAAGACCGACTATAAGCACTACGGCGCCTATGACCATGAGAATATCGCAAATCTGTCTGAGTCCGAAATTCGAAAAATATGCCGCTATAAAGTTTTGTTTTTTTGCTTTTGCCATTATCTGATTACTTCCTTTAATATCTTATCTGAACAATGTGGGCATTGCAAAACCGAGTATTTGAAACACGATTACTATGACCACCGCAACGACCCAAATTATAAACCAAGTGCTGTTGCGGGTGCGGGCGTCGTAATAAGAATACCAGCACAGAACTATAAGTCCTATCGTCATGGCGATTCCTTTGATATATCCCGCTATCTGAGCGAACTCTTTCCACCAACCGAGTATTGCGCCTATCGTAATAGCCAGCGCCAACAAAAGCACCACAACATAGGACAATGTGCGCAAAAACGACGGAATCGAATAGGTATATGTCCTTCTCGATGTTCTTCTCGTTGCCATTTAAAAATACCTCCGATACAATTATATTGCCGATTTACAAACTTTAAACAACTTATTTCAAACCGCGGCTGCCGGGTTTGTAAGGCACGCTGCCGTCTTTACACAAAGGGCATTCGCCCGCTTCGTAGCTTTTGACTTCCATAGACAGAAGCGCTCTGTACGGAACGCCGAACTCGACTTTGCCGTTGCTTCTGTCGACTATACTTGCGACCGCGACGACGTCGCACCCCGCATTCGATGCAAGCTCTACGACTTCTTTTACCGAACCGCCCGTAGTCACAACGTCTTCCACGACTATGACGCGCATACCCTTTTCCAAAGCGAATCCTCTGCGGAGAGTCATTTTTCCGTCGACGCGCTCGGCAAAGAGATTTTTGACACCCAACTGACGGGCAACTTCGTAACCCATTATTATGCCGCCTACGGCAGGAGAAACGATAATGTCCGCGTTAAACTCTTTCAGCCTTTCGGCAAGTTCTCTGCAAAGCATTTCGCTTTCTTTCGGGTCCGCGAAAAGTTTTGCGCACTGCATGTACGTATCGCTGTGCCGTCCGCTGGTAAGCAGAAAATGTCCGTGCAATATGCCTTCCGTTCTTTTGAAAGCCTGTAAAATCTGTGCGTCGTTCAAAGCCATTCTGTTTTTCCTCACGGTAATATAAGCGAACCTATAATTTCGTTCACGTCGCTTATTTTACAACATTCCATTTCTTTTGTCAACTCATTCACTATGTTAAAAGCCGCCATGGGGTCGAAAATATTGGCAGACCCGACTTGTACGGCGGTTGCGCCCGCTATCATAAACTCCAAAACATCGGCGGCGGTCATTATTCCTCCCAAACCTATTATGGGAATTTCAATGCTGTTATAGACTTGGCTCACCATTCTGAGGGCAATGGGCTTTACGCACGGACCGCTCAGCCCGCCAGTTACGTTTGCGAGCACGGGTTTTCTCGCAAAACGGTCTATTGCCATTCCCGTAAGCGTGTTTATCAGAGAAACGGCGTCCGCGCCGCCGTCCTGCGCCGCGCGCGCATTTTCGGTTATATCCGACACATTCGGAGAAAGTTTGACTATCAGCGGCTTTTTGCAAACTTTACGAACCTGTTGCGTAATCTTGAATACGCTTTCCGGTTTAATTCCGAAAGCCATACCGCCTGCTTTTACATTCGGACAGCTTATATTCATTTCCACCATTTGAGCATTTGTTTCGTTGACGCGTTCGGCTACGTAAAGATAATCGTCCTCGCACGAACCCGCTATGTTTACAATGGTGACAAGATTCTTTTTTTCCAAAAACGGCATATCTTCTTCGACAAACCTATCCACTCCCGGATTTTGAAGACCGACGGCGTTAAGCATGCCCGACGGCGTTTCCGCTATGCGCGGCGACGGATTGCCGTTGCGTTTTTCGCGCGTTACGCCTTTTGTGCATATTCCGCCCAAAACGGATATGTCGTAGAATTTTTCGTATTCCGTTCCGAATCCGAAAGTTCCGCTTGCCGTTATTACCGGATTTTTAAACTCCACTCCTGCGATACTGACTTTTGTATTCACAATATCAACTCCTCCAAACCGAATACGGGACCGTCCGCACACGCTCTTTTCATCACTGTGCCCGAATCCTTTTGTTTTACGGCACATGCGCACACAAGACACGCGCCCACACCGCACCCCATTCTTTCTTCCGTAGACGCATAAGCGGGTATATTATGTTCGAGCGAAAACCGTGCCGCCGCTTTGAGCATAGGTCGCGGTCCGCAAACAAGTATCGCGTCGGGATTTATTTCTTTTAAATCTTTTTCGAGAGCCTGAGTGGGAAAGCCTTTCACGCCGTAACTTCCGTTGTCGGTAGTACAAACCACTTTTTCCGAGCGCAGGGCGAATTCATGCTCGAATGCAACCTTGGATTTATCAGCAAAACCGAGATAAGCATAATATTTTCGGTTCGGATATGAAACCGGCACGTATGCAAGCGGAGCACATCCTACGCCGCCGCCGAGCAATACTATTTTTTTGTGCTTCTCTTCGAGATTCCAACCGTTTCCGAGCGGCAAAGTCACTTTCAGTCTGTCGCCGCGCTTCAAAAACGTCATATTCCGAGTCCCGTCGCCTACGACCGCATAAGCCACCGAAATGCTTGTTTCGGAAAATTTATAAAGGCAGAACGGACGGCGCAAAAGTTTTCCCGGAACTTCCATGTGCAGGAATTTACCGCAATGCAAGCCTTCGAATCCGCAATCGGTGCTCGCAAACGTCAACTCGTAAAGTCCGTCGGCTATCTTTTTGTTTTCCGTCACCTCGACGGTATAATCTTTCATTATCGTTTCCTCTCGTTATCTTTTCAATGCGTTCGTTATGTCGTCGCGCATATCCTCTGCCGCCGCCGCAGCAGCCTTGCCGACGCTCATCCCCTTGTATCTATCGCTCTTGTAAGCACATATTATTCCGCGCGAACTGTTGACTATCGCTCCGCTTCCGCGACTGTCGAAACAGACTTTCAAGCCGTCCGCCGTGCCGCCCTGTGCACCGTAACCCGGCACCAAAAAGAACGTGTGCGGCATTAAGGCGCGAAGCCTTTCCGCTTGCGAAGGATGCGTGGCGCCCACTACCGCGCCGACGTCGGTGTAACCGTACTTGCCGCATAGGTCCTTGCCCCACTCTTCGACAAGTGCGCCGACCGTTTCGTAAAGGGTGCTGCCGTCCCGGAAAATTTTGTCCTGCAACTGACCCGACGACGGGTTGGATGTTTTGACAAGCACAAAGATTCCCCTGTCGTTCTCTTTGCAATCGGCGAGGAACGGTTTTATTCCGTCCGCGCCCAAATAAGGATTTACCGTGATGAAATCGCTGTCGAACCCGACGAATTTTCTGCCGCCGATTTCCACATTACCTATGTACGCTTTGGAATAGCAAGCCGCCGTAGAGCCTATGTCGCCTCGCTTTACGTCCGACATGACGATAAGCCCTTTCTTGCGAGCCATGTCCACGGTCTTTTTGAAAGCAGTAATGCCTTCGACGCCGTACATCTCGTAAAATGCGACCTGTACTTTGACGGCAGGCACGATTTTATATAAATTTTCTATGAGCTCCGCATTGAAATCCACAATCGCCTGCGCGGCGTCGTGCAACGAACCGCACTTGGCTTTTACTGCATCGGGCAGATAATCGAAACTCGTGTCTATTCCCGCTACCGACGGGTTTTGTGTTTCTTTGATTTTCTCTATAAGTTTGTCTATCACAATCTTATCTCCTTTTCCTTACCGTTTACAAACACGTTTTTAATCACGCCTTTAAGTTTCCAGCCGTTGAAAACGCTGTTTTTGCCTTTGGAAACAAAACGCGAGCTATCCACCACATAATCGGAATCGAGGTCCGCAATCGTAATATCGGCGACCGCGCCTTCGGCTATCTCGCCGCCTTCCACTCTCAAAATACGCGCGGGATTGCGGCTCATCAAATCGACAAGCTCGGCAAGTTCCAAATGCCCCGCGTCGACAAGATAAGTGTATCCTACGGAAAACGCGGTTTCGAAACCCGAAGTGCCGTTTGGCGCAAGGTCGAACTCCTTATTCTTTTCGTCGCTGTGGTGCGGCGCATGGTCCGTCGCTATGACGTCTATCGTGCCGTCTTTGAGTCCCGCTATTATCGCATCTACATCGGATTGAAGTCTGAGCGGCGGATTGATTTTTGCATTGGCATTGAAACTGAGTATTTCATCGTCCGTCGCCGAAAAATAATGCGGACAGGTTTCGCAAGTCACTTTTACTCCGCGCGCTTTTGCGGCGCGGACAAGTTCGACGCTTTCCGCCGTACTGACATGCGCGATATGAACGCGGCAGCCGAGAGCCTCGGCAAGTATTATTTCCCTTGCCACCATGGTTTCCTCGGCGGCGCGGGTTATTCCGCGCAGTCCCACTACCGTGGCGTTGAATCCCTCATTGACGACTCCGCCTGCGGCAAGCGAAAGGTCTTCGCAGTGGCTTATGACAAGAGCGTCGAATCCCGAGGCGTATTCGAGCGCCAGCCGCATGGTATTCGAATCGGCTACCGGTCTTCCGTCGTCGGAAAACGCCACGGCGCCCGCTTCGAGCAATTTTCCCATTTCGGTTATTTCTTTTCCCTGCTGCCCTTTCGTCACTGCGGCAATCGGATACACTTTGCAGTTGTCCGTTTCGGCGGCGCGGTCTATGACGTATTTGAGCACTGCCGTATTATCCACCGCAGGCGAAGTATTGGGCATACATGCTACGGAAGTGAATCCGCCTTGAAGCGCGGCTCTGGTTCCGCTGTCTATATCCTCTTTGTATTCGAAGCCGGGCTCGCGCAAATGACAGTGCATGTCCACAAAACCCGGCAGCACGGCAAGCGACTGCGCGTCGACTTCCTTATCCGCCTTGACCGCAAGATTTGCGCCGATACGTTTTATCACGCTGCCCTCGATATAGACATCGAGTTTTTGCAGTCTTCCGTCCCTCAGTACGAAACCGTTCTTTATAAGAGTATTCATGCCTTGCCTCCCGTAAGAAGATACATAACCGCCATGCGGACGGCTATGCCGCCCGTCACTTGTTTGAGTATTCTGCTACCGTCGCCGTCCGCCGCCGCGCCGCTGATTTCGACATCCCTGTTAATAGGTCCGGGATGCATAAGAATGGCTCTCGAATCGGCTTTCGCAAGACGGCTCTGCGTTATGCCGTAGAACTGCATGTATTCGGAAACGCTCGGCAGCAGTTTGGATTGCTGGCGCTCCAGCTGGACACGAAGTCCCATGACGACATTCGCTCCGACGACCGCATCGTCTATCTTGTCGCAGACATGCACTCCCATTTTGTCGATTTCGGTCGGAAGCAGCGTGCGCGGAGAAACTACGGTGACGTCGGCTCCGAGTTTGGTAAGTCCCCAAATATTGCTGCGCGCGACACGCGAATGTTTTACGTCGCCCGCAATCACGACTTTAAGTCCGCGCAAATCGTCGCCGAACTCCTCGCGCATGGTGAATATGTCCAAAAGCGCTTGGGTCGGATGTTCGTTCATTCCGTCGCCGCCGTTTATAACGCTTGCCTTTACGTTGCGTGCGAGAAGATGCGGCGCGCCCGACATATTATGCCGCAGAATTATGACGTCGGTCAGAAGCGCATCGAGGTTCAGCCCCGTGTCTATCAGCGATTCGCCCTTTTGCACCGAAGAAACAGCCGCCGAAATCGACGTGCAGTTTGCGCTCATTATTTTTGCCGCGGTTTCGAACGAAGTGCGCGTGCGCGTGCTGTTCTCGTAAAACAGAGTCACAACGTTCTTGCCGACAAGATGCTGCGTCTTTTTCACATCGCGCCCGAGCACCTCTTTCATTTCGACGGCGCAGCCGAGAATTTGAAGTATCTCGTCTTTGCTCACGTCTTTGAGTCCGAGCAAATCCTTTCTTTTTAACATTCGAGCCTCCTCAATCGTCCGTTGTATATAAATCGATTCGGTCTTCTCCGTCCACCGATTTCAAAGACACGCTAATCAGTTCGTTTTTGGCAAGGGGTATTTTCAATCCGACATAGTCCGCTCCGAGCGGCAACTCTCTGCCGCCTCTGTCCACAAGCACGGCAAGCCGAACGGTGTCGGGTTTCAGCGCTTTTACGACGGCTTCCATAGCCGCGCGCACGGTACGTCCCGTATAGAGCACGTCGTCTATTATCACAACGCATTTGCCGTTTGAAAGCGGCGCGTCGGACTCTTTTATTTCCATGCGCTCGACGGGGTTGTCGTCCATTGCTATGACGGGAACTTTGATGCTTTCGACCGTTTCTATAACCTTGGCAATTTCGCAGGCAAGCGGAAAACCGCGCTTGCCGAGCCCTACCGCAATAAGCCTGTCCGCTCCGCGGTTGCCTTCCGTTATTTCGTAAGCAATTCTGATTACCGTTCTTCTCAGCTGCTTATCGTCCATAAGATTAGACTTGAAACGCATTTTTACCTCCGCTCTCTTTCTCCACGGTTTCCAACGTCTTGGCAAAGATTTCGGGAACAGGCGCGGTAAAAGTCATCCTTTCCCCGCTCGTCGGATGAGTTATCGTCAAACTTTTCGAATGCAGCAACTGACCCGGCAAGGAAGAAAATCTTTTCGAATCGGAACCGTATGTTTTGTCGCCGACTACGGGATGTCCTAAAAATTTGGCGTGAACGCGGATTTGGTGAGTACGCCCCGTGTGCAGATTGAACTCCGTCAAACAGTTTCTCTCGAACCGACGCAACACTTTGTACCGAGTGACAGCCACACGCCCCTCACGCGTAACAGCCATTATACGGCGGTCCTTCTCGCTCCGCCCTATGAACGTCGTAATCATACCCGTATCGTCTTTCAGGTTGCCTTCGAGCAAAGCGACATACAGTTTAACGGCACTCCGCTTTTCGAATTGCGAGGCAAGCGCGGCGTGGGCTTTGTTGTTCTTCGCAACAACCATAACGCCCGTGGTATCCTTGTCCAGCCTGTGAACTATTCCGGGTCTGCACGAACCGTTGACGTCGGAAAGCGCGGTTCCGCGCCACACAAGCGCGCCCACGAGAGTGTCCTCACTGTTGCCTGCTCCCGGATGAACCGTCAGTCCCGCCTGCTTATTCACCACCACTATGTCGTCGTCTTCGTATATGATATCGAGCGGTATGTTCTTCGCTATTACCGACGGTCCGCTCCGCTCGACAATATTCATTTCCACGACGTCGTTTTCTTTGAGTATTCGGCTGCACTTGCATTCGGAGCCGTTTACAAGCACCTGCCCGTCCTCCGTCAGCTTTTTGATATAAGAACGCGAGTACTCGGTTTCCGCGGCAAGATACACGTCCAAACGGACGCTCTCGCCGTTTTCCACGGTAAAGCGCATCCTTTCTTCGGCGATTGACATGGTGTTATTTGCCTGCGTCACTCACTCGCCCTCCGTCCCTGCGGATGCGTCGGCTTGCACCGTGCTGCCGACCGTTTCGCTTCCGCTGTCCGAAGTTTGCTCTTTCGCTTCCTCGGCGGCATTTTCTTCTTCAAGCAGTACATACTCGGATTTTTCTTCGGACTTTTTCTCCTTGCCCCAATCCGAAAAGAACAAAATATAAACCAAAAACAGAATCACGCCTACGGTGACGCCGATATCCGCGATGTTGAATATCGCAAAACTCTCTCCGATTAGCGGCAAATCGAGTCCGAAGAAAATTATTTCCACGAAGTCTCGGACATAGCCGAAAATAAGTCTGTCGACGAAATTGCCGAGCGCTCCCGATATAAGCAGAGCAAGCCCGATTCTGCCCGTAATGTGCTTGCCTCGAATTCGATAGAGAAAGACGGAGAAAAACGCCACGGCAAGAGCGGTGATAATCAAAAGCACGACTCTCACTCCTACTTCGCCGAGAATTTTATCCAATCCGAAAGCCGAACCGAACGCCGCGTTTTTATTGTGCGTATACGTAAAAGAAAGGAACTTGGGTATGAGCGTTATACTCTGTCCGACATGCATTGTCGCGGCTATTACCGCTTTCGTGATAAGGTCTGCCGCAAGCAGAGCCGCAAGCACGATAAGTTCGACTTTTGCGACTTTTATATATTCCCATGTTTTCGAGAAGAATTTTTTTGCTTTTTCCTTAAAGGTCATACGGTACGGTTATTTCCACTCCTTCCGGCGTCAGTAAGAATATGTTTCCCGCTATCGGGTGCACGCTGCCTCCGAGCGCGTACTCCGCGCCGCTGAGATAATCGAGAATGCGCTGTGCGACAACTTCGTCTTCGAGATTGTCGAGATTTATAATCGCGGGTTCGCGGCGGCGCAGATAGTCGATAAGAATTTGAACGTCCTCGGGCGTGCGGGGTTCGTACACCACTACATTCTGATAAAACCGCGGCGCAATATATTGCTTTGTGTCGGGAAGCGGCGCGGCTTGCGAAGAAAAAGTTTTGCCGTCCGGGCGCGAAGAATAGCGCGGCTGCGACATGCGCTCCTCGGGTTTGAGGTATCTGCCCTCGTTATCGTGCGCGTCTTCGAAATATTCGGGTTCTTCACCCTCTCGGAAGTTTCTTCCTTTTCTGAGCCAATCGTCGTACTGTCCCATTTTATCACCTGTTCCTTATAATTTCGATTTAATTCCGCTTTCCGAAAATCACGCTTCCGGGGCGTATGAGGTTTGCTCCGTGCTTTATGGCAATCGGATAGTCGCCGCTCATGCCTGCCGACAGCGTATCGAATACGCCGCCCTTCTTTTTTTCGTAAAGTTTATAAAGTCTTTCGTAAAGCCTCTCGTCGGCGCCTATCGGAAGCACCGACATAAGTCCGCGAATGCGAAGATTCTTTTTTTCCGCTGCATAGTCGTAAAGGGCGTCCAATCCGTCCGCGCTTACTCCGCTCTTCGACTGTTCACCGCCCATGTTGACTTCTATAAGCACGTCGCTGATAACCGAACATTTTTCCGATAAACGGTCAATCTCGTCGGCAAGCGACGGTCTGTCGAGCGAGTGTATCATTGCCGTTTTGCCAACCACATACTTAGCTTTGTTAGTCTGCAATGCGCCGATGATATGCCAGTTTACGTTTGCGACCTTGCCGTATTTTTCGCGGAACTCCTGCACGCGGTTTTCGCCCACATCGGTTATTCCCAGCGACGGCAGAACATTCATTCGTTCGCAATCCACTGTTTTGGTAGCCGCAAGGATTTTTATTTCTCCGCGTCTGCGTCCGTATTTCGCGCACAAGTCTTCCACGGAAGCAAACAGTGCTTTGACGTTTTCGCTTAACATTTCATAACCTCCGCGATATATCCGACATACCGCCGCGCAATGTTTACGCCGCATGCCGTTTCCGCTCCGTGAAAATAAGCATTGCTGTTGATTTCATTGAGAAGCGGTTTTTCGCAGTCGAAGAAATCCACGGAAGCATAATCGAGTTTCAGATGCATGCAAAGTCTTTCCGCAATGCGAACCATATCCGACGGCGCGTCGTAAAGATATGTCGACGCTCCTGCTTCCGCATTGGATTTGAACGAATGTTCGTTCACCCGTTTAACCGCCGCAACCGTTTTGCCGCCGATTACGTAAAGACGTATGTCCCTGCCCTCGGAAGATTTCACAAAACTCTGATACATTATACGGCGTTTGCCCGAATTTTCCAAACAGAACTTTTTAAGAGCGTCAAAATCATTTATGACGGTTACGC
The DNA here is from genome assembly GCA_022793815.1 of Clostridia bacterium. Classification (GTDB taxonomy): domain Bacteria; phylum Bacillota; class Clostridia; order Christensenellales; family Pumilibacteraceae; genus MGBC157735. The sequence continues at coordinate 25,517 of JAAWDP010000013.1, read as the reverse complement.
CGCTTCCCAGACTTCCTACTGCGGGTTTTGCCACAAGAGGAAACCCGAGAGCGGAAACTCTGTCTGAAAATTCTTCGTCGAACTGCGGCGACAATGAGTATTCGAGAGGTGCGCAGAAAGTTTCGGGATAGTCGCAAATACCGTACGTTTCCGCATAAGTAAGGTATTTATCGTCGCAAATCCGAACCGAGTCGGCGCGGTTGAACAGTCTTACTCCGCGGCGTTCCAACATCCGCGCACCGCTTACGTCCTTATCCCACATCACCGCAAAATCGGGCAGCCGACTGCTTTCGAGCAAGGAAAATACATCGGACACTTCGACGCTTATTCCGGAAAAAGCGAATTCCTCCGACAAGCGCGAAATCACGTAATCGCTTCCGCCGTCACTGTAATATCGGTTTTTCAAGATAACTCCGCGCATGTGATTTCCCTTAACGGTGACTGAATCCGCCGTAGACGGACTCTTATGACATTATACAATATTCTGCCGCATTACGCAAGCTTTTGATATAAAAACAATCCGCAGAAAGCCGATGCTTTTCTGCGGATTTGCTTTGTTTTACGTTACATATAATATTTGTTTCTCTTCTTGTAAGACGTATGCAGAATCTCGTGAGCGCGGTGGCTGCCTGGCTTATCGAAAAATTCGGAGTACAGCGTCTTTACAACGGGGTTTTCGTGGCTCTTGCGAAGCGCGGCTTTCTTGTCAGTATCGTAAATCGCTTTTGCGCGAAGCCCTCTTACGTCGACATTGTTGGTTACCGACGAAGGCTGTATGGGCTGACCGCCGCCGTTCACGCAACCGCCGGGACAAGTCATGATTTCGATAAACTGATAGTCGCACTTGCCTGCCTTGATGTCTTCGAGAACTTTTTTCGCATTGGACAAACTGCTTGCGACGCACACTTTGATTTTCCGACCGTCGAGGGTGACTGTTGCGGACTTGATTCCCTTCATGCCGCGAACCGCTTTGAAATCGATTTTATCCAGCGTCTTGCCTAGTACGACTTCCGAAACGGTACGGAGCGCCGCCTCCATAACGCCGCCCGTAGCGCCGAACAAAAGTCCCGCGCTGCTGCCCTCGCCTATCGGGTCGTCGAACTTCTCGTCGGGAAGCGACTTAAAATCCACGCCCTGATTCTTTATAAGACGGGCAAGCTCTCTCGTGGTGATTACGACGTCTATATCGGGAACGCCCGCAGCGTTTTGGTTCTCGCGGAAAATTTCGGTTTTCTTTGCGACGCAAGGCATAACGCTGACAACCGCGAGCTTCTCGACGGGAATATCGAATTTCTTTGCGTAATACGTCTTCATTATAGCGCCGAACATCTGCTGGGGAGATTTGCACGACGACAGGTGCGGCAGCAGTTCGGGATAATAAAATTCCATATAACGAATCCAACCGGGCGAACAGCTGGTCATCATCGGAAGCGTAGCGGTCTTGTCTTGCAGTCTGTGCAAAAATTCCGTGCCTTCTTCCATTATCGTCATGTCCGCAGCCATGTCCACGTCGAACACTCTGTCGAAACCGAGGCGTTTGAGCGCAGCGACCATCTTGCCTTCGACGTTGCTGCCTATGGGATAACCGAATTCTTCGCCGAGTCCCACTCTTACGGACGGTGCGGTTCCGACTATGACATACTTGTCCTTATCGCCGAGAAGTTCTTTCACCTTATCCGTATCGTCCTTTTCATGAAGCGCGCCGACGGGGCAAGCCGTTATACACTGACCGCAAGCAACACACGGGGTTGCGGCAAGAGGCTGCTCGAACGCGCATCCGATATGCGTGGCAAAACCGCGCTTGTTCGGACCTATTACGCCGATACCCTGCACGTTGTTGCACACGCCTACGCAACGGCGGCAAAGCACGCACTTGTCGTTGTCGCGAACAAGATACGGAGTTTCGTCGATTTCGTACTCGGTCGTAACGCCTTCGTATGCATGCGGGTCGCAGTTGTAATCCTGCGACAGCTGAGCCAATTCGCAATTGCCGTTTCTTACGCAGGCAAGGCAGGCTTTTTTGTGATTGCCGAGTATAAGTTCGATTGTCTTTTTGCGCGATGCGATTACTTTGGGGGTATTGGTGTATACTTCCATGCCCTCGCTTACCGTAGCAGAACAAGATGCAACAAGCGAACGGGCACCTTTGACTTCGACCACACAGACGCGGCAAGAACCTTCGTTGCACACGTCTTTGAGGTAGCACAGCGTCGGGATAGCAAAACCGGCTTTCTTCGCGGCGTCCAAAATCCGCGTGCCTGCGTCGACGGTGACGGAGACGTTATTTATCTTCAATGTTACCTGTTTCATAATTTTTCTCTACCTCACTTCGTTATTGCGTTCTTGCGGCAAGCCTGAATACATGCGCCGCACTTGATACATTTCGCGGGGTCGATGACATGCGGCTGTTTGATTTCTCCGCTTATCGCTCCGACGGGGCAGTTTCTCTTACACAGTCCGCAGCCGATACATTTGTCGGGCTCTACCTTATAACTTACAAGCGCTTTGCACACGCCTGCGGGGCAGCGCTTGTTCTTGACATGCTCGACATACTCGTCGCGGAAATATTTAAGTGTGGAAAGTACGGGATTGGGCGCGGTTTGTCCCAGTCCGCAAAGACTGTTTTCTTTGATGTAATAGCAAAGCTCTTCCATCTTGTCGAGGTCTTCCATGGTAGCCTTGCCCTTGGTGACTTTATCCAGCATTTCGTAAAGGCGCTTGTTCCCTATACGGCACGGAGTGCATTTTCCGCAGGACTCGTCCACCGTAAATTCGAGGAAGAATTTGGCGATATCCACCATGCAATTGTCCTCGTCCATTACGATAAGTCCGCCGCTGCCCATCATCGAACCGATTGCGATAAGGTTGTCGTAGTCGATTTTTGTGTCGATAAGCGATGCGGGAATACAGCCGCCCGACGGACCGCCCGTCTGCGCCGCTTTGAATTTTTTGCCGTTGGGAATGCCGCCGCCTATTTCTTCGATTATGGTGCGGAGCGTCGTTCCCATGGGGATTTCGACAAGTCCCGTGTTGTGTATCTTGCCGCCGAGCGCAAATACTTTCGTACCCTTGCTCTTCTCGGTACCCATGGACGCGAACCAGTCCGCGCCGTTGAGTATTATCTGCGTGATATTGCCGTATGTTTCGACGTTATTGATGAGCGTCGGTTTTGAAAACAGTCCCTTGACCGCGGGGAACGGAGGACGCTGACGGGGTTCGCCGCGCTTACCTTCCGTACTGTTGAGCAAAGCGGTTTCCTCGCCGCAGACGAACGCGCCCGCGCCGAGCCGAAGTTCGATGTCGAAATCGTGTCCGAGTCCCATTACGTTTTTGCCGAGTATTCCGTACTCGCGCGCCTGACCTATCGCTATTTCGAGACGTTCGACCGCTATCGGGTATTCCGCGCGGACATATATATAACCCTGAGTTGCGCCTATTGCGTAACCTGCTATCATCATCGCTTCGATGACCGCATGAGGGTCGCCTTCGAGCAGCGAGCGGTCCATAAACGCGCCGGGGTCGCCCTCGTCCGCGTTACATACGACGTACTTGCGGTCCGCAACGGAATCATGCGCAAACTGCCACTTCATACCCGTAGAGAATCCGCCGCCGCCGCGTCCGCGCAGACCGCTCTTTTTGAGCTCGTCTATGACGCCCTGCGGAGTCATCTGCGTGATGGCTTTTTCGTATGCCTTATATCCGTCGTAAGCAAGGTATTCGTCTATGCTCTCGGGATTTATAATACCGCAGTTTCTCAGTACGACGCGCTTTTGGCGCTTATAGAAATCGGTTTCGTTTATCGCTTTGAGCGAGCCGTCCTCTTCCTTCTCCGCATGAAGCAGTCTTTCGACGGGTCTGCCTTTAAGAATGTGCTCGCAGACTATCTCGTTCACGTCCTCGGGTTTGACGTGCTGATAGAACGTACCCTCGGGATATACAACGACAATGGGTCCGCGCGCGCAAAGACCGAAACAGCCCGTCATGATAAGTTTTACTTCCTTATCGAGTCCCTGCTCTTTCAGACGCGAAACAAACTCCGAGTATATCTTATTACTGTTGCCCGACGTACACCCGGTGCCGCCGCAAACCAAAATATGTGCTCTTTCCAGCATTTTTCATCCTCCCGTTATGCCTTCGCGTTCATCGTATATTCGGCGACGACATTGCCGTTTACGACGTGCGATGCAACTATCCGACGCGCCTTTTCGGGCGTCACGTGTACATAAGTCACTTTCTCTTTGCCGGGAACAATCACGTCCACCAGCGGTTCGAGTTTGCACATGCCGATACAACCCGTCTGGGTGACTTTTACGTTTTCCAGTTTGCGGTTTTCGACTTCCTCGATTATGGCGTTGAGCACGGGGCGCGCGCCTGCCGCTATGCCGCAGGTTGCCATTCCGACGACTATCTTGATATCGTCGCCGTCCGCTGCACCGCGCGAAGCCATCTGCGTCTTCATTCTGTCACGAATGGCTTGCAATTCCTCCAATGTTTTCATAAAATCAATCCTCCGTTTATTCTCGTAATGTTTTCGTCTATCATATCCTTTATGTAGACGATGATTTCGGGTGAATTTATATCCACTCCGTCCAATACTTTTCTTATCTCACCCGTATCGAACACGTAATTTTGCGTATTCACCGTGTAAGAAAACACTATATCCGCCTCGCCTGCCGTTCCTATAAGCGTGACTACGGTCGCCGCCAAATCCCCGAGCGGCATTCGGTCTATATGCGACAGTTTGAAAGTCGCCTTGGTTTCGGTGCCCTTGCCGACTTCGCTCTCTATCGAAAACATGCCGTCCGCAACCTGCGCCGCCGCTTTGAACAGCGGAATGCCCATTCCGACTTTGCGCGTCTTGCGCGTAGTGGCGAACGGGTCGGCGACGGTGGATAAAAACTCTTTATCCATGCCCCTGCCGTTGTCCTTGACGCTTATCGACAGCAGGTCTTTCGATGTGTCCGCCGAAACGCTTATCCGCACTTTCGTCGCGTTTGCCGCGACCGAGTTGCATGCTATGTCGAGAATGTTGAGAGCGAGCTCTTCCATGGTTTATGCCGTATACTTGGAAAGCAGCTTGTCCACGTCGTCTACGGTGAGTTTTCCGTAAACTTCGCCGTTGACGGTGAGCACGGGCGCAAGTCCGCAGCAGCCTATGCAGCGCGTGGCTTCGAGCGTGAAATTCCTGTCCTCGGTAGTCGAACCTGCGGAAATTTTGAGCTTTTGTTCGAGCGCCGCCAAAATATCTCCGCTTCCTTTGACGTAGCAAGCCGTTCCGAGGCAAACGCCTATCTTGTTCTTGCCGCTGGGGTTGAGGTTAAACTGCGAATAGAAAGTGGCGATACCGTATATCTCAGCCAAAGGCACGCCGAAGAAATCGGCTATCGTATTTTGCACCTGAGCGGGCAGCCAGCCGTAAATCTCCTGCGCTTTTTGAAGCGCTTTCATCAGCGGACCCGGAACATTTTTCAGCTCCGAAAGCGCCGCCTTCAACTCGGCCGCTTGCTGCGGCGTATCGTCAAACGAGTTAATCATATACTACTCTCCTTTAATGTTGTCTGTATGGTATTTTCTTCCGTCCGATTCCGCCCATGCTTTTCAAAGCGGCTATCACCGCTTCGGTAGTCGGGAGAAAATCGAATTCAAGACTGTTTTTGCCGCCGCAGACCGCTATCTCTTCCAAGCGGTGAGCGTCGGAATCGTGAACGGCTCCGTAACCGAGATTCGAATAGGTTTCGATAAACCCGTCCTTTGCCGTGCGGGAAAACTCCGTCAGAGTAAATCCCATATCCGCCGAAAGCGAGCCGAGCACGGACACAAGTCCGTTGCTTTCCCTGTCGATATGCGCGGGGACGGCGACGCCGCCGAACTTTTCGGCAATTGCGGCGGTTTCGTATACGCCGATGTCGGTCGCTGCAATGAGCAAATCGCTTTCTTCGCCGATTATATTGTCACGCGCGTCCATGACAAGCTGTCTTCCGTAGATTTCGCTGCGGTTTTTCACGCGCATGCGCTTCGACGCGACGTAAGAGTCCAATTCGAGCGCCGCCTTCTGCGACGGCATAAGCATAAGGACATGTACGTCTTCGCTTGTCGTAAGTTCCATTCCCGCAAGTACGGTAATATTAAGACCTTCTGCCGCTTCCGCCACTGCCGCCGCATTACGGCAACTGTTATGGTCGGTTACTGCGATTATATTCAATCCGTTGATTTTAGCCATATTGGCTATGTTGAACGGCGTCATATCGTCGTCGCCGCACGGCGAAAGACAGGAATGAATGTGGAAATCGTAATAAAATTTCATGTCAGCCGATAAGCCTGCAACACTCGTACACTCCCTTATCGGTTGTGACAAGCGCAATGCCCTCTTCGCGGCACTTGTCTATGAGCGGCGGCGCGGGCACCGCCCCTTCGCAGATTACGATTATTTTTATTTCCGCAAGAACGGCAACTCCCGCGACATTGATATTGTTCATTACGGTTATCCATGCGCTGTCGGACGGAGCTTTGCCCATTACCCGACTGAGAAAGTCGCCGGCATAATAGGCTTTGACATCGAAACTGCCGTCAACTTCGACTTTTCCGCCGATTTTGCCGCTTATCTCGCGCGCAGTCACTTTCAGATATCCTCCTTCAAAAACTTGCATTTGACCGCCAAACCGTTTACTACGTCTTCGGCAAACGCCATACACGTGGGCGCGCCGCAGTTACCGCAGTTTATATGCGGCAGTTTTTCGTAAATCTGCTTGATGCGAATCATTTTTTTTATGGCTTCCTGTCTGTTTTCCGAAAGACGGAAAGCGCTTTCTCTGCTCGAATACGGACGCGAACGCATATATGCCTCCATGCCCTCGTAATCATTCGGCGGTTCGAGCGGTAATTTTTCGCGGAACAGCCTCAAACGCATTCTCGCCAGAAACGGATTTTCGAGATTCATCGAGCCGCCCACGCAGCCTTGCGTGCATGCGTTCAGTTCGAGAAAGTCTATATCGCCGAGCTTGTCGTGTTCCAAATCGCCGAGCACCGTCATAACATTTTCTATGCCGTCGGCGACAATGAACTTTTTGGTGCCGAGTCCCATCGCCTCGCCCGTCGAACAGCCCCAGCTGACGCCGAGCGCATCCGCCGAGGCAAGCTTTTCCAAATCGCACGATTTGAGTTTGTTCATCTCGGTAAGCAACTGAAAATATATTTCTTTGAGCGATATGAACCCGTCGATTTCGTTTAAGTCGCTTGCGTCCGAACGGTTCATGGTGTTGGCTGCGCAATGCGTTATAAGAAATATTCCTATGTCCTCTCTCGCAAGGTGCGTGGTTTGCTCCGCCTTGCGCGCTGCCGCCGCCGCGGCGATTTCTTCCGGCTGTTTCATGGGCGAAAGATGGTCGAGAAGATGCGCGTATCTCATGCGGATAAGGTTGAGTATCGCGGGGCAAGCCGAACTGATAACGGGCTTTGCCGCCCCCGAATTTTTTATGTATTCGGTGGTTGCCGCCGAAACGTAGCGGGCATAATGCCCTACGTCGCACACATCGTCGAACCCGAGACGCTTGATTCCGTTCAGCACGTAATCGAGGTTATCGAGGTGATTGAACTGACCGTATATCGAAGGACATGCGAGCGCAACGGTATATTTGAACTTCTTACGCGATTCGAAACCGTCGCAGGACTCCTTTTTCGCATGGGTCGGACAGACTTTGACGCATTCGCCGCAACCGACGCAGCGCTCGTACATGACCTGCGCTTTGCCGTCGCGCACACGGATAGCCTCGGTCGGACAACGGCGCATGCATGCCACACAGCCGTTGCATTTGTCCGCATCGAGATATACGGGTTTTACGAACCTATCCATTGCGTCCTGACGCATCCTCCTAAAATTTTATGGTCATGGTAACGGTGGTACCTTCTCCCACCTTACTGTCTATACGGAACTCGTCGGAATATTTTTTCATATTCGGAAGTCCCATGCCGGCGCCGAAACCGAGCTCGCGTATATCGTCGGTTGCGGTGGAGAACCCCTCCTGCATTGCCTTGTCTATATCGGCGATACCCTTGCCCGTGTCGGCGAGAACGATTTTGATTTCGCTGTCGAAAATCTCGACTTGCGCCACTCCGCCGCCGCCGTGAATCACCATGTTGATTTCGCCTTCGTACATGGCAATGGACACGCGCCTTATGGTATCTGCGGGAATACCTATTCCCTTCAAAGTGCGCTTTACGTCTTCCGACGCCTGACCGCAGGTAACGAAATCCTCGCCGTTTACGTCGTAGCGCAGTTTAATGCTTTCGCTTGCAGACACGTTTAATTTCCGAGTCCCGCTTTGTACAGCTTGCCGCAAGCCTGATACATCTTCTCGTCCGTTCCGATGAGAATTATGTTTTTGGATTCGGCAAGTTCCACTGTCATAGAATCGGGACGCTTGCCGCGCACAAACGCGATAGCCACTATGTCAACCATTTCCGACGTGCGGACAACCTGCGGATTGACAAGTCCCGTCAAAAGCAAGCCCTGGTCCTTAACGTAAGCCAAAACGTCGCTCATCATGTCCGAACCGCAAGCGGTATGAACGTCCAAATCGAGCGCGCTCTCATCATGCTTCGTAAGTATTTCGGCATCGAGGATTTGTATAATCTCTCTTAACTGCATAAAGGCAATCTCCTTGCTTGGTTTTACCGTATAATAATAGCATATTTTTCAAGGTTTAACAAGTATTTAAAGGCGCTGTTCGACAATTTTTTCACAGGCACGGTGAAACAAAGGGTCATCGTGTCTTTAATGAGTACGACCGAAGAACACAGCGCAAATCTTATATGCGACAAAAGCGGTTTTTTGCCGTCGGCGGGCGCATTCAACACCCCGTAAACGCTGTCGGCAAGCGTCTTTGCGAAATCTCCCGACTCGCCGGCAGCAAGCACTTCTTCTTTGAGCCCGTCGATACGAACCGCAACTTCGCTTTCGCTTATCTCGCGGTTTTCCAACTCTGCGGCGACGCGCATGAGGTTGTCCGTTACGGTAAAGGAAAAAAATTCGAAAGCCTTGCACATTTTTTCGCTGTCCGTGTTTTTAATCAGCTCCGCGCCGCTCAAAACGACTTTGCAAACCGTAGCTCCGTCTATGCGTGACGCAACGGAAACAGCGTCGGATTCGACCGAATACATGCAAGCCATTACCGCATAGCGTCCGTCCGCTTCCGTAATGTAGCCCGCGCCGCCGCGCGCGGCACACTCATCGGCGGCTGCTGCGGCTTGCGCCGAAGAATCGTAAGTGCCCGTAACTACGCCGTACAGCGCGCGGCTTTCGAGAATGACTTTCTTTTCGCCGCGTTTAACTCCGAGCAGCGCCGCCGCGCAGGCGACCGCAATGCACACTGCGGTTACAAAAGCGAGTATTCGCCCGAAATCGAAAGTTCGTATTATGCGGCGTTTCCTCTTTCTTACGCTCATACTCTACTCCTTGACAGGTAAACTTTCCGTATAATCTATTCACGACGCTGCAAAGTCATGCTTATCCGCCGCAAAGCACATTGCGCCGCATACCACAAAAACGCACATTTGTCAAGTACTGAAAGAAAAATAAATCCGAAAAAATTTTTCCCGAACCCATTGATTTTTTTGCGTGCTTGGAATATAATATAGTCAGACAGTTTAATACCTGCTGTGTACGTGAGTTTGTTCTTTTTGAAACCACAGTATTTATAAGGGATTGCTTGTATCTGCAAACTATGTCGGGCCTCAGTAATTTTTTCCGAGAGGAAAAGCCAGTGGATGACAGACGTTGCAATCGGCTTGCCCACCTGCCGAGCGGCGGGTTTAAATCGACAGTACCACGGCATGTGCGGGCTTTTTGAAAAGCAAAGCGGCAGACACTTGTCTGCCGCCGTATTTTTATTCGATTAACCAAGCATTTTTTCCAACCGTAACATGGCTTCGAGCGTGTTGTCGTAAGTGTTGAACGCCGTAAGGCGGAAATACCCCTCGCCGTTTTCGCCGAATCCGGCGCCCGGCGTGCCTACCACGCCGACACAAAGAAGTCTGTCGAAAAACTTCCATGAATCGCCGCCCGGACATTTGAGCCAAATATACGGAGAATTCACTCCGCCGGTATGCCATACTCCTGTCTTACTCAAAGTATCGGAAATCAGCGCGGCGTTCTTCATGTATTTACTCACGTTTTCTCCGACCTGTTTCAGTCCTTGCTCGGTAAGCACAGCCTCGCCCATTCTCTGGACTATGTAAGATGCGCCGTTGTATTTCGTGGACTGTCTGCGAAACCACATGCCGTTCGGCTTTCCTCCGTCAAGCGCTTTCGGAATCACCATGTATCCGAGCCGCACGCCGGTAAAGCCCGCCGTCTTGGAAAACGAACAGATTTCGATTGCGCACTGCTTCGCGCCTTCAATTTCGTAAATACTGTGCGGAAGCGATTTATCCGAAATAAAGAATTCGTAAGCCGCGTCGAAAAGTATAACCGCTTTGTTTTCCACGGCATAGTCAACCCACTTTTTAAGCCCTTCTTTATCGTAAGCGGCTCCCGTGGGATTATTCGGCGAACAGATGTATATTATATCCGCTTTGACTTTCCTGTCGGGAAGCGGCAAAAATCCGTTTTCTTCCGTCCCCGAAGCATATACGATTTTTCGTCCGTCCATGACATTCGAATCCACATATACGGGGTATACGGGATTGGGGACAAGCACGGTGTTATCCCTGTCGAACAAATCGAGAATTCCGCTCACGTCGCTTTTCGCTCCGTCGCTCACGAAAATCTCGTCAAGCCCATGCATTACTCCGCGCGCCGCATAATAAGCGCGGATTTTTTCGCGCAGAAATTCGTAGCCTTCGTAAGGACCGTAACCTCGGAAAGCGGACTGCTCGCCCATTTGCTGCGCCGCTTTTACGCCTGCTTCGACTGCCGCGCGGCAAACGGGAAGCGTAACGTCTCCTATACCGAGTTTGATTATCTTCATTTCGGGATGAGCCGCAGCGAATTTAGCGGTTCTATCCGCGACTTCGGCGAAAAGGTAGCTTTCTTTCAGATTCGAATAGTTCGGATTGAGTTTCATTATTTCTCCTGCAATGATGCTTTGATAAATTCCATAAACAGCGGATGAGGTTTATGCGGACGCGATTTGAACTCGGGATGATACTGTACGCCGACGTGGAACCTCTTTTCGGTAAGCTCCACCGACTCGACAAGTCCGTTGTCGGGCGACGCGCCGCCGACGGTGAGTCCGAGGTTTTCGAACATTTCGCGGTATGCATTGTTAAACTCGTAGCGGTGGCGGTGACGTTCGCGCACGGAATCCGTGCCGTAAGCCGCTTTAAGACGCGAACCTTCTTTCAGCACGCATTCATACGCTCCCAGGCGCATGCTTCCGCCCGTGTTTTCGCAGCCGATTTGCCCTTCCATTATGTCTATTACTTTATTCATGGAATCGGGATTGAATTCGCGGCTGTTTGCATCGGAAAGGTTTGCGATGTGACGAGCGAACTCGATGACGGCTATCTGCATTCCCAGACAGATTCCGAAATACGGCACGTCGTTTTCGCGGCACCAGCGCGCCGCCTGCACCATGCCCTCTATGCCGCGGTCGCCGAAACCGCCCGGAACGATTATTCCGTCGCACTCGCCGAGCATGGCTTGCGCCGTTTCTTCCGTTATCTTTTCCGCGTCTATCCAGCGCAAATCGATATTCGCGCCGTTATGAATACCTGCATGCGTAAGAGCCTCGACTATGGAAAGATAGGTATCGAACATTTTTATGTACTTACCCACAAGACCTATCTTTACCGTCTTATCGCGGTTCTTCGCTTTTACGAGCATTTCTTTCCATGCGGTAAGGTCGGGCTGACCGTCGCTGAGTCCCAGCTCGCGCGAAACTATTGCGGTAAATCCGCTCTTTTCCAGCATGATGGGCGCTTCGTACAAAAGCGGCACGTCGCTGTTCTCTATCACGCAGTCCGCAGGCACGTCGCAAAACAGAGCGATTTTGTCGCGCGTCTGTTTGTCGACGGGCTTGTCGCAGCGCAATACTATTATATTCGGGGATATGCCCAAAGAACGCAGTTCTTTCACGGAATGCTGCGTGGGTTTGGTTTTCATCTCGCCGCTCGAACGGATTACGGGAGCAAGCGTGACGTGAATAAACAGACAGTTATCCCTTCCGACATCGTTGCTCACCTGTCTTATCGCCTCTATGAACGGCAGCGATTCTATATCGCCCGTCGTTCCGCCTATCTCGGTTATAACGACGTCTGCGTTTATTTTCTTTCCTACGGAATAGATAAACTTCTTGATTTCGTTCGTGACGTGCGGTATGACCTGCACGGTTTCGCCGTTGTATACGCCCTTGCGTTCGTTATCGAGAACATTCCAGTAAACTTTGCCAGTAGTAAGGTTAGAAAATTTATTCAGATTTTCGTCGATGAAACGCTCGTAGTGTCCCAGGTCGAGGTCGGTTTCCGCGCCGTCCTCGGTGACGAACACTTCGCCGTGCTGGTACGGACTCATGGTGCCCGGGTCCATATTTATATACGGGTCGAGTTTTTGCGCTATTACCCTGAGCCCTTTTGCCTTTAACATCATTCCGAGCGATGCCGCCGTAATACCCTTGCCCAGTCCGGAAACGACTCCGCCTGTAACGAATATGTACTTAATCATAACTTGACTACTCCTCTGTATACCTCGATAGCGTCGCCTTGCAGCGTTACGGTATCGCCGTAGTTTATTATAAGTTCTCCGCCCAAAAGTTTGACGAACACGTCGGTGTTCTTTTCGCAGTAACCGCGCTCGACTGCGGCGACGACCGCCGCGCAGGCGCCCGTACCGCAAGCGTAAGTTTCGCCGCTGCCGCGTTCCCATACGCGCATTTTGAGATGTGTTTTGTCAACGACTTGCACAAACTCCACATTTGTTCTTCTCGGGAAAAGTTTGTCGTTTTCCACCGCTCTGCCGATATTTTCCACATCGGCGATGTTTACGTTGTCCGTGAATATTACGCAGTGCGGATTGCCCATGGACACGCAGCTTATCTCGCGCTGCTCGCCGCCGCATAGCGTTCTTTGACCGATTACGCGCTCGCCCGTAAGGTTGACGGGAATCTTCTCGGGCGAAAGCATGGGCGCGCCCATTTCGACCAATGCGGTTTCGGCTTTGCCGCCGCGTGCGAAAAGCCGCACTTTTTTAACGCCGCTTTCGGTGTCGACGGTGACGTCCTCGCTCTTAACTTTACCGCTTTCGTACAGATATTTCGCGACGCAGCGCACGGCGTTTCCGCACATGAGTCCTTCGCTTCCGTCGGCATTGAACATGCGCATTTTCGCATCGGCTTTATCGGACGGGTATATGAACACCACGCCGTCGCCGCCGACCCCGAGATGTCTGTCGGAAAGGTTCACCGCTATCGATTCCATATTGTTAAACGATTTGTTCAGACAGTCTATGTAAATGTAATCGTTGCCCGCTCCCTGCATTTTGATGAAATTTATCTTCTGTCTGTCGGAGCGCATATTGTTTATGTCGACAAGCTCCGTATTCAATTGGCTGTAACGCGATTTCAGACTGAATGCGAGCGCATTTGCCGTATCGAGGCTGGTAAGGCAAGGTATGCCCAGCGAAACGGCACGGCGTCTGAGTCGCACGTCGTCGTTAGTGGGGATGCGTCCGCGCGTGGACGTGGATATTATGAGGTTGACTTTGCCCGTTTTGAGCAGCGTCATCGTATTGTCTTTTTCGCACTCGTTTATCTTTTTCACGCGCGTCACGGCAAGTCCGCACTTTTCGAGTACGTCCGCCGTGCCGTAAGTGGCGTACAGTTCGAAGCCGAGTTCGGCAAACTTTTTCGCCACATCCGCTATTTCGGATTTGTCGTTGTTTCTTACGGTGAGCAGTATGCCGCCGTTACGCTGCATTTTATAGCCAGCCGCCACAAGTCCCTTATACAAAGCCTCGTCAAGAGCCTTGCCGACTCCGAGCACTTCGCCCGTGGATTTCATTTCCGGTCCGAGGTGTGTGTCGAGGTCCTGCAATTTCTCGAAAGAGAATATGGGAACTTTGACCGCGGTATACGGCGATGTTTTGTAAAGTCCCGTACCATAACCGAGTTTCTCGAGCTTTTTGCCGAGCATACATTCGGTTGCGAGTTTTATCATGGGAACGCCCGTAACCTTGGATATGTACGGAATGGTTCTCGACGAACGGGGGTTTACTTCGATAACGTAGATTTTATTGTCGGCGATTATGTACTGGATGTTGACAAGACCCTGCGTTTTGAGCGAAACCGCAAGTTTCTCGGTGTACTCGACAAGCTTTTCCGTCATCGCATCGTTGAGGTTGGACGGCGGATAAACGGCTATCGAGTCACCGCTGTGAATACCCGCGCGTTCTATGTGTTCCATAATACCGGGAATGAGTATTTTTTCGCCGTCGCAGATTGCGTCGACCTCTATCTCGGTACCCATAACGTATTTGTCTATAAGTATCGTATTGTCGGGATTTTCTTCGAGTATGATTTTCATATACTCTTCGATATCCGCCGCCGAGAACGCGATTATCATGTTCTGACCGCCGAGAACGTATGACGGGCGCATGAGCACGGGATAGCCGAGGGACTCGCCTGCGGCAAGCGCTTCCTGCGCGGTCTTGACGGTGCTGCCCTTGGGACGCGCGATGTCGAGGGATTCGAGCAAAGCGTCGAAACGCTCTCTGTCCTCAGCCATATCGATGGAATCGGCGGGAGTACCCAAAATTCTGACTCCGAGTTCGGCAAGATGTTTTGTGAGTTTGATTGCCGTTTGTCCGCCGAAAGCCACCACTACGCCGTAAGGTTTTTCGGTGGCGATGACGTTTTCCACGTCTTCGTCGGTCAACGCTTCGAAATAGAGTCTGTCGGCGGTATCGAAGTCGGTGGAAACCGTTTCGGGATTGTTATTGACTATTGCGACTTCGTAGCCGGCTTCTTTGAGCGCCCACACGCAGTGCACGGACGCATAGTCGAATTCGATACCCTGTCCTATTCTTATGGGACCCGAGCCGAAAACTATTACTCTGCGCTTGCCCGATTTTCTGCTTGCACGGAATTCCGCGGCTTCGTTCTCCTCGTCGTAAGTGGAATAGAAATACGGTGTTTCCGCAGCAAACTCCGCAGCGCACGTATCCACCATTTTATACACGGCGCGCGCATGCATGGGAAGCTCGTGCCCGCTGAGAGCGGCAAGCGCTTTATCGGGATAGCCGAGCTTTTTGCCGCGCATATACGTATCTTTGTCGATAGGTACGCCCGTTATGCTCTTTTCGTAATTTACGAGATTTACTATTTTGTCTAAGAACCACGGGTCTATCTTTGTTTGCTCGGCTATTTTCTCCACCGTGGCTATACCGCGTTTGAGCGCTTCGTAAAGCACAAACAAACGATAGTCGGTTGCGGGCATCAGTTTCGAAAGCACTTCTTCGTCGCTGAGTTCCGCATACTTGGGATTGGACAGAGTAAGCACGCTTTCCGCGCCTCTGACCGCTTTCATGATTGCCTGTTCGAACGAAGGCGCAATGGACATCACTTCGCCCGTCGCTTTCATCTGCGTGCCGAGCGTGCGCTTTGCGTAAACGAATTTGTCGAACGGCCACTTGGGAAGTTTGACCACGCAGTAGTCCACGGTGGGCTCGAAACACGCGCACGTTTTACCGGTGACGGCATTGGGAATTTCGTCGAGCGTATATCCGAGCGCAATGAGCGTGGTGACTTTGGCAATCGGATATCCCGTTGCTTTCGACGCGAGCGCGGACGAACGCGACACTCTGGGATTGACCTCTATGACCGCATATTCCATGCTGTTGGGTTCGAGCGCGAACTGACAGTTGCAGCCGCCTTCTATGTTCAGCGAGGTTATTATGTTGAGCGCGGCGCTGCGGAGCATTTGATATTCCTTGTCCGCGAGCGTCATTGTGGGAGCGACAACTATACTGTCGCCAGTATGTATTCCGACGGGGTCCATATTCTCCATGGAACATACCGCTATGACGTTTCCTATCGAGTCGCGCATTACTTCGAACTCGATTTCTTTCCAACCGTAAATGCTCTTTTCTATGAGTACCTGCGTTATCGGGGAAAGCGCAAGACCGCCCGAGGCTATTTCCCTCAGCTCGGATTCGTTAGCCGCTATACCGCCGCCTGCGCCGCCCAGCGTGAATGCGGGGCGCACTATCACGGGATAACCTATTTTTTCCGCAAATGCAACCGCGCTGTCCGTATCGTTTACCACGGTGGACGGAATACACGGCTGACCTATGGATTCCATTGTTTCTTTGAACAGTTCTCTATCCTCGGCGCGTTCGATGGCGTCCACTTTCATGCCGAGCAGTTTCACGCCGCGCTCGTCCAAAAATCCGCTTTTGGCAAGCTGCATGGAAAGCGTAAGACCCGTCTGTCCGCCGAGTGCAGGCAGTATGCCGTCGGGCTTTTCCAAATCGATTATGCGCTCCAACGTGGGAAGCGTGAGCGGTTCTATGTATATGGCGTCCGCCATTGCCCTGTCGGTCATTATCGTCGCGGGATTGGAATTCACAAGCACCACTTCGACTTTTTCGGATTTTAGAGTGCGGCACGCCTGAGTTCCAGCATAGTCGAATTCCGCAGCCTGTCCTATCGTTATGGGACCCGAGCCGATGACAAGCACTTTCTTTATATCTTTATTCTTAGGCATTTGTTTTACCCTCCGTAAGTCCTACGAATCTGTCGAACAGAAATTCTGTGTCCCGCGGTCCTCCGCAAGCCTCGGGATGAAACTGTACGGAAAATGCGGGAGCATCCGTATAATCGATTCCCTCGCAGGTGCGGTCGTTTGCATTGGTGAACCGCAGTTTCGCACACTCGGGAAGCGACGACGCGACAACCGCATAGCCGTGATTTTGCGACGTGATGTGCGTCTTGCCCGAAACAAGGTCTTTGACGGGCTGGTTGGCACCGCGATGACCGTATTTGAGTTTCTTTGTTTTTGCGCCTTTCGCAAGAGCCATGAGCTGGTGTCCGAGGCAGATGCCGAACATAGGCAGTTTGGTTTCGAAAAGCTTTTTCAGTTCGGCGATTATTCCCGTGTTATCGGCGGGATTGCCTCCGCCGTTGCTTAGCATAACCGCGTCGGGTTTAAGCGCGAGTATCTGCTCTGCCGTATAAAATGCAGGCACTCTCAAAACTTCGCAGCCGCGCCGAGCAAGCTCGCGTTCTATGTTCATTTTCGCGCCGAAGTCCCACAGCACCACCCTTTTGTCGCCGTCGGAAAACTTTACGGGTTCGCTGCACGTGGTTTTTTCCACGGCGTTTTTCACCTTGAAGCTCTTGATACGCGCAAGTTTCTCGTCCTTGTGTTTCAAATCTGGCGTTATCATCGCGTTCATGACTCCGTCTATTCTGAGCGTGCGCGTAATACTGCGTGTATCCACTCCGCTTATTCCGACTATGCCGTTATCTTTGAGAAACTCGTCCAGTTCGCGTTCCTTGCGGAAGTTGCTGCCGCGTCCGCACAGTTCACGGACTATGTAGCCGAAAAGCGCGGGTTTTTCCGATTCGGAATCGAGAGCAATCTGTCCGTAGTTTCCTATCAGCGGAAACGTCTGCATTATGAGCTGCCCGTAATAACTGGGGTCGGTCAATGTTTCCATATACGCGCCCATGCCCGTAGTAAACACAGCCTCTCCTACCGTTTCGCCCGACGCGCCTATGCTTTCGCCTGCATAGACATCGCCGTTTGCCAAGATTAAATACGCTTTTTCTGCCATTGAAGTTCCTCCGTTCAATCGTCGAATTTATCCTTACCGCCAGCCGCGTCCGCTTTTACGGGATAATCGCCCGAAAAGCAGCCGCCGCAGAATTTGACATTTTTACCGAGATTTATTTTCATAAGACTGCCGTAGTCCATGAACACCAAAGAATCAGCGCCTATGCATTTTCTGATACCCTCTACGTCGGTCTTGTTTGCTATGAGATTTTCCTCGCTGTCTATATCTATACCGAAATGACACGGGTGTCTGAACGGCGGCGACGCTATGCGCATGTGCACTTCCTTTGCGCCCGCCTTTCTCAGCGTTTTGATTATCCTGGCGCTTGTCGTGCCGCGCACTATGGAATCGTCGACAAGCACTATGCGTTTGCCTTCCACCGCGGCTTTGAGCGGATTGAGTTTCACGCTCACTGTTTCTTCGCGTTTGAGCTGCGACGGCACTATGAAACTGCGCCCGACATAGCGGTTTTTTATAAACGCCGTGCCGTAAGGTATACCGGAAGCACGCGCATAACCGTAAGCGGACACAAGCCCCGAATCGGGTACGCCGCAAACCATATCCGCGTCGACGGGCTGCTGCTGCCAAAGAGCCCTGCCCATTTCGAGCCGCGCCTCGTAAACGCTCATGCCGTCGATAACGGAATCGGGGCGCGCAAAATATACCATTTCGAACACGCATAATCCGCGTCTTACCCCGGTAAGGTCGTGTTTTACCGATGTCGTCTTTCCGTTTACATCCACGCAGACTATTTCACCCGGCTCCACGTCGCGCACAAACTCTGCGCCTATCGAGTCCAGCGCACAGCTTTCGGAAGCGAACACGGTAGCGTTTTTGAGTTTACCCATGCACAGGGGGCGGAATCCGTTTTTATCGCGCACCGCTATCAGCCTGTCGCCCGTTCCTATAACAAGCGAATACGCGCCCTCTATGATGTTTGTCACATTGTACACGGCTTGATTCAAATCGCGGCACTTGATGGTTTCGTCTATAAGCAGCATATTGATTATTTCCGTGTCGTTGGTGGTCGTGAATATTTTTCCGCTTTCACGCACCATTTTTTTATGTAATGCCGCCGCATTGGTGAGATTGCCGTTATGCGCAAGCGCGCAGGTAAGACGGGAATGCTTGGTTACAATCGGCTGCGCGTTTTCCGCGCTGTTTACGCCCGTTGTGGAATAGCGCACATGAGCCACGGCGACTTTGACTTTCGGCGCATATTCGAGATAGTCCGCGCCGAATATTTCATCGACAAGCCCGACGTTCTTTTTGCACTTAACGTCGCCGCCGTCGAACAGAGCGATACCCGCGCCTTCCTGCCCGCGGTGTTGAAGCGCCAAAAGCGCCACCGCACTCAGTCCCGCGCAAGGAATCGGCTCGGGTGAAATTATGCCGAACACACCGCATTCTTCTCTCGGTTTTTCCGAATCGTAATCCATAGAGCTCCTTTCAGTATTCATAAGTTTTGAGTATGCCGACAGCGACGTCCCTTCTGCTTGTGCGCAGATTCATCGCCTGTCTTTCGATGTATTTGTGCGCCTCGCTTTCGGTGTAGCCCAGCCGCACCACAAGCGCGATTTTGGCTCGGTCGACTATTTTCAAATCTTCGAGCTTCTTGTTTAAGTTTCTGTTCTCGTCGCGCAAGCGTGCAAGCCGCATGTTAAATGCGTAAACCGTTCTCACTGCCGACAGCAATGCGATTTTCGACAGAGGCTCGGACACCGCGACTATTCCGCGCTCGGACAACTGCATCACGCTCTTTTCGAACATGTCCGCTCCGACGAGCAGAATTACTCCGCTTTCCGTGCGCGACGCCGCCGTCAATGCCGCTTCCTTGCTTCTGCCGCAAGCAGGCGAGCCGTCTATAATTACCAAATCGTAGACCTTCGAACGGATTTTTCCGAGCGCGTCGGCTGCCGACGGAGAAAACGTGACGGTGTAGTCGCCGCAAGCGCGTACCACGCTTTCCACTGCCTTTGCCGCCTTTTGAGCGGGAGTTACTATAAGCGCGTCCACTAAGCCGCCGTAAAAGCCGCGAGCGTCACACAAAAAAGACTTACCACTCTGTCGGCGCGACGCGGGGGCAATATGCCCGAAGCGGGTAAAACCGAAAAGAGTAATAAGTCCGTTGCAGCTTGGCTTTTTGCCGTCGGCGGGACATTAAATCCGACGCCGAATGTCAAAGCGTCTTTCGAACGTATCAGACCGAAAGTCTTATGCCGCCGACTGCCTGTAATATTTATACGATTGTTTTCGGCGCGGCATCCGCCCACCGTGCAATTCATACGGCACTGCTCCTTTACATAAAATTCGCGTTCTTCTTCGTTTGCCTTGCCGACAAGCGCGACCCGAACGCCGAGAAAAATCCTATCCCGAATATATTACACCAAACCGCGGCTCCTTGTCAAGTTTTTGAGGCGGCGAGATGTGCCGTCCGCAAAAAAATCTTATAAAAAATCCTTCGGCATTTTCGCCGAAGGATTTTCTTTCGGTATCAAAACATTTTACGCTTTAAGCACGGAGTCGGCATAAGCGAACATCTTTTCCAGCAATTCGGCGTTTTCTTTGCGGGTAAGCGAAACCGTAAAATAAACTTTTATGAGCGGTTCGGTTCCCGACGGGCGTACGATGAGCGACGACCCGTTTTCCATTGTGAATTTGAGTACGTCGGACTTGGGCAAATCGAATCTGTCCTGCGTTAGATAATCCACGGTATCGACGACAGCGCTGCCGCCTATTTCTTCGGGAAGATTTGCTCGAAGCGACGCAAGCAGCTCTTTCATTTTCGCATTGCCCGCAGCTCCCGCGTATTCGTAGGATTTGAGTTTGTGTTCGTAACAGCCGAATTTTACGTAAAGCTCGTTTATCCTGTCCACAAGCGTCATGCCTTTTTTCTTGTAATACGCCGTCATTTCGGCGGTAAGCATGCTTGCCACCACGGCATCTTTATCGCGCACGTAACTACCGGAAAGATAGCCGTAGCTTTCCTCGAAGCCCAGCACGAAGCGCTGTGCCTCGCCTTTTGCTTCAAGCTTGCCGATGACGTCGCCTATATACTTGAAACCCGTGAGCACATCATGTACTTCGGCGCCGTACTGCTCAGCCACCTTAGCCGCAAGCGCGGTGCTGACTATGGTCTTTACAAGCACGGGATTTTTCGGCAGTGTTCCGTTTTTCTTTTTTGCCGCAAACAGATAGTCGGTAAGCAATACGCCCACTTCGTTGCCGGTCATCAAAACGTATTCTCCTCCGTGCTTGACCGCGATACCCATTCTGTCCGCGTCGGGGTCCGTGGCTATCAATATGTCTGCGTCTTTTTTTGCCGCAAGCTCGAGCCCGAGTTTGAGCGCCTCGGCTTTTTCGGGGTTGGGATAGGAACACGTCGTAAATCTGCCGTCGGGATAGCCTTGCTGAGGAACGATGTCGAGCGCAGCCGCTTTCGAGCGCTTCAATATTTCGGGAACAAGTTTATAGCCTGTGCCGTTGAGCGGCGAATATGCTATTTTCAGCCCCTCTGCGTCGCCGACCGAGCGCTTTTGCACCTCGGCAAGATACATTTGCGTAACGTCGTCGCTTACATATTCCAACATCGAGTGTTTCAGGCTTTCCTCTTTATCCGCGACTTTGACTTCGAACGGGTCGACTTTTTCGATATAGCCTATCATTTCGCCTGCTCTTTTGTCGGTCAACTGACAGCCGTCGCTGCCGTAAACCTTGTAACCGTTGTACTTTGCGGGATTATGGCTGGCGGTTATCATAACACCTATGTCCGCTTTGTAAAAGCGCGTTATAAACGACAGAAACGGCGTGGGCATAAGTTCTTTCGTAAGGTACGCCTTTATTCCGTTCGCCGCAAAGACCGCCGCTGCTTCCGCCGCGAACACGTCGGAATTTATGCGGGAATCGTGACTTATCGCCGCGCTCTTATATCCGTAGTGTTTCATGCAGTCGGCTATGCCCTGCGTAACCTTGCGAATCGTATACACGTTAAGACAGTTTGTGCCCGCTCCGAGTTCGCCGCGCAGTCCGCCCGTGCCGAACTCCAAGTCTTTATAGAAGGCATTGTCTATTGCCTTGTCGTCCCCCCTCATTTTTTCCAATCCCGCTTTGACCTCGGCATCGGTGACTTTTTTCAGCCACAGCTCGTACTTTTCTTTGTTTGTCATTTTATACCTCCGCTTATTTCGACCCCGTCCGTCATATCGGCGAACGGCTTTATTACCTGTTTATATATGTCGCGGTGTAACCGCACTCGAACGTCTTTCCCGTTTCCAAAGCATTTATGCCGCGTTTAAAGCGCAGCTCTTTATTGCAATCCGCGTAATCGGGCAATCCCCACCACGGCTCGACGCACACATATCCGCCCTTGCGCTCATGCGACCAAACCGCCGTATAAGGCGCGCCGCCGAGGTCGTACACGACCTTCGAACCGTCGCGTTTCAAAAGAGTAACGCCGCCTTTAACCGAGCCGTATATGAGCGTCTTGTGTTTTTGAAAGAGCTCTTTCGAAAGCGGCAACTCTTCTATTTCAAGCGGCTGACCTTCTCCCGTGATAAACTTACCCTCACCGTCGAGCACGTAACGCACAAGCGTTTGTCTTTCGGCAAACACCAACTTGTTTCCCGAAATGTCGTCGACATCGCCGACGGTGCAACATATATTGTACGCCGCATGACCGCCTAGCGAAAAATACATGGTTTTATTTCCCGTATTTTGCACTTTGTATTTTATGTAAAGAGAGTCGTTTTCAAGACGGTATGCCACGGAAAACATAAATTCGAACGGGTATTGTTTCAGCGTTTGAGCGTTGCTTTCGAAACCGAGTTCGAGATAGGTTTCCGTCTTTTTCGCAACCGTCAAATCAAAGTAGCGCACAAGTCCGTGATTGTTCATCGAATACTCGGCGCCGTCCGCAGTATATGTCTTGTCTTTCAGACGCGCAACAAACGGAAATATTACCACATCGCGTCCCTGCCATGAATCGGGCGAACCCTGCCAGAGCAATTCGGCGCCGCTGCGTTTATCCGTTATGCGAAAAAGCGCACCGCCGTGAAGGTCAGCCTCGACACGCAGTAGGTTGTTCTCTATCCTTTCCAAACAGCCTCCTTTCCTTATCCCCGAACAAAAGGCGATTGTTATATGTATTTACCCGAAAAGTATATCACATGCTCGCCGTAAAGTCAACGGTTTTGAAAAAAAAGCGGCAAAAGATTTTAAGGGCATGAAAAAATCCCGACTTGAAACAAGACGGGATTTTCTTTCGTACTTTCTTTTAATCAGACCGGCAACAAACGCAAAATATGTTTGCTGACAATCATGAGGATAAGGTCTACAATCCAAAGGATAAAACCAAGACCTATCAAGCGGATAATGCCCGCGATTATCTTTCCTTCCATGAATCTCGTGATGAAGCCGCAAAGCCATGCGGTGAAAGGAATGATTGCGAGAATCACGCTCACAATGTAGGGTAAACCGAAATAGTCGCCTCTTTTTGCCATAACGCACTCTCCTTATCATATTTGGTGATTTCATTATACGATATATATGCGGCAGTGTCAAGCTAATTGCCCGAATTTCGGGAACAGTTTTTTTCTAACGCGTATTTGCGTCGTTTGCGGCAGCCGCTTCGGTCTCCGCGGCGAGGTTGTCCGCCGAGTCGTCCTGCGTTTGAACGGCGATTCCGTTATTTACTGCGGTAAAATACGCAACTTGCTTTTTACTGAGCACGGATGTCCGCAAAATGAAATCGTCGCCTTCGTTGCGCATGCATACGATACCCGCCACGGCTACGGGCAGAGAACCGAGCGCATGCACTATCATGTCGCCCATAGTGTCCGCAATCGCGCTGCCGCGCCGGTCGAAAATCTCGTAGAAACCGTTTTCGTTGGGGTCAAGCGAAACAAGTCCGTCCTTCCAACGCTGCATATTGAATACTTCGCCGATGCTGTCGAGAGTGAACTCGTATATTTCCCAAACGTATTCTATAAGCATGGAAAATCCGAATGCGAAGAAAGCCACGAACAGAGGTGAGAAATTGTTGTTTTTCGACGGAATGTTGTTCAGCATGGAAAACAGCGAATACCCGAAAAACATGAATACCACGCCGTTAAAAGTATGCATTGCCTTGTCGAAAATCTTTATATTGTTTATGCCCGAGGCATTGAACAGATGAAATACTTCTCCGCCTATCAGATTGGTCACGATAATAAAATATGCCGCAAGCACAATCAAATTGGGTATATACCATTTCAATGCCCGTTCGACAATCAGCGGAATAAACAGCAGTGCCGCCGCTCCGACGGCAACCGCCAAATCGTGAAACAGTCCGCCGCCGTCGGTACGCCCGAGACAAAACCTTGCAATGCCGACTGCCGCAGCGACCGCGCAAACGGCAAGCGCGGCATAAAACGAGATTTTTGTCGCAAGCCATTTTTTCATTATATACTGTTTATTGCCGTTTACTTCTATTATCTTCAATTCGTCACCTGTCTGCTTTTCGAAATTCCGTATCTAATTATACTATCTTTAAGAATGCTTGTCAATCAGTCAAAAAGTTTTTCTTTTTTTCAGCGTTCTATTGTTGACAAATCTTTATCAGTCAAGTATAATAACTTAGTCGGCATTTTGCGGAGGTGGCGGAATGGCAGACGCGCAGGTTTCAGACGCCTGTGGTTAATTCTCGTGTGGGTTCAAGTCCCATCCTCCGCACCATAACAGACAGAGTTCGAACCTTAAATACGTATTCGTAAACGGGGTTGCGGGCTTTGTCGCAAAAAGGTAAAAGAAAAAAGACAATGAGCAAAACTCGTTGTCTTTTTTCCGTAGGTGTTTTGCCTGCCGTAAATCTTTCGAAATCATGACTTTGTAAACCGTTGCCGAGCAGTACGGAAAAAGTATCGTACATGGGAATCACGGTTCGTCGAAATACATTTTCAGGTCGACGTCTTTGCAGTCGCAGCCTACAATTTTCAATCGGTTCAAGCCGCTCGTCAAAGAAATTGTCTTTGTTGCCGACTGCGCGCCCGAGCCGCCGCCTTGCAAACATTCGATTAGAACTGTTATGTTATCGTTGCAATCGATATATACGACTTTCGCACTGCCGCTTGAAACACTCAAATCCAGCCGTATCTGCATCTGCGCACTGTTTTCGAGGTTTTTCTTCCATAGCGTTTGACGCCCGTAGAATTTCGAAACGGTAAGAGAGTAGCCGCCTTCGATGGAATTAAACACTGAAATTTCTTTCGCATAGCGGTCTTCAAGCTGCACTATTTTTTCGTTATCGTTATATTCATGCTCGGCAAATGCGTTTATGCATCCTGTCAGACACATTACCGCAAACGCCGTCAGGCAAATAAGAATGCTTGTAAATGCTTTTTTCATTTTGACAAACTCCTTTAAATTCCGTATGCCATCGTATTATACACCTTTTCCCTATTAAAATCAAGCGCAATGCCGACGAATATAAAAAACAAGGCTTGCTTTTACAGTAATTCCCATAGGGAGTTTTAGGCAAGTCGCAGGCAATAGAAAAAGTATGGCATAAAGTCATACCTTTTCTATTGTATTTTAAGCGTGGACGAACTTGGCTACTCGTAGCCTAGTGAGATATAGATATGTTTTATATTTCCCGCAAAATTCAATCGGTTGCGTTCTTTCATTTTTCTTTCTATTATAATTTTACGATATACAGCAATTTTTATAAAGAGTAATATATAAAATGAAACCTAACGATTTACTTAAATACTGTCTT
>JAAWDP010000023.1 GCA_022793815.1 Clostridia bacterium | reverse complement strand
TGCGGTGGGTATAGCTCAGTTGGTTAGAGCGCCAGATTGTGGCTCTGGAGGCCGAGAGTTCGAGTCTCTTTACTCACCCCATTTAAAGGGGTGTCGCCAAGCGGTAAGGCACGAGACTTTGACTTTCGCACTCGCAGGTTCGAATCCTGCCACCCCTGCCATAATGCACATGAACCTTGCGGGATTAATATAAAAGAATAAAATGGGGTGTCGCCAAGCGGTAAGGCACCGGACTCTGACTCCGGCATTCCGTAGGTTCGAATCCTACCACCCCAGCCACAGATTTGTCTGTAAGCCTAACGGCTTACAGATTTTTTATAAAAAAGCCCTGCTTTTACCGCAGGGCTATATATGATACGGATTATTTCTGCCAGCTTTGGGTTTCCGATTTGACATGAAGTTTGTAGTCGTAATCGGGTTTTGCTGCGCGCTTTATTTCGCATTCGTCGAAATATTCTCCGCTTTGCGCGCGTATCGAATTGGTATCGGTCATTTTGATTTTGAATAGAAAAGAGTGTTTGCCGTTTTTCTTGCCTTTGACCGGTGCGCCGTTATGCGTTAGCGTAACATTTTCGAGATTGGAAATAACTTTTATTTTTGTTGTTTTGCCGGTTCTGTTTGCAAAACGCTTTCCGCAGATGTAAACAAAAGGAATGCTTGACCAATATGCTTTATAAAGATAAAAGGAGTCTTTCTTTATTTTGCGGTCGAAAGTAACGAGTCCTTTGTGGTTCATGCCGGGTTCTCCGCCTTGATTGCGTGCGTCGGCGGCAAAATCAAACATGTTCCAAACATGGGTTGCCCAAAGTCGTGGATTTCGGTCGAAGAAATCGAGCATATATTCATGGTAGTTAAGCTGATATTCTTCGCTGTTGTCACCGCGGCGCGGATGTTTGGAGTGCAAATTTGGCATGCACTCCGCACCGTATTCGGACATTCCCAAACAACGCTTCGGATAAAATAATTTGAACAGCCCGAGCCATACATCGTTCAAGAATTTTCCCGGTACGTACCAGCCGAGGTACAGATTCCAGCTCACAAGGTCGGTAATGTGAGCGGATTTGTTCCAGAACGAACACATTGCAAAGCACGCGAGAGTGGTAAGACGGGAGGGGTCAAGCTCATGACACAAGTCGTTTAATTTTCTGTGCAAAGCCAACATGTCTTTCTTGTGCTTGCGGTACATTGTTATTTCGTTGGACACGCCCCAAACGCAAATACTGGCGTGGTGATATTGTTGATATATAAGTTCTTTCATTTGCAAAACTGCGTTTTCGTTTGCCTGCGGCATGTGACGCGAAATATACGGGATTTCCGCCCAAACGACAAATCCGTATTTGTCGCAGAGGTCATAAAAATAATCGTCGTGTTGATAATGTGCAAGTCTTACGGTATTTGCGCCGATTTCTTTAATCAGGGCGGCGTCTTCGTCATGCTGCAATTTAGTTATTGCATTTCCCAAAGCTTTTCTGTCCTGATGTCTGCAAACGCCGCGCAGGGGATAGGACTTTCCGTTAAGGAAAAATCCTTTTTTCGGGTCGACGCTGTAATATCTGAAACCGAAATTCAAAGTCACTTCGTCGACCGACTTTTCATCGACGACAAGTTCCGCTTTGGCTTTGTAAAGGTACGGGTCTTGGATTCCGTTCCACAGATGAGCGCTTTGGATTGTTATAGGCTGTCCGCTTTCTCCCGTTGCGACTATGTTTTCGTCGCTGTCGAGAATGCTGATTTTAGGTGTTCCGCCGCCTTTTACATACGCAGTGACGGTAACTATTCCGTCTGAGTCTTTTACGGAGGCATCGACTTTTATGCCGGGCGCGCCGTAGAAATCCAAGTCGAAATGATTTTCGTTTACGATAAGTATATTGACATCACGATAAATTCCGCCGTAAAAGGTAAAGTCGGCGGTTTGGGGATAAACTTTTTCTGTTTTCGAATTGTCTGTTTTGACACAAAGAATATTGTTGTCTTGAAGAAATTCTTTTATTTCGACACGAAAGGTTGAATAGCCTCCGTCATGGGAGGTTATCAAGTTTCCGTTCAACCAAATTTCGGACGAGGAATTTACTCCCTTGAATTCGAGATAAACGGTTTCGTCTTTTTCGAATTTGGGTTTTTCGAATTTTTTTACAAACCAAAAAGCGTCGCGTACATAGTCGTTTCCGCCGTCTTGTCCGTCGATATTATTCCAAGTAAAAGGAATATCGATATTTTCTCCTTCGGCAGATTGTGCGGTCTGAACGTCGACATTGCTTTTGATAAAAGTCCAATTGTCATTGATGTTCACAATTTGTCTCATCGTTTTTTCTCCTAACTGAATTACTGATATTTATAATAACATATTTTGATGAAAAGTTCAAGAGCAAAAAAAGTTCAATTATATTGCATTTTTGATATAATTACGGTTTAAGAATGTTCCGAAACTTCGCCGGGTTCGTTTATAAGTTTTTTGTAGGCGCGGAAAAAAGTGGAGTAGGTGTCGAATCCGAACATTTCCGCAACTTCGGATTTTTTTGCTCCGCTCAAAATCATCTGATGTGCAGCCATGATTTTTTTGGAACGCACAAATTGCATTATCGGTATTTTCATGTGCTTTTTAAACTCGAAGTTGATAAACGATTTGGAGTAGTGGAATTCTTCGGCAAGGGTCTGAGTCGTAATCGGATTTCTTACGTTTTGGTTTATATAGTCTATAACTGACTTAATAAAATCGTTATGTTTGCTTACGTTTTCGGTGGTTTCGTGACACAGCATCACCATCAATTTGCTCACTTCGCTTGTAAATAACGTATATATTTCGTCGTTTGAAAAAGTTTGCATATAAGTATCCAACTGCCCGAACGTCATTCCGAACTTACGGGAATTCACATAGAACGGACTGTTTTTGGCAAGTTTTGCCGAGATATAATGCGGCACAAGCGATTCGGGAAGTTTCAGAACATAGCGCTCGTAAGGGACGCTCAAATCGACTGTGGCAAAATGATATTTGTAGGCGGGAATAAATACAATATCGCCTTCGTTCAATGTGCGTGTTTCGGATTCGACGGTATATTGCACATTGCCTTTTAAAAAATAGAGTATTTCGTAAAAAGGATGGATATGCTTATAGTACTCTTCCGTAGGAGAGCTTTGACCGTCCAATTTATGAGCAAAATCGATATTTTTGTAAATAAAGCTGAACATATATATAGTATACCACAAAATAATTAAAAATGCAATCAAAATGTGAGTAAATTGCAATTGCGGTTTTTGTATTATTGATGTATAATTATAGGCGAAAGACATTTTAATATATCTTTGACAGAGGTGGAATATGGAGAATGTTCAACAGCAGGCAATAGGACATAATAAAGCAAAGCAGTGGCAGATAGCATTGTTCCCGTTTAATAACGCGGCGACCAATGTTTATTTTGCTTTTTACACGTATTTTACTTATTATGCTCTTATGTACCTTACGGGCAGCACGGGCGCTGCTTTGGCGGGTACCGTGGTCTCGGCTACTCTTGCCATTACCGTCAGTATGTTCAACGGTATTTTTGCTCCGTTGATGAGGGTGTTCGACGGAATAACGGACCCTGTGCTGGGCGGCATAATGGACAAGACAAAGACGAAGTTCGGCAAATTCAGACCGTTTATGATAATCGGTAATATAATGCTGGCGCTTTCGATTATTTTGATGATGGTGGTATTCCGCGGCATTCCCGGCAGCCTTTCCGCATTGCGTTGGGTTTGTTTTATTGTGTGTTATATAATATATGTGCTGGGTTATACATGTCAATGTGCCGTTACGAAGGCAGGACAGACATGCTTGACGAACGACCCCAAACAGCGTTCTCAGTTTGTTATATGGAACATGATTGGGCAAATAGGTTCGATAGTTCTTGTTAATATAATGACGGGCGGTGTGCTTACCAATGAAGCCATTTGCCCGAAAGGTCTTATTATAAATGAGGCGGATAACGGAATGTCGTTGGCAGCGCTCGCCGCAGAGCTGGGTGCAAAAGGATTCGACATTTCGAATTTGGGGCTTGTTGCAGATAAAACATATACTTATGTTTGCGGTGCGGCATACGGTCCGCAGTTCTACAATATAATGGTTCCGTTTGTCGTTATACTTTCGGCGGTCTATACCATTATGGCTGTTGCCGCAATTTGGGAAAAAGACAAACCGCAGTACTGGGGTGTCAGCGAAAAGCCCGCAAAATTGAAAGACTATGTAGGAATCATAAAGGGCAACAAAGAAATGCGCTGGTTGGTGTTGTCCTCGGGGCTTAATAAGTTGGCGTCTACGGTGGCTACATCCGGTACGGTTGCATTTCTGTTGTACGGATGTTTGATGGGCGACTATAACGGATTGTTTATTCCTTTCTATGCATTATGTTTCGTGTTTATGGGAATATTCTTCCTATGGGGTTCGAGTACTGCGGGCAAGAAAGGGCAGAAGCGAGGCGTCGCCCAGTTTACCGTGTTCGCATTGTTATTCTACATCGGCGTTTTGATACTGTTGTGTATTTACAATCATGACAATCCCGCTACATGGCTGTCGTTGTTCTCTATGGAGGGCGGATTCCACCTCACGATAAACGCTTACACCATTCTGTTCATTATTTTCTATGGTTGCGGTTACGGTGCGTTTAACTGCTGCGACCAACTTACTATTCCCATGGTTGCCGATTGTACCGACTATGAAACCTATCGCTCCGGCAACTATGTTCCCGGAATCATGGGTACGATTTTCTCGCTTGTAGATAAAGTGATTTCGTCGTTGCAAACTTTGCTTTTGACTCTGTTCATTGTCGTGCTTGTTCCCGGACTCAATGCATTGCCTGCGGAAGGAACGCCGTATATGCCCGGCATGGAGCTTTCTACGATTATATGTTTTTGCTTATTGCCTATGGCAGCTTGGTTGGTGACGACTTTCTGTATGACGCGCTACGGCTTATCGGGTAAAAGACTGGAAGAAATCCAAGCCGTAAACGCCGTGCGCAAAGCCGCTGTGCAGGGAGGCATGAGTATGGAAGAGGCTATGGCTACATGGCAGACGATAGACCAAGTGCCCGCAGAATTCATTCCCAAGAAAAAGCCCCGTATAGATAAAAAAACAGGGTTGGAAAAGGTTGACAAAGAAAACTTTTTGGATAAAATATATAATAAAGTATTTGCCAGAAAAGAAAAAGTTACGTCGGCACCGCCTTCTTCGAATGCTATACCTATTCCGAACGAGTATATGACCGATGAAGTGCGTGCGGTTGTAAATGCACGTTTTGAAAAGCATGACGGCGAAGTTTCGGCAGCCGTAACAGAGGAAACTAAAACGGAAATTCAAACTGACAGCGAAAACGGAGGTAACGAATAAATGAAACTTACATTTCGGTGGTACGGAGAAAAGGACAGTATACCTTTACAGTATATTTCGCAGATACCGAATATCAGCGGAGTTGTGACTGCCGTGTACGATGTTCCGGTAGGAGAAGTCTGGACCGACGAACAATTAAGCAAACTGAAAAAGCTGTGTGCCGACAAAAATCTCGGCATGGAGGTTATCGAGTCTATTCCCGTCCATGAAGATATTAAAATGGGCTGCGGCAGACGCGACGAATACATCGAGAACTATTGTAAAAATATAGAAACCGTTGCTCGTCACGGAGTTAAGTGCGTATGTTATAATTTCATGCCTGTTTTCGATTGGCTGAGAACGGATATGTATCATAAAAATTCGGACGGCTCTACATCGTTGTCGTATTCTTACGACGACTTTGTAAAAGTCGACCCCAACAATCTTCATTTACCCGGTTGGGACGAGAGTTACTCTCCCGACGAATTGCAAGGATTGTTGAATGCATACAGAAAGATTTCGCATGAACAGCTTTTCGAAAATCTCGTTTACTTTTTGAAAAAAGTTATTCCTGTATGCGAAAGAGTCGGCGTAAATATGGCAATACATCCGGATGACCCGCCTTGGGACGTGTTCGGCATACCGAGAATCGTGTCATGCGAAAAGGACCTTGACCGCATGTTCGAAGCGGTACCGTCGAAGAACAACGGTCTTACTTTGTGCAGCGGTTCTTTCGGTGCGTCCAGAAAAAACAATCTTGTCGAAATGGCGGCAAAGTACGCAAAACAAGGCAGAGTGCATTTTGTGCATTTGAGAAATGTTTTGTGGACGGATAATCATGATTCTTTCTGCGAAGTGGGACACTGCTCCAAACACGGTAGCCTAGATATGGCGGCAATAGTAAAAGCGCTTGTCGAAAACGGATTTGACGGGTATGTGCGTCCCGACCACGGCAGAAATATATTCGGCGAAAACGGTAAACCCGGCTACGGTTTGTATGACAGAGCACTCGGTGCCGCATATATAAACGGTTTATTCGAGGCTACCGAAAAAAATAATAAATAAGGAGATATCGAAGCTATGAAAAAGAAGGATTTGCCTTTGGGGGTCGACCTTTCGGGCAAGGTTGCCGTTATTACCGGTGCGGGCGGAGTTATCTGTTCCACTTTGGCGAAAGCCGTGGCTGCGGCAGGCGCAAAAGTAGCGCTTTTGGATTTGAGCGCGGAAAGAGCGCAGCAGTATGCCGACGAGATAGTAAAAGAAGGCGGCGTGGCGAAAGGATATTCCGCAAATGTTTTGGATAAGAAATCGCTTGCCGAATGTCACGGCGCCGTTTTGAAAGATTTGGGCAAATGCGACATATTGATTAACGGAGCCGGCGGCAATAATCCCAAGGCTACGACAGACAAAGAATATTTCGAAATCGGAGACATCGATGCCGATACAAAATCGTTTTTCGATTTGACCGATGACGGAGTTCAATTTGTATTCAATCTCAATTTCTTGGGAACTTTGCTTCCCACGCAGGAATTTGCGCGCGATATGGTCGGCAGGGCAGAGTGCAATGTCATCAATATTTCGTCTATGAATGCATTTACTCCGCTTACCAAGATACCCGCATATTCTGGCGCGAAAGCAGCGGTATCCAATTTTACTCAATGGCTTGCCGTGCATTTCTCGAAAGTGGGAATAAGAGTGAACGCCATAGCACCCGGATTCTTTTCTACGGCGCAGAACAAGGCGCTGCTTTGGAATAACGACGGTACTCCCACTGCACGCACAGGCAAGATTCTTGCAGCCACACCGATGGGAAGATTCGGTGAAATGGAAGAACTTATAGGGTCTGTTCTGTTCCTTGCAAGTGAAAAAGCCGCCGGTTTCATAACGGGCGTCGTACTGCCTATCGACGGCGGTTTCTCGTCGTATTCGGGAGTGTAACCGGTTTTTTGCGAGGCGGTAATATGAGTTATATTAAAGACAATTTTTTGCTTTCCGATGGGTTTGCCGAGAAACTTTATTTTTCCTATGCCAAGGACATGCCGATAATAGATTATCATTGTCATTTGTCCGAACGCCAAATAGCGGAGAATAAGAAATTTAACGATATATACGATATTTGGCTTTCGGGCGACCACTATAAGTGGCGTCTTATGCGTAACTACGGCGTGAGTGAAGATTATATTACGGGAAACAAAAGCAATCGTGAAAAGTTCAAGGCATATTGCGCAACTCTCGGAAGTGCTTTCGGAAATCCGCTTTATCATTGGTCGCAGCTCGAATTGCAGGAGTTTTTCGGTTGCGAAGTCGAAATAAACGAAAAGAATGCCGATGCTATTTGGGAATGTTGCAATAATTATATTTCTTCGCACGGAGTTACTCCGCAGAGTTTGATAGAGCGTTCCAATGTTACGCACGTTTTTACGACAAACGAAGTTTTCGACGATTTGTCGGTGTTTGACGAGATATCGGGGAAAGGGTATCGATTCCGAGTTTGTCCGTCATACCGCGCCGATAAAATGGTAAATATCGAAGCGGAAGATTATAATGTTTATATTTCCAAGCTCGGTGCGGTAAAAGATTTGAACGATTTCGAAAATCGTCTGGAAACGAGGCTTAAAGAATTTTTGCATGCCGGCGCAAAAGCAAGCGACCTTTCTTTGCAAAGAGTATATCCCGTTTCCGAACGGGAGACTGCGGAAAAGATTTTTGCAAAGCGGCGAAAAGGCGACCGTGTAACGGCGGCGGAAGCCGAGCAGTTTAAGGGATACCTTACATATTATCTCTTCAAATTGTTTGCAAAGCATGGTATATGCGCCGAATTGCATATCGGTGCAATGAGGAATAATAACAGTGCCATGCTTAAAAAAATCGGTCCCGATACCGGTTACGACAGCATAGCGGATGACAACAGCATTTATTGTATGTCGCGGCTTTTCGACAGGCTGAACAGCGAGAATTCATTGCCCAAGACAATTGTATTCAATCTCAATCCCAAAATGAATACGGAAATCATGACTTTGATAGGTTGTTTCCAATCGGATGAAGCGCGCGGAAAAATCCAATACGGTCCCGCATGGTGGTTTTTGGACAATAAAGTCGGAATGCGGAAGCATTTACAGGATTTGACCGCAACGGGGCATATAGGCGCGTTTATAGGAATGCTTACGGACAGCCGTTCGTTCCTTTCTTATCCCAGACACCATTATTTCAGACGCATACTGTGTAATTATTTCGGTGAGATGATGTCGAAAGGTGAAATGACATCGGATATCGAGTTTGTCGGAAATGTGGTAAAAGATATTTGTTATAATAATGCAATCAATTATTTCGGAGGCAAATAATAATGGATAAATTGATACCAGTAGTGGTAATTAAAGAAATCGAGGATACCGAAAAGATTTTGTCCGCATTGAAAAAAAACGGCATTGATTGTGCGGAAATTACGTTTCGCACGTCTTGTGCCGAAGAAGCCATTAAATTGGCTTGCTCAAAGTTTCCCGATATGAATGTGGGAGCGGGTACGGTCATAAATTCCGAGCAATGCGAAAAGGCAATTGCGGCAGGAGCAAAATTTATAGTTTCTCCCGGACTGTCGGCAGGCGTAGCCGGCGTATGTAAAAAACACAATTTGCCGTATTATCCCGGCTGTGTAACGCCTACGGAAATTATGGCGGCGCTTGAATTGGGTATTACGACGGTTAAGTTCTTCCCTGCAAATATATACGGCGGATTGAAAGCATTGAAGGCATTGAGCGCGCCGTTCCCTCAAATTAAGTTTATTCCCACGGGCGGCGTAAATCGCGATAATCTCGAAGAGTTTTTGGCTTTTGATAAGGTTGCGGCAGTAGGCGGAAGCTTCTTTGTTGACGAAGCTTTGAATAAATAAGGAGATACATCATGAAAAAAGTTGTTACATTCGGTGAAGTAATGTTAAGGTTGGCTCCCGAAAATTATTTGCGCTTTGTGCAAAGCGACAAATACGAAGCCACATTCGGCGGGGCGGAGGCAAACGTAGCCGTAAGTCTTTCTAACTACGGTTTGGATGCGGCGTTTGTTACGAAGCTTCCTTCGCACGAAATCGGTCAGTCGGCTGTGAACAGTTTGCGCAAGTACGGTGTCGATACTTCCAAAATCGTGAGAGGCGGTGACAGAGTCGGTATTTACTATTGCGAAAAAGGAGCGAGCCAGCGCCCGAGTAAGGTTATTTACGACCGCGCTTATTCTTCGATTGCCATGGCGGAGGAAAGCGATTTCGATTGGAAAGAAATTTTCAAAGGCGTGGATTGGTTCCACTTCACGGGAATTACGCCCGCGCTTTCGGAGAAAGTCGCAAAGATTTGCCTTGCTGCGGTTAAAGAGGCTAAAAAACAAGGCGTAACCGTTTCTTGTGATTTGAATTACCGAAAGAAACTTTGGAGCAAAGAGCAAGCGGGAAAGGTCATGGGCGAACTCTGCAAATATATCGATTACTGTATTGCCAATGAGGAAGATGCGAAAGACGTGTTCGGAATCGAGGCGGATAACAGTGATATAGACGGCGGCAAACTTGACAGAAACGGATATATTTCCGTAGCAAAAAAACTTGCCGAGCGTTTTGGTTTTAAAGGTGTGGCTATTACTTTGCGTGAGAGCAAGAGTGCTAACGACAATGATTGGTCGGGAATGCTCTACGACGGCAAGAATGCTTATTTCAGCAAAAAATACTCGATGCACATCGTTGACAGGGTAGGCGGCGGAGATAGCTTCGGCGGCGGACTTATTTATGCATTAAAGAGCGGCTATGATGCGCAGAAGGCAATTGATTTTGCCGTTGCCGCAAGTTGTTTGAAACACAGCATAGAAGGAGACTATAACCTTGTGTCCGTTGCGGAAGTGCAGAATCTTGCAGGCGGTAACGCTTCCGGTAGGGTTCAGAGATAGTTTAATATTATTGCAACATAACAAAGGACTTGCTTTTAGCAAGTCCTTTGTTTATATATGGGAAGCCTCATAGTGGCGGGATTCAAAAAAGCTTTGCGGCTGTACTAAAAAACAATTTATTTCTGAAATATAGTAATATTACCCGTTCACCCCGTAACGTGTAACGCAGTTTTAATGCCGTCCGTTTACGGGGTGGTATTGCGGTATGTGATACGCCCGTTTGACTTGCTATTTGTCGCATTGTCATTTCCTCGTAAAACACTTTGCGCACCAAATCGCGCCGCTTGTCCGAAGCGTTAATAACGCTTTATGTACGCGCTCGGCGTTTTCTTTCCGCACGATTTCTGCGAATAAGTCTATGCGCTTGTCCTCAAAGTCTATTCCCATATCGGTAAAGTAATAAAGTGAGGTATGCCGCCTTGTCTCTTTCCAATGGTTGCGTTTTTCTTGTTGTAGTAATTCCAAGTGTATTAAATATATATCTTCCGTAACCTCGACGGTGCTTGTTGTTCCGTCCACAAACTTATATATAATTACTTGCATATATAAAGCCTCCACTTATAAGCACGAAAACGGCGTGGTGGAAAGGTTTTTCGATAAAATAAAAAAAGCCCGACAAACTCTTGAACTAAACCGAGATTTAGTCCTAAAAATTTGTCGGGTTTTGCTCTTTCATAGAGAGCCTTAACACATATAACAAATGTCAGCCGTAAACGGGCGTGCGCTTACAGCCCCATATTAGTTT
>JAAWDP010000012.1 GCA_022793815.1 Clostridia bacterium | reverse complement strand
GCCGCAGTTCTTCGACGATGACGAAACCTACAACTGACACAAGCAACTAAACCAAGACAAGAGAAAAGGCGTGGCTTCACGCCACGCCTAATTCTCGTTCGCCTACGGCTTACCTAATATTCCCTATGGGAATTACGGTAACGGCAGAGCTCTTTTTTGCGAAATAATTTCAGAGTCAGACTTTTGCAACTGCGTCGAAAAGGTCGAGCAGACCGCAAGGCGAACGGAAAAGCGAATTTTTCGCCGTGCCGAGGTATGCGCCGCCGAGCAAATCGAAAATGTTTGCCGTTATTTTCAATTCGGGCAACCTTCCGACAATATGCCCGTTTTCGACGAGGAATGCGAGCTGTACGGGAAGTCCGACGGTGCCGTTCGGCGCAATGTCGCCGCCCGACGTGACCGCAACATAAATGAATCTGTCCGCGAGCAGACTCAAAGAGTCGGCGTTTGGTTTGACGCAAAGACCTTCCGCGCCGTAGGAGGGAACGGAATCGAACTGTTCGCAAGCCGCGCTTGCCGATAACGGGCGGTTGAACGCAACCGCGCTCCGTTTGTTGGTGAACAAGCCTTTCAGAGTCCCGGTTTCGATTATTTCGAATCCGCTGTCCAAAGTCCCCTCCGCATCGAAAAACGGCAAAGCCGCATTTTCATCCGCACCGCGGTCTACGGTAACGGTCAGTTTGTCCGAAAACAGTTTGCTTCCGAGTCTTCCCGCAAATTTGCCGGCATTGGAGAAGTAGGTTTCCGCAATGAGGTCACGAATCAAAAAGCGGAAAAGCAGTCCCGAGTCAAGCGCAAGAGGCAGTTTCTCGGCGGGCGGCGCTATTTTGTTTGTGTAGGCGTTTCCCAGCATTGTGCAATCGTCCGCTATTGCCGTTTCGTCATACGTCAGGCTGTGAAATCCGTAAAAAAAGTCATGTATGGATTGGGACGTTTTTTCCTTGAACGACAGCGATATTTTGAAATTGTTTCCTGCGTATTCCAATTCGGACCCGACGGAATTACAGTATGCTTTTTCGACGGTGTCCGTTTCCGCTTTGCCGGAGAAAGTAAATTCGGGCATTTGCGCGCGGATTCTTTCTGTAAGCGCGTTTGCAGTTTCGATAAGTTTTTGCGGCTCTATTATACTTGCAACTTTGTTTTTTTTCTTTCTGTCGGTGGTGAATGCGCAGGGATAGGGGATTTTCCGAGCCAATGCTTCTTCCGCACATTTTTGCAGGTGAGATGTGTCGGTTTTTCCTATTTGCCCGGCAACTCCGATGTGTCCGCCGTCGTAAACTCTGACGGCGGTAAACGAGGTTGCGATTTTTCTCAGCGACTCGGGTTTTGAGTTTGCTATGTTTACGCAGTGGCTGCTGTGTTTGGTAGTAATTTTTTCGGTATTCATTTTATTCCCCCTATTGGATATCCATTTCGGATATGCTCAAATATGCGCCGCCCATGGCGACTTTAAGCGGAAATTGTTCGCCTTTGCCGCAATTGCCGCCTGCAACAAAGACGTCGTCTTTGCACGTCACGCCATCGATTTTTTCCAGCGTTTCGAACAAATTGCCGCTTATCACCGCTATTTTCACTGGGCACGTTATTTTGCCGTTTTCAATCCGATATGCAAGCGAGGGCGCTATCGTGAAAGTCGAGCCGCCGCTGCCGTGTTTGAACGATTTTATATAATAGCCGTATTTTATCCGCGATATAAGGTCATCGAACGAGTCGCTGCCTTTGCCCTCTATGATAGTCGACGTCATGCGGACGATGGGTTCGTAATCGCAGCTGACGGCGCGAGCATTGCCTGTCGGTTCTTCGCCGAGGTCGGCGGCGGTCGACACGCTGTGCAGACGTCCCGAAAGTATACCGTCTTTTATCAGGTATGTGCGTTTTGATTTCGTGCCCTCGTCGTCATAGGGGACATAGCCTGTTCCGAAA
The DNA here is from genome assembly GCA_022793815.1 of Clostridia bacterium. Taxonomy (GTDB): domain Bacteria; phylum Bacillota; class Clostridia; order Christensenellales; family Pumilibacteraceae; genus MGBC157735. Next base: position 10,089 of record JAAWDP010000012.1, on the reverse strand, counting down.
ATTCCGCCGTCGTCGTAGATTGACAGAATATCGGACGCGACGCGCTTGCCGAGAGCCCACTCCTTTTTCATTGTTTCGTCGCCGAGCATAAAGTCGGCTTCCGATTTGTGTCCGAACGATTCGTGGGCGAAAACTCCCGCAACGGCGGGGGACAGTACAACCGGGTATTTTCCGCTCTGTACGGATTTTGCGGAAAGCAGAAAATCGTCGGCGTCTTTCATAAACGAATTGAGCTCGTCTTTACCGAGTTTGAGTTTTTCGAACGAATCCGCATTTTTCACCAGAGTGTCGTCGAAAGACTCCCTCCCGTAAGCAAGGGAAAGATTAAGCCGCAGTGATGCGTATTGAACATCGTATACTATATCCGCGCCGAGCGACGAAACAAACTCGTAAAGGCTGTAACGGTCATTGTACGAAACGGTCGCAAGTTTGAGATATTCGTCGGTTTCCGCGTACTTCTTCCGTTTTTCGATGAAATCGCGCTTTTTGTCAAGCGGCACGTCGGAAACCTTTTCTTTTGCGTATAAAATATGTTCGGCTTTGTTGATTTCGAATTTTTTTACGGTGACATTATTTTCGATATCCGCATCGGGTTTGCCCGCACATGCGTAAAGCCTGTCCATTTCGGCTTGAATATCGTCGCGGCTGTCCGTAGAACAATAATACCAAAGTTTGCCGTCGTAAATGCGTATAAAGGCTTTGTCTATGACTGTTTCTTTGCATTCGGTCAGATTATTCCCCGTATATTGCACGTTGGACACATATCGCTTTTCGCATCTTACATCGCAGTAGTAGCCGTCTTTGAATTTTAAATTCATATTTCGGTTCTCCTTATTTAACTTGCATTATATCGTTTATGGGGAAAATAGTCAAGTAAAGCGGACCTTGCAAAGAAAAAGAAGGAAACAGAAAAGAAGATTTGCGGCATCTGAAAGTACATATTTTGTACATAAACTCGCAAAATCTGTCAAACAGTGTATAATGCATACAATACGTGGTTGAAAGCGGGTCGGTTTTTCATGCGGATTTATCGTAAAAATGCGATACGCGCGCTTGTGTTTTCGTCGGTATTTGTGCTCTACTGCATTGTAACGACGTTGACGATAGGGTCGGCTTGTCCGATAAGAATACTTTTCGGTCTGCCTTGCCCCGCATGCGGAATGACGCGCGCGTGCCTTGCTGCGCTGACTTTTGATTTTGCCAAAGCGTTTTATATACATCCGCTGTTCATACTCGGCGTGGGTTCGGCGGCGGCAGGGTTGATTTTATACATAGTTAAGCCCGATGTTTTGGATTCGCGTGCCGTAACGGTTGCAGCGAGTTGCGTCGTAGCCGCATTTATTGTGCTTTATGTTATTAGGCTGGCATTGCGTCCGAATACGCTTATGGCATTGGAATATTCTTATGACAGCCTTTTGGGACGTATAATTCGTCTTATAAAAAACGGTATATAAAAAATATTTACATAAAAGGAGAGATAGGAACAATGAAGAAACGGAATCCGGCTTTGGTGGTTGTATTCTCGATTATCACATGCGGCATTTACATGCTGTATTGGTACGTGAGCGTAACCAACGAAATCGAGAGCGAGGTTAAGGAAAAAGGCAAAGCCTGCCGTAGCGGCGGACTTGCACTGCTCTTTATGATTATCACATGCGGTATTTATAACTTTTACTGGGTATATCAAGAGTGCAAACGCCTTGCTTCCATCGAGCGCGACAAGGGAATGAGCGGTACGGACAATTCCTTGGTGTGCCTTATTCTTTCGGTGCTCGGTCTCGGTATAATATCCACAATATTGTTGCAGTGCCAGATTAACAATATCGTGGAAACGCCCGACAAGAAAGAACCCGTTGCAGTGGAAACTAACACGGTAAGTGAAAACAGCGTACCCGACGCGGAATAAGAGTAAACGTAAAGAAAGTCGAAAAAAGCAGGATTTGCATTAAATCCTGCTTTTTTTAGATTGATAGTCATAATATCGTGCGCGGTTGTCTGTTTTATTTCAATACTGTTTTGCCGCGGCTGTCTGTTCCGACTATGAGTTCCATATTTTCGACTTCCAGGCGGTAAACGGCTTCGCAGCCGAGGTCGGGGTAAGCGACGGGCGTACAGGTTTTGACATAACTTTTCATCAGTGCGCCCGCGCCTCCGACCGCAACGAGATACAGTCCGCCGAATCTAACCATAGCGTCGGTTACGGCTTGACTGCGCTTGCCTTTTCCTATCATGATTTTTGCTCCGTGTTCGATTAGTGCGGGGGCGTAGTCGTCCATTCTCGCACTTGTCGTCGGACCGCAGCTGCCTATTATTTCGCCTTCGCGTGCAGGGGTCGGACCGCAGTAATATATGACTGCGCCGTCTAAGTTTAGCGGCGCGGGTTCGCCTTTTGCAAGCGCTTCGCATATACGCTTATGCGCCGCGTCCCGTGCCGTATATATAATGCCGCTCAGCGATATTATATCGCCGGCATTCAGACTTGCCGATTCTTTATCCGATATGGGAAGTTTTATTTGCTTCATTGCGTACTCCTAAAATTCAAGGTCGCATGGCGGACGCTGTGACATTGCATATTGATTGCGACGGGAAGCATGCCTATATGAGTGGGGAAGGTTTCCACGGCTACCGACAGCGCGGTGGTGCTGCCTCCTAGTCCCTGTGCGCCGATACCGAGCGCGTTTACGGCGGAAAGTATATCCGCTTCCAAAGCGGCGCATTCGGGGTCGTCGCTCGGCTGTCCGCAGGTTCTGAGCAATGCGTGTTTGGAAAGCAGGACGGCTTTTTCCGCCGTTCCGCCTATGCCTATGCCGAGTATTACGGGCGGACACGGATTTGCTCCCGCGCTTTTTACGCAGTCAGCGGCTGCCGCGATTATCCCTTCTCTGCCTTTGGACGGGGTCAGCATGTAAAGCTTCGACATGTTTTCGCTTCCCGCGCCTTTTGCGAGATAGTGCAGGGTAAGAGTGTCGCCTTCGGTTATGCGCGTATGTATTATCGCGGGGGTATTGTCGCGTGTGTTGAGGCGCGTCAACGGGTCGGCAACCGACTTTCTTGCCGACTTATATCCTTGACGGACGCCCTCGTTTACCGCGTCTTCGAAAAGCATGCCCGTTAAACAAAGCGACTGACCTATTTCGGCGAAAATTACCGCAAGCCCCGTGTCCTGACAGGCGAAAGAACACGTCTTTGCGGCAATTTCGTTGTTTTCGACAAGACGGTTCAGCGCCCAAGCAGCAAGAGGCGAGCTTTCGTTTTTTGCGGCATAGCGCAGTTTCGCGTCGGTTTCTTTCTCTACGTTCGTAAGCGCATGTTCTATTGCTTGCGCCAGCGGACGTATTATTTTGCAGGTATCGAGTGTTTTCATAAAAATCTCCGCAGTGGTTTGCATGCAAAGTATAACACAATTTTGCCGAAAAAGCAACCGGCATTTTTGTTTGTGCGCTTAAATAATTGATTATTCGCAAAAAATTTAGTATAATATCCGCATGGGACTTAAAATTTGCAGCATAGCCAGCGGCAGCACGGGTAATTGCACGTACATTTCCACTCAATCCACCACAATTCTCGTAGACATCGGAATACCGTTTACAAGAGCGGAAAAATGTTTGCAGCTGCTCGGGCGCGGAACGGAAACCGCCGTACTCGTAACGCATGCGCATACCGACCATATTTCGGGAGTCCCTCAGTTTGCCAAACGCAACGGCGTTTACGTTTACTGTCACGAAAAAAGCGCGGAGTGCTTATATAGAAAAGGCTGTAATGCGGATAGATTGGTGGAATTTACCGACGGCGATTTTCTTGTGGGCGACATTCTCGTGACTCCGTTCAAAGTCAGCCATGACGTTCCGTGCGTAGGGTATGTGTTTTCGCATAACGGCAAGCAAATAGGCGTGGTAACCGATATAGGGCATGTGACGCGCCATATTCTCGACATACTGAGAAAATGCAGTCTTGTTCTTATAGAAAGCAATCATGACGAGTGCATGCTCGAAGCCAATAAAAACTATTCCCGTTGGCTTAAAAACCGCATACTTTCGGACAGCGGACACCTGTCCAATTCCGCTTGTGCGGAGGCGTGTACCGCGCTTGCTGCGGCAGGGGTGAAACAGTTTATACTTGCGCATCTGTCGCGCGAAAACAACTATCCCGAGCTTGCGCTTTCCGCGGTAGGCGGAGCGCTGGCGGAATCGGGGATAGAAGGCGTGGATTTGGAAGCGGCGCCGCCCGATAAAATGAGCGGATTATTCGAAATAATATAGCAGGAGAATATAATATGGAACGTAAACGCTTTAATTTTGCCGACGGAGCAAAAATTTATCTGTTTGCGGTTGCATGCATACTCGGCGTGCAGTTGGTTCTGTCGTTTATACTTGCCTTGTTCAATGCGGAATGGATTTTGAAAATCGACTGGGTATCGATTCTGCTGTCTTTGCTGATACAGATAGTGTTGGTTTCCGTTACCGTCGTTTATTGCAAGAAAATGAACACCCGGTTCGAGTACGGAACATCTGCGACGAAACCGCTCGGATATGTAATCCCGATTGCGGCGGCGGCAGTGTGCTTTATCTGTTTTATTCTCTCGTCCGTAGCGTTCGACTTGCTGCTGGGTATTTTCAATTACGAAAGCGGCGGCGGAATAGAAATGGAGAGTCTGCCCGCCAAAATATTGGGTGTGATAGTTACCGTTATATGTGCGCCGATAGGCGAGGAACTGGTGTTCCGCGGCGCGCTTTTGTCCGGACTGAAACAGAGATATAAGGCGCCTGCGGCGATTGTGCTCAGCGGACTTGCGTTTTCGCTCATGCACATGAACCCGGAACAGACGGTTTATCAATTCATTCTCGGTTGCGTGTGCGCTTATTTTACATTGCAGAGCGGGTCGCTTCTGCCCGCGATAATAACGCACGGCGTCAGCAATCTCATTGCGTGTCTTACCGAAATAATCGTGCCGCTCGGCGAAGCCGTGGACAAAGTGATTTATGCTCTTATAGATATTCCGTGGCTGTTTGCGGTTTTGACCGTCGTGCTGCTTGCCGTCGGTTTGGTTGCGTTGTTTTTCCTCGGGAAACTGCTTGCGAAACAGAAAAATGAATCTGCCGAAAAACAGAAGGATTTTGCCGCGGTGCCGCCGAGAGTTTCTTTCGACGGAGAAGTCCCGTCGTCTTCCGCGGTTGCGCTGCACGAAGCGGAAAGCAATAAGAAAATGGGCAGAGTCATGTATGTGCTGGCAATTTCCGTAACCGCGGTAGTATGGCTTGCGACGTTCGCGATTGCCGTGCTTACGGGCAACGGGCTGATTCGGTTATAAAAATATATATTTTCGGGAGATAATCATGACCATGTATTTCGATAAAGAGAACAAACGGCAATTTACTTACCGCGTCGTCACGATGGTAATGTTTGCGGTGGCGGTGCTCACACTGTGTATGCGTATGATTGTCGGGTCGCTCGGTTTTCTTTCCGACAGAGCGATAGACGCGATATTTTCCGTAACGGTGCAAGTCGGGGTATTTTTGCTTCTGCCGTTTTTGGTTTATAGGTTTTTACTTAAAAAGGACATGAAGCAAATCGCCGAATTTTCGTCCGTAAAGAAAATAAAATGGTATTATCTCGTTATTGCGGTCGGCGTGGGTTTTTGCGTATTTATTGCCACGATAGGCATATCCACCGTTTGGCAAAACATAATCGCCATACTCGGATATAAACACAGCTCTTCGCCCACGGTTTTTCCCGAAAAATTCAATGCGGGGCTGTTTGTTGTCGATATGATACTGACCGCCGTCTTGCCTGCTATATGCGAAGAATTTTTGATTCGCGGCGGAGTGCTTACCACCATGCGCGCGTCCTTTACCTATGTTGCGCTTTTGGTGCTTATGGGAATAATTTTCGGATTGTTTCATCAAAACATAACGCAGGTTTTCTATACGTCGCTTTTCGGTGCGCTCATGGCTTTTTTGACGGTCAAGCTGAATTCGATTTTTCCCGCAATGATAATTCATTTTATAAATAACGGCACAAGCGTCTATCTCGATTATGCCGAAAACTACGGCTGGAAAGCAGGAGGCGGTTTTTTCGATACGGTAAACGCAGGGTTGCAAAGCGACCCCATGCAGGTGCTTGCGATTTACGTACTGGTTGTGCTTATCGGCGCGGGGCTTGTCGCATTGATGTTGATTCTCAAAAAGCGTGAAAATCTGAAAAAACAAAAAGAAGTTATTTTGGATTCCGGCTATGACCAAACAAATCACAGAGTGGTTATGTTCGGCGAGGAAAACAAGTCTTTCGTGGAAGAGATAGGAATGGAAAAAGCCGTTTACGGCGACGCTTACTCGCCCGACGAGGGATATGCTGTCAAAGTGAGGGATAACGCCTTTATTTTGGGTGCGCTTGCGGTTACGGTTTTGTCGACCGTAGCGACGTTTATTTGGGGACTGTTTTGAAAAAGGCAGTCGTTGTTGCCGTAGGCAAAATAAAGGAAACCTTTCTTAAAGAGGGTATTGCCGAGTACTCAAAAAGGCTGTCGCGTTTTTGTGATTTTTTCGTTAAGGAAACGGAGGAAAGCAAGCGCGAAGATATCGCCGAAGAGGGACGGGCGGTTTGCAAAGAGCTTGGCGGCGGCTATAATATAATTTTCGATATCAACGGCGATTTTGTTACGAGCGGGCAATTTGCCGAGATTATCGCAAATGCATATCTCAATCACGACAGAATAAATTTCGTCGTAGGCGGAAGCAAAGGTTTGGACGGCACCGTCAAATCGCTTGCAAGTAAGCGAATTTCTTTCGGGAGGGTAACTTATCCTCACATGCTGTTCAGACTTTTGCTGTGCGAACAGATTTACCGTGCCTTTACGATAAACGCGGGTCTGCCGTATCACAAATAAAATCGCGCCGCGGCACGTATACATATTGCATGGAGGTTTTCTATGTACGGATACGGCGAACTTTTACGCGATGCGGCATATTTCGAGGACAAAGGGGTGGAAGTGTTTACCGTGGGGCTTTCGCGGCAGGGACGGAAAATTTTGTGTTTTGCTCACGGGAGCGGAGCAAAGCCCGTCGTATCTATTGCGGCTATTCATGCCCGTGAAAATGCGTCGGCTTATGCGGTACTCGGTCAGTTGGAATACGCATTGAAAAACAATGTGGATTACAGGCAGTATTTTATTCCGCTTGCGAATCCCGACGGCGCGGAACTTTTACGCCGTTATTACGATAACGGAGAAGAAAAATACCGTCTTTGGAAAGCAAATGCCGTCGGCGTGGATTTAAATGTCAATTTCGATGCGAATTGGGGAAGCGGCAGTCAAAACGTGCGCACTGCCGGCGGAGAAAATTATATAGGCGCAAATCCGTTTTCCGAACCCGAAACCCGTGCGCTTGCGGTTTTCACAAAGAAATGCGGAGCGGCGGCTACGTTGAGTTATCACACGGCGGGGCGCGAACTGTACTGGTATTTTTTTCAGAAAACGCATTACGAGCGTGATTTGGCTTATGCCGAATTCATCGAAAAATATCTGCGGTATAAATACAAACGTATCGATTCGGATATGAACAGTGCGGGCGGTTATAAAGATTGGTGCATACAGGCACTGAATATTCCCGCATTTACGGTAGAGCTCGGATACGGCACACATCCTCTCGGTAAAGATGATTTAACCGAGGACATAGAGTTGAACAAAGGATTGGCGGCGGCGCTTTCCGAGAGGCTGACGCAAAGTTGAAGGAGATAAAATGACAGACGAAGAGTACATGCAAGTGGCGCTTGCCGAGGCGGAGCAAGCAGGCGAGAGCGGCGAAGTGCCGGTCGGCGCGGTCATAGTAAAGAACGGCGACATTATAGCAAGAGGCAGAAACATGCGCGTATTTACGCCTGACGCAACAGCGCATGCGGAAGTTGCGGCTATACGTCAGGCATGCAAACGTCTCGGACGGTGGAATTTGAGCGATTGCGATTTGTACGTGACGCTCGAACCGTGCATGATGTGCGCGGGCGCGATAGTGTATTCGAGAATAAGACGCGTCGTATTCGGCGCTTACGATAAAAGATTCGGCTGTGCGGGAAGCGTTTACAATCTTACCGCCGACGAAAAGTTCAATCACCGCGCGCAAGTGACGGGCGGTGTTTTGGAAGACGAATGCCTTGCGCCGATACGTGAATTTTTCCGTGCGCGCCGTAAAAGCTCGGCTTTTCCCGTCGAAGAGTGATTGTTTTTCCGACCGATTTGCAACTATTGACAATTGTTCGGAATTGTGATACAATATTAGGAAAGACGGTTACGGAGGCACTTCTGATGAGTAATTACATAGACGACGGCGAAAAGTTTGTGGCTCGGCTTGGCGGAACGTATGCGCCGGGAGTGAAGAAAGCCGCAAAGTCGCTGGAACTTACCGACAGGAGAATGTATTATTCCGCGCCTGCCGAGGTGGGAAAAACCACACGCATAACAAGTTCGGTTATAGACGTTTCCGATGTCAGCGCAGTGACTTACGACTGCGAAAGACCGAGAGGGAAGTTCGGTTTGGGCATATTTTTGCTGGTGATGTCGCTTGTCGGCGGAATTGTTTGGGGCGTAATCGGTTACGTCAAGAAAGAAGGCGCGCCTATTACCGAACTTATAATACCGATATGTATAGGGCTTGGAGCCGGTGTCGCCGCACTTATCCTTTGTTATGTGATAACATGGCTTATGCGCAGAAAACGCAGGGAAACGATTGTTTCGGTTGAATACCGAGGACTGATTTTGCGAACAGCTTTTTACGGAATAACCGACGATAAGCTGGAAGAATTCCGACGCTGGACTTTGAGGGTAAAGGATAAACTTTGCGGAAGAAAAGCTCCGCCGCTTCCCGACAGCAGCGTCAAAGCGGATTTGTTCGATTCCCCGTTTGCCGATGCGGAGAAAGAAGAGAGCGTTAAAAAATCGGATGTAAATGCAAAAAGAAAAGAAGCGGATTCTAAAAAGGCGGTTCCGCCGTTTGGAGATTTGTAAAGATAGGAGACGAAATAAATGGGAAAGAGCGTACTTGTATGCGAGTTCGGCGACAGCGCGCATATCGGCGAAATCAAAACGGCTTTCGAAAATGCCGGATTGATTTTGCTCGATGAGGGAGAGGACGAAAAAGCGACGCTTGATACGGCGGATTTTCTCGTGCTTGCCGCTTGCGACGCAAAAGACCTTGAAAATAAAAATGCGGAAGATAAATGGCAGTATTTTCTTGATGAAATAAAATGGAAAAGAAAGAGCGGCGGAGAAGTTATTATAATTGATACTTCCGAAATCAGTTTTTCGCCGTCGCGCTTGTCCTATGCATTGAAAAAATGCAAACGCTACCGTATCGGCGGACTGGATGACGCCGTAAAATATATGAAAGGCGGGAATGAATCCGCGGTCGAATCGCAGAGCGTGCGTCCTGAGCCCGTAAAGCCGCCGCAGCAGCGGGAGGAGAAAAAAGAAAGCGGTGCGTGCAGGGACGACCATGTATTCGGCGACGACAGAGGATACAAAAATTACGTGCGCGACGACGGCGGCGAAAAGTGTACGGACAATCATGTTTTCGAAAAAGAAGATGAAGAAGCCGATATGTCCGATTGGGCGGACGAGGCTTTGGAAAATGCGAAAAAAGACTATGAAAGAGTATCCGCCGAGCCGTTTTCGGAATACCCCGACATACCTCGGGAAAATCGTAAAACAAAAAAGCCGATTTCGATTATGGCAATCGTGGTTATCGTCGTTGTCATGATAATGCTTATTACAATGGTAAATATGTGCAATGCATTTTTGGAAATGAATGCAACCGCGGGATTCTTTGTCGGTAACTTTGAAGCGGCGGAGTCGGCGGCTGTGAATATTAACGCACCGCAACTGTTCGTTTTGATATAATCATGAAAAAAACATCTCGGTAAAGCGCACTTCCCATAGGGAATTAAAAAACTAAATTATTAAGAGTTATACTTTCAAGCAAGGACAAAATCTCTCGAACGATATGTTCGAGAGCTTTTTACTACAAACTTTTTAGAAATGAAATTTAGCGCACAGTTAAGTCATTATACCGGAACCGGATAAATAATAGCCACAATGTTTGTCAT
>JAAWDP010000011.1 GCA_022793815.1 Clostridia bacterium | reverse complement strand
TCAATCAATAGGCATACACTTGAGATTTGTATATTTTAGTCTTTGATATAAGCTCACATTATATCATAAAAAATTGGAACAGCTTCTGCTATTCCAATTACATTGTTACCTTGACTTGTCCTTTTAGGTGCGTTCGATTGACATTTATTGTTTTTCATATTCTCCCTATGGAACGCAAACCTTGCTCCGAGTTTTTATTTTTTCTTTTTATCGAATTCTTCCGATGCCTCTATCTGCATGCGCTTGTTGCCGCTCTTGTATTTTTTCGTTATCAAAAAGTCCTTTAATTTGTTCATCAGCAAGAACAATATAAATGCTACGCAAAACAGAGCAATCCACACAGGAATACCCCACCCATTGAACGGTATTATAGTTCCGCTGCCGAAAAAGCTGTAAAACGCTATCATGGCGGGTCTTGTCAAGCATACAACCGCAATAAAGTATTTATATGACATCGACGAAATCCCTGCGACAAGACACAGCATATCATCGGGAAAGAACGGAAACAGCAACATTATGATAAATGCAAAACGTCCTTTGTCATTAAGTATTTCGGAATATTTTTCGGTCTTTTCGGGTCCGGCCATCCAGACAACCAATTTTTTGCCGAATATTTTACCGAGAGTGAATGCTATCAAAGAACCTATCAGCGTACCGATTGTAGAAAGAATAAACGACAACCACGGTCCATACACCGCCACGCCGATAAGCACGGTAACGATAGCTGGTATGGGCAAAACCACAACTTGAAACACTGTCAAAAGAACAAAAACGATTATGCCCCACTGTTTCGTATTCAGAATAAACTGTTTCAGCACATCGAAACTTGTTATCTTGTCCAAAACTCCCGTTACGTCAAGCAGCACGTAACATGTCAGTATTATCGCGGCACCTACAATGGAAGTAAGCAATAATTTATACAGTGTTTCAAATCGCTTATGATTTACACATGCTATCCCTATCCCCATTGACGAAAATGCGACTATTAAAATAATCAAAATATATTTCGGAAAATGCGATAAAAAAACATAGGATACGACAGACATTGCCATGCAAAGCAATACCATAACCAATTTGACTATACTGCGTCTTATGTCTTTTTTATCCACAGTATTAGTCTATGCATTACTGCATTCTATTATAATGACAGTCCTCTCTTATTTGCGATTGCCGCACGCGCGAGCTCGTCGCATCTATTGTTGTAGATATTGTCGCTATGTCCTTTTACCTTCACAAAAGAAACATTGTGCTTCTCGGCGGTCAACAGTAAATCAACCCACAGCTCTCTGTTTTTTACATCTTGCTTGTCCGCATTCTTCCAACCGTTACGCTCCCAATTTTTCAGCCAACCGTTATTAACGGCATTAACGACATAAGCCGAATCACTGTAAACGGTCACATCGCATTTTTCCTTTAAACACTTCAAACCGCTTATTACCGAAAACAGTTCCATACGGTTATTTGTGGTCTCTGCCACGTAACCGCTGATTTCTTTCACGTGTCCGTTAAACATCAAAATAACGCCCCAACCCCCGGCGCCCGGATTTCCGCTGCATGCTCCGTCGGTATAGATATCAACTTTTTTCATAGACTTTTCTCCAACTCTTTCGACCGCTGTTCGGATGCATCGATAGCCGCGGACACAATGTCGGCGAAATTGCTTTCTCGCAAACGATTCACTCCCTCTACGGTGGTACCGCCCTTACTGCATACCGAATCTATCAAATCCGAAATGTCTCCTTCGAAACCGCGCACGTTTTCGATACTTCCGGACAGGGTGTCTAATGCCAACTGTTTGGCGGTTGCGGCATCGAATCCGCAGGCAATGCCCTTTTTTATAAATGCATCGATAAACATGAAAACGAATGCGGGTCCGCTTCCCGTCAACGCCGTAATCGAATTCATCATACACTCGCTGACTTTATAATATTGTCCGAACGCTCCCAATATATTGATTACAAAATCCTCTTCGCCGTCATCGAGTCCAAATTGACAATATGCATTCACGGAACAGCCTACCCGAGCATTCAGGTTCGGCATGATACGCACAAGTTTCAATCGTTCTGAGCCGCTCACAAGCGTTTTAAGACGCTTTAAAGTAACTCCCGCCATAATAGACATGACAATCTTGTTGCCGAAATCAATACCGTCTACGGCGGCTTCCGCCACCTGCGGTTTGACTGCGAATATTACAACATCCGCCTGTGACACCAGTTCGGAATTGTCGGTGAAAGTTTTGATTTTCGGACTTCTGACACAATCGAGTTTCTTTGTATCCGTGTCCGACACGGATACCGATAGTTTATATCCGTTTGCCCTCAATAAATATATTACGGTATCGTCTGTCAATGCTCGCAATATGGATTGCGCCATATTTCCGCATCCTATTACACCAAGTGAATATTTTTTCATCTACACCTCTTTGACTTTTAAAAAGCACGAACACCATTAAGTGATGTCCGTGCCACCTTTTGGCAGGGGAGACGCGATTCGAACACGCAACCTACGGTTTTGGAGACCGCTACTCTACCGTTGAGCCACTCCCCTAAGCAATGAATATTATACTAAAAAAAAATATCAAAGTCAACAAATTTTCCTTGTTTTTCATAAATTGACGTATTCACCATTTTCGCAAAATAACATATCATGTATAAGGTGTTTGTTTATGAAAATAAGTCTTTGCATGATTGTAAAAAACGAAGATAAAACATTGGCAAGATGTTTGAGTTCGGTAAAAGACATTGTCGACGAAATTATCATCGTCGACACGGGTTCCGAAGACACTACTAAAGATATTGCACGGAAATTTACAGATAAGGTATACGACTTCGAATGGGTGGACGACTTTTCCGCAGCGCGAAATTACGCCTTTTCCTTTGCCCAAAACGATTTTGTCATGTGGCTTGATGCAGACGACATATTATCGGAAACAAGCGGAAAAAAACTGTTGAAATTGAAGTCCGATTTGCCCGAAGATGTAGACATTATTTATATGCCTTATGACGTTGCGTTCGATGAAAACGACAAGCCGATTTTCACATATTACAGAGAAAGAATCGTGCGCCGAAGTGCAAATCCCGTATGGATTGAGCCGGTGCATGAAGTAATCGATGTCAAAGGACGCAGCATGTACACGGACATTTCCGTTCAACACAGAAAAATTAAGACCAATCCTTCCGAAAGAAACCTGAAAATAATGGAAAAACAACTTGCCGAAGGTAAAGTACTGTCACCCCGATTACAGTTCTATTATGCAAGAGAGCTTATGTATAACGGAAAAACACCCGACGCCGTTAATAGTTTCGAAAAGTTTTTAGCTGACAAATCGGGTTGGTTTGAAAACAAAATATGCGCATGTTACGATTTATCTGTTTGTTATGAAAAAATCGGAAACGGCGAAAAAGCATTCGAAACGGCTTTGAAAGGGCTTATGTACGCAGTTCCGCGAAACAAAACCCTATGCAGAATCGGCGAATTATTCATGAAATGCGGCCAATTAATCGAAGCCGAGTATTGGTATCAAGCCGCCCTGAACTGCCATACCGATACAAACCTCGGGTTCAATGAAATCGATTACGGAGGGTTTATTCCCGCCATCCAACTTTGCGTAATTTACGACAAGCTCGGCAACCCCGACAAAGCAGAATATTACAATGAGATTGCCGGCGGATTCAGACCCGACTCTCCCGCATATATGTATAATAAAAAATATTTCAAAAAATCAAACGAGGATTAAAGTTATGTCATACTTTTTTAACAGATGCAATAACTGCGGATGCCGTCCCACGCATACGTGCCGTCCCGGATGTTGCTGTCCTCCCATTCCCCCTACGGGACCGACGGGAGGCATAACAGGACCGACAGGCCCCACCGGCGCGACCGGTCCAAGGGGTCCTATCGGCCCCACAGGTGCGACCGGACCGACGGGCGCTAACGGCTTACCCGGTATAAACGGTGTCACGGGCGCAACAGGTCCCACCGGCGCAGTAGGCGCGACAGGTGCCAACGGCGTCACAGGAGCAACAGGCCCCATAGGTCCTACGGGTCCGACGGGCGCTAACGGAATTACGGGACCGACGGGAGCCACCGGTCTTGCCGGACCGACAGGTCCCACGGGTGCAATAGGCGCGACGGGTCCCGTCGGAAACACCGGAGCAACCGGACCCACAGGTGCGACCGGACCGACGGGCGCAACAGGTGCAGCAGGAAGTGCCGGCGCCATCGGACCGACGGGTGCCACGGGTAATACCGGTGCAACCGGTCCTATTGGTGCGACCGGCGCCGACGGCGCAGTCGGACCTACCGGTGCTACGGGCGCGACGGGTGCTGACGGTATAACGGGACCGACAGGTCCCACGGGTGCAACAGGTCCTGCCGGCGAAATAGGTGCAATCGGACCGACGGGTCCCACAGGCGCCAACGGCATTACGGGACCTACCGGCGCAACAGGCGCGACGGGTGCTGACGGTATAACGGGACCGACAGGTCCCACGGGTGCAACAGGTCCCATAGGTCCTACGGGTCCGACTGGAACGATAACTCCCGCGGCAGCGGTTGCCGATGCTCCCTCTACACCCACGCCCGAACAAGTAGCCGATACGCTGAACCAATTGCTTGCAAATATGCGTGCGGCAGGATTGCTTGCGACGCAATTTGCACGGACAGAACATGACGTAGAGATTTAGGAATAGACGATGAATAAAGTCAAGTGCAATAACACAAGACCGACTGCGTTAAATGCAGTCGGTCTGTAAATTTACATATTGTTATTTTGCATATTCTACGCTACGCGTTTCTCTGATAACATTTACCTTTATCTGTCCCGGATATTCCATTTCTTTCTCTATTTGAGCCGCTATTTCCTTAGCCATAAATACTGTAGCGTCGTCCTTTACAACTTCCGGTTTAACAATGATTCGTACTTCACGACCGGCTTGAATAGCATAAGACTTTTCAACACCCTTAAACGCATTGGCAATGCTTTCGAGTTTTTCAAGACGTTTGACGTAATTATCCAAAGACTCGCGCCTTGCGCCCGGACGTGCGCCGCTGATTGCATCGGCACACTGCACAATTACCACCTCTACCGTTTCGGGATCGACATCGTTATGATGCGCCGCAATACAATGCACAATCTCTTTGCTTTCCTTGTATTTCTTTGCAAGGTCTGCGCCGATTGAAACGTGTGTTCCTTCGACTTCGTGGTCTATCGCTTTGCCTATATCATGCAATAACCCCGCACGTTTGCAGAGTCCGACATCGGCACCGAGTTCGGACGCCATAAGTCCCGCCAAATGGGAAACTTCCAAAGAATGTTTCAATACATTCTGCCCGTAACTGGTGCGGTATTGCAAACGACCGAGAAGCT
Organism: Clostridia bacterium; assembly: GCA_022793815.1. Classification (GTDB taxonomy): domain Bacteria; phylum Bacillota; class Clostridia; order Christensenellales; family Pumilibacteraceae; genus MGBC157735. The sequence goes on along the minus strand of JAAWDP010000011.1, from coordinate 293,844 downwards.
TGATAAGGTCATTATGAAGTCCGAAAACCCCGGCATCGAACATGGCGGTTTCACCCGCTTCTTTGATTTTAACATCAAGCTCTTTTCTGGTCTTTTCAACCATTTCTTCTATGCGTGCCGGATGTATGCGCCCGTCCGCAATCAGTTTTTCCAGAGTAATGCGAGCAACCTCTCTGCGTATGGGGTCGAATCCCGAAAGGACTACGGCTTCGGGGGTATCGTCGATAATCAAATCTATGCCCGTAGCGTTTTCCAAAGCGCGGATATTACGACCTTCTCTGCCGATAATGCGTCCTTTCATATCCTCGTTGGGCAAATTCACCACCGATACGGTTATTTCGGAGCTGTGGTCTACCGCGCAACGCTGAACTGCCTGCGCAACGATATCCCGAGCTTTTTTATCCGCTTCTTCTTTGGCCTCGGCTTCCGCTTCTCTGACAAACTTTGCGGCATCCCTCTTCGCATCTTCCTCGATAGCCTCTATCAGTTTTGCTTTTGCCTCTTCGCGAGTCATAGCCGCGGCTTGCTCGACAGCGGTAATCATTTGCTGATGAACGGCTTCGGCATCGGATTTGATACGCTTGATTTCTTCTTCTTTTTGTGCCAAATGCTGTTTTGTCTGCTCTATCGATTCAAGTTTTTTGTCGAGAGCATCCTCTTTCTTACTCAAAAGGTCCTCTTTTGAATATATACGTTGTTCGGAGCGCTGCAACTCGGTACGCTTGTCCCGAATTTCTTTTTCGAAATCGGAACGCTGTCTGTCGAAATCGGTTTTGATTTTATCGATTTCGGCATTGGTCTCCCTCATTATTTCTTTTCTTTTTTGTTTTGCATCTTTGATAGCGTCTTCTACCAATTTATTGGCTGATTTTCTTACACTGCCGATTTTATTTTTTGACACAAGCCAATATACTGTCAACGCTGCTGCCGCACCGACTATGAGACCGATTGCCGCAGACAATATATATAAACCGACACCGGTAGATAATACCGTAGAAAAATTGTTAAACACAGTCTAAAATAACCTCCTTATAATTTTTAGTTGTTCAAGCAATTTGAAGATTCAAAAACGAAAATCGCATTCAAACAAATAAGCAGAGCTTTCACTCTGCTTATTATAATACATTATTATGTCCGAATTGTCAAGTAAACCGCTGTTTAAGCAATAATTCTTTTTGACAAAATGTTTTATTCTTCTTGTTGCGCTTCCCCCTCTTCTCCGTCGCCGGCGGTCATAAGCAAATCCGACTTCTCGCCCGCCAATTTACGTATTTCGGCTTCGACTTCCGCCGCAAGAGCCGCATCTTCGTCGAATTTCTTTTTTGCGCCCTCGCGACCCTGCGCAAAACGGTCGCCTTTATAATTAAACCACGAACCGCTTTTTGTCATAAGTCCGAACTTCAAAGCAAGGTCTACCAAACAGCTCGAACGGCTTATGCCTTTTCCGAAAACGATATCGAATTCGGCGAGTTTAAACGGCGGAGCCAATTTGTTTTTAACGACTTTAACGGTGGTCTTATTGCCGGCAATTTCGGTTCCCGTTTTAAACGCTTCCTTTTTGCGGACATCCAAACGGACACTGGCGTAAAACTTCAATGCTTTGCCGCCCGGGGTGACTTCCGGATTTCCGAACATTACGCCGACTTTTTCTCGTAACTGGTTTATGAATATTACACAAGTCTTTGTTCTGTTACACACTGCGGTAAGCTTGCGCAGGGCTTGCGACATCAAACGTGCTTGCAATCCAACATGGCTGGCACCCATTTCGCCTTCTATTTCGGCTTTCGGCGTCAAAGCAGCAACGGAGTCTATTACTATTACGTCGAATGCGCAACTGGTAACAAGTCTTTCCGTAATATCAAGTGCTTGCTCACCGGTATCGGGCTGAGATATGTAAAGCTTATCCAAATCTATACCGAGCGCATTTGCGTAAACCGGGTCGAGAGCATGCTCCGCATCGATAAATGCCACATTGCCGTTGATTTTTTGCGCTTCTGCTATGACATGCAACGAAAGCGTGGTTTTACCGCTGGACTCGGGTCCGTATATTTCGACAATCCTTCCGCGGGGCAAACCGCCGATACCGAGTGCAAGGTCGAGCGATAAACATCCCGTAGGAATAACGTCGACGGTATCGGCCTTTGTTTCGGTAAGCTTCATGATAGACCCTTTACCGAAAGTCTTTTCTATTTCGTGGATAGCATCTTCCAACGCCTTAGCTTTTTCTTCGGGCGTCATATTGGTATTATATACCTTAAACTGTTTCTCTTTGCTTGACGTAGCCATGTTTTTCTCCTTGTCCTTTTAATTTTCAATCATTCTTTCGTCATAAGATTGCAATTGTTTATACAGATAATAAAGTGCATATTTTGTTCCGCATTCGGTTATGAATTCACGGTTTCCATGAAAATCGTGCTCGAATATGTGAATTCCACTCATATCGCCGACTGCTATATAGCAGCGCCCAACTTCGCCTTCACGCTCGGATTTCGGTCCCGCGTTACCGCTTGTAGCAACACACACATCGCAACCGCTTTGACGCATGATGTTGACTGCCATTTCGTAGACACAGTCAGAACTCACGGCACCCCAACTTTCCAATGTATGTTTCGAAACACCGAGTCTGCGGATTTTCGATTCGTTTGTATAACTCACAATACCTTCCGAAACAAATTCGCTTGCTCCGGGGCAAAGAGTCAATGCCGAAGCAATAGCACCGCCCGTAAACGATTCCGCTATGCACACTCTTTTACGGTGGATTTGCAACATCTCGAAAACTCTTTGCGCAAGAGATATATCCCGATAAGCGTAAGTATACTCCTTGACAGTATTTTTTACGTTGGAAATTACCGAATTCACAATTTCACGCGACATTTTGCTGGAATATCTAATATCTATTTCACATTCGCATGCCGAGGGGTAAAACGAAATCGATATACGGTTTCGGTTTTTTATTTCGTTTTTCAATAATTCTCTCAGCTCTTCTTCGGACTTTGAAAATGTCTTGATTATTTCGGTAGTGTATAAAGTCTTACAGCGACTGTTGAGCATCGGCAAAACCGTTTCGTCCATGTATTCGTCGCTGTATTCGTCCATGACGGCATAAAGAGTATCGTTCAATTCAAACAGCGACAGAGCGGAATCGACTTCGTAATCGTTTTTGAGAGCGTCAAACAACATGTCTTTGTTTCCATAGAATACTATCGCCTGGGATTGCATAGCCGCAAAATTCAAAGCAGAAGCAAAATATAAATCGGAATCGACATATACGGAACAAGCCAGACTGTGTCCTTTGCGCGAAAGTATTTTTTTCATTCTCGGCAAAAAGGATTCTGCCGACTTTGTCGCAAGAAAACCTATCTGCATTATTTGAGTACTTCCCTGTTTTTAACGATATAATTTATCCCGGATATAATAGCCATTACCGCCGAAATACACAGCAAACCGAAACCGATATAGAAAACTGTTTCCGCCGCAAAGGCATGCAACGGAATGATATCGGAATAAGGCAAAAGAAAAACTATCGCAATCATTTGCAATGCGGCTTTTACTTTTCCAAGCTTATCCGCAGCAAGAACGTACCCTTTGAATCCTGCCATAATACGAAGACCGCTTATTATAAATTCCCGCGAAATTATCAATATCGTTATTGCGGTAATGGCAATCTGAAATTCCGGAACCGTTTTAAGGATTATCAAGATGAGCGCGGCATTTACCAATAACTTATCCGCAATAGAATCGAGGCACTTGCCCAAATCAGTTACAAGGTTATATTTTCTCGCTATATATCCGTCCAGCCAATCGGTAAATGATGCAATGATAAATATACCGAGAGCAATGAACTTTCCGTAAGGAATAGAGTCGATTAAAAACACCGCTACAAATATCGGAATGAGAACTATTCTTGTTACAGTTAATTTCGTGGGTAAATTCACTTAATTACTTCTCCTATCAAATCGTAATCATCGGCATCTGTTATTCTGACTTTATACACGTTCCCTACATCTGCAAAATCCGCGGTAAAATACACGAGCGAATCTATTTCCGGCGCATTATACTGAGTTCTGCCGACAAACATATTTCTGTCATAATCGATATCTTCGTAAACCACATCGACAACTTTACCTATGTATTTTTTGCCGCGCTCACGTGCTTTTTGTAAATGTATTTGCCCGAGAATGTCTATTCTTTGCTTTTTTACGGCAAGCGGAACGCGCGGTTTAAGTTTTGCCGACGGCGTATCTTCCTCCGTACTATATGCAAAAATGCCGATATGCTCTATGTCGCTGCGCTTTGCAAACGCGCACAAATTTTCAAACTGTTCGTTTGTTTCCGTGGGAAATCCCACCATAAAGGTTGTTCGCAATGAAATTCCAAGCGCCGAGGTTTTGTCGACTATCGACTGCAAAAGTGCGGAATCCGACCGTCTGTTCATGAGTTTCAAAATACCGTTGTCGAAATGCTGCATGGGTATATCTATGTACTTGGCGACTTTATCATTGAATGCAATCTCATTGAGAAGTTCATCGGTAACAAGCTCGGGATAGCAATACATCAAACGCAGCCAAAGAATATCCAGCTTTGTAAGCTCTTTTATCAAATCGACCAGCGCATATCTTCCGTAAATGTCTATTCCGTATCTTGTAACATCCTGCGCAACAAGTATGATTTCCTTCACACCGTCATCGGTCAATTGCTTTGCTTCCGAAACTATACTTTCAATCGAGCGGCTACGATATCTTCCACGTATCGAAGGTATCGTACAAAACGTGCAAAAATTGTCGCAGCCGTCCGCCACAGACAAATAAGCATAATGGTTGGGCGTAGTGACGATTCTGTTTTGGTCGAACACACGGTCGCGACCGTCAGAAATGATTCGCTCCGAAATTTTGCCCTCTAAAACTGAAACTATTTTATCGTAATCGTTTACACCGAGAAATGCGTCGACTTCGGGCAACTCGTCAGACAGAGATTGAGAATATTTTTGCGGCAAACAGCCAGTAACAATAAGCCGCTTGCATTTTTGCTTCTTCTTTTCCGCCATTTCCAGCACGGTATCTATTGCTTCTTCGCGCGCCGAAGCTATAAATGCGCACGTGTTTACGATTATTGCATCGGCATCGTCGAAATCATACGTAATATCGTAACCGCTGTCTGCCAAATACGCCAACATGTGTTCCGTATCGATTCTGTTTTTATCGCACCCGAGCGACACTACGGCAACCGATTTTGTCATAAATCTTCACCGAACATCTCTCGAAACTGCTCTGCCGTAATGAATACTTCACGCGGCTTATTGGCACCTTCCATCGGTCCTATAAAATGGTTGCTTTCCATTTGGTCCACAATTCTCGATGCACGCGCGTACCCCACGGAGAATCGACGTTGAACCATAGAAGTCGATGCTTGTCCCGTTTCTATAACGCGCCTTAACACATCTTTAATCAACGGGTCAAACTCATCGTCTCCGTCCGAAGCCGACGCACCGCTTTCCGCCACGGGCGTTTCCTCGGTCATTATGAGTTCTTCTGCCGCACTGTCGTAATCAACAGCATTATGCGCTTTGACAAATTCGACAATAGACGCCACTTCTTCGCTGGTTATAAAAGCACCCTGAACACGCTTCGGCTGCGGCATATCCGCAGGAGAATAAAGCATATCGCCTCTTCCGAGCAGCGACTCGGCGCCGCCTTGGTCGAGAATCGTTCTCGAATCGTTAAAGCTTGCCACGGCAAACGCTATACGGCTTGGCAAATTGGCTTTTATCGTACCGGTAATAACGTCGACGGAAGGACGCTGTGTAGCCAAAATAAGGTGTATACCCGCGGCACGAGCCTTTTGCGCCATACTCATTATTTTATCTTCCATGTCCTTGCGGTTGCCCGACATCATAAGTTCGCACAGCTCGTCTACTACTATGACTATTCGCGGCATTTTTTCCTCGATACCGTCTTTGACCGCCGAACATGCATTAAATTCCTGTATGTTTCGAGTGCAATATTGGCTTAACAGTTTATAGCGGCGGTCCATTTCGAGCTTAGCCCACTTAAACGCTCTGATTGCTTGGTCGGTTTCATTGATTATTTCCTTCATGAGAAGGTGCGGCATATCCCTGTAAATGCGGAACTCGACTTCTTTGGGGTCAATCAAAATAAGCCTGACATCTTCGGGCGACGCCTTGTATAAAATACTGGCAATAATGGAATTGAGACAAGCGCTTTTGCCGCTGCCTGTTGCGCCTGCAATCAAAAGATGCGGCATTTTTTCCAAATTACAGATAATGTTTGCTCCGGCAATATCTTTGCCTACGGCAAGCGTCAACGGCGACGACGCATTTTGGAATTCTTTCGAACCGATTATATCGCGCAGTGCCACCGTAGCAATTTCGCTGTTAGGAACTTCTATACCCACCGCGCGTTTACCGGGTATAGGCGTCTCTATACGTATTTTGCCGTCGCTTTCGAGATTGTACTGAATATCGGAAGAAAAGTTTTCGATTTTTCTTACCGATATTCCGGGCGGTATTTCCAGCTCGTATCTGGTAACGGCAGGTCCGCTTGTTATGGCAATAACTTTTGCGGGCAAACGTAAGCTTTCCAAAGTTTCTTCAAGCTTTTTGGATTTCTCTTCGGCATTGCCGCGGAATACCGTAGGGTCGACGGAATTACTGACAAGCAGATCCAACGGAGGCGCAATATATTTTACATGCTTTTTCCTGGGCTTCGGTTTTACCTGCTCGTCGGGTTTGTTCGACGCCAAAAATGCATCGATGCTAACCTGCTCTTTTTGCGTGGAAGTGCTTGCTCTATTGCGTATTGGCGGCGCTTTGGGTGTTTCAACTACAAGCGAATCCGATTCATAATAACCCGTGTTATCGTCTATCGGGGCAAAAGTTTTTTCGGATAAATCTTCCACTTCGTCCGAATATTCGAAGCCCGACTGTTTTTTATCTTCCCGCACTATTGCGGCTTCCTTATCCGGCTCATATTCCGTTTCGAAAATCGCATGGGTATAAGCGAAATCACTGCGTACATCGTTTTTCGTTTCCGCCGCTTCATCGCGTCCCATTATTCTCTTTTCGCTTTTTATAAGTTCTTCCAGCGAAGTGAGCGGCTCGTTGCTTTCGCCGTCGATTATCGGAGCCAAAGGTTCGTCGTTCTCTATCGGATTTTCAAGTTTAGGCTCGGGGATGACAAGCTTGGGAATATCGTCGTAAACACGTTCGGACGTTTTTGTTTTATACGTTTCGTCATTTGACACAACAATGAGCTTTTCGCTGTTTTTGCTTGTGTCCAAAGTCTTGTCCACTGTATTTTCCTTACGGAAATAGTCGCCGTTTACTATGGGCGCCTGAACTTCCTCATTACCTTGTGTCCTCTCTATGGGCTTAAACGTGGTCGGTTCTATTCTTTTCCTGTTAAACCCGTTATTTTCGGATTCTGTTTCGACTACACGCTTCGTTTCGGCAAGCTTTTGCGATTCCGCTTCGCCGTCGGTTATTTCGCCTCCGACAATATCCGCCGAAATGTCTTTCGGGGCAGGCATAACCACCTCGTATCCCGCAATGGGCTTATGAACGTATTTGGGCGGCATGGGCTGTGTTTTCACCTGGGGCACGGAAACGGAAGGCGTAGGCGTAATTACGTTGGTAGCATTATATTCCGTCACACCGTAATCCGATGAATTTGCCAACCCGCCGTAACCCGCCGAATTCAAAACGGCAGGGTCGGTATTTGCCGCAATATAATTGCGGTATTGAGCGGTCTTGTTTCCGAACAGTACTTCTCTAGGGTCACGCTTAACCGAAGAACCTGAATAACCGTTTGATTTGCTTCCGACTATGAGCCCATTACTTTTAGGCGATTCCACCCCGTACTTTTCACGAACGGACTCATAACTTTCAAACCGCGGTGTTTCCGTTTTAGACTTTGCCAAAACATTGCGTGCATCGTTTTCCGTCAGTCTGCTGTCCATTGAGGGTTCGGTTGGCTGTCGAACCGACATTTGCGAAAAACTGCCGCCGTCAGTGCCTATTTTGTTGGGATTGGGAATTATAGTCCCTACGAAAAGACCGTTATCTTCTATGGGGCGCACCATTTTCGCGGGTTTATCGCTCTTTTCGAAAGTAGCTCTTTTATTTTGCGGCACAGGTTCTTGTTTTTCCTTTTTTCCGCCTATTTTACCGAAAACATTGAGCATAATCAAAAGCGGTATTATAATACCCGTACTCATAAGAATGTAGGCAAATACTTGTGTAACAGCCGCTTGCAGCCCGTAAGCGAAAATTCCGAACAATACGCCGCCGGCAGTCACTTTTACGTCGAGTACGGAAGAAATATAGTATGAAAAGCCTTCGTTTAAATGGGAAAACGAAGTCGCCAATTGCAAAATTATCATGGCGCAGAATGCAATAACCGAGATACAAATACGGCTTTTGACAGAAATGCGCAAACTTAAATCGCGTACCAAAGATATACCGAGAAACAAAAACGCCAAAAACATGGGGTACGCAAAAAGTCCGAACACTCCCAACACCGCCACGCGAATAGCCTGACTTATGGCGCCGAGAATTATCGGAACACAAATACATAACAGGAAAAATGCGGAAACAACTATTAAAGCGATGCCTATCAAATCACCGCTGCCGCTTTTTTTACTCCTTTTGCTGTCTATCTGTCTTCTATTCAAAATCGCAAACCTTCCGACAAATTTTCACTCGGTTACATGTAACATCAAAAAGCAACCGATAAGTTTACCGCTTTACATTATATCACAACAAGCATTGTTTTTCAACCGATTTGACGTGATTTTACGATATAATTTTATATGCGATTTTTTTTGAACACAATTTGCTTATGTAATAAACTATGACCTATAACCGTCCCTCTCGGATTCTCCCGTTTGACGCTTGCGGTTTTCGTTGTTTTTACTCATATAAATATCGTATATTTCGTCCGCCGAAAGACCTGCATCGTTGCAAATTCCAAGGAAGAAATGCAGCACATCGATTATTTCTTCTTTGACACGCACATCATTATCCTTTTTCGGGTCTTTCCACCATTTGTAGTTTACTTCGTCCAACAACTCTCCGACTTCGACATATAAAGCCGTGCATTTTTTTCTTATCCATTCCTCGCGGTCAAAACTCAAATTTCTTCTTGTTGCTATAAATTCGTCCAGTTCTTTTTGTTTTTTAAGCAATTCTTCCAATTTATCCATACTATCTTTTCAAAATCTCCATGATATCCACTCCGCTCTGTTTTCCGACATAAGCAGCGCATACGCTGTCGGGAACCAAAAAAGTACAGGCAAATTCATTTACCTGTTGTTTTGTTACGGATTCTATTTCGGCTATCTTTTCGTCCAAATCGTAATCTTTGTTCATCATCAAAAGCGGTTTCGCAATCGACGTCATTATACTTTGAGGATTTTCAAACCCGAATACACAGGATGTTTTCAACTGAATACGGGCGCGGTTGAATTCCTCGTCCGTTATCCCGTCCCGAACAAGTTTATCGATTTCGCTTCTCAAACACTTAACTACACGCTCGGTATTTTTCGGAGTTATATTCACGAAAATATTGAGCGTGCCGTTATGCCTGTAAACCGTGGGTACGGAATAAATGCTGTATGCAAGCCCCTGCTCTTCCCGAACGCTTTGAAACAACCGCGACGACATTCCGCCGCCGAGAATAAGACTCAAAAATGCCTGCTGCATGAACCGTCCGTCGTCAATTGATACGGTCGGATATGCCACGGCAATATTGCTCTGTTCGAAGTCTTTGATTTTAGATTCGTATCCCGAAACGATTTTATGATTTTCTTCGTAGTCCGTCACTTCCCGTTTTCCGACAAACCGATTCAAACAGAATTTTCTGACAAGCTTGTCCGCCTCGTCTTCCGTAATGCCGCCCGCCATTGTTATTACCATATTCGAAGGCGTGTAAAATTCACTCATGAATTTACGTATATCCTCGGACTGAAAGCGATTGACATTTTCCGCCGAACCGAGAATCGTTTGCCCGAGTTTACCGTTTTTGTAAACGGCGGAAGATATCATATCATAACAAATATCTTCGGGGGAATCTTCCACCATATTGATTTCTTCTACAATGACTTTGCGCTCTTTGTCAAGCTCCGTTTTAGAAAACGCCGAATCGAAAATCAAATCCGACAGCAACTCGAACCCCTGAGTGACGAACTCGTCAATCGATTTGATATAGTAGCAAGTAAGCTCTTTACTGGTAAAAGCATTGGAAGCAATGCCCATTGCATCGAATTTACGAGCAATTTCTCCCGGACTGAACTTACTTGTACCTTTAAACATCATGTGTTCGGTAAAATGAGACAATCCGTTTATGTCTTCCGTTTCCTTACCCGAACCGACACCGGCCCAATATCCGATGGACACCGACCTGACGGAAGGAATATGTTTTACTCCTACCCGCAGTCCGTTGTCATATCTCAAAATTTTGCTCATTTGCTACTCCTTTAATGCTTTTTTCGCATGTATTAAAACGATAGCATTATTTAATAGTATTTTCAAATAAATGTCAAATTATCGAATCAAAGATTATCGAGCACTTCCGTAACAGGCGCGACGGTGAGCCCCTTTTCTTTGATTGTATCTATAATTCGGGGCAATGCTTCCAAAGTGTTTACGGTAGGATGCATTAAAATCAAATCCCCTCCTGCGACTTTTTTAGTCGCACGGACGTAAATCGTTTCCGTATTTTTATCGCGCCAATCGATAGTATCAAGCGACCACATTATTGTTCTGTAACCCAACTTTTCCGCAACAGATACGGTATTGCTGTTATAGGCACCCGACGGCGGCGCAAACAAGTTCATTTCCACACCGATGACTTTGCTTACCAATTTATGCGTTATATCTATTTCTTCCCTGCATCTTTCGTCGGACAGCTTTTTGTGGTCTTTATGATAGTAACCGTGATTGCCTATTTCATGTCCGTCATTATAAATTTTTCGTAATAGCGATTCGTTTTCAGCAACCCACATTCCTCCGACGAAAAAAGTGGTTTTGACGCCTTTATCGCGAAGAACATCGAGCATCGGTTCGATATACTCGGTTCCCCAATAAACATTTATCATAAGCGACACTTTTGTATCCGAAGTGCCTCGATACAGCGGAGCAGACTCGTTTGCACTGACGGCATTGCCGTTTAACACTATTCCCGTTATTGCAGCAGCACTGACCAATACTGCTATTACTACATTTACTATTACGTTTCTGAAAGTTTTCTCTTTAACCAAAGCGGCACCCCTCGAAATAAAGATATAATTTATATATCTTATTCACGAAAGTTGCCGCCTTATGCTCAACACGTCAGATTATTAAAAACAGTTATCAAAGTTTGTTCTTCAATCTCAAATCTATTCTGCCTTTATCGTCGATTTTAATTACCTCGACTTCGACTTTGTCACCGACATCTACGACATCGGTCACTTTTTCTACGCGTTGTTTTGCAAGTTTGGAAATATGAATCATGCCGTCTTTACCCGGAACAAGCTCGACAAACGCACCGAAATCCATAATCTTGACAACCGTGCCTTCATAGACTTCGCCGACTTTTACATTGTCCACGATGGTCATGACAATTTTTTTCGCCTTTTCCGCCATAACATCGTCATTGGTGGCTATGAACACTTTTCCGTCGTCGGATATATCGATTTTGACGCCCGTAATTTCGATGATTTTGTTAATTACCTTACCGCTCTTGCCGATTACATCGCCGATTTTCTCGGGGTCAATAGCAAAACTTATAATCTTGGGCGCCCATTTGGAAAGCTCTCTGCGAGGTGCGGAAAGAACGGAGAGCATCTTACCGAGGATATGCATTCTGCCTTCTCTTGCCTGAGCAAGCGCGGTACGAAGAATGTTCTCGTCGATACCCTTGATTTTAATATCCATTTGTATTGCCGTAATTCCCTTTTCGGTACCTGCAACTTTGAAGTCCATGTCCCCGAGGAAGTCCTCCAACCCCTGTATGTCGGAAAGAATAGCAACACGACCGGTAGGCTCATCCTTTATAAGTCCCATGGCAATACCCGCAACAGGCGCTTTAATAGGGACACCGGCATCCATAAGCGCAAGACACGAACCGCATACGCTTGCCTGAGAAGTGGAACCGTTGGAACTGAGAATCTCGCTGACGGTTCTGATTGCGTAAGGGAAATCTTCTTCATTAGGTATAACCGGTTCGAGAGCGCGTTCCGCCAATGCTCCGTGTCCTATTTCACGTCTGCCGGGAGCTCTCAATGCTCTTGCTTCACCAGTGCTGTAAGGCGGGAAATTATAGTGATGCATATAGCGTTTGAAAGTTTCGTCGTCGAGGTTTTCCAATTTTTGAACGTCGGAAATAGTTCCGAGCGTACAACTTGAAAGCGCTTGCGATTGACCTCTCGTAAATACCGCGCTGCCGTGTACTCTGGGAAGTACGCCGACTTCGCACCAAATATCTCTTATCTCTGTGAGCTTTCTGCCGTCGGGGCGGAAACCGTCGTTGAGAATTTTCGCTCTGACCTTTTCTTTGGTCATAATATAGAGCGTATCCTTTATCTCTCTTTCTTTTTCGGGATATTTCTCGGCAAAATGTTCCAAAGTTTCGGCATCGACTGCATCTTGCTTTTCCTGGCGGATATCTCTGTCCGTTTCTTTCAAAGCCTTGTCCAGCAACTTATCCGCATATTTGCGCACATCTTTATCGATTTCTTCGGGAACTTTGTAAAGCTCCATTTCGCGCTTGGGCTTACCGACTTCCGCAACTATGCCGTTGATAAACGCGACTTGTTTTTTGATTTCTTCATGTGCAAAAAGTATTCCTCCGAGCATGACCTCTTCGCTGACTTCCTGCGCGCCTGCTTCCACCATCATTATTGCGTCTTTCGTACCGGAAACGGTAACATGCATAAGGCTTTTTGCACGCTGCTCGTTATCGGGATTTATCACATATTCGCCGTCGACGTATCCTACCACCACCGAGCCTGTCGGTCCGTAGAAAGGAATGTCGGAAATCGATAATGCTATAGAAGAGCCGACCATTCCGAATACTTCGGGAGGAATATTTGTATCGACAGACAGCGCCGTAGCAACTACCGCCACGTCGTTAAACAGTCCTTTGGGAAAGAGCGGACGTATGGGGCGGTCTATAAGACGCGACGTAAGTATTGCTTTATCGCTCGCCCTGCCCTCTCTCTTCTTGAAACCGCCCGGAATTTTACCCACGGAATACATTTTTTCCTCGAAGTCCACGCCGAGAGGAAAGAAATCCATACCCGGACGGGGCTGCTGTGCCATTGTTACGTTTGTCATAACGACGGTGTCGCCGCATCTGATTATGCACGACCCGTTTGCTTGCTGTGCATACTTACCTGTTTCGACGGTTACCTTTCTTCCGCCGATTTCCGTTTCAAAAACTCTGTAATCCATTATTATCTCCTCTCACTCATTTTAACTGCCATAATAAAAAAGCAAGGGGAGCAAAAAACTCGCCCTTACTTTTCCCTTTTTACTTTCTGATTTCCAATTTTGCGACTATGGCTCTGTATCTTTCGATGTCAACACTCTTCAAATAGTTGAGCAGACTTCTTCTGGAACCGACCATTTGGAACAAACCGCGTCTGGAATGATTGTCCTTGGCGTGTACTTTCAGATGCTCCGTGAGGTGGTTGATGCGGTGCGTCAAAAGTGCGATTTGCACTTCGGGGCTGCCCGTATCCCCCTCGTGAGTTGCGTACTTGGCTATTATTTCTGCCTTTACGTCCTTGTCCATTTTTTACCTCCGTTTGATTATTATTCGCCTTATACCTAAGTACGTGCATGGAGATTCGCACAACCTGCGGAAATAAGGTACATTGTAAGTATAGCATATTGTTTGCGTTTTGTAAACCGATTACGCCAAAAAAATCAGTTTTTTCGCAAGCCTGTCTTCAAATTGCTCCAAATACAGTCGCACATTGCGAAGATTTGCCTCTCTTTCTATTTTTAAAGGATTACCGCGCAAGCGTTTCCCTATCGCACCTGCGCCGCATGCCGCAACGGATAAGCATTCTTCCATAGTAGTAATATTATTGAAGCACTGCTTATTCGGAAGACAATATCCCGTATTTTCCAAATTTCCTACCATTCTTTTCTGTCTGTAAGTATAATACGGCAAATACCCCGCCGCGGAAAGCATCCTATGCGAATTCTCCACCATTCTCCCGACTTCCGCATAATAATCGATATCGCACTTTTTACCCGATTGAATCAGCAGTGAACCGTTTTTTCTGGAAAGCGTATGTACCGTGACATTTTCCGGTTTAAGCGAAACTATCGACTCTACGGTACGGCAAAACGTATCGCAAGATTCACCCTCCAACCCCGCAATCAAGTCCGTATTGATATCGAATCCGAACCCCCGAGCATGATTGAACGCCGCATAAAAATCGTCTGCACTGTGTCTTCTTCCGATTCGATTCAATGTCTCGTCACATAAACTTTGAGGGTTTATGCAAACTCGGTTTACACCGTATCGAGCCATGACTTCGAGTTTTTCTTCCGTGATAGTATCGGGTCTGCCTGCCTCGCAAGTATACTCGACTTTGCCGCAGTACGCGGCTTGTAAAACACGCGCCAAACTATCCGAATCAAGAGCGGTCGGAGTACCTCCGCCGACATAAACAGACGCTATACGACATCCCTTTTCAGTCAGAAAATCCACCGTGCTTCGGATTTCTTTTATCAATGCGCCGACATAGTCCTTAACATACGGGTACTTGGGCGTAAGAATATCGGTGATAAAAGAACAATACGAACACTTGGATACACAGAACGGGATATGAACATACAGATTGACTGCATGCTCGTCAAAACCGTAATATCCGCGCTGAGCATTCAGAATTTCCTCCGTTAATTTTACCTTTTCATCGCTTACCATAAATACATCGCGCAGTTGAGCTACGGCTGCTTTGATATCGCCATTTTCGTGTAAAAGCTCGTATGCAAGCTTTGTCGGGCGAACCCCGGTCAAACTGCCCCAAGGCAAACTTCTGCCGGTAAACCCCGACAAAGCTTTATACATGCTCAATTTATTCAATTTGGAAATTTGTTTTTCAGACAAGTATTCCTCATCAAACATATATTCGCATTCGAATTTCCGTTCATTTACGGTTATTTTAACATTTAATTTGCCGTCCTCGATATGGCTCGCGTGACTGATATCGATTTGCTCGTCCGTGTCAAAGAAAAAAAGTCTTGCCACTTCGTTTAATTCGGCTTCGGTCTTATGGTTTTGCGCTTGAAGTTTATACATATCTGTTATTTTCTCTCTCGAAAAAAATATTCGTCGCTTCGTCATGTCCCGGATAAACCGAATAGTTTTTCTGTAAAGTAAAAAGTTTTTCTTTCACGGAATCAGCCAATTCGCGCGCATTGCCGCCCGGAAAATCCGTTCTGCCGACAGACATACGAAAAAGAGTGTCTCCGCTGAAAATTATTTCGTCGTCTACCAAATAACACACTCCTCCGCGAGTATGCCCGGGCGTATGTATTACTTTTACCGTCATTGAGCACAAACTGTAAATATCGCCGTCGGCAACTTTGACATCAACGTCGAACGGTTTGAAATCCGCACCCATGGTTTCCGCAAGATTATCCGATGAGTGAATAAGCGGAATATCGGCTTCATGCATATAAATTCCCGCTCCTTCTTTCGCAAGTTCGGAAACATTCATACAATGGTCGAAATGAGCATGCGTGAGAAACACTGCCCGACATTTAAGACCGTTATCATGCAAAAAGCGCAAGATTTTGTCTCCGTCGCAGCAATCCACTACGATACAGTCGCTGTTGTTTTCGGTAAGAATATAAGAATTGGAAAACAGCGGACCGCCCGAAATTCTGTATACGTTCTTCATGCTCCCGTACTCCTGAAAACATTTTCGACTTCGGAGATGGACTGAATTTTTTTCATCAGTGCATCTATATCTTCCAAACGGTATACTTTCACCCCGACATCGATGACTGCCTTTCGGCTTTTGTCGACACGGGCGTTAAGACTGTCGATAGACAGTTTCATTTCCGATATAAGCGCAGTAAGTTTAAGAAGCAAACCGCTGCTGTTGGTCGCATGAACCTGCAAATTCACCACAAACGACGAAGTAGGCACGTTTTCCCAATGTGCTTCGATAAGCCTGAATTGCTCGGCATTTTTCAGATTGGGACAGCTTGTGCGGTGTATGGCGACTCCTCTTCCGCGCGAAATAAATCCCACGATTTCGTCGCCCGGTACGGGTGAACAGCATTTTGCCAAACGAACAAGCAAATCGCTGTGTCCGTTGACGACGATGCCCTGTCCGTCATGACGGTTCTGCTTGGAACCTTCCTTATGAAACTCTCGCGTCGTTGCAATTTCTTTATTGTAAAAATCGATAAGTTTCAAAAGGATTTGATTGACTGTAAATCCGCCGTAACCGACAGACGCATAAAGGTCGTCTATTGACGAAATGGAATACCTTTGCATGACTATATCAAGCCATTTGGGCATCATAAGCGCAGATAACGAATAACCTCTGTTTTTCGCCTCGCGCTCCAACATTTCCTTGCCCTTTTTTATATTGTCCTCTTTTAACTCTTTTTTTAAGAACGCCTTGATTTTTGTTTTTGCCTGACCTGTTTTTACAAAACGCAACCAATCTCGGCTGGGACCTTTGGAATTGTTTGCAGTGATTATTTCGACATAATCACCCATTTGCAATTTGGTTTCCAGCGGTACTATTTTTCCGTTTATCTTTGCTCCGATGCATTTATTGCCTATCGCACTGTGAACACAATACGCAAAATCCACGGGCGTGGCGCCTTCCGGCAAAGCAAGAACATCGCCTTTGGGCGTAAAAATAAATACTTGTTCGCTGTATAAATCCAGTTTGAGCGATTCGTAAAACTCCTGCGGCGACGAAGACTCGCTTTGAACGTCCATTACACCGCGAAGCCATTGAAGTTTCTCGTCGAGGTCATTGTTGCCGCTTCTGTTCTCTTTATATTTCCAGTGAGCCGCGATACCGTATTCCGCAATCTTATGCATTTCGTAAGTTCTTATTTGAATTTCGAAAGGCATGCCGTAGGAAGTTATTACGGTGGTATGCAAGGAACGATAATTGTTTGGCTTCGGCACCGCTATATAATCTTTGAATCGACCCGGCAACGGTTTCCACATTGTATGAATCATACCGAGCACTTCGTAGCAGTCTCTGACCGTATCGACAATCACGCGGACTGCGGTCAAATCGTAAATTTGGTCAAACGTGCGGTTATCCTTGGTCATTTTTTTATAGATGCTGTAAAAATGCTTGGGTCTTCCGCTGACCTCGCCTTTGATATTCAACTCGCTCAAAAGATTTGTGAGCCGAGAGCAAATAGCCGCGACAAGCTCGGTTCTTTCCGCACGTTTCAAAGAAACTTCGTCTACCAGCGAACCGTATACCTGCGGATGCAATACTTTTAAGCAAAGGTCTTCAAGCTCGCATTTGAAATAACTGAGTCCGAGCCGCGACGCGAGAGGCGCATATATTTCCAAAGTTTCTTTTGCCATGGCGCGGCGTCTTTCTTCGGAAATGCTGTCGACTGTGCGCATATTGTGCAGTCTGTCCGCAAGTTTGATGAGAATGACACGAATGTCTTTTGCCATAGCAAAAAACATTCTCCTAAAATTCTCCGCCTGCTCTTCTTCCTTTGACTTGAATGTAATTTTATCAAGTTTGGTAACACCCAAAACAAGCTCTGTAATCTTATCGCCGAAAAGCGTGCGCAATTCGCTTTCCGTAGCAGGAGTATCTTCTATACAATCATGCAAAAGAGCGGCTGCTATGGTATTGCAGTCCAGCCCCAAATCGAGCAGTATGCTCGCAACAGCAGTCGGATGAATAATATACGGCTCGCCGCTGTCGCGGAACTGCCCGTCATGCATGCGAAAAGCATACTCGTAAACATTATCGAGTAATTCGGACTGCTCCGCACCGAATATGCTTTTATACCTTTCTTGAATAGGATTCATAGCTTACTTTTCAAATTTTCCATTTCCGAAAGAATTTTGGATTCGGATAATTCGCGACGCTCGCCTTTGACAAGAGTTATACGGAATCTGTCGCTCTGCGTTTTTATAAGCCCGAGCTCCGCAAATACATTGATTGCCAACATCATTTGAGATATATCAAGCTCCGCAACTCGTCCTTTCATACTCTTTACAAACGCGAAAATATTGGCGGCGGATAAATCGGTATTCTTCCGTATGTAATCGTAATATTTCCCGAGTTCGAGTCTGGAAGTATGCAGTCCTGCGACAAATCGTGCCCGCTCGTCCCTTGACGGAACAAATATTTCGGCTTTTGTTTTGGAATTCAAATATCCTATAAAGCCGTCTGTAATCGGCTTATCCAAAAGAATTATTCTATTGTAAGCGGAAAGCATAAAGCCCGAATTCAAATCCGGTGCAACGGCGATTCTTGTGTAATTGTTTTTTAAGGAAGGAAACATATAATCGTGTAAAACTGCCGTTTGCGCGCCGCACAAATTATTAAATTCTTCATAGTTTTTTCTGTCGAATGCAATAATCATTGTGCCGAACGGATTATCGCCCACAACCTTTTTCAAGTCGTCGAAATCGTACAGAGAATACTCCGCTCTTTTGGCGTAAGCATACATTTCGGAATATTTCACATACACAGCCGACGCGGTTTCGTCGTTAATGTATAAAGTTTCTGGCGATATCTCTTTGAGAACTCCGCGGGAATACTCTTTGTTGTTGAACTCGTTCAATTGCAGTTCGACAATCATATCTTTTATGCCATCGCCCAAAGCATAATGATTTTTATTATAGAAATTGAATGCGAATATCTGTAATCCGCTCGCCGTAGTCAATGTCGTATGATTTATATTGGTTTTGCAAAAAGCCACCGACAAATCCGAAACAGACATCTTGAAAAGCGGCTTCGGAAAACTGTTTCCCGTAGGCTCCAATCTGTCCAAATCCCTGATAAATTCGAAATTGACTTCCTCGGGTTTTAACTCCACGTCGTATAAGCAATACGGCAAAAAATGTTCTATCGGAAAACGCAGCAAATACTCGTTCATGCGCGTCTTGAAAATATCTATATTTTCGGACTTGATGGAAAAACCGGCTGCTTGGCTATGTCCGCCGAACTCGGTCAAAATATCTCCGACAGACGACAGCGCGTCGTAAATGTTTATACCCTCCACACTGCGGCAAGTACCTTTATAAAAGCCGTCGCCAGACGGAACCATGATAAATGCCGGACGTCTGAACTCGTTTGAAAGGCGCGCAGCCACTATTCCCGTGATGCCCTTTTCCCAATCGGGGCTGCTCAAAACTATACAACGAAAATTCACCAAATCTTCATAAACAAGGTCGGCAACCGCTTCGTCATATAACTTATCGCATGCCGCTTTTCTTTTGACATTTGCCTCGTTTATTTCTTCGATAATGGAATTGATAACTTCGGTATCGTCGCTTGTCAGCATCTCAAACGCACGGTAAGCATCTCCGATACGTCCTGCCGCGTTGATTCTGGGCGCAATTTTAAATGCGATATCGGAACATGTTGCGGACTCGGTCAAATCCTGACTGTCCAATAAAAAGTGTAGTCCGATATTCTTCCCTTCTGTCACAGCCTTCATGCCGAGCCGAACGATAAGACGGTTTTCATCCAACATGGGGACTAAATCCGCGATTGTAGCCACACATGCCAAATCGCAGTATTCGAGCATTGCCTCTCTGCCACCCATAGCCTCGACAAGTTTCAGCGCAACACCTGCGCCGCACAGAAATTTGCACGGATAGTTACAATCGCTTTGTTTGGGATTAAGCACAATGCATTCGGGAATTTTTTCTGAAACTTCATGGTGGTCTGTAACTATCACATCCACGCCCAAGTCCAAACAATATTCGATTTCGTCATACCCCGAAATACCGCAATCGCAAGTAAGAATCAAATCGGGGCAAACATCTTCTATTATTTTTTCCAAAGAAGAAATATTCAGTCCGTATCCGTCGCCGATTCTGTTGGGAATATGCGTTCTGACATCAAGTCCGCACGCTCTCAGATAAAGCGACAAAATCGCGGCAGCACAAATTCCGTCGGCATCGTAATCGCCGTACACGACAACGGTTTCGTCATTCTCCACCGCGCTTTTCAAGCGTTCGACCGCCTTACTCATTCCCTTCATTTTAAAAGGGTCATGCAATCCGTCCGAATCGGAACTTAAAAAACGAATTATGTCGCTCTCGCTGTTTATGCCGCGAGAAAAAAGTATCTCGACGAACTTCGGATGCAATGACAGATTTGCCGCAATTTTTTCGATTGCAGCCGAGTCGACTTCGCTGTTATTTCGTTTTTTCAATTTTACATTCATTTATTTTTTCCGATGCTTTTACAAAAATAAGCCCTCTTACGAAGGCTTATTTTAAAATTTTGTACCGTTATTTGATGGCAACAGCCTTCGTCGGCTCTTTGGATTCGGACTGTACGCCTTTTCTCTTTTTTCTGTCTTTCCAAGAAGCCCATACAGCAGGAGAAATGCATATAGAGGAATATGTTCCCGCAAGCAGACCTATGATTATCGGCAATGCGAAAATTTTGATATCTCTTACGCCCAAAATCGCAACCATGCCGATTGTAAGCAATGTAGTCAAAGTCGTATTCAACGAACGCAAAAGTGTTTCGGAAACCGACTTGTTTGCAATAAGCGCTGCATTGCCTTCTCCCGAAAGCATTGTCTTTTTGTTCTCTCTTATACGGTCGAACACGATTATCGTATTGTTTATGGAATATCCCAAAATCGTTATCAAAGCCGCAATGAACGTGCTGTTGATTTCTATATGGAAAATAACCATAAAGCAGAACATTATCAATATATCGTGGAAAAGCGCTATTATAGCGGATATACCGCTTGTCAATTCGAATCTGAATGCGATATAAACCAACATCAAAACGACGGATGCGAGTATTGCCGCAAACGCGCTCCATAACAGTTCGGAAGAAAACGCCGCACTGGTAGCACTGCCCATTGAAACAAGACCCGAATATTTATCGTCTATCGTAGCCGCATTTCTTATATTATCCAACATTTCGTCGGCGGGCGCAGAACCCAAAGTGACGATTATGGAACGGTAATCCTCGGAACAAACAACAGAGCTCACTTGCAAGCCGTCTATGCCCTCTATGCGCGTTTTGACGGAATCGAAAGTCCTGTTTGCCGAATCCGTATTTTGACCGTCCTTAAACGAAAACTGATATGCAAGAGTAACTTCACTGCCGTCGACGGTAACGGCGGGAATAATCTTGAATATTGCCGATTGAAGCGTTTCCTGCAATTTTGGATTTATCTCGGAATCCATAACGACGCCTTCGGCAACCGCTTCATACATGATATGCAATGCCGACGAATCACCGCTGCCCTGCAATTGAATAGCTTTGACTTTAATGCCGTAAGAAGTGCCGTTCTCATTTTCGAGATTTTCGATAATGCTGCGTACTTGTTTTTCATATTCGCTGCGGTTGGCTTCGGTAAGTTTTGTACCGAGTCTTACATCCAAAGAATATCCGCCCGTGAAATCGGTGCCGAGATTCAGCGGAGAGCCGAACACAAGTCCGTAAATCAACATGAATATCGCAGCAATCAAAACTATTGCAACGGGAATCAAAAAGAAAATCTTTTTCTTTTCCACCAATTTAAAATCTTTTTCGAGAAGATTAGATATTTTCATTTGCTAATCCTCCTGCGTTTTTATCCTTATCTTTCTTAGCGCGTTTTTTCTCTTCTTTTTCTTCACGCTCTTTATCCATTTGCTGCTGAACCGAAACATCCGTTTGGTCGGCTTCTACATTCTCAAAGCCCTTACCGCGACGGAAACCGTAGAGCTTGGGATTTGTGGAATTGATGTTTATAAAATACTTCACTATTCCTCTTGTAACAATCATGGAGGTAAATAATGAAAGCACTATACCTATAAGAAGCGTAATCGCAAAGCCGCGAATACTTCCCGTTCCGAATATAAACAGCATTATACCGGCTATTATCGTTGTGACGTTACTGTCTACAATAGCCATAGTGGCACGGCGGAAACCCGCAAAAGACGACGCCATAATGGATTTGCCGTTGCGATATTCGTACTTCATTCTTTCGTATATGATGACGTTTGCGTCGACAGCCATACCCAAACTGAGTATTATGCCCGCGATACCAGGAAGCGTAAGCTGAACTCCCGGAATAACCGCCAAAAAGAACAACATCAAAATCGTATAAACAATCAAACTTACGGATGCCGCAGCACCGAGCAATTTATACACGACACACATAAAGACTATGACAAGCGCAAGACCGATTGCTCCCGCAAGCAAGCCGTAAAACAGGGCTTGTTCGCCCAAAGTGGCGGACACGGTAGAACTGTCCATAAGGGAAAGCTTGACGGAGAACGTACCGCTCATGATTTGGTCGGAAAGATTTTTTGCTTCGTCGTAATCGCGCATACCGTTAATAACCGCTCTGCCGTTCGTGATGGCAACGGAAATGGTCGGTGACGAAATTTTCTGTTCTTCCTCTCCTGCAACCTGAACATAAATGGACATGGTTTTGTTTATGTTATTCGTAGTTGCGTCGGCGAACCTGTCCGCACCTTCGGAGTTAAGCGTGAGCTGAACCACATAACCGTCGGTAGCAGTATATCCCGGCTCTGCCCTTTCTATATGGTCGCCGGTGATGACCTGCTCGTTTGTTTCGTCGAGGACAAAACGTATCGAAGCGGGTTTGCCTATTATACTGAATATTTCCTGAGGGTTGTCCACATCGGGAACTTCGACACGCAAACGTGACGTACCCTCTTTGACTATCGTTGCTTCGGGATAACCTTTTTTCTGCAAAAGGTTAAGCAACATAGTTCTCGTGCCTTCCATTCTTTCATCGAGATTTTCGGTATTTTCATCTACGGATTCGTAAACGGCATAAACACCGCCTTTAAGGTCCAAACCGAGTTTAATCGAACTTGCAAAAGACTTGTAAGTCGTAAGACCGATATCGAAAGAACAGAAGGATAAAACGATTCCGATTATAAGAACAACGCCAATTACAGATAATTTTACGATTGACGATTTTTTCTTCATCTGAAAGCCTCCTGTTTACAATGAGATAATTATATAATAAAATAGTTGGTTTCGTCAAACAAAACAAGCCATTATTTGATGATAAGTGGAATTTAATTTTTATCGGAAATGCTGTTTACCGCAAGAGCACATTCTATGCGTTTTTTCATAAGAGCACATGCGCCGCGATACGGCTTGTTTATATTACCGTTAAAATTAAGCGCATTGGCATTGCAGCCGCCGCTGCAATAATACTTTGCCCAGCAATTAGGACAATCTTCTTTCGTTGTCACATTGCATGCGGCAAACTTTTTCGGAATGGCAGTATCGAACGAACCGTCGCAGACATTGCCGATTATGAAAGCATCGTTACCGTCGAACTGATGACAGGGATAAATACTGCCGTCCGGCGAAACTGCGACATATTCGCAACCCGCTCCGCACCCAGTCAACCGTTTCGCTTCGCACGGCCCCTCGTTCAAGTTCATGAGAAAATGGAAAAATTCGAAATGCTTTTCGGTGTAACGCCTTTTAATATACTCCTCGGCAAGAATGTCGTACTGTTTTAAAAGCGTATCCGTATGCTCGTCTTTGAGCGCAAGACGGTGCGTTTCGGGAAGAACCACGGGCTCGACCGATATACAGTCGAATCCGAAATCATTGAGAGCAAGCACGTCTTCGGAAAAGTCCGTATTAAGCGCGGTATACGTTCCGCGGACGAAATACTGTCTGTCGCCGCGCTTTTCACGGAAACGCAAAGCGTTTTGCAATATTACATCAAACGACTCCTTGCCGCCGACGGTTTTTCTCACCGAATTATGTACACTTTTTCTCCCGTCTATACTGACAACCACATTATACATTTCTTTATTGCAGTATTCGGTTATTTCGTCGTTAAGCAATACGGCATTGGTAGTGATTGTAAAACGAAAATTCTTGCCGCATTTTTTTTCCAAACTGCGGGCATATTCAACGGTTTTTTTCACTACTTCTAAATTGAGAAGCGGCTCCCCGCCGAAAAAGTCCACTTCGAGATTGCGTCTTTTCCCGCTGTGCGCGACAAGAAAATCGATTGCTTTGATTGCAACGTCAAGAGGCATGTTCTTGCGCTCTTTGCTGTACGTACCGCCGTCGGCAAAACAGTATTCGCAGCGCAAATTGCAATTGTGCGAAATATTAAGACACATTGCTTTGATTATTCCGCTGTACTTTGGCTCTGCATGTTTTTGAGGCTCTGTAAACAGTACGCCCTCTTTTATCAATTCGTCTATTTCTTTCTCGACTGCCGAAATATCCTCGGCGGAATAACGCGAAAAAGCCCCCGCCGAAACTTCTTCGGGAGCTTTTCGTCTTTCGACGGAAAGTTTTGTAAGTTCGTCTATCTCAAATAACGAGCCGCTTTCCACATCAAGCATGAAATTGCGACCGATACACTCGAAAGTATGTACCATTCAAATTCCGAATAAACTCGGAATAAATCCGCGTCTATTTTTATCCCTTAACCGTATTATTTCTCTTCCGCAACCGGTCTGTTTACTTTGACCGTTTTACGCTCGCACGACTGATTGCCTACCGTGCAACTGGTTTTGCACGCAGACTGGCAACTGGTCTGGCATTCGCCGCAACCGCTGTCGCAACTTCTGTCGAGTGTGGACTTTACAATAGTCTTAATGTGTTTCATGGCTGACCTCCGCAATTACTTTCATTTAAATAAAGTATACTAAATACGGAAAGAAAAATCAAGTAAATTGCGTGGACTTTTCAGCAGAGCGTACTATTTTCTGATGTTTGCCGCTATTACGCCGCTTACACAGCCGCTGACGCAACCGATAGCCAAATCGTTTAAAATAGAAAGGTCGAATTTAAATGCGCCGTCAAGCAACGAAAATATAACGAAAGCAATTGCCGTATAAAAGAAGCCTGCGGCTATTCCTTTGACCCATCCGTTTATCGGCATTTTGAAACTGATAAGGCACGCTACAAGCACGCTTACGCCCTTGATTACCTGATTTATGATTGGAATGGCTCCCGACGGAATATTGAATAATTTTATTATAAGAGCAGCCAGCAACACCGCAACCAAAGATATGATGATTGCGATTATAACAGCCTTCAAAACTTCGAGAACCGCACTTTTTTTCTTTACTTTAACTTCGTTTTCCATGAAAAAACCTCCGCATAACTTGGTATAAGATATGCGGAGGTTTGCAATGTTATGATTTTTTATTTGGATTTTTTCGTTGAAGAACCTGTGGATTTTCTCGCATTGGATTTGGCTTTGGACGAATTTGCGGAAGGCGTCAGCGCAGCTTTGTCATCGCTTTTTTCCTCGGACGGCGCACTTTGCGCGCTATCGTCAAAAACCGCAGCCTGTTCGTCTCCGACTTGGGCTTGGACCGACGAATCTTTTTCGGATTCAGTCTTAGGAGCGGCTTCGCTCTCCGTTGCGTCGACCGCGTCGGCGGCAGAGGTTTGCTCTGCGGAAGTACTTTCCGAATGTGTTTCCTGCGCAGTATCGTTTTCCTGCTTCGGTTGCGCAAGCGGTATATCCGCAACTACTTCTATTACAGGCGTTATAACTCTTCCGAGAGCGCGGATATCGAAAACTATCGTGGTTTTATTGTCGCCCACACCTGTTTCTATAACCATCTCTTTATCCACCGGCGAGGTTTCTCTTATTTCGATTACTTTACCGATTATGCCGCCGACGGTTTCCACGATTGCTCCGACCTTTGCAGAATCGAACAATGCATTCGCCTGTTTTTGTCTTTTCTTGTTTGAAAACATTGGAAAGACAAATACTACCGCGAATAACGCCACTATGATTACAACAACGGCAACGGTTTCACCCCATGCCGCAAATAAACTGGAAAATTGCATTTCTTATCTCCGTCTTACTGGTATACGATAATTTTAACACAGTAAACGTCAATAAGCAAGCAAATAACCCGCTGCAAAATCAATTTCACCGATTTGTCACAAAATTCTTTGATTGATTCTTGACTTTTGCGTCAAAAATTTCCACTAATCGACAATACAGTTTATTGTCTGCCAATTCGCCGCTTATTTCCAGCTCTATCGGAGCAAGGTCTATAAGATACAGCAAAAGATTGTCTCCGCCCTTTGTAACAAGTTTGAAATCACAGTCGTTATGGGTCCCCGTAAGCAAAAATTCGTCACCCTGTCTGGACAGTTCGAGTTTCATTATCTTAGGGTCGATGGCGCTTACCAAAAATCGCAAGAGCTCGTTCAGTGTCAATTCGTCATGCAAAAATGCCGCATTGCCTGTTATGAGAGTGCATATTTCGTCCCACCTGTTCTTTAATTCGGATAATCTGAAATTATATATTCCGTCCAAACTTATGCTATCGTTTATTTTAATGCTGTCATACATCAACTGCCGTTCACATTCTCTGTCAAAAGCAACAAGCGTGTGCAAGAGCAATCTGTAAGTGGATTTGTTGATTTTCAGGTAGCCCAGCTTTCCGTCGATATAGCACATTTTGCCGACCGTTTCCATTAGCTCGACTATTCCGTCACGCACAACGGAATCCAATGCATCTTTTTTATCGAATTCACACGCAACGGCAAGGCTGACTTTACCATGCACATTGGCTACGGCACAGATACCGCAGAATGCTTTTATTCTTTGCTCCACGATTTTACTAAGCGCATAAATCCAAAAAGCTCTGTTATTGTTGACACTGACATTGATTTGATACATGACAATCCCCGCTAATATTTTATGCCGCCGCCGTGCATTTTACACATTGCCGTAAAAAAACACTCTCGGCGTACTTCTTATGTTATGAGTTTTTCGTATCAATAATGCCTTTGTATAAGATTATGGACATCACCCCACATGTCCTTTTTTCGACAAATAAAAAAGGAACGGACTGACCGCTCCCGCTGCCTTTCGGCGAAATGGTGCCCAAGACCGGACTCGAACCGGTACGGAGTTTCCTCCGAAGGATTTTAAGTCCTTTGCGTCTGCCATTCCGCCACTTGGGCAAATAAATTGGAGGCACCACCCGGAATCGGACCGGGGATAAAGGCTTTGCAGGCCTCTGCCTTACCGCTTGGCTATGGTGCCTTATGGAGCGGAAGACGAGATTCGAACTCGCGACATTTGCCTTGGCAAGGCAACGCTCTACCACTGAGCCACTTCCGCAAACGAGGTTGGAGCAATTCCAACCCTTACCCGACTATTATATATGAAATACTTTATAATTGCAAGCAAATCAACGTGGTTTTTTACGTGCAATAAAAATTATTTTCATATTAACTCCGCATTTAATTATATGCGGCGATTACTCGAAATGTTATTAAACCGCTAATCCGCATTTTTCAATTCTTCGGTCAATTCTTGCAAATTTTCGCGCTCTACATTTATAAGCGACGTATACAACCGAAAATACTCGGCATCCCTGTCGCTCGGCTTTTCATGATTCAAGACAGCAGATAAAAGCGCCGTTTGGGAGCGGAAAAGCTTTTTTTCCAAATTGTCGATTTCTTGTTTGCTTTCCACTATGGCTTTTTTCAATTCGCTTTTTTTAGACATTTTCAACTTCCTCCAAGCCTGCGTTAATACATGTTGCGGCGGCTTCCGACGTTACGGCTTCAAGCCGTTCGAACTCTTCTTTTTCTTCCGCAACCGCATTCGGTTCGGATATTGCTTTTTCAAATTCCGACCTGTTGTCTTTTGTTGGCGCAAAATTCGGAGCTTCATCGATTATAACGACTCTCACCGAACCCGTAACAATCATCTCCTCGCGCGTAAGTTCCGTCAAATCATATTTACCTTTCTTGCGTGATATTTGCTGCAATCCGCGTTCACGAGCCAATTCCCCGAACAAATATTTGGCATTGTTCAGTTTATCGTCGCTGCCCACACGCACAAACATGGGAGTTTTTGCAAAACGGCGTTTATCGGACTTATCCTCAGCCTTGTACTTTGTATTTTCGTAATCGGATGGATTAAGAGCAAACGCAATGCAAATTCTTTTACCGCCGAATAAGACCATGCCTATAACATCTTTTCCCAGACATATCTTATGGCATCCGAAGTGCTTTGAAACAGACACGCCGACATACGATTTAACATATTCCATAAAATCGATATAACGCGCTTTTGTTTCATCGTCCGAAAAACGCAGGCGTGCATCGAACCCGAGCAAATAACGAACATAAAAGCGCTTGCCGTTATATCTTTTTGCACGGAAACCGAGTTTGCGGCGCATACGCGGCGACATTCCGCTCACTTCGATTATTTCCGTATTAGGCGGTTGCTCGCCGACAGCCATTCTCACGGTTACGTATTTTTTGTCGGGGACGTCTTCTTCGTCCTCATCCTCGACAACATAATTCAACCAGCTGGTAGACTCGACTTCGCCTCCCGCTTTCAAATACGCAAGTTTATCCAACAGTGCCTGACGTTTCTGCTGTAATTGTTCGCTATGCAGTTTCCGTTCCGCCTTTACCCTGTAAATCACGGCAAACAAAATATTCAAAGCGACAAGCCCGGCAAAAATAAGTCCTATCGCTATGCATAAGGTAAGCTGCCCCGGAGAAAATATCAGTGCCGATTCCATTATTCGTCACCTCCCTCTTTCGTTTCGCTTGCAACGGACAAATCCGATATACGACGCTTATGCCCCAAAAATTGAATAAGAGCAATACCGCCCGTCACAACGGTCAAAACACAAAGACTTGCAACGACAGCGACAAATACCGTATCCGCTCCGACAACATGCCAAACAAATACGTAACTCGATGCGGTTCCGTCCTCCCACTCATAGTTATCCGTATCCTTCAACGTAACTACGACTTGATAATCTCCGCCGTAACTTGTCGTATTGCCGCTTATATTCATGGTTTCGGAATCGAAACCGACGGGAACATAAGTCAAAACATTTCCGTTTACCACGTAAATTCCCGTATCGGCAGAGGGACTTGACAGTTTCTTGCGGGCGACTGTCCATTTAAGCAAAGCATTTCCGTCGGAATCAATCTCCGCATTATCGGACCAGCGGTAATTATCCGCATTTTTCAAAACAAGTTTTACCGTATAGATTCCGGCATTAACGGCATACACGCTGACACGGTTTCCGCTGATATTGGAAATTCCGTCATAATAAATTTCCATGAGCGAAGTATCGAAGCCGACTATTTCGGCTTGTAAATTCGCCCCTGTATATGTATCGTTCTTTCCGTCGCCCTCTGTAATAATTCCGAGTGAAGGCGTGTTTTGCACAGCCTTTTCGACGGTAAACTGCGTCGGCTTGTCGGCAGGCAGACTCTTGAAATTTTTGGACTCGGGCACATATACGGTAACCCAATATTTTCCCGCATTGACAGGCACTCCCAAAAGCGGTTCGGACCATTGAGGCCGACCGTTGCTGTCGGCATAGTAAGTATACACATAGTCCGACGGATTGCCGAATTTCGTTACCGCATGCGGCGCGTTTTCCACTCGGTCATAACTGCCGTATACCCAGCCTTTAACGCTCAGCGACTCCAATACGTTATCCGCTTGCGTTATTTCGAAAGATATACTTCTTTGAACGGTATCGACAGACAGCCATTTGGTATTGTCGAAGTCGGTCAATACAAGCGTAAGCGTATAGAACCCGACTTCTTTCAAAGTTCCGTCAAAACTCACCGTAAATACGGAAGAATCGTACGAACCGTAATTTACACGAATTGACGACACATCGATTACATCGCCCGTATACTGCATGCTTTCAAGCGAAATTTCACTTGCGTCTATCACACGCCTCGATATTTCGAACAGGTAACTGGTCTGTCCTACCAAGACATAGTTTGCACTGTCCACGGACACCGTTACATAATAAGTACCCGCCGAAGTCGGCATACTGCCGTCAGTCGTTCCCGTATAAGTATAAGCAAGCATGTTCTTGATTGTTCCGAAAGCGGCGGCACCGAGAGGCTTTTTGTTAAACGGGTCGGAAGCATCGTACATGGACAGAACTTCCGCGCCGTCGGTTGCTCCCACCGTGCCCCCGTCGGAATGCATGGTTGCAATTTCTATCGAACGCGCAATGACTCTGTAAATACCGGTCGTTACGGATATATCGTAATTTCCGTCGGAATAAGACGCAATCATAAGCGTATAGCTTCCGACATTCAGTTTTGCCGTAATATCCGCATTGTCAAGTTTGAGCGTTATGCCCAGCGCGACTGGGCTTATGTCTTTTTCGGCTATATCCAGCTTGACTTTATCGGTATCGAGAATATCGCCGTATATGACTTCGGTATCGCCGATTCTGACATTGACTGTTCGCTTCAATACGATAAAGTTTCCTTCCGCCGCGATAACACGATAGTTTCTTGACGTAAGCCCGAGTACTTCGCCGTTTTCGGTTTCCAAAGTGATTTTATAGCGGGTGTCGGATGCGTCGAGAATGTCGCCGACCCCGTAGCTGCCGACAAGTTTATATGTAACCGTACCGACAGGCGCAGAATCGCTTTCCGTATCCGTTCCGACGAATCCGCTTAACGTATAGCCGTAGCCGTCTTTTATCGTAGCGTTCGGGTTGAACATAGTGCCGTAAACGATTGTGGCATTCGGCGTGGCTATAAGCGTCTTTTTATCTATGGTCAGTCTTGCATACGCCCAAGCGGTTTCATAGTTTCCGTTACCGTTGCTGACCGCCTTTATCCAATAGTTTCCGTGGTCTTTCGGTTTATCGCCCCAACCGTCCGTGTAAGCGTCTAATTTAACATAATCGTCGGGAGTATACGAAAGTTCGGCATCGGTCATAGGTCTGTAAACCAAATACACGTGCTCGCGCGATACGGCATTTGCCGAAGGCACTCCGCCGTCACCGTAAGTTTCGGAATAATCTCCGAAATCGATTATCTCGTCGGCTGCTTTATCGATAATCCAAACTATCTCCACTTTTCCGTCGGAATTAAGCACGACTCCGTCGGTCCATTTATAGTTTCTCGTATCGGACAGAGAAAACTCTATTACGTATCTGCCCGCATCGGTCGCAAAAAGAGTGATTGCCGAAGACGTATATGTTTTATCTCCGTCGTAATGCGCCGAAAC
The DNA here is from genome assembly GCA_022793815.1 of Clostridia bacterium. Classification (GTDB taxonomy): domain Bacteria; phylum Bacillota; class Clostridia; order Christensenellales; family Pumilibacteraceae; genus MGBC157735. The sequence goes on along the minus strand of JAAWDP010000011.1, from coordinate 262,616 downwards.
TTTCATGGCATCTTCAAACGTATAGCGAAGTTCCTGTCTGCTGCCGTTATACCGATAATCGGTACTCGGCGCACTCGGAGCCGTCATAACAGCCTGCTTGATTTCGAATACATAGTATGCACTTTGACCCGTGGGATAGTAAGCGCGTACAACATATATACCTGCCTCAAAAGGCTTATCGCCGAACGCCGCATTGCCGTTTCGTATTCCCAGTTCGTTCAAAAGCATTTCGTCGGTAAAACATACTTTCAGGTATTCGGGTAAATCCTTGTATTCGACATTAGGTTCTGCAAGCGCGTAGGTATAATGTATGAGATTCGTATCGCCGTCTCCCACAATAGTTCCTATCGGACTGTTTTGCGGTTCGTTATATACCCAGCCTTTGATTTCGACGCCGAGATTGACGGATTCGTTATCGGATACCACGCGAAGTATAAGTCTTACGCTTGTGCCGACATTGACACCGTCGCCGAGAATATAGTTTTGCACCGCTTTTTCGTTAAGCGTTATTACGGCATGGAAATTTCCCGTATTTTTTGCCGTCAGCGACAACGTAACGCCGTTCCACTCGTATCCGTCACCTTTTTCCAAAGGTTCGGTCGCAACCGTAGAGGAATCCAGATTGTATTGTCTGTAAACCTCGTCGACATTCATTATCGACTCTATTACATCGTAAACCGAGCTAGACTTATCGGTCGCCGTATCGAAATTGATATACGAAGGACTCCACGCAAGCCCTATGCTCTTTTTATTAACCGTGAAATCACGGGCGGCGGTAATGCTTGTAAGCTCGCCTTCGAATACATAGTTATAATAGGTTCCTCCCGCAACACCGTTTGCACTAAGCGTGACGGTCACGCGATATTCGTCTGCCGTTCTTGCGTCGGAAAGAGTCTGCCCCGTTCTGGTATTGTAATAGGACAAAGTAAATACGGGCTTATACGTATTGTCGCTGCCGACATACGCGTTTGAGAAATTCAATGTCGGGACATGTTTTGCGCCGTATTCGCCGCCGTGATAATCGTCGCCGTCCTCGGTGTACGTAAGCGACTTTAACTCGCCCAACGACACAACCCGAGAAACCACGGTGAACTTCACCGACGCATAAGTTACTTCGTAGTTTTTGAACCAAAGTGTAGAACCTTCGTAAGTCACGGTGCAAACCTGCCCCGCCTGACTGCTCCAACGTGTATAATCGGAAGATGCGACAAGCTGTCCCGTTACGTATTCCGCACCCGCATTATCGACCAACTGTCTGTAATCCTGGTCGTTTTTGAATCCGCTGAACGAATAGGAATAATTTGCCGCATTGCCGTAGATGACGGTGGAATCGGTCACCGCACGAACCGTAAGCGGAGCTTGATTTACTTTATAAAATGCACCCGCACCGTATTCGAACCGAACATTATAATTCAAGGACGACGACGTTGCCGTAATAACGTAAGTGTCGCCGACATCGCTCAAATATGTGGCATTTACAGCCAATTCCACGCACAGCGCTTCGTAGCCGTCACGGCTGCTTCCGTTCCAGCCTGCTGTCACGGGAGAAAGAAACCGACCCATATTGCCGTTGAACTGCTCGTTCAAAACATCCTTATGATGCTGCCCGTACAATCCCTGCGCATTTATTTTATCTGCATTGTCGTAACCGAGTACGGTAAATATAACATCTCGTTTCACGACTCTGAGATTGCCCGATATCTTATTGAATGTAACCTTGTAATTTTTGGAAATTATGCTGTCTGTATCGACTTCGACAGTGAAATTGCGTCCTGCATTCTGCGTAGCAGTATAATCGGCACATGTGTATCGAATAGCGCTGTCGTCGAAATATGTAACGCTTTGCGTATTCTTGTCTTTTTCGCGTTTTATCGCGTTTTCCACGGCTGCCGCGGAAAGCGACCCTATTCTGTACGTGACGTATTCCACATTGCCGACACCGAACATCTGCGAGAAATCGGTTCCGTAAGGTATATCCGTATTATTGACTTCTACGGTCAAGTCCGCAGGTTTAATCTCGAAGCCGAACTGCGAACGGGCAGATATATAGTTCTGATACTGCGAATCGTAAATGAATTCGAACTTATACGAGCCCACATCAATCGGATATACGCCGTCGGCAAGCAAGATGTCTTCATCGTTTACTACCGAATAATATTTAGTTACGAATTTAAGCTTCTCGTATTTTCCGCTCAATTGCGGAACTATAATGCGTTCGTTCCCGTCGTATGTTTCGGACGGCGCGTCATAACCTATTACAAGCTGCGCACTCTTTATTTCGAATGTGCCCCAACTCACGACCCCTTCCTCGGAATCGACTACGATATCGGAATCCGAAGGCAATACAAGGTCTTTGCCTTTTTCGCTGCATACGAACTTTATTATATAGTTGCCTTTATGTTCGGCATTTGTCCACTTTGCAAAAATCGGGTAAAGTCCGACATTGTTGGTCTTTTCGCTCTCGTCGCAAGGATTGTAAGCGTCGCTGAACAAATTTATTACATCGCCGTCGGGTTCATAGAATTTCAGCTGTGAAGAAACCGTATAGACTAATTCATGTTTGCTTTGCGGTACGGCGGTTCCGTCGTCGAGGTTGAAGAAATTTTCCAAATCCGCAATAGCGATTGTAACCTCTCTGGGTGTTACGGTAAGCGTCGCCGTATTGCAAATAAGGCGGTAGTTCCGTGAAACACAATCGGTTTCGTTATCGCACGAAATCGTATAGTCACCAGCATTGTCACCCACACTGTAAACCGCGCCGAACACGGGGACTACGCTAAGCGCAACGTCTTGCAAAGTATCCTTAACCAAACTGCCGTTTTCGGTTTTACCGCCGCATACGAATCCGCTGTATTCAAATGTGAATTCGGGAATATCTGTGCTTCCGTAAATCGTTTCTTTATCGTGAGGCGTGACGGAAAGCGTCTTTTTGTCTACTTTAAACACACGACTTCCCACCGCATCGAAATAGTTTGCCGTTCCATTCATTGCAAATTCGAAGCGGTAATATCCCGCATTGATTCGTCCGTCGGCAAACGCCTGCCCGATAAGCGCGGAAATGTCGGTGCCCGAGCCTATTTCAAGCCCGACCTCATTGATGTCCGAATAGTAATAAAGTTTTACCGTAACCGTACTCGCGCCTTTTTTGAAAACCGTTTCCGGCATTGTAGCACAATGGTCTGCACTTGCAGAGTTATAACCGTAAAGATTATCTTTTTCGTCGTACAAGCCGTATCCCCAAGCGAATTCGGCGAGTACCGCAAAATCTTCGCCGAGAACTTCGGAACTTGCTTTGATATCGCTTCCGTTACCGAAAACGGCTTTATCGATAAATTTGTTTTCGGACTGCTCGACTAAAATAAGAGCATTACGGTCTTTGGGTTCATAGTTTCCGTTATCCGAAACTATGCGGTAATAAACATAATATTCGCCTGCATCCGTTACCGTAGGCATAGATTCGCTTGCCTTGTTCCAATCGACGGAAGAAAGCCTGGTGCTGCTCATAATAAAGTAAACGGTAATCGTACCGCCGTCGCTTGCCGACGCAAAACGTGCGACATATTCGGGTAATGTCACGCCGTCTGTCACTTCGACTTCTTCCTCTCCGTCGAGGATAAGTACAAAATGCGCTTTCTCGTCGTAATCTCCGCCGTATGCATTTACCGTAGCCATATTTAATTCTGCTCTGCGTATTTCGAACGTAGGATTTTTCGAACCGTCGGCGGCTCTTAAATCCACGGAATAATTGCCGTTCTTTACATTGCAAACGACAGTGTAAAAATCGGCATTATTCGTAGTAGAACCGACAACCGCGTCAAAAGCTTCGGTTTTCAATTCGAATATATCCGCATAATCGGACGGTTCGGCTACGAACAAACCCGTACCGTATTTGGAAAGCGGAAGCTCTACATTGTAATCCAAAGCCAAAACATCCGAAGTATTGTAAATCGCATAGGTGCTTTTCACTTTGACAACAAGAGATACGGGCACAACATGCAGCACACAATTTCCGGCAACAAACTCATAGTTTTTCGAAACAAGCGGATTTGCTCCGTCAAGTATGAGCGTTATTTCATAATCACGCGCGGTGCAATTTGCGGGGTCGTAATCCACAGCGTAATCGAATGTTCCGCCGTACCCGTCAAGACTGCCCTGCTCCCATGCCGTTTCTTCTCCGTTTTTGAATCCCTTGACGGTATACATTTCGGTATCGGTACGCAAATAATCTCTTGTCGCATGATACGTCACACCGTTTCCGTCGTAATCGGAGGGATTGTTTTCCCCGCAGAAAACAGTAAGGGAAACATCTACGGTCAGCACGTTTTTAGTGACAGTATAACTGTAAACCTCACGGAAAGAAAACTCATAATTGGAATCGGTATTTTTGAATTCAATCGGATACGAACCGACATGCGTTTCGATATCGATTTCGGCGTCCCCGTCTTTTGCCGTAAGCGTAAACAACGATTTTTCGGCGTCAAACTGCGGTATAGCGCCGTCGGACACCGACCAAACGCCGTCACCCAGATTTATCGCTTCTCCGTATTTGCTCGCAGCCTTCGCGGTATCTATGGTCACAACGACACTGCGGCGGGAAATCGTATATGCGGCAGTCGAGGAAATATTGAGGTCGTAATTTGCGAAAAATGCGTCGTGACCGTCCTTTTTCGCAAGAACAACTTTGTAACCGCTTCCGACGGACGACTGCGAAGTCACCGCCATGCCAGATAAATCGAGAAACTTGACTTCTATAAATGTTTTTGCGTTTGCTTTGTCTTTTTCGGCGAATTCAAGCGAATCGACGGCGTATTTCCAATCGGCGATACCTACGTCATTTCCGTAAATATGTCCTGAAATTTCCGGTATAAGTTTAACGGCGCGGCGTTTCACGGTAAGTCTGTTTTCGCATGCGTAAGTTTCGCCGTCGTTTTTCTTGACGGTATAATCCCCGGTTGCCGTTCCGTCAAACAAAATATCGACTACTTTGAGAATATATGCTTCTTCGTCGCCCTTGACGGCGGAAGGCTGATTGCGATTTTCGGAAAGAGCGACCGTAAGCGAAAACTTGTTTTTGTCGTTACCGTATAAAACACTGTCGGCAATTTCGGCGACCAACGTATGTTCTTCTCCGTCGTACACAACTTCGTAGCCGCCGCCTGCCGCTTCCGCAATAAGCGAATCGTCGTTACTCCATACCGCTTCTATTACACGGGGAGAAACAATCAAAGTCGCAGTACTCTTTATATCTTCGTAGTTTGAAGCATTGTCGCCTTCTGCCGCAAAACGTATCTCTATACTTACCGTATACGTATCGGCATGCCACGGCAAGCCGCCGACCAGTGCTTCGCCGATAACAGAAGGTTTGCCCGCCTCGTAAACATACGAACCCACAATGCCGTCTTTACCTTCAAACAAAACTTCCGCAAAGGTTATTCTTCCGGCGGAAAACTCTACTTCCAAAAGCGCACTGTCGTTTCCCGTTGCGCCGATAACATTTTCGAGAACGATTTCGGTACTTTGGTAATTATCGCCGAAAACAAAGTTTTCGAATTCGAATCCGATATCGAGAATTGTATTCGTAACGGCAAAATGTATGTAAACGCTTACATCTCCGTCAACATATACACATTCTTCCCACTTCGATAAATACGAAGGCAGACTGCTTGTATGGTCGTCCGTATTTGCCGTAAATCTGTAATTGTATATTCCGTCACCGTTCAATTTGAAGCGGACATAGTATTCTCCGCGTGAAGCAGCGACGCTTGTCGCCGATTCCACACCCTGATATCCGCCGTCGTATTTGCCGTAAAGTACGGTTAAATCCATACCCGAAAGCGACGACAAATCAAGAGTCGGCGTCAAGGGATTGTCATTGTCCCAGCGCATGGCTCTGTCATCGCCTATCGTCGGAGCAACCAGTGATTTGGGAGTAACGGTCAACGTAAATTCCGTTTCGAAATAAGCGGAATATATATCGTAAGCTTCGTTGCCGACGGGCGCCCAGCAATAATTTTTCGCATCGCCCAAGGTTAAGGTAACTGTGTATTTACCTGCATTTTCGTATGTAAACTTTCCGCTTGAAACAACAAACGCTCCGCCCGTTACACTCGGGTTTGCTCCGTCCACCGTATACCAAGGATTCGTTCCCGCTACTTTTTCTGTTACATTCAACCCCGAAAGAAACTGCCAGTAATCGGCATCGTTTGCAAATCCCGCAGTTGTACCGTCTGCATATTCCATTTCGTTTTTTGTAGGAATCGGTCTTGCTACGGTTTGCTTTTGAATGACGAATGTACGCGTGTATGTGAACGAGATTTTATAATTATCTTTATCTTCTCCGTTCAATTTTTTGATGTAAGCCGTATAAACGCCTGCTTCGTAAACTCCGTCGGCAGTGGCATCTTCGGCAGAAAAACCGACTTCGATAACAAGGCTTACCTTATCGTCGCCCTTTTTGTTGTCGATGCCTGCCGCAGGTTTTTGATTCCTGTTATCGGCATCGAAAACGCTTGTAAGAGTTTTCGAATCCCAGCTTATTTCGACTTCAAGCTGCTCTACGGTAAAAGTATAAACAACCTCGCCGTTTTCCCCGAGAGGCACTCCGTTAAAAATAAGACCGTCTTCCCAGGAATAATTCTCCCCAGGAACGATATGAAGCGTGCAAGTACCTACGTTTATAATATCGGCATTAGATGTGTCTTTTGTAACTGTAATCTCGAATACGGAAATGTTTTCGTTGAAATATTTTTCTGCGCTGTATATTCCGCCTTTATACGTTGCGAAAAGTGCACCGTCTTTCAAAGAAACGCCGTCCGATAAGTCGCCTTTGAGAGTGGGTATATTCAATTTTGCCGAAAGTATTTCGAAACTTTCGGGTAAATTCGTCGGCATAACATAGTTTTCGGACAAATCGAACCCGTCCGCAGCAGACCCTGCCGTTAAAGTAAATTTAATATAGTATACGCCTATTCCTCCGACAGGCTTTTCCGCCGAAAAATCCGCGTCGGCATAAGTTGAATATGTTATATTCAATCCGTCCGCTTCCACCCTTATGTTTCCGACAGAGAACTTAGGGGTTTCCTGCACTGCGGCATTGTACGGGAATTTATATGCGGGATAAACATCCTCTTGCTCGTAGACTATTATAATTTCTTCCTGCCCGAGCGTATATTCGGGTTTGCATACGTTTCCGTCCGAAGACACGGTTTTCCATTCGTAATTGGAATCGGTTATGGAAACGGTTGCCGTATAAGTACCTGCGTATTTTACGGAAACATGCGCATTCGAGTTGTCATACACGATTCCCTGAACAAAAGCCGTATTGCCGAATGTGAGTCCTTTAACAGTATAGGACATTATATCAGAGCGGTAATTTTCGAGAACAAATTCATGCGAAGCCCCGTCATATACGGCGGGAGCGGTTTCAATCGTAACTCGGTCTATTTTTTTGGTTATGACTTTGAACTGTTTGCCGACCGTAAAAGGCTGATAGTCGTTTTCGTTATCGCCTGCTTCTTTGTTGACACTCGCCGTAAATTCGACAATGTAATTGCCGACAGTCCAAGTTTGATAATCGGCAAAAAGCACTTCCGTTTTGGTGCCGTCCGCTTCCACACGGTAAATTTTTGCTTCGCCTATGCTTGCAAAAAATTTTTCGCTGGTCTTGTGTGTTTGCGGTGCGCTTGCCAATGTGTCGGAGTATTCGAACGCATCTACGAAATCCACCGCAAATGATTGGAGCGGTTCCGTGATTTGAAATTCGGCAATGACTTCCAACGGCTTACTTGCGTCCGTGGGATTTTCCCAAACGTAATTCGGATTGGCGATAGTAAGTTTCGCTTGATATGTATCGACATGGAAGTATTCGGTTTGCGTTCCGTAAGGCGCAATTTCAATGGGAAGCTTTCCGCCTACCAAATCTTCGCCGAGCACATCATCCGACGAAAGTTTTATAAAATCCGTTAACTCAAACGCTCTGCGGTCATACGTCTGATTGTTAATTACGTTACCGACGCTTACGGGGCGCGGCTTTATGGTAAGATTTACGGCAAAACCCGAAAACGTCTTGGACTGCTCGTATGCGTCGGTCGGTTTGGTTACTGCAACTACGTAATACGTCCCGACATTTTTGGGTTTCTCGGTCGTGGCATTTGCATAGGAAATACCGTTACCGTAATACCTCAATTCGAAATCGGGTTTATCGACAACGGAAACATTGCTTCCGACCGTAATGCAGTCGATACCGATTTGCGCCAACACTTCGTCAAGGCTTCCGTAAACGGCTTCTAAATTTTTAATCTCCGCGCCGTTCTTTGTCAAACGAACGTCGAGCGAAGCTTTATTTACCGTAAGAGTATATTTCAAAAGATGCGGCGTCACTCTGTCGGGATTAGACGCAGACGGCTGTGCCCAACGGTAACTTCCATCCGTTCCGTCCAAAAGTTCGAAAGTAACCGTGAAAATTCCGCCGCGGGTGAAAGTTATTTCGCCCGAATAGGAATCGAATGTTGCCCCTACTTTCTGCGATTCGGATGTCGTATCGAAAACTTCGACAGTGCCGTCGTTTTTATAAATTGCGCCGATTTCACCGCTGCCGATATCGGTTACGGACACTTTGACATTGGATTTATCGGAAACGAATCTGCCTATATCTTTTATGATTTTGGAAACGCCTTCGCTGAAATCCAAATCGGAAACATCCAAATCCGGAATCGCATAATCGGCTTGAATAGTAGACCCGAAAGAAAAATCCCTGCTTTTCGGCTCTATTCCCGGATAGCTGCATTCGACTTTGACCTTGGTTGTATTGCGCGTTATATAATCGAATTCGGAAACTGCGCTTCCTTCGTAGTATGTGAATGTGCAATAACTTCTCAAAGATTCGAGCGATGCATATACTTCGTTGCCGTCTATCGACAATATAACATTGATACCGCTGCAATCAAATTCTTTAAGCACGGGCTGGCTTACCGCCCTGCCCTCGAACTGAATAATCTCCGTCGGAGGAATATATTCAACATTGTTCAACGTAACGGAATTTTTTACTCCGTTGGGACATGTCACCCAAACGGTCTTGCTGTATTTGCCGTCGGTTATTCTCGCATATTCGGCGGCGGTGGGTATCAAAGACGATTCGACCGTATATTTATCCGAATCCAGTTTCGAACCCTCCGTACCGTTATTGTACGTGGGAATTACCTCGAAATCATCTTCGATAAGTTCCGTTGCCGTGGTGAGTATTTTAGAAGTATTTATATAGGTCGGGGCTATACTTTTTACCGACAGCGACTCGAACTGAACAGAAACGGTTCCTGCAAATGAATAGTTGCTGGACGTTCGAACCGTGACATTTACCTGTTGACTGCCTACGGAAAAATTGCTGTTGGTTACGCGGCAGCTGCTGATTTCGGTATCTTCGGAAGATACTTCTCCGTTGTCGTCCAATTCTATTGCGCGTTTGCTGTTTTGATAATGAACGTTTACTTGCAAAGAAGTAATTATTTCGGCTCCCGTCATACCTGCGACAAAAGCCGAGTTACCGTTTTCCTTATAGTAATATCCGTTTCTTAATTCGAGTTTCGGGTCGGGTTCTACGGAAATGCTTTGAATAGTCGCGGCAACGGCAGTCACCGCCAGTGTGCCCATGCAGCTTTCATCGGGTAAGTATTTTACCGTAACAGTGTTTTTACCGAGTGTCAGAACTACTGTTTCGACAATATACAGTTCTTTATTTACAATCAGCGTTTCTTTATCCGCGGCGTCGACACCGTATACATCCAATACGTTTTTGAGCGTGTCGGCAGTGTGGTCGTCCTCTATTTGGGTAATGCCGCTTTTCAGTATAACTTTAAGTTTTAAGTATTCTGGTACCGATAGAATGACGGGTATCTCGTCAATAGTGACGACTTGCTTGCCGCAGGTTAACTGAACGGTAGCCGTTTCGCCAGAATCCTCGTCGGTTTCGAAAAATTTTTGAGAATCGGCGTAAGTTCTGCCGTCCAGACGCACGGTGTATTCCGTGGGCTTGAGAGCAACGGTTTCGTCGCCTTGTTCGGAGGAATATGTACCCATAACGACAATGTTACGTTTTAAATCCCCCGCCGTGGTAATTTTCGTATAAATAGAAAGTCCTTCGGGAACGGAAACAGACAGCGAAGTGTATTCTCTCAAAGGATTTGCCTGAACGCTTTCGCGGTTTGTCTGCGGCAACTCGTTTATAGATGTTCGGGCGTAAACCGTAGGCAACACCGCTCCGAACAGAAATGCAATGCAAAACAAAAACGCGCAAAACACATAAGCAATTTTGCGACTCCGCAACAAATTCCGCGAATACTTCATAAAGTTTCTCTCCTTTACGAATACGATTTATATTAGATATTATAGCATATTTACATTTATTATGTCAACACATAAAGAGAATACAAATTCTCATGTATCCTATAAATCTTTACCGATAAGTTTCTCGTCGACAAACGGATTTATATATCTTTTCTTATTATCCTTATTTTTATATATTACAGCCTTTGCGGAGCATCTGTGAAAGCACCCCAAACATGCCATACAGTTTTCGCCGAAAGTTATTTCTCCGTCGACAAAAGATATATTATGCGCACAGCATAGCGAAATACATTTTCCGCACTTCGTACAGTTTTCGGTGACCGAGAATCTTTTGCCTATCAGATACCAATTGTTTTTATTTTTCAGATAGGTGTGTTCTTTCGTGCGTTTCTTTTTGGGGATACGGAATTTGCCGACTGCTATGTCGTTTAATATTGCGGTTATTCGCCTATCTGCGCTTTTCAAAATCGCGTTTTTATAAAAATTCGGCGGCGACATAACCAAAGTGAAATTCTCCGGCATTTTAAGCGTAAAAATGCTTTTGACCTTTAAGCCTTCTTTCTCGGCATATTCGCAAAACAATTTGTCGGCGCCGCCTTTCATTCCGCCGTAGTTTTGTATGACAATGAGTTCTCTGCCTTTTTCAAAATGTTGCAGCAAGTCAAGTACGGGAATCGGCATGCCGAAAGAATAAATCGGCGTAACAATCAATAAGTTGTCAAACTCGCTGCCGTCTCCGTTATAAGTCGGGATAAAGAGGATTTTTCCGCCCAATTCTCCACTGACCTTTTGCGCAATATAGAGGCTGTTGCCGGTAGAACTGAAATAAAATATTCCCAAATTTTTCATGACATTATTTTAACATAAAGCAAACAAATTTTTCAAGCTGCCGCAATGTATGTTTTATACGGATGTTTCCAGCCCGCCCGATGTTTCGATAAGACATCCTTGCCTCTCGTAGTAATCTAACATTTCGGGGATTTTCTTTTTGTCGTAACTTGTAACACAGTCTGACAGTACATGAACCGTATAACCGCTCTTTGCCATATTATAGCAAGTCGACTTCACGCAAGCAACGGCGTCTGCTCCTGTCACATAAAACTCTTTAATGCCGTTCTTGCTTACAAAAGCGGAAAAATCTTCGCTTGTCAATGCATTGCCCTTGCTCTTTACAAATATATTTTCGGACACGATTTTCATCTCCGGTACCAATTCCGCCCCGCGAGTATCGGGTTTGAACGTTCGGGTACCGACCGATAAATTATTATGCTTGATATAGACGATATGAATCGAATTATCAACCGCCCAATCAATAGCCGCATTGATATTGCCGATTATTTCTTTATAATTTTTTGTAATATCGTTTTGAATGTCTATTACAACCAATGCCTTATCTTTCATTTATACTTTCTCCTCGATTTTTGTTTTGCACGACGATTTTACGTTTTTCACAGAAATCAGAATATGCGTAACAGCAAAAATCACCGCAAACACAAACAGCGGTATGCTTACAATCATTACAGCCGAAAAAATAAAAGTCAACGACGGAAGAATGGAAAGCAGCAATGCTTTTACAATGCCGGATTTTTTCCACAGAATTATCCAAATCACACAGTATGCCGAAACCAAAACTGCATTTACGACAACATAGACAATCAATCCGTACGAAAACCAAAACCCCAACCAAGTGTAAGGAATATTGAAAATCATTAAAATAAAGCAAGCGTATCTGCTGATTTGTTCCGTAATTTCCGCCGATTTGTTGTGATAATCGCCGTCAAAACCGTTTTTGCACTTTATGGCATAAACGGTATTCGGTATCATCAAGACTGCCATAAATATCAGGCCGTAATAGTTACACCATTTCATTGACGTATTTACCTTTAATGCTCGGCAATTAGTACACTGTTATTTCCATTTTACTTTTTTGACAGGTTCGCTTCAACCCAAAAAGCGATACTGCATTGGGTATCACGGAGTTTTCACTGTCTGCGTCTATCTGTCCGTACTCTCCCGAATAATACACGACTTCATCTTTGCAAGCAGCCAGCGATAACATTGATATTAACATAATCAGCGATAACGCCACCGCAAAAATCGTTTTCTTTTTCATAAACCACTCCATGATTTTATTTACCAATCTTGCCGAATTACTGTTTATGCTTTATTATAACACAAGTAACATATATTTTTCAAGCAGAATCGTAAACAATTATACACGACAATACTGCGGTATATTTTGTTAAGTATAGGATTTTATCGTATACGGAAATACGAAAAAGAAAAACGCACACCATACGAAAGCAAAGTGCGCGTCATTACTGTTGTGGTGGAGCGGCAGTAACATAAAACGAATTTTTAATACCCTTTGATTTTTGCCCAATAAATATATTCGTTAGATTCATTTAGAGCAGATTGTAAGCGGTCATACGATATTCTTTGTTCATTTACAAACATTCTATGCCATAAACCATAAGATTCTCTGTATCTTTCAAAAAAGCGTATCTCTGCTTGTCCGTTTGCTTCTGAATATCTGTTTTCGAAATGTTTCCAGACTACCCCTACACAAGCATTCTTATCAAAAACCAATATGCGCAAAGCCCCAACATTGATGTGAAGCGGCGCACCGATATATTGAGGACAAACTCCGTTTTTAATTATAAATTTATTTGTCGAACCTTTCATTTTATCTCCTTGTTTATTTAATATTCATAATCGTCTGCACATTGCTTTTTATGTACTTTAAAGGCGATGGGTTTATTGCTCGTTCTCGATAGACAATATTTTTTGCTTTTCTCTTTCAAATTCCGAATCCGATATGATATCGCTATCCAATAATTCTTTTAGAGCCTTTAATTGTTGAATCTTATTCGCAAGTTGAATATTTTGCTGTGATAAATCTGCGTTGAGTTCATCCTGAATACCATTTGCTTGCATCTCGATATTGCTTTGCTTTTCCGCAACCATTTTATTCAAATAATAATTATCAATAGAATAGAGCTTATTGCGGATTAACTTTATGTCACAACACATATTAATAAAAATTTTAATGAAAACCCAAGAAACAAATACTATAATAAATACAAGTAGTATTACAAAAATACCAATTAAAACAGTTTCCGTGCTTTCAATCAGAGCACCGTTCACTATTGTCACTATGCCATAAAGTAAACCAATTACCGCATATATACATGCAATAACATCAGCTGACACCGTAGCGTGAAAGATAAGCTTATCATTTTTACCAAATTTGTTCTTCATAGTTTCCTCCAAAAACTAAAATTACTAACTTAAAAATTTATTGATTCGATAGCTACTAGCTGTATATTTAGTTTCACCGCTTTCACTTTTAATAACAAGTGCAATATCCTTTTCAACCTTTACATATACAAATTGCAACAAGTTTTTTCATATTTAAATTTTACATAATGTCGCATTAGAATATGTATGATACCAATAGCCTTTAAGGTCTTTTTCCATGACTTCATAATGCGTAGAATTTTTAACATTATTACTACAACCTTTTATGGAAAAAATGCTAAAAAGCAATAGTATGAATGTTAATACCAAATATACTATATATGCTATTTTTTTCATAAAAAACTCCAAGAAAGTTTAATAAAAAAAGTGCGCCAGCCAAAGCCAACGCACGAAAAACGCAAACTCCGACTGTCGCCAAACAATCGTTGCATAGTACGGAATGTCATACACAAATAAATGGAATTTGCATTTTTACCAAATTCAAAAATGTGTATGACAAAACATTTTTTGTCTATTAAAAAATAAAAAGTCCGTACTCCTCAATAGGACTACAATGATTGTTTGGCATAATTAGTATAGCATATTTACAAATAAAAGTCAACGGTATTATAATAGCAATTTTTCTTTTGGCACCACAAAATAAAAAAACCTAAAACCAATTCCAACAAATGGAGTTCGTTTTAGGTGTGGACTGGTGGAAGTTACAGGGCTCGAACCTGTGACCCTCTGCTTGTAAGGCAGATGCTCTCCCAACTGAGCTAAACTTCCATATCGGGTCACATAAAACATGTGACCCGTATAATATAACAAATTATTTGAAAAAAATCAAGGATTTCAATGCTGTTTTCGAAAAATATTCTAAAAATACTATACGTTTATTTGTGCACTGATTTCTTTTGCGTTTTTATTCTTATCCAAAATCGGCTTTATTTCTCCTGCAATGAATTCCTCGGTCTGTTGAGGAGCTCTGCCTATGAAATTTTTAGGTTCGAGAATGCTGTCTATTATTCCGTGAATCGCCTTGAATGCCGAATCTTTCTTTATGCGCTGTATAAGGTCATTCTCACCGCCCTGCTGTTTAACGACTTTCGTGCTTTCCATTGAATGCTCACGTATCAACTCATGCAGTTGCTGACGGTCGCCGCCCGCTTTAACGCATTCCATAAGAATGACTTCGGTGGACATAAACGGCAATTCCGCCGCAATATGTTTCGCTATAACTTTTTCGTACACAACCATATTTTCGGAAATGTTAAGGTACAGGTTCAAAACTCCGTCCAAAGCAAGAAATGCCTGCGCTATCGTTATGCGTTTGTTTGCGCTGTCGTCGAGCGTGCGCTCCAACCACTGCGTGGAACTTGTTACAGCCTCGTTCACGGGCATGGATATTACAAAACGGGCAAGACCGCAAATTCTTTCGCTGCGCATGGGATTGCGCTTGTAAGCCATTGCGGACGAACCGATTTGCGATTTTTCAAACGGCTCTTCCATTTCTTTCATGTTTTGCAAAATGCGTAAATCGTTTGCAAACTTATACGCACTCTGCGCAATTTGAGAAAGCACGCCGACCACATTGTAATCGAATTTGCGCGGGTAAGTCTGCCCCGTAACCCCGTAGGCACAACCTATTCCCAAACGCTTTACGACGGCTTGTTCGAGTTTCTTGACTTTACTGCCGTCGCCGTCGAACAAACTCATAAAACTTGCCTGCGTACCCGTAGTACCCTTCACTCCGCGAAGCTTGACGCACTGCAACAAATGCGTGATGTTTTCGTAATCCATTGCAAGGTCTTGCAGCCACAGGCAAGCACGTTTTCCGACAGTGGTGAGCTGCGCGGGTTGCAGATGAGTAAATCCGAGCGTAGGCAAATCTTTGTATTTAAGCGCAAATACCGATAACTTGTCCATTACGGCAACAAGTTTGTTTTTTATCATTTCAAGCGCATTCTTAATCATTATGATTTCTGCGTTATCGGTAACATAGCAGCTGGTTGCTCCCAAATGGATTATGGGGCGCGCGGACGGGGCTTGTACGCCGAACGCAAACACATGCGCCATAACGTCGTGACGGACCTCTTTTTCACGAGCCGCCGCAACCTCGTAGTTGATGTTATCGGCATTCGCTTTCATTTCGTCGATTTGCTGTTGCGTTATACCGAGCCCAAGTTCTCTCTCGCTCTCGGCAAGGGCAATCCACAATTTACGCCAAAGACGAAATCTTGTTTCGTCCGAAAAGTTTGCCGCCATTTCCTTAGATGCATAACGTGTTATAAGCGGATTTTCGTAAATTTCGTTCATAAATATCTCCTTGGTCTATATCATGTCTGTGCAAAAAAATCCATTGCGTTTTTATAAAATCGAGTTGATGTCGCTTTCACCGTAACCGAGTTTGGCAAGACGCACCTTTAAAATGCGGAAATCGCAATAATCCGATAAATCGTGCGGCGGCGTACATCCGTTAAAATCGGTGCCTATACATAAATTATCGCAGCCGAATTTCTGCACGAAATAGTCTATATGTTCGACCGCGTCCGACAGCGTAACGTCTTTATCCGACAAAAACGCTTCATGCAGAGCCAATCCTATAATCCCGCCGCGATCTATAACGGTCTGTATTTGCTCGTCGGTCAAATTGCGCGGATGAGCATGCTTTGCGTAAAAAGCACAATGACTGTTCATTATTCTGCCGCGATGATATTGTGCGACATCGAAAAAACTTTTGCGGTTCAAATGCGCCGTATCCACCGTAATACCGAGATTCTCAGCTTTGACCAAGACCTGCCTGCCGAGCGGTTTCAAGCCGTCGTTTCCGAGCGCGCCGCCTGCCAAAGCATTATCGAAGTTCCAGGTCAGTCCGACATATTTCAGCGGAATTTCCGACAAAATACCGAGAGAACAACTATCGAGAAAATGTAAATCCTCGATTGCGTAGCCGTCAATCAAACCGCCGAAATCCGAATCATCGATATGCGAAGTCGAATTTCGAAAGAAACCGTCTTTAATATTCTTTATTTCGGTAGTCCAAATTGCAGGAACGATATGTTTGACGGATTGTTTCAAGCCGCGAATCAAATAATCGCGATGTCTTTCACGAGGCAATCCCGTAAGAAAATCATTATGTAAATCGTATATCACATATTATTTTATGTTTAAAACGATTTTACGGTTACGAAAGATTTAAAAGCCGCAAGAAAACCTGCGGCTTTTAAGATGCTCGGAATTATTTTACGTCCAAATCCTTCAAAAGGTCCGCAAACGGATTATTGCTTATTTCTTCGCTCCATTCGCTACGGTCTTCCGCGGATTTTTCCTGCCGTACTTTTTTTGCGGGTTTTCTATCGGGCTTTGCTGCCGAATCGCCTTGCTCTTCGGTCTTAGCGGGCTTTTCCGAAACGGGCTGTTCGGGTGCCTGCTGGCAAGCCTTTATGCTGAGCGTGATTTTTTTATTGGGCTCGTCTACCGCAAGAACTTTGACTTCGACTTCGTCGCCCACTTTTACTACTTCGTTGATGTTTTTGACGAAGTTGTGTGCGGCTTCGGACACGTGCACCAATCCCTCTATTCCCGGTTCGATTTCCACAAACGCACCGAACGGCAATACGCTTACTACTTTGCCTTTGGTGACAGAACCTACGGGATGATTTTCCATTGCCTTCACAAACGGATGAGGCTGCAACTGTTTATAGCCGAGAGAAACGCGGTTCTTTTCTCTGTCGGCACTCAACACCAAGAAATCGTATGTTTCGCCGATTTTCAAAACATCTTCGACCGACTTTATGTGCGACCACGACAAATCCACGATGTGCGCAAGACAATCGATGCCGTCGACACTGACAAACGCTCCGAAGTTTGTCGCACGCTTTACCACGCCGCTGACAACCACGTTCGGGCGGACATTTGCCCAAAATACGTCTTCTTTTTCCTTTCTTTCTTCTTCGAGAACTTTTCTCTGACTTGCGACTATCTCGTGTTTTTCATCGTCGATTTCTATTGCCGTAAGACGAAGTTTCTGTCCTTCGAAGGCTTTCAAATCTTTAATGAATCCGCCTCTCTCTCTTATTTGAGATGCAGGAATGAATACGGAATAGGTTCCGAGATGTCCGAGCAAACCGCCCTTTATCGAGCGTGTTCCGTCAAGCTCGAACACTTCGCCGCCGCGCACCGTTTCGACGACCTTGTCGCCCTCTTTAATCTTGTCCACTTTCTTTTTGGACAAAAGCACGCAGCCGCTGTCGGCATCGCTCTTGTTTGTGATTATCGCCTCGATAGCCGTTCCCTCGGGGTACTGCGACGGGTCGTAACGTCCGTCTACATTTACCTCTTCTTTCTTGATGAAACCGTCTTTCTTTCCGCCGATATTCACCTTGATGCCGCTCTCGTTAGCATGGATAACGGTGCCTTTGATACGCATGCCGTCTTTGTACTGTACGAATGACTCGTTTATCAAGTCTTCGAACTCTTTGCTAACGCCTTCAAAATTGTCGCTCATGTAACCTTTTACCTCCAAAATCAACTCTTCGGGAGTTGACGCCCCCGCAACAACAGCAACACTGTCGTAGGGATTAAATTTAATATTTTTTAAGTCCGCAACTTTCTCTATGTGGTAAATTTCCGATTGGACGGATTTGCAGGTTTCATACAACTTTGTCGTATTGGAACTGCTTTTGCTGCCCACGACCAACACCTTGTCGTTCTCGGAAGCCAACTGCAATGCTTCAAATTGCCGCTCAGTAGTAGTATAGCAAATTGTGTCGAATATTTCAACTGTTTTCAATCCGCTATTTGCTATTTTTTTCACTATTTCATCATATTTTTTTTGGGAATAAGTAGTTTGCGCCACAAAACACAGTTTTTCTTCTTTATCATGCTTTTCCAGCAGACGCAAAACTTCGTTCTCGTTTTCTGTAACGGTTGCTCCGCCGCGGCACCATCCCTCTATTCCCTTTACTTCGGGATGACCGCGTTTGCCTATTATAACTATTTTATAGCCGTCCGAACTGTACTTGTCCACAAGAGAATGAATCTTTTTGACAAACGGACACGTAGCGTCTATTACCGTCAACCCCATATCCGATATTTCTTTGTATACGTTGCGTCCGACTCCGTGCGAACGTATTATGATTTTGCCGCCGTCCGCTTTATCGGGAGAATCGACAAATTTAAGACCTTTGCGTTTAAGCGACGATACGACGCTTTCGTTATGTATAATCTCTCCGAGGCAGTATGCTCCCTCTGCCGAATGTTTTTCGGCAATTTCGACCGCCGCCTTTACGCCGAAACAAAATCCGCTGTATTTCGCCACCGTTATTTTCACGCATCACACCCCGCCGCATATTTCAGCGCCTTTTTACGCGCACGTTTTGCCTGCTTGCACAGTAATTTGAAATCCTTTTTTTTGCGGTTTTCCACATAGAAATCAAGCAGTTCTTTTGCCTGTTCCATTTTTGCGGTAACAGCCGCGACTCCCTCGTTCATAGCAGGCGTATCCAATCTGCGGTTTTTTATTTGAGTGAGCTCGAAAGGCACTCCGACGTAAATATAATTGCGTCTGAATACCCTGCCTTTTCCGTAAATCATGACCGGCACGACGGGCGCGTCTCCTTTAACCGAAAACATTACAATACCGCTCTTTACCTCATTCATCGACGTATCGACCTTATTGCGCGTGCCCTCGGGAAATATGGAAATGCTTTCGCCTTTTTTAAGTAAACCTATCGTTTCCCTCATGGACGCCATATCCGCTTTGCCGCGGTCTACGAAAACCGCGCCGAGCGACTTTGTAAGCCACCTGACGAACGGCTTGCGCCCTATCTCTTTTTTGGCTATAAAGTGGCGGTATCCGGGCAGCGAGACCGCAACGACGGGAATGTCCGTCCATGAAATATGGTTGCTGACCGTAATCACTTTGGTTTTTCGCGGAAAATTTCTTTTGCCGATGATTTTGGTCGGAAACAAAATTTTAAACGGCAAATAAACTATTGCTTTGGCAATCGAATAAAACAGATTCACTTTGCATTGCTCCTCTTATTTTCGATTATTTCGCCGATACGGCGCACAACTTCCTCTATATCCATATTATCCGTAACCACTTCTACGGCATCCTCCGCTTTTCTGAGCGGTGCGAAATCGCGGTGCATATCGTTATAGTCGCGGCTTTCTATGTCTTTTTCGATTTTATCCAATTCGCATTTTTCGCCTTTTGCGGTAAGTTCGTCGAAACGGCGGCGTGCCCGTACCTTTACGCCGGCAGTCAAATATATCTTAACCGCCGCGTCGGGAAGCACGTATGTGCCGATATCCCTGCCGTCGAGAATGCAATCCTTTCCGCTTGCAATCTTGCGCTGCATCTCTACAAGTTTGAGTCTGACCTGTTTGACCGCCGAAAAATCGCTTGCCAATTTCGAAACAAAATGTTTGCGGATTTCTTCGCTCACGTCTTGTCCGTCGAGCAAGACGTGCTGCACTCCGTCTTTTGACGTTACCGTTATGTCGGTGTTTTCAAGAGTATGCTCTATTTTACGGGTATCATCCAAAGCCACACCGCAGTTATGCATTTTCAAACCGATGGCGCGGTACATAGCCCCCGTATCGAGGTAAGTCATATTATGGGCTTTGGAAAGCAATTTTGCCACAGTGCTCTTTCCTGCGCCGCTCGGTCCGTCTATCGCGACGGCAAACGGTTTTGACAAATCGGGGCGCAGACGCTTAGCCTCATGCAAATAAACGTGCTTAATATCCGCGCATGCTTTCTTCGTATCGCTTACCGTAAGCATAATCCTGATACAAAAAGGCAGTGCCCCGTCCATATCGGGTTCAAGACAGCTGAACATCGGGCAATCCAAAAGCCCGCTCTCTCTGATTACACGCGCAGGATAAAGCGCCGTAATATCGGCACTTGTGCTCACAATGCAAGAAACAGCGCTTCGCGCACTTTTGTCTATTTTATTCTCCGCAATCATAATGCGGACAAGTTCTTCCGTACTCTCGCGTATTGCCGCCGCACTGTTTTCTTCCGCAGTTGTCGCGCCGCGTATTGCCGATATTTTTTCAATTGCCATTGTTTCCTCCCGCGCTCTCGCCTGCCGCAAAGCCCGTGGAAAGCGCTATCTGTATATTGTAACCGCCCGTGAGAGCGTCGACATCCAATGTTTCTCCTGCGAAGTACAAGTTTTCGACAAGTTTACTTTCCATTGTCGTGGGGTCGATTTCCTTCAAATCCACACCGCCTGCCGTAACTATTGCATTTTCGACGCCGTAAAGCGAGTCGATATGAAAAGTCAGCCTCTTAATTGCGTTCAACAACTTATCGCGCTGTTCTTTCGTAACGGAATTTATGTATGTCGTGCCGTCGAATGAACAGTAAGAGATTATAAACGGTATCAGAGAACGCGGCAATAGGTCGAAAAGCGCATTTTTAAGCTGCTTGTTCGACTGTTTTGCAAAATCGCTCAAAATGCGCTCGTCGAGTTTTTTACAGTCGAGCGCGGGTTTAAGGTCAATCACGAGTTTTGCGCCTTTGAGGTCTTTTCGGTTAATCATACTGGAAAGCGTAAGAACCGTAGGACCCGAAACGCCGTCGGACGTAAACAGCATTTCGCCGAATGCGCTTTCGCTAAAACCGTTTCCCTCTGCCGTAACGGACACGTTTTTCAATGCCAGTCCTTCGAGGGCTTTTACATCGTCTTTAAGTCTGAGCGGTACAAGCGCTCCCACGGTTTTCACGACTGTATGTCCGAAACGCTCGGCAAATATATAACCGTCGCCGCTGCTTCCCGTCGACGAATAACTTTTTCCTCCGCACGCGATTATCAGTTTGCGGCTTTTCAAAACCTCGCCGCCGTCCAAACGAACGCAGAACACGCCGTTTTCCTTATCTATTTTTACGGCTCTGCTGTTTAAACGGATTTGCGCGCCGTTATCCGCGGCATACGCGGTAAGCGCTTTAATGACGTCCGAGGACTTGTCGCTTATCGGAAACACGCGTCCTCCGCGCTCGGTCTTGACTTTAAGTCCCAAGTTCTCGAAAAATTCCATTGTCCGATACGGCGGATAACGAAACAGACTGCTGTACAGGAATTTGCTTCCCGAAACGACATTACGCAGAAAGTCCCGAGGTTCGCAATTGTTGGTCAAGTTGCAACGCCCCTTGCCCGTGATGTAAAGCTTTTTACCGGTTTTTTCGTTTCTGTCCAATACCAGTACGCTTTTATTGCAGCTTGCGCACATGCCCGCGGCGGCAAGCCCCGACGCTCCCGCGCCTATGACTATTACGTCCGTCAAAAAATCTTCATTCCTTTAATTGTATTCAAAGCCGCGGTATCGTTTCTCTCGGAAGAAAGAGGCGTCACGGTTACATAACCTTTTTTAATCAGCTCTACGTCGCAGTCGGCGGAGTTAAGCGTATGCGGCGTAGGCTGTCCCACGATACGGACAGAACCCGATTTCGACCCCTCGGCATAACGGTCGTTATACAAATTTATACCCGATGCGGTAAATTTAATGCCGCAAAACGGTTTTACTACGGGATAGTTTATGTTAAGAACCCCTCCGAATTCGGCGCAGGCACGCATGAAACCGTCAATATTTTCGAATAAAAAATCGGCGGCTTGACGGTAAAACATTTCGTCGCAGTTCCATTTTTCCAAGCTGACCGCAATCGAAGGCACCGAATGCAAAGCGCCCTCCGTTGCCGCGGCAACCGTGCCGCTGTAAAGTATATCCGTTCCCAAATTCGGTCCGTTGTTGATGCCCGAAAGAACCAAATCAAACGGTTCGCCTTTATTAAAATAAAGTATCCCCGTTTTTGTACAATCGGCAGGAGTTCCCGATATGGCAAATGCTGGATAAGGAAAATCTCTTTTTTCGTAAAAAATGTCATCGTCAATGGTAAGAGAATGGCTAAACCCCGAACGCTGACGCATCGGGGCCACCACCATTATATCATTCCCGACACGGAAACGCTCCGCAAGAATACGAATCCCTGCGGAATCTATTCCGTCGTCGTTGACAATCAGCACTTTCATACGGGATGAACTTGATTCTCCTTATCGAAAATAGTTTTATCTATGCCGCTTTCAGCCGCTTGACGGCGTTTGAAAAACGGAACCGCAAGCTGCGGAAACAGCGCATAAGTAAGTATATCCTCTTCTTGCTCGATATACTCCGCAATTTCGTTTTTATAAGTTTCCAATTCGGGCTTTATGTTGTCTGCGGGGCGGCATGTTATTCTCGGCGTATCGCCGATAATCTTCTTGACTATCTTCGCATCGGGTTCTACGGGCAATTTGCCGTATTCGCCGATAAGCATTCCTTTGGTTTCTTTTGTAACCATTTGATAACGCTCGCCGGAAATCACGTTGAGCACAGCCTGCGTGCCGACTATCTGACTGGACGGCGTTACAAGAGGAGGATAACCGAGGTCGGCTCTTACGCGGGGAACTTCTTCCAAAACGGCAAGCAGTTTATCCGATGCACCCTGCTGTTTCAGTTGGCTTATCAAATTTGACAGCATTCCTCCCGGCACTTGATAAATGAGTGCATTTACGTCTACTTTCAATACCTGCGGACTGAGGAATCCGTCTTCGGTCAAACGCTGTGCGACTTTTTTGAAATAAACTGTGAGTTCGTTGAGCGCATGCAAATCGAGTCCCGTATCGTATTCGGTGCCTTGAAGCGTAGCGACAAACGATTCGGTAGCGGGCTGACTTGTTCCGTTTCCGAGAGGCGAAAGCGCGCAGTCCACTATATCGCAACCCGCTTCGACCGCTTTGAGGTTGGTCATATCGCCTGTTCCCGCGGTATTGTGCGTGTGAAGGTGAAGAGGCACTTTTACTTTTTCTTTCAAGCGCGATACAAGTTCGTAAGCGGTATAAGGCAGCAAAAGATTTGCCATATCCTTTATACAGATTATATCCGCGCCCATTTTTTCGAGTTCGACCGCAAGATTGACAAAATAGTCTATGGTGTGCACCTTGCTTGTCGTATAACTTATAGCCGCTTCTACGGTTCCTTTGTATTTTTTCGTACTTTCGATTGCCTGCCGCATATTGCGCGGGTCGTTAAGCGCATCGAATATACGTATAATGTCGATACCGTTTTTAACGGACAGACGGCAGAAACTGTCGACGACGTCGTCGGCATAGTGCTTGTAGCCGAGCAAATTCTGTCCGCGGAGCAGCATTTGCAACTTCGTATTGGGAAGCGCTTTTCTAAGCATACGCAATCTTTCCCACGGGTCTTCGTTCAAATAACGAAGGCACGAATCGAAAGTAGCTCCGCCCCACGCTTCCAAAGCATAATAACCGACTTTGTCGAGTTTGTCGGCAATAGGAAGCATTTCTTCTATTTTCATTCGCGTCGCAGCCTGCGATTGATGTGCGTCGCGAAGAACCGTTTCCATTATTTTAACCTTAGCCATATCGTTATCTCCTAATTATTTAACCGCCGAACACGGCAAGAAGCAATCCTGCGGCGACAGCCGAACCTATTACGCCTGCCACGTTGGGTCCCATTGCATGCATAAGCAAATAGTTATCGGGCACTTCTTTCTGACCGACTTTCTGCGACACGCGCGCCGCCATGGGAACAGCCGAAACACCCGCACTGCCTATAAGCGGATTTATCTTTCCGCCAGACAAAACATTCATAAGCTTCGCCATAAGCACGCCGCCCATCGTACCTATTACGAAGGCAACCAGACCGAGTATGATTATAAATATCGTAGTGGGCGCAAGGAACACGGGTCCGAGCGCTTTCGAGCCTACAACGACACCGAGCAATATCGTGACTATGTTTATGAGCTCGTTGCTTGCGGTCTTTGCGAGTCTGTCGGTAACTCCGCTCTCTTTAAGCAGATTGCCGAGCATAAGCATTCCCACAAGCGGCAATGCCGACGGCAGAATAAGTCCGCACAGCGCTGTTACGAGTATGGGGAAAATTATTTTTTCCCGCTTGCTCACTTCGCGAAGCTGCTCCATGCGGATACTGCGTTCCTTTTTCGTGGTAAGCAGTTTCATTATGGGCGGCTGTATTATAGGAATAAGCGCCATGTACGAATATGCGGCAATGGCGATTATCGGCAACAAATCTTTCTGCCCCAGCATTTGAGTAAGCCAAATTGCCGTAGGTCCGTCCGCTCCGCCGATTATGGCGGTAGCCGCCGCCGCCGCGCCTTTGAATCCCAAAAAAACCGCGCCGAAGAACGTGACGAATATGCCGAGCTGCGCCGCCGCACCGAGAAGCAGACTTCTGGGATTGGCAATCAGCGGACCGAAATCCGTCATAGCTCCGATGCCGAGGAAAATAAGCGGCGGGAATATAACTTTGTCTACACCCATGTAAAGATAGTATAACAGACCGCCCGCCGTTCCGTCGGAACCGTCCGCATACAATATCTCGTAACCGCCCGGAATATTGACAATCAGCATTCCGAACGCAATGGGAAGCAGCAGCAGCGGCTCGTAACCGCGTCCTATCGCAAGATAGAACAGCACAAGCGAAACCGCTATCATAACATAGTTACGCCAATCGGTAGATGCGTAAATGCCCGTGCTTTCCCATAGGTTTTGCAGTATTTCCAAAAAATTCATTTACGGTAAACCTCCGCTGCCGACGGTCAATTTATCGAAGCCAAATCGGCGCCCGATACCACGTTATCGCCGGGTTTGACCAAAAACGTGACTTTGCCGTCCGCATTGGCAACGATGTCGTTTTCCATTTTCATCGCTTCGAGAACCACTATTTTATCGCCTTTTTTGACCGTCGCGCCGTTCTCGGCTCCGAATCTGAGAACAAGTCCGGGCATGGGCGCCTTGACGATGCTTCCGCCTGCTGGCGCTGCCGCAACCGCGACGGGAGCAGCCGCTGCCGCCACGGGCGCGGGCGCTGCTGTTTCCGCGCCGACTTCGTCCACTTCGACGACATAACTTTTACCGTTTACATTTACATTGAATTTACGCATTGTTTACATTCCTCCGATGCATTATCTCTTTGAATTTAATTGGCTTACCTGTTTTATGCGTCTGACGACAAACGGCGGAACGCTGTCTTCGCCGCAATCCTCCGCATATAACATTGTGACCGCCGCGACAATCGCGGCAACCGTTTCCTCGTCGCTTTCATCTTCCGCAGACACGGCGTTTGCCGTCTGTTTCGATTTTGCTTCGGATTTCTTGGACAGCGACGAAAAAATCTTTTCAAACACCGTAAGCAATCCCACAAGAACAAGCAGAATAACAAGGACAACCGATATTCCCAAAACAGCAATCAAAGCCGCTTTTCCGAGCGACATATCCGAATTGAAAAATTCGAAATATTTACTCATATCTATATCGGCACCCGATGCCGCCAGCAACAATCCTTTCATACGGCTCACCTCGCAGACAGAAAAGTCTGAACTATACCGACCAAAAATCTGCGGGTATGTTCGGGTTTTATCACGTTATCCAGCAATCCGAGCGTGGCTACGTTCTGCGCAGACATATTTTCTTCCGAATAAGCGTCGGCAAATTTTTCTTCGGCTTTTTTCTTGTCCTTGGCTTTGGCTATTTCCTCGCCGTAAATAAGCCGAGCCGTTGCGCTTGCGTCCATAACGCCTATTTCCGCGTCCGTCCAAGCCGCACTGTAATCGTACATCGAATTTGCCGCAAACGCCGTATATCCCACGCCGATTGCCTTTCCGACCACGAGCGAAATTTTCTTGGTGGTATTCGCGTAATTGTACAGCATTATGCCGACATCACGAATAAGCCGCGAGTTCTCCTCGCTCAAATCGTTTACGGCACCCGCGCAATCCACCAAATTTATTACGGGGATTCCCATGTTGTCGCAAAGTATGACCAACTCGCTGATTTTGACGGCGGAGTTTGACGAAAGCCTGCCTTCGTTCACCGAGGCGTTGTTTGCCGCTATACCGACAGTTATACCGCCGAGCCTTGCAAGCCCCGTTACAACCTCGGGCGCATAATCCGCTCTCAATTCCAAGAACGTATCTTTATCGAATACCTCTTTGATAATTGCGGACGGCTTTGCTCCGACTTTGAGTCCTTTGCACGCTCTGTTTAAATCGTCTGCCGAATCGGCTATTCTTTCTTCCGTAAGAGAAATAAACTCTTTGACTGTCTTTTTGAGTTCGGCGGTTGTTTTGACAACGGCATGAATCAATCCTGTTTTTGCCGTATGGACAGCCACCGAGCCGACTTTCGCAACGTCCTCTTTGGTCTTGGACGCAAGAATAAGCGGACTGCTTGTAGCCATTACCGATTTATCCAATGCCACCACAAAATCGCAAAAAGCGGTAAAATAAGACATCATTCCGAAATTATTGCCTTTCAGAATACATACCGTCGTAACCGAGTCGTATGCTTTTGCCATTGCGTCGAATATTTTTCCGTAGCCGCCGAGTATGCGCGCCCCCTCTCCGAAGCGCGCGCCGCTTGTATCTATAACGGCTATGAGCGGTGCGCCCGTTTTGACCGCGCTGTTTATGATGCGCGTTATTTTTTCAACTGCGCCTTCGCCTATGCTGCCTTTCATTACGGCGGCGTCGGTAGCGAATATAGCCGTCTGCATACCGCCTATGCAACCGAAACCGCTTACCACGCCTTCGCCAGTCGCTTCTCCGAGCGGCGTGACGGACTTAACAAGCATATCCGTTTCCATAAACGAATTATCGTCGATAAAACCGTTTATAAAAGCGAGCGTATCCTTTTCTTTTGCTTTCGTCTGCGAAGTCAAGCTTCTTGATTGAGCCATTTGAAAACAAATCCTCCGAACAGTAATCCGCGGAGAGTTTGCGAAATTCCGCAAACTTCCACTATTTTATTATACAGTAACTCGAAAGATTTTACAAGCGTTTTAACCCGTCGTTTACAAAGTTTTATACCGTAAACCCAATTTGTTTATCGTCTTTACCGTAAAAAAAGAACCTTTCAAAGGTCCTTCTTTAACGCATTATACTTTTTTCAAATATTCTATTTCTTTTGCATTGAGTTCTCTGCTTGTTCCGCGGTACAGTCCGCCAAGCTTAAGTTCTCCTATCGCAACACGCTTCAAAAAAACGACTTCTCTGTTTATACTGTCGAACATGCGTCGAACCTGTCTGTTCCGTCCTTCCGTTATTACTACTTCCACACGGCTGATATTGTCGGTAAAATCCTTTAATCTTACTTTACACTTTTTTGTCTTCACGCCGTCGAGAATTACTCCGCCGCGGAGTTTGGCAAGTTCGGCTTCGGTGATTTCCCCCTCGATTTTTGCGACATAAGTTTTCGGCACTTCGCTTTTCGGGTGCATAATCCTGTTTGCGACGTCTCCGTCCGTTGTCAGCAAAAGCAGTCCTTCCGTATCGTAATCAAGACGTCCGATAGGAAAAATCCTCTTTCCTTCGTACTTGCTTCCGAGCAGCTGCAAAACCGTTTTTCGTCCCAGTTCGTCGCTTGTCGTGCAGACATAGCCCTTAGGCTTATTCAACATTATATATATGTGTTCTTCCGTCGGAAGCAATCTTTCGTTATTCACAGTCACGATGTCCGTGTCTTTGACGTCCGTAGACAAATCGGTTACCGTGCGACCGTTAATTTTTACTTTTCCCTCTCTCACGAAAATTTCGCTGTTTCTTCTGCTGCTCAAACCACACAGAGCAAGGTATTTGTTTATCCTCAAAAATCCGTCCGTCCTATTCGTTACTTTGCGTCCACCCGCCGATTATCTGACCGAGACGGTCGAGATAATCCGGTGCGTCGACACTGTTAATAGTAACCAATTTTTCCTCAAAAAGCAAATGATTTTCAAGGGTTATTTTAATTTTCCCGACCTGCTCGCCGATTTTCACGGGTGCGGTCAGCTTTTGCGCGGTTTCCGCTTCGGTTTTCAACAATGCCGTTTCCCCTTCTCTGAGCGGATAGTATCTTTCATTTTCGGGCGCGCAGTCGACACCGTCGCTTTTGCCTTCGACTACGGGAATGCGCAAAACATCTTCGCGCGAACAGACTTTCTCCATTTTAAACTCGCCGAACGCCTTTTCCATAAGCGCAGAGCAGTCCTCGAACATCGGTCCGCAATTGAGAACCACGCATATAACGCGCATGCCGTTGCGCTTTGCGCTGGATACAAGGCATCTTCCCGCTTTCTTCGTAAATCCAGTCTTTATGCCGTCGCCGCCGTCGAAAGTGCTGAGAATCTTATTTTTGTTAAGCACCACTCTGTCGTATTCACGTCCTTTCCAAGGCATTGTATAACGCTTTGCGGAAACTATTTTTTCGAATATCGGATTTTTCATGGCATAGGACGATATCAAAGCCAAATCCCGAGCGGTTGTAAAGTGATTGTCGTCGTGAAGTCCGTGAGGGTTGACGAAATTGGAGTTTATCGCGCCTGCTTTCAATGCCGTTTCGTTCATCAGTTCGGCAAACTTTTCGATACTGCCGCCGACGGTCAGCGCAAGCGCGACGGCACAATCGTTTCCCGACTGCAACATCAATCCGTACAAAAGGTCGATTACTTTCAGTTCCTCGCCTTCTTCGAGATAGATAGACGAACCCTCTACGCCGACTGCCTTCTCGGGCACTTTCACCGTTTTTTCCAAATCAGAGCAATTTTCGATTACCGTTATTGCCGTTGCGATTTTCGTAGTGCTTGCCATTGGGAGCTTTTTGTCCGCATTTTTCTCATAGAGCACTCTGTTCGTGGAGTTTTCCAAAAGCAGCATGGATTGAGCCGATGTGGCGAATTTGGGGGTGTTCAGCGAAGCAAGCCCGAAAATCAGCGCCACTGCCGCCATAATGCCGCATACCAAGCGTTTCATTTTTTGTTCACTCCGTCCATGATTCCTTCCACTACTTCCGGAATAATATCGAGCAGTTTTTCCAATGGATTTTTATCGTCGACGTTTACCAACTTTACCGATTTTCCGTCGCTGACGAGAAATCCTATCGGCGATACGGAAACCCCCGCGCCGCTTCCGCCGGCAAACGGATATTCGGTATACGTTTGACGCGACATATCGCTGTATTCTCCGCCGCCCGTCAAAAAGCCCGCAGTGATTTTGCTGACGGGAATTATGCTTACTCCGTCCGACGTAACTACGGGAGTTCCCACCACCGTATCCGCTTCGACAAGCGTTTTCATTTTCATAAAAGCATTGTCCATTATTCTTTCAATCGGATGTTCTTGTTGTTGTACTATCATGACATTCTCCTTTATGTTTTAACAGCGGACTTTAACGCTCTTTTCTTGCCGTTGCGTTTTGCTTTGACGCCCGATTTGCTTAAAAGTCCCGCAATAAATCCGTTTATAATATCTGCAAGCGACAGCTTAAATATGCCGAAAATCTTGAAATCGAGCGCGTTGCCGTTATAGCAAGGCATAACGCTGCCCGTAATTTGAGTTTTTTGTCTGGAAAGCAGAAAAGACGATACTCCGCACAGCAGCGCGCGCAGAGTACCCACCGTCATGGTTGTCGTAAATGCATTGTCGCAAAATCCGATTTTGATATCGAAATTCATGCCCGCCACTCTTATATACGACATTATCGGAACGGTATGAAACAGCGCCACGATGGATTTCTTATCGTTTTTATCCGCATTGATATGAATTTCGTCACGCTTTTTTCCCGAAACGATGACTATATTTTTTTCCAAGGGGCTTACGCTTTCCAAGCTTACGGAGGCTTTGAACACGCTTATGAAAAATACTTTGACACGGATTTCGCCGTAATTGGCGAACATGTCCGCAGAAACGTCCACCGTAAACACAAACGGCATGACGCTTAACGTAAGCAGTAATATAATAACTGAAACGGCGATGAGCATATCCGTAATATGCCACCGCCGCATTTTTTTATTCCGACCGACTTCTATTCTATTTTTTCGATATTCTCTTCTCCGTCGAGAAATTCGGGGACTTGCTCGGGCGGAATTTCGAACTCGTTGTAAATGCTTGCCGCCTGCGCCCGACCGCTTTCCTCTATCACCGTTATGCTTTCCAACAGCTTTTCGTAGTCGGGCAGCTGGTTTATATCTTCTATACGGAAACGCTTCAAAAAGTTATCGGTCGTTCCGAAAAGAAGCGGCTTTCCGACAGCATCTTTACGTCCTTTTATTTCTATAAGATTATGTTTCTGCAATACCTGTATGGCATAATCGCTGTTCACTCCGCGAACCTGCTCTATCTCCAACCGCGTCACCGGCTGACGGTATGCGACGATTGCAACGGTTTCCAGCGCCGCGGAAGACAGTTCCTTTTCGCGCACGGGTCTGAGCACGCTTTCGACCGACTCCGCATACTTGGGATTGGACGCGAACTGTATTTTATTGCTGTAAGAAAGAAGCAATATACCTCTTTTGCCGCTGTATTTCTTTTTCAGACGTCTTATCGAATCGTTCACTTCGCTGCGTTGCAGTCCCAATGTATCCGTGATTTCGTCCACGCTTATTCCGTTACCCGAAACCAACAACAGCGATTCGAGCACATAATCCAAATCTTCCAAATCCATGTCTGTCACGCCACCTTATGTATAGTAATTTCTTCGAATGTTCCGTGCTGTTCGACACGAATGAACTGCGCTTTCATCAGTTCGAGCATTGCCTGAAAAGTAGTAATTATTTCGGTCTTGGTAAAATCATCGTCGAACAATTCGAAAAATCCGATTTTGTCGCACAAGGACATCGTATCCTTTATTCTGCTCACCATTTCATCAACCGTAAAACGGTCTCTTTTTATTTCACGTTCGACGGGAGTCTTGGCACGGCTTTCGAGTTTCAAAAGCATTTTCTGCAAAGCTTTTATCAAGCCGTCCATCGTCATATCTTTCAATACGAGTTTGGGCTCCAACATGGACATATCGGGTTCTCTGTAATGAGTGCCGACCGTTTCCAAGTCCTTCATCTTTACGCTTGCACCCTTATAGACCTCATATTCCTCGCTGTACATTCTACGCATAATCTCCTGTTGGAGCTGCTGTGCGTCGGTATCCTCGACCGCCTCTTCCGCTCTCGGCAGCAGCGATTTGGATTTGATTTCTATAAGAAGCGCGGCAATCTCTATAAATTCGGATGCGCCTTCCAAATCGAACACGTTCATTTCTTCCATGAATGCGATGTACTGCTCGGTTATATCGGATACAAAAAAATCCTGAATATCGATACGGGCTTTTTTTACCAAACTGACCAAAAGCTCCAAAGGTCCGTCAAACTGAGGTCCGCTGAAACGGTTGACTTTGACACAATAAGAATCGGAAGCGACGCCCGATTCTTCCGCTATTTCGTTTTCGTTTATGTCTTCCATATCGGTCACCGTTTAAAAAATCAATTGCCAAAACATCATGAACACTTTAAATACCCAACCCGTAAACGTAGAAACGTAAGTCCCCAAAATGTCGATGTACCAAGGCAGTCCGAATATGTCGACGAACACGCCGAGTACAATGAGAATCAACAGGAAATATTGACCGTAATCACGGATGAATTTCGTATACGGGTTTGTAAACTTGGTAAATGCTTCGACTATCCTGAAACCGTCGAGCGGATGTATCGGCAGCAAATTAAAGAAAAACAGATTCAAGTTGAGCCGCGCCATTATGGAGAAAAAATCCGCAAATCCCGTAAATACGGAAGCGCCGCCCTGAAACGTCCTTGCAAGAAACATCATCAGCATCAAAAAACCGCAGGACAAAAATGCCAATACTAAATTCACTATCACGCCTGCTATCGCCACCGTAAAAATACCGCGTTTGCGGTGTTTGAAATTGTACGGGTTGACCGGCACCGGCTTTGCGTAACCGAACCCCACAGTCATAAGCATAGCGAATCCTATCAAATCGAAATGAGCAAGCGGATTCACGGTGAGCCGTCCGTTTACTTTCGCCGTCGGGTCGCCGTTCCACAAAGCGACATATCCGTGAGCGAGCTCATGCAGTACCATGGAAATAACCACGGCAATGGCTATGAATAATATATCGATTAAACGCTCTGCAAAAATAGTTTTCCTCTCTCCTCTCTTACGGAAAAATCTTTATAATGATATCATATCTTCATGCACTTAGTCAATCGATTGTGACCGCGGCAAAAAAGATTTTAGTCGGAACTTTTACGGAAGAACAAAGAATTCTTGCGAAAACAAAAAAAAGGAGGTTGCCCTCCTTTTTTACGGGAATTCATTTTACCATTCGGCAATGAATTCGTCAACTATGTCTATATATCCCATTTTATCGGATTTGCTTACGGCGACAACGGAAGTTTCTCCGACGGATTTACCGTCAACCGATACCACTGCTTTGCCGAGGATATCGTTTTCCGCCACGGGTGCGGTCGCCGAAGGAATTTCGTATGTTATTTCATAATCGGAAGTCGAACCTTTTTTGCCGAACATATACACCGAAGATTGATATGCCGCTTCCACTGTTTTTTCCTTGCCGCCCTTTACGCAAATCGGTTCGGAGAGCTTTTCGCCGCCTTTGATTACCTCTTTCGTTTCATAACCCGCAAAACCGTAATTGAATAATTTGCATATCTGAGCGTTGCGCGTTTTACTGTCGGTCGCACCGATTACAATGCTCATAAGACGCGTATTGCCTCTTTTTGCGGTGGCGGATAAGCAAGACATGGCTTCGTTGGTGAAACCGGTTTTGCCGCCGTCACAGCCCTCGTATGCCTTTATAAGTTTATTAGTATTGGTAAGACGGGTTGTTCGTCCGCTCGGATGAGCAAAATCGTACATCCAAATACCCGAATATTCGAAGAACTTTTTATGTGAAAAAAGTTCTCTGGACATTGCGGCAACGTCTTTCGCACAGCTATACTGTCCCGAAGAAGGAAGTCCCGTACAATTTACGAAGCAAGTGTTCTCCATGCCGAGTTCCGCCGCTCTCTTGTTCATTCGGGAAACAAACGCATCCACGCTGCCGTCTATTTTTTCCGCAATCGCAACACACGAATCGTTTGCCGATGCAACGACTATACTTTGCAAAAGGTCGTTCACTTTATAAGAGCTGCCTGCATCGAGGAACGCTTGCGAACCGCCCATCGAGCTTGCGGTTTGACTTACAGAAACCTCTTCCTCATAATCGAGCAGTCCCGAGTCCGCTTGTTCGAATGCCAACAAAAGAGTCATTATTTTGACCATACTTGCAATAGGCTGACGTTCGGTGGAATTTTGTTCGTATATAACCGTACCCGTATCGTAATCCAACAGCATTGCCGCGCGAGCGCCGTCTACCTTCAAAACGGACGACTCCGATGCAGGCGCGCTTGCCGCTTTTGCCGTTACGGCAGGAACAGCCAACGCACAGACAAGAGCAGTCAGAGCAACCGCGCATACTTTTAAAAACAAGTTTTTTACTTTCATGTTGTTTCTCCGTGAAAATTTATTCTTGTTTCTAATATGCACTTTAACGGCATTTATTATGTATCAAACCGCAAGTCCTATGCTGAAAATTCCGCCCGCTATCCCCAAATAAATCACGGATACCGCCATTGCCGCAACGGCAACCGAAAACACGGGCAGCCGCTCTTTTATTATTTGAATGTCGCAGCATCCCCTCTTTCTGTTTTCGCAGCCGCATTCGAAAGCCAGCGATACGGCACATGCCGCGGCAAAGGAAACAATCGCATAAAAAGGAACGTAGGCGATTATGACGAAGGGCAATGCCGCCAATTTGAAATACGAAATACAAACGGTGATATTGTATCCGACAGTATACGAAATATGAAAAAATACAAACACTCCGCCAAGCGCCAACCAAAAATTAAAGCCCGTAATTATCAAAACGCCGAAGCACAAAACGTAGCATAATAAATTAAAAAACAAAAACGCAACCGCATTGCGCTTTTCCGCATTGAAAAGCAAAGCGAGGTCGACTCTTTCGGAAAGCACGGTTTCCGCGTCCGCACCGCACGCAATGCGCACGCCGAACGCACATGCCGTTATGAATACGGCAAGAAGCACAATCAATTTGATTTTGTGCGATTTCAAAAAATCGGCGAAACAATAATAAATGTTCCAAAGACGCTGAGTACGTTTCATATAACAATATATGAAACCGTTTGTCGAATTATCCCGAACCGAGTCGAAAGAAATCAGTACATCCAGTCCAAATAAAGTCCGTAGCCTTTCGTCGGGTCGTTTACAAATACGTGCGTCAATGCTCCGACCACCATATCGTTCTGTATAATCGGACTGCCGCTCATGCCGCGCACTATTCCGCCGCAAAGCTCCAACAGCCGTTTGTCGGTCACTCGTACAACCATGCTCTTGTCGGAGCGTTCGGACTGAGGCATTGCACGGATAATCTCAATGTCATAAAAATCCGCTTTGCCGTCGACCGTAGTGTATATTTTCGCTTTGCCGTTTCTTACATTGAGTCGGCTTCCGATATGATAGTATTTTTCGGGCAATTGAGTTTCGGAGTCGAATTTTCCGTAAACGCCGTACTGCGTATTGCGGTACACGCTTCCTATGGGATTGTCCAAATCTTTCAGAACGCCTTTCAGTTCGCCGGGCACGCCCTTTGCTCCTTTGTTTACTCCGACTATATCGCAGTCGTAAGCATTGCCGCCCGTTATGGGCAGGACATTGTCATTTACCGCAATACCGTGTCCCAATGCGGCAAACGTATTGTCGCTCTTTACAAAACTTGTCGTTCCTACTCCCGAAACCGTATCTTTTACCCAAAGACCGAGTTTGTATTTTCCGCTCAGTTCGTCTTTCAGCGGATAAACGCCTACGCAAAGAATACGCCCGTTTCGATTCAGCGTAACCTTGATTTTATCGCCGCCGTCGTAAAAATCCATAAAGGACGCGAAATCTTCCGCGTTTGCTATTTTAGTATCGTTGAGATTGAGTATGATGTCACCCGATTTGATATTCCCGTCGATACTTACACGTCCCGCGGCGGTATCCACAAAACCGATTTCGTCCACCAATACACCGTCTACATTCATGACAATGCCCAACGGAAATCCGCCGAGCCGCACCTGCTTGTCTTTTGCGCATAAAATGTCCACGGTCCTCAAAGGCAAAAGTCCGAACAGTTTAAAAGAAAGCTTGCCGCTCGATGTGCTTGCTTCGCCGTCGTCCATGCTCAATTCGCACGCGACGGCGCCGAAGCCGCTTTTGGAAACATTGTACGGCGTAACGGTTATGCCGGTCGGCACGCTGCAAACATAAATAGCCGCCTGAATATATGTTATAAGAAAATATACCGCGATAGCGGCTATCACAAATAAACCGAATTTAACAGACTTTCGCTTTTCCATACCAATATTTAGATGTACTGAGCCGAAAATTATACGAAATCCGACAAAAATGACGGGACTTAATCGTCGTCGTCGGCATTGAGTTTATCCGATTTTATAAAACTTATATCGTTTTCGAAGAGATTGTAAACTATGTATTCACTCATGAGAGCCAAAATGCGTCTTACTGTCGGAGCGCGGTCTTCCGGCGGCAAACCGAAATACTCGTAAACATGAATGAATTTCGTCCCGTTATAAAACGAACTGTATACCAATGTTCTCAAATTACGCTCCAAGGCTTTCCAATTTATTGAAAACTTGTCTGCCGCCGGCTTGTACATGTCAATCAAATTATCGGTTGAGCGATTCAGTATCGACAAATAGAGCAGCTCGCAAAAGTAACGAAATCCTTTTAACGACGGGTCGAATCCGACACGTATCATTTCACCCGAAATAAAGTGCCTAAGCTCGCTCTCGCCTATACAACCGTCACTCGATTTAAATCTTCCGTTTCTCATAATAGTCTCCGTGATTGAAAAATTTTTTAACATTTGAAAAGAAAATCCTCAAATACGGCATTATTATAACTCAACTATTTTAATAATGCAAGCAAAATTACATATTAAAATGTAAAAATTTAAAATATTTTAATGTTTTATAAAAAATATGATAAAAAATATGCGCGCTAAATCCTATTTTATAATGGATTCAGCACGCATAGACAAAATATTAAGCGAATAAAATTAAGTTTTTTTAGATTTCTTTAAAAACAAACACCTTAATATACCGCGCAGCACAATCGGTGCTTTGATGCATATAATTTTCATAAGAATACCTCCGATAAACGACTTTGACAAGAGTCCTCATAAAGCGATGCTTCAAGTGCGTATTCGGCGGTTCTCATACAGCAAAAGAGCCGTTCCACAGGTCAAACGATACTCAACCGCATCGCCGCTCACAACATTCGAGGTTGTGAAAATCTCGGTTTTATCCACCGAAACATCAGCCGCTTCGAAAAGAAGTCCCTTTGTGTATAATATATGCACATTATCGGAGTAAGGTACCAACGACACGGTAGCACCCTTTTCCAGTCTCGCCGAAAAAGGCCGAGACGGCGTCACAAAAGCCACGTCGCCTTCTTCGCCTCGCAAGACCGCAGCGGCACCCAGTCTGTCGGCAAGGGCAAGCAGCGAATAATTAACAAGTTCGTGGTCGCGTCTTCCGCCGAAAGCGCCGTAAATATCGATTGTATCGCAACCGTTTTCGACAGCACGATGCACCGCAAGCTGCGAATCCGTAAAATCCTTTTTCACGGGCACACGTTCGATGCAAACACTTTCGTCCGCCTCGGAGGACAATGAATCAAAGTCGCCGACAAGCAAATCGGGACGGCAAAATTTCGAGGCGTAATCATAAGCGCCGTCGGCACATACGACAAAAGCGTCCCCGAAATCGATTTTTTCCGCCAAATCGTCACTCGGAGGATTTCCGTTTAAAAATATTACAGCCCTTTTACTCATTTTCGTTTCGCGCTTTTCAGTTCGGAAATTGCTTTGCCCATATCATCGGACCCGAATACGGCGTTACCCGCAACCAATATGTCCGCACCGCCTTCGACTATATCGCAGGCATTGGAAAAACTCACGCCGCCGTCCACTTCGACAAGCGTATTTGCCCCCGATTCGGAAATCATATTTTTCAGTTTGCACATTCGGCCGTATGCGCTCTCCATAAATTTTTGACCGCCGAATCCCGGATATACACTCATCAGCACTACTTTGTTCAATAAAGAAAGATATTCCGCCGCTTTTTCCACGTCGGTATCGGGACTTATCGCCAAACCGCATTCGACATCGGCAGAACGTATTCTGCGAATCAGACTCTCGCAGTCTTTGACGGCTTCTATATGAAAAGAAATGCAATCCGCACCGGCATCTATAAAATCGTCCGCATATTTACCCGGATCCGAAATCATCAAATGTATATCCAACGGCAAAGACGTGTGCTGCCGCAAATCCTTGACAAACTTCGCACCGAACGTGATATTCGGAACAAAATGCCCGTCCATTACGTCACAATGTATCATGTCCGCTTCCGTATGCCGTAACTTTTCGACAACAGAGCCGATTTCACTGAAATCGGCGCTCAATACGGACGGTGCAACAAGTATTCTTTTGCTTTTCATTATTTACTCCTCGTAAGATACAATTTACTTTGAAAATTACTTAAATTGATATACTATGCGTGACATAACATATCATGTCAGTCGCCGACGGCGAAGCTGCCCACAGGCGCCCTCGATATCGGAACCCATGGAACGCCTTACCGTTGCCGACACCCCGAGTGCATTGAGTTTGGCACAAAACCTTTCCCCTTCAAGTTTGCTGCAACCATCGATATTTTTTCCGTCCACCTTATTCAGCATGATGAGATTTACGTGCGCCGACATTCCGGCAAGATATTCGGACAGTCTTCTTGCGTCCGCATAATTCATATTTACACCTTTCACCATGGAATACTCGAACACAACGCGACGACCCGTTTTTTCGAAATAATACCGAGCGGCGTCAATAACCTGCGAAACCGAATATTTTTTCGCTATCGGCATAAGTCGCTGCCGATACTCATCCAAAGTGGCATGCAACGAAACGGAAAGAGTAACGCCCAAATTCAAATCCGCCAACTCGCGCATTTTATCGGTAAGTCCGCACGTAGAAAGGGAAATCGAACGTCTGCCGATGTTCAAACCGCGGCTGTCGGAAACATTTTTCACAAATCGCACTACGTTATCGAAGTTGTCGAGCGGCTCGCCGCTCCCCATTAAAACTATGTTGGAAATTTTTCTGTCTTTCATATTACCGCCGCGCAAAGCGTTTACGGCAATAACCTGACCGAGAATTTCACCCGATGTAAGGTTTCTGACAAGTCCCCCTATACCGGACGCACAAAATTCACACCCCATTCTGCACCCGACTTGCGTCGACACACACAATGTGTCGCCGTAATCGTGAGGCATAAAAACACCCTCGATAATATTTCCGTCACTCAACCCGTAAAGATATTTTTCCGAACCGTCTTTCGATTTCAAAATCTCTTCGATTTTGACGGGACATGCGATATGCTCTTTCGCCAGGGATTCCCGAAATTGCAACGGAAGATTGCTCATTTGAAAAAAATCTTTTCCGTCAAGCAGCCAACGGTAAACCTGTTCGGCACGGAACGGTTGGTATCCCGCCTGCAAAAACAGCGTTTTCAGCTCGTCGTAATTCAAATCGCTCAAAATCATGACATATCCTCCTTGCCGCATTTTTTCATGACGGCGACAAAGAACCCGTCGGTAGCATGCGTATGCGGAAACAACCTCACAAAACCGTCGTTTTTATCCGAAAGCATCGCTCCCTCAACCGCAGTTTCGGTGCCGAAACGCGAACAGTCGACCGTTTTGTAATCGGAGTTATGCGCAAGAAAACTTTCGACGACATTTTCGTTTTCTTCACGCAAAATCGAACACGTCGAATAGCAGAGTTTTCCGCCCGCTTTAACGTATCTGCTTGCGCAACGCAAAATTTTCGCCTGCAATTTACTCAGCTCATCCACCGAAGCGGCGTCGCGGCGCAAGAGTATGTCTGGTTTACTTCGCAAATCACCGCTGCCGCTGCAAGGAACGTCGCAAATGACACAGTCAAACTTTTCAGACCAATCTTCGCGAAAAACACAGGCGTCGTTTTCGACTACCTCAACCTTTACCCCCATCCGATTAGCATAGGAACGTATAAGATTCAGACGATGTTCATGTATGTCGCAAGCAATCGGAACACAATCTGCCAACCCGGCAAGATAAACAGACTTACCCCCGGGAGCGGCACACAAATCGAGAACACGCGAATTTTCTTTCAATCCGTCCGCATAGCAATGAACCGCAACGGTAGAGGCAAACGACTGCACCGCATAATCGCGGGCAGACAAAATTTTACGTGCCGTCAAGTCATTAATTATATTATGTGTGACATAATACCCGTATTCCGTTTTCGATGAGTTTAATTTGCCCGTTTTCGACAATTCCGACTCGAATCTTCCCGTATCCACCCCTGCATTCAGCCTTATATGAGTGCGAAGCTCCTCGCTTCGCATCATGTCTTCAACAAAAGCCGTCGAGTACTGTTTTATCAATTTTTTACTCAGCCACACAGGCAAACCGTAATTTACCGACAGATATTCGTAATCGGGGACTTCTCCCGTTGCAGGCAGATTCACTGTTTTTGCCTTTCTCAAAACCGCGTTTACAAAACCGCTTACTCCGCCCTTGCCCAATATTTTAGCAAGCTCGACACACTTGTCCACCGCCGCATAATCCGCAACGTCCATGTATCTTATCATATATATTCCCATTTTGAGAATAACCGACACGGATGATTTAGGTTTCTTTTCCGCAAGTCTGTCGATTATGTATTGCAACGTAATATTACGCTCCAAAACGCCGTAAAACAAACGGGTAATAAACTCCCTTTCGGCGCACTTACCGTCAAGAAACTCATTCAATGCAATCGACGAATACGCGCCGTCCGAAAACACGCGGGAAAGAGCATTATAGCATATTTTTTCTCTTTCGACATTCATGACAATCTTGTTCCGTCCGCTATCTTATGTCCCCGCAAAAAATCCACCGCATCCAACATCTTTTTTCCGGGAAGCTGCAATCGTTCCAGCGAAACACTGCCGCCGAGACATCCCACTTCTATTTTCCCATTCACGGCTTTCACTTCGCCGACAGCCAAGCCGACGCTTTCGCCCACGGCGATTTTCCCTATTTTCCAAACATCGTTTCCGCAAAACGCGAAAGCCCCGGGGCTCGGGGTTACGCCGTTACACCGACAAACGATACTTTTCACGGATTTTCCGAAATCGATATGACCGTCTTGCTTTTTCAGCATGCGGCACCGACTTGATTCGGCGTCGTTCTGCGGAACAGCCTTTACGGCACCCGATTCGAGTCCTTTGAGCGTGTCCAACAGCAGTAGCGCGCCCATTTCCGATAATCTCGACATCAACTCGCCCGAAGTTTCGTTTTCGCCTATTTCGGTTTTGACGGCGGCAAGCATATCGCCGTCGTCCACGCCCACCGCCGTCTGCATGACTGTCACACCTGTTTGCTTTTCTCCGTTGATTACAGCCCATTGTACGGGAGCACTGCCTCTGTATTTGGGGAGCAGCGATGCGTGAACATTTACCACGCCGTAAGGCGCTATATCCAAAATTTCTTTCGTTAAAATCTGTCCGTATGCCGCAGTAACCATTATATCCGCCCCGAAAGACTTTAAAATATCCACGCCCTCGTTGCGAATACTCGCAAATTGGTATAACGGCAGTCCGACCTGCAAAGCAAAAGCCTTAACGGGAGTAGGCAGCGGATTACCCTTCCTGTCCTTGGCTCTGTCGGGCTGCGATATTACGGCAACGACTTCATGGTCGGAGCTATACAAAGCCTTTAACACGGTAACGGCAAATTCGGGTGTTCCGAGAAATATTACTTTCAAACCTTACTCCTTTATGTCAGACATAAGTCCCGTCAATTGGGGGTTTTATGGGATAGACAATAGAAAATCTAAATTTCTTCCGTTATTTTGTCGATAAACAATATGCCGTCGAGGTGATCCATTTCATGACAGAATGCCACCGCTTCCATATCGGTAACATGGTATATATGTTCTTTACCGTGGCGGTCAAATGCTTTTACCGTAAGTTTTTTCGGACGCTCCACCTTTCCGTGTCTGCCCGGAACACTCAAACACCCCTCCGGTCCTATCTGCGCACCGCTTGCCTTGACGACAGTCGGATTTACCAGTTCGTACCGAGTCATGCCGTCCACGCATACGACGCAGATACGCTTTAATATTCCGACCTGAGGCGCAGCCAATCCCACACCGTCTTCTTTGAACATTGTTTCAAACATATCGTCAATCAAATCGGACAGCCTGCCGTCGAAAACGGTAACTTCCCTGGAACGCTCGCGTAAAATGTTTTCACCGAGTTTCACTATTCCTCTTGTAGCCATAAACGCACCTCAACTCAAATTACTTGGATTTACTTCGACGAAACACGTCGTTTTTGCCGTCCTGTATCTTTCCGCCGCCGCATATATGCAGTCCAATGCGCTTTCTGCTCCCGAAACGACACGCGCAAGCAGCTGCATTCTGAACTTGGACTGTATTTTCTTGACGGGCGACTTCATTGCCGCCGCATACGCAAAATCGCTTCGATGAGCGGTAACATAATCCATAACATCGCCGTAAATATTTTTCAACACACCGAACGCCGCATCTTCCGTTTCCGATGATACCAACACCCGTACTATTACGGCAAAAGGCGGATATTTGGTTATCTCGCGCAGATTGATTTCTTTTTCGAAAAAACCTTTGTAATTGCCATCGACCGCAAACTTATAAGCATAGTGATTCGGCGTAAAGGTCTGCAAAACCACTCTGCCGAACTTCGTATCGCGCCCGGCACGCCCCGAAACCTGCGTTATCAGTTGGTATGTACGTTCCGTGCTGCGGTAATCGTTGAAATGCAGGCTCATGTCCGCATCCACTATACCCACCAGCGTCACGTCGGGAAAATCGTGACCTTTTGCTATCATTTGCGTTCCGACAAGCAGCGGCGCTTTGCCCGACGCAAACCGTTCGAGTATAAGCGCATGCGAGTCTTTTGTCTGCGTAGTGTCGTTATCCATGCGCAATATTTCTTTGCCCGGAAACATTTGGGAAAGTTTTTCCACGACTTGCTGAGTGCCCACGTAACCGCGCTTTATATGCGGACTTTTGCACGCGGGACATACATCCAGCATGGAATATCTGTTTCCGCAATAATGGCACTTCAAAACATTTTCTTCCTTGTGATAGACAAGGGATACATCGCACCTTTCGCATTTCGCAACATAACCGCAGCTGCGGCACATCACATACGACGAGTATCCTCGGCGGTTCAAAAAAATTATCGCTTGATTCCCTCCGTCCACGCACTCATGCAGTTCCGACTCCAACTTTCGGGAAAAAATCCCGTTGTTTCCTGCCGCATATTCTTTGGACATATCGACAATATCGATTTCGGGCAGACTGCGTTTGTTTACGCGGGTATTCATTTCAAGCAAACTGTACTTGCCGACCGAAGCATAATAATATGATTCGATAGACGGCGTAGCGCTGCCCATTATCAAGTTGCAATGATTGTAATCAGCACGGAAACGCGCAACGTCGTAAGTCTGATACCTCGGATTGCTTTCCGAAACATAGCTTGAATCGTGTTCTTCGTCTATGATTATTATACCGACATTTTTCACGGGCGCGAATATCGCGGAACGTGCGCCGATTACCACGGACGCTTCTCCGCTTATAAGCCTGCGCCACTCGTCGAAACGTTCGCCCGCAGACAAACCGCTGTGCAGAATCGCCACGCTGTTTCCGAAACGGGCTTTGAATACCCTGAACACCTGCGGAGTCAACGATATTTCGGGCACCAGCATGACTGCGCTTTTCCCTGCATTTAATGCATCGGCTATACAGCGCATATAAACCTCGGTTTTGCCGCTGCCCGTAACCCCGTGCAGTAAAAACGTGTCTCCCGCACCCGCGCTTATCTTATCGTAAGCGTTTTTTTGTTCATCGGTAAGAACCCTCGGTTCGGAAACGCCGTCCTTTAATTCTTTGTACGGTGTGCGCTTTATCTCGACCGAATCGACCCGCAAAATATCTCTTGTTATAAGATTACGCACTGCGGAAGCCGAAAAGTTTTCGTTCATTTCCGTCAAAGAAGCACTGCCTACATCGCAAAGATGATAATAAACATCGCGCTGTGCTTTTGCCGCCGGCTTTATAAACGTATCGATATCGGCGTTTATAAATTCGTCACGAACCGAAACATACTGTTTTTTCAGTTCCTTCACCCTGCCGCCGCGCATTTGCGACGGAATAAACAATCTTAAAACGTCCACTATGCGCAAGCGGTATTTCTTGCGCATAAACGACATCAACTCGAACATTTCTTCCGTGATTACGGGATAGTCGTCAATAAGCCGCACTATATCTTTCAATTTACTGTCGGGGACATCGCTCTCTTCCTTGAATCCGACAACATATCCTTCGATTTCCCTATTGCCGAACGGCACGCCGACTCTGCTTCCGCGCTTTATATCCTTTAATTCGGACACTTTATAGTCGAATACCTTATCGACTTCGCTGCTGCTTATATCAACTATCACTTCGGCTATCATAATGCGGATAATTCGTCCAAAATGATTTCCGCCACATCCGCCTTGGACATAATCGGATAGTCTGTTTCTTTTTTCGGCGTAATAACAGTCACTATATTGGTATCGCAGTCAAAGCCCGCGCCTTTCGCCGTAACATCGTTTGCGACCACCATATCGGCATTTTTATCCGCAAGCTTTTTACGCGCATTTTCTTTCAGATTGCTTGTTTCGGCGCAGAAAATCACAAGACGTTTATCGCCTTTCCTTTCCCCGACAGCCTTTGCTATATCGGGATTTTTTTTCATTTTGAGCGTGAATGATTCCGACTTGATTTTTTCGCTCTGAAATACGGAACGGTAGTCCGCAGGAGCAGCCGCTTTTATTACGACGTCGCATTTATCGAGGTTTGCCATAACGGCTTCATGCATCTGCTCGGTAGTTTGCACATTGATAAGTTCGTCGCAACCGCAAACGGACACATCTGTTATTCCGGCAACGAGAATTACTTTTCCGCCGCGGCGTTTGACCGCGCGACATAAAGCCATACCCATTTTACCGCCAGAGCGGTTGGAAATAAAACGAACGGGGTCGATAGGCTCGCGCGTCGCTCCCGCAGTGATGAGCACGGTTTTTCCCGTAAAATCACGTTTCGGACAAAGTATTTCGACGGCTTTG
The DNA here is from genome assembly GCA_022793815.1 of Clostridia bacterium. Lineage (GTDB taxonomy): Bacteria > Bacillota > Clostridia > Christensenellales > Pumilibacteraceae > MGBC157735. Next base: position 217,868 of record JAAWDP010000011.1, on the reverse strand, counting down.
CCGAATATTTGTTCCGGCTCTGCCATTCTGCCAGACCCCACATCGCCGCAGGCAAGCCGTCCGCTTTGGGAATCGATAAATATACTGCCGCGGCGTTCGAGCACTTCCATGTTGTGCACGGTCGCTTCGGCGGCAAGCATGGCGCAATTCATCGCAGGTGCAATAAGCACGGGACATTTGGCGGCAAGAAGCGTCGTAGTCAGAAAGTCGTCCGCAATACCGCACGCATATTTTGCCATAACATTTGCCGTGCACGGCGCGAGAATGAACAAATCCGCTTTTTTTGCCAAAGAAATATGCTCGACTTCCCACGGAAAATCGCGGTCGAACATATCACTGACGACACGGTTACCCGACAGCGTTTCGAAAGTCAACGGCGCGACAAATTCAGTGGCATGTTTTGTCATAACCACGTATACATCCGCTGCGGCTTTTTTAAGTCGGCTGACAAGCTCGCAAACTTTATAGGCCGCTATTCCGCCGCAGACGCCGACAACTACCGTCTTGCCTTTAAGCATCAGTCCTCGTATCCTGCGGTAACTTTATCGCCGTACACTTCGCGCGCGGCTGCGGCTATCGCACGTTCGCCCGAGTTGTTCAAATTTTCGCCGTCCTTATCCAAGAGCTGGCGCGCTCTTTTCGTCACAAGACAAACAAGTGCGTACTTGCATCCTACTTTATCTATCATTTTATCGATAGGCGGGTCAATCATCATATAATTTATATCTCCTTGAAAGGTTATTTACTTGAATTGTGTTCGCTTAACAGAGATTTTACACACTGTTCGTTGCGGTACATTCTGCACTTTTCGGCGCGTATAATATCGACCACTTTTTCCGCCGCCGCATCGGCATCGTCATTGACTATGAAATAGTCGAAATTTTTGTACTCGGACAGCTCTCGCCCCGCATTTCCGAGTCTGGTCTTTAAACTGTCTTCGCTCTCCGTGCCGCGGGCGGTAAGACGTCTTTTCAATTCCGCGAAAGACGGCGTCATAACATAGATTGTCACGGCATCGGGATATTTAGCCTTAATCTGGCGGCTGCCGTAATTATCTATTTCGAACATTACGTCGTTTCCCGCTTCGAGCATTTCGAACACGGGCGCTTTCGGCGTTCCGTAATAGTTTTTATAGACTGCCGCAGTTTCCAAAAATTCGCCGTTTGCTATCATTCGGTTATACTGCTCTTCGGTTTTGAAATGATAGTGCACACCGTCGATTTCGCCCTGGCGGGGCTGACGCGTCGTAACGGAAACGGACTTTTTGATTTCGGGCAGTTTCTCCAATACTTTTCCGTATATCGTGCCCTTACCTGCTCCCGACGGTCCCGAAATAACAATCAATAATCCTTTGTACATTTTGCAACTACTCCGCATTTCTTATCTGTTCTTTGATTTTTTCCAACTCGTTTTTCATTGCCACCACCAATTCGGTGAGCTCTTTGTCGTTGGATTTGCTTCCCATTGTGTTTATTTCGCGGTTCATCTCCTGCGAAATGAAGTCCATTTTTCTGCCCTGCGGTTCATTTGAATCGAGGCAGTGCAAAAACTGATTTATGTGTGACGTAAGACGCGATATTTCTTCGTTTATATCCGCCTTATCCGCAAAAAACGCCGTTTCGTTCAACAGCCGCGACTCGTCGATTTCCACGCCGTCAAGCGCTTCTTGAATACGGGCTTTGAGTTTGTCGCGATACTCCGCAACTACCGAGGGCGCACGCTTCACCGCTTTTTCGAGATAACCTATAATGTTTTCCGTCAAAAGTTTGAGGTCGGCTTTTAAGGAGGCGCCTTCCACGGCACGCATTTCGTCCAAGTTTTTTACGGCTTCACTCGCCGCGCGTTTAGCCAGCGCTTTGACAATATTTTCATCGTCGTCGCCTGCCGTCACTTTCAGCACGTCGGCGGTACGCATGAGCGCCGTTACCTGGAAATCGTCGTCCAAACAATACTGAGTGCGCAAAAGTTTCGACGTTTTGACAAGCTCGCCCGCAAGCGCGAAATCGACTTCTATATGTTTATTGGTTTCGGACTTGTTTTCGTAATTTACGTAAACATCCACACTGCCGCGGCGGATTGTTTCCTTTACGCACGTTCTCAGAATTTCTTCCGTGTATGCCAGCGTCTTGGGCACTTTACAGCCTATTTCCAAATAACGGTTGTTTACCGCCTTCAATTCGACGGTGAAGGTTCTGGTTCCGTCTGCTGCCACGCCTTTGCCGTAGCCCGTCATGCTCTTCATGTTCCGCACCTCTCATAGTATTTGTACATTTCGTCAGTCTCGGGTCTGACCGAAATTCTTGTGCCGTCGGCTTTTACAAGCAATATGTCGCCGCTTGTAACCTTGCCTATCTGCGTGACGGGTATTCCGAAGCCGCGCAGCGCAACTGCCGCTTCGTCGCTTCGTGCCGCAAACAGCATGCTGCCGCTGGAAATAAACCGCGCGGGGTCTATCCCGTATCTGTCGCAAAGCCGACGCGTCAGAGCGCTTACGGGAAACGATTGTTCGCAGATATCCGCACCTTTGCCCGAGCCGAGACAAATCTCCGCAACCGCACCGATAACGCCGCCTTCGGTGATATCGTGCATTACGCTAACCGATTCGAACGCACGCAGTATTTCGCTCTCTTTTGCAACGTCAAGACCGTTTCTGTATGACTCTATAATCGCTTTCTCTTCTTTCGTGAATGTTTCACGCCCTCCGTCTGCGATTATTGCCGTGCCTTCCATGGCAAGAGTTTTTGTGACATAGAGTCCGTCGCCGACTTGCAAAGCGGTTTTCGCCATGAGCCGATTGGTTTTACCTATTGCCGTGCCGCTTATTATCGGACGCACGACGCAATCGGAAAACTCGGTATGACCGCCTATAATATCGACGCGAACCGACTCGGCTTTTGCCGCCGCCGCAGACATAATCCGCTCTATGTCCTCTGTCGGAGCCGACGGGGGCATTATAAGCGTGACAGTCAGCGCAAAAGGCTCACCGCCGCAAGCGGCTATGTCATTGCAGCAAACCGACACACACAGTTCTCCCAAACTTTCGGGGGACATTGCTGCCGTAATGGGGTCGGAAGATACGAGTAATATGCCGTCGGTTTTTACCGCAGAACAGTCCTCACCCTGCGCCGCCGATAAAATCACTTCGCCGCGGCGGTGCGGTAGTTTATCGAGAACCAATTTTTGCAGTTCTTCCGCAGACAGTTTACCGAATCTCATACATTATAATTATACCATATCCGAAAAGATATTTCAACTGTTTGCAAGTCCTTTGAACTCATTATCGTCGATTATTTTAATCCCGAGCGACTGCGCCTTTGCCAGTTTCGAACCTGCATCTTCACCCGCTATTACCAAATCCGTTTCTTTACTGACGGAAGATACCACGCGTCCGCCCAAGCTTTCGACGGTTTTCGCCGCCTGCTCTCTCGAAACCGAAAGCTTGCCGGTAAGCACGACTTTCAAACCGTCGAAAACTCCGCCGCGAAGACTTTCTTCGTAAACGGGATTTATCCCGACCGCGCTTAACTTATCAATCAAGCTGCCGTGATTTTCGAAATATTCCACAATACTTCTGGCAACAATTTCGCCCACCTCGGGAATTTCGACAAGCTCTTGGGCAGTAGCCTTTCTCAAAGCGTCCGTCGTCTTATAGTGCCGCGCCAAATCTTCCGCCGTTTTTTTACCGACATTCGGGATTCCGAGCGCATTGATAAAATTGCCGAGTTTTACATTTTTGCTTGCCTGCACGGATTCTATGAAATTGGCGGTTTTTTTATCTTTGAATCCCTCCAACTTTGAAATATCGGATTCGGTGAGCGAGTACAAGTCCGTCACCTCGCGCACTCCGAGAATATCGTACAGCCTGTCGACGGTCTTTTCGCTAATCCCATCTATATCCATACACGGCTTGGCGCAAAAATGCTCTATCTTTCCGCATATCTGCGGCTTGCATCCGTATTCGTTCGGACAAAACAGATTTGCACCCGATTCCGTAAGTTTCGCACCGCAAGCCGGACAGTGTGTCGGCACGGGCACTTCCCTTCCGTCGCGCTCTTCGGCAATACCCAATATTTCGGGAATAACATCGTTACTGCGCCTGATGAACACGGTTGAACCTATTTTGATTTGCTTTCTGAGTATGTCGCCGTAGTTGTTGAGCGTGGCTTTTCTTATCGTAGCGCCGCACAGTTCCACGGGCTCGAGCATACCCAGCGGCGTCAGTTTACCCGTTCTGCCGACCTGCCATACAACGTCTTCGAGCACGGTAGAAGTTTCTTCCGCTTCGAATTTATACGCCATTGCCCACCGAGGGAATTTGTCGGTATAGCCGAGTTTTTCTCTCAAAGCAAAATCGTTTACTTTGATAACCATTCCGTCAATCAAAAAATCGAGCGCGCTTTTATCTATGTTTTCGATAAAATCAATTATTGCGTTTATGTCCGACGAAACATACAGCATTTCTGTTTTGAAACGGTTTGCTTTCAAAAATTCTATGCACTTTGACTGCGAAGCCAAAGTCTTACCGTCACCGCCGCGTTTATAGTTCACATTGTAGAAAATTATATCGAGATTGCGCTTTGCCGTAACTTTCGGGTCTAAATTTCTTATGGCGCCCGCGACTCCGTTCCTCGCGTTTTTCAAAGGCTCTTTTGCCGTTTTGTTATAGGCTTCGAGCGCACTCAAACGCATGATACCCTCGCCCTGCACCTCTAAAACGCCTTTAAACGGGATTTCGAGCGGGATAGACTTAACCGTCGCAACCTGAGCGGTGACGTCCTCGCCCACCGTACCGTTGCCGCGAGTTGCCGCGCCGCGAAACAGTCCGTCCTCGTAAGTAAGACACAGAGTAAGACCGTCGAGCTTGTATTCCAACGTATATTCGACCTCACTGTCAGCCGCTTTTTTCATCTTATCGCTCCATGCGATAAGCTCCGAAAAATCGTTACGTTTGTCAAGACTGTACAGTTTGTTCAGATGAGTGTGACTGACGAATTCTTTGACGGGTTCGCCCCCTATGCGTTTGGTCGGCGAGGACGGCAACACTCTGTTTTCTTTGTTTTCGAGCGCGACGAGCTCGTCGTAAAGTTTGTCGTACTGACCGTCCGACACAATGGGATTGTCGAGCACATAATAATGATAGGCATATCGGTTGAGGGTTTCCACCAGCTCTTCCATTCTTGACATTTTGCGTTCCTCCGTTTTATGCTTCGATTATTTCAATCGGCGCATACTGTAATGAAAGCATCATTTTTCCGAATTTTTCGAAATTTATCTGAGCATACAGACCGCCCGCCTCGCTGTCGAGCGAAACAATTTCACCCTTGCCGAACTTGCGGTGCGAAATCTTCGTTCCGACTTTAAATCCGCTCAAATCCTTTTTATCCGGCTGTCGGACGGTCGGAGCACGGTAAACGGGCGCGGCTGCGACGCGGGATGAGGACACCGAAGGAACATCGCCGAAAGAATACGAATCATTGCGAAGATATGCGCCTGCACGCTCGCGCGACTGCGCCGCCGACGGCTGAGAATTCGCCTCGACCAAATTCGCCTCTTTCAGAAAGCGGCTGACTGCGGTGTACTTGCGCTCGCTGTACATATACCGAGATGCCGCCCACGTCACATACAGCCGACTCATAGCGCGCGTAACGGCAACGTACATAAGTCTGCGCTCTTCTTCGAGTTCGTCGAGGCTGTCCATGGCGCGGGTAAGCGGCAGTATGCCCTCTTCGCAGCCGACGACGAAAACCGCTTTGAATTCCAAACCTTTGACGCTGTGAACGGTTGCGAGCGCGACGCAGTCGTCGTCTCCGTTCATCGAGTCAAGGTCGGTATAAAGCGTTATCATCTGCAAATAATCTTCGAGAGTCGTACCGGGATTATTGCGCTCGTGGCTTTTGACGGAATCCACAAATCCGGACACATTCATCCTTCTGTTTTCGTTTTCCTCGGTATCGTCGGCAAACACGGACTTTAAATCCAGAATACGTACAAGATATTCCGCAAGCTCGCCTATTCCGACCGATTGAGCCTGAGCGATTATACAAGCAAGCACGTTTTTAAACGGAATAACTTTTTTTTGCAACGAAAGCGGCAAGTCGTCGTTTGACTCTATCGTCATTACGGTTTCGAACAGCGACCGCCCCGCCAAATCCGAATAATTTATAAGCTGCCCTACGGCTCCCGCTCCTATTCCCCTCTTGGGGAAATTGATGACGCGCAGCAATGCCTCGTTATCGTTGCCGTTTACGGCGAGTCTGAGATAAGCAAGCAAATCCTTGATTTCCTTGCGCTCGAAAAACTTAAATCCGCCGTAAACCTTATGCGGAATGTTGTATGCGAGGAAACGCTCTTCGAAAACACGCGACAGCGCGTTCACGCGCATAAGCACGGCGATATCCGAATATCGGCAGTCGCTTTCTTCAACGAGCTTTTTGATGACGTCGGCAACATATTCGGCTTCGTTTGTTTCGTTACGTGCGCAAAAGACAGATACTTTGCTTCCGACTCCGTTATTCGTAAAGAGCGTCTTATCGATGCGCCGGGTATTGTTTTTTATTACTTTGTTTGCAAGCGAAAGTATATTTCCGCTGCTGCGGTAATTTTGTTCGAGCTTGAATATTCTACACCCGAAATCATCTATGAAATCCGTAATGTTGCCTATGTTGGCGCCGCGCCAGCCGTAAATGCACTGGTCCTCGTCCCCTACGGCAAACACGTTGCCGTGTTTTTGCGCAAGGATTTTCATAAGTTTATACTGCACTATGTTGGTATCCTGAAATTCGTCGACATGAATGTAGCGGAACTTATTTTCGTAATATTCCCGCGCCTCGGAATTTGTGCGCAAGAGTTCGTAAGCCTTTACAAGCAAATCGTCGAAATCGAGAGCATTGTTCTTTTTAAGCTGCTCTTCGTATTTTTCGTACATGCCGCGCAGAAATTCGGCGTATTCGTCGTTTTCATGCAAAGAAAAATACGCGTCGGGCGAAAGCGCGCTGTTTTTGACATCGGATATAATAAACGACGCTCTTTTTCTCAATTTGTCGAGTTCCTTGGAATCGCCGACAAACTTCCCCCCGTCTTCCAAATCCTTGGAAATCTTTTTCAGAACATTCTCTTTTTCCTGCTCGCCGTAAATGGAAAAACTCTTGCCGTAGCCCATACGGTCGATATAACGGCGCAAAATACGCACGCACATCGAGTGAAACGTGGACACCCAAATATCGTCCGCGCCGATATCCATGCAAGACAAGCGTTCTTTCATTTCGTTTGCGGCTTTATTGGTAAAAGTAATCGCCAAAATATTATAAGGCTTTACGCCCTTTTCTTTTATGAGATAGGCTATCCTATGCGTGAGCATTCTGGTTTTTCCGCTGCCTGCTCCCGCGGTGACCAGAACCGCGCCTTCCGTCGCCTCGACCGCTTTGCGCTGCTCTTCGTTTAAAGACCCGAAATCGAAACTCATTTGTTTTTCATCCTCGAAAGTATGACGCTATATCCGTCGGCGCCGTATCCCAGACATTTGTTGATTCTGCTTATTGTTGCCGTGCTTGCGCCCGTTTTATCTATTATGTCCTGATATGTACAGCCGTCGTCCAGCATTTTAGCCACCGAAAAACGGTGTGCCAGCGACTGCAACTCGGCTATTGTGCACAAATCTTCGAAAAAATTATAAAATTCTTCGCGCGTTCGTATACATGACACCGCCTCGTACAGCGCGTCGATGTCGTCCGATTGTAATTTCCGATTCATAAATATCTCCGCTTTTGATAGTCGGAAATATTTTAACACATTAAAGGCGAAAAGTCAACAGGTTTTCCCGAGACGCTCTTTATAATAGCGCTCCTTCAAGTCGTTGAATTTTTTGGACAATTCCAAAATATAACGCTGTTTGCCGCCGTCGTCCAACCCCGAATAATATGACTTGTCCATGAGTCTGCCGATGGGATTTACCACATCCTCGTCGCTGTCGAGTATCTCGCAGACCTTTTTGTACATCTGTTCGTCACGTCCCGCATTTTCTATATTTACCACACTGTTCATCTCGCGGCTGAACTTGGCGCGTTGCAGTTCGCTTACCTTGTGCTTGACCGAGTCGGATTCGCCGGCAGACTTCAAAAGCCGCTCGCGCTCCGCACGAAGCTGTTCCCAATAACCGAGTTTGAGCCGCTGTTTGGCAAGTAACGCCTTTTTCTTCAATTCGCCGCATACTTTGTTTTCCATTACCTTTGCTCCTTTGAATCAGTATTGCAAAAGCATTATAGCAGACTGAAAAGAAAAAGTGACTCCATTGTCAAAAATAGCCTTAAAAAGACGAAATTCGACGTTTAAAACAATCCGAACACTGAAAAAGCGGCCGAATATCGACCGCTTCGAAATCAGTTTTTACTTCCGCGCTTACGTGCCGCTTCCGCCTTTTTCTTTCTGCGTACGGAAGGCTTCTCGTAATGCTCTTTACGACGCATATCACCCATGATATTGTCTTTTTGGCATTTGCGCTTAAAGCGTTTGAGCGCGCTGTCCAAGGACTCGTTCTCGCCGACTTTTACACTGGACACTGTTTACACCACCTTTGTTCCGAGGAACCTTTATTAACCTTACGCATTATACATTAAAAGTCACTAAATGTCAACCGTTTAACGCTTGAAAAATTCAAAGGTGCGGAAAATCCATTTTCTGTCCCGTAAGAATGTGTACATGCAAATGAAAAACGGTCTGCCCTGCATCGTCGCCTTGATTTATAACCAAACGGTATCCTCCCGACAATCCGAGCAAGTCATTCAACTTCGGAATCTTTTTCAAGCACTTACCCAAAGTTACGCTGTCCTTCTCAGTCATTTCGGATAACAGTTTAAAGTGGCGCTTGGGTATCATAAGAAAATGCCGCTCCGCTTTCGGTTCGATGTCTCTTATTATGAACATCGACTCGTCTTCGTACACCTTCTCCGACGGAATAACGCCGTCTCTTATCTTACAGAAAATACAATCATTCATACGCTTTTACTCCTTCTTTATATAATTCTCCGATTTTGAGATTTACCGATTTTTTCAGTGAATTGCACCGAGTATAAACCTTTATGTAATTGGACGTGTGCCCCACAGACCAACCGTCTTCCTCTTCTTCGAGATACACACGGTAAGTCTTTCCGCGCTGGGCAGTCAAAAACTCGGTTTCGCCTGCTTTAATAAGTTCGGCAATTTGAGCCGCCCGGCGTGAACGGATTTCCTTAGGCTCCTGCGGCATTTTTGCGGCAGGCGTTCCCTCGCGCTCGCTGTACACAAAAACATGTCCGCCGCTGAAACGTGCGCGTCGTACCGTTTGCATGCTTTCCGCATGATTTTCTTCGGTTTCTCCCGGGAAACCGCATATTATGTCTGTCGTAATACCTGCATTCGGAAAGTATTTGCGTATTAGTTCGACTTTTTCCAAATAGAATGCACTGTCGTAGTGCCTGTTCATCGCTTTCAGTACGCTGTCACTCCCGCTTTGAAGCGATAGATGAAAATGGTCGCAAAATCCGCAATCACCCATAGCCGACAGCAGCCCATCGTTTATCACTCCGCATTCAAGCGAACCGAATCTTTTACGAACCGGCACTACGGAAAGCGCTTTGACCAGTTCGGTTAAATCCGACCCGATGTCTTTTCCGTAAGCAGAAATATTTATGCCCGTTATCACTATTTCGTCCGTATAACGGGATTGAAGCCAAGCCTCTTCGATTATGGATTTCAATGAGCGCGAACGACTGCGACCGCGAAGATAAGGTATAATACAATAGGAACAGAAATTATTGCATCCGTCCTGCACTTTCAAAAGTCCGCGGGACTTTGAAGGATGCGGAATACCCTCTTGTTCGTATATGTCGGGTAACGGAACCATAAGACACGGAGGAAAGTTGAGTGGTGATATGCCTGACATAATATTATCCAGCATGGCTGCTTTTGACGCCGTACCGCTTATAAGACTTATATTCGGCTTATCCGCAAACTGCATAAAATCATATTGGCTGCTGCACCCCATTATATACACACGTGCCTCGGGATTGAATTTCAGTACGCGTGCCACAGCCTGACGCGATTTTTTATCCGCTTCGGCAGTTACCGAACATGTATTTATTATATACGCATCGGCATATTCGAGCGAGTCCGTAACCTCGTACCCGCAGCGCGAAAGCTTTTCAATCATTACGTCGCTTTCATATCGGTTGACCTTACAGCCCAAAGTAAACACGCAGAATTTCATTCCAAGCCTCCGTCGCCCCATTCGCCGAGTTCGTACATCAGCGCAGAAACAACCGCGATATTGGCGGTTTCAGTGCGCAGAATTCGGTTGCCCAAAGTCACACTCGCCGTTCCCGAATTTCGTAGAATATTCGCCTCTTCTTCGGAAAAACCACCCTCCGAACCGATTATAACGGCAACGGTTTCTACATTATTCAAGTCGGCATTTTTCAGATAACTTTTCAGCGAATACTCTTTTTCCCTTTCATACGGAAACACCGTCAAATCGAACCGTGGCAACTCTGCCGTCATCCGCTCAAAAGAAACGGGAGCGCAGACCTCGGGTACTAATCCGCGCCCGCACTGTTTTGCCGCCTCTTCGCAAATACGCGACAATCTGTCCACACGGACAGACTGAGGTTTTGCCTGCACAAACCGAGTCATAATCGGCTGTATACGAAATACACCGAGTTCGGTAAGCTTCTGTGCGATTAAGTCCAGTTTGTCGCTCTTGCCGGGAACGGCGCACATTACGGTAACTTTTACACGAGGCTCGCCCATGCTGTCGGTTATCTCGTTGATTTTGACGACTGTTTCGTCGGACGAAATGCTTTCGATAACGCCGAAGTAATCCTTGCCGTTCTGCGGACACAGCACCGCCGCATCGCCGACACGCGAACGCAAAGCATACGCGACATGCCTATGCGCGTCGCCTTTCAATACACACTTATCTCCGTCTATTCTGTCGACAAATATTCTCATTTCTTTTTAAGCAGCATTGCCTGCCACTCGCCCTCCGACAATCTTTTGACAAGTTCGAACTTTTGGGAATAGCATTGCAATACCTCGTCGGCGCGCGCGTGTATCAGACCGCTTATCACCGCATAACCGCCCGATACCAGAGCACAAGGAAGCGTCGGATACAATCTCAAAAGAATGTCTGCCGTCAAATTCGCAAACGCCACATCGAATTCACCCGATAACTTCAAGTCGCCGCAAACGAATTGAGAATGCTCGGACACCCCATTCAAAACGGAATTTTCCCGCGCGGATTCGATTGCGGACATATCTATGTCAGACATAGTACAAAGACCTGCGCCGCATTTAAGCGCAGTTATACCCAAAATACCGCTTCCGCACCCCATATCAAGCACATTTTTTCCGTCAAGCGGAATCTCCTGCATAAGCGATATGCACATTGCCGTCGTTTCGTGTCTTCCCGTCCCGAAAGCCATTCCCGGGTCCATAAAGACCTTGACTTTACATTCTCCGTCATAATTCAGCCATTTCGGAACGATGACTACGTCTCCCCGCTCTATCGGTTTATAATATTTGCGCCACTCGTTCTCCCAGTCTTCGTTTCGGATATCTTTAACGGACACTTCGAGCGTACCCGTATCCATTACCGCGCTTTGCTTCAATTTTATAAGCGCACACTTCAATTCGGAAACATCGAAATCTTCGCCGAAATATCCGCTTACAAATACGTCATCGCTCTGTACGTAAAGACTGTCGTCGGCATAATCCCACGACCTTTTGTCGTCAAGCACGGCTTTTACATCACGGCAATCCGAAACGCTTACCCCGTCCGAGCCCAACTCGGACAGAGTAAGCGATACTATATCGGCAAATTCGCTGCTTGTTGTAACGGTTACCTGCAACCACTGCATATAATTGTCATCCTTTAAAAAAGTGCGGGCAAGTTCGATAACCGCCCGCTGCTTTTATTATTTTTTGTTCATGTACTCTTTCGACTTATCGTACTGCTCTGATTTAAACAGTTCGTGCAGTTCCTTAACCTTGTTCTTCTGTTCTTTTGTGAGCATCTTCGGCAACTCGATGTCGACAGTCACAAGCAAATCTCCGACAAGACCTTTTTTGGTGTTTTCTATGCCCTGACCTTTAAGCTTAAACGTAGTACCGCTTTGCGTGCCTTCGGGCAGCGGAAACGCTATTTTCGTGCCTCTGAGCGTAGGAACGAGAACTTTGTCGCCGAGAAGCGCCTGCGTAAACGTGACCGCTACGTCTATAAGCAAATCGAGCCCTTTGCGCTTAAAATGCTTATGCGGCATAACATTTATCATGAGCACAAGGTTGCCTGCTTTTGCGCCCGTGCGGCTTCTTTCGCCCTCGCCCGGAACGGTCATGATTTGATTCGGCTCTATTCCCGCGGGAAAAGTTATTCTCAGATTGCTGTTCTTGCGTATAAGCGCTCTGCCTCCGCAAACGGGACAGGGCTCTTTGATTATTCTGCCCGAACCGTTACAGACGTTACAAGCCTTCATGCTTACAACTCTGCCGAACGGCGTTTCCTGCGCAAAACGGACTTTACCCGTGCCGCCGCAGTTATTACACTTGACAAACTGAGTTCCGTTTTTCGCACCCGTTCCGCGGCATGCGGAACAAGGCTCGAATCTGTTTACGGGAATCTCTTTGGTTACACCGAAAGCCGCTTCTTCGAATGTCAGCGTCACGTTCAGCGATATATCTCCGCCGCCCGAAGAATGCGAGTCCCTGCGGTCGCCGTTAAACATATTGTTCACGAACTCGTCGAAGAACGACGATGCGCTTCCGCCGCTGCCGCCTCCGCCGAATGACGAGGATGCGGACGGACGGTCGTATGCCGCTTTCTTCTGCGGGTCGCCGAGCGTTTCGTATGCCTCGTTGATTTCTTTGAACATGTTGGCGGCGTTCTGGTCGCCCGGATTCAAGTCCGGGTGATATTTACGGGCAAGCTTGCGGTATGCCGATTTTATTTCGTCATCCGTCGCAGTCTTGGGAACGCCCAGAACCTCATAGTACGATTTTGCCATTGCCTAACCCTTTAACCGTTTTACGGTTGCCTATGCTTAATTATTGTCGTCGTTTACGACTTCGGCATCTTCCACAACTACATCGTCCGCACCCTGCTGAGCGGCGCCGCTCTCGTAGAGTTTGGTGAATATTCCGTTGGAAAGCTTCTGCAAGGTTTCGACGGCTTCGCGGATTACGTCTATGTCGTCGGTCTTGATGACTTCTTTGACATTGCGCATTTCCTTTTCGAGTTCTTCTTTGTCGGAAGGACTTACGGCATTACCGTTTTCACCGAGGAATTTTTCGATGGAGAACACAAGCATATCCGCCTGATTCTTGGTTTCGACGATTTCTTTTCTCTTGTTGTCTTCGTCGGAATACATTTCGGCGTCTTTTATAGCCTGCTGTATCTGCTGTTCCGTGAGGTTTGTGGATGCGGTGATGGTGACGTGCTGTTCTTTGCCAGTACCCTTATCCTTGGCGGAAACATGGACTATACCGTTTGCGTCTATATCGAACGTAACTTCGATTTGAGGCACGCCTCTCGGTGCGGGCGGAATACCGCCGAGCTCGAAACGAGCAAGCGTCTTGTTGTGAGCCGCGATTTCGCGCTCGCCCTGCAATACGTGAATATCGACCGAGGGCTGACCGTCCGTTGCCGTAGAGAATACCTGCGATTTCTTCGTGGGTATCGTGGTATTGCGCTGAATGAGTTTTGTGAATATACCGCCGACGGTTTCGATACCGAGCGACAGCGGCGTAACGTCAAGCAAGAGTACGTCTTTGACTTCGCCCGCAAGCACGCCGCCCTGTATAGCCGCGCCGATTGCAACGCATTCGTCGGGGTTGATTCCCTTGAACGGTTCTTTTCCGGCAAGCTTTCTTACCGCATCGACAACCGCGGGGATACGCGTCGAACCGCCGACAAGAATAACCTTGTCGATATCGGATGCCGTGAAATGCGCGTCCGACATAGCCTGCTGCGTGAGTTTCATGGTCTTGTCGACAAGCACCTGGGTCAGCGTGTCGAACTTGGCTTTCGTTATTTCGTATTCGAGGTGCAAAGGGCCTGCCGCGCCTGCCGTGATGAACGGAAGGCTGACGGTTGTTTTCTGCACGCCCGAAAGCTCTATCTTGGCTTTTTCCGCAGCCTCTTTAAGACGCTGCATTGCCATTTTGTCCTTGGACAAATCGATACCGTTATCCTTTTTGAACTCGTCTACGAGATAATCGATTATCTTCTGGTCGAAGTCGTCGCCGCCCAAACGGTTGTCGCCCGCCGTAGCGATAACTTCGAAAACGCCGTCGCCGATTTCCAATATCGAGATATCGAACGTACCGCCGCCCAGGTCGTAAATGAATATTTTTTGGTTTGCGTTCTGTCCCTTGTCAAGACCGTATGCAAGCGCGGCAGCCGTAGGCTCGTTTATGATACGGAGCACTTCGAGTCCCGCGATACGTCCCGCGTCCTTAGTTGCCTGACGCTGGGAGTCGGTGAAATACGCGGGAACGGTTATGACCGCCTGAGAAACTTTTTCGCCGAGATACGCTTCCGCGTCCGCTTTCAATTTTCCGAGAATCATCGCGGAAATTTCCTGCGGCGAATAGTCCTTGGAGCCGATGTGAACTTTTCTGTTCGTTCCCATATCTCTCTTGATGGAAATTACCGTCTTATCGGGGCTTGCGACAGCCTGACGTTTCGCAACCTGTCCGACCAAACGCTCGCCGTCTTTGGCAAAACCGACAACGGAAGGCGTGGTACGCGCCCCCTCGGAATTGGGAATTACCACGGGTTCGCCACCCTCCAACACTGCCACGCAAGAGTTCGTTGTACCTAAGTCGATACCGATTATCTTACCCATTATTTTTAATCCTCCATTAAAACGAAAACTTTATTCTTTGTTAATTGATGACTTTTTATTTGGCAACGGTTACTACGCTGTGACGTATTACCCTGTCGCCCATTCTGTAACCTTTTTGAAGCACTTCCACGACCATATTGACTTTGGAAGAATCTTTGACTTTAACCTGCTGAACCGCATTATGCAAGTTGGGGTCGAACTGCTCGCCGAGCGCGGGGATTTCGGTGATTCCGAACGCGCCCATGACCTCGACTATTTGGCGGTAAATCATTTTGACGCCTTCCGCGACCTTTTCGTCCTGTATCATGAGTATTGCTCTTTTCATATTGTCGAGCACGGGCAGCAGCTTTTCGACGACATCCACTATGCCGTCCTCTTTATTATGCTTCATTTGCTCGTTGTTACGCTTGCGGTAATTGTCGAAATCCGCCTGCATTCTCACGACAAGGTTTGACAGTTCTTCCGACCTGCTTTTTTCCTTAGTTGCGACGGTTTGGGCTATCTGCAACTGTTGCGCAAGTCCGTTTACCTGAACCTGTATGTCCTGCATGGATAACTCTTCCTTTTCGTCAGCCATTTCACTACTCCTTGTTTTTTATTCGTTTTCGGGCTCGTCGCCGCTCGGCGGCAACGTTTCCGTTTCCTCCTCCCCGCCTGTGTGACCTGCCGGAAGAAGATTTATTGTTTTACCTATATAATCGAGAACGGAAACGACTTTCGCGTAGTCCATTCGGATAGGTCCGATTACTCCGGCGTTACCTCTCGTTACGCCGTTCACCGTGTAATTCGCGGTTACTATGGCGCATTCGGGCGTGCCGTCTTTAATCTCGTTGTCCTTTGCGATTTTGATTGACAGATTCATGTTGTCGTTATTCGCGAGAACGGGAACGAGCTCCTCTTTTGCGTCCAGCAATTCGAGCATTGCCTTGGCTTTGGCGAGGTTTTCATACTCGGGCTGCTCCAAAATTTTCGCACTGCCCTCCAAAACGATGTCGCTGACCATTTCATCGTGAGCGTAGTTTTTGAGAATTTTCATAACGGTTTTAAAGACGTTTTCGTATTCTCTTTTTACGCTCTTTATAATCGTCTTGGGTTTGAGCACTTCCGACACCTTACAGTTTCCGAACGCTTCCGTGACGAATCTGCTTGCACTGTCGCAATATTCGTCGGTAAGCATTCCGTTCACGCTCATAGTCGCATCCTTCATGACGCCTATATCGGTCACTATCACGACAAGCGCGGTGGAGTCGGATATTTTTACGATTTTAATCCGCGATATGGTCGCGTCGGTCACGTTTTGCGCGTAAGCGACGGAAGTAAGGTTGGTTATCTCCGATATTACCTTTGCCGTACTTTTCAGCATATCGTCGAGCTCTGTTATGGTGCGGTTGAAATATCTTTTGACTATTTTCAATTCTCCGCGCGTAAGTTTGCGCTTGGGCATAAGCTTTTCGACATAGAGCCGATATGCTTCCGCCGTGGGAACGCGCCCGGACGACGTATGCGGTTGCGCGAGATACCCCATTTCTTCCAAAGCGGCAAGCTCGTTGCGAATGGTTGCGGTGCTTAAAGAAGGCAGTTTGCTCTCCCTTATTTCCGCGCTGGAAACAGGTTCGCAGTTATTTATATAACTGTCGACCACCGCTTGAAGAATTTTTTCCTTTCTGCCGGAAAGTCCCATTTGCAGCCTTTACCTCTCGCATTTTAGCAATCGCACTGCGGGATTATTAGCAGTCACGCACCGCGAGTGCTAATATAATAATACCACACAAAAGGCATGAAGTCAACCGAATTTACGCCCTTTTGCAAACTTTTTAAATGAGGGAAACTATTATGCCGTTCATAACATAATACGCCTTTTCCGTCAAACGCAAACAGCCATTGCCGATTTCGACCATGCCCGATTTTACGAGTTCGGACAGCCGCTTTTCCTTGGCTGCTTCGAGGGAATAACCGAAATCCGAAAAAAACTTTTTCAAATCGAGTCCGTCCGCGGTGCGCAGCGAAAGCATTATTCTTTCCTCCGTTTTGTCGTCGCGGGTAAGAACGCTGCGCATTTCGACTCGCTCGCCTTTTATATATTTTTTTCTGTCCGAGGTGTTTGCCGTGCGCTGTACGCCGTCGTAAGAATGAGCCGCCGCCCCGAATCCGAAATACGGCGCGTCCGTCCAGTACTTCATATTATGCCGGCAGCGCTTGCCGCCGAGCGCGAAATTGCTGACCTCGTATCTTTCGTAACCGGAGCGTTTGAGAACCTCGCAGCATCTCTCGTACATTTCGGCGCACACGTCCTCGTCGGGACGGTAACCGCTCTTGTCAAGCAAAGTCCCCTCTTCCACGGACAGACCGTATACGGAAATATGTTCCGTCCCGAGCGATATGACCTTTTCGACGGACTCTTCGGCGTTGCGAACGGTTTGCCCCGGAAGCGCGAGCATTAAATCGACGTTTACATTTTTCATGCCGCACCTACGGGCAATCAAGTAGCAGTCTTCGAACTGCCCGAACGTGTGCACTCTGCCCGCATTTTTCAGCAAAGCGTCGCACGCGGATTGCAGGCCTATGCTGACGCGGTTGACGCCCGCCGCCGCGCACTCGCGGAAAAAATCTTCGTCCGCCGAATCGGGGTTGCACTCGATACTTATTTCGCAATCGCCGCACACATCGAAATTCGCGCGCACGGCAGAGAGCAGTCTTGCAATTTCGCCGCGCGGCAAAACCGACGGAGTTCCGCCGCCGATATATATCGAATCTATGCGTCCGCCGCCGCGCTCGCCGATTTCCGCGATTACAGCGTCGATATATTGCCCCACGTCGGAAAAATCCGTATCGGAAACAAACGAGCAGTAAAAGCACTTGCTGCGACAGTACGGAATATGAATATAAATGCCGCTTTCGACGTTGTCCATTATTTGTTATCGAGTTTCAGAACGGACATAAACGCTTCACTCGGCACTTCCACCGAGCCGATTTGACGCATTCGCTTTTTGCCCTCTTTCTGTTTTTCGAGAAGTTTCTTTTTTCTGCTTATATCGCCGCCGTAACACTTTGCGAGCACGTCTTTGCGCATGGCTTTGACGGTTTCGCGGGCTATTACTTTTCCGCCTATCGCCGCCTGAATGGGAATTTCGAACATTTGACGGGGTATGACGTCTTTCAGCTTTTCCGCCATGCTTCTGCCGCGGTTATACGCTTTGTCACGATGTACTATTATCGAAAGCGCGTCGCAGATTTCGTTATTCAGCAAAATATCGAGTTTTACGAGGTCGCTGGGTTTATACCCTTTGAGCTCATAATCGAGCGAGGCATAGCCGCGCGTGCGGGATTTGAGTCCGTCGAAAAAGTCGTAAACTATTTCGTTGAGAGGTATTTCGTATTCTATACGCACTCTTGTTTTATCGAGATAAACAAGGTTTAAATATTCGCCCCTGCGCTCGGTACACAGTTCCATGATTGCGCCGATATATTCGGGCGGCGTATATATATCCGCCTTTATATACGGTTCTTCTATGCGCTCGATTTCGCCTACGGGCGGCAGGTTTCCCGGATTTGTAACCGTAAGCAATTCGCCGTTCGTCTTTACCACATTGTAATTGACGCCCGGCGCCGTGGTAATGAGGTCGAGGTTGAACTCGCGCTCCAACCGCTCCTGTATTATTTCCATGTGGAGAAGACCCAAAAATCCGCAACGGAATCCGAAGCCGAGCGCAACGGAAGTTTCGGGTTCGAAGAAAAGCGATGCGTCGTTGAGTTTAAGCCTTTCCAATGCTTCTTTCAAATCGTCGTAACGAGAACCGTCGGTGGGATAGATACCGCAATATACCACAGGCTGCACCTTTTTGTATCCCGGGCACGGGGACTGCGTGGGATTTGCCGCGGACGTTACAGTATCGCCGGGAGCGGTTTCTTCGACATTTTTTATGCTTGCACACAGATAGCCGACGTCGCCGGCACACAGACGCCCGACGGGCAGCGACTTGGGATTGAACACGCCGACTTCGACAACGTCATACTCCTTACCCGTGGACATAATGCGTATTTTGTCGCCCGACGCCACGCTTCCGTCGATTACCCTTATTATGCAGACCGCTCCTTTGTAATTGTCGTATACCGAATCGAATATCAGCGCTTTAAGCGGAGCGCTCTCGCTTCCGCGAGGCGGCGGCAGGCTGTCCACTATTTTATCGAGAACTTCGGTAATGCCGATTCCCTCTTTCGCACTTATGAGCGGCGCCATAGAGGCGTCGAGTCCTATTACATCCTCGATTTCCGCGCGCACTTCTTCCGCCCTTGCGCTTGGCAAATCTATTTTATTTATGACCGGCAGCACTTCAAGGTCGTTGTCTATTGCAAGATATACATTGGCAAGCGTCTGCGCCTCGACTCCCTGCGTGGCGTCCACTATCAAAATCGCACCTTCGCATGCGGCAAGAGAACGCGACACCTCGTAAGTAAAGTCGACATGACCCGGGGTATCGATTAAATTGAAAACGTACTCTATCCCGTCTTTGGTATAAAACATTCGGACGGGAGTTAGTTTTATGGTTATTCCGCGTTCACGCTCGATGTCCATACTGTCGAGAAGCTGTGACGTAAGTTCTCTTTTCGACACGGTTCCCGTATTTTCGATAAGCCTGTCGGCAAGCGTGGATTTTCCGTGGTCTATATGCGCTATTATGCAAAAGTTTCTTATACGCTGCTGTCTTTCCATGACAAGATTATACTATAAAAAAGGTCAAAAGGCAATTGTTTTGCGCTTAAAAAGGGTTGCGCCCGTAAAACTGCGGTGATTTGCTTGCTTTCGCGACACAAAACAAGTATAATATATCAGTAGTTTCGAAATTGCGAGGTAACGCATGAGCATTCTCGACAGTTGGCTTTTTTCGAAGCCCATTGCGCACAGAGGGTTACATACAGACGACCTGCCCGAAAATTCGATTGGCGCGTTCGAAAACGCAGTGGAAAAAGGTTTTCCCATAGAACTGGACATTCAATGCATAAACGACGGAAGCGTCGTTGTTTTTCATGACCGAAAACTCAGCCGCATGACGGGTACGGACGGATATGTCAGTACGTTGGAAAGCGGGGCGCTCGACGGCTTGCACCTTTGCGGAACAGAGTTTACCATACCCACTTTCGAAAAAGTTTTGGAAACCGTTAACGGCAAAGTGCCGATTTTGATTGAAATAAAGAACGAGGATAAAATAGGACGTTTGGAAAAACGCGCGGAAGAAATGCTCCGCTCATACGGCGGAGATTATGCCGTACAATCGTTCAACCCCTATTCTGTCGGATATTTCAAGCAGAATGCGCCGCACGTGATGCGCGGACAGCTGTCGACATTCTTTACGAAAACCGAGCTTGCGAGTTTCTTCAAAAGATATGCGCTTACCCGTATGAAACTCAACAAAATTTCCAAACCCGACTTCATATCGTACAATGCGGAATTTCTGCCGAATAAATACGTTGCGCGCACACTCTTACCCACCCTTGCCTGGACCGTAAGATGTCAAAGCCAGGCAGATAAAATTTCCGAGTTCTGCAATAATATAATTTTCGAAAAATTTATACCGGAAAAATAACCGATGAACGAATTTTTTCATGCATTGAAGAACAAACGCGCACGCCGAGAATTTTTGAAATCGGTCGTCATAGGCGCGGTCGGCGGCTTACTCGACTTTATGATTGTCGCCGTTATTCTCTATGCGGAAGGTCACAAATACTACGAAAATTTCTTTTCCGTATTTCTCGGAAATACCATAAGCGGCGAGCCGCACAATCCCCCTTCGTCCATATACCTCACGGCTAACCTGCTCGGGTTCATCGTGTCTTTTGTATTCAACTATGTTATGTGCTGTTTCTTTGTTTACGAATACGGAAACGTCGGGCGCAATAAAAAGGGACTGCTTAAATGCATACTGTTTGCGGCAATCGGTTTGGGAATAACCACTCTCGGCTCGCTCATAGGCTACGCCATTATGCCCGGTCAGGTCTGGATAATAAAAATAGTGATAACAATACTCGTTGCGCTGTTCAATTTCTTTACGAGAAAATATTTCGTATTCAACATAGCATTGATACGCGACGACGAGAACACCATACAATTGTGAGGTCTGTATGCAAATTACGAAAGTAAAGAAAATAGTGGTTGTAATATCGACTCTTCTGTTTTGTGCGGCAATGCTGGCAATATACTTTTTGGCGATTGTACCGCCGAAGTCAATCGGGAAAAAATATCTGACGCTCACAATCAAATACAGCGACGCCGAATACGTTTATGAAGGTTTGGTTACGGAAACCGAAACCGTATTCGATTTCGTCAAAGAATACGACGAAAAACTCAAGCTCGGACTCGAATACGAAAACTCCGCGTTCGGCGCTTATGTCACGGGATTCAAAGACACGTTGCAGAACACGGAAAAAGGCTATTATTATACATTCAAAATAAACGATGTTTCGGCGGAAGTCGGCGTTTCGGCAGCCCCGATAGCAGACGGCGACAATATTGTATTCGAGTACGGGCACGCGACTTACGGCGAGGACTTCACCATGCTTTCATACGAACTTGCCCCCTGCGGAACACAAAAATCCTCGTCGGTAAATTATAAAACGCCCGCGCAGATTGCCGTCATCGCAGTCGGCTCTGCGGTAGCCGCGCTGTCGCTTGGCGTCGCAATATATTTTCTGGTAAAAGGACGCTCTCAAAAGTCCGAATAATATTTCAATAGAATAATATTTCAATAACCGTAAAACAAAAACACCCTCCGCAAGCAGCGCGAAGGGAGTTTTTTTATCAAATCAGATTTCGATACGCTCGTAAAGCGCAGACGCTTTTTTCGTAAGTTTGCGATGGAATACGAAAGCCAGAATAAACGCCACGATATACAGCACTCCCCAAATCACAACCGTGAGCATACCGATAGCCGCCGCATATTCGGGCATTACCAGCATGGCTATCTTCGGCGAAAGAGTGACGAACATGAATATCACGCTCATTCCCATATTTATAAGGAACGGCACCATGCCTTTGAAATTCCTTTTCATTGCTTCGCGCGGGGTCGTCCATTTCAAAAACGGCGCAGTCAAGTCGTAATATATAGCGAAATTTACAAAAGCGTAATTGTAAGGGACAAGGAATCCGAGTCCGACAATTACCGTCCAAATATCCTGCGCCGTAAAAAGAGACACAATGCAGCCGAGTACAATTGCCGCATAACTTATCAACAGATAGACTATGCGTTTTGCTTTTACCCACTGAACTGGCGTTACGGGCAAGGATTTACCGAAACCGAAAGACTCGCCTTCGCGCGTTATACATGTGCTTGCTCCGTAATTCAACCCCACGCCCATCATAAACAGAATGGTTATATTTATCAAACCGTACATTCCCTTTACAAATTCGGCGTCCTCCGCGGCAGCCCCCGACATATCTACCGCCGTGAAATTCATTACTCCGATTATCAGCGGCAGTATCACTACGCACATCAGGCAGTTTATTGCGAAAGCCGGTGTTCGCACCATTTGTCTCCACTCCGTCCGCATGAGAGCCGAAGTGATGTTTCCGCTGCTTTTGAACTCGCGGTGCTTGCCGTCGTTGCGGCGCGAACCCTCGGTCATTCTCGACACGCCCTTTCTGTATGCGAGATTGCTGAGCAGATACGCAATTAAGAAAAGCACTGCCGTAAAGCCTATATAAATAGCGGTGTTGACAAGCGACGAAAGTCCGACGCCGAGTCCGTACACAGGGGTCAGTGTCGCAAGACGGGCAACTGCGGAAATCGGAAGCAATATGTCAGCCGCCTTTTTTAAGGAATCCTTTATTCCTATAACGATTGCGGATATGTCTGTGCCGTCACCCGCATCTCCCGACGAAACATTCATTATTATTATATAATAGCCGGCGAAAAACAGTCCGAACATTATTATGGCGACTATGGAAGTCATTGCGCCCTTGTTTCTGAAAAGACTGACAACGTACATGAGCGGAATTGCTATGACAGACGCCAGCATGAGCGGCAGAGCGGGCAAAGTGAGCACCGCGAAAAATCCGACTATATAAAAGACTGCGGACATCTTCAACATTACACCCAGCGTTATCAGACACGGCGCCATTATCGCCGCTTCGAGCGCAAGCATTCCGAGGTAAACAGTGGTCAGTTTGGCAAAAAACACCGTACTCGGCGAAACAGGCAGCGACATGAAAAACTCGGTGTCGCGGGAAAAATACAATACCGTCAAAATGGACGTCGTGCCGAAAATAAGTATGACCAATATGCCGACCGCAAACAACAGCATAAGCGCTTCCGACTGCAATTCGTATTCGATGAGAGCGGGCGCAATCGCCACTATCGTAGAGCATATACCGAAAAGAATGACGGCATATAAAAGCGCCAGCGAAAAGCCCACGAAAATTTTGAGTCCTTTGCGTTCGTTGGTGTTTTTCTTGAACATGCTTTTGACAAGCAGCTTGATTACGCAAAGCCAATCTTTCATTTTACGCTTTCCTCTGCGTTTGACGCAACCGAAAGGAAGAATTCTTCCAAAGAGCCGTCTTCGGACGCTTCGCGTATTTCCTGCATGCTGCCTGCCATGACAAGCTTGCCTTTTACGATAATACCTATCCTATCGCAGATTTTTTCCGCAACGTCGAGAACGTGCGTCGAGAAAAACACGGTGTTCCCTCCGTTGCAGTGCTCGCGCATCAGTTCTTTGAGCTCGAATGCGGACTGCGGGTCGAGTCCGGTCATAGGCTCGTCGAGCACCCAAAGTTTCGGATTGTGTATAAGTGCGCCGATTATACAGATTTTCTGTTTCATGCCGTGCGAATAGTCTTTTATCGGACGGTCGAAATCTTCGGTCAGAGAAAACGACGCAAGCAGTTTTTCCGCGCGTTCCTTTCGCTGCGCCATGCTCACACCGTAAATATCCGCCATAAAATCTACGTATTCGCGCCCCGTCAGTTTATCGAAAACGATATGGCTGTCGGGCACGTAACCGACGTTCAGTTTTGCCGCGCGCGGATTTTTGTGCAAATCTTCGCCGCAGATTTCAATGCTTCCCTCGCCATACGGCAGTATTCCCGTCAAAACCTTTATCATAGTGGTTTTGCCTGCGCCGTTAGGTCCGAGGAAACCGAAAATCTCGCCCTTTTTCAATTCGAGACTGACATCGTCAAGCGCTTTTACAGTGCTTTTTCCGTAAACTTTCGTAAGGTTTCTGATTTTTAACATTCCCGACTCCTTTGTTGTATTTCTACGATAATATGATAACATTTCCCTTTATATTCGGTCAACCAAACAAACATTAAAATCAGATTAAAAACAAAGCACCAAAGCGAGCTATTTTCCGCGTCTGAGCAAAAGTTTTTTGTCCGAAAGATTTTCCGCCGATTGCAGCGAGTTCGTGTTGTACGCCACGCCGTCGATATTTATGCGCCACTTCCCTTCCGACGTATTGTCTATTTCGATTTGAGTATCATGCGAAGCGAATTTAAATACGAGTTTTGCACGTTTTATTTTCTTCGGAAGGTGCGGAGAAAACACAAAGCAATCGCCTTTGCCGGCACAGCCGAAAAATCCACCGACGGCTATCATGCGCGCGACCGACGCGGTTACGGAATCGAAACCGATTGCCGCGCCGTGCGGATATGGATTCAGCGATTCGAAAATACGGTAAGCCGCGTCGTCGCACCCGAGTCCGATAAGCGCGGCGCATATCCACAGTTTGGCAAGAGGCGACGCTCCGAGCGATTTTTCGATAAGAGCGTCGGACGATACGTTAGCAGAGGTCTGCGAAATCACCGTCCAGGCTGCGTCTTGCGCCGACATCGAATCGGCAAAAATATCCTTTCTTTCAGCCGTGAGTTCGGATTTGACGTCGGCAAGATACAGACGCGTTTCAATGTCCTTTACAAGAGGCATGAACTCGCTTATCGCATAAATTTTCAAAAGGTCGAAATCTATGCCGAAACATTTTTCCTCTTCTCCCGCTTCATTCAGCGCGCAAAGGCAATGTTCGAGTACGGATGCCTTGCTTTGCGACGAACGGCAGTGTTTTTCGCTGCCGCTTTCGCAAAACGCGACCCGTTCGAAAAGGATGTCGCGTTCGTCCGTAACGTCTATATATCGCGCCGTAACGATTGGCAGAAAGAACCGCGCCGCGCTCGAACACGAGCGCCTGCCCTTTTTGCCGTTCATTTCCAGCAGTATTCCGCCGTCGGAGAACTGTTTTGCGCAGGCTTTGAGCACGGCGCGTCTGCAAAGCGACGGTTGTTCGTATATGAGCGACAGGGCGCATAACAGCGAGGATGCATAATCGAGCCCGTTTGCGGCTGTCGGTATATCGCCGAGCAGTCTTGCACGGATATAATGAGGCAGTCTGTTTACGAACATATCCGTAAGCGGATTATACGTCACAAGCGAAACCGCATCGGGCAATCGGGGCTGCTCCGCCGAGCCGAGCGAAAAGTCGGGGTCGCACGTAAGCGCGAAGCGAATGTTTTTCTTTGCCTCGGGCAAAACAACGAAATCCGCCGACACTGCCAAAGCGGGCGTTATCCCTTCGTTTTTCAAATCGGAAATTTTGCATATACCGCCGCCGCTGCCGAGCATGGATTCCAGTCCGAACGAATAAGAAAATGCGGGCGCATCGGTTTTCAGATACATTGCTTTTCCGTCGCCGACGTTGCGAGCGCCAATTCCGCCGTCGAACGCGAACATTTCCAGCGTGTTGCGCGTGCTGCTTGGGTCTTCTCCGAGTACGGGACGAACACACAGGCATACGGATAATTTCCGTCTGCTCTTTCGTGGATTGAATACGCTTATATCCCATACCTTTGCTTTTTTGCCCGACACGTACATTTTCTGCGTTATGTTCAATCCGTTCGTAACGCAATAGAATACGCTTGACGACACCGAATGACGGCAAACGATGTCGTTCTTTTCTCCCATGGGCAGCGGCGTAGCGCTCCAAATTCTGCCGCACTCGCCTATTACGACGAATTCCGCGCCGAGAGTCGAAAGCGGACTGTCTGCACCCGTCAGTTTATTCGTCCACGGGTCGTCGAAGAACGTAAAGCCGCTGCCGTCCGCTCCGATGGCGAATCCCATGCCCTCGCTGTCGGCAACCACATTCACGGGATTGCCGCCGCCGAAAGAACCGCCGCAAACGCAGTCGCCGTTTTCGGCAACCGCGCCGCCGCTTGTCGACACAACCGTTTTAAGCGGCTGCTGCTTTGCCTTTGCGCGTCTGTAAGATGTGACCTTGGGATTCGGCGTGCGCACGGCAAACGCGGTTATTTCGGCATCCACCGACGATTCTTTCAGCAATTCGCCGACCTCTCTGTTTTTATCGGCGTCGATATAGACCGCGCTGCCGTTTTTTCCGAGTGACAGCTCGTCAATCATTAGCATGACTTTATTTTCGCAAACACTTTTACGCTCGCCGCCGAAGTCCAGCACAGCGACGTTGAACCGCATACCCATTCTTTTCAGCAGCGCCAAATCTTTGAGCACGGCGTAAAGTTTAGAAGAATTCGCACCGCCGCGGCTGTAACAAACCGCCGTGTTCAGCCGAGTATCGATATACTTTCCTACGATGTCGGGACTGCGGTAAAAACACCTGCCGAACATCAAATGGGATGCAATACCGTAGAGCTGCGGCGAAAAAGCGTGACACTTTGACACTGCCGCCGCACTTGCGAGAGAGCGTTCGGCATAACCGTTTTTGAAAACGCAGGATATTTTTTCGCCGAGCGCGGTATCGTCGCAATCTGCCGCAAAAGCCGCGCATGCCTCGCCGTTTACAGAATGCAGCGTAACGCAAATCACCGTTTGCGCTTTCCCTGCCGCGCATTGCGAAGGTACGTCTGTCTCCGCACTCATATCCGCCGCAGTTTCGCAAGCCGCCGCGACCGATACCGCTCCGTCGCGCACGCGCCGCCATATACGCACGTCGCATGCGCCGAAAGTTTTGCGCTTGTCGGCAGGCTCAAACCCGTCGGCGCAGACATGCTTGCATATAAGAGTAAATTCCTGTCTGTCCGCAGACCTTACCCGAATTGTCTTTCCGCCTATGCCGCAAGCCGAAATTTCCACCGTAAACTTTCGTTCGCCGCATACTGCGGCGCTGACGGTTCTGCCGTGTTCAAACGAGAACGGAGGCAGCAGCTCCAAATTGTATTGCGCGCCCTGCCAAGCCGCCGCAAGCGCGGATTCACCGAAAATGCGGTCGCTGCCGAACATGTCGTAGACGCCGCCTCGCTCGCTCACCGCGCAAATATAATCTCCCCCGATAAGAAACCGCAAGCGCGGATATACGCCTATATCGTCATACACCGACGGATGCTGTGTTTCGAATACGGGCAAAGCAAGCGCTTTGCGCTTTCGCTCGCTCGCATATCCGTATGCCCGCACAATCAAAGGCTGAACGGCAAAAACTCCCGCAATCGTATATACCACGGAATTTCCGCCGCCGAGCAGTGCGATAAAAGCAAGTAGCGCGCCCGACGCAATCTGCATTGCCGCCTTGACCGCAAGCGGCATTTGTCTTCCGAAGAATCCTGCGGCGGATTCGAGCGCTCTTTCGGGCAGCGAAAACACGGCGTAAAAAGTACGCGCGATTGTACGCGCCGCCGTTTCGTTTTCCGTGAGCGTCTTGGTAAATCCGAACATGAGCGAAACCGCTTCCGACGCAAACGCGGCTATGAGCCAATACGGCGAAACTATCGGCGCAAGAAAAACCAAAACGAGTGCGCAGACGGGCGAAATTTTCATAAAGACGTTTTCGGTCTTTGCTATGACAGCCAAAAATACGTTCAGCCTTGCGCTTGCCGTGATTTCTCCTTTGCCGCTTTGGGGAAAAGATGCGTCTGCTATATCGGATGCAAATTCGGCGGCGGATTTTGCCGCACTTCCCCGAGCGTTTTTTTTCAGACACAGTCCGCCGTACGCGCCCGACACCGAACCAATCAATACGGACTGACCCGCGGAAAAGACGGTCACACATGCCAAAACCGCGCACGGCAACATATACGGCGGAAAAAACACCGCGGTTAATACTATCGGCAATATGCCTACGGCGACAACCGCAAGCGCGCACACTGCGAGCAGCGGCACTGACGGCGCAGCCTTGTCGGTTACGGAGCGAACGAATTCGCGGTCGGCTTTTTCGGCTTCGGCGATTTCGTCTGTCTTTCTGCGTTTGCAATACATGCCGAACGCATACAGTCGCGCGGATTTTTCGTCAGGCGTGAGCGTTTCGAATACGTCGCCGTAAGCAGCGGCAAAGCCCTTATACCCCCTATACAGACCGAGAATAAACGAGTCGCACATTGCGGCGACGTTCGACAATGCTTCGGTGGCGGCATACGCAATGCCGGCACAGCTTCCGACCGTGTCGGCATAAGCGTCGCACTTCGACTGTACATCCACTCCGTTTTCCAAACACAGCGCGGAGAACTTACGGGCGATTCCGCTGTCGACGCGCTTTGCGTACTCGAATACATAAGCGTCGTGCGTGAGAGAGGTCAAGTCGACCTTCTCCTTTGCCGCGTCACGGGCGGCTTTACGGGCGAACGAATACATTTCTTCGGACTTTTCGCAAAGCAGAGCCAACTGTTTTATCAGACAAAACGCGAGCATGGGTTTGAGCAGTCGGATTTCTTCGAACCTCAGCGGACTGTGGCGGTTGTAGAGGGTAACGGCGTTTTTAACCGTGTCGCCGTCGACGTAGCCGCCGTTGTCGGCAACTATGCGAAAACACAGTTCGTAAAGTCTGGGATATTTTTCCCTGTGAGGCAATCCGAAAAATTTCGCCGCGGCTTTTTCCGCCGCCGTCATTGCTCCCGTTATTATTTCACGCGACAAAATCATGCGTTTTTCGAAGTCTTCTATCCTGTCGCCGAGCGCAAGACGTTTTTCGGCAGCGCGGAAAAACCGTTTTATTTCGCGTACCGAAGAATGAATGTCTATACCTCCGCCGCGCTGCGAAGTTTCCGAAGAGTTCATGGAAAGCACTTCGATTTTAAACGACGACGATTTCTTGTCGGATTCATGCACGGGCTCGTCCAATGCGGGACTGCGCGGCAGAACGGAACGTATGAACAGCATTATCATAAACAACAGCAAAGCAGTCGATATCACGTAATTCATTTTATTTTATCTCCCATTTGCCGAATTATTGCCGTATTATCATGATTTTACGCTTGATTTTTTCGTGTATTTATGTTAAAATTCCGAGTGCGAGATGACCGGACGGTTACGGGCGCGATAATGCGCACGAGGAAAGTCCGAACACCGAAGGACAGAACGCCGGCGAAATACCGGTGAAGGCGACTTCAAGGAAAGTGCAACAGAAATAAACCGCCCCTTTTAAGGAGCAAGGATGGAAAGGCGGAGTAAGAGCCCACCGCCGAAGCGGCAACGCTTCGGGTCCATGTAAACCCCGTTCGGTGCAAGATAAGAGATGTTAAGGTTGTCCGCCGTTTCTCTTTATATCGCTCGAACATGCGGGCAACCGCATGTCTAGACAGATTGCCGTCATAACAGAATTCGGCTTACGGGTCATACTCGCTTATGCAAAAACCGCGGCGCACGTCCGCGGTTTTTTAATATTCGCTCAATCCCAAAAGATAATCGGCAGTAACATCAAAATAAACTGCGAGTTTGAATATGGCTTCGGCACAAGGCTCCTGCTTCCCCGTTTCCCAATAGCTTATCGACGCATTGCTGAGTCCCAAATGTTCCGCCAGCTTATTTTGACCGATGTTTTTTTCGTTTCGCAATGCCTTTAATCTCTCACCGAAAACTTTTTTATCGAATACTCTCATATAAATATATATTAACAATAATTAGCGTAATTTACTTGACTTCTAACTATAATTAGCATATAATATACTCATCAAACTTAAATGAGGAGAAAATTATATGAACGAAACAAAGTTTTGCAAATTCTGCGGCGCAGTAATTCCTTTCGACGCCGTTATTTGCACAAAATGCGGCAGACAAGTAGAAAAAATAGCCAATGATAAAAACGGCATAGTAATAAACAATATGTCGTCTGCAAGCTCTTCTTCGTCAAGCTCGTCTTCATCATCCGCCGCCGCAAGTCAAACCCCTGCGGCACACGCCAGAAAATTCGTAAGTAAATGGACTTCATTTATTCTGTGTCTTTTTCTCGGTTGGCTTGGAGGACATAAGTTCTATGAAGGAAAAACAGGTCTGGGAGTCGTTTACTTTTTGACATGCGGTCTGTTCTTTATAGGTTGGCTTGTCGATATTATAGTTATATTAACCAAACCCGACCCTTATGAAGTGATATAGTCTTATTGAAAATTACAGGACTGTACGATAGATTCGTAACAGTCCTTTTTACTATCCATCGCTTATGCAAAAACCGCGGCGCACGTCCGCGGTTTTTTATTGCGTTTTATATACTGCCTACTGCTTTGCCTATTTTGCCGAGGGCTTTTTTCTCTATGCGCGACACGTAGGAGCGGGATATTCCGAGTTTTTCGGCAACCTCTATTTGGGTATGCGACACACTGCCTATTCCGTAGCGCAGCTTTATTATTTCCCTTTCGCGCTCGGGCAGCTGCGTTTCTATTATTTTCACTATGCGCTCCATCAAAATATTCGTTTCGACTTTGGAAAAAACGCTTTCTTCGCACATGGGCAGAATATCCATCAGCGTGATTTCGTTTCCTTCCTTATCCGTTCCCACGGACTCGCCGAGGCTGACGTTTTGTCTGTGTTTTTTATTGGCGCGTATGTACATGAGGATTTCGTTTTCTATACACTTGGCGGCATAGGTGGCGAGCTGCGAACCTTTGCCGTATTCGAATGTTTCTATGCCTTTTATAAGACCGATACTGCCCACGCTTATGAGGTCGTCCGCCTCGCCTGCATTCGAGTATTTCTTTACTATATGGGCGACAAGGCGAAGATTGTGACGTATGAGAATTTCGCGAGCCGCCTTATCTCCGTTCTTTGCCGCTTCGAGATATTTCTTTTCTTCGTCGGGCGGCAGAGGTTTCGGAAACGAGCCTTTATTGTTTACATAGGATGTAAAGCAAAAAATTTTACTCAGAAAATACAAAAAACTTTCTACAATCATACAGCGCTCCTTTTAGGGGTACTATTACTATATGTAGAAAGTTGTCGAATTTTGCCTGTCCCACGCTTTTAATGTTTACATGCGTCAGGCATGTTTTTTGCGCAGCATGTCTCCTTTCGAAAGCGGCAGAGCGGTTTTCAGAAAAAGCACCTGCTGCACTGTTTTTGCATCTGCGACTTCCATGCCGTCCTTATCGCACATGAACCGTACCGTAAGCGTTTTGCCGTCGCTCCCGCCCGAGGACAGTATTTCGAGCGTATCGCCTTTTTTGAAACGTCCGCGCATTTCGACGGATACTCCGTCCGCATGGGTTTGCGTTACCACGGCACAGAAGTCGTAATCGCACTTCGGTTTTGCGGTTTCGTAGCATTGTCTGTCCGTATCGCCGAAATAGAAACCCGTCGTAAACCGCCTATGCGAAGTCTTAATCAGACAGTCGGTAACGGCGCTGCCGAGAACATATTCTTTTCCGCTTTCGAAAAGGTCTATCGCGCGGCGGTATGCGTTCGTTACCGACCCGACGTAATACGCGGACTTGACTCTCCCCTCTATTTTAAGGCTGTATATGCCTGCCGCCGCAAGCGAGGGAATATGCTCTATCATGTTCAAATCTTTACTGTTGAATATGTACGTGCCGCGCCCGTCCTCTTCGACGGGCATATATTCTCCGCGCGTTTTTTCCGCTACGGCGTACTCCCAACGGCAGCTTTGGGCGCACTCGCCGCGGTTCGCATGCCTGCCCGTCATGTAATCGGACATCAGACATCTGCCCGAATAAGATATGCACATTGCGCCGTGCACGAATGCTTCCAATTCCACTTCGTCCGAAAGCGCGTCGCGGATTTTTTTTATAGCGTCGAGCGACAGCTCACGTGCAAGCACTATTCTTTTCACGCCCAAGTCGGCATAGAAACGCGCGGTACGGCTGTTGGTCACGTTTGCCTGCGTGCTGACGTGGACAGCCAAATCGGGCGCGCATTTTCGGACAAGCGAAAGTATGCCCAAATCGCTTACTATGACGGCGTCCGCGCCTATGCCTGCTATATACCGTATATATTCTTCCATGCCGTCGAAATCGGTTTCATGCGCGAAAATATTCATGGTCACGTAGACTTTCCTGCCCAGCGCGTGAGCGTATTTTACCGCGGCAGCCAACTCCTCGCCGTCGAAATTATCCGCGGCGGCACGGAGTCCGAATTTTTTGCCCGACAAATAGACGGCGTCCGCACCGAAGTGCAGCGCCGTTTCGAGTTTTTCCATATTGCCCGCAGGCGATAAAAGTTCCATTGAAAATCTCCGTTGAACAAAATCCTATTTTTTTATGCTCATGCAAAGTCCGTCTCCGACGGGCAGTATACACGATATCATATCGACGTCGCTCATCGCCGTGCGAATATAGCTGTCCAGCCCCGAAACTATCGTTGCTTTTTTGCGGTCGTAAACACCGCTCCCGTCCACCATGCCGTTAAACAAGACGTTGTCGGCAAGCAGCACTCCGCCGCTTCTAAGCAAGCGTTTCAAATACGGATAAAACACGGGATAGCGCGTTTTCGGTCCGTCCAAAAAAACGAAGTCGAAACTGCCTTCGAGCAGCGGCACTATTTCCGCGGCATCCCCGGCAAATACCGTTACCCGAGCGCCGAGTCCCGCTTGCGCGAAAAAGCGCTTTGCCGCCGCTATGCTGTCCTCGTCCATTTCCACGGTGTACAAGTCGGCACTGCTGTTTTTGAGCATAATCATTCCGCTGTATCCGATTGCCGTGCCTATTTCGAGTATCTTTTTCGGCGCGGACAGAATCACCGCCTGTTTCAGAAATGCCGCCGCTTCGGGAAGCAGTACCGGAATTGTATGTTCTTCCGCATAGTGCAAGACGGCGGCAATGTCGGGGTCGCTCTCCTCGCCGATTAGCGAGCGTATAAACTCCGACGTTTTCGAAGGGGTTTTGAACGGCATGTCAGTTTTCCAAAATCATAGAAAGTATCATCGGATTGCGGCGCGTCTTTTTGAATAGGTAGCCTTTGAGCTCTTTGCGTATTACGTTTTTGACCGCATTGAAGTCGCCGTCCGACGCCTTGACGTCTATCCCCGCAAGCGCATGCCGCACTACTTCTTTCGCTTCCTCGAAAATCTCGTCGTCGTCCTTGACGTAAATAAATCCGCGCGAAGTGATATCCACCGCGGTTATCTCTCCCGACAAAGAGTTTATGCCGACTACCACGGCGAAAAGTCCGTCTTCCGAAAGGTGTTTTCTGTCCCTTAAAACGACGCTGCCGACGTCCCCTACGCCCAAACCGTCGACAAGCACATATCCCGCCGACACATTATCAGCGAGCCGCATGGTGCGTTTGGTGACTTCTACACAGTTGCCTATGTCCGTTATAATGATATTGGACGAAGGCATACCCATGCGCATTGCGAGTTCCGCATGCTTTTTCTGGTGGCGGTGTTCGCCGTGGACGGGAATGAAGAATTTGGGTTTTATGAGAGAATGTATGAGTTTGAGTTCGTCTTGATAGGCGTGACCGCTGACATGCACCTGAGC
Source organism: Clostridia bacterium (assembly GCA_022793815.1). Taxonomy (GTDB): domain Bacteria; phylum Bacillota; class Clostridia; order Christensenellales; family Pumilibacteraceae; genus MGBC157735. The sequence continues at coordinate 184,340 of JAAWDP010000011.1, read as the reverse complement.
CAAACTTTCGTATATGACGCGCGCGCCGTGGCGGTACAGATTATTGATTACGTTATACACCATACGTTCGTTGCCGGGAATCGGCGACGCGGAAATAATCACGGTGTCGTTGAAGCCTATCTTGATTTTGTTGAATTCGTCGCTGGCAATACGCGTGAGCGCGCTCATTGGCTCGCCCTGGCTGCCCGTAGCCAGAATAACGAGGTTCTTGTCCTCTATCGTGTGTATCTTTTCCAAATCGACTACGATGTCTTTCGGGTATTTCAGCTCGCCTATTTTCATTGCGCAGTCGGCAATGTTTATCATGCTTCTGCCGCTGAACGCGACCTTTCTGTTGTACTTGACCGCAAGGTCTATTATCTGTTGCAATCTGTGGATATTGGACGCAAACGTGGCGATGAAAATACGTCTGTCCACATTGTCCGCGAATATGCCGTTGAGCGAGTTGCCGACCGAGGCTTCGCTCATCGACGTTCCCGGACGCTCGACATTGGTGCTTTCGGCAAGCAGCAACAGCACGCCGTGGCTGCCGAGGTCCGCGATACGCTGTAAGTCTATCATGTTGCCGTCTATGGGCGTGTAATCGACTTTGAAATCACCCGTATGGAACACGACGCCGACGGGCGTGGTTATCGCAAGCGCGCAGCTGCCCGCTATCGAATGGCTGACTTTGACAAACTCGACTTTGAAATTTTTGCCGAGAGAAATAATGCTTTTGGGCTTTACTTCGTTGAGATTGACGCTGTTCTCCATTTTGTGCTCTCTGAATTTCGCGTCGAGAATGGTGAGCGTCAATTTCGTTCCGTACACGGGAACATTCAAATCTTTGAGCACGTATGCCAATGCGCCGATATGGTCTTCGTGTCCGTGAGTAAGCACAATGCCGCGCACCTTATCTTTATTGGCAATGAGATATGATATATCGGGAATGACAAGGTCTACGCCGGGCATGTCGCCGTCGGGGAAAGTCGCGCCGCAATCGATAACGATGATATCGTCGCCGAACTCCAACGCCGTCATGTTCTTTCCTATTTCGCCTACGCCGCCCAAAAACATGACTTTGAGCGCAGGCTCTTTCGCCGATTGGTTCGCGCCGTGCATAACGTTTTTACGCTCCTCGCGAAAAACCGACTGCGTAGGCCGTGCGCCGTCGTCGCGCGGTTTCACAGCCGACGTTTCCGAATTACGCAGCTTGGACGTCTTGCCTCTCGCAGACATGTTTCTGTGCTGTCTGCCCGTATTTTTTTCCGTTATCAAAATATTACTCCTTTGAGTTTAATAAAATGCGGATTTTATCCGCTGTGTTTTTCAAAATAATATACGGATTTCATGCTGTCCGCCGCGCGCATACAAAATGCGTCTTGCTTATTTTCGCCTGACAACATAAAAAAATCATCGCTTGCCGCCGTTTGAGATAACGCAAACAGCCGTAAAAAATATCAACAGGTCGTGTACTGCGACCGACAAATCAACTTTCATGTTTATTATATAAAACTTTTGAAAAAAAGGCAAACGAATAACACCTTAAAACTAAAATTAGAGGAAATAATATTTTTTGTGTTTTCGACAAAAATCACATCGATTGTTTATAATTTGTCCGCTTCAAAATTTTTTTTCAAAACGCAACGAAAACTCTTGCCATGAGCCGAATTTTATGATATATTATTATAGTCGCTTGTGCGACAGGACAAGCCACCATAGTCTAGCGGTTAGGACGTTGGCCTCTCACGCCGAAAACTGGGGTTCGATTCCCCATGGTGGTGCCAAAAACCCCTTGCAATAGCAAGGGGCTTGTTTTATTTATCGGTTGTTTTTATTTGCCTCACAATTCGGAATCGTAGCGAAACCCTTTGCAAGGTCGGCATCGGTAGGAATAAAGTCAGCCATGGTTTTGTCGTTATACTGCTTATACGCGCTCATATCGAAGTAGCCCGTACCCGTCAAGCCGAACAGTATTTTTTTGCTCTGCCCGTTTTCTTTACATTCGAGCGCTGCGTCTATCGCGGCTTTGATTGCATGAGAACTTTCGGGCGCGGGCAGTATACCCTCGCACTTGGCAAACATGACAGCCGCGTCGAATACTTTGCTTTGCTCGGCGGATACCGCTCTGATATAGCCGTCGTGATAAAGCCGAGAAATCACGGGACTCATGCCGTGATAACGAAGTCCGCCGGCGTGGTTGGGCGACGGCATGAATCCGCAGCCGAGAGTGTACATTTGCGCCATAGGCGTTATTTTCGCGCTGTCGCAAAAATCGTAAGCGTATCTGCCCTTGGTGAGCGTGGGACAGCTTGCCGGCTCCACGCCTATAAATTCGATATTGTTTCCGCCTTCCAGCCTTTCGCCCATAAACGGCGCGATGAGTCCGCCGAAGTTTGAGCCGCCTCCGCAGCATCCTATTATGACATCGGGCGTGATTCCGTATTTTTCAAGCGCGGTTTTACATTCCAGACCTATCACGGACTGGTGCAAGAGCACGTGGTCGAGCACCGAGCCGAGCACATATCTGCACGAAGGCGTCGAACGCGCCTTCTCCACCGCTTCGCTTATCGCACAGCCCAAACTGCCGCCCGTACCCGGAAACTCGGCGAGTATCTTTCTGCCGGCTTCGGTTGTATCGGACGGCGACGCGACGACGTTCGCACCGTAAGTGCGCATTACCTCGCGCCTGTGAGGTTTTTGCTCCGCCGAAACTTTGACCATGTACACGTCCAAACCGAGTCCGTAAAACGCACAAGCCATGGAAAGCGCGGTGCCCCACTGCCCCGCGCCCGTTTCCGTCGTCACGGATTTAAGTCCTTGCTTTTTCGCATAGTAAGCCTGCGCCGCGGCGGAATTGAGTTTGTGCGACCCAGACGTATTGTTGCCCTCGAATTTATAATAAATCTGCGCAGGCGTGTCCAAAGCGCGTTCCAAAAAATATGCGCGAACCAAAGGCGACGGGCGGAACATTCTGTAAAAATCGCGTATTTCTCTCGGGATTTCTATGAGTTCGTCGGTTTCGTTGAGTTCCTGCTCCACGCATTCGTCGCAAAACACAGCCTGTAAATCTTTTTTCGTACACGGTTTGCCGTTTACGGGGTTCAAAAACGGTCCGTGCTTGCTTTTCATGTGAGCCTTGACGTTATACCAGTAACGGGGCATTTCCTCTTCCGTCAAATACACCTTGTAGGGCATTTCTTTTTCCATTTTCGTTTACCTCCGCAAAATAATCGTAACAAAAAAACACGGACTATAATCCGCTTGGGACGAATAAATCCGTGTTGCCACCCAAATTCGCAGTCCTTTCGGACGCCTCATTACAAGCACCGTCATGCTCTCCCTCTGTAACGGAAGGGTTCCGTCATACGCTACGCGCCCAAATCGAAGGTTTCACGTCTGCCCTCGGTAATCCATTCGCCCGAGCCGAACCGTCTGCATTCCACCGCCGCAGACTCTCTTTGGATTGGCTTTTTCCGAGTTACTACTTTACCTCATCGGTTTCGTTTATATTACTACATGCATAAAAAAAAGTCAAGCTTTTACGCCCGACTTTTCAAAATCATATTATCCGCGCGCCGTCAAACAAAAGGAATTGCGCCGAGCCGCACCAGCTTTTCTCCGAATGCGGCAATGTCGCCGCGCAGCGAGTCAAGCGCTGGAATTTTTGCGGCGGTGGATTTGAGAGCCATGTATGCAAGGCGTATTCCCTCTCTGTCCGCGCCGGTAAGAGCACGCGAAAGCACCCCGAGCGCAAACTCGGTTTCGTCGTATTCGTCGTCGGTGAGCTCGCTGTCTATGATTTTATCGGAAAGCGTGCCGAAATCGGTAAACAGCGTTTCCAGTTCGGACAGTCTTTCGTCTCCGTCATACATATCTTCGCCGTCCTCGGGCTCGTCCTCTTCTTCGCCGCCGAAATAAAGCGATTCCGCCGCTTCTCTGAACGGCATAAGCACGTCTTTTACAAACGCCGCAAATTCCCAGTTGGGATTGTTATTGCTGAAAAAATAGATGTGAAGGAAATCGCGCAGACGGAATCTGCCCGTATCGAAATCGAGCAGCAGACAGAACACAAGCGCGACTGTGCGTTTACGCGAAGGCGGCAATGCAATCGTTTCCCCGCCCGCCGCGGTGCGGCGTTTCGCAAGAGAAAACTCGTAATTGAAATCGAAGCCCGAAAGCGCGCGCTCGAACAGTGAGTATGTCCTGCGAGAGGCTGCAATACGCTGTAAAAGCACGGAAATCTTACTTTCCGCGAGAATATACTGCGAACCGATTAACTCGTCTATGGCGGCAAGGAAAGAAGCGAAATCGTCTTCGGAGTCGGTCATATATTTTTGAACGTCTTTAATCACGCACTGCCTCCAAACAAATATAATTACCGTATTATTGTAACATATAAGTTTGTGTTAGGCAAGCAAATATTTGCGGACGAGGGAATTATTTCGTAAAATCGAAACAAAATCGTTTGCTTTTTGCACTCGGTTAGTGGTATACTATCCGTACAGTAATCTAACGGGAGGCAGTAAATGAAATCTGTCAAAGTAATACTCAGTATGGCCGAAAGCGTGAAGCACTTTGTCAACATCGTAAGCAAATATCCTTACGATATCGATTTGAGAAGCGGAAGGTTTTTGATTGACGCGAAATCGCTGCTCGGCATTTTCAGTTTGGACCTTTCCAAACCGATTGTGCTTGAAATACACAGCGAAAAATGCGACGACTTGCTTGCGGAGCTGGTTCCGTATATAGCAAAATAACAAGGCTCCGACAAAAGACGGTCCGCAAAAAAGCAGACCGTCTTTTTTATTTGTTTTGATAAAACATACCCCGACCGCAAAGTCGGGGTATGTTTTGTTTAATTGTAATTCGGCTTTATTTTAGAAGTTGCTGCCGTCGAATCCGCCGCCGTTTCCGTCGTTTTTGGGCGGTTCGTTTTTCGATGCACCCGGGTTCAAACCGATTGCCGTCGTGGTCGGAGGCGGTGTTGCGCCTGCTGCGGGTCCGCCCTGCCCGAGCATGGGAGCATTGGGCGTTGCTTGCGTAGGAGGCAGATAGCCGTAGCTGTTATAGTACGGATTCTGCTGTTGCTGACCTGCGGAAAGCTTGAGCATCTGTTCCTCCATTTCCATTTCGGAAACAAGCAATGCTTCTATCTCTCTGCGCATCTTGCGTTTCTTCTTGACCGCTATTATAATGATTATCAGAATTATGATAAACAGCAACAGCGAGCCGACAACTATCGAGAACAACCAAGGATTGTTCGATATGAAGATGAGCATTGACGCAAAGAAACTGAGGTTGGGTTTGCTCTTGCACTGAACCTTGACGGTATGCGAGACTATGTCGCCCGTTTCGTCGGTTATCTCTATTGTGAGTTCGACTTCCGAATTGGCTTTGAATTTAAGGATAATCTCGTTTCTGCTCTTATCGAGAGTAACGTCGCATGCGCTCGGCATACTGCTCTTGACCGAGAGGAACTTCATTACCTTTTCGGGCAAATCCTCGTCGTCGTCGACAAAGAAGTAATCGGGCGCGACACGGATTATACCCTCGGCAGTTTCCTGACTTTCCATGAAGTGACATATATCGTTCTTATAGTCTGCCTTCAAATCCGGCGCCTTGTTTTCCGTAACGAGTACATAGAACGTGACGTCCTGACCCGTAAGCGAGCCGATATTGCATTTCGCCGTTATAGGATAGGTCTTGCCGACTTCGCCCGTAGCGCGGATATCGTGACGGATTTTCTTGTCGTCGTCCGTAAGCGTCGTGATTTCCACACTGTTTTTGGACGCATTCGGAATTTCGAAGCCCGTAATGGTATAGCCGCTGCTGTAAGGTTTGCCGTCGCGGTCGAGTATTTTCTGAACGGTGACGTTCTGCTCGGTTCTGCCGCGGACGATGGATATCGTATTGCCGACCTGGTCGCTCGGGTCGCGCGCAAACACGACTCTTATGTCAATGCTCACGGGCTCGCCCACATCCGTTGCGTCAATACTGCCGCCGTCGTCAAGCACGAAGATTCTGAGCATCTGCCAGCCGTATGTGCCCACGATACCGCGAACAAAGAATTTCTGCGGGTTGTCGGACGATACGCCCGTCATGAACAGGTTATTGAATTTTCCGCCCGACGGGTCGTTGGGGTCGTTACTTTCGGGACGAATAAGGACTTCGCCGTTGGTACCGCTTTCGTCGAGGGGCAAAAGCTCTATCGCAACGATACGCAAATACGTTCCGCCGGGGAATTGCCCGTTCGCGCTGTCCGCTACGGCAGTCATATCGTCGGGGTTCTTATCGTTGAAGAAGTCGAGAATGCTGAACGTCTGCGACGGGAGCGAGTTGCTGTTTTCTTCCGAAGTATTGCTTCCGAGCAGGTCGATACGGCTCTTGCTTTCGTCAACACGCGTAGGCGCACTGTTGCCTACGGTCAGCTGCAAAATTATCGTTTTGGTTCTTGCACCCGTGCTGTCCGCTATCTGCAAACGTGCAATTCCCTGCGCGCCTCTCTTGTACGATACGCCCTCGATATAGATTTTGTCGCTTATCTCGGAGCTTGTTATACGGAACAGTACATCGCCCGTATTGGACGTGCCCGTATACACCGGATGTACGGCGCCCGGATTGCGGCTTATATCGGTAAGATAGCCGTCGCTCGACGAACCGCCGACAAAGTTGATTATGTCGTGACCGTCGGAAACCGAGTCTGCGTCATAGTAGATGTCTTTGAGGTTTACGGTAAGACGCTTGCCGCCTTCGATACTCGCCGCAAACAGATATTCGTCGTTGCTGCCTGCAACGGGAGTAACCGTATAACCCTTCGACGCGTCGGTCTGTTCCACCACGACGGGCGCGGTGTTCGTGATTTCGAGTATGATAACCGTGGAAATTCTCGCACCGCTTCTGTCCTCGCCGTAGACACGAACGGGAATGCGATAAGAATCTTTGCCGTTCAATTCGCCTGCGTCGACCTTACGGTTGATTTTGACGGTTATGCGGCTGAGGTCGCTCGATTTCTCGATTGTGAACGCCGTTCCGAGGCGTTTCGCGGGATTTGCTTTCCATGCGTCGGTAACGGCAACTTCGCCTTCTCCGTCGCCGAAATCGTATCTCGAAGGCACTTCGTAACCGAGTCCGCCGTTTACGGTTTCCACGAATTTAAGCGTATCGTTGGAATCGAGGTCGGTAAACAGTCCGCGTTTTTCTTCGGAGTTCTCAATGAAGCCGTCCTGCATAAAGTAGGTGCGCGACTCGCCGACTTTGCCTACGAAGTGAAGGTACTTAACGCCGCCGACATCGAATGCATTGTCGTTGAATTCGGACTCTGCCATTGCCGTAGGAGCGCTGTTATCTACGGAAATCGAGAAGTATGCGCGCGAAGTGTATTTTTCTTCCGTTCCGGAAGGAACGCCGCGTTTTGTAACCTCTACGCAAATAGGAATGTTTCTTTCCAAAGTCACGTTTGTGGGAACGAAATTGATTGTAGCTCCGTTGGACGAGAAGTCCATTTCGAAATAGCGCGAAACGTAACCGTACAAGTCGGCATTGACTTCGCTTGCGGATTCGGTCACCATGCTGCCGCCCTGAGTGACGTAGCGTTTCACCTCGTAACGGTTGAAGTTAGTGTTGGGTACAAGAGTGTCTTTTACGGTTTCAAAGTCCGTGATTTTGACGCCGTCGGCTTTGAGGCTGCCGTCCGTAACCGTAACGTCAAGCAGCGCGTATACCTTGATAGAGTATGCCGTGCCGTTCATTGCGACGTCGGGGTCTACGATGTAGCCGCTTGCCGCGCGCGTGGCGTCGGACGTCTTTATAACAGTGAGCTTGCTGGGCTTTTCGTTTACGTCGGTTTCATCCTCGTAAGCCGCCTTCGATTTGACGCTGAACGGAACGGTGGTTCTGTTTGCGCCCTGTATCGACGGGTTCGTAACCTCGTTAGGCTCGATATAGACGTTTATTATTATTTTCTGGGCATCCGCAAGGGACTGTCCGTTGGCGTCCATGACATAGAATACTATCTGTTCGAACGACTTGCCGCTTTCTGCGATAAAGTTGTTAGGCTCTATTATCAGCGACTTGGGACGCGCGCCGTCGGCGGCAGGCGTAGAAAGTTTGACATACTGAGAGGACGTTATGCCCGACTCGTCGCCGCCTATCGAGAACGGAGAACCGTTGAATGCATTGTACAGGTACATGCTTGCGGTTTCGCCCACGTCGGGGTCGTTGCACAGAGCGGAAAGCGGAAGGTTGAACTTCTCGCCCGCTTTGAGGTCGAGTCTGAACACTCTGCCGTCACTTATATCGGAAGGATTTACCTCGGCAGCATCGGGGTCGGTTTCTTTTTCGAGTCCGTCGGGCACGTCTTTGTTCATTTGAGGCGGCGTGCTGACAACGGTCACGTTGAAAGTAACGCTGACAGTCTTTCTGCTGCCGTCCATTACCGTGAATTTGAGAGGCATATTCGAGCATACGCCGCTTGCAACCACATGAACGGTCATGACGTTGCCGTTGCCTGCCGGGTCTCTGTAAATGTTCTGCGCCGTAACGGTGAATTTGCCGTTTACCGATTGCGTGGTCGGATATTCCGAGAAACGCAGGCTTTCGGGCGAATCGTCGTCTGCGACAACGTAAGAGCCGAGATTTATGCTCTTACCGAAATATTCAGCCTTGGTGCTGTCGCTTAAAAACGGTTTAATCTTATCGAACGCCATCGTTTCCATGGAGAACGTTTCGGGATTGTGCGTTCCGCCGAAAGAAATGTTGTTCTGCTGTTCGGACGAAAGCGCATTGTAGAACGAATCGTAAGGCGTGACAACCACGTCGAAGGAATCGCCCGTCTTCATCTTTATGTCGGTAGTTCCGGCAGGATAATACTGGGTTCCCGACAGAATTTCGCCGCTGCTGTTGCGTTTGTGCAAAAGTTCGGGCGGCTTGTTTACGACGCTTACGAGCACGTTGAAGTTCACATACGCGCCGTGGTTGTCGCGGACGCGGATTATAACGAACGTCTGACCGCTTACTTTTTTGAGCGCTTTGAGTTTGATTGTATTGTTGGTAATTTCGGCTTCGATGACCTTATCGGCTTCGGGGATTATCGAGTCTTTCACCATGCCGCCCGTCGTGCTTCTTGCCTTATAGTTGGCATAGCCGACATCGGGAACGCTGTCGCCCGCAATGTCCTTATATCCGTTGCCGAACACAAGCCAGTCGTTTGCGTCGATGTCATACTCGCTGCTTGCCTCTATTTCCGCCTGAGTCATATACGAATTGCCCTGACGGACAAAGTCGCTGTCGAAAATAGTTTCGGTCATATTCAAGGTGTACTCGTCGCCCTTTGTAAGCGAAACCGCAAAATACGGGGTGCTCGAGCTGCTTGTATTGCCGTAAAGCGAAGTGTTGACGGTAGGCGCGGCATTGTTGATACGCACGAGAATGGTAAGCAACTGCCATGTTCCGTCGAGGAATCCGCTGCCGTTGTAAGTATCGTAAACTATGACTTTAAGCGGGAAATAGAACACATAAGCATTGTTTTCGATACGAACGTCGAGATTTTTATTATGCGCCGCCGCTTCGACTACCGGCAGGTTTTCTTCGAGAGATTTACTCGCGTCGTAACCCGTAAGCTGCGTATATTCTATCGACGTCTTTTTCTTTGTTTTGATTGTAAACGACTCGCCGTCCACGCTCGGTTCGATGTCGAAATAGTCGTCGTAGTGAGCGTTGGGCTTCACATTCGCAAGAATCGTGTCGAGCGCGGATTCCTGTCCCGCGGAAAGCAGTCTGTTAAGTTCGTTGAAAATATCCGTATCGGTAGTTTGGGTAAGACCGAGATATTTCGCGAGATTCTTCGTCAGATTGGTTGTAGGCTGGGTGTTTGCAAACGAATTTGCCGTATCAGCAGAAATCATGTGACGCAATTGGTCGCGCGTGAGCACGGGCGCGTCGGTAGTTCCGAGAGAGTTGAACAGGAAATTCGCTCCGTCGAGATATTTCGCCGTACACGATTCGATTATGTTTTCCGACATATTGTCATCGATTGTGATTCTGTTGTCATCGGTATAACGGACGTTTATTATGCCCTCTTCCGTCTGATTTTTTCTCACAAGGCGGAAAGTATACGTATCGCGGTTGGATTGCGGAATATAGGTACCCGTGGAATACTCTTCGATTTGAGTGTCCGTTGTCGAGTTCGCATCCACAACTTTTATATTCTTATTTTCCAAACGGACGTCTACCGTAACTTTCGCCGTAACAGGAAGATTACTAGCAGAGTCTATATCAACAGTAGGTTCATTGTTAGTAAAGTTTTTGTAAAGAGCGAGGTCAAGCGTAAGTTTGAGCGCCGCGGAACCAGAACGGGGTCCTCTCGAAGTTATTGTAATGCCGTGCCTATTCTCATACAGAAGTTTATGAATTTCGGCTGTTCCGCCGGGAGCGGTAAGATTGCTGTTGATATAATTGCTCATCGGCTTAGTCCCGGGTACACTGTCCATGAGCCAAGAATCGAACATAACGAACGGATTGTCGTTAAGCGTTTCGCCCGACCATACCGTTACGCCGTCGGTAAGAGAAATGTTTTTGAATATTTCCTTATTCAGATTATTGCCATGTTTGTTTGCGGCAAAACCGTTATGGAATACACTATTGTAACTTACTGCAACAATATGTTTATTCTTCTCGCTGTCCGTCGTATCCTTAGGTAATGCCGAAGGATAAGCAAAATAGCTTATAGGAACGCTGACAGCGGAACCGACGTCTATACCGTTATAATAGAAATCTTTATATTCGATAAAAGCGCCCGTACCATCTTCTGTATAGTACTGATTGGTAGTTCCGCCCGTCTGTCCTACGGTGTTGTATTTGACGTGAGGAACAGTCATACCGAGGGAGCCGATATCGACGCTAAAATGCAATTCGGTAGCACCGAGAACTTTATGGTCTGCCACAAATGCGTCGCCGGCAGTATTCAAAACACGCTTGCCGTTATATCCGCCCTCGCCTGCGCGCGAACGGTCCGCCGTATCGCGCACTCGGACAGTGAACTGTACCGCTTCCGCGAACGACGCCGTAGCCGTTATTTTAATAGCCCAATGAGGATTGTCGATATAATCTCTTGCGGCGGGACCGCTGTATTTGGAACTTGCCTGCAATGCGGTACCGTCGTGGTCGTAAGCCTTAGGCAACTCGGTAAACGTGACGCCGTTATCCTTGAAGTAGACTATATCCATCAATTTTATAGGCTCTACATAACTCTCGGAGGGTCTGGTAAAATAGACCGCAATATCTCTGGTTTCTGTCATATCACCCGAATACACGCCGTAAAGCGGAACATTGGGAACATTCTGCGTGCTGTTTTCATAGCCGCCTGCGTACAGATACAGCCCCTGCCCGTTATCATTATCGGCAGACATCAAACGCATGTTTTTATCGCTGACACCTTCGCCGCGAAGATGGTTCAACACTTCTTTACTGGAAACGACATATCTGGCTGTTTCGATATCGGTAGACGAGGACGGGGAAATTTTCCATTCGTAAGTCGTATTGCCGTCTTCGTCGGTGTTGGGAGTGAAACCGAAGTTGTCGATGTCGCGGTTGACTTCGGGAAGCGCGTTTACGACTTCGACCTGAATTATGATTTCCGACGTATTGGCTGCGGAATCGTAGCCGTAGTTATCGGTAATGTTGACGCCGATAAACAAGCCGCCGGGCAAATTCTGCGTACTGCTCTTTGCCACGATTTTGAGCACTTGACCCGTTCGCGTACCGCTTGCCATTGCAAACGATGCGTCGACGTAAAAGTCGCCGTCAAGCAACTGCTGATATTTTCCGTTTATGCCGAGCGTATAGAACGTAATCTGCGAGTTTGCGAAATAGAGATTGGAATCCTCGTAGTCGACCGCGATGTCGACGGGCTTAATCTCGCGGATATTGTAGTTGTAAGCATAGAGGTCTTTGTCGGAGGAGACAAAGTCATCCATATCGTAATCGGACGAAGAGTTTGTATTCGACGCATTGAGTCCCGCATAGTTACTGGACAGATAGAACACGCCGGAGGCTTCCTCTTTGAGTTCGGGAGCGTTGTCTATTACGTGTATGCGTATTTGAATCTGTTTCGTGGATGTGCCGTCGGTAACGCGGACATTGAACGACATCGGGTTGCCCGTGGAAGTACGGCTTGTCGTGGAAACGGTAAGACGTTCCGCCGTGGACGAAATATCTCCCGCGCTCATGTTGGTGCCGAACGGGTCGCCCGAGAACGTGAGTTCGTCGAGTTTTATTTTTCCTTCCGTAGTGGAAAGCGAAAGCAAATCTGTCGTAAAGAAATACGAGAGCTCTTTGCCTGCCTCGGCGAGCTGCGCGGTATAAGCCGCATTGGTATCGGCAATCGCATTGTTTACGCGCTTACGGAGCGGGTTTGTATTCTCGCCCGCTTTCCAGCCTGCCGCCATATCGACGTCGGCGGCTATATCGTAAGGGGTTATGTCGAACGTATAACCGTTGGGCACATAATAAGTGACCACTTCGCCGTCCAACTGCGCTTTGACTTTCGCGTCGCCGTTTTTGTTGAGCGCGTCATATCCGGTCGTATTGGAACGCGCCGCGCTGATGTTTTCGTCGGTCTTTGCTATCTCGTCTTTATCAAGGCGCGTTACTTCGCTGTTCGATACCTTGACAAGCAGGTTTACAAGTCCGTCGAGCGTACCCGTGTTTACGGAAGAGGTTGCGGAATTGGTTTCGCCGCGCGTGTCTTTGACAACAATGGGTTGCTGAATATAGACGTTGTTCGTCGAACGCAGGAACGTAACCTTGATACCGTAGAACGAAATCAGGCTGTTGTTGCTGTTTTGGGCAATCCAAATATCGCTGCCCCATTCGTCGTAGCGCTGCCAGCCGCCGTCGGTAACACCGCTCGGTTTGAGAATACTTTTGCCCTTCGCTATTTTAGCGGCAGTGACCGCTTTTGCATAAAGCGGAACAAGTTCCATTTCGTAGAAAGGAGTTTTGATTTTTTTGCCCGCGTCGAAATGGCTTTGGTCAAACACGAGGAATTCGTTGTACATATAAGTGCACAACACGTTTTGCGTGGACGCACCGTCCACGAACGTAGCGTAAACGTCGCGGTCATCCGCAATTGCGGGAATCTGTGCCGCGTCGCTGTTGAGATTTTCCTCGGTGGGTTCGAGCACGCCGAGTCCCATAGGGCTGAAATACATGACCTTATTGCCCTGCGCGTCGGTCTTTGCCGAAGCGGAATCAGCCACGGCTACCGCGGAAGGCTGTGAAGGCATTGTATTTGCGATTTTAATGGCAATCGGGAACCAAATACCCGTATCGGAAGGGTCGCCCTTATCCTCTACTCTTACCATGATATAAAAGTCGCCGCGTTTAGCGTTTTGCGCGCTGTCGTACTGCGAACGGGTTGCACGGAGCGGATTGAGCGTTATATACTGTCCGTTGGGGTCGATTGAATAGGAAACATACGCCTGCGAAGTATCCCCCGACGCTGCCGCCGCGGAATTTCTTTCGAATTTGAGCGCCTTTGTACCCTCGCCCGTTTTCGCGGTGCCGTTTACACCCGAAACTATGCCATTATCCGAAGCGGGGAAATCGTATACGGAACCGGTATAGCCGAACGCGCGGTCCGTGGCAACACCGTTTTTGTAATCGACATAATTAAATTCGTTGACGGGAACTTTTACCTCTTTGATTTCAAGACGGTTACCGTCTACATCGGAACAGAACTGCGAAAGATTGATATTGGTCGCGCCTGCTCCGACACGCGAAGAATACAAGCAGTCCGCCGTTATTTTGGGACGGGTATTATCTATCTTGAATACAAGGTTTATCGTCGGAGCGTTGCCTACCAGCTTTTTCGACGATTTCTCCATTGACTGAACCGTCAATGTGACGCTGTTGATATAGGTCGTCATAGCAGCGCCCGCATTGTGCGTAATCTTTACGCTTGTGAAGCCCAAACCGTTTGTAGAGCCCTGTCCAGCCACCGTGTAAGCCGTGGAAGTGGGATTGGATATTTTGGTTATGAGAAGCTGGTCGTAAGTCGTAGCGTCGGCATCGGTAAACAAATCGGAAGCATTGATAACTATGTCGTTCATGCCTGCCGCAATCGGATTCACGACCACCACGGTGTATTTGCTTGCCGCGGGGTTGTAAATTTTATTCGATGCTTTGACTTCGTTTACGTTGGTCGTGTTGGACGTACCCACACGGTATTCGTTTGTTTTACCGGAATTTACTACACTTATTCCCGTTCTTGCTGTAACAGAGCGGTCCGTGGATTCAAACGTGAAACTGCACGTCGTAACAAGTCCGCCGTTATCTTTGACCTTGATGTAGAACGTCTTGTTTGTATTGGGTTTTCCGGTACCGAAAAGAATCTTCGGTTTTAAGGTAATAGCGCCCGTGCCGCCTGCCGTAACATTGGTAACATCGAAGAACGACGTCGCCAGCGTGGTGCATGCGGAGTTCGAATATACCTTATTCGATTCCGCCCAGGAAAGCGTAGTACATGCATTGCCTGTATCGGTTGCGAGCGAAGTGGGAGTAAGACTCGTCGCCTTGCTTTCGCCGCGGTAAGCCGTGCCGCCGTTTACGCCGCTTTTTGCTACGGGCGCGGTGTTAAGGCTTATGATACGAGCATAGCCGCGCAAACCGTTCTGTCCCGAACCTTTGGTATAATTGCCGTTCCAGGAAGTGGGGTTCGGCATATTGGCGTTACCGTTGCGGTAAATAGCATTCGTACATCTGCCTGAGCTTGTATTGACGAAAGACGAACCGCCGCCGCCGTTTGCGTCGGCATTGGAACCGCGTCCGCCGTAATAGCCGCCGCCGCCGCCGCCGCCGTCGAGAACACTGCCGCCGCCTTGCACCCTGTGCTGTCCCTGACCGAAATATGTGTCGTTACCGTTAAGATAGCCGCCCGTGCCGTAAGCGGGACCGGGGGAATTTCCGCCCCAACCCGAGTTATGTCCGTTCGTGGTGTAAGTGTTGCCCGCGCCGCCGCCGCCGCCCGCAACTATAAGGACGTCGTTCTTTCTGCCTTTAAGACCGCTGAGAGTAGACGCATTGCCGAGCTGAAAATGCGTCGCGCCGCCGCCCGCGCCCGACGAACCGTAAGAGCCCGCATTGCCGCCGCCGTTATAGCCGCCGCCCGAATTGTTAGCGCCGCTTGCACCGTTGCCGCCTATGACTATGCGGACGGTCGTATCGCCGGAAACCGTAAATTTTGCTTGGGTATAGCCGCCGTGACCGCCGTAATAGTTGGCGTCGTTGCCGCCTTGCGCGCCCCAGGCTTCGAGAATATACTGACCTGCGGGCAATACAACAGTCTGCGCTCCGCCGGTGTAGTTATACTGCTTGTAATAGCAGTTTGCCGCAATAGCCGTGCCTGCTATATTTGCCGCCGCGGTAGTGCGCGTCCAAGTGCCCTGTATGTTTTCCGCCGACTGCGAAACGGACACATCCTCGCCTTCCGCAGACGCGGACGTTTTTGCGAGAGCGTCGCTTGTCGTAAGCATTGCCGCGCTGCCGATACCGAAGGTTACGGCTATCGCAAACGTCAATAACAAGTACAGTAATTTCTTCTTCATAGTTGACCTCCGAAAGACCTTTAAGTCTTACCGTCAATGATTTTCTTATAATGAGCCTATATATTTGCTTTTATACTATATGTTTATATTGTAATACCGAAAACCGATTTTGGCAAGCGTTTAGACGCGAAATATGAACAAATTATGAAATTTTGCGCAAAAACGCTCGAAAACAGCGAAGAATATGAACAGATTATGAACAATGTCAATATCCGCCGCCGTTCAGTCCGTCATCGTCGCTACTGCCGGGAGGCAGTCCCTGCCCCGTAAATTCGGGCGGAAGCATGCCGCCGAACGTAGGCATACCGCCCTGCGAGTAGATACCGCCGCCGCTGCTTACGTCGGACGGAGGAAGCATACCGCTTTGACGCTGCTGGGCTTCGGCTATGCGGAGCATTTGGTCTTCAAGCTGCATTTCGGAAACCAAAAGCGCTTCGACTTCCGCCTGTTCGCGTTTTTTGCGGCGATAGACGCCTGCAATGAACACGATTAAAAGCAACAGGATTATGAGCGCGATTATTATGCCGAGATACAGCCAAGGGTTGACGGTTATGCTCTGCGCTATCGCAAGGAAGAAGTTGAGTTCGGGCAGAGTGTTGTTTGTTACAGTTATCACCCTTTCGAATCTTTCGCCCGTTGCGTCGGTAAGTCCTATCGTTATTTCCGCACTGCCTCGGGCGGCAAATTTCAGTTCGATACGGTTATGCGCCGTGTCGAGCGCAGCCGTGACTATGAACGTGCGCGACGAAGAACAATCGAGGAATTTGATGTCGTCGCTTTCGGGGTCGACAAACCAATCGGAAGGATTGAGCCTTACTGTACGCGAAGCGTCGAGAGCGGCGCCGTCGTACACATAGTCCGTAATCTTGAAGCCGTCGGCGTTGAGTTTATACGTCGGGGCGTCGTTGCCTTGCACGCGCATCGTGAATTTCAAATCTTTCGTCCTGTCGCCTACCGTCAAAGTTGCGATAAGCACGGCGGTGGAATTTCTCCTCTCGCCTTTAACGAAATATCTGCCGTTGTCTTCCCTGACGGAAATCGTACCTTCGCTGTTATCCACGGACTGGGTAAGACCGACGAGTTTATATCCGAGCACGTAAGGCGCGGGCACTATCTTCTCGACGGTTATTTCATCCTCGCGCGCATAAGGCACGGTGCGGTCTACCAGCGAAACCGTATCGGGGTCGCGAGCGACTTGGATGGTGAGCACGAACTGAACCAGCACGGCATCGGGCGCGCCCATTGCGCCGTCGTCGGTGACGTAAATTATGAGTTCCTGCGAACCGTATCTTCCGGCAATCGGGATTATGCGAATCTTCTGCAACAGTTCATTGCCTTCGAGCGGCTGCAACGGCGTGAACAGGTCGTTCTCTCCGCCGGGCTCGAAAGTCTGACCGTAAGCGTGAACATTGCCCATTTCGTAAGCGTAAACGCGCATATAGGTATCGCCGCCGCCGTTATCGTCGGGGTTCGGGTCGTTAAGCCATTCGGTTATGGAAATGAATCGCGACGCATTGACAGCCGATTCCGCATCGTCGCCGCCGAGCAGAGTTATGCTCGGGTTTTGGACGACAAGTACAGGCGCGCTGTTTGCCACGGTAAGGCGGATACGGAGCCTTAACGGCGTGGACGCAAGCGAGGAGTCGCGCAGCACCAAAGTGACGGACGCGGTTTTTCCGCGCGACGCCGACAGACATTCGATATCGAACAGAAGGTTGTTTTTATCGGCGAGTCTGACCGCAAACATATTGCTCTCGTCGGTTATGCCCGCATAGTGCACTACATTCAAATCCGCATTGACGGAATAGTCCAAGTCGTGAAGCGACAGACTTTCGTTTGCCGTATCGTTTGCTATGGAGAACGTCTCGCCGTTTTCTATATCGGCGTCGCGTAAGAAGCGCGAAACGTCTATACGTGCTTTATCGCCGTGTTTCAGTTTCATATCGAGCAGATATTCGCCGTCCTGTTCCACCACGTTGTAGCCGTCGTCCTCGAACGGAGCATACGCAGGCGCGGAATTGTGTATTTCGAATCTTATTATCGTGCTTGCCTGTTTGCCGCTGCGGTCGCGCACGGTTATTTTGACGGGAAGCACGAACGCCGTACCGCCTTTCGTCGCAACCTTTCTTACTATTGCCGCGGTAAGCATTCCGTCCTTTACGGTTACGGAATACGCGCAGGGAGTTTTGCCGTTTTCCTGCCAACCGTCGCCGGGGGTCAAAACGCTGCCGTCGGGATTTGTAATGGAAACGACTTCATGCGAAACAAACGCGATTTCGTCGTCGAAGTCCGCGTCGTTAAACAGCGAATATTCCACGCGCGACGTATCCCATATCGGGTAAGTCTGTGAATAGCCCGCCGTACCGCGCACGGTCAGATAGTTGGGAGAGGCTATGCCCTGCGTGAACGTGCCCTGATTGACGTCGTTCTGCCCCACCGCATAAGGCGCGCTGTCCGCCACGTTTACCGTCGCGCTCATGCCTGCGGTCACGGGGATATCGGGATGCTCGCCCGTATGGATACCTGCGACCACCTTCGTAAGTTCGAAATAGAGCGGGAACGGGAAGTCGAGCGTAGCGCCGAGCGGCGTTACGAGCGCTTTTGTGCCGTCAGCCGAGAACGCAAGGTCGAGATAGCGTCCGAGAAGGGCTCTGCGTGTTTCGGCGTCCGTATCGGAATTGTACATATACGAGCCGCTTTCCGCAGAGAAAGTGACGAGTCTGTATTTCTCGCGGTTTGCCAGCACCGCGGATTTTTCCACGGGAACGGCTTTTCCGCCGACCACGTCGTACAGTGCGTAAGCAGTGACGTTGTATACTGCGTTCGAACCGTAATCGTTGTCCGTTACCGCGGCTTTATCCGACGAGGAAACAAGCGCAAGTTCGCTTGCTTTGCCCGAAGCGGTGTATTCGGAAACCGACTCGGCGGTAAACGCCGCCGTACTCTCTCCGTCCGTAAGACCGCCGAATACGGTGCTTACGCGAATTTTGACAAGCAGCGGAACGGTTGCGAGGTTATCCACCACATAGAACTCCACAAGCGTGGACGTTGCGGACGTGAGGAATACTCCCGTACATTTTATCGTGACCGAGCCGCGGTCGTCGGTAAGCGAAACGTAGCTGTTCGAATCCACGCCCTGCACGGAATCGATGGCGAACGTACTGCCGTTATACATTCCGTAAGTGCGGAGATTGTTGCGGTCGTTCGCGTCGGCGTCCGAGCAGATTGCGGTTATGGGAAGCGTAAGAGACTGACCGTATTTCATGGTTACGGTATATTCGTTTTCCGCGCTGTCGAAACCGATGTTATAGTCGGGATTGACGCTGCCGCCCAAAAGATAGGGATTGGAGTTTTCCACGGTTATACGGAACGTGAACTGTATGCTCTTGCCCTCGGAATCGTATACGGTGAAAGTGACGGGTACGTTTGTACAGCCGCTGACCGCTTTGATTTGAAGTCCCATTGCATATCTGCCGTTGTCTACGGTGTTCACGGCGCTCCAATCGAGGGAGGTCGTGCTTATGCCGAACGGGTTTGCCGCGCGGAACTTCAAACCCCAAGGCAAGTCGTCGTCCGCCAGCGCAAGGAAGCCGAGGCTTCCGCTCTCGTGATATACGCCGTTTTCGTCATAATAGCCGTGCGTAGCCGTACCCGATGTGGAATCGAATACGAATCCGTCCTTGTCGAGAGAGGTTTTTCTGCCGACATCGCTGAACGAATAGCGCATGAACAAATCGCTCGACGTTTCGCTGATGTTCGAGCGGTTTCCGAAGAGCGCGTAATCGGAACTGCCTGCGCCTATCGCGTATCTTTCGGCAATCAGTTCTCTCTGGGCTTTCGTAAGCGTGCCGTAGAAGTTGTCGTCCATACCTTGGGACGGTATGCCGATGCCGTCGAGTCCGCCTATGAATTTATCCCAGCTTGTGGGCAGCACGGTGAACACCTCGCCCGTGCGCATTTTTATTTCGCGGCTTGTCACGTAAGACTGACCCGCATCCTTTATGAGCGCGACCGGAGCCTGATTGCTTATCGTTATGCGGAATACTATCGAAACGGAATTGCCCGCATTATCGGCAAAGTGCAATTTGAAGGAAATGGGGTTGCGCGTGCGGTTGATTGCCGTAAAGCGGATATAACCGCGATTGAGCGTGTTGTTTCTCACGCTGTTTGCCGGTTGGATATTATCGATATCGTACTTAACCGCCGCACCGTAATATCCGTTGAAGTCGATTGCGACATCGTCGGAATTGGTAATGTCGGAAAGCGTAAGCGTATTGAAATTGCCCTCGCCCACTGCATACCAGTCGGACGTATTGAGCGCAACGACGCCGACTTTGGCAAGTTCGTCTTTTTGCAGGAACATGCGTGACGAATTGGTCTGCATATCGCTGTCTCCGAAGAAGTCGCTTATGCGGACGGAATAGGACTCGCCCTTGGCTATGTCGAGGTCGTAATAGTTATCCGTGCCGTCGTTATGCACCATGGCTGTGTTCACGTAAGGCAGGGAGTTTGCGATACGGACGTCTATCTGCAAAATCTGATACGAACCGTTTGCAAAACCGCTGCTTTCGTAATCGTCGTAAACTATCACGCGGAAAGGATAGTATATTTCCACCGAGCCGTCTGCGCCCGCTCTTGCCCTGAGTCCTTTGAGCTCGGGTTCGGATGCCGCATAAGCATTATATGCCGCCACACGCTCCGTAAGGTCGGTTCTGTCGAAGCCCGGATTGGTCTTTTCGTAATACGCGAATGCGGTTTCCTCATCGACGGATATACGGCGTACCGCATGGAACAGCAGCGACGTGTCGTTTCTGCCGAGCGGCGAAACGGTGAAGAAGTTGGTGTACCCGGGGTTTACCGACGGCGTCATTGTGCCGTCCTTAACCGCGTCGAGGTCGCTTTCTTTCACGCCGAAATATGCTGCAAGGTGCTCGTCGAGAATATTGTAGCCGTATGTTCTCGCATTGCTTGCGCCCTCGAAAATATGCGCGCGCTGGGCGTCCGTGAGTTTGCCCGTGACGGAATCAGCCAGGAAATACGCGCGTTCTTTGAACAGGCGGGTTCCCTCTTCGACTGCCACGTCGGCGGCGTAGTCCTGTTTGTCGTATCCTGCGTAAATGCGGAAATCGGAACGGGTAAGCGCGTTCTTTGCCGCGTCGTCGTTTACCAGCGAGATTATACCGTCCTGCGAGCCATATGCGAACGTAACGGGCTTGCCTGCCGCCGCGGTAAGCGACGCGGAGGAAAGTTCCACGGTGGTGCTGTCCAGCCGCATGTTATCGTTGGGAACGAAGATATACAGTTTGACTGTGGTTTTGCTTTCGTCTTTCTGCGACGCGCTTGCGTTTATGACGCCCGTGGGGCTTTCGCCGAAATACTCGTACTCGGCAAGCGTAATGCTGAGTTCGAGATAGCCTTTGCTGCGCACGTTCTTTTTCTGCAACGAAAGTCCGAACAAATCTTCTCTGAGCGGATGTTTCGTGCCGTCCGGCTCCTGCCAAACACGCTTGATTATTTTTTGGGTGTCGGAAGAACCCGAATAGTAAAGATTTTTGTTGAGGTAGTTATCCCCTTCTATATCCGCTGCGGACGCAACGCCGATATTGATATAGGGGTTGTTGTCGATGTCAGCGCCCGACCAGGTAAGACCGGTAGCCGGGTCGTAAAGCGACATATCGGTGAGTATGTTCTCTCTTTCGTCGCCGCTTGCACGGTAAGGATTTGCGCCGTTTTCGTCGGTAAGCGCATAGCTGTGCAAAAAGTCGATTGTGGTCTGCATGTTATCGCGCAGGGTTGTGGGTATGGCGAGATAGCTGACGGGGATATAAGTCACTTCGTCTGCACCCGTGTTCGCGTCGCTGACGAGCGATACGGGTCCGTATGTGAATTTCTCCGCGGGATATACCGCTTCGGGAGCGGAAGTCTCGTCTTTGAAGTAATACGCATAGTATACGTTGTTCTTTTCCTCGTCGGAATTTGCGTAAGCCGCAAGGTTATTCGTCATGCCGAGCGACTCGATTTTGATGTTGAAAGTTATGCCGGCATGAGAGGTTATCTGCGTCTTATCGGGACGGATACCCTCGTAGGAATCGGGGTTTGCGTTAGTAGTACAGCCGCCGAGCGAGGACGTATCGCGATAACCGACGGTAAGCGTGAGTCCTTCCGGCTTAAAGCCCGTAACGGGCGTTATCTTGATTGCCCAGTGCAATACGTCTTCCCTGATGCACGTATCAAGGTCCTTAGCCGTATATTTCGCAAGGTCTGCGGAATCGGTCGGATTGACCACATGGTATCTTCCGTCGCTCCCGATAATGTACCACTCGATGAGAACGGTATTGTTTATCTGGTCCTGCGACGGCGTATCCGAACCGTAAGGGTTGCCGAAAGTAACGGCAACGTCGTCAGAATAAATGCCGTTCGGCGTTTCGAGCGAAGTTACGGGGAGCAACGTCGCGTCTTTGTTATAAGGCATTATTCTTTGAAGTTCGTCATAGTCGAACGCGAAATATTTGATATGGTTTGCCGAAGGCTTGATTATAGAGCCGCCGCTTGTCAGAACTCCGTCTTGGGACAAAATTGCCGCCGTTTCTTCGTCGGGCGCTATATATCTTACTGCGGTGACGTCGCCCGTGTTGGCAGGCTTAATGTTCCAGTGTTTGGCGCTGTCGTCGGGGTCTTTGCCTTCCTCGAACTGCGCGCCTCCGACGTAAATCGGGCGGCTGTTGAGAACTTCGATACGGAATTCGAGTTTCACCCTGTCGGCTTTGTTGTTGAAACCGTCGGTGACTTCTATCTGCATGTAAAGTCCGTGTTCGAGCGACTGCGTGGAGTTTCTGCCCGTGATGCGCGTTACTACGTAGTTACTGCGCGTGCCCGTACCCATCGTGTTGTATTCGACGGATACGTAGTCCGAATATTCGGGCACTTCGACGAAAGTACCGCTTGCATCGACGTAGCCGAGCTTGGGAGCGGAAACTATTTCGAGCGAAGGAACGTCGGTCGGGTCGAAATCGGTTACTATTTCGCGGACTGCGAATTCGCGGATATTGTATCCTATGTCGTTGAAATTCGTGACATAGCTCTCGCCCACATCGTCGCCGCCTACGGGCTGCGAGCTGTTTGCGTTTTCACTCATATAATCGGCAATAAGGTAGAACACCTTATTCGGCTCTTTCAGATAAGGAAGCGAGTTTATTACTCTCACGGCTATGTTAAGCGTGATGTAAGAACCCGACTCGTCGACGATACGAACGCCTTCCATGGTATAGGAATTGCTGCCGTCGTTACGCTGCTTGGGTGTGATTTCCAAATAGTCCATACTGCCGCCCGCAGTCGTGCGTGTGGACGGCACGTAATGCATGCGCAATTCGCTCGTGAATCTGTTCTGCGTGTAGTCCGCCGAGGAAGCGCCGCTGCCGCTCAGTGTAAAAGGAAGCGACGACGGCACAAAAGAAAGCGTATCGTAACCGAAGTTGACCGCAGACGCCGTACCCGTAGCGGACGTGCGCGTGCGGACTTTGTTCGAGTTGCGGTAAAGGATATTCGCAAGCGTCGCGTTTGCCGTTCCGTCGTCGGGGTTGGAGTTGTTGTTTTGGTTGTTATCGATTGCAGGCTGCTGCGCAAGGTCCGCGTCGTACACCAAATCGTAAGGACTTATCTTATACGATTTGTCGGTGGTGTTGTACATGGTGTACGTTATCGTAACTTCGCCCGTGGCAGAATCCACGGTTTTGACAGCCATTCCGCCCTTTTCGTTTATGGTGTTTCTCAGCGCGGTCGTGCGGTTATTGACTTTGACCGCGATTACGTTTTCCGTGACGTTTCCGAAAGTGTCGGTAAGGCGGACGGGAATTTCCACCCAGCGCTCTTTCGTGGAAGAAACGGCAGTAAGCTTTATACCGTTAAAGCTTGCCACATCGCCCGAAACGGTGATTCCCGCCGCCGTCTTCTGCTCGGCGGTCAAACGGTCAAACCAGGATGCGGGCGCGTAAAGCGGAACAATCTGCGCCGTAACGTATGCGGAAAATCCCACATAAGTTTCGTAACTCGTATAATAGTCCGAACCCGGGGTCATAGACCCGAAGTCGGAATTGATATGCAAAAAGTCATTGAACGCGAACGGCTGCGAACCGACCTGCGAGCCGACGTTGACGGCAAATTCGGATTCGTCCGAGCCGAGAGCGTTTGCCACGTACTTGGATGTATCGGAGGCATCGTCGGCGGAAAGAGCGCCTATTCCCACACCCGAAAGCGAAGGATGACGGTACGGCGAAATGTACACGCTGTCCGCGGGAGCGGTAACGCCCGTACTCTCGCCCTTTTCTTCGGCGTCGAGCGTGAAGTCCAGCGCGTTCTTGGTTGCTGCCGAAGTATCGTCGACCCGAATCGCAATCGGATACCAAAGACCCGTGTCGCGCGTATCGCCGCTGTCGGTTATGTGAACGAGAATATAGAAATGTCCGAGAGCGTTCGCCCTGCCCGACGCATACTGGTTGCGCGTGGCACGTATGGCATTAAACACTATGGATGTGCCGCTTATGCTGTAGCTTACGTAAGCTTCCTTATACACGGAAGCGGCGTCCGTCATTGCCGCATTATAAATACTTGTTCGGTCAAAGCCCGTCGCGGTGGTTGTTGAAGCGTCGGTAATCACAGACGATGATTTCGTGCCGACGTTATAGTTTGCCGCGGTAAGCGTATTGCCGTACTTATCGACGTAAGCGTATTCGTTTGACGGCACTTTGACCACATTAGTCAGCGCGCCCGAAGCAAAAGACAAATCGTTTGTATTTGCGTCCGCAACGAGATTGGCAATAGTGACGGTCTGCGATTTTTTTGTCGTGGTATTCAGGCTGACCGTAACGGGCGAATTCAGCGTGGGACGCGCGTTGCCTATGCGGAACACGATGTCGACGGAAAGTCTGCCCGACGATGCGCTTGTCAGTTCGGCGCCCGACGAATTTTCGTAAAGTCCTATCGTGACGGGAATACGGAACCAGCCCGACTTGCTTGCAAGTCTCGGGGTTATGGTTAGCGTGGTCCATTTCGCGCTTGAACCTGCCGCGGCGACCGAGTAATTGGTGCCGTTGCCCGTAGCCGAATATGTCGTAAAATAGACCGTATCAAGGTATTTATTGCTGTATTTATCCGTACCTATTGCAAGGTCGGTTGCTTTTATGACTACGGAAGTCAAACCGTTCCACACCGACGACGCTGCCGTTTCGAGCGGCCGCGTTATCATATATGTGCGTCTGTTGGCGCCGCCGTCGTTGTAGATGTCGCTTGCGGCGGACCAGTAGCCCGACGAGGTAATGGACGACATGGACGGATAGTTCGTGCCCGTTTTAACGGAAGTGCCGTAAATGCCCGTATTACCGTTTTTGAGTCCGTTTGCCTGAGCGGTTATTCCGTTGAAAGCGGACGCATTCACAGTAAACGAACATACGGTTTGAAGTCCGGCAGTATCCTTTACTTTCGCATAAAAAGTAGTTGTGGTGAAACGCTTGACGGGATGAAGAGTTATCGAAGTCGCGGAACTTGCGGTATACGTGAAGTATGTATTTTTCGCCGAAGTCGTGCAAGCCGAGTTCGTATAAATTTCCTGAGCCACGTAGGTAAGCGAGTCATTTGCAGGCACTACGTCGGTCGCAAGGTCGCTGACCGACACCGCGCCCGTTCCCGTTCTGCTTATGGTTTTCGCCACGCCCGTTTTGGCAATGGGTGCGGAGTTCACGGACGTGATGCGCGCATAGCCGTGCAATCCGTTGTGACTCTGCCCCTTCGTGTAATTGCTGCCGAAAGCCGTCGGGTTCGGCATAGATGCATTGCCGTTTATATAAGACGCTCCCGTACATTTGGAAGTGTTTACGTAAGCCGAGCCTCCTGCGCCCTGCGAGTCGGACGTCGCGCCCGCACCGCCGTACCAGCCGCCGCCGCCGCCGCCGCCGTCGTTGTTCGTGCCTGCGGCAAGACCCATCTGGGACGCCTGCCCCTGTCCGAAATATGCCGAGTTGCCGCTGAGAGCACCCGTTCCGCCTGCATTGGCGCCCGGAGAAGAACCGCCGCCCCAGCCGAGGTTGTTACCCGTCTGACCGTTACCTGCGCCGCCGCCGCCGCCGGCGACTATGAGCACGGCTCCCGTGTTGCTTTTAAGCGACGCCAAAGTACCCGTCGCCGTGGCGAAGTGGGTTGCTCCGCCGCCTGCGCCGGACGAACCGTAAGCCCCCGCGTTGCCGCCGCCGTTATAGCCGCCGCCGGTTCCGCAAGCACTGCTCGCGCCCACGCCGCCGACAACTATATATACGGTAGTATCCGCGGTTATGGTATAAGTGGCAGTCGTATAACCGCCGTGTCCGGGATAGTAAGTTGCGTCTTTGCCGCCCTGTGCGCCCCAGGCTTCGAGTTTATATGTGCCTCTGGGCAAAATAACGGACTGAACGCCGCCCGTATAGTTATAGAGCTTATAATAGTTGTTGCCCGATTTCGTCCATGCGCTTATGTTTTCCGCAGTTTGCGAAACAACGGCGTCTTCGCCCTCGGGCGCAGACGTTTCGTAAGAAGTGTTCACCGCATCGGATACGGTCAGCATTGCCGCGCCGCCTGCGCAAAGCGCGACGGTCATTATTACGGTCATAAGTACGCAAAACAGTTTGCTTTTGTTCATACAAGCCTCCGAAATCGGAATGTCAAAGGGTACAATTCACCCTCTGTCTATACTAATATACGTTAATATTATCATATTGCACACCAAAAATCAAGTAATTTATGAACATTTTGTGAATAAATTATTAAAAAACTTTGTTGTGATACTTTACAAGGCGGAGATTCCTCGTGGTGACAGTAAAATATAAAAAATCGGAACATTAGTAAAAAAAGAGGGACGCGCGGAGCGCCCCTCTCTTCGAGTAAGGTCAGTTAAACTGTTCTATAATTTATTTATCGTTGAGGCATGCGATACCGGGAAGAACTTTGCCTTCGAGATATTCCAAACTTGCGCCGCCGCCCGTGGAAATGTGCGTAACTTTATCCGCAAATCCGAGCTGTTCGACAGCAGCCGCGCTGTCGCCGCCGCCGATAATCGTAACGGCGTTTTTGTTTGCGGCAAGAGCCTTTGCCACGGCTTTCGTGCCTTCCGCAAATTTAGCAAATTCGAATACACCCATGGGACCGTTCCATACGACGGTTTTCGCGCCTGCGATAACCTGCGCGAAAAGTTTTGCGGTTTCGGGTCCGATGTCGAGTCCTTCCCAACCGTCGGGTATCTCGCCCGACTTGCATACTTTCGACGCCGCGTCGGCTTTGAACTCTTGGGTTATCACGTTATCGACGGGCAGATAAAGTTTGACTCCCTTCTTTTCCGCCTGTTTCATAAGGTCGGCGGCAAGTTCTATCTTGTCCTTTTCCACGCGCGACTCGCCCGTTTTTCCGCCCTTCGCCGCGCTGAACGTGTAAGCCATTGCGCCGCCGATAAGCAAACTGTCCACTTTATCGAGCAGGTTGGTTATTACGCCTATCTTATCCGAAACTTTTGCGCCGCCCAAAATAGCCACGAACGGACGTTCGGGAGCGGTGAGCGCGCCGCCCATAACTTCTATTTCCTTTTCGATAAGGAAGCCTGCGACGTTGACTTTGCAGTAGTCTGCCACGCCCGCGGTGGACGCGTGAGCGCGGTGCGCCGTGCCGAATGCGTCGTTTACGTAGACGTCGGCGAAAGCGGCGAGCGCTTTTGCGAATTCGGGGTCGTTCTTTTCTTCTTCCTTATGGAAGCGCACGTTCTCCAACAGCACCGCATGTCCGTTTTCGAGAGCCGCAACCTTGGCTTTTGCGTCCTCGCCTATTACGTCGGCGGCAAGCGTTACTTTATTTCCGAGAAGTTCGTTGAGTCTGTCGCAAACGGGTTTGAGGCTGAATTTGGCTTCGAATCCGTTTTTCGGGCGACCGAGGTGCGATGCAAGCACTACTTTCGCTCCGTTATCGAGCAGGTATTTGACGGTAGGCAGCGCGCCTATTATTCTGTTCTCGTCCGTGATTCTGCCGTTTTCGTCCTGAGGGACGTTGAAATCGCAGCGAACGAATACCTTTTTCCCCTTTACGTCGACATCTCTGACTGTCTTTTTGTTCATGGTTCTCTCCTTTATATTAAAGATTTATTTACAATCCGTTTTTTAAGCGGCCTGCTAACTTTGGGTTATGTCCGTAAGCAAACGGCGGACATAGTCGTAACTGTCTTTTACCTCGTTTATATCCTTATAGTCTTTGGAATAGACCTCTATAAACATGTGGACATTGAGGTTGCGTCTGTCCAGTTCCTTGAACAGTTTTTCGAAATTGAATTTACCGCGTCCCGGCAAAAGCGTGTCGTCCTTGTTCCAGTCGCAAAGGTGGACGGTGGAAATTCTGTCCTCCATTACGTCGAGGTATTTGTACACGTCGAAACCGCTTTTCGCCGCCTGCGCGACGCTGAGCGTACCGCAGAGAGTGGGACATTCTTTTTTGAGTCCGCGGAAAAAATCGGGATAGTTGAAATACGACCAGTGTACGTTTTCGTAGGAAAGGCGCAGACCGTAGCTTTCGGCTATCTCACACAGTTTATTTACCCTATCGCCGTACTTGGAAAAATCGAATACGTAATTGCGGCGTTTGAGGCGAAGCGGTCCGTGGAAAGTATAGAATTTGGCTCCGAGCATAGCCCCCGCATAGCAGACTTTTCTGAATATCGATTCGGCATCCGCGCGAACCCGTGCGTTTGTGTTGAAAAGCTGCGGCTCGAACTGTGCCGCGAGCGCCTGAACCGAATGCACGTTTATATTGCCTTTGCGAGCGACCAGCGCATCGACAAAAGGCTTTTCGTATTCCGAAAACGTATTGAGAAGCACCTGCGCCGTATCGACGTTCATTTGCTCCAAAACGGTGAAACAGTTTTCGGTTGCGACGCGGTTGAAAAACGACGCCGTGGAAATTCCTACCCGCAAAAAATTACCTCCGCCAAAAGGCTTTCCTTTCTATATACGTAATTGTATCACAAACCGCAGGATTTGACAAGCGATTTTCCGCCGCCGCCCTTTAACCGACGATGTACTTATCGCTGTGGAACGCCGCATTTACTTCCGCAAGCTTGGCTTCGTAGCCCTTGCGCCCTATCATGGCAAACGTGGCTTTCTTGCCTTCTTCCACGCCCGGCTGGTTGAACGTATCGATGTTGAGCAGCGCGCCTGCGAAAGCGGTTTGATACATGAAATACATCAGAAGTTCTCCCACCGTTTCCGCGTTTACTTCCGAAAGAATGACGTTGAAATTGAGTCTGCCGGCTTTCGTGAGCGCGTAAGCCGTGGCTTTCTGTTCGGCGGTTATGAGTTCGCCGAGCGTATGTCCTTTGAGGAAGTCGCATGCGTCTACGCTCTTGTCGTCGCTTATCACACAGTCGCCGCGGAATTTTTCCGCAGTGAGGAACGTGACCACTTTATCGAACGGACCTTCGGTATAGAGCTGGACCTGACTGTGCTGGTCGGTTACGCCGAGCGCCTTTGCCGGCGTCTGTCCGGCATGCACCGTATTGCCGTTCAAATCAACGGCTTTGCCGAGCGATTCCGCCCAAAGCTGGCAATAGAAATCCGACATGTATTTAAGACTGTCGGCATAGGGCATCATGACGTTTATGCACAGTCCTTTCTTCATGGACTCGCACTGCAAAAGCGCGCTCAAAAGCGCGGCGTTAGTGCGCACGTTCTTATCTTCCGCCGCTTTGCTTGCCGCCGCCGCTCCGCGCAAAAACGCTACTATATCTATGCCGAGCGCCGCGAACGGGACAAGACCGACGGGACTGAATACGGAGAATCTGCCGCCGACGCCGCCCTCGATACCGAATATCTCGAACCCCTCTTTGACCGCGAGATTATAAAGCGTGCCTTTGCCTATCGTGGTGGTGACTGCGATACGCTTTTTCGCCTCGTCGACTCCGACCGCCTTTTTGAGCGCGTCGTAGATTATGAGAAACTGGCTGAGCGTTTCGCTTGTTTCGCCGCTCTTGGTTATGACGTTGAAATATGCGGTTTTCAAATCCACCGTGTCGAACAGCGCGTTCATTCTTTCCGGGTCGATATTGTCTTCGACGTAGAATTTCGGCGCGTTGCGCTTTTCGCGAGGCTGCTCGTTATGCCGAAGGTGCAAAAGCGCGCCAGTAACGGCGATTGCACCGAGAGCGCTGCCGCCTATGCCGAGCACGACGTAGCTTTCCGCCTTGTCCTTTACTCTCTTGCCGTAGTCCGTTATTTTTTTTAGTTCCGCGTCGGAAATATACGGGCTGTCGCACCACTGCTGCCAGCCTTTTCCGCGCGCGTTCATTACGCTTTCATGCGCCGCTTTGACAGCCGCCGCATTATTTGCGAATACGCTTTCGTCGATACCGCGCTCGCCGACGGACGGACGCATCATATTGTTATAATCGACTTTCAATTTCATAATACCGGTTCTCCTTTCATAGCCGAAATTGTAATACAGCAGTATTCTACCATATTATGCGAAAAAAGACAACAAAAAGAATATGGTATTTTTCGGAAGTTAAACGAAAAAAATCCCGACTCCGCAAAACGCGGAAACGGGATTTTTGCGTTACATTATTAAGGTTGGGATTCCTCCGCTTCGGTCGACATGACAGTTATTTGAAAATTATGAATTGCGAATTGCAAAGCGTTACCGTTCTGCGGAAGTCTGGGCGTCGATAAGTCCGTAATCGCCGTCGTTTCTGCGGTACAGCACGCAGACTCTGCCGCTGTCCATATTCTCGAATACATAGAAGCTGTGTCCGATGAGTTCGAGTTCTTCTATCGCGTCGTCCACGGTCATGGGCGTGAGTTTGTATGCCTTGGAGCGCACTACTTTGAAATCGCGTTCGGGCTCGGGAGCGGTAAACGCGGCGTCCGTGAGCTCGGGAGCGCGGAATTTTTTGGATTTGTCCGCAAGTTTTTTATGGTGCTTTATAATCTGCTTTTCCAGCTTGGGAAGCGCAAGGTCGATATTGTTATACATGTTGTCGCCCGAAACTTC
This sequence comes from Clostridia bacterium, assembly GCA_022793815.1. Taxonomy (GTDB): domain Bacteria; phylum Bacillota; class Clostridia; order Christensenellales; family Pumilibacteraceae; genus MGBC157735. The sequence continues at coordinate 153,714 of JAAWDP010000011.1, read as the reverse complement.
GCTGCGCAACACTCCGCTGCCTACGAATATCGTAAGCTCGAGCGTGCATACGTCGTTAGACTGTTTGAGCATGACTTTGACTGCGGTGTCGTCTTCGAAAAACTTATCGAGTCTGTTGACTTTCTTTTCGATGATGTCTTTGAGTTTTTCGGTTGCCGTGTAGTTTTTGGTCAAGTATTCGATTCTCATTATTTGTACCTCCTCAAAGTACGTTTATTGGGTACTTACAGTATAACACATTTTTTCGGGTTTGTAAATAGGGTTTCGAAAAATAATGGAATTTTTCAGCGAACCGTCACAGTTCCGTCGCCGCTTATATCCACGGTCACTCTGCCGCCCGAGGTTTTGCCCGACAGCAGAGCCTCCGCGACGTTGTTTTCCACGCTGTGCTCGATAACTCTTCTCAAAGGTCTTGCGCCGTACTCGGGGTCGTAGCCCTTGTTTATAATATAGTCGCGCATTGCGGGCGTTACCGTGAGAGCGATTCCGCGTTCGGAAAGAGTCTTTGCGACCTTCGCGAGCATGATGTCGGCAATTTTGCCTATATCCTCTTTGGACAATGCATGGAACACGCTGACTACGTCGATACGGTTGAGAAACTCGGGTTTGAACTTGCTTTTCAATGCGTTCATGAGTATCTCTTCCCTACGCTGTTTCTCGCGCTTTTCGTCCGCCGCCGAATCGACGGCAAATCCGAGTCCGCGGTGCGACGAACTCAGTTCCGCCACGCCCACGTTGCTTGTCATTATTATTATGGTGTTCTTGAACGAAACCGTTCTGCCCTTGGAATCGGTCAGTCTGCCGTCGTCGAGAATCTGCAAAAGGACATTGTAAACGTCGGGGTGCGCCTTTTCTATTTCGTCGAAAAGCACTACCGAATATTGCTTATGCCGCACGAGTTCGGTGAGCTGTCCGCCGTTGTCGTCGAATCCGACGTAGCCCGGAGGTGCGCCGATGAGTTTGGAAACGCTGTGCGGCTCCATAAACTCGGACATGTCGAGGCGGATTACCGCGGTTTCGTCGTCGAACATCGCCTCGCCGAGCGCCTTTGTGAGCTCGGTTTTGCCCACGCCCGTAGGTCCGAGGAAAAGGAACGAGCCTATCGGACGGTTCGGGTCTTTGAGCCCGGCGCGTGCGCGGCGTATGGCTTTTGCCACGCTTTCCACCGCTTCGTCCTGACCTATGACGCGCTTATGGAGTATTTCTTCCAAACCCATAAGACGCTGCGTTTCGCTTTCGCTGAGGCGCGTTACGGGGATTTTCGTCCACTTGGAAACGACCTCGGCTATATTCTCCTCGGTTATAGATTCGCCCGTCTGCTCGCCGTGCTTTTTCCAATCGAGTTTGCACTCGTCTATCCGTTTGCGCAAAGCGGTTTGTTCGTCGCGGAGTTTTGCCGCCGACGCGAAATCGTCGCGCGAGGACGCTTCCTTCTTTCTGACTTCGAGTTCGGCAAGTTTGCTTTCCATTTCCTTGATGTCCGGCGGCACGATGTTGCCGTTGACCTTTGCACGGCTCATCGCCTCGTCGACGAGGTCAATCGCCTTATCGGGCAGGAATCTGTCCGTGATATATCTGTCGGAAAGTTTCGCCGCCGCCACAAGCGCGCCGTCGGTTATGCGGACTTTGTGGAACGCCTCGTAATTTTCGCGGAGTCCGCGAAGTATTTCTATGGTCTGATCCACCGTGGGCGGCTCGACCATTATGGGCTGGAAGCGGCGTTCGAGCGCTTTGTCCGCCTCGATGAATTTGCGGTATTCGTCGGTGGTGGTTGCGCCTATCGTCTGCATTTCGCCGCGGGCGAGATAGGGTTTGAGAATATCCGCGGGTGAAACTTCGCCGTCCTTATCCCCTGCGCGCGCGAGCGTATGAATCTCGTCTATGAACACTATTATATTGCCGCTGTCGCGGATAAGCGAAATCGCGTCTTTGAGTTTTTGTTCGAGGTCGCCGCGGTAGCGCGTTCCCGCCATGAGCGAGCCGATGTCCAGTCCGAACACGATTTTGTTTTTAAGCAGTTCGGGAACATTGCCCTCGACTATGGCTTTTGCCAGTCCTTCGACGACTGCGGATTTACCGACGCCCGGCTCGCCTATAAGCACGGGATTGTTTTTTGTTTTGCGGCAGAGAATCTGGATTATGCGTTCTATTTCTTCCTGTCTGCCGATTATGGGGTCTATCTTGTTTTCGCGGGCTTTCTGCGTCACGTCCACGCCGAGGTCTTTCAACTGCGCAGGCAGGGGTTTTACGGGGCTGTCGCTGCCCGACGCCGCCGCGCTTGCGCTTCGGTTCACGGCGGAAACAATGTCGCTCATAAGACTGCGCATATCCACGCCGCACCTGTCCTGCAAAAGCGCATACGCCACGCCGCTGTTATCCTGCAAAAGCGCAAACAGCACATGCTCGGTATGGGCAACGTTGAAACCCGTTTCGCGGCTTATCTGCAATGCGAGAAACAGGGTCTGCTCGACGCGTTGGGAAAACTTGGGACGCACTCCCGAATAGTGTTCGCAGGAATCGAAATATCTTTCGAAGGTTTCTGCGCTTACACCGCGCTCGCTCAAAAGCCTGCCCGCCTTGCACTCGGTTTGAAGCATGCCGTACAAAAGATGTTCGGTGCCTATCACGTTGCTGCTGTAAGTCAATGCGGTTTCTTCCGCTTTATTCAATGCTTTTTTCAGATTTTCGGAAACGGGTATTTGCATGTTTCACTCCTTTGCTTCCGCGAAAAGGAAGCGCTCTCTATTCTATATTATATATAATCTTGTTTTTTCTTACTTACGGGACGCCACATTCTTCAAAGTCTTTGCCACGTATGAAGCGCGGAGTATGTCGCGCTGCGACGCGGTGACGCTGCGCATATCGCCGTCGAGAGCCTTACCGCTTATATTGATTATATTTGCGGGCTGAGCCTCGGTAATCAATTTTTCGAAACGGTCGGCGTCGCGCAGTTCGATGAGTCCGTACCCCTCGTATGCTCCGAGTTTGACAAACGCCATCAGCGACATGAATTCTTCCGTGGAAAGCGAATATGCGTTCGTGAGCAGTCCCCAGGCGCGCTGTACTTTATCGCGGATTTGGGCGCCGTTTGCATGGAACAGTCTGTCGCGCGCCATGAGTTCGGACTCGACGAGGCTGTCGATACACTTCGTCACGGAGGACACGATTTCGCTTTCGCCGACCCCGAGAGTTTTGCAGTTGGAAACCTGATAGATGAATCCTTCCGCCTTGCTGCCCTCGCCGTACACTCCGCGCACGGTCATGTTGAGGCGCGAAACCGCACTGACGCAGTTTTCTATGCTGTCTGTGAGCGCGAGCGCAGGCAGAAAAAGCATTACCGACGCGCGCATGCCCGTTCCGACGTTGGTCGGACAGCATGTGAGATAGCCGAGGCGCTCGTCGAAAGCGTACTTGATTTTTGCGCCGATTGCGTCGTCCACGGCGTTGATTTGCTCATAAGCCTTTTCGAGTCCGAGTCCGCGCAGAATGCACTGCTCGCGGATATGGTCTTCCTCGTTAATCATGACGCTTACTGTTTCGGAGTCGTTTATAATCGCCGCGCCGTTGTCAGTATGAAGAAGGTCCGCCGAAATCAGATGTTTTTCTTTGAGAACGTCGAGGTCCAGTTCACCCGAGTTTGCTACGCGGTAAAGGTTGTAAGTGCCCGTGGGCGCAAGCGCGTCGTAAACCTCTTTTGCTATGACCGCCGCGCGCTCGTAACGCAGTTTATGCGGAAACGGAAGTCCCTCTACGTTGCGCGCAAGACGCACTCTGCTGGAAATAACTATGTTGCCGTCAGCGTTCATTTCCGTCGCCTCCTTCCATGGATTTTTTGAGTTCGATTATCTCGTCGCGAAGCCTGGACGCCTCTTCGTAGTTTTCGCTGTCTATCGCCTTCTGCTGCAATCTGCGCAGATTTTCTATCTTGCCTGCGAGCGCAGCCTCGCTTTTGCCGCCGGGAATTTTTCCGACGTGCCGCACGTCGTGATGTATGCGGCGAATCGCGGGCGTCATGATGTTTTCAAATGCTTTATAGCACTCGCCGCAGCCGACGTAGCCCGTCTTTAAAAACTCGTCCGCAGTCGTTCCGCACTTCATGCAGACCGCGCGCGAAGGAGCGCTGTCGCCCAGCATCAGCCCGGCAAACGACGAGAAAAGGTCGTCTATGCCGCCGAAATTTTTTAGGAAGGAATCTTCCTCTCTGTATTTTTTACTGCACTGCGCGCAGAGGTGACGGGTTTTGACGACTCCGTTTTTTATCACCTTGCTGTGGAATACCGCTTCTCTTTTTTGACATTCGTCGCACAACATTTCGCTTACCTCCTTATGCGTCCGCTCCGTCTTTGAGCAACTGACAAATCACGCTTTTGAGTATGCCCGCCCGAAGTCCGTCCTTGGCTACGGTGGGCGCGATGAGCGCCCTGTCCGTTATGCCCGACTCTATCAGTCTTGCCTCGCGGGCGGTTATTATACCGCTGTCGGTCAATCTTTCGAGTATCTGCGCCGCGCGGTTGTAACTTATGCCGTCGCTTATCGGGCTGTTGAGTATCTCTTCTATCGTTTCGTTGCCGCTTTTGGAAACCTTTACTACGGTAATGTAGCCGCCGCCGCCGCGCCGCGATTCTATGACATACCCCCTGTCGGGCGTGAACCGCGTGGACAGCACGTAGTTTATCTGACTGGGCGCACATGCGAAATAGTTTGCAAGCTCGTTGCGGCTGATGTTCAGCGTTTCGTTGTCGCCGAGCGTGTCCAGCAAAAATCTTTCGATTATGTCGCTTATGTTTGCCATTTTTATTTTACCTCCCGAATCGGCTATCCATTCCCTTTTGCTTTCGCCCTTTGCCTGCGGAAGGTCAAAGTCGAAAGTCAAAAGTCAAAGAAAGTCAAATTCTGTTTGTATTATACTGCCGCCGAAAGCATTTGTCAAGCGATTTCACAAAAAAAATTTTTGTTTTCACGGCAGTCGGGTCAAATAAAAAAGCTCCGCCGCACGGCGGAGTCCTTATGCGATTTTACATTTGTATTTGCCCCATGCTCATTGCTCGGGCTCGGGCGAAAAACGAAAAGCCGAATTTTTCGGACTGCTCTCGGACTACTGCGGCAAAGAGTCGGCGCGTTCGATTGCGACGCCCGCTTCCGCAAAGAGTTCCATGGAAAACTTATCGGGATAGCCCTGTTCGTAAACCACGCGCTTTATACCGCTGTTTATAATCATTTTCGCGCAGATGACGCAGGGCTGATGCGTGCAGTAAAGCGTAGCGTTCTCTATGCTGAGTCCCATGCGCGCCGCCTGTATTATGGCGTTTTGCTCGGCGTGGGTCGCATAGCAGATTTCGTGGTGAGTTCCCGAAGCTATGCCGAGTTCGCGGCGAAGGCACACGCCCTTTTCCTTGCAGCTTTTAATGCCCGAGCTTGCTCCGTTGTACCCGGTGGTTAGAATGCGCTTGTCTTTGGCTATAACCGCACCCACCTGCCTGTTTTCCTGATAGCAGCTGGACCACCCTGCGACCAGCCGCGCCACTTCCATGAACCTTTTGTCCCATTTATCCATGACTTTTTTCTCCTCTGAGTCCGTTTGCGCGTTAAATTCCTACCAAGCCGCAGGGAATTATTCGCGCGAAACCTTATATAATTATCAATTATAACAAAAAAGCAAAAATTTTGCAACACAAAACCGAGCATTTTTATAAAAACGCTTGCAAAATATGAAATTTTCCGCTATTATTATCAAGGTGTCATTCAACGATACCGAAATAAACGAGTAAATAATATTTTCAGGAGGATGCTTTATGAAAATCAGACCTTTATTCGACAGAATCGTAGTCGAGCCTGTCGAAGCGGAAGAAAAAACCAAAAGCGGAATCGTGCTTTTGGCGAAGGACCAGGAAAAGCCGCAGATGGCGCGCGTCATCGCAGTGGGTCCCGGCGGCAACGTAGACGGCAAAGACGTCGTTATGGAAGTCAAAGTCGGCGACAAAGTGCTTTGCTCGAAATACGCGGGCAGCGAATTCAAAGTCGACGGTAAAGACGTTACGATTATGCGGCAGTCCGACGTACTTGCCGTAATAGAATGATTCAAGGAGGATTAAGTTTTTATGGCTAAACAAATCAAAACGGGCGAAGAAGCGAGAAAGGCGTTGGAAGCAGGCGTAAACGCGCTTGCGGATACCGTTAAAATCACTCTCGGTCCCAAGGGCAGAAACGTCGTGCTCGGCAAGAAATACGGCGCGCCGCTCATCACCAACGACGGCGTGACGATTGCAAAGGAAATCGAGCTTGAGGATGCGTTCGAGAACATGGGCGCGCAGCTTGTCAAAGAGGTTTCCACCAAAACCAACGACATCGCGGGCGACGGAACGACCACCGCCTGCCTTTTGGCGCAGGCCATCATCAGAGAGGGTTTGAAGAACGTCGCTGCGGGTGCAAATCCCATTATCGTCAAGAAAGGCATTGCTGCCGCTACGGCGGAAGTTGTTTCGCACCTTAAATCGATAAGCAAGCCGGTCGACGGCAAAAACGCAATCAAGCAGGTCGCTTCGATTTCCGCGGGCGACGAAGTTGTAGGCGCGCTTATTTCCGACGCCATGGAAAAAGTAGGCAAAGACGGCGTAATCACCATTGAGGAATCCAAGACCATGGACACCAACCTTTCCGTTGTGGAAGGCATGCAGTTCGACAGAGGCTATGCTTCCGCCTACATGGTTACGGACAACGATAAGATGGAAGCGGTGCTCGACAATCCGCTCGTACTTATCACCGACAAGAAAATCAGCAACATACAGGAAATACTCCCCGTCCTCGAACAGGTCGTGCAAAGAGCGGCGAAACTGCTTATCATTGCCGACGACATAGAGAGCGAGGCTCTTGCGACGCTTGTCGTGAACAAGCTCAGAGGCACTTTCAACTGCGTGGCGGTAAAGGCTCCCGGCTTCGGCGACAGACGCAAAGAAATGCTCAAAGACATTGCCACGCTTACGGGCGGCACGGTTGTCAGCGAGGAAACGGGTATCGAACTCAAAGACGTTACGATTGACATGCTGGGCAAAGCAAAGCAAGTCAAAGTGGACAAGGACAACACGACTATCGTTGAGGGCGCAGGCAAAAGCGAGGACATTAAGGCGAGAATCAAATCGATTCGCGCGCAGATGGACGTCACCACGTCGGATTACGACAAGGAAAAACTTGCCGAGCGTCTTGCCAAACTCGCCGGCGGCGTTGCGGTTGTAAACGTCGGCGCGGCAACCGAAGTCGAAATGAAGGAAAAGAAACTGCGCAGAGAGGACGCGCTTGCGGCTACGCGCGCGGCAGTGGAAGAAGGCATTGTTCCCGGCGGCGGCGTGGCACTTCTGTCCGCTATCCCCTGCGTTGCCAAACTGACCGAAACGCTTGAAGGCGACGAAAAGACCGGCGCGCAGATTATACTCAAAGCGCTGGAAGAACCCGTAAAACAGATTGCGGTCAATGCGGGCGTGGACGGCGGCGTGGTTATCGACAAGATACTCACGAAAAACAAAGCCGGCTACGGTTACGATGCGCTTAACAATGCTTACGTCGACATGGTTGCCAAGGGTATAATCGACCCGACGAAAGTTACGCGCTCGGCGCTTCAAAACGCGGCGTCGGTTGCAGCCACCCTGCTCACCACCGAAAGCGTAGTGGCGGACCTTCCCGAACCCGAGCCCGCAAATGCAGGCGGTATGGGCGGCGGCATGGGCGGAATGTATTGATTCCGAAGTCGCAAAAACAAATTTAAACGAACACAAAAATGCGGCTCTTTCGCCTGAAAGAGTCGCTTTTTTTATGAATATAGTGAACTTTGTCTGACATAGTACATACATTTTTCATAAAATTGTCGTGTTTTTGAAGAAAATACGCATACGACAAGCAAAAGCGATACACACTAAGTACACAAGGATAAAGTTTAATATTGGTTTTGACCGTTTTTAGTTTTTCGAAGCAGACGTAATTTTAAGGGTGAATTTATCAAGGTTAAAGCCGCTGTTACACTTTAACCTTGATTATATAAAAATCCTCCCGAACACCGTTCGGGAGGATAACTTTTTTATATTCTTTTACGACGGAACAACCGGCTGTATGTTCACCATACCCCCTTCCGCCACGACTTTGGATTTGCCGCACGGAACGATAAAGAAATATTTGACGAGCTTTTTATCGGAATTCGGCACGCTCAGATTCACCGTGATATTCGCTCTTGCGTCGATAAGAAATTCACAGCCGTTTTTGGTTTGAGCAAAATTGCGCACAACGAATTTGCCGCCTTCGCCGCGGAAGAGTTTGATACCGTCGACTATCAATATGGTTTCGTTGTCATTCACGTCCACGCTGTACGCATGAGAAAGCAGACGCACGTTGGAAAGCGAGTTTTCACCCTCGACGAAAGTACCGAAGCGCACCGACTGGATTTTAAGGTCGTTGCGGAAATATTCGGAATCCAAAAGCTCCTGCATACCCATAAGAGCGAGCATATTGCCGTTTGCGGACAGGTGGGCTTTGGACTTCACTCGCTTGCCCGTAGGAAGATAGAGCGAATAATTGACTACGTTGTCGCTTTCGTTATCCGACCAAAGCTTAGCGCTTTTGAGCGCGATTTGCCCGGCTATTTCATCGAGTCCGTAGCGGCACAGCCCGTGATAGATAATATAATTGACATAGGGCACTATACTGCCGCGGTAGTCGAGATACGGCGCACGACGGTGTCCGTTGTTATTGGGTCTGCCCTTTTTTGCGTACTCGTAATTATCTATCGACAGCGTGGGAATGACGTATTTACCCCAAAACTTTTTGGAGTCGGTCAGCACGTTTACCAGCTTCGACAGTTTGTCAGGCGAGTCGACGGCGCCGGCTATGAGCGGATAGAAACACGTGGCGCCGTAGCTGTTCGCCCACTGCCCCATTACGTATCTGTTCATGTACAGCCCCGCAGGCTCGTTCCAAAACGTATCGTTCACCAGCTGGGACATTTCGTCGTAGGCTTTCGTATATTGTTCATGTTCGGGAAATCCGAAATACAGTGCGATTCGGCGCAGGATATCGAACGCGAGCATTTTAAGGCAGGACAAATCGAGGCTGTACATAGCCGACGGTATATATTTCTCTTTAAGCGGCGAGTCATCCCATTTATACGCCACTTCGTTTTTGTCGGGGTCGGATACCACGAGTTCGGATTTCGGCGGATAAAGTTCGGTAAGCTTTTTGTAGTGTCCGAGCACGGCGTTTCTGTCGGTGCAGCGCGCGAATATATGCCACAGCGTCAGCACGGACATTATTTTGTCCTCGACGGTGTATGCGAGCTGTCCGAGAGCCTTTTCCGCGCCCGTAAGCGACCCGAGCAGCGCGGCACAGTTCTCGCGCGTGCCGTCCAAATCGAAATTGTTGTCGAGAGCGGTGCGTCCTGGAGAATAGATTTCGGTAAGAAGATACGGATAGTATATGCGCGACCACAGCACGGAGTTAAGCATTTTTTCCACTCCGCCGCCGAGCACGCCGCTGCCCATAGTCTTGTTGACGCCGTATCGCAGTTCCGCCGTTTCTATCTGTTTCACTATCTTGTCGAGCCGCGGTATTTCGAGGTCGAATATATTTTCGTCGCCGACCACGGCATAGAGATAAACGCTGGGCTGGTTTTTGTTTATGACGAACTCCATTATCGCTTCGTTGAACGCGCCGTTTGCCGAATCCGACGGTTTGGAAAGCGACTGAGCCATAAAGTATTCGCGCTCGGGTCTGTCGTCGGCAATGACCTGATAGCGTTCTTTGTAAACCGCATTGCCGTCGCCGAGCGATATGTTTCCGCCGATTATGCCGACGTAAGGGCTTCTGCCCTTGACATACGAACCCTCGATAGACAGCTCGCCGAGGAAATCGTAACACGGATAGAAGATAACGCGGACGCGAAGTTTACGCTTTGACGATACCTGTATTATCATGGACTGTTCGTTATGCTTGACCCAGTTCACAGACAGAGGTCCGCTGGAAAAGTGCGCGTAACTGCCGTCGGCGGTGTTCGCGCAGGACGACGCCATATTCAAAATAAAGTCGTCGTTATCGAACCACTTGTTCCCATGAAAATAACTTACCTTTATGCCCCAGAGCGAGCCGTGCTTGCCGACGAGCATTGCGCCGTTTATGGCGGAATAGTCGTAACCTATGCCCTGAATGTATTTGCCCGGAAAATTTTGTTCGGTGAGAGGAGGTCCCTCCGGTTTCTCTTCGTAAAATTTATCGAAGAAAGGGGGACGGAAAGTAAAACCGTATTCCTTGTTGATATAACGCATTTGCTTACCTCTCTCGCCCTATTATATCAATTTTATATCGGTCAGTCAACGATTTTCGATGTCTTAGGAACGCAGAACGCACGTTTAACGCCTTAAACAGCCCCGATTGCCGCCGTATGGGCTGACCCCATTATTTTACCGAGCGAAACCGACCGCCGCGCTCGGCATGCCCGAAGCGCGCCGAAAAGCGCCGCGTCAGTACAGAAGGCGCGCCGTAACCGGCACGGAAATTATATCGCTCTTATGCGCCATTATGCGGAATTCCGCAGGCGGCAGTTTTTCGTCTGGCACAAGATAGATACGTTTGTCGCTCCAATTTTCCGAAAGAATGCGGGTAAAGAAACCGCGCGAACCGATACGTTCGAGTATTGCGGGGTTCAGTGTTACGGACGCGCCCGTATAACTGCCCTCGGCAAAAAGGCGCATAAGGCGGGCTTTGAGTTTTTTCGCAAGATAGTCGCCCGAATGCGTATGCGCGCTGCCGTTGCAATACGGACAGTTTGTGAGCAGCATATCGCCGATTTCCTGTCCCGTTTTTTTGCGCGTAACTTCGACAAGTCCGAGTTCGCTCATGCCGAGCACACGGGTTTTCGTCCTGTCGAACAGCATTTCTTTTCTGAGCGCCTCGACGACGGCGTCCCTATGCTCCTGCTCCTTCATATCGATAAAATCGATTATCACGATACCGCCGATATTTCGCAGCCGCAGCTGCCGCGCTATTTCCCCTGCCGCTTCGACGTTGGTGCGGAAAACCGTGTTTTCGTGACTGTCGTCGTCGCCGATGAATCTGCCCGTGTTTACGTCTATCGCGGTGAGCGCTTCCGTATGGTCTATGACAAGCGTGCCGCCGCCTTCGAGCGCGACTTTGTGTTCGAGCAGTTTGTCGACTTCTTTGAGCACGCCGTACACGTCGCTCATATCGTAGTCGCTTTCGAAATATTTGACTCGGTCTTTAAACCGCGGGTTTATCTTGGAAAGCACATCTTTGAGCGCATCGAAAGTCGGTTTGTCGTTGCAAACAACGGACTCGACGGACGACGAAATCATGTCGCGGACGGTGCGCACTATCAATCCGCCCTCGCTGTGGACAAGCCCCACGCCGCTGCCGAGCGACGACGATGCGGCACGCATATCGACATACATCTTTTTAAGCTGTTTGGCTTCGTCCAAAATATCCTGCTTCTTGGCTTCGACGCAGATTGTACGCGCAATGAATCCTCCGTCTTTGGGTTTGACTTTTTCAAGCAATTCGGTAAGTTTACGGCGTTCGGACTCGTCGGTTATCTTATTGGAAACCCCGATGAAATCGAGCATGGGAAGATATACCACATATCTGCCGGGTATGGAAATGTTGGCGGAAAGGCGCGCGCCCTTCATTCCAGTTTCTTCTTTTGTGACCTGCACCAAAAGATAGTCGCCCTCTTTTACGTTGAGCCTGTCGGGCATTTTACCCGAACCGGAAAGCACGCTCTTATGGTCGAGCGCTTCCGAGGCGGCAAGAAATCCGTTGCGTTCCAAACCGATATCCACAAAAGCGCTCTGCAATCCCTGCAAAACATTGACAACGCGCCCTTTATAGATATTGCCCGTCAAACGGTTGGTATCCTTGTATTCGACGTAGTATTCTTTGAGTCTGCCGTCCTCGGTAAGCGCTACCGACGACATGTAACTGTCCACGTCTATTAAAATCTGACTTCTCACTCTTTTGCTATGTTCCCGTAAAAGTTATTATATTCGAACTTCATACGGCAACAAAAAAACAAGCAGGACAACGATAACGTGCCGCATTAAAGCGGATTACTGTACTGTTCATTTACCCCGCAAAGGTTATACTTTCCCTGTAAGCATATAGTTTTAACGGCATTTTGTCAAGCTATTTTCCCGTATTTCGGGATTTTCGCCTTTGGCGGCGGCAAAATCAAGTCAAACCGTAAATTTCGTCTACGGTTTTCAAAACGCCGTCCTTTAAAACGTATGCCGCTTCTTTGAGTATGCGTACCGAGCCGCCGATGCCGCACTCGCCGCGCAAAAATTCGCAAAGCGAGTCCGCGCGCAGGTTTTCTCTGCCGCAGCCGAGAACCGCCACGGCGTCGCCTCCGTCAACCGTCAGCGAATAAATACGCGGCTTGACGTCGGAAACGGCTATGCCTTTCTTTGTTTTGACGGGTATTTCGATTGTTTTGCGTGACATAATACTGTTTAAAACTGCTTCATCGAAGGGCTTTTCGGGACTTTTGAAGCGATATGACGCGTGGGTGGTTATTGCATGCACTTCGGCTTTTTCGCATTTGACGCTGCCCGTTATCCTCATGCCGCGCATAAGTTTGACGTTGAGCCGCTCGCGGAACACTTCGGGGTCTTCGTCGCTGTCGGCGCAAAAATATTCGCAAACGCTGGGCAATCCGAGCGGAAGCGGCTGGGAAAAATAAAGCAGCATGTGTGGATTGAATCCTTCGGAAAACCTTACACTCAGGTCCGCGCGACGCACCGCCCTTCCCATCTCGCGCAGCATGTCCAAATGCGGAATATAGACCGCGCTGTCGATTTTTGTGAATTTACAAAGTATCATTTTTATCTCCGAAATAATTTATGTCACGCATAACTCAGCCTTTGCGCGGCAAATCGCGTTTTATATGCTTTGCACACGAGTTTTTGAACGCGTCTTTGCGCGCGGACTGCAAACCGCATTTGCGGCAGTTTCCGCGGCAATCCGGCGTTAACGCGCACTCGCGTGATTTTTTCCTCTCCTCTTTCAGATACTGCGCACTCACGCCGACGTCGACAAAATCCCACGGCAGCACTTCATCGATACCGCGCTCGCGCGTAAAGTCCGTCATTTTCACACCGCACTCGTCGAATGCAGCCTGCCACTTTGCGAAATCGAAGTATTCGCCCCAGCTGTCGAACACGCAGCCCTTTTCGTATGCGGATTTTATGACGGGAGAAAGCGTTTCGTCGCCGCGCGCGAAAACAGCTTCGAGCATGGACATATCCTTGTCGTGATAGTTGAAATTGACCTTTATTTCGCGGAGAGCGTCCTTCAAAAGCCGCTGACGGCGGACAATCTCCTCTGCACTTATCTGCTCTTCCCACTGAAACGGCGTAAACGGTTTGGGTACGAACGTGGACGCCGAAACGGTTACGGACAGCGGTTTTTTCGCGGTATGACATTCGCGGTACAGTGATTTTATGCGTGCGGCTATATCGGCTATACCCAGCAAATCCTCGTCGGTTTCGGTGGGCAGTCCTATCATGAAATAGAGCTTAACGGACGAATACCCCTTTTCGAAAGCACGGCGCATACACGTGAAAATGTCGTCTTCGGTTATATTCTTGTTTATTACGTCGCGAAGTCTTTGCGTGCCCGCCTCCGGCGCAAACGTCAGCGAGCCCTTGCGCGACTGCTCCACGAACTCCGCTTCGAAAGAATCGACGCGCGTGGACGGCAATGCGATTGTGACGCGCCTTTTGTCGGTCAGCGGTTTGAGTTCGCTCAAAAGCTCGCGCAAATCGGGATAGTCGCAGGTGGAAAGCGAGGACAGCGAAATTTCGTCGAAACCGCAGTTGTCTATCAGCTCTTTTGCGTACTTTAAGATTGTTTCTTTGCCGCGTTCGCGCACGGGACGGTAAATCATACCTGCCTGACAGAAACGGCAACCGCGCGTACAGCCGCGGAATATTTCGAGTACGGCGCGGTTATGCACCGCCTCTATATTGGGCACTTGCGGCGCAGTAGGAAAATACGCCTTGTCCAAATCGGGTATCACCGCACGGCGCACTCCGTTTTTTCCGACGCTCGGAACATAAACGCCGTCTATCGACGCCGCTTTTTTCAAAAAGTCGGAGCGCGTTCCGCCCTCCCTTTTATTGCGCGTGTACAGTTCGGCAAGAGCGTCGAGAGTCTGCTCGCCGTCGCCGATACTGAATAAATCCACGAAACCGACAAGCGGCAGAGGGTTGACCGTACAGGGACCGCCTGCCATAATCACGGGGTCTTTTTCTGTGCGCTCACTCGAAAGAAGTTTGACTCCGCCGAGTTCGAGCATATACAGAACCGTCGTATACGACAGTTCGTACTGCATGGAAAAACCTATGATATCGAACGAATGCATGGGCGTTCGGGTTTCGGACGAAAACAGCGGCACGTTTTCCTCTTTGAGCACTTTTGCCATATCCGCCCACGGAGCATAAGCCGTTTCGCATACGGTATCCGCGCGGTTATTAAGTATGCCGTAAAGAATTTTTATACCGAGGTTGGACATTGCCACTTCGTAAACATCGGGGAAACACAACAGATATTTAAGCTGCGCGTCCTTTTTCATTACAGGAGTATTGAGTTCGCCGCCGCAATATCGCGACGGCTTGTCCACTTTTTTCAGTATTCTTTCGAAATCGATATCGTTCAATAGGGTTTTCTCCTTGTTATGACAGACATAGTAGTGTTTTTTTGAGGGGTTAGAGGCATTTTTTACAGAGGACTCGTCGCCCGCACGGAATGATTATGAAGAATAATTCAATAATCGGAAATGTTCCGCATTATGCGGTCACGGTTATAACGGGATTTTATTAAACAATGTTTCATACGGAAGAATGACGGCAGAATACCGCACCATACGAAACGGCGCTTGCTTACAGATTGAGCGCGCCGAACACGTCGCGCAAAAACTCACTGAACATAACGGCGTCCACAGCAGCAACGGGATACGGCTTTATTCCGTCGGTGTAGGTTTGACCGCCGAGCTTGATTAAATCGGCATAACGGTAGAATCTGACATCCCCCATCGAAACGGTTTTATGCGGCTGAGAAAAATCGGTCGGAGAAAATTCCAAAACACAAACTATGTCATTACGCACTTTCGCCGCGCAAGAACTCTCGTTATATCTGTTTTTATTCAGCATTTTAAAGCCCTTTTTTCCGAGAGCGGATTTGAACTCGCCCGCCGACATTATCACGCCGCGGACTCTGCCGCAGAAGTTATACATTTTTTCCGAATCGGATGCGACAAACGTCGCGCGTTTAATCTGTTCGAACGGCTGCGCAGCGTTAATTCCTTTCAGAAATTCGAAATATTCCCACTCGATTGGATGACTAACCGCGACTTCCGCATCTTCGAGTTTGCACTTTTTATTGTCTAAATCGCGTATTTCGCCGTTTTCCACGGTTACTATGTCAGACAAAGTACCGAATTTATATACCGAGAACAGCAAAGACGATGCCACGGCGGCAAAAAGGCGGTCTTCGGCAATGCGTTTTATAAAATAGTCGCATGGTTTTCGCGTATTGTTTTCCATGCTTTTTTCCAAATCGGCGCTTATCTCGCGCAGACGTTTTTCGGCTTTTTCCGCCGCGATTTCCGCTTCTTTCGGATACGGCGACGGCACGATTTTCACCGTCAAATCGCTTTCGGGAATCAAAGTGTAAACAATGCCGTCTTTTTCCACCGAGCCGAGTATCTCCTCTTCCGCCCTCTCTTTTGTGCCGTGTCTTGCGTTTTTATAATGCTCTATCAATCTGAGAACCGATACGGATTTTTCGCTGCGCTCGATTTCCTCCAAAAAGCGTTCGGCACGAGGGTCGCCCTTGTAGAGCAGCAAAAGCCTGACTATTCCCTCTTTCTGTTTTGCTTTGGCTTTCAGATATTCGCGGCAAAGCGACGGAACGATATCGACGCGCTTTTCGAGTATGTATTTGCGCAGTATGGTTTTATTGGCGCTCTTGCCGTAAATCAAGTCGTTTAAAATATTACTTACGGTGCGCGTCTTGTCCGCCGCCATGAGAGTCGACAGGCACTTGTATTTTTTATCGTACTTGCGGATTATCTCGGCTGCCGCGTCGTAATCGTTGGACGTGTAGCGCATGAAATAAGCGTCTATACCGCCGACGAAACTGTAAAGATAGCCGCTTTTGGGCGCGTCGAACGCCGCGAAAAGCATGGGATAAACCAGCGACAT
Source organism: Clostridia bacterium (assembly GCA_022793815.1). GTDB lineage: Bacteria > Bacillota > Clostridia > Christensenellales > Pumilibacteraceae > MGBC157735. The sequence continues at coordinate 137,464 of JAAWDP010000011.1, read as the reverse complement.
ATCCACGCCGCACGATTTGCAAAGTTCCATGAAATTATCGAAATATCTGTCCGAGAGCCGAGTCCGGCGATTGCGGTCGGCAAGATAGCTGCCGCCTCCGGCATTGTCGATACAGCCGAAACTCATAACGGTAGCCAAATTTTCGTAAGCTTTCTTTTCAAGCAGCGCCGTAATAAACTTGCGGGTTTGTTCCGAGGTGCGGGATTTATCCGCAAAAAACTCTTTGCCCACCTCGCCGAGCATATTGCCGTCCGACGCCTGTTTTATCAATACGTCTATGTCCATGCGTATAATATAGCATATTGCCGTATTTTTTTCAACCGATTGGCAGGGTTTTTGAAAAAAGCGTGAAAAAAAGATTTCGCGGCACGGCGATTTTTCGCCTCTTTCCGAACAGAAAAAACGGGAGTGCAAGCATACTCCCGTTTCGCCATATTTCACTGCATTGACGTTACTGTTATTTTATCTGTTTCGACTTATATTTTTTGACTGCCTTCGGCGAGCACTTGCGTTTGAGCAGACCGTACAAATCGTATTCCGTACCCTTTGTAAACGATTTTACATCCACGGGATAGCACTGAGTGTTGTTCAGAAAATAAATGAGCAGCACGCGCTTACGTCGCAGAACGCCCGACACGTCACAATAGTGCAAGGCTCCCGAGGAGTTTTTCTCGCCGTGTTCGAAATATTCCGCGATTATATCGTCCTCAGTAAAATAGTATACCTGCTTGTTGTCAGACTTAAATCGTTTATCCTTCATCATCTTGAAATATACTGCGGCGTACACGATGCCGCAGAATATAAATATCACACAACAGAAAACAAATATGATACGGGCAATTTTCGCGTCCGTAATTATTATAAAAGTCAGAGTCACAGCGGCAAGCAAAAAACATGCGAGCGATACAATCCACAGCTGCGAAAAAGCCGATTTCAAAATGTCGACCGTAAAATGCGTGGTGTTTTCGACAAGAGTTTCGCAGCAGCCTTCGGACAGAGCCATTCCGCAATTGCTGCAAAATTTCGCGCTCCCGATATTTTCGAAAGAACAACCCGGGCAGACTTTGTTTTCCGCAACACGGTTTTCGGCAGGCTCGGAATCGACCGCATTTACGCCTGCCTCGGGTTGAGATTCGGTTTTGACCAAATCTGCCGACAGCGGCGAACCGTGAGTTTCGGTATTTTTCACTTCCATATAAGTTTCCTCTCGGCTTTTTGTTTAATTTTACCACCGAAAACGGCGCTATGTCAAGCAAGACGCAGTAAACCGAAGTATTTTTACCGTTACGGCACGACCGGCAAACGCGTCAGCCCTTGCGAAGTTTCGAAACGGTTTCCCCGAGCGTAGCGGAAATCGGAAATTTAACCAAACAATCTTCAAGCTGGGTTTCGCTCAAAGTCCCGACGCACTTCATGGTGTCGTCGGTCACGGTAAATCTGGCATAATAGTTGGGCGAAAGCAGTTTCGAGCATGCAATAAGCGTAGTATCGCGGTGCACCATTATCTCCCTTACGGTGAGTCCGCTTCGGATTTTCTTCATGCGGTAAGACATGCCGTACAGCCTCCGATAGGTATTGCTCTTGTCGGGAAACACCGACGACGCGAAAACAAATACCAAAAACGTGAAATACGAAAAATTAAGACGGCGGAAAAACACCGCCGCAAGCGCGATACCGGCGACGCCGAGAACAAGTCCGAGCACGCGCATAGCCTTATACGCCTTGCCTCTTTCAAACCGCACCGAAAGCAGGGCAAGCGCCGCTCTGCCTCCGTCCAGCGGAAATATCGGCAGCAGATTGACGAGTGCGGTGAAAACATTTGCCAGCACATAAATCTCGGTATAATAAAAAAGCGACGGCACAAGCCACCAAACCGCAACGAACAGCACCGAAAAAACCACGTTGGAAAGCGGTCCTGCTATCGCAATCAGAAATTCGTCGCGCGGACGCGCCGTTTCGAACTCGCCCGTCAGCGCCGCTCCGTAAGGCATTATTTTGATACAGTCGAGAGTATACCCGAGTCGCGCGGCGACGGTGGCATGGGCAAACTCGTGCAGAATAACCGCGGCGGCATAGGACAGAATTTCGCGGAGATGCCCCGTAGCTATCGCTATCGCAGCCATAAGTACGACCCAAAACGAAACTTTGATTTTTGCTCCGCCAATCGCCGGAGCAAATCCGCCTTTACGCGATTTTTTTACTCTATTTTTCGTCATCGGAAGCAAAAAGCTTACGTATCAAATCAACCAAAGCACCAGAACCCACGTTTTCGCTGTATGTTATGTCTGTCATAATTATTGTTTTCACGGTATCGGTCACTTTTTCGGAGCCGCGATACGGAAAAAACCGAGGCAAGAACACAAACGCCAGCACGGCGGCAGACACAGCCGCGCGCAGCAGAAAGCGCAATATTCCCACCCCTTTGCGCGCAGGTTTATCCGTTTCATCGCCGGACTTATCCGAGCAAGGCGCAGCGCCTTTGCTTTGCATTTCGCCGCGTTTGGATAAGTTTTCGCTGAGGCTTATTTCGGGCTTATTCATTCCGTCATACTTGTCCATGCCGTATTATACGCGCGCACGCCCGGATATATGACTGCTTGTACGCTTTTGCGGCTCGGCACTTAATCAAGAGTCTTCCCCGTCTCGCAGAACTTTTCGGCTTTCAGAGAAATGACCAGAGACACACTTCCCGAAGGCAGCAAATCCGCAGTAATATCGAGGTTCGAAGTGTCAAACACAAAGTAGTCGCAAAACAGACGGCAGACGTCCGCGCGCAGAACTTTGAGCGCATGCTCGGCATTACCGTCGCGCCCCGACACCACGGCATTTTTCAATTTATTTTTTATTCTGTTCATAATATGCCCCGACTAAACCAATTTCCGAAGTCCGCGTTTGAAAAAGCCGAACAGTCCGCGGTAGCGTCTCGTAACGTCATAGACAGTGTCGGTGCCGTTCATTACGTTATCGGCAAGAATCTCTATTGCCGCCAACCCTTCCGAACGACGCGAACGCGGCGGCAGAGCATTGGATTGCAGATTTATGACGTCATCGTCGGGAATAACCCCCGCAATACCCACCCCGAGCGCTTCGCAGATTGTGTCGCAGTCCGCCATTTCGCTGTCCATTACAAGGTCGCCCCTGCAACGGTTGACAATCAGACGGGATTTCAAGCCGTAGCTTGTAAGAATCGGAATGACCTTCGACGCATCGCGCACCGCGGATATATGCGGCGTGGTGACGACAAGCGCTTCGCGCGCCGCAGCAACAGAGCGGTGAAAACCGAGTTCTATGCCGGCGGGACAGTCGATGAGAACGTAATCGAAAGACGGCGCGAGAGAATTGACTATCACTCGGATATTCTGCGCGCTTATTTCGCTCGCCTCGTATGTATGCGCGGACGGCAGCAAAAACAGTCCGCCTGTATCGGTATCCTCTAAAAGCGCCTGACGGACTCGGCAGCGGTTGTGAACGACATCCAGCAAATCGTATACGACGCGGTGCTCCATGTCGAGCAGCACATCGAGATTATTCAGACCGATATCCGTGTCCACCAAAACGACGCGCTTTCCCCTGCGGCAAAGCGCCTTGCCGAGAGCGACGGTTACGGTGCTTTTCCCCACTCCGCCTTTTCCCGAAGTAACAACAATAGAACGAGCCATACTCACCTCCGCCGCAGAATCAGCGGCTAACGTAAAACAATACGCCGCAGCGCCGAATGTTTCCGTAAGGAAAAGTATAGCATTTTAATCCGCACAAAGGCAATGCGAATTTATGCCGTTGTTTGTCGTATTTACTGTTTTATTGGCTCAAAGCAAATATGCCCGCTTCGGCACCATAACGGCTTTTTTGAAAAACAGAACAAAACAATAATGGCGGACAATAATAGTGCATTAAAAATACCGCGCAGCGCAGAAACTTTTGCAAATTACAATCGATTTTGCATATATTATGCGTGGCATAATATGGTTACGTTTACACCGAGCGTAACGGGAAGCGTACCCGAGCATGAAAGCCGGGCGATAGTTCGCGGAGATAGAGACCATTCAGCTTGACAATTTCGATGTTTAAAAGTATAATAATGTAAAGACATTTTATAACATTGAGGTGAGAGATTGAAAGAAAAGTCAAGAAATGCAGTAGCTAAGCTGATAAAAACTCTTAATACTTTGCTGACTATATATATTATATTTGGATTTATAACGGGAATAATAGCGGCACTTTTCAAAAGTCCCTATTGGTGGGTCTTAATTATCGCCATGTTGCCCAGTGCTGTTATTTTTGGGGTATTAGTAACGCAACTTTCGGATGCGCTTAACAGCATCATAGAGGATATGGAAAAGTCATCGATATCAGCAAAAGAAGGTGTTGGTGAAAATAACAGTCAGCCGAAAAAAGTCAATCGTGTAAAAAGCAAGCCTGAAATAGATGTAATGAGTGACGATTATGATACATTTTGCGAGAAAGTAAATTCGGCTCTCGACGGTGTTTCGCAGTCTAAGCAAATCGATTGGCTCGAATACTGGCTTGAAGAGTTGGAAGCAAAGTGCGCAGAAACAACCGACGCCGACAAACAGAATCTTTATAACGAACAAATTGCATACATAGCTTTGTCTTTGGAATCGTTAAGCTAAACAAATCCGCTAAACACATGATTCCCCACAATGTTTTGCTTCTTAAACTCGTAATAAATCAGCAAACTTTTCGACATGGTACAGTAAATATACCATTATGCGTGGCATAGTTCGATGTTTTCGGTGATTTGCATGTAAAATAGCAAAAGAGCGGCGGAAAACCGTTTATTCCGTCGCCTCTTTTTTATATGCTTTTGTCATATAAAATTTGCTTTCTATACCGTATTCGCACAACAGGTGCCGTCAATCAGAACAGCGAAGATTTCAGTATGTAGTCCGCCGTTGCCTTATTGGTGGCGATGGGCACGTCGTATACGACCGCAATGCGCAGCAGCGCCTTTACGTCGGGGTCGTGAGGCTGAGAGGAAAGCGGGTCCCAAAAGAATACGACGACGTCTATCTTCCCTTCCGCGACATGCGCGCCTATCTGCTGGTCGCCGCCGAGCGGACCGCTCAAAAATCCTTCGACATTCAATCCCGCGGCTTCGCGCACCAAACGTGCGGTCGTCCCCGTTCCGCATAGTCTGTGATTTTTCAAAACCTCTTTATTCAGTTTCGCCCATTCGACGATTTCGCTCTTTTTGTTGTCATGAGCGATAAGGGCAACCGTATGAATTTTCTTTTCCAAAGTATTCTCCTTTTTCGCAATTAACCGCATAGCACTGTTTCTTTATCGATACTTTTAAGCAGCTACATAAGTATCTCGTGCAGAAGTTTTTCGTCACCGAGAAGTTTGCCTGCGCCGAGTATCGCCGCATAAGAGGGGTCGGGCGGAAAATAGACATTGAGTTTAAGGCGTTCTTTCATCAAATCGCCGAGACCGAAAATCGACCCCGCGCCGCCTACGACATATATGCCCGTTTTGTAAATATCCGCGGCGATTGCGGGCGGACACTCGTTTATTATGTTCTCGACCGCATCGCAGATTTTGTTGTAATACGGGAGCACAGCCTCGCGGATATCGGTTGCATAAACGGTGACGCCCGTGGGAATCTTGGTTCTGATATCTATGCCTTCCACGTCCATTTGCGAATTGTCGTTGGGGGAAAGCGAGCCTATGCCGTGTTTGAGCTTGCGCACGGCGTTTATTCCGACTTTAAGGCTGAACTTGCCGGCAATATAGTCTATGAGCGCTTTATCCATCATGTTGCCGCCGACGGTAACTCCGCAGCCGGAAATCACTCCGCTGAGACTTATTGCGGCTATTTCCGTAACTCCGCCGCCTATATTAACCACAAATCCGCCGTTGGGCAAATTTATCGGCAAATCTATGCCTATGCCGGAAAGCATTATGTTTTCTATCATCGTAACGTCGGTTATGCGCGCGGCGGCAAGCACATCCTCGTACATCTTTCTTTCCTCGACGGACAGTCCCGTAGGCACTCCGAGAATAGCTCTTATCTTGGGAAAAAACAGATAGTTTTCGGGAAGTATCTTTCTTATATATTCTTTGAGCATTACCGCGCAAGTGTCGGGGTCGGCAATTATTCCGTCGACTACGGGCGTCACTACCGTGGTTTTTTCGGGAGTCTTCCCTATCATTTCCATCGCTTTGTCGCCGACGGCGCGCACCTTTTTTCTGCCGCCGTCGTTCATAAACGCCACGACCGTCGGCTCGCGCAAAACTATGCCCTGTCCCGACAGATACACGGACGTATAAGACGTTCCTATTTCGACTGCTATTTCCATTGCCGCCATTTCGAGTTCTCCTCAATGTGTTTCAGTAGTTTCTTTACGGGAAGCCCTATCACATTGTCGAGCTCCCCGTCTAAGCATTTTATGTATGTTTGTATTTCTTTATCCTGAGCGCCGTATGCGCCTGCTTTGCCGAACGACTTGCCGCAGTTTACGTATGCCTCCGCCGCGCAAGGGTCTATTTCGGAAAAAGTCAGAAGCGTTCTTTCGTAAAACAACCGCATATCGAAATCACTGTCGACGATACACACGCCCGTCACGACACTGTGCGTCGCGTCCGAAAGCTCGGAAAGCATACGCCGAGCGTCGGCGGCGTCCGAGGGCTTGCCGTAAAAGCGCCCGTCCTTATACACTACGGTATCCGCGCCTATGACTATAAATCCGCCGCGCCCGTTTTGGTTTTGCTTCTGCGGACATACGACAAAAGGATTTGCCTTTGACTGCTTTGACAGACTGCGCGCGACGTCGAAGGCTTTGAGCCGAGCGCGCGAAAGAGCCAGTGCGGCGTCGGGTTCGGCGCTTTTGAGCGCAATGTTTTCGTCCGCGTCGCTCTCGTCCGCGTTCGAAGGAATTATTTCAGCCTTTACGCCCGCGCTTTCGAGCAGGCTTTTTCTGCGCGGCGAAGCACTGGCGAGAATTATTCTCACAGTATTTCGAGGTTCTTTCTGTATGCTTTGGCGAAGTCCGCACCCACGGTGAGAGCGGTCTTTATTTCGAGCGAGCAATCGCCTTCGACCTGCGTTTTCATTATTACGCTGTCGCCGAGCACGTCGCAGTTAAGCGTTTTGACTGCGCCGAGTCCGCTGCGGTCGAGGCTTTCGGCAAGACGGAGTATGACGGACAGTTTCATGACCGCCACCAAATCCTCTTCCCTGACTATATCCTTATATCTGTTCCATTCCGCCACGTTGAACTCGTCGTACGGCTGGTGTCGGGCAACGAACGCCGCAAGCACCAAATCGCGGTGAGTCACGCCGTAGAGTCCGCTGTTGAGAATGAAATAGAACGAATGCTTGTTGTGGTCGTAGAATCTGATACCCTTGCCCGAATCGTGCAATAGCGACGCTATGCGCAATACTTTAACGTACTGGCGCGGAAGCTTATGCAGCACGCGCAGCTGCTTGTAGAGCTGTATGGACAGATTGCAGACGTGTTCGGCATGGGGTATATTCACGCCGAAATACAGCATTTCGGTCATGAGCGAATGACCCATGACGTCGGTTATCGGCTTTTCCACGGTGGAAGGCACGGCATGGTTGAACATTATTCCCTCGCGTATGCCGGACGCCGAAATAACAAGGTTTTCAAATCCCGCAACCGAGAAGAACGCTTTTACGCAGGCGAGCGCGGAAACGAATATATCGGCGCGTTCGACGCTGAGTCCGCGGATTCTCGTGCGCTTGTCCGCATCGCGCGAAGTGACCTTATCGTAAACGACTTCGAAGTCGCCCACGGACACGTTGGAATTGTGTATCATTTCGAGCGGATAGTGTTTTATGATTCTGCTTATCTTGGCGAGGTTGCGGAAAGTACCGCCGACGCCCACGAACTGCACGTCGGGGTCTATTTCTTTGAGCCAGCCGATACGGTCGAACTGCTCGGTGACAAACGCTTCGACGTTTCTCGCCTGCTGTGCGGCGGTAAGATTGGGGTCGTTGAACAAATCGCTCAGCGTTATCGTACCGAACGGCAGATTTTCGCGATTGAGCACGTTGCGGCGGTTATAGTGAATTAGCTGTGTGGACGAGCCCGAAATATCCATTATCACGGCTTTCGGGACATCGAGCGAATTGATTACGCCCTGGTATATGTGCGTCGATTCTTCTTCCTCGCTGAGTACGCGGAATTTGAAGCCGCACACGGAATTTATTTCTTCGAGGAAACTCTTTTGGTTTTTGGCGCGCCTTACGGCGTTGGTGGCAATCGGATATACCTTGTCCACTTTGTAACTGTCGCACAGTTTGCGGAACATCTTCAACGTCTTGACCGCCTGTGCCACGCGCGCGGGCTTCAAAAATCCGTCGCGCTCCATATCCTGTCCGAGCCTTACCGTTTCTTTTAATTCGTCGACTACCACGAAGTGACCGCTCGGCATTATGTCCGAAACGACAAGTCTTGCCGAATTACTGCCCAAGTCTATTACTGCTATTCTTTCCAAGATGAACTCCTCTGCTTTATGCGCCGCTTGCGCAAAGCTTCGATTTAACCGTGTAATATTGAACTCCTGCCGAAAACTTCCTGTTGACGAAAATCCGCAAAACAAAAATTCACGGATATATTATAACACATATTTTCGAACTTGTATAGGGGGTTTTGAAAAATAATTGTGATTTTTTTCGGTTTTTTTCGATTTTTTTTACTTTTTTCGATAATTTGTCACATTAAGCGCGGACAAAACCGCCGCCGAGGACGGCAAAATCTATTTACAATGCGGCGGCGATGTGCTATAATTATAAGGTATACGACAAAATTCGACGAATTTCTTGTTTGGAGCGAAGCATGAAAACAGTTAAGAAATACTCTTTGACAGCACTTATCGCCGCCCTGGCAATAGCCGCGGCTATGATACCTGCGGTTTGCGCCGCACCGATTTACGACGTTTGGGCAGCACAAAGCACAATGATAAAAGCGCACCTCGTAAGCGCGGGCGAATCCGGTTATTTCTACACCCGAAACGTTACCGACCTGTTTGCCGACGAAAGCAATCTTTATGCGGCGGAGGCGGACACGCTTCATAAATTTACGCATTCGGGCGAATATCTCGACGGCATTGCCCCTACGCCCGACGCGCAAAAATATGCGGTATGCTCGGGAAAAATATTCGTTTTGAAAAGCGACGGGACGGTGGAAGTGAGCGCCGACGTTACTCTCGATAAAGTGTCGGACATTTACGCAAGCGGCTCCAAACTTTACGTTTTGAACGAAAACGGCATTACCGTGTACGACGTGAGCGCGGACGGCGGCGCGGACACGGTAAACGTGAGAACGCTCACCGTACAGACCGACGCAGAAAAGAAATATCTTGCGGCATGCTCGCCCGAAGAAATTTTCGTTTGCACGGACGCGGGCGCAAACACATGCGACATTTTGAGAATAACGGCAGACGGCGCGGACAAAGTATACTCGCGGATGTACGGCATAAAGGGATTTGCGTCCCCCGCCCCTTCGTCGGTCGCTATTTTGCAGCCGACGGGAATAAGCTTATATGAAATCAAGAACGGAATGCTGCGCCGCGCTGCTAACGATACGGCAAGCGGCGTCGAAGCATTGACTGCGGGCGGCGGCAGTATATTCGCTCTGTGCGGCGAAGGGCGCATTGTAAAATATGACGCTTCGCTTGCAAAAGCCGAACAGATAGCAGCCTCGGCAAGCGACGAGGACGGATTTTTCCGTATGCCGCACGGTGTGAGCACACGCAAAGACTATATGCTTGTCGCCGACTACGGAAACAACCGAGTCGCGAAAATCACTTCCGTAAAAAGCGGAGACGTGCGAAACGACAAAGTAAGTTACATAGATTACGCTTTCTCGCAACCCACAGCCGCAGTTACGGATTTTCTCGGTAATTCTTACGTGTCGCACGATATGGACCGAATAGAGGTGTTTGACGGCGACGGCGGACATTTGCGCACCGTAAAGACAGAAGGCGCGGTTATAGACGACATGAAATTCGACGCATTGGGAAATCTTTATATTTTGAGCCGCGGTTCGGTAATGAAGATAGCCTCCGATTCGTTATCGGATGACAGTCCCGAAGCCGCCGAAGTTGCTCGCGGCAATTACGTTTCGATTGCCGTTGCCCCTTCGCAGACGGACGAAATTTACGCGCTTGACGCCGAAGAAAAATCCGTTATGCGTTTGCGCGGCGGCGAGAATTCCGCCAAGCTGTTTTCTTTCGGCAAAGACGCCGTATCGCTGACAGCCGACCTTGATAAAAACATATACCTGCTTACATCAGACGGACGCATTACGAAATACTCCGCGAAAGCGAACTATGCCGAAAGCGCGGCGGTTTCGCACGAATACGAAAGCGGATACGAGATAGGCGCAGGCGCGGGTTACATCACCCTGTCGCTCATAAGCAACGGCATATTTTCTTACGGCGACATCATAGTCGCCGACCCCGTAAGACACTGCGTCAAACGGATAGCCGCGGCGGATTACGGCGTTAAAGCCGTCGACGAAAGTTTTGTTCCGCCCGAAATCGGAAACGACGCGAACGACATTGTGAACGTGAGCGGCGACAGAGGCAGGATAATACGAACGGCGAATTTCGACCTGGACATTTTCGAGCGTCCGATGGAATCCACTCCGCTGTACACCGCCGAAAAAGGCAGAAACATTATAGTTATCGAGTATGACACGGGCGTATCCGCATTTGCGCGCATAGGCGTGGACGACGTGCAAACTCACCGTTTCGTGACGGGTTACGTCTACAAGTCTTTGCTGTCCGAAGCATTGAAATACGACGCCGCGCCCGCCAAGACGGCAACCGTATTTTCCTCCACCCCCGTATACAAGTACCCGAGTCAGAACTCACCCGTGCTCACGGATTACGAGGGCTACAACGACAAAACACATGCCGCGGCGAAAGATTCGGCGTTTGCCATGCTGTCGTTTGTGAGCGGTTACACCGACGAATACCCCAATACGGGCGTATGGTACCGCATTAAAGTGGCGGACGGAAAAGAGGGCTATATACGTTCGATAAACGTGTCGGTGCGCGGATATCTGCCCGACGACATAAGACCCCAGACCAATGCCGTCATACTGTCGGTAAACGGTTCGACGGGCACGCTGGTCTATCTCAAAAACGAAAAAGGCGAGTTTGTCGCGGCGGACGAATACGACACTTTGCCCACGGGCAAGCGCGTCGAAGTCATAGGCGCATTCGATTCGTCAAAGGAATTCACGCTTGTGCGCTGTTACAACGAAGGACTGGGCACGCTGGAAGGATATGTGCGCACGGAGTATATAAAGTACGACGGATTGGGCGTTCTTCCCGTGATTATCGTTATACTCGTAATTCTTGCCACGGCGGGAATCATAAGTTTCTTCGTATGGCGCAAAGCCGCAGAAAAACGCAAGTTGACGAAAGCGTAAAAACGGATTATTCGAGAGAAATTAAAAGCCGCTCTGAAAATGAGCGGCTTTTTGTCGGTTGAGATTTGAGCCAAAAGCGGTAATGACTCTGCAATATGTTTGGATAATTGCATTATAACCTGATATCCATTACATAGAGATAGTTCTGCGACGGGTTGAAAAGCATGTAAAGGCGCTTTGCATAACATGAGTCCAAAGCGCAGTCATCCCTCGTTTTTTCAAGCAGGATTTTGCGCCACTCGTATGGTTCGGCAAACGAAGGAATAAAACGCGCGTCGGAGAATACGATATTTTTCATTTCTTCGCGGAAAGTTTTTTCGAACGCTTCGTCACGTTCGCATACGAAATCGGACAGAAACTTTTCATTACGCCCGTCGGTATCGAACACATAATACGCCGTTCCGTCATGATGAAAACCTTTCGCGCTCTCCGTATTTTTATAGATAGTTTCCCATTCCTCGAATATCTCGGTACCGTAAGTTTCGTTTAATATTTGCGCGACGGTATACTTCTCGGACGGAATAAAAAGCAGAACAAAAACGTATACGATGAACGCAACTACAAGCGCGGATATAATGATGCCGCTTATTTTCACAATAGCTTTGGGATTTTCGATACTTTTTTTCATGGTTTATTCTCTTCTTATGTACCTATTCTATACGATAACATGTAATATGTCAATAGATTCGGATGTGCGTATAATAAAAGAACAAACCCGAGGGTTTGTTCTTGACGTTTAATATAGAATTGCCGATGGCGACTGTCTTGCTGACGGAAAGTTCATGTGAAAAATTCTGCTCGCTGTCGACATATCCGCCAAGGCTGACTTTGTTATTCGGCGTGTAGTTGGTTTCTTCGGTCATTTTATAGCAGCGTAACGGTTTTCGTCGAAAAGCGGAAAGAAAGCGCCCGACTTATTTTTCGATATTTCCGTCTGTGCAGCAAACAGTGTACCACTTGGACGCATATTTATCCCAAGAATCTTCTTTTTGGACGGCGTTCCATTGCTCGACACTGCCGTCGAAATATATCTTATTCAAACTTTTGCACCCGTAAAATGAATATGCCTCGATAAGCGTTACTTTGCTCGGCAAATATACGAAATTCAAACGGTTGCAATCGGCGAATGCATTACGCCCGATACTTGTCACCCCGGGCAGCTTAACGGTTCTTAGGCTTCCACAATCTTCGAATACGGATTCTTCGATACGCGTTATCCCTATCGGCAGCTCTATCTTCTCTAATTTGTCGCAATAATAGAAGGCGCTCTTGCCTATGCTCGTTACGCTGCCGGGCAGCTCTATATTTGCGAGACCGCAATGTGCGAACGCAATTTTTCCGATATTCGTTACCGTGTCGGGCAAAACCACATTGGTTAATTTTCCGCATCCCGTAAATGCACGGCTACCTATACTTATCACGCCGCTCGGTATTTCGATACTCGTTAAACCGAGGCAATTTTCGAATAAGCTGTCCGCTATATTCGTTAATCCCGTCGGAATATCTATACTTGTAAGCCCGACGCAATCAATAAATGCGCCGTTTCCGATACTCGTTACGCTATTCGGAATATCTATGCTCGGTAGTTTGCCGCAATTAGAGAACGCCTCACTCCCGATACTCGTCACACTGTTCGGGATTTTTACGCTTGTCAAGCCTTTACACTCCGAAAATACACTGTCGCCTATATACTTTAAGCCGCCGGGGAGTTCTATATCCGTTAAACCGGCGCAACGTAAAAACGTATAATCCGCCAATCCAACCGTATCGGAGCGCAACGTCGCAGACGAAAGCGAAGTATCGCATCTTATCGCCCAGTTATCGACATATTGCACGCCGTTTTCGGTCTGTATCAGATTGTCGGAAAGCGCGAATGCGCTGTTTTCTATACGCGTCACGCTGCTCGGTATCTTTATGTCCGTTAAGCCGATGCAATCCGAAAACGCCTGAATCCCGATACTTGTAACGCCGCTTCCTATCGTCACGTCCGTTAAACCGCCGCAACGCCAAAACGCATGACTCCCGATGCGCGTTATGCTGTTTCCTATCTCTACGCTCGTTAAACTCTCACATTCCTCGAATGCGCTGTTTTCAATATGCTCTCCTCCGTTTATTATCACCGTACGCAATTTCGATTTGGTAATATATGATATTGCCGTCGAAGGCAACGTCGCCGATGTTATGTTATCGCAATAGCGAAACGCATTCTCCCCTATATTTGTTACGCTGTTCGGGATTTCGATACTCGTCAGTCCGCTGCAACCGTCGAAAGCGCCGAATCCGATGCTTTCAACGCCGCTCTCTATTGTTACGCCGATTAAATTTACGCAACCGAGGAACGCATATCCGGCGATACTCGTTACGGGTTTTCCGTTATAAACCGACGGTATCGTAATATCGGTGTCGGTAACCGTGCCGATACCCGTGACTTCGTAATAACCGCCGCCGTCGCTGTGATATGTATACGCAAGTTCGATTTTATACTCGTATTTATTGCCGCACACGCAAACGCCATTGCCGTAAACGTGATATCCTATCTCGATATCGGGGTTATCGCACCCGATACCCGAGCAATGCTTTTTGTGCGTGCCGTCGCCGTTATCCACCCAAGCGTAATTATGCGTATGTGTCGGCGTATCGGGAGTTTTGCTGCCGCAAGCCGCTGCGGCTATAAGGCAAATAAAGCTTGACAAAATCAAAAATACACTAATCAACGCCTTTTTCATACAATTTCCTCTGTGTTGTTTTCATTATAAACATGTAAAAATAATATATTTTTATTATATCATTGTTCGCACGAAAAAGCAAGCAAAACGGAATCTCTTTTGCTTATAAGGCAGAGATTCCGTCGGCTGTCTTTATGAATGATATTGAAATATGAGGTCGAAACGCGACCGTTGATTACACATTACGAGTTTTGAAAATCAAAGCGCTTTATCGACGCCCGTGTCTTCTGCGGCGGAAACTTCCTCGGCGCGGGCGTCTTGTCCGACTGCCGCCGAATCTTTCAGCGAGTGCTCCTCGGCGACTATCTTGCTGACGGAAAGTTCGTAAGCCGTGCGGACCTCGGACTCGTCGTCGGACAGCTTTTTGGTGTATTCGCGGCTTTGGATACGTCCGCTTATGGTGAGTTTTCTGCCCACCTCTATATCGCGCACGAAGCGCGCGTTTCTGCCCCACGCGATACACGGGATGTAATCGGACTTGTTATACGCGCGGTTGACAGCCACGAGCAGGTCGCAAATCTCTCTGTTGAACGGCGTGGTGCGGTATACGGGCGGCTTGCAGACGTAGCCCATGAGTTCCACTTCGTTGGGGTTTTCGCCCTCGGGACACTCGAAGAAATCGCGCACGAACACGGTGAGCATGAGTTTGCTTCTTCCGCCGTCGAGTTTGTTATAGCTTCTGAACTGACCGTTGACGGCAAGACGGCTGCCGACGGCAAAGTCCACCCCGTTCATAAGCCGTTCGGAAACGGTGACGGGTATTTTATCCGACTGCTCGCTGAGGCGCGGCACCCGAAGTATGAATTCGTAAAAGCCTTCGCCGTAAAGTTCGTGTGAAAATTTCGGCTCGCTGTCGACGTATCCGCAAAGGCGGACTTTGTTATTCGGCGTGTAGTTGGTTTCTTCGGTCATTTTATAGCCTCCGTACTTAAAAAAATTCTTTGATGTGTTTATGCCGAGAGTATCTGCTTGCCCGTATGGTCTACGGTGTAACCCTCGCGGTATATCAGTTCGCCTATCGTCTTTATCGTGTAACCCTTTGCTTTGAGTCCCTCGATTATAAGCGGCAAAGCTTCTACCGTATGTTCGCCGTCGTTGTGCATCAATACTATGCTTCCGCTCTTGACCTGCGACAGCACCCTTGTCGCCATTTCTTCGGCTTTGAGTCCTTTCCAGTCCAGACTGTCGACATCCCATTGAATGGGATAGAGTTTCATTTCGTCGCAGACGTCTATAAGGCTGTCGTTGTAATCTCCGAACGGCGGTCGGAACAGTTCGGGGCGCTTGCCCGTAACACTTTCTATTATGTTACACGAGTTCGTCAGTTCCAACTGCATTTGCGAGCGCGTAAGTTTCGGCATGTGCGGATGTGTGTTGGAATGCGTGCCTATTTCTATTCTTCCGCTGTCGGCAAGCTTTTTGAGCATTTCGGGATATTTCTCCGCCCAGAATCCGACGACAAAGAAATTTGCCTTTACGTCGAAAGTTTCGAGCGTGGAAAGTATCTTTTCGGTTTTATCCGCACCCCATGCCGCGTCGAAGGAAATCGCAACGGATTTTTCCTCGGTTCCGACACAATATATCGGAAGTCTGCGCACGGTCTTGCCGACGAACACGGACGCGCTGCCGCTTACCGCAACTACCGCAACAAGGGCGATAACGCCGATTGCCGTCGCAATAATTTTCAACAGCGTCGCTTTACGAAGAAGAACGAACTTCATCAAACTACTCTCCCATTATACCTTTTGCGCGGCGGAAAATTACGGCGTTTTTTAAAAAAAAGAGTCGAATTTTGTCAAAAGCCGATTGTGAATCAACGGCTTTTCGTCCGCTTTAAGGCAATATTTATACGCTATTATATTGACGCAATACGGCGTTTAGAACAAATATGCGAAAACGCAGAGAAAATTTATAAAAAATTCGGTTTTAATACACAAAAAAACGGGCGTCAGACTTTCAGTTTGTTTTTCCATCTGCCGCACAGGTAAAATGCCAACGAAACAATCATGCCGCCGAGCCAGCCTATCGGATAGGACAGACATATACCCATAAACCCGAGATACGGAGCGAGCACGAAGGAAATAACGACGCGCAGAACGAGGTCGGAAAACGTGCTTATCATAAACGAAAGCATATCGCCCGCGCCGCGCAAAATCCCGTCCAAGCACAGTTTTACCATTACGAGAGGATAGCCCGTGCAGGCAACGAAGAGAAATGTTTTGCCTGCGGCTATTACCCCGTCTATATCGTCGCCGACTACAAACAGCGAAGTCAGCGTTCCGCCGAGAGTCATAAACAGCGTGACGAACGCCGCAACGAGAACCGCGCCTATACCGAGTCCGCACAAAAGTCCGGATTTTACGCGGTCGCTTTTGCCTGCGGCTATATTCTGCCCCGCAAACGAGGAAAGCGCGCTTGACACAGTCATGTAGCACGAAACCGCCATGACGCTGACTTTCATTGCCGCGGCATAACCGCCTATCGTGTCCGCGCCGAAACCGTTTATCAGCGACTGCACGCACATCTGACCGACGGAAACGAACGATTGCTGCAATATGCTGGGAACAGCCACCACGGTTATTTTTTTGAGAAGCGTGAAGTCGAACGGTTTTACCGCGCCGTCCGCTTCTATCTTTCGCGTTTTTAAAAGCAGCAGCATCAGCGCAATGAGAGCCGCGAGTCCCTGCGCGATGAACGTCGCCCACCCCAGTCCGGCGACGCCCATGTTCACTGCGGTGACAAACAGTATGTCGAGCGCTATATTCAGCAGCGAAGAAAACACCAGCAGATACAGCGGAGTACGCGAATCGCCGAGTCCCGTGAATGCCGAAGTTACGGCGTTGTATACGAACATGGCAGGCACTCCCCACACATATACGGCGAGGTATGCCGCCGAGTCGGCTTCTATTTCAGACGGAGTCGAAAGCAGACGCAAAAGAGGTTTCACGCTCAAAAGCCCCGCTGCGGTGAAAACCGCCGACAGCGCGGCGACCGCTATCAGCACGGTGTATACTGCGGATTTAAGACGGGCGTTTTCTCTGCGCCCGAAAAGCTGGGAAATTATGACGCTGCCGCCTATCGAGCAGCCCGACGCCACGGCTATGAAAATAACGGTGACGGGCGACGATGCGCCGACTGCCGCGAGAGCGTTCTTTCCCAAAAATCTGCCTGCCACTACGCTGTCCACGATGTTGTACATTTGCTGGAACACCATGCTGAGCACGAGCGGCAGGGAAAATTTCAAAAGCACGACAAAAGGATTGCCTTTCGTCAGGTCCTGCGAATTCTGTTTTTTTGCAATCTTTTCGGAAACACTGTCTTGCATGTCTTACGTATTCGGTTATCCTTTGTCGCCGAACCGCCGTATTATATTATAAAAAATAATGCAAAGTCAGTCAAACAATTCGCCGACTTTTTCGCCGAAAACGGAAAAAGCGGACGCTGCCGAGTACGGCGCATCCGCTTTTGATGTTTTTTCCGTTATATTATCCCGAAACAGGGTTTGAGCGCGGGATAGAGTTTTTTGAACACGGCATAACGCTCGTCGTATTTTTCGACAAGGGCTTTTTCGGGACGCACCGCAAGATAGGATTTGACGGTTTTGTCCGCCGCCTCGGCGATGTCCTTATATTTGCCGTTTGCAACCATGGCAAGCAGCGCGCCGCCGAGCGCCGGACCTTTTTCGGTCTTTGCGCAATAGACGTCGACGTCGAGAACATTGGCTATTATCTTTTTCCAAAGTTCGCTCTTGGCTCCGCCGCCGCAAATATTGGTGCGCTTGATTACCGCTCCGCCGCTGCGCGCTATTTCCACGCAGTCGCGCAAAGCGAACGCCACGCCTTCCAGCACTGCGAGGCACATACGGGACCTATCCGTGTCGGGACGCATGCCTATGAAAGCTCCGCGGGCGCGCACGTCGTTGTGCGGACTTCTTTCGCCCATGAGATACGGAAGGAAAAATACGTCGTTTTCGCCGAGAACTTTTTCCGCGCCTTTGACGGCGCCGCTGTAATCGTCCGTGCCGAGTATGTCTTCCAGCCACCACTTATTCGCGCTTGCCGCCGAAAGTATGCAACCCATAAGATGCCACTTTCCGTCCGCGTGTGCGAACGAATGCAGCGTGCCGTTCACGGGCGTGAATTTGTCGCGCGCTATGAACACGGTGCCGCTGGTGCCGAGGCTTATGTTGCAGTCCCCGTCGCGCACGACGCCCATGCCGACAGCCGCCGCCGCGTTATCGCCTGCGCCCGCCGCAACAACGGCGTTTTCGAGCGAGTATTTGCCGAGAACTTTTCCGACCTTTTCGTAGCTTTCTTTAAGCTCGGGCAGCATACGTTTGTCTACGCCGCAGAGTTCGCACATCTCATCCGACCAGCGTTTATGTTCGACGTCGAGCAGCAGCGTGCCCGAGGCGTCCGAATAGTCGGTGACGTGCTTGCCCGTAAGCATGTAAACCAGATAGTCTTTCGGCAGCATTATCTTATCGATACGCGCGAAATTTTCGGGTTCGTTTTCCTTTATCCACAGCAGTTTGGGCGCGGTGAATCCCGCATACGCTATGTTTGCGGTAAGGCGGCAAAGTTTTTCTTCGCCTATCTGTCCGTTAAGGTAGCGTGTCTGTTTTTC
This sequence comes from Clostridia bacterium, assembly GCA_022793815.1. Lineage (GTDB taxonomy): Bacteria > Bacillota > Clostridia > Christensenellales > Pumilibacteraceae > MGBC157735. The sequence continues at coordinate 118,683 of JAAWDP010000011.1, read as the reverse complement.
GGTTCTGCCGTCGTTCCAAAGTATGCACGGGCGAATCACTTTATCGTCTTTGTCCAAAATGACAAGTCCGTGCATTTGTCCGCCGACCGAAATTCCGCCTATTTTTTCCGCCACGCCGTCGGACAGCTTTTTGAGAACCTGCTCGGTCGCTTTGAGCCAGTCCTCGGGGCGCTGTTCGCTCCAACCGTCGTGCGGATAGAGTACGTCGTAGTCGGCGCTTGTTTCGCGGAGAACCGCGCCCGACGAATCGGTCATTATTCCCTTTACGGAGCTTGTGCCGAGGTCAATGCCTATATAATACATCGGTTTAACCGAACAGCACGGTGTTCAGTATCTGTTCGAGGTATTCCTGTCTGCCGCTGTCCGCCTCCACGTTTTTCAAGTCCATCGCATACTTCGAAAGCGATTCGAGGGTTTCTTTTCCCGACACTATCTTTTTGCCTATTCCGCTTGCGAATGTAGCATAGCGCTCCTCGACGAATTTGTCGATTCTGCCGTCATCGATAAGTTCCTGCGCTTTGATGAGTCCGAGCGCGAAAGCGTCCATACCTGCTATGTAGCCGAGCAGAATATCCTCGTATGTATTGGACTGGCGGCGCGTCTTGGCGTCGAAATTAAGTCCGCCGTTCGTGAATCCGCCCTCTTTGAGCACTTCGTACATGCACAGCGTCGTATCGTAGACGTTGGTCGGGAACTGGTCGGTATCCCATCCGAGAAGCAAATCGCCCTGATTGGCGTCGATACTTCCGAATATGCCGTTGACGCGGGCGGTGCGAAGTTCGTGGTTGAACGTGTGACCGGCGAGCGTGGCGTGGTTAGCCTCGATATTCATTTTGAAGTCGCCGAGAAGATTGTACTTTCTCAAAAAGTTCGCGCAGGTGGCGACGTCGAAATCGTACTGGTGTTTCGTGGGTTCCTTCGGCTTGGGCTCGATGTAGAAGTCGCCTTTGAATCCCTTCGCTCTCGCATAGTCGCGCGCCATCGTGAGAAGGCGTGCGAGGTTGTCGAGTTCCAGTCCCATATCGGTATTGAGCAGCGTGTCGTAGCCCTCTCTGCCGCCCCAGAAAACGTAACCCGTGCCGCCGAGTTTGATTGTGGCGTCTATCGCGGCTTTGACTTTTCCTGCGGCTACGGCGAACACGTCGGCACAGGGGCTTGTGCCTGCGCCTGCCATGAATTTCTTGTCGCCGAACATATTTGCGGTGCCCCACAAGAGTTTGATGCCCGTCTTTTTCTGTTTTTCGAGGAGATAGTCGGTTATTTCGTCGAGGTATTTGACGCTTTCGGCAAGCGTTTCGCCCTCGGGCGAGATATCGACGTCATGGAAACAGTAGTATTCTATGCCGAGTTTTTGCATGAGTTCAAACGCAACGTCGGCTTTTTTCTTGTACATTTCCATGCCCGAAAGTCCGAAAGACTTATCCATTGTGTTGCCGCCGAACATATCGGTGCCGCTCGCGTTTATCGTATGCCAGTAGCTCATTGCGAATTTGAGGTGCTGTTTCATTGTCTTGCCCGCGATTTTTCTGTCGGGGTCGTAAAAACGGAAAGCAAACGGGTTTTTGCTTTTTGCTCCCTCATACTTGATTTTTTCGATTTGCGAATACTTTTCCATGCTTTTTTATATCTCCTTTTTATTTTTGATTTATTATTCCAAAGTAAAACTTATGAAATCGAATTTGCCTTTGCCTTCGAACTTGAAATAGAGCGCGCGGACTCCGTCGGATATTTTCAGTCCGTCCGCATACGTTTTTTCGCCGTCGCCCTTTACTTTTATCCGAGCAACCGTTTCGCCTCCGAGTCCGTCGGTAACGGTCATTACGCCGTCCGCTTTGCCGCGTACTTTGACGCTTATGCCGCTCGCGTCCTTAAAGTCGAAATATTTGAATCCGGCGACCGCGCCGTGAGAAAAATTGGCTATGTACTGGTCGCCGTTTTCCTCTCTGTCTTCGCCCGACTGCGTGAAGTACGGATGAACGCCTTTGGGGGTTTTGACGGTGTAGAATTTGACTCCTTTACGCGACATGAGGTGGCAGGCTATTCTCGCCTCGTACTCGCCTTTGCCTTCGAGCGGTCCGCCGTTAAGACCGCAGGACGTTATCTCCGCCTGATTGAACGTACCGTCTTCGTTCATTGTTATTTCCTCGGCGCATGCCTGGCGCGAATGGCAGTGGCGGTTGGTCTGGCGGTGGTAGAACACGTAATATTTGCCGTTTATGTATTCGACGCTGCCGTGCGTATTGCCGAGATAGTTGAGCGGTTTTTCGGAAATACCGACGTCTCCTATGCTTACCAAAGTGCCCTTATACTCGAACTCGCCCAGCGGACTGTCGCCAATTGCGTAGCACAGTTCGTGTCCTTTGACCGACGAATATATGAAGTAGTATTTGCCGTTGAATTTGCGCATGGACGAAGCCTCGAAGAATTCGTGCCCTTCGTAAGGCGTACCCTTGGACCCGTGAACCGCCTTTGCCACGGTTTTGAGAGGTTCTATTACGGTAAGCATGTCGTCTTGAAGTTCGACAGCCATGGCACCGTCTTTATTAGGCGCTTTCATGCCCGTGAAAATCGTTGCTCCTTTGGGCGCCATGCCCGTGTAAAGGTAGACTCTGCCGTCGTCGTCGGCAAACACACCGGGGTCGAACTGAACCATGTTCTTTTCCCTGCCGCGTCCGAGCACCGTGCCGTTCGAATATCTCACTCTGCCGTGATATGTATATTTTCCCGCGGGAGTGTCGCACACCGCCACCCCTATCGTCCCGTGGTTGCCCATGAAATAGTAGAGATAGTATCTGCCGTCTTTGCCCTTTACCACGTCGGGCGCGTACATCTGTTTGAGCAGACAGTTGACTTCGGTAGGGTCGTCGCTGCTGCGCCATATAACGCCCTCATAGCGCCACTGTTTGAGGTCGTCGACGGGCGCCGACCAGCACACGTAATCGTTCATGCAAAAATATTTGCCGTTGAATTTATCGTGCGAGCCGTAAACATATACGCGGTCGCCGAACACGTGCGGTTCGCCGTCGGGAATATACTCGTAACTCGGTAAATACGGATTGAATATCTGACTCATTATTTTCTTGCCCCTTGTTTTATTTTTATACAATCAAAGTATATCACATTTTCTATAAAATTCAAGCACAAAATCGCTATAAAGTGCCGACATTTTTGCGATTTTTTCCGATAACTTTCCGCAAATGTATTTACATTCCGCCGCCGATGTGGTAAAATGGTAGATAAGGAGCAAGCGAGTATGACAAGCAAAGAATTCGAAACCGTGGCATATCCGAAATTGAAGCATGTGCGCGCGTTCGTAAACAACATATTGTACCGCAATTACCACCTGCACGGCGAAACCGAATTCCTCTGCGTGCTGGGCGGCGAGTGCAAAGTGAATAAGGCGGGAAAAAGCATAGAAGCGAAAAAAGGTTCGGTCGTGCTTATCAATCCGCACGAATCGCACGAAATAGTGGGCGCGAGCGAAGGCACGGATTTTATAGTCATACAGTTATCTCGGCACATTTTAAGAGAATACTTCCCTCTCATGCAGACTTCCTTCTTTTCCGAGACCGATTTGAACGCGGCTTTCGGCGGCGAAACGGACAGACTGTGGCGGCAGATACTTGTGCTGACCGATTCTTACATAAGAGCGCAGAGCGGTTTCGAACTCAGGTGCGTAGCCGCAGCCGCCGGAATTCTGTCGCTTTTATACGACAACGTGCCGCATACGGCGTGCAGCGAAGTGGAATATCTCGACCGTAAAAAAGCGGTGGCTCGGACGGAACGTATCGCGTCGTACATAGACGAAAATTACAGATACGGCATTACCCTTTCCGACCTTGCGCGCGAAGAAAATCTGACGCCGACTTACCTGTCGCATTTTTTCGTCGACCGTTTCGGAATTACGTTCCGTGAATATGTGAACAACATTCGTTTCGAAAATGCATTGAGGCTTATGCCGAATACTAAAATGTCGATTGTGGAAATAGCCATGCACAGCGGATTTTCCGACGTAAAATATCTGACGAAAATGTTTGCGCTGCGGTTCGGCTGCACTCCCCGCCAGTTCCGTGCCGGCAATGCGTTCCCTGCCCCCGACGCGCACCACGAAGGTCCCGTCGCGGCGCAGCTTGAGCGTGAATATTCTCACGAAAAAAGTCTGGAAATGATACGGCTTTTCGCGCAGGAAAGAGGAATAACATTGTGATATTTAAAGGGGAGGGACATAATCGAAGTGTCCCTCCCCTTTACGTTTTCGCAAGCCTTTATTTGAAAAGCTTATTTTACATTGCGCTGTCGTAGGCTTTCTTTGCCAGTTTCATATAATCGTGGAAGTCGACGAGAGTCGCGCCCGTCTGAACGCCGCCTACCGTAAAGCCGTTATCGTCTGCGGTTTCGTTTCCCGTATAGGCCGCAAAGCCGTGGCGCACGAGGTAGTCGGACATTTTGTTTATGTTGCCCTGCCAGCCGAGCGCATAGTTTGCGCCCGACCAATAGCCGTTTTTCGATTTCAGCCAGCGTTCGCCTTTTTTGAGCCCGTTCTTCTCTACGGAAAAGTCTATGTCCGCAGCCGAGCCGTCGGCTTTGAGTAAGCGGTAGTCGCCGCTTGCCATGGCTTCTACATAGAACTTTGCGTTTTGTTCGGTCTTGACCCACTGCTCAAACGTAACGTCGTCCCCGCTTCTTTTATAAGACGGCGTTTTGGTCGCCGTTTCGTCGGTTGCGGTAAAGGTGAGCGAGCCGATACCTATGCGCTTTGCGAATCCGCCCTCGGTAAACTCCACGTCGGCAGCCGTCTCGTCCTTTATGTTGGCGCGTTTAGCCCAGGACGCGGGACCTTCGGTTTCCTCGAATCCGACTTTTATCACTTTGTCGCCGTTTCTGGTGACGGTTACGCTTGCGACATAATAGTTATGCACGAGTCCGTATGCGCGGCCGACCTGCTCGACGCCCGAACACGAACATGCGGACGCGCCTATTATGAACGCCGAAAGAATAAGCGCGGCAACTATTGCCGCTATGCATTTTTTCATAAAATAATATCTCCCAAAAAGAAAAGTCGAGTATAAACTTAATATACCCGACCGAGGAAAAAATTATTTTCGTGATGTGAAATTACCGCGCGATTATTGTTTATATGCGTCGAAAGGCAGAATACACCGACGCGGACAAACGGATACGCACTTGCCGCAGGCTATGCATTTGTCATAGTCGATAACCGCAAGGTTGTTGGACAGTTCTATCGCGCCCGTGGGGCAGTTTTTCTGACACAGTCCGCAGGCTATGCACCCGACGGAGCAGACCTTTGTGACTTCCTTGCCGCGGTTGGTATTGGAACATGCGACGTACACTTTCGCCTCGACGGGGATACGCCCTATTATCTTTTTCGGACAGACGGCGACGCAAGCTCCGCAGCTTGTGCATTCCTTATAGTCGACCTCGGCGCATGCCGTGTCCTTATTTACTTTGATTGCCGCATATTTACACGTGTCGGCGCAAGTTCCGAGTCCCATACAGCCCGTATAACACGCCTTGTTTCCGCCTGCGAGCACCTGCGCGGATTCGCAGTCGCCGTAACCCTGATAGGAGTATTTGTTGCGGCAGCGGTTGCCGCCTATGCAATGAACGACGGCGACGGTGCGGACGCTTTTTTCCTCGCTCATGCCGAGCACGCGGCTTATGTTTTTGCGCCCTTCGCTGCTTGTGGGATTGCACTGCGACAGTTTGGCTTCGCCTTTGAACAGGGCTTCGGCAAACGCGCTGCAACCCGGATAGCCGCAGCCGCCGCAGTTTGCTCCCGCAAGGTTGCGCTCTATTTCGTCGATACGTCCGTCACGGTCTATTGCGAGTTTCTCGCCCAGAAAACTGAGTCCGAAAGCAATGAGCGCGCCGAGTACGAGCGCAATTATTACGGGGAGTATGAATGTCATGAATATTTCCATTGCCGTTTACCTCTTAAAAAAGCGAGAAATTCGAAAAACCGTAGAACGCCATTGCGAGTATGCCTGCTATTATAAGCGCAATCGGGAAGCCTTGGAACGGCTTGGGAATCGCGCTGCGTCCCACCTTTTCCCTGACTCCCGCCATGAGTATGAGCGCAAGCGTGAAACCGAGTCCGACGCTGAGCGCGGACACGAAAGTTTCGAGCAGTCCGTAGCCGTTCTGCACCACGGTGTTTGCCGTACCGAGCACGGCGCAGTTCGTGGTTATGAGCGCGAGATATACGCCGAGCGATGTGTACAGCGACGGACTTGCCTTTTTGAGCACTATGTCGAGCAGCTGGACGAGCGCGGCTATTATGAGTATGAACAGTATGGTCTGCAAGTACGTGATGCTTAGAAGTTCGAGCAACATGTACAGATAGTGGCAGACTATCGACGAGAGCACTATGACAAACGTGACGGCGAGTCCCATTCCGACGGCGGAATCGAGTTTTTTGCTGACTCCGAGGAACGGACAGATACCGAGCGTCTGCGAAAAGATTATGTTATCGGTGATTATTCCCGATATTACTATGGAAATTACTGTGACCCACATAGTTCTTTACGCCTCCATAAGTGTCTTTTTCCTGCGGTGATACAGATGCATGACGAAATTGAACAGCGCCATTATGAATCCGAGCACCATGAATCCGCCTATCGGCTGAACGAATATTTTAAGTCCGAGCATGCCGAGTCCCTGACGTATCGCGCCGAGCAGGCACATGGACGCTATGAAGCCTATGCCCATGGACAGTCCGTCCACTACCGATTCGAGCACGCCGTTTTTAGACGCGAACGATTCGGCTCTGCCGAGAATGATACAGTTTACGACGATGAGCGGTATGAATTTGCTGACCGACGCATACAGGTCGGGCAGAAAGCCCGACATTACCATCTGCACTATCGTGACGAACGTGGCGATGATGACAATGTAAGCCGGCAGGCGCACCTTATCGGGTATGACTTTGCGCAGCAGCGATATCGCAAGGTTGGAAAACACAAGCACGACCGCCGTGGCGCACCCCAGTCCCAGCGCGCTTATTACGTCCCTGCTCTGCGCTATCGTCGGACACATGCCGAGTACCAGCACGAACACGGGATTGTTGAATATTCCGCCGAGAGCGGTTTGTTTCAAACTGTTCTTGCTCATAGCTTTTCTCCTCCGTTCGCGGCTATTTGCTCCGCCGCCTTGACCGCGATGTTCAGCGCGTTGGCGACACCGAGCGTGGAGCCCTTCGTCGTTGCTCCCGTAGCAGCATTCAGCGACGCGGTATCGAACGTCTTTACCGTTTTCGCATACTCGACGAGTTTTGCCATCATTTCTTCTTTGAAGATACTGCCGTCGAGCAAATCGTCGCTGTGCGACTTGACGGCGAGGTTTTTCACGTTGCCGCTTTTATCGAATGCGGTGAGAATTATCACGGCGTCGTTGTAGGCTTTCGCCTGCGTTTCCGTCACGAAACATCCCGCGTCCGCGCCCTTGACCACCTTATACACCGCAAGCAGTTTGTTGTCGGAATTGACGCGGTTCGCCTTGTTGAACTCTTCGAGTTTTTTATCGTCGATTTGCAGCATTTCGAAATATCCGTCTTCAAGCGCCGTTTCCGCGCCGACGCCCGTATAGACGATACCGTTTATCAGTTCGGCGGTCGCCGCGTCGAGCGTCGGCTTATACTTGGGGATAAACGCATTGCCGAGCGCAAGCACCGCTACGCAGATTACCGAAATCAAGGAGAGCGTGATTACGCATTTGATTGTGGATTTCGCCGAGTTTTTCATGCCCCCGCCTCCTTGTTTTCATTCTTCTTTTTCTCTTTCTTTTCCCTGACGTAGCCGAAAGGCTTGGGATATACGTATCTGTCAATCAGCGGCGTGACTATATTCATTATGAGAAGTGCGAAGCTCATGCCCTCGGGATAGCCGCCGTACACGCGAATCAGTATGGTTATGAGCGCGATACCCGCGCCGAAAATCACTCTGCCGATGTCGGTGTTCGGGCAAGTCACATAGTCGGTAGCCATGAACACGGCTCCGAACAAAAGTCCGCCGCTCATGACGTGAGCAAGCGCGTTCGGCAGAAGTTCGCTTGCTTTCAAAGAGCCGCCAAGCCCGTCGAACAGCAGTGCGAATAAGAACGTCGAGCCTGCGATGACGAGCGGAAGTTTGAAGTCTATCACCTTTCTCGCCGCAAGATAGACGTAGCCGATTAGTATGGCTATTACGCAGGTTTCGCCGACCGCCGCGCTGCCCGTATTGCCGATAAACATATTGAGCAACACTCCGCCCGTCACGCTGCCGTCGCCCGAAAGCCAGGTCGCGCCCGTGGACGCGTCCAGTCCGAGTCCGACGGTCTGCACGGCGGCAAGCGAGACGGCTATGAATGCGAACACTCTGCCTGCGGCGGCGGGGTTTACGAAGTTTTTGCCGATACCGCCGAACAGCATTTTTACTACGACAACGGCGAAAAACGCCGCTATTACGAGCATTATTACCGTATCGAACGAAAAATACATGTCGTTTACGGTGGGCTCGGCGAGATTGGGATTGTAAAAATTCAAATCCCACGCGTCCACTTTGAGAAACGACGGAAAATTGAGCGCGAGTATTACACCCGTTACCGCCGCGCTGCCGTCTTTGATGCTTGCGTGCTTCATGCAGCCCTTTTTGAATTTGCCTCTGATACCCGCGTCGTACAGCAGTTCGAAACCGATGCACGCACCCACGGCGACCGCAATATTTATGATTACGCCGTAACCGAAATAGAACACCGCGGCTATGACCACGGGACACAGCGCGATGAGTACGTCCGCCATTATGCGGCGCACGCTGTTATTCGGATTGGTTATATGCGGCGACGCCGATACAAACAGATTTTCTTTCATTACAGCCCTGCCTCCCTCGATTTCTTTTTAGCCAGCCGAATGGACTGCACAAGCGGACGTTTTGCCGGGCACGTATATGCGCAGCATCCGCATTCTATACAGTTTTTCGCGCCGTACTTGACGGCTCCGCGGACGTCGCCCGCGAGAATGTACGAATCGATGTACATCGGCATAAGGTGCATGGGACACACCGCCGCGCAGCGCGAACAGTTTATGCACGGAAGCGGCGACGATATGCTCGCCTCTTTATCCGTCATCAAAAGAAGCTGGCTTGTGGTTTTCGTACAGGAAATTTCCTCGTCGGACACGGATATGCCCATCATGGGTCCGCCGCTTATGAATTTGACGGGCGCGTCCTCGCCGTCCTTTGCTCCGCCGCAGAACGCTATCGCTTCGCCGTAAGTAGTTCCGCCCGCCGCCCAGAAGTTTTTAGGCTGATTAACCGCGCCGCCCGTGACTGTCATTATACGTTTGTACAGCGGCTGTCCGTCTTCCACGGCAAGGCACACCGACAGCGCGGTATGCACGTTGTCCACTATGACCCCTACTCTGCTCGGAAGCGCGCCGACAGGCACTTTTCTTCCGGTCATCGCATAAATAAGCTGTTTCTCCGCGCCCTGCGGATATTTGCTTTTCAGTACTTTGACTTCGGCGTCGATATGCTTTTCGGACGCTATGCGCGTCAAAAGCGCGGCGGCGTCCGCTTTGTTGTCCTCTATCCCTATATAAACTTTATTCAGTCCGACGGCGTTTGCCATGTACATTGCGCCGCGCAGAAAAGGCTCGGTATATTCGAGCATTATGCGGTAATCGCAAGTGATGTACGGCTCGCACTCGGCGGCGTTTATTATGAACGTGTCGATTTTTTCCTTCGGCGACAGTTTGACGTGCGTGGGAAAACCCGCGCCGCCCATTCCGACAATCCCCGCTTCCTTTATGCGTTCGAGCAGTTTTTCCCTGCTCTTATCCGCAAGCGGTTCGAAACGGAATACTCCCGAAATACTTTCGTCGCGTTCTATCACCACGTGCTCCGCGCTTGCGAGCACGGTCGGGCGCATTTCGATATTTTTGACGACGCCCGAAACGGAAGAAAAGACGGGGGCGCCGACGAATCCGTCCGCCTCGCCTATTTTCTGCCCCTCCGTGACCCTGTCGCCCACGTTTACGATGCATTTCGCGCTTTTGCCGATGTGCTGCGACAGCGGTATATAAACCGTGGCGGGCGGCGGCATAAACTCTATATTCTTTTTGTCGGTGAGCGACTTGTTATGCGCGGGATGTATTCCGCGCGGAAACGTGTTTTGCAAAGTTCGACCTCCGATTTTCGGGTATTTTATTCAAAAAGCAGAGCGGCTTTGACCGCATATCGCCTTATCCTATCCATTATACCGCCAAACCGAAAAAAAGTAAAGTGTTTTTTGCAAGGATTTTGTCTTTTGTTTGCATTTGTTAAAGAATTCCCGAGATTTTTCGGGGCTGTGCTTTCGGAACGGTAAGCAATTCGCGTTTGCGCTTTTTTACGGTTTTGACTATGCCTATTATTGCCGCCGTCATTTGATATATGCCGATGGCGACAAGAAATATTCCGAAATACCGCGACAGAGAATGCGCCGCGGTCATTTTGCTAAGATAGGACGCGCCGACCCCCGCGGCAACCGCGGGCAAGGCTATCCAAAGCACCTGTTTGAAATCCACGAGTTTGTTCTTTATATGAATGGCGAGCGCGACCGCCGACATGGGCACGAACGCTATGAGATTCAGAGCCTGCGCGCTGTGCTGCTCCATTTTCGCAAACAGTGTCAAAAGCGGAATCAGCAGCGTGCCGCCGCCCATTCCCATTCCGCCTATCACTCCGCCGACCAAGCCTATTACTATGAGAAGAATTATTTTCACGCGTTTTTCCTACCTTATTATAAGTTTGAGTCCCGCGACTATCATGAGCGCGGCAAACACTATGCCTACGGTTACGGATTTGAGTTTGGTAAGCAAAAGCGCGCCGATGCTTCCGCCGACCGTGACGCCGACGGACGCAATCACCGTAGAGGAAAAATCCGCGTAGCCGTTCAGCACGTACATTACCGCGCTGGCTATGCTTATCGGCAAAATTATCATTATAGCCGTCGCATGGGATTTCTTGGTGGGCACGCCGAGTACCTTTTCGAGAAGGGGAACACAGAGCATTCCGCCGCCTCCGCCGAAGAATCCGTTTATCAGTCCTATGAGCGCGCCGCCGCCGACACGCGTGAGTATGCTTGTAATCTTTTTCATAACGATAATAGTTTTACCCGTCAAGACACAAAATAGAAATTGTTGAAAGTAAATTTTCAAAAATGGCATTTATTTGATTGCAAAAAATCGCCTTATATATTATAATTGTAGGGTGTGCGCGTATAACCGCTTATTCCTTTATGCGGCGGCGCAAACGCTTTCAATCGATAAAACTACTTAAAGGTGTAATGAAATGAACAAAACGCAAACGGGATTCAAAACTTACTTGACGGCAATACTCGTCTTTTTGATTGGTATTGTTCTTGCCGTTTCAATAATCGGACTGCCTGTAAACAGGGCAAACGCGGCGTCTACGGAAGAGTTCGTAGAACCTCAGCCGTCCGCGCTTGCACTGTCGAACAGCCAGTTCGAATCTTCGAGCGGGTCCGCTCCCTCCCAGCCCACTTCCTGGACCGGCGGCGCGATGGGTTCCGAAAACAGCGGCAATACGGTTTCGGGCGTCGTTTCCCTCAGCGCGGAAAGCTATAACGCCGCCACGAAGGACGAGGACGTTTACAAACTGAAACGCTATCCCGAATACGAAAAAGAAATACCGAAAACCCCGTTCGGCACCGCGCAGTATCCCGATACGAACCGCAACGTGCTTATGATTAACACGGTGGACACCGATACCGCTTACGCTTACACCTCGGAAACCCTTACGTTCTCGGCGGGCGCGTTCTACCGCGTCAGCGCTTACGTCAAGACGGGCAATTTCAAGGAAGGCACGGGCGCGGCAATCAAGCTTAATGGTCTGCCCGAAGAAGTCGCTTTCAAAAACATCAATACCGTAAAGGGACTTGCGTCGCTTGACGAAAGCAATATGTTCGGTTTCAAACAGTACACCTTCTATGTCGCGGCTCCCCTTGTCGGCGACAGCAGCGTTACTCTTTCGTTGCAAGTCGGCGACCGCGTGGACGACGAGGACAAGCCCTATTACAATCCCGCAAAAGGTTATGCGTTTTTCGATAACGTAAAAGCAGAGCAGATACCCGCGAACACCTACAAGCGCGAAACAGGCGTGTACGGCGGCGGTCAGCGCGATAACTATATAGTAAAGGACTTCACTTCGGACGCGACTTACCTTACGGCGAGTAAAAATGCCGACGGAGGTTTCGACGGCGACATAACCTATCTTTACACGGGCGAAGAAAACACCGGGACGGAAATAGGCAGTTTCGAAAACGGTTTCGACGGCTGGACGAGAATAACCGACGTGGAAGGCGCTACGGCAAACGCTTCGCTTGCCACGATATACAACACTTCCATGGCGCTGAGCGAGGACAATATTTACGGATTTACTACGCGTCCCGTATCCCCCGTCGGCGACCTTGCGGGAGATTCCAACGTCCTGCTCATTCATTCCTCGCAGAAAGCGGCGGTGGGCTACCGTTCGCCTTCCTATAAGTTCCTCAGAAACACCTACTACCGCCTCACCTACTGGGTCAAGACGGACAATATAAACGGCAGCAGCGGCGCTACGGCGGTTCTTCGCGGCACGAACGGCGTGACCGACGACGACAACAAACTGAGAGTCGCCGCGTCGATGCTCACGGGCGACACGGCGAACACGATGCGCTACGGCTGGAAGATGTATTCGTTCTATATCAAGGGTTCCGCCTTGCGCGATTACGAAGCGGCGCTCGAGCTTTGGCTGGGTCAGCCCGACGGCGAAACTTCGGGTACTGTAATGTACGACGAAGTAAAGATTGAAAAGATTTCGCCCGCAAAATACAATTCGGACAGCTCGAACGGCACGATTGTCACGTTCGACCCGACGTTCGAAGAAAAAGGCGTAACGAACGGCAACTTCATGTCGGTAGGCGAATACGAAGAATACAAATATCCGCTCATTCCGGCAGGCTGGACCGAAATAGCTCCCGACACCGCGGAAACCGCGGGATTCTCGTCGGCGAAAGTGGATTCGTCCGAAGACGCCGTAAGCGGAATAATATCCACGGACATCGAGCATTTCGAAGCCAACCGCGCAAACTACAACAACGTAACCAATCCCACCCCCGGCGGAGTAAATCTGCTTATGCTGTCTTCGCTCGAAGACACGGCTGTGGGCTACCGTTCCCCCTCGGTAACGGCGACGGCAAGTTCGGCGTACAAGTTCACCGCAACAATCAAGGCACACAACCTTACGGGATACGGCGCCAACCTTGTTCTCAAATCCGACAAGAACGTAGTCGCCACGATAGAGAACATAAAGGACACGGGCGACGGATTCCGCACTTACACCTTCTATGTCGAAGGCGGTGCGGCGGACAAGACCCTTAACCTCGAAATCTGGCTGGGACTCAACGACAGAAAGGACAACAAGAGCAAGCTTGCCGCGGGAACACTGTTCGTCCGCGAAGTCGCATTCGAGGCTCTCGAAGAAAACGACAGTTTCGACGTACATGCGAAAGCGTATGACAGCGCGCGTTCGATTGGGCTTGCCGACATAACCGAAGCGGCTTACACTTTCAATAAGTTCGACATGAGCGCATACGACTATTACGGAAACGGTGTAGTCAAGACGGCATACAACTGGTCGCTCACGGGCGGCAATGCCGATTCGACGCTTTACGGCATATTCGACGGCACTTCCCTGCCCCAGACGGGACGCGACGAAATACCGTCCGCTTTCCGCTCCGACCCCGATTCGCAAAACAACGGCGTGCTGTATCTGCACAACTTCGCAAAAGCGTATTCCCAGATACAGACGGTGTCGAGCGTGACCCTGGCGGAAAACTCGTACTACCGCGTGAACGTAAGAATCAAAGTGGATTTGCCTTCCACCATGACGGACGACGAAAACGTATACGGCGCCGGAATCAGCCTTACGAACACAGACTTCGAGTTTAAGAACATCAAGAGCACGGCAACGGTAACCGACAGCATTACGGACAACGAGACGTTCAAAACGTATACTTTCTATGTCAAGACTTCCCAGTCTGCCAATGTGGGGCTTGCCGTTTCGCTCGGCGACAACAGATACACCGACCGCTACTGCCTCGGACGCGTTTACGTAAGCGACATCAAGTTCGACTCGATAAACAACGTGGATTACGACAATGCTTATGCCGACTACGACGAGGACGACCCCGACCCTTACACCGTATTCGCGGACCTTTCCACGGGCGACGAAACCGGTGACGGAGAAGGCGACGGCGAGGATACGGAGAATCCCGAAGAAGAGGGTTCGGGCGAACTTGCCTGGTGGCTTATCCCTTCGATATTGTTTGCGGTTGCGCTTTTGATAGCGGTTATAGGTACGGTTATCAGACGCATACTCGACAAGAGAGCGGAAAAGAAGGAAGTCAAAGTTACGAATTCTTACGACCGCAAAGCCACATTGCACAAGATTCACAATGCCAAGAGCGAGGACGGCGCAAACGTGGAAGCCGACATGAGCGACGACGATTACGAAAATTTCGACGACACGGCGTCCCCTGCCCCGAGCAAGGATAGCGAAAGCGTTGCTTACGACGACTTCGACGAGTTTGACGACAGCAAGAGTGCGGAAGTAAAAACCGAAAAATCCGAAGAACCCGCACAGCCTGCCGAGTCCGAAAGCGAGAAAGCCGAAAACGAAAACGCCGAGGAAGATTCAAGCGAAAGCGCAAAAGCCGACGTTCAAAGCAATGAGGCAAAAGCCGACGAGCAGATAAAGCCTGCGGAAGTAAAACCCGTCAAGGCAGCGGAGGAAAAACCCGTACAGAAGCCCGCCGTGAAAGCCCCTGTGCAAAGCGACGCATACCTCGACGAATTCGAGGACTGATTAGTTCCATAGGAATTAAAACAAGCAATTACAGAAAGCTCTCGAACATATTGTTCGAGAGCTTTTTATTATACATTATCGGAAAGATAAATTTGAATTTATAAATGCCAAGTTTATAAGTTAATTTATTTTTTTGTGATATCTCCATCACTGCAATGAACTGTATAATTACCTGTATATGCATCCCACGAGGCGTCTTCATTTGTGTTCGCATAAGTTCCATTTTCTTTGTTGATGGCATGCCATTGTTCTATTGTGCCTTCGTAAAATATATCTTTTAAGTTATAGTCATTCCAAAAAGCACCGTGCAGTATATTTGTCACGCTTATCGGTATAGTTATACTTTTGAGATTGTAACAATCACCAAAAGCGTGAATACCGATTGTCTTTATCTTGTCAGACAATACTACTTTTTCAACACTTGTACAACCAATAAATGCATAATCGCTAACATTTGTAATACTTAAAAAAGAAATGGTTGTTAAATCATGACAATCCCAAAATACATCATTGCCAATTGAAATTTCATTGCTCAAAATAGTTACACTGATAAGATTAAAGCAGTATTTGAACGCAGCATTACCAACAGAAACAATACTTTCCGGAATAATAACGCGTTTCAATGCCAACGAACTTAGAAACGCTTCGTCCTCAATTTCAGTAACGGGAACACCGTTATGGGTTGATGGAATTTTAATATATTCAACATCTCCCGAAACACCCGTAACCACATAGACATCATTGCCATTTTCATCTATTGTTTTTGCGTATTTTAATGTAACTGTATCTGCCACTTCATATATCGAAAAATCGTTACATTCTGTGCAAATATAATTAACATAATTATGCCCACCACTTTGCAGCGCAGGAATAAAATCCCCCTTTGCCTTAAATCCACACGCTGTGCAGGTGTACAATGTGTATCCTTCTTTACTGCAAGTCGGCGATATAACTACTGTACTGAAATTATGGTTATGTTTATCTGTTTCATTAGGACTGCAACCGCATAAATATAGTAAAATACATAAAACTATAACCGTCGGGAAATAGAATTTTTTTGATTCTGTCATACTTTGCTCATCTCCTACTGTTTATCGTACAGTCATTATATCATATCGAACGGCAAAAAACAAGCGATTTGTATGTATGCTCACTTTGCGCCTCGCTTCATAACAGAAAATAATACAAGCCAAAAGGCGTAGCTTCACGCCACGCCTAATTCTATCTTGCTCGTGCTTTATCGTTATTCCTTATGGGAACGACGATACACTTGGGGCTTTTGTTTCGGGTATCTTTCTTTCAGGATTCGACTGCGGTTTACACAGTCAGTTTTTTTAAGCAGCGAAACGGAGAACTATTTCTTTTTCTTGGGCGCGGGGAGGTTTTCGTAAAGCGTATCGAAAAGTTCGAGCAAAAACTCCGCGTCGTCCAGTTTCGTAACCCGATAGCAGGGCTTTGCTCCTGCGTAAGGAATTTCCATGGGCATGCCGTCAAGCATTTCTTTCACGTACTCCATGGGCTTTACGAGCAGTCTTTCGTCGCATACGGTTGCGACGTACTTGCCGCGGTAATACATAAGGTACTCGCCCATCATAGGCTTGAACCGCACGTCGTCCAAGAGCACGAGGCGTTTTTTCAAACCGTCGAGAAAAGTTTGAGAGGTCGGCATTTTACGTTCTCCTTTGCCGCGAGTAAATGTTTTCGGGCAATTGTTTCGCCGTAAGCGGCAAACGGTTCAGCAGAGTCCGCCGTTTACGGGAATTACCGCGCCCGTGACGAAACTGTCTTTGCTTACAAGCATTTTGACCGCCTGTGCCACGTCGGAGGCTTTGCCGATTCTCGCAAGCGGCGTTGACGCGACTATGGCGTCCAAAGCGGCGGAATCCGCCGTCGCATTCATGTCCGTATCTATGAGTCCCGGAGCGACGCAGTTTACGGTTATGCCGCTTTGTCCCAGTTCCTTTGCCAGCGATTTGGAAAGCCCCTCCATTGCCGCCTTGGACGCGCTGTACACGCTTTCACACGACGAGCCGACTTTCGCCCACATACTGGAAATATTGACTATTCTGCCGAATCCGCGGGAAACCATTTTTTCCGACAAAGTCCTGATAAGTTTCAGCGGCGAATAAAAATTGACGTTCATTATGCGTTCCACATCTGCGTCCGTCGTATCGGAAAGCGGCGAAATATGCGCAATCCCCGCATTGTTTACGAGCGTATCGGGCGACGGGAAGCCTTCGAGCGACTTCAACAGCCTGTCCGCACCGTTTCCGTCGGAAAGGTCTGCTTTGACGGCTATACAGTTTATTCCGCGGCTTTGATAGTTTGCTATCATTTCGCGTGCCGCCGCTTCGCTGCGGTTGTAGGCGAAAGCAACGGAAAAACCGCAGTCCGCAAGCATATCGCAGACTGCGCGTCCTATGCCGCGCGTGCCGCCCGTTACGAGAGCGCACCGCATCAGTAGTTATCCGGCAAATCGTTTTCGAACAGCACCGCCGTTTTGCCCTCCACGCCTCTCAAAAACTCGACCGCCTCGCCCAGCGTGGCGACCTGTTTGACTTTGTCTTCGCTCATGCCTGCTTTCATTGCGCCTTCGGCGAGCTGCTTGCCGCGTTCGCCGACGAATATCGCCACGTCACAGACCTTGCCTATTTTTTCGCCGAGGTCGGTGTTCGCCTGTTTTTCTTCCTTGCCCAATTCCACGAGTCCCGGAGTGATTATCACTTTTACACGACCGTCGAATCCCGCAAGCGCGGCAAGCGCGCTTTCCGCACCCTCGACATTGGCATTGTATGCGTCGTCTATTATTACCATGTCGCCGCTTTTTATGAGTTCGAGTCTGTGGGGAACGGGTTCGGTCTTTTCGCATGTGGAAACTATTTCTTCCGCCGTTACGCCGAGTTCGTAAGCCAGCGCAGCGCACAGCGTCATGAGCGACGGAATATAGCCGCCGAGCATTTGCGTCTTTACGGGATAGTCCCTGCCGCCTATATGCAAAGTAAATTCCACGCCGTCCGCGCCCTGGATAACGTCTTTATAGAACACTTCCGCTCCGACGGTTCCCTCTTTGCCCGTAAGCAGTTTCTCTCCCTGCGTTTTTTCGAAAAGCGCGATATTCGGCTCGCTGTCGCCGTTGAACAGCGCTTTGCCGCCGGGACAGAGGTTTTCCACGAGTTCGTATTTGGTGTTTGCTATATTTTCCAAAGAGCCGAAAGTTTCGAGATGCTGATTGCCTATCGCGGTTATTATGCCGTAGTTGGGACGCACCATTTCCGCAAGTTCCTTGATGTCGCCCACGAAACGCGCGCCCATTTCGGCTACGAATATCTGCGTGTCGTCGGGCAAGTCGTTGTTTACGACCTTGCAAATACCCATGGGCGTATTGTAACTTGCTTTACCGTAGCACACGCGGTATTTGTTTTCCAGCATTTTGGCGAGTATTGTTTTCGTAGTGGTCTTGCCGTAACTGCCCGTTATGCCTATGCGAATCATTTCCTGCATGGTTTCGAGCTTGCCCTTTGCTCTTACCTTATAACTGTAATTGTTGAGCGTTTCGAAAGGCAGTACGATAAAATGCGCAAGCGTGACCACGAACGGAACAAAGAATGCGAGTATCCCGATAAGCGAATACGAAGCCTTTACATACTTTGCGGCAAACATTACGCCCAATGCAAGCGCGGCGTAAAGAATGAACGTCACTATATTGAACCGAACCATTCTCGCCGTGAATTTGAGCGGCACTTTGCTTTTTTCTCTGCGAGTCAGCACAATGAACAGTATGCAGAGTCCGATAAACGCGAGCATACCGAGATAGCGGACGTAGACATAGCGGTAGAAGCACGCCACGTATACGAACATCGCGATAAAGCTTAAAAACGCAAGCGCGAAATAGCGCACTATGTAGTCGATTTTAGTGATTTTAAACCAGTTCCAAACTCCTCGCGCGCGGTATGAGGACAGTTGAAAAATCAAAAACATTTTATGCGAAACCAGCGTAAGCATAAACGCGCTTACGATTATTATTATCAGCGCCGCGATTTTATCCACAGATTCGACCTCCGAATTTATTACGGTCCGAGCACGAAAGCGCGAAGTACCGCATGAAATTTTTCGCTCCGGTAGGCGTAAGCGAAATGTCCGCCTCCGAGCAGTATGAGCGCGCTGTCCCTGATTTTGCGTCTGAAACGCTTTGCCATGTAAAGCGGCGTTTCTTTGTCCGACTTGCCCCATACTATGAGGGTCGGCTGACTGACAGAGTCGAGCGTTTTATCCAGATGTGTGTTTACTACGCGGACAAACACCGAACGCATGCTTTTGTCGAGTGCGCGGTAATCGCCGCTTCCGCCTTTGGGATATGCTATCCCCAGCCGCTTTTTCAATTTGTACCAGCGTATTTTAAACCACTTGATAAGATTGAAACGCGGTTTCAGTCCCGCTGCCGAAACAAGCACGAGTTTTTCCGCATAACTGCGCGCCGACAGTATCAAACATATCCGTCCGCCGAAACTGTGCCCAACGAGCACGGCGCGTTTTATACCGAGCGAAGTTATGAGTTCGTCCGTGCAGGCGGCATAGTCGTACACGCCCCAGTCCGACGGCGGTTTATCGGATTTTCCGAAGCCCGGAAAGTCAAGCGCAAGCACGTTTTTGCCTGAGTTTTTCATTGCGCGGACTGCGCCTGCGAAAGCCGACATGTCGGTGCCCCACCCGTGCAGAAACACCACGGCTTCGTCGCTTTCGTCGCTCTTGTCGTACCGATAGCAGACCTTTACTCCTTTACAGACCCTGTACATGACACCTCGCAAGACATTATGAGAGCGTCGCCCTCTTTATAATAGTTCTTTCTTGCGTATGCCGCGGAAAATCCGCAACAGGTGTACAGCGATACGGCGGGAAGATTTTTTTCGTAAACTTCGAGCCATATCTTCTTTACGCCGTTTTCGGCGCAGTGAGCGATTATTTTTTCGACGATTAGGCGTCCGACGCCCTTTCGCCTGTATTCGGGTCTGACGGCGACGTTCATTATTTCGCCCTCGCCCGCCGCAATCTTTACTCCGCCGTAACCCATGAGCCGATTTGCGCCGTTCACGACTTTGAACACCGCGTATCCGTCGTTTCCTTCGAGAGCGTATTTTATATCGCGTTCGCTCCACGGCACGGAAATCACCGCCTTTTCGAGAGCGGCTATCTCTTCCGAATCGTCGGCGGTGCACATCACTGCTTTCATTTCGCGTTCTTCTCCGCTTGGGAAAGCCTTAT
Organism: Clostridia bacterium; assembly: GCA_022793815.1. Classification (GTDB taxonomy): domain Bacteria; phylum Bacillota; class Clostridia; order Christensenellales; family Pumilibacteraceae; genus MGBC157735. The sequence continues at coordinate 98,524 of JAAWDP010000011.1, read as the reverse complement.
GTACAGCGGCTCGATTTTCGCGTAGTCCGTTGTTTCGCCGCGGAGATATTTTTCGAGCGCAACCTCGATTATCGCATCGCCGCTTGTCGGTTCGACGCCGAACGCTTTTGCCGCGGCTTCGTCGGCAGCCACAAAAAATCCGTCGTGCTCTTTCAAAAGCGTTTTACATTCGTCCGCGGTCAGACAGCACGGGGCGAGCGTTTCTTTCAAATCCCGATAGACCGCCGCGAAAAAGTAGCCGTTGCCCGCGTCGGACAGCGTTACCGTTTTATCCGCACGCACGGCGTTCCTACTATTATATGCGGCGAGAAGGCAGGTGTTTACCGCAACGACTGGAACGGAGAGCGCGTAAGCGAGCGAACGCGCGGTAGTGACGCCGATACGCACGCCGGTAAACGAACCCGGTCCGACGGCAACGGCGATAAAGTCCAAATCGTTTATACCGAGCGAAACTTTGCCGAGCGCGGCGTCGAGCATGGGCATGAGCGCGCCGCCTGCGCGGGCGGGGTCGCTGTCGTACACCTTATTTGTTCCGTTCACCGCGGCAACCGCCGTATATGCGCCGCAAGTGTCGATACACAAATATTTCATAGCTGTATATGCGCCGCTCCTTTGACCTGACTGCGTCTGTACAAAACCAGTTTACTGCCCGTGACGGCTACGCTTTGTGCGCCGAGTTTTTCGGCGAGCAGAGCCAAAAGCTCTTCGGGCTCGTAAGGGCAGGTTTTGAGCGCGCTGATTTTGACGAGCTCGCGCTTATCGAGCGCCTCGCCTATGCCTTTGACAAGTTCGTCGCTTATTCCGCCCTTACCCACTTGAAACAGGGCGTTTTCGTTTGCGGCAAGCGAACGCAGTTTTGCTCTCTCTTTCGATGTCACTGTATTTCTATCTCCCTTTCCTCGTCGCCGACACGTTTAAGCGTGACGTTTATAAGTTTGAAATTCGTGAGCGCGGACGCGATGTTTTCCGCCCATTCAATCACGCATACGGTATCCTTTTGTCCGAAATAGTCCGTAAGACCGCCGAAATACGCTTCCTCGCCGCTTGAAAGGCGGTATGCGTCATAGTGGCAGACCGTGAACTTATCGCCGCGGTAGTCGTTCATAATGGTAAAAGTGGGACTTAAAACGTCGTCTTTTACGCCGAGTCCGAAGCAAAGACCTTTGGCGAACACGCTTTTGCCGACGCCAAGCTCGCCCGACAGCGTTATTATTTCGCCGCCTTCGAGAGTGCGAGAAAAGTCCTTTGCGAAACCGAAAGTATCCCGCGCGGAATGTGAAAAGAATTTCATGTTTATATTATACTACAAAGAGGAAAAATCGGCAAGCGTTTGGGCATGCTTTACGGTATTGACGTTCGCACGAGTGCGTGCGTTTCGAAACGACCGAAAAAAGCGAAACGCGGCTATCTGCAAAGGAAATAGTTTTTGAGAAGAAACGACAGTTTTTTATAAAGCAGAAATACGAGCAGGGATATCGCAACGGATTTTATTGCGTTGAATGCGAGAACGTAGCCCCAAAGCGAAGCGAAATAGTCGCCTGCGCCCGCGCCCATGAACAGAGGAAAATTTATGTAGCGGTTGCAAAGCAGCGACGCGCCGACCTGACAAACGCAGCCCGCGGCAAGTCCGACAGCAACCCAGCCTCTGCCCTTCTTGAAACGGTACAGCAATGTGGGCGCAATAACGAATGCCGTCGCCATGAGAAAATTCGCAATTTCTCCCACGCCGCCCGTACTTGATTTCGTACCCCAAATAATGAGCTGTTTTATACCCTCGATGACGAGCGCGCCGACGGGTCCGAACATGTAGCCGCCGAACAGCGTGGCGAACGTCGAAAAATCGAGTTTCAAAAACGGCGCGGCGGGAAACAGCGGAAATTCCAGCCAACTGAGTCCGTAGCCGACAGCAGTGAGCACCGCGAGCACCGCCATTGTGCGCGTCGTGAAAAACTTTACTTTCTTCTCTTTGTTTACGGTTTGCGCCTGCTCCGCCGCAGCGGGTTCGGCTGCCGCGTTTTCTTCTTGTCTTGTTTCGTCCATAAAAAAACACGCTCCTTTCAGATAGTAAAAGGGGCGTGAAAAATGCGTTTGAAAAAACGAATAATCAACTTATATCATCCCGACTGTACGGTCGGTCAAGGAATTTCACCTTATCGGCAGCCCGTAAAGGCTGTTCGCGGACTTTACCGCCGGTGGAGAATTGCGCTCCGCCCCTAAGTTGCGAGTTAAGTATAATACCGAAAAAGAGTAAAAGTCAAGCGTTTAATACAAGAATTTTCACTGCGACGCCGCTTTAAAGCCGACACAGCTTGAATAAGGTCATACAGCCGACGGACGCCCAAAGTCCGACGATGAAATAGCGGAGATAGTTATACAGAAGATACTGCTCGGGGTCGAATGCGAATTTGAGTCCCTCTTTCAGTGCGAGCACGGTGACAAGTCCCACCGCGACTTTTATGATTTGCTTCCACCACTTGCTTTTGCCGTGCTTATAACGCACGAACTTCTTTTCCAAAAAATATCCGACGGTTATCGCCGTGTATGCTCCGAGCACGGTCATGACGTTGCCGACGTTTTCCACGCCGAGCGCGCCCAGTATTACGGCGGCAGCCAAACACAGAGGCGCGGCGAATATCAGCCATTCCTCCTTATCGCCGAGCAAATCGAACAAGAATGAAAACACGAACGCAAGCGCGATTCCGAGCGCACAGCCGACTATCGTATCGGTAAGGTAATGCTGACCGAGGTATATGCGCGTGAACATGACCAAAGCGGTAAGAGCTATGCCGACGGGAAGAAAAATCTTTTTCAAAACGCCTTCGCGGTATTTTATGTTTATCTGTGCGGAAATACACGCTATGCTTTGGCTGTGCCCCGACGGAAACGACGCGCCCGACGTGGGATTGCCTATCGACCTTACGCCTTCGACCGTATACGGGCGGCGGCGGCCGACCAGCGTCTTTATCCCCTCGTTTACGGCAACCGAAAACAAGTAGACGTTCATAAATTTATAGGCGAATTTTTTATCGAAACACCAGTACAGCAAAACCGCGACCGCCATGAAAAATATTTCGTCGCCTAACTGTGTGAGCGCGATATTCAGCGCGTCGAAAAAACCGCATGAAAGTTTCTGCAAAGCGCGGATAATTTCGATTTCCCACTGCATATCAGTCTTCTATCCTTTCGATATTGTCGCCGTCCGACCAAAGTCTTTCGAGGCAGTACACCTCGCGGACGGACTTCAAGAAAATATGAACTATGACATTGCCGTAGTCGACGGCGTACCACTGCGGATTGCTGTCGCGGTGAAGAGGTTCGAGTCCCTTGCCCTTGGAAAGCTTTTCGTCTACGTAATCGGCGAGCGCACGCACCTGAGTGGCGGACGACGCGCTTGCTATGACGAAATAATCGGTTATGACCGTTCTGTCCGCAACGTCGATAAGGTCTATGTCAGTAGCGCGCTTTTCCGAAAGATAGCCGCCTATCTCTCTTGCAAGCGCATGCGAAAGCTCTTTGGTTTTATCGGATTCGGGCTTGGGTTTTTCGTGTTCGGGAGCCTTTACGGTCGCGGCTGAGGCAACCGTCTTTTCCTTCTTATCCTCTTTTTTATTTTCGGACTTTACCGTTTTTTCCTGTTTTGCGTCCTTTTCTTTTTCGGGGGCGCTTTGCTTTTGCGCAGTCTTTTTCGGTTTTTCCGACGCCGTTTTCACGCTCGGCTTGCCTTTTTTATCGAGTTTTTTATAGTAGTTGTACGCCTTTACGGTGAGCGGATAAATCTCGCCGCCGTCGGCTTTAAGATGTTCTATTTCACGCGAAAGCGCAACTTCCATGCCCTTTTCGAGACTCTCGCGCACGGCGATACGGACTTTTTCCGCTCCGTCGTATTCTCTGCCCTCTTCCGCACAATCCGCGAGAAAGACGGTCATGGCAAGCGGACTCATGGCCTTGTCGCCCGTTGTATGCAAGCGCACGGCATCGAGAATTTCTTTGTCTTTCACGCCGAATTTATGTTCCGCGATAACCGCGCCGACGGCGGCATGGCGGATTTTCTCGGGCATACCGTCTATACCGTCGGGAACGGGCAAGCCGTCGCGTTTCAGCATTTCGGCGTCGGTTTCCTTGCCTATGTCGTGCAGCAGAGAAGCAGTAAGAGCGTCGCTCACGCAGACGCCGAAGCGCTTGGCAAGTTTCACGGCGCAAAGCGCGACGCGCTTCGTATGCGCTATGCGCTCCTTTTTGAGCCCGAATTCTTCGTAGCGGTCGGTGATGTACTTATAGTCGCCGTAAAGCGAGTTCTTCAAGATATATTTTGCGACGCTTTTCGGCACGGGAAGTTTTTCTCCGCCGAATGCGCGTTCTATTTTCACCTGTGCGCTGGATGCGTCGCCGACTCCGAACGGAGCGATACGCACTTTCCAACCCTCGTCCGCCATAGTCAAAACCGTTTCCGTATCGAGAGTAAAGCCCAAGCGTTCCACCACATAAAACGATACGCTTTCTTTGAGCGTTTCGGCGTTATGCCATTTATCGAGAAACGCCAGTTCTTCGCTGCCTATAACCACGTGTATATCGTCGCAGCCGTACTTCTTTTTAAGGTGAGCGACTGTGTCGGCGGTGTAACTTATTCCGCCGCGGTTGATTTCGTAACGCGATACCGTTACGCCGTCCAGACCTCTCACGGCTTTTTTGAGCATCTGCACGCGCATATCGCCGTCTGCGGACGGCGCGCTGCCCGTTTTGAACGGCGAAACGAACGTCGGCATGAGTATAACTTTATCGAAGCGTTCGGACAGCTTTTGCGCAATATCCTTGTGCGCATTTGTCACGGGGTCGAAACTGCCGCCGAAGAGCGCAATGTTCTTTATGTTTTGAGCTGCCATAATTTTATGACCTCCTTGGGTTTTGAGTTGTTTTTCCGCCGAACGGGATAAGCGCTATTCGACGAATTCGAATTCGATGTCGAGCATTCTGACGGTGTCGCCGTCCTTGGCTCCGGCAAGCCGCAGCGACTTGATTACGCCGCTGTCTTTGAGTCTGCGCTGAAAATAGTTCATGCTGTCGTAGTCGTCGAGAACGACTTTGCGCGCAAGGTCGTCCACCATGCCGCCGAATACTTCGAACGCTCCGTCGCTGTCGCGGCGTATCGAGAAACCTTCCGAGGAGGCTTCTTCGTAGACGAACGGTTCGAAATTCATGGGCGCGAGCGGAGGAAGAGACGAAAGCGTTTCATAGACGGTTTTAACGAGTTCGTCTATGCCCGTGCGCGTCGCCGCGCTTATCACGACGACCTTGTCCGCCTTTGTTTCTTTTTTAAAGCGTTTTATCTGCGTTTCGTCCGCAAGCGAATCGGCTTTGTTGAGCGCGACTATTTGGGGTACGCCGCTCAGCGCGAGCGAATATTCGCCGAGTTCGCGGTTGATGTCGGCAAAATCCTTTACGGGGTCTCTGCCCTCGCAGCCCGAGATATCCACTACGTGCACTATCAGACGGACGCGCTCGATATGGCGCAGAAACGAATGACCGAGTCCGGCGCCCAGCGCCGCGCCCTCGATAAGCCCCGGTATATCGGCTACGGTGAAAGAGTCGTCGTAATATTTGACTACGCCGAGATTGGGCGAAAGCGTGGTAAAATGATAGTCGGCTATTTTGGGTCTTGCCGCGCTTATCACCGAAAGCAGAGTGGATTTGCCCACGTTGGGGAAACCGACAAGCCCGACGTCGGCTATGGTTTTCAATTCGAGCAGTACCGTGCGCGTTACGGTTTTGACGCCCGTCTGCGCAAAGTGCGGCGCTTGGCGTTTTGCCGATTTGAATCTTGCGTTGCCCTTGCCGCCGCTTCCGCCGCTAAGCACTTTGACTTTGCTGTCGGCGTCGAAAAGGTCGGCGATTACCGCGCCCGTTTCCGCGTCTTTGATTACCGTGCCTTTCGGCACCGCGATAACGAGGTCGGCTCCGCCCTTGCCGTTGCAGTAGCGGCTGCCGCCGCGGCTGCCGTTTTCCGCGCGGAAATGCTTGTCGAAACGGAAATCGATAAGCGAGCTTTTGCGCTCGTCCGCGACGAAAATAACGTCGCCGCCCTTGCCGCCGTCGCCGCCGTCGGGTCCGCCGTTGGACACGTATTTCTCGGTATAAAACGACGTGCAGCCGTCGCCGCCGTCGCCTGCTTTTATATTTATTTTGGCTCTGTCAACAAACATATTTCTCCTGCGGCAGACACTTTGCCGCCGTTTCAATTACTATGCCTCGCATAAATCGGCGCTTTTGCCCGTTTTGACGGGATTTATACCGTATTATGCCACGCACGGTATGTACTTATTCTTTCAAACCGAGGCGTTTTGCTATTGCCGCCGCCGCCTTTCTGCCCGCGCCCATGGCAAGGATTACGGTTGCCGCGCCGGTTACGGCGTCGCCGCCGGCATAAACTTTGTCTATATTGGTCTGCATGTTTTCGTCGACGGTTATCGTACCGCGCGCCCCCACTTCGAGAGCGGGAAAACTGTTTTTTATGAGCGGATTGGGCGACGTGCCGAGCGCGATTACGGCGAGGTCGCAGTCTATCTCGAACTCGCTGCCCTCGATACGCACGGGCGTGCGTCTGCCGCCCGCGTCGGGCTCGGTAAGCTTCATTCTTTCGCAAACGACTTTTTGCACGCTGCCGCTTCCGTCGCCGACAAATCCGACGGGCGCGCTGAGCAGTTCGAATTTCACGCCCTCTTCTTCCGCGTGGCGTATCTCCTCTTTTCTCGCCGGCATTTCCTCTTTGCCGCGGCGGTACACTACGGTGACGTTCTGCGCGCCGAGTCTCAAAGCGGTGCGCGCGGCGTCCATAGCCACGTTGCCCGCTCCGAATATGCATACGTTATTGCCGCGGCGCACGGGCGTAGCGCTGTCCTTTTCGTAGGCTTTCATGAGGTTGACGCGCGTGAGGTATTCGTTTGCGGAAACTATGCCGTTGAGTCCCTCGCCCTCTATTCCGAGAAACAGAGGAAGTCCCGCGCCCGAACCGATAAATACGGCGTCGTAATTTTCAGTAAGCTCTTCGACTGTGACGCTCTTGCCTATTACGGTGTTGAGATTGATTTCCACTCCGCTTGCGGCGAGCTTGGCTATTTCGCTTTCGACGAGTTTTTTAGGAAGTCTGAACTCCGGGATTCCGTAAACAAGCACTCCGCCGGCTTTATGGAACGCCTCGAAAATGCAGACTTTTGCGCCGAGCGCGGACAGCGACGCGGCACAGGTAAGCGACGCCGGACCGCTGCCTACCACTGCCACGCGCTTTGCGCGCTCTTTGCTTTTGACGGGATTTTCCGACGGCTTGCTTTCAAGCATGCTGTCGCCTACAAAGCGTTCGACATTGCCTATTGCGACGGGCGCGTCTATTTTCGCGCGCACGCACATTTTTTCGCACTGGTTTTCCTGCGGACAGACCCTGCCGCAAACCGCGGGCAGCGAATTGGTCGAATTTATTATTCTGCCGGCAAGAGGAATATTTCCTTCCGCGACCGCGTGAAGGAATTCGGGTATGCGCACGCCCACGGGACACCCCTGCATGCACAGCGGATTTTTACACCCAAGACAGCGGCTCGCTTCGGCGCGGGCGGTTTCGAGGTCGTACCCGAGGGCTACCTCTTCGAAAGTGCGCGCGCGCTGCTTCGGTTCGCGGCAGGGCATTTGGTTTCTCGGTTTCTTTTCGATTGCCATATTTTTCTCCGCGGCGAAATAACGCCGCAATCAAAATGATTTTTAATTTTCTCTATCTTCTCAGACGGCAGGCGTCTTCGTGTTCTTTATAGGCGCGCAGGCGGGAAAGCGATTCGTCCCAATCTATCTCGTGCCCGTCGAACTCGGGTCCGTCCACGCAAGCATACTTGATTTTTCCGCCGACGCGGACGCGGCAGCCGCCGCACATTCCCGTACCGTCCACCATTATGGAATTCATGCTGACTACCGTATGCACTCCGTACTCTTTTGTCACGTTGCATACTGCGCGCATCATGGGCATGGGCCCGACCGCAAACACGCAGTCGTATTTTTTCACGGGCAGCAGTTCTTTCAGCACGTCGGTGACAAAGCCCTTGCGCACGTAACTGCCGTCGTCGGTCGTGAGATACAATTCCCTCGCCGCGGCGCGGAACTCGTCCTCGTACATTATGAGCTCTTTATTTCTCGCGCCGACTATGACGTCCGCCGCTTTGCCCTCGCTTGCGAGCTGTTTTGCCTGCGGATATATAACCGCCGTGCCTATGCCGCCGCCGACAAGCACGATATTTTTATATTCGCTCAAATCGGTTGCCCTGCCGAGAGGTCCGACGAAATCGTGAAAGGCGTCGCCCTCTTTCATTTTACCTATGAGGTCGGTCGTATAGCCCACCTGCTGAATAAGCAGCGTGATTGTTCCCGCGTCGCGGTCGTAGTCGCAAACGGTGAACGGGACGCGCTCGCCGCGCTCGTCGACGCGCAGTATGATAAACTGTCCCGCTTTCGCATGGCGCGCCGCTACGGGCGCATATACCGTATATTCTCGCACGTTCGGCGCGAGGGGTCTTATTTTCTTTATTTCGTACATCGTATGCACGTCGCTCCTTTCCTTTATGTATCTAATCTTCCGCCCGTCCGCCGATTGAAGCGCAGTATTCGGTTACGGGGCAATTGCCGCACTCGGGGCGCTGCGACTTACAGCAGTAGCGTCCGTGAAATATGAACAGATGATGCGCCCGATTGCGCATTTGCGGCTCTATCTGCGCGGTCAAATCCTTTTCCACGTCATAAGGCGTTTTACCCGAGGACAGCCCCAACCGACGGCTGACCCTGAAAACGTGCGTATCCACCGCTATGCCGTCGCCGCCGAAAGCGACGCCGCTCACCACGTTTGCCGTTTTTCTGCCGACGCCCGCCAGCGAAAGCAAGTCGTCGAAACCGCTCGGCACTTCTCCGCCGAAACGGGTCAGCAAATCGATACTCATGTTTTTTATGTTGCGAGCCTTGTTATGATAGAATCCGCAAGAACGGATAAGGCTTTCGAGTTCCTCTATCGGCATTTCGGCAAAATCTTTCGGCGTTGAGGCGCGTTTGAAAAGCGTTTCTGTCACTATGTTCACACGCTTGTCCGTACACTGCGCGGAAAGAATGACCGCGACGAGCAACTGAAACGGACTGCCGAAATCGAGTTCGCAGTGTGCGTCGGGGTATTTTGCGTCGAGCCTGTCGAGTATGTTGTCGAGATTAGACCTTTCCATTTAACACAGTATAACACAAAACACGGGGGTTTGTCACGCATATCCCCCGTGTTTTCGGAAAAACCGCGAATTTTTTTCTGAATACCGAGTTCAGACTCCCGCGGGATAGATTGCGATAAACGACGGGTATCCGCTGCTTACCACGCGTCTTGCCCTGTCGAGGTCGGCGGCGTTCACCTCGACGCCGAGGGCACAGCTGCCGCCCACCCGAGGCGCGTTTATTATTCGGGCGGTAACTCCCTCCCTGACAAGCGCGTCGTAAAATCTCAATGCGCAATTGCGCGAACGGAAAGAAAAAGCGTATTTCATGATATTTTGTCCTTAAAGTAAAGTTTGTTTGCCGAAAGTTATCACAAATATTTCGGCGGTCATATATATAGAGTGCGTACCTGCCCGAGCGGCAAGTCCGATTGAAAGCAAACGCCGTTTCAGGCGCTGTTATATTTTATTAAAGCAAGGAGTATATTGTTCCCAATGATTTATCTCGACAACAGTGCAACCACCGCATTCAAGCCGCCCGAAGTCAAAAACGCCGCCGTCGCCGCAATGGAGTATCTGTCGGCGAATGCGGGCAGAAGCGGTCACAGAAAAAGCGTTGCCGCCGCCATGCAGGTTTACCGCACGCGTCTGAAAATAGCGGACTTCGTCGGCTGCGACGGCAATGTGGTTTTCACTTTGAACTGCACGGAAGCGCTTAACCTTGCTTTGCTGGGCTCGACGGTGCGCGGCGGTCACGTGGTAACCACCGTTTACGAACACAACTCCGTCCTGCGTCCGCTGTACGAATCGGAGCGAACGTCGGGCATAGGCATATCGGTCGCCAAACCCGACCGAGACGGGCGCATAGGGTTCGAGCAGATACGTCCGCTTTTGAGAAACAATACTTATCTGGTAGCCGTAAATCACGTATCGAACGTGACGGGCGCGGTCACGGACATAGAAGGTATTGCGCGTGGACTGAAAGGCAGCAAGATAAGACTGCTGGTGGACGGCGCGCAGAGCGTGGGATACCGCTCCTTGGACATGAAAAAAACGGGCATTGATTTTTTGGCAATCGCTCCGCACAAGGGACTTCATTCCATACAGGGCTTGGGCGTACTGTGCATGAGCGCAGGCACGTCGCTGATGCCGATAAAGTTCGGCGGAACGGGAACGCAGTCGCTTTCCGTGCTGCAACCGCACGACGCGCCCGAGTGTTTCGAGTCTGGAACACTGCCGCTTGTGGCGATTGCCGCAGCAAACCGAGCCGTGGACTTTACGGCGAAACATTTCGGCGAGCACCGCGAAAAGATAGCGTTTTTAAGCGAAAAACTGCTGCGCGGATTGGCGGAAACGGAAAATGTCCGACTTATGTCAGGCATGGATACTCACGGAATAGCCGCATTCAACGTAGGCGCGCTGTCGAGCGAGAGCGTTTGCGATATTTTGGACAGAGAATATTCGATTGCGGCGCGAGGCGGACTGCACTGCGCTCCGCTTGTTCACAAGCACTTTTCCACGATTAAAAGCGGCGCGGTGCGGCTTTCGCTCGGATTCGACAACACGGAAAGCGAAATAGACGAAACCCTGCGCGCCGTGCGCGAAATAGCGAAAAGAGAAAACAACATCCGCTGACGCGGAAGTTTATTTTTCCGCGCCTCTTGCGGCAAGCGATATTATCAGAGATTTGATTCGGTCGGGCGTATACGACGGATATTTAGACAGAATGTCCGCCGCGAGCGCGGCTATTTTCGGCGCTGCCATGCTTGTGCCGCCGACGTGAGTATAGCCGCTTGCGCCGCCGAGCGTGCGCACGTTTACCGCCTGCGCCAGCACGTCGGGTTTTCCGCTGCCGAACGGCGAAAAATACGCCGGTTCGGCGCCGTCGGCGCCGCCCACGGTAAGCACGAAAGGGCTTGTTCCGGGAGAAAGCACGCCCTCCTCCGCCCCGCCGTTGCCTGCCGAAACCACGACTGTTATGCCGTTTTTGACAAGGGCGTCGGCGCCGATTTCGAGCGGATTGTTTTTGCCGACAGGCGTCCCGAACGACATATTCACAGCCTTTATGTTATAAAGGTTTCTGTTGTCGTAAATCCACTGCATGGCGGTAAGCAAATCGAAAGCGTTGCCCTCGCCTGCCGCGTCGAGCGCTTTGAGCGCGGCTATTTTTACATAGTTGTCCATACGCCCGTATCCGCCGCATGCAAGATTGCTTCCGCACAGCACGCCCGCGACCGCAGTGCCGTGCCCGTTGTCGTCGTAAGGGGTTTCCTTTCCTGCGATAAAGTCGCGAAACGCGATTATCTTATTCGGAAACAGCGACAAATCGATATGCTCGTTTACGCCTGTGTCTATTATTGCGACGGTGATTTTTTCCTTTCTTTCGCCGTCGATTTTTACGTCGTCCGCAATTATCGGAACATTTATGCGAAGCGTCTTGCCCGAGCGCTTCGTTTGCCCTTTGACGCCTCCCGAGGCGGTCGCTGCGGCGCGGCAGTTTTTATGCAGACTCTTTACGCACGGCAATGCTCCGAGCGCTTTTACGGCATACTCGGAAGCCGACACGCCGCACGCGCTTATAAACGGAAAGATATGCGTCACCTTGACCCCTGCCGAGGACAGAAGTTTTACCGCGCGTGAAATGCAGTCCACGCGCACGAGATAGGAGTCCATTTTACACGTCGGTATTTATAAGCCGAATGAGATTGGACAGTCTTTCGCGCTTATCCTCGCTGAGATGAGGCGACATCATCTGCGCAAAGTCCCTCAATGCGCTTGCGCTGTATGTACCGTCGGCTTTGCTTTTTCTCACGTTGTCCAAGAGCGCGTCTACAAGCGCATCCTCGTTCATGTTCTTATACCTGTCGAGCGCCTCGCGTTCCATTTGGCGGACGTTGTCGCAGTTGTACCCTTTAAGCTGTTTCATAAACAAAATACCTCCTTTGTTTATAATATATGCTACATAAACGAAGAGTGCGGCATATATATTAAAAGTACGGGTACGGTTAAAGGAGAGAGTATGGACATTTCGACACTGCTGCCGCTTATTGGCGGAGATGAAAAAACCGCCGCTTTGCTTTCTTCGCTTGCGGGCGGCGATAAAACTGCTATACTCGGCAGCATTATGGGCGATAGCGGAAACGGCAATGCGGCGAAAATACTGGGGCTGATGTCGGCAATGAACGGCAAGAAAACCGAAAACCGCGCCCGTCACGCGCCCGGACTGAATGCGATTACGCCGTTTGCGACCAGCGACATTATAGGTCGGCTTTACAAACTGCTTAAATAGAACGGTCGGCAACGAACAGTAAAATAAATACCGACAGTTATGCTTCTCTGCCTACAAGCTCGTCAAGGGTTATTCCGTAAAAGTCCGCCGGTTTTACGCATGGAAAAAAAGCAGTCGGTCGGAAGGACAAACATAATTACACGGATTTGAGGGCGGCCGACAGGTCGGCGAGTATGTCCTCCGAATTTTCTATGCCGCAGGAAAGTCGGATTGTGCCGGGATTGATTCCCGCCGCGCAAAGTTCTGTATCGCCCAGTTGGCGGTGGGTGCTGGATGCAGGATGAAGCACGCACGTGCGCGCGTCCGCCACATGCACGCAGATTTTGGCAAGCGAAAGCGCGTCCATGAATTTTACCGCGTTCTCCCTGCTGCCGAGGTCGAAATTCACCACGCCGCTTCCCATGCCGCCCAGATATTTGCGGCATTTTTCGTATTGCGTGTCGCTTTCGAGCGCGGGATAGCAGACGGAAACGACCTTTTTGCTTTGCTTCAAGAACTTAGCGGCGGCAAGCGCATTTGCGCTGTGGCGCGGCATTCTCAAATGCAGAGTTTCCATTCCGATATTGAGCAGAAACGCATTCATCGGGCTTATCATGCTTCCCAAGTCGCGCATCAATTGCACTCTGGCTTTGGTAACAAACGGCGCGTCTTTAAAAGCGTCGGCATACACTACTCCGTGATAGCTTTCGTCCGGTTCGGTAAACTGTTTATATCCGCCCTCTTTATAGTCGAACCTGCCGCCGTCCACAATCGCGCCGCCGAGAGAGACCGCATGTCCGTCAAGGTATTTGCTGGTGGAATGCACCACTATGTCCGCGCCGAACTCAAACGGGCGGCAAAGCACGGGCGTAGCGAAAGTGTTGTCTATTATGAGAGGCACTTTTGCTTTATGCGCGATGTTTGCCCACTTTTCGATGTCGATGACGCCGAGCGCGGGATTTGCGACGGTTTCGGCAAATACGGCTTTCGCGCCGTCTTTAAGCGCCGCTTCCAGTGCCGCGGTATCGTCGGGACGGACGAAAATGCACTCTATGCCCAGACGTTTCAATGTGACCGCGAACAGATTGTATGTGCCGCCGTAAATCTCGCTTGACGATACGAATTTTTCGCCGCCCGACACGAGGTTGAGCACGGCGAGCGTAGTTGCAGCCTGCCCCGACGAAGTCAGCATTGCCGCCGTACCGCCTTCCAGCGCCGCGAGCTTCTTTTCCACGGCGTCGGTTGTGGGATTTGCGAGGCGGGTGTAAAAGAATCCGTCCTCTTTCAAATCGAAAAGTCTGCCGACGGTTTCCGTACTGTCATACTTGAAAGTAGTGCTCATGCTTACGGGAACTACGCGCGGTTCGCCGTTTTTGGGGGCGTAGCCGCACTGGACGCATTTTGTTTCTATATTCACGTGGCTCTCCTTTTTTGCGGTTTATGGGATTTATAAAGCTGACGGCGGAAGTTAAAGTTTGATTACCCAGCCGAAGGGGTCGGCGATTTTGCCGGTTTGTATGCCTGTAAGCGTTTCGTAAACGTGTTTCGTGATTTTGCCCATTTTGCCGCCGCCGACGGCATAGTCTTTGCCGCGGTAGCCGAAGTCGCCGACGGGCGAAATTACCGCCGCCGTACCCGTTCCGAACACTTCTTCGAGTCTGCCGCTTACCGCGCCGTCGATTACGTCGGCTATCGGTATTTCGCATTCTTCGACCGTTACGCCCTCGCTTTTAAGCAGTTCTATCACGCTTCTTCTGGTGATACCCGGAAGTATCGACCCGAGCAGAGCAGGCGTTTTCACGACGCCGTCGAATACGAAAAATATGTTCATTGACCCGACTTCTTCGACATACTTATGTTCTTTGCCGTCCAGCCACATCACCTGGTCATAGCCTTTGAGCGCCGCCTGTTCGCCGGCTTTGAGCGATGCGGCATAGTTGCCTATCACCTTGTGATGACCCGTGCCGCCCTTTGCCGCACGGACGTATTTTTCCTCGACGCAGAGGCGGACGGGTTCGAGTCCGTGGGCATAGTAACTGCCCGACGGGCTGAGTATTATGAAAAAGATATAACTTTTTGCGGCATGCACTCCGAGCGCGTTTTCCGTGGCAATTACGCTTGGTCGGATATAGAGCGAAGTTCCCTCGTCGGTAGGAATCCAGTCGCTGTCGAGCATGACGAGTTTTTTGAGCGCGTCAAGCACGAAATCCACGTCTATCGGCGGAATGCATACGCGGTCGGACGAATCGTTGAGCCGAAGAAGATTGTCTTTCGGGCGGAACAGTCTGACCTCGCCTTTTTTGTTTTTGTAGGCTTTCGTGCCTTCGAATACGCCCTGACCGTAGTGGAACACCGAACAGCACGGCTGTAACGTGAACGGCGCATAGGGCTGTATGCGTGCGTCGTGCCATTTGCCGTCGTCGTACTCCATAACGAACATGTGGTCGGTGAAGTATTTGCCGAAACCGAGCGCACCGCTCGGTTTTTGTTTTTTCTTATCCGTTTCGATTATTTTCAGTTCCATGTTTTTTCACTCCTGACAACTTTTTTTTATTCTGTTCTTTCCACGTTCGATTTCACATACCGCTCGCCCAGCGGAGATACGTTTATTTTTCCGAGAGCGGCATTCACGAGCGATTCCGCCGCGCCGGCGTATGAAGTCGGAACGGCAACCGTAAATTCCGCGTCGCCCCCGAAACGCCTGTCCGTAATCTCCATACCGAGGTTTTGCGCCGCGCGCATGAGCGCGGATGCAAGCGATATGGGACACACCGCCTTATAAAGGCTTTTCTTTTCGTAGCGCGTCTTTCCGAGAGCGGCGATTGCCCCCGACGCGCCTGCATGATATGCGCGGGTAAGTCCGCCCGCGCCGAGTTTGACTCCGCCGAACCAGCGAATCACCGCGGCGAGCGTATACGTGCATTCGTTTTCCGTGAGCGCCGCAAGTATGGGCGCTCCTGCCGTTCCGCTCGGTTCTCCGCCGTCGGAAAACCTGACGCACTCGCCTTTATCGCCTATTCTGTACGCATAGCACACGTGCGTCGCGTCGTGATATTGCGATTTGAGCGAGTCGAGAATTTCCCTCGCCTTTTCTTCGGTCTCGGCTTTTGCCAGTACCGTAAGGAATTTCGAGCGGCGTTCCGTGTACATGTTTTCGCCGTCGTTTGCGACATAGTAGTAATCGCTCATTTCAGAGAAATCTTCACGCGGACTTTTTTGCCCTTATGCAATACGAACACTTTGCCGACGCCGAGAGATTCGGGCGTATCGTAAGCCGCAGCCGCTTTGACGTCGCCGAGCCGTACTCCGCCGCCCTCGATAAGACGGCGCGCCTCGCTCTTGCTTGCCGCAACTTTCGCGGCGGTCATTATGTCCACTATCGGACTGTCCGCCGTCAAGTCGAGTTCGAGCGTCTGCATGTCGCTTTCGCTGCCGCCGAATGCGGCTCTCGCCTGGTTTTGAGCCGCTTCCGCCGCCTCTTTGCCGTGCACAAGCGCGGTGACTTCGTAAGCGAGTCTTTCCTTTGCGGCGTTCATGCGCTCGTCGTTATGCGCGGTAAGGCTTTGTATTTCGTCGAGTTCGACGAAGGTGAGAAGTTTAAGACATTCGGCTGTCTTGGCGTCCTCGACGTTGCGGAAATATTGATAAAACTCGTATGGCGAAGTCTTGTCGGGGTCGAGCCAAAGCGCGCCCTTGGCTGTCTTGCCCATTTTTTTGCCGTCGCTTGTTTCCAGCAGAGTGAACGTCATTGCGTAAGCGTCTTCGCTCTCCTTTCGGCGTATAACGTCCGCACCCGCGAGAATATTGCTCCACTGGTCGTTGCCGCCGAGTTCCAGACGGCAGCCGTACTTTTTGAAAAGCACGTAGAAATCGTAAGCCTGCATGAGCATGTAGTTGAATTCCAAAAAGTTAAGACCGCGCTCGTAACGGGTTTTGAAACAGTCGCACGACAGCATTTTGTTTACGGAGAAGTACACCCCGAACTCGCGCAGAAAGTCGATATAGTTGAGCGGCGCGAGCCAGTCGGCGTTGTTTACCATGATTGCGGCGTTTTCGCCCTCGAAACGTATGAAGCGGCTCATCTGCTTGACGAACGCCTTGCAATTGTTTTCTATCGTCTGCTTCGTCATCATTTGGCGCATATCGGTTCTGCCGCTGGGGTCGCCTATCATAGCCGTGCCGCCGCCGATGAGCGCTATGGGCTTATGCCCCGCGCGCTGCATGTGCGCCATTGCCATAATCGGAATGTAGTGCCCTATGTGCAAAGAGTCCGCGGTCGGGTCGAAACCCACGTAAAACGGAACGCTCTCCTTATCGAGAAGGCGGCGCAGGTCGTCTTCGTACACGGTTTGTTTGATAAAGCCGCGTTCTCTCAAAATGTCGAGAATATTTTTTTTCATAAAGGTTATGCTCCTGATTTGAGATATTTTTAAAAGTACAACTTTGATTACGAGTTACGAATTATTAAGTCAGATAGGAGGCGAAGAGCGAGCCGAGGGCGCGTATACCCTGCTCTATCTGCTCCGCCGATGCATTGGAATAATTGAGGCGCACGGTGTTTTCGCCGCCGCCGTCCGCAAAAAACACCGAGCCTTGGATATACGCCACGTTATGCTCTATGGCTTTCGGCAGCAGTTTTTCCGCGTTCAGAGAAACGGGAAGCGAGCCGAACACGAACAGTCCGCCTTCGGGGTCGGTGCGGTCGAAGAAAGGCATGTATCTGTCAAGCGCCGCCGTCATTGCGTCGCGGCGTTTGCGGTAGACGGGAATACTGCGTTTTACGGTTTCGCCGAGGTATTCTTCCACGAACCGTTTGACTATGAGCTGCGAAAGGTTCGACGTGTGCAAATCCGTGCCCTGTTTGCAGACTGTAAGCTTTCGTATTATCTCTTTTCCGCCCACGGCTACACCGACGCGCAGTCCCGGGGAAACGAGTTTGCTGAAACTTGTTATGTAAACCGTGTTATCCTCGGCGGCGAAACTTTTGAGCGAATTAACGCTTTCGCCCGAGAAACGCAGTTTGCCGTAAGGGTCGTCTTCGAGCACGATAACGCCGTATTTCGCGGTTATTTCCGCAATTTTTTCGCGGTTGGCGCGTGAGTACGTTTTGCCCGTCGGATTGGAAAACGTGGGCACGACGTACAGCATTTTGGGTTTATGCGCGATTATCTTTTTTTCCAAATCGTCTATATCCAGTCCGTCGGCGTTTGCATTCACCCCGACGGCTTTCGCTTCGTAAGATTTGAGAATCTGCAACACGGCAAGGTATGTGGGCTGTTCGACGAGTACGGTATCGCCCTTGTCGAGCAGGGCTTTGCACATAAGGTCTATGCCCTGCTGTCCGCCCGATATGACCAGCGTATTGTCGGTGTCTATGCCGTCTATGCCGACCTGCTTCACATAGCCGACAAGCGTTTCGCGAAAATCCGCAAAGCCCTCGCTGGTGCCGTACTGCAATATGCGTTTCGCGTCCTTTCCCGAAAGCAGCGATTCGGTTATTTCGGCGACCTCCTTTTCGGGCAGAAGGTCGGACGCGGGCAGACCGCCTGCGAACGAAATTATTTCCGGACGCGACAGCAGTTTGAATATTTCGCGTGTGGCGGTGCCGTTTAAATCCGCCGTTCTTTCGGCGTAGCGAATATTCACTGCGATGTGACCTCCTCTTTTTGTTTTTCTTTTTCGTTCGCGGTTTCGATTACCGCGCTCGGCAGCAATCTTACCGTAAAGAATACCGCCGCGCCTATCAAAAGCCCTGCCGCCGCGCTTGCGATAAGCATAAGCGGCAGCAGCGGAAGCATATTCGCATGCGCTATCAAACTTGCGACGAAAAGCTGGACTATGTTGAAAACCGTTGCACCCGAGAGAGAAACAGCCATGAGCGATATTTTCGGAAACAGCGTTTTATACAGCGCGGTTTGAACGCACAGCGACGTCAGCGACGACGGCAGACTGTATGCGAGCGAAAACATATTGCCCGTTACGAGCGCGCCGAGTACGCATTTGAGCGTAAGAACCGCGAATGCGTCGGGCACTCCGATTATTATAAGGGTGATGAGCACTGCGGCGTTGGAAAGGCCTATTTTCGCGCCCGGGGCGAAAGCGAGCAGCGGCGGAAACAGATTCTCCACCGTAAACAGTATGAGCGCGACGGCGGTGAGCAGCGCGTCTTTGGCTATGCGTTTCGCGCTCATATATCCGCCCTCCCCGATATGAGATACCGAGCCGACGAAAGCGGACATTTCATGCCGACGTCAATCAAATCGTCTTTGCTTTCTTTCGTGACGGTGATTACTATGCCGTTGGGCAGACAGGCTATCATGCTGCCGCTGCGGCTTATTTTGCCGCTGCGCTCGCAAATCTTGTCGGGGCAGTCGGCGTCGCGCACACAGACTTTGCCGTCCTCTATGATTACCGTCAAATGCGACTCCACGTTTATGACCGCGTTTTTCGAAAGCGGATAGGTTTTCGAGCCCGAGCCCGTCGTCACGGTGACGTATTCGCCGCTTCCGCCGCCGAAAACAAGTATCATTACAAGCGCGACGACGACGGCGAGGACGGTGTAAACGATTATATCGGCGCGATTGAACGGTTTGCCGTTTTTTATATGCTGCACTCTTTGCGCGTCGGTCATGATACTGCCTCGTAACTTTTGTATACGTCGTAACCGTCGATGAAATCGAAATCGCCGACCCGAGCGAACTTGCCGACGCCGCCGTCGGGATTCGTGAATATCAGCGCGTCGAAGCCGTTTTCACGCGCAAGCGCGCTGCCCTGCCGTATGCCGAGTACGGCAACCGCAGTGGAATATGCGTCGCACAGAGCCGAGCCGACGCCGCTGACCGTTGCCGAGCAGACCGCGGAAAAGTCGGTTGTGTAGCGACCGCCGACGTCGTCGTAAACAAGACCGACGGGCAAGCCGCTTCGCGGGTCTATTATATGGCACACAGCGACCAAATCCTCCTCGTCGGTTCTGCCGTCGTAAGAGGCATAGTAGAAACGCTGATAGTCGCCGCTTGTCACGAACGAACGGGTGCCGACGCTTGTAAGCGCGCAGATATGTCCGCGTTCGCTTTCCAGCAGAGTAAGGCGCGGGCGCGGATTAACGACGCCTATGCGCCATTCGTCCGCTCCGACCGCACTGCCGTAAAGACAGATGTTTCCCGAAAGATTTATCAGACAGGACGCAAGGGAATGTTTTTCGGCTATCTTCACGCACAGGTCGGTAAAGTAGCCCTTGGCTATGCCGCCCAAGTCGATTTGCGTTTTCGGGTCGGTTTTGGTAAGATAGTATTTGCCGTCCTGCGCGAAAAAGTCTATCTTGTCCATGCCGACGTGCGAAAGCGTGCCTTGTATATCCTCTTTCTTCGGCAGGGTTTGTCCGTCGACCGCCGTTGCGGCAAGGTCGAATTTGTCGGGACGGCGCTTGTGCAGACCCTCGGCGTCCACTCCCCAAAGTTTGACGAGCGGAAGCGCGGTTACGTCGAATGCGCCGCCGCTCGACTCGTATGCGGTTTTCGCAAGCGACAAAGTGTTATAGATATGTTCGCTTATCTCGGTCTGCGCAAAAGCTGCGCCCGCGTTGAACACGGCGAGCGTGCTGCTTGCGTCGTTTATATTCATAGGTCCGAAAACTTCTTCGGCGAGAGCGAACATTTCGTCCGCCGCCGCGCGGCTGCCTCTGCCCGACGCGGCGACGTCCAGCACTATTGCATCGGCTATCACGACTTCGCTGCGGCGGTATGGTTTGTCCGCGCACGAACACAGCGTTCCCATGCACAGCAGCGTTATTATAAAGCAGACAAGCGCGCGTTTCAATTTGATACGAAATTACTCCTTTGCTATGAATATGAATCCGACGGTGTCGGGTCCGCAGTGGCTTCCGATGACGGGTCCCACTATGCGCTCCCAAATTTCGACGTCGGGGTATTTTTCCTTTATCAGTTCTTTTGTGAAGGCGGTGTCTTCGTCGCAGTCGCCGTTCATGAGTACGCACGGATACGACGTGTCGATATTATCCTTTTCGGTATAGGCGACAAGTTCGTGAAGCGATTTTTTTCTGCCCTTTACGGTGGCTATGGACGCCAGCGTGCCGTCCTCTTGCATGGAAATTATCGGTTTCATGTCGAATATTTTGCCCATCATGGCTTTGAATGCCGACAGTCTGCCGCCGCGTTTGAGGTATACGAGGTCTTTGACCGTGAAATAGCAGCGCACGCGCTTGCGGAAGGAATCGACGAATGCCGCGACTTCCTCGTCGCTTTTGCCTGCGGCGTGTTCTTTCGCGGCATAGTAGACTACTATGCCCGCGCCCATGGAAATGCCGTATGTATTGCAAAGCGTGAATTTTCTTTCGGGGTATTTCCGCAAGAGCTCGTCCGCCGCTATTTTAAGGCTGTTGAACGTGCCGCTCATAGCGTGGGAAAACGAAACGTAGATTATATCCTCTCCCGCCGCGAACACCGGCTCGAAATATTCGATATAGTCGAACTGGTTGAGGGCTTGGGTTTTGGCGTCCGCGCCGCCGCGCATTTTTGCGAAAAACCCGCGCGGGTCGCTTTCTTTGCCGAGGTCGTAAGCGCTTTCGACGCCGTCGAGAGTGTACGGCATTTTGATAAGACTTGCGCCGAGTTTCTCAACCGCCTCGTAATCGAGTTCGCAGTTGCTGTCACAAAAAAACTTGCTCATTTGATTATCTCCTTTCGGGATTTATTTTAAAAGTCAGGCTTCGAAGCTGCGAACCATGGAACCTATTAAAAGGTCCTTTTTCGCAAGGCGGCTTATGAGAAGCTGCAATCCGAATACGCACGCTCCTATCGTATTCATTATTATGTCGGTCATGGTATCGGTGAGCGAACGCACGACTCCCGCGCTTTCGCCTTTGAGCGGTCCGTCCGTAAAGATTCCGCCCTCTATCTGCCAGCCCTGCGAATTGCCGATTCCCAGGCAGTCGGTGGCGTACTCCCATATTTCCCACAGCGCACCGACGGCAAGCGCGAAACACACCGTGAAAAGCACTGCGCCGAAGGTATTGAGCGAGCCGTAGTTTTTTGTGCGGACGATTGCGAACAGTCCGACGGCGGCGGCGATGTAGCCGAATATGCCGTGGATTACGGTGTCGTAGTGTTCGAACCTGTTATAAAAATTAAGCGCGACGCCCATAAGACCCGCAAAATACATAAACACATAAATTATTATGAGCAAGAACGACGGCAGACGCGAACGCATGATAAGTTCGAGAAGAAACGGCAGAACGCTTACGCCGCAGAGCGCGAAGGTCTGCAAAAGGCGGTTTTCGGGATCGCCGCTTACCGCATGATAAATGCCTACGCCCAGACACGACAGAAAAAACAATACGGCAAGACACAGCGCGACGGCGCGAAGTATCCTGTCCGCTTTCGGCAAATCCTTAAACGGGACGCGCTTTTTCGGGGGTCGGCTTTTTTCCGCCGTGTCGTTTTTTACGTCCATGTCGTTCCTTTTTTCCATATAAGTTTATGATACAATAAAAGGGGAAGATTGTCAAGTCTTTGGGTTTGTTTTGAGTTATACGGTGGCGTGATTTTCCGCGCCCTTTATGCTGGCGATGAGAGCGTCCAGCAGCGAATCCGCGCTTTTTTCCGAGTCCTGCTTTTCGGCAGGCGATACGATTTGTTTGCCCGCTATTTTATCCTCGACGGCGGCGAGCACTTTTTCGTTGTATTCGTTGCGGTAAGCGTGCGGGTCGAACGGCGCGC
Organism: Clostridia bacterium; assembly: GCA_022793815.1. Classification (GTDB taxonomy): domain Bacteria; phylum Bacillota; class Clostridia; order Christensenellales; family Pumilibacteraceae; genus MGBC157735. The sequence continues at coordinate 76,307 of JAAWDP010000011.1, read as the reverse complement.
TCATAGCCTCGATAAGTTTGACGGCGAGGTCGCGCTCCTGTTTGTTCGCGCTCTTGGACGCCGCTATGCTCACCGAAGGCGGCGCGGTTATTTCGTCGGCGAAGTACAGTGTGCTGAGCAGCATTTTGCCGCCGCTCATTCTGAGCGCGACGAGGTTTTCCTTGGACCCGAGCACGGTTTTGGCTATGCCGACGCGCTTGGTTTTTTCCAGAGATTCACACAGAAGAGCAAACGCGCGCTCGCCACCCGCGGGCGTGACGTAGTAGGACTTTTCGAAATAGACGGGGTCTATATCGGAAAGTCTGACGAACGCTTCCACGTTTATCGTCCTGTCGTTTTTCGTCTTTATTTTTTCGAAGTCGGATTCGTCGAAAACGACGTATCTGCCCTTTTCGTACTCGTAGCCTTTGACGGTATCCGCCTGCTTTACTTCCCTGTCCGTGCCGTCCGCCACGCGCTTGTTGCGGACGCGTTTGCCCGTGCTCTTTTCCAAAAGATTGAACGACACGTCTTTCGGTTTCGCCGCCGCCGTAAGCGTGACGGGAATGTAGACGAGTCCGAACGTAACGGAAGTTTTATAACTGTATGCCATGGTTTATTTCTCCTTAACACGCGTAGTATGCGCATTAAGCGAAACTGCGATACGGCGTCACAGCAGACGCGCGAGCGCGTCCAGCCAAATTTCTTCCACGTTTTTGACCGACGCATTTGCCGGCGAAGTGGACGGCAGATACGTATATTTTACGTCGGGATTGAATTTTACGAGATATTTTTCCGCCGCCCTGCCGTTGGTTATCACGTTTTTTATGCTCGGGTGCCGTTTCAGAAAACCGCTTATATCGCTGCCCGTCGCATTTTTTATTCTGCTGTCGAGCGACGAACCCGTGCGCTCGCACGTTAAAACGGCGTCCCAAAGCGCGATGCCTGCGCGGCGCAGAACGTCCTTTTTCGTTTCGTAGTCGTCCGTACAATGTTCGCGCATGTACGCGAAAATTATTTTCCAAAAACGGTTTTGTCCGTAGTCGTAATATCTGCCCATGGCAAGCGACTGTCTGCCCGGCATGGAGCCGAGAATCAGCAGACGGCTGTCGCCATACACTATGGGGTTGAGTCCGACGAGTATGCTGTTTTCCATGGCGGCATTGTAGCACGGACGGCATATTTGCGTCAAGCAAAACGACGGATTATGAGCGTAAAGCGACGGATTACGAGTTTGGGATTGGGTTTTCGGGAAATCCGTGTTAGAATTTTACAGAGATACAGGAGGAAATTATGAAAAAGAACATCAAATTCGGCTTTTCGGTTATTGCCGCGGCGGTTTTATTGACATGCGCGGCGTTTTTCGGCGGCTGCGGCAAGGAAACCGTGACTGCCGTATCGATTACGGCAAGCGGCGCAAAAGCGACGTTCGCTTACGGCGCGGAATTTTCCGTGGGAAACCTGAAAGTGAACGTGAACATGTCGGACGGCTCGTCCTATCTTGCCGACGAAAATGCATACGAAGTGGACTCGTCCGCATTCGATTCGAAGGTAAGCGGTCGGTACACGATAAGAGTCACGCTTAAAGAAACCGACCTTTTCGCGGAGTACACGGTGACGGTACGCGACGACCCGTCGCGCTGGGACGCCGACGGCGAATTGAAAATACTTTGCATAGGCAACAGTTTTTCCGACGACATGACCGTGCATGCTTACAACGTGGCAAAAAGTTTAGGTATCGAAAAAGTGTACATAGCCAACCTTTACATAGGCGGCTGCACCGTAGACCGCCATGCGGACAATGCGAAAAACAATGCGGCGGCATACGAGTTCAGACAGAACGACTCGGGCACGTGGCACACAACGAAAAACTACCGCATGGGCGACGCGATAGCGCTTACGAACTGGGATTTCATTACTTTGCAGCAGGCAAGCGGCAGCAGCGGCATGGAAGGCACTTATGCGAGAGTGGGCGAGCTTATAGATTACGTTTACTCGAAGCTGCCGCCCATGTCGTATACGAAATTTTACTGGCACATGACCTGGGCATATCAGCAGGATACAAATCACGCCGAGTTTTACAAATACGATAACAAACAGAGCGTTATGTATGACAAAATAGTGCAGTGCACGAAAACGCGCATACTGACGAATGCGTCGTTTACGGGCGTTATTCCGAGCGGCACGGCGGTGCAGAATGCGCGCACGTCGTATCTCGGCGATACGCTGACGCGCGACGGATATCACCTCACAATCGACACGGGCCGCTATATCGCCGCGCTTACCTTTATAAGCACGCTTACACAAATACCCGTGGACGACATAGAATTTGCTCCCGACGGCGTAGACGCAAGAAAAAAAGCCGTGGCGCTGGAATCCGCCGCGAACGCGATAAAGACCCCCTATTCCGTCACCATGTCGGTAAACAAATAACTTGGCGCGGACGCAAAAAGCCGTCCGTCAGATTACGAGAAATTTCAGAGAACGCCTGTATGAATCGGTTTCGAGGGCGTTTTCTTTTATCAGAAAACCGAGGCGTTTCGCCGCGCCCACGCCCGAGTCGAATATCTTTATTCTGCCGTCGTAAAACTCGTCGATGAGCGGACGCAGAAAGACATAGTGCGTACAGCCGAGCACTACGCCCTCGACGCGGCGGTAGCGCGAAAGTATTTTATGTACTTCGCAGCGCAAAGCGGATATATCGTCGATACGGTTTTCCACCTGTTCGGCGAGGTCGTGCTGCGGCGCGATTATCAAGCGTCCGTTGTCCCAGCGCGACACAAGCTCTTGAAACTTGCTCTGTGCGGCAGTGGCGACAGTGAGAAGTACGAGGATGTTGCCGTGTTTGCAAGCCTCGACCGCCGGCTTGACGGCAGGTTCGACCCCGACAAAAGGAATACGGTATTTTTCGCGCAGCATTTTTATGCCCACGTTTGTGGCGGTGTTGCATGCGACGACTATCGCCTTTACTTTTTCCGCGAGCAGAGTTTCCACGCAGGCGTCCACCCTCGACGCGATTTCGCCGTGGCTTTTATTGCCGTAAGGCATGCCGCTGCGGTCCGCGAGGTAGACGAAGCTTTCGTTTTTCAAGGCGTCCATACAAGCGTGCAGCGTGCTTATACCGCCCACGCCGCTGTCAAACACGCCTATCGGGGCATTGTTCATTGTCGCCTTTACGCCTCCTTTCCGCACCGAAACCGTGATATGTTTAATATATGCGGTTTAAACGGTAGATGTGCGGCGTTTTAAAGCGACAGCGCGGCGTTTATGCTTTCCGCGATTATATGGGCGCACTCGCTCATTACCATGTCTATATCCTTGGGAGTGACCACGAGGTCGGCGACCTGCGGATTTATATTTTCGGCTTTGCCGCCGAGCGCGTCTCGGATTATCGTTTCGGCGTGAACCACGAGCGGCACGCCCACGGACACGGTGCGTCTGACTTTGAGATTTTCGGCGTTGAGAGCGCGGTTTTTGCCGCCCACGCCGCTCCCCGGGGTAAGTCCGCTGTCGCATATCTGAAACGCCGTGCCTATCCTGCTTACCGCCGCCGACGCAAGCGAATCGATTATTATTACGCAGTCGGGCTTGACTATCGAACACACGCCCGCGACAATGTCGAAACTTTCTATGCCCGTTATGCCCGCGACGCTCGGGGCGAACGCCGAAAGCTCTTTACTGCCGACGGCTCGGCTGCCGCGGTTGACCTTTAACAGCGTGACGGCTCGGCTGCCGAGCGCGTCCGCAGTAAGCAAGGGATTGCCCACGCCGACGGCGAGAAAGGTTTTCGAGCCGACGCACATCGAACGGATTGCGCCTGCAATGCTCTCGATAAGCGGCATATAATTGCTGCGGTCGCCGCAGAGCGCGTATTTGGATTCCACTGTCACGTATCTGCCCTCGGGTCTGCCGAGTTTTGCGGCAAGCGCGGCGTCCACTTTCACTTCGGTTACGGACAGTGTGTCGGCGTCGCTTTTCGAACCCGACACGCTTTTTGCGAACTCCACCGCCATATCGCTGCGGCACTGCTGTTTCGTTGCACCGTTCATTGCTTACTCCTTTTTACACAAAAAATATTTTTCTTTATAGTCTGTGCAAAAAAGCCTTTTAAATTGCTTGCTTTTAGGACAAGAATGTGGTAAAATCAGTAATGCATTGAAAAAAATATGAAAAACTCAGGAGACATCAGTTAAATGCCTAACATTAAATCGGCTAAGAAGCGCGTACTTGTTGCGCAGAAAAAGAACATCGAGAACAGAGCGCTTCGTTCGCGCATGAATAACGCGATTAAGAAGTTCAACAATGCCATCGAAACGAACAACATCGACGAGGCCGAAAAGCTTCTTCCCGAAACCATGTCCGTTATCGACAGCACGGTTTCCAAGGGTGTAATCCATAAAAACAATGCGGCAAACAAGAAGTCCGCGCTTGCAAAGAAACTTTCCGACGTTAAGTCCGGCAAAGTGGAAATCAAGATAAAGAAAGACAATAAGACCATAGCCGCGGAAAAAGCACGCGCCGCACAGGCAGCGAGAGAGGCAGTGCGCGAAGAAAACGCAAGAAAAGCGGCAGAGCGCAAAGCAGCAAAACTGGAAGCGGAAAAGGCTAAACTTGCGGAAGAAAGCGCAAAGGGCAAGAAACCCAAAAAGGAAGCAGCCGCAGATAAACCCAAGAAAGCGGCAAAAGAGGAAAAGCCTGCCGCAGAAAAGAAAGAAACCAAAAAAGCAGTGAAGGAAGAAAAGCCTGCCGCGGAAAAGAAACCCGCCGCAAAGAAAAAGCCCGCTGCGGAAAAAGAAGCTCCCACCGAAGAAGCCAAAGCGTAAAGGTTTCCCCCACTCTATCGGATACAAAGCAAAAGACGTTCAAAACGAACGTCTTTTTTTATCGGTTGAATAGATTGGCAAAACGCTCAATTCGCGCGTTCGATGTTCCGCCCCACGAGCTCGTCAAGGCTTATTTCGTACGCATCTGCAAGCATTTCACAGTAGTTTATTCCGGGAATGGCTTTACTGTTTTCCCAGCGGCTGATACTGCCGTTATTTATTCCTGTTTTCTCCTCAACTTCTTTCAAAGTCAAACCTTTGGAAAGTCTATGTATTTTTAATAATTCACCGTAATTCTTCATGTTTGTACCTCACAATATCATTATACTACATATTTGCAGATTTAGCTTGACTTCTGCATATTTGCAGATTATAATATCTATATGCAAATATGCAGATTATGAGGTGTCAAGTGGAAGGAACGATAAAGACGAAATTGCATGCGGAGTATGTTTTGTTGGAAAGTATTTTGGACATGGTCGGACACTCAAAAAACTGTCCGCACTATTTTGCAAACTGGTAAAATACGTTTACACGAAATTGGAGCTGCCAAGCGATGGTGACGTTATTGACATGTATTTCGTTGCCGAACAGAAATGCGACGTATAAGTTTTATAAGGATGAGATTCCTCGACTGCGCTCGGAATGACATTTAAAGAGGATTGACATTAAAAGAGGATTAACATTTAATAATTGTACGGAAACCGACGGCGTAGAGGCGAGCAGTTCGAGGAAAAAAGGTTCTTCGCGAAAGGGCATGTACACCCCCGTACTTGCCCGAGCGAAGGTTCTTTTTGACAATGAAATGCGACGCCTATACGCCGTCGGAACAAGACGGCGGAGAAAGTCAGGCAAGGCAAACGGATTTTTTCGAGCGAGTTTACAACCCCGTAAATGACCCCGAGAAAAAATCCGTTTAACGCAACATGACGACGTTTATACATCGACGGCAGATAAACGAGCAGTGCAAGGCATGCGAGCACCGACGACGGGAGCGTACACCGATGTACGTGACCGAGGCGGCGCGCAGCATAACGCCGCAATGCGACGTTTAGATGCCGTCGGACGGGATTACTATTGCGCCGCGTAACGGATAATACGTATCCTCTCTTATAAGCACGCGGCGGCAGAGTTTGCCTTCTTTATAGTATTCGAGGTATGCCTCGCTTTTTACGCCGTCTTTGCCCGAGCGTATGCGCATGCTGTCGGCAGGGTCGGCGTCAATCGGGAAATATTTATTTTCGCTGTCGCGGATTATTTCGTCGTCGGGCGGCGGCGTTGTTTTGATTACCCTGCTTACGGGGATTATCGCGTACTCGTTTTTGAGTCCGTAAATACGCACGCGCGCAATTCCGTTATGCGCGTAGGCTTCTATGTATATTTCGGTGTCGAGCGGATTTACGAATTTCAAGTCGGTTGCGCTGCCGTTGACCATGGCGTCGAGCGACGGCGGCACATAGCCCGGTGTAAGCGAATGCGGCGACGCGGCTATTATCTTCATATCCGCGCGCAATGCGGCATTATACAGCGTGGTGGACGCCTGACAGACGCCGCCGCCGTAGCCGAGCACATACTCGCCGCCCTTTATTATTTTAGCCTGTTTGAAACCGTTTTTCTCCGTCCGCGGTCCGACTGTTTTATTGAAAGAAAACTCCTCGCCCGCGCCCAGCACCGTACCGTTTATTTTGGAAAGCGCGAGCGCGATGTTATGCGAACGGTCTTCGACGGATTGGCTGTATTCGGTGGCGAAGTCCGAGCGCATATAAGTTCTTTCGATAAGTTCTTTCGCGTCTATGTCGGGTTTGATTTCGGCAAGCGGAAGTTTAAGCGTATCGCCGCTGCGCCCCGTCTGCACCGCTATATATATCAATTCGAAAGCGCGCTCCCTATCCACCTCGCGCCCTGCCTTATCTCGTTTAATGGTAAACGGCGGACGGCTGCCCGGGTTAAAGCGGATTTGCGCGTCGACGGGGGCTACGTACAGTTTCTGCGCCGCGCTGTCGATTACTTTCTTTGCAAGCGGCATACAGTACGTTACGGCGCGTTCGTAAGTTGCGCCTGCGCGGACTGCACGAGCCATGAGCGCGCGTTTTTCTTTGAGCGGCGCGTTTATCTTGCGCGTGAAAATTTCGTCGGCTACCAACACGTCGGTCGGCTCTATCCTGCCGTCCTCGTATCTGAATACTCCTGCCGGCGACGTAAAGGATATGCAAAAAGGCTTACCTCCGTCCTCGTTAGGAGCGGCATAAGCCGACTGTGCGCCGAGCGAGCACAGGGCAAGCGCGGCGAGCATAATTAAAACCAGTGTCTTATGTAAGCGTCCGAATTTCAATTTGTACACTCTCCCGCTATTTAATATGCGGCAGACGGACGCGGAATATACGCTTTATAATTAAGAATGTAGAATTATGAATGCAAAATCAAGAACGACTGATTATACATTCTGCATTCTTAATTCCGAATCGCAAAAGTTTGTCGCGGTAGTATTCGTACTGCTTTTTACGCGCTTCTATTTCGGCGGGCAAAAAAGAGGAGATTACTACGGCGTTATTTGTCTTCGGAGACGAAAACATAAGGCGGAGCGGACTCGGACGCCTTGCAAATATAGTCGGACAGCGCGCCGACGGGAACGAAACAAAGCTTCCCGGTATCGACGGTCAAGGTTATCTTTTCGCCTGTTTTCACGTCTGCAAAGCCGTCGAGCGCGGCGGTGAAGTAGGGCTGAAAACCGTCGAGCGCAAGATAGAGCAGAGTTTTGTCGCCGAGAAAGTCGAAGTCGCGCACAGTTGCTTTCACGGTGTTCTTATCCCCTTTTGCGGCTTTACGGACAGCCGACGGCGGAATGCGGAACGACTTGCAAACCGAGCCGCTCAGTCCTGCCGTATTTTCGAAAACGAACCTGTTTTTGCCGACGGTTGCGGCGACGGTGCCGCCCTTTATTTTGAGCGCGGCAACCGCAGTATTATCGGTGACGGGATGTTTCGCCGTAACGCGGCAGCCGTCGCGGTAGATTTGCGCCGAAGCGATATCGAAATAGAGCGTAATTTTTTCGCCTGCGCAAACTTGCGTGCTTTGGCTTTTTATTACAATCGGCTTGTCCGAGCCTTCCGTTTTGACGTACAGCGCGGTAAAGCCGTCGTGCGAAACGAGAAACTCGACTTCGCCCTCGACCGCCGCAAAGTCGGGCGTACACTCGGTTTTTACGGAATCCGCGGCGAATGCGAGCGATGCATCGCCGTTTATTATCGTGCGGTCGGTTATGCGGTCGACGGTTTCGCCGCCGAGAGTAAACGAGTTCGGACCGAAACGCGCCTTAACCGTTCCGCCGTTTTCGGCTATAAGTTTGCAATCGATAAAGTCGGTATCGGGCAAAGCCATAAGGTTTTTGCCGCTTCGCGCGTCGAAGAGCTGCATGCGGTTGAAGTCTGCCGCGAGGCACACTTTGTCGCCGCTTGCGTATGACTGCGAGGCGCTTACTCTCGCCACGGCGAAACCGTTTTTGCCGTCCACGTCTATATACAGTAGGCTGTCGCCGCCGTCGCGCTCGACAAGGCGTATGCGCGATTCTATCACGGTGTCGGGCGACGCTTCTATTATGCGCCGGTCGGCGTGGAAGTGCTCGGCGCGTATTCCGACTATCACATCGCATTCGGTTTCGGCTATATCGAAGACGCGTTTTGCTCGGGCGGCGGGCAAAGTCAAGGCGACTTCGCCGAGTCCGAGTTTTGCCTCTATCGCGCCGCTCTGCAAGCGGCGGGCGCGGGCTTTGAAAAGGTTCATCGGCGGATTGCCGACGAATGCGGCGACGAACGTATCGGCAGGTTCGTCGTAAATGCCCTTGGGCGTATCGATTTGACGGATTACGCCGTCTTTCATCACGGCGACCGAGGTGCCGAGAGTCATTGCGGCGACATCGTTCTGCGTGGCGCAGACGACAGCCGCATCGAGAGTTTCGCGCAGTTTTATTATTTGAGTCATTACGCGAACGCGCTCGTCGTCGTCCAGTCCTTTAAGAGGCTCGTCCAACAGAACTATACTCGGGCGGCGCACGGCGGCGCGGCAAAGCGCGACGCGGCGCAGTTCGCCTGCCGAAAGCGCGGACGCCTTTTCGTCGAGCAGATGAGTAACGTCGAAAAGCGACGCGGTTTCCCTTACTCTCGTTTCGATTTCGAGCGGGTCGACTTTTCTGAGTTTGAGTCCGAACGCAAGATTTTCGCGGACGGTCGCGTTCTTTTTGTAAACGGAAAAATCCGCGGTGACAAGCGCGACGTCGCGTTCGCGCACGTCGGCGGTCGCAACGGACTTGCCGTCGATATAGATTTCGCCGCAGTCGGCGTCTTCGAGCCCGGCTATTATTCGCAGTACGGTCGACTTGCCAGACCCGGCAGGACCTGTCAGCGCCAAAAAGCCGCCGCTTGCCGCGTCCAGCGTTATGTTGTTTACGGCTGCGCGCGAGCCGTATATTTTGGTTATGTTTCTGAGGGATATGCTTGCCATTTTCCGCTCCTTTCCCGTTTATCGGGGCTTGACGATAAGCGATTTGCCTTCGTAAGATTTTGGACGGTTTTGCGCCGTATTATTCACAAAACGACGGTCCTCTTTCGAGGTTGCCGTCGTTTCAAAAGAGTCTTACTTTTTAAGGGTGTCGAGTATATCGAGCAGCGTCTGCTGCTGTATCTGCTGGTTGCGCTCGGCGTCGAGTTTGTAACTTACCAAATCCGCCGCAAACTTGACCGTCCAGTAAACGACTATTCCGCCGACTATGCCCCCGAAAAGGATTATCGGCATGAGCCATACTTGATATACGAAACAGACTATTACGGACGCGACTATGCCGCCGAGTATCGTAAGCAGCGGCAGCAGCACGCTGAGTTTGGAAAGCAGCCATTCGAGCGATTTGAGCACCGTGAATTTGGTTTTGAGTTCGCGGTAGCAATCGGAATTCATGCTTTCGAACAGTATTTCCTGTTGGCGTATGCGGAGCAGATATGCGCGTTTGTCCTTGTCGTAGCGCGTGCGCAGGTACCACATGAGGAAATAGCCGAGTCCGATGACGATTATGCCGCCGCCGAGCACGTACACCGCCGCCTGCCAGCCTTTGACTATGAACAGCACGGTTGCCACGGTGGCTACGACCACGCCGAGCAGTATCGCGTAGACAATCGGATGGAACACGTATTTAAACGCATTCATGAACTTGACGGAATTTTTGTATTCGCTTACGGCGACATCGAGGTTGGTTTTGGGGCGCGCGTCGCTGCTGAGCGGCACTTCGGGGCTGGTTATCTTTATCCGTTCGTCGTCGATTTTGGGATTTACTTCGTCCATTATGTCCCTCTTCCTCTTTTCGGGCAGTCTTTTTTCTTCCTCTATATAGCCGTCTATCGCAGGCGATTCGTTGACTGCGACTATCGAACCCCTTGCGCCCTCGGCGACCGCCGGCGTATTGACTGCGGCAGGCACGCCTGACGCGGTTTTCTTTTCGGCGGGCTCGGGTTCGCCGACCGCGGCTGCGGACTCGGGTGTTTCGGGTTCGGCGGCAGGTTCTTTTGCGGACGCGGCATTTTTGGCGTCCTGCGGTTTTTCTTCCTTAGCCGCAAAGAATACGGGCGGCTCGCTGCCGTCGGTCGGGATTATGCTTTCTATTTCCGCGAGAATGTCCGCGGCTTCCGACAGCGCGCTGACGGCTTGCGCCGGTACTTCTTCCTTTATCTCGTCGTCTTCGGGCTCTTTTTCCTTTATCTCGGGCGCGGGCTTGGGCTTGCGCTTTTTGCCGCCGTTGAGCACCTTGTTGAGTTCTTCTTCGCTTAAAGGCTCGACTTTTGGACGGCTTTCGCTCGGCGCGGCGCCTATCTCGTCCTTTACGGATTCGTAGTCGAGCATGGACGCTACGTCGCTTATCGGCTTATCCGCGTCGGGAGGCAGCCCCATTCTTTCGAGGTATCCGTCGTGGCAGAATTTGCACACTTTCATGACGGTGCCGTTTTCTTCTATACTGTAACTGTCGTCGGCATAGCCGCACAGTTCGCACACTTTTTTTGCCATTTGAAAATCTCCCTTTCTTTCTCGGTAGCACTGTACGCGCTCATTATATCACAGGTCGGCTTATTTTTCAACTGTTTTTCGGTAAGTTGGACAAAATTTTGCGCCCTTTTAAATATATGCGGCGCATGAGCGTTTTTTGCAGGTTTGTACGCTTTTTTGCTTGCATAAATATTCATAATGATGTATACTTAAAAAGAGGGGCTTTTTTATAAGGATGAGATTTCTCAACTGCGCTCGGAATACTCGCCTGCGGTCGCGAAAGTTCGCGCTTCGCGCTCGGCCGATGACAAAGAAAAAAGTCGGAAGGACAAAAAAGAAAAAGTATGATTGACGAGGAAAAGCGGCGAAAGGACAGACAACGGCTTGGAAATAATACGGAAAGGATTTTATTATGGATAAAAAAAATAACGGAAAAAAAATTACCGCCGCGGTGGTCGGTGCGAACGGGTATACGGGATATGAACTTTTGAAACTGCTTGCCCGTCACCCGAGCGTGGAGAGAGTGATTGCCGCGTCGCGTTCGAACGAGGGCGAAAAGATTACGACTTTGTATCCGACGCTCGAACCTTACTTCGGCGGCGAGGTTTTCCGCGGCTGCGGCGACGGCATTATCAAAAGCGCGGACGTTGCTTTCACGGCTCTGCCCCACACCGTAGGCGCGGCTTTGGGCGGAAGTCTTTACGACAGCGGCGTGAAACTTATCGACCTGTCCGCGGACTTTCGCTACGACTCGCTCGCGCTTTACGAAAGTACGTATAAAGTGTCGCACCCGAGAGCGGACTTAAACGAAAAAGCCGTGTACGGGCTGTGCGAACTGAACCGCGAAAAGATAAGAAAAGCCGACATAGTGGGCAATCCCGGGTGCTATACGACAGCCGCCATACTTGCGCTGTATCCGCTCATACGCGAAGGGGTCGTACAGAGCGAGGGCATAATAGTCGACGGCAAAAGCGGAATTACGGGCGCAGGACGCAAAAGCGACACCACGTATTCGTTCTGCGAAGCGGATGAAAACTTCAAAACCTATTCGCCCGTCGGACACCGACACACAAGCGAAATGACGGAAAAACTGGGCATTAAATCGCTGTCGTTCACTCCCCACCTTCTGCCCGTCAAGCGCGGTATTTTGCAGACGATTTACGCGCGCGCAAACACCGAAAATTATGCGCGTATCGAAGCCGCTTACAAAAAGTATTATTCGGGCGAAAAGTTTGTCGGGTTCACGGCAGAGGCTCTGCCCGAAACCAAGCATGTGCGCGGAAGCAATCGCTGTCTTATAGGCGCGGTTATCGACAAAGAAAATTCGCTGATTAAGATAGTTTCGGTAATAGACAATCTCATAAAGGGCGCGAGCGGCCAGGCAGTGCAGAACATGAATATAATGCTGGGTTTGGACGAAACCGCGGGTCTGCCGCTTATCGGCGAACAGTTATAAGGAGCATAACAATGACGTATAATATGCATGAAATAATAGAGCGCGCGAATATACTTGTGGAAGCGCTGCCGTATATAAGCGCGTTTTCCTCGAAAACGATAGTAATAAAATACGGCGGCAATGCTATGAACGACGAAAGCACGGTGCGCACGGTCATGCAGGACGTAGCCGCGCTGAAAATAGTGGGCGTAAATCCCATACTCGTGCACGGCGGCGGACCCGAAATAAACTCCATGCTGTCGCGTATGCACATAGAACCGCGGTTTTGCTCGGGACTGAGAGTCACCGACGAAAAGACCATGGAAATAGTGCAAATGGTTTTAGCCGGAAAAGTCAATAAAAATGCGGTGTCGTTGCTGAACACTTTGGGCGTAAAAGCCGTGGGGCTTTGCGGAAAGGACGCCGATTTGATACGCGTGAAAAAGTATACGCCGGAAAACGGCGACGACCTCGGTTACGTCGGCGAAATAACCGAAATAAACAGCAAACTTTTGAGCACGCTGTGCGCGGACTATATACCCGTCATATCGTCCATAGGCACGGACGGGAACGGCAATTCGTACAACGTGAACGCGGACACGGCGGCAGGCGCGATAGGCGGCGCGATGAATGCGGAAAAGCTTATTTATCTTACGGACACTGACGGAATACGCCGCAAGGAAAACGACCCGTCGACGCTGATTTCGAAAATAAGCGTTGCCGAAATGGAAAAAATGATTGCAAGCGGCGAAATAAGCGGCGGTATGATACCCAAAGCGAAAAGCTGCATACGCGCCATAGAATGCGGCGTGAAAAGCGTACAGATTGTAAACGGCACAATCCCCCACTCCATACTTTTGGAACTGTTTACCGACAGCGGCATAGGCACGATGGTCACGGCGAAAAAGACGCGGACGAAAGCGAAATAAAGAGGACGGACATGGATTTCGAAAAAATCAGACAGACGGACAGCGAACATTATATGAGCGTTTTCAACCGCGCGAACGTATGTTTCACTCACGGCAAAGGCAACAAACTTTACGACAGTTTCGGGAACGAGTACACGGATTTCACCGCAGGCATCGCCGTGAACTGCTTAGGCTACGGCGACCCCGATTTGGTAGGCGCGATTGCCGCGCAGGCGGAAAAACTGATTCACGTTTCCAATCTGTATTACAACGAACCGCAAACGGTTTTATGCGAAACGCTGACGTCGGGCACGGGGTTTTCGCGCGTGTTCTTTTCTAACAGCGGCGCGGAAGCCAACGAATGTGCGATAAAGCTTGCGCGCAAGTACAGATACGACAGGGGTGAAAACAAAAGCACCGTGCTGTGCGCGGAAGAATCGTTCCACGGGCGCACGCTGACGACCGCTACCGCGACGGGACAGGAAAAATACTCGAAGCCCTACGCGCCGCTCACGCCCGGATTCAAGCATGTGCCGTACAACGATTTCGCCGCGCTGAAAGCCGCGCTCACGGACGACGTGGGAGCGATAATGCTGGAACCGCTGCAAGGCGAAAGCGGAGTTACGCCCGCGAGCTACGACTATCTCGTGAACGTGTACGCGCTGTGCAAACAGACGGGTACGCTGCTCATTCTCGACGAAGTGCAAACGGGGGTCATGCGCACGGGCAAGTTCTTCTGTTTCGAGCATTACGGCATTTCGCCCGACATTGTTACGCTGGCGAAGGGGCTTGCGGGCGGCGTTCCGATAGGCGCGACGCTGGCAAACGGCGACGTTGCGGAAACTTTCAAGCCCGGCGACCACGGCTCGACGTTCGGCGGCAATCCGCTGGCTTGCGCGGCGGCGAACGCGGTTATAAATAAAGTGACCTCGCCCGAGTTTTCGGACGCAATCGAGCGCGCGGGGCGCAGGCTGAAAGACAGGCTTATGGAGCTCCGCAAGTACAAATTCGTGAAGGACGTGCGCGGAAAAGGGCTTATTTTCGGACTGCAGCTCGACGAAAAACTGCCTGCCGCGTCGGTTGTCGGACGCATGAGAAGCGAGGGTTTTCTGATTGCTGCGGCAGGACACAATACGTTGAGATTCATACCGCCGCTGACGATTACGCCGAAAGAAATCGACCTGATGTCCGCGGCGCTTGCGAAAATCTTTTCCGCGACCAATATTTGAGTGTTTCGCGCGCAATTGCCGCCCTATTTCGTTTGCTATTTAATCGGTTTAATGGTATACTACTTTTATGGATATTTCACAGTACAAGCCCAAGGGCAAAATAAACAACAAACATCTTCTGACACTGCGCGACTATTCGTCGAGCGAGATTTTCGAAATACTGCACCGCGCGGCTCTGCTTAAAAATCTCAACCGCAAGGGCAAAAAACAAAAGCACCTCAAAGGCAAAACGGTTGCTTTGATTTTCGCCAAATCCAGCACGCGCACGCGCGTATCGTTCGAACAGGGCGTCCGTCAATTGGGCGGCACTCCCATGTTCTTATCGAGCGCGGACATTCAGCTCGGACGCGGCGAAACGATACACGACACCGTGAAAGTGTTGCAGCGTTACGGCATAGACGCAATAATGATTCGCACGTTCAAGCAGTCCGACCTCGACGAGCTGGCTCTTTACGGGTCTATCCCTATTATAAACGGACTGACCGACGACTTCCACCCGTGCCAAGTGCTTGCCGATTTAATGACGGTTTACGAGCATTACGGACGGCTGGAAGGGCTTAAACTGGCGTACTTCGGCGACGGCAACAACATGGCAAATTCGCTTATGCTGGGCTGTGCGAAAGTCGGCATGAAAGTATGTATATGCTCGCCGAAAGGATTTACTCCGAGCGAGGACATTGCCGCGGAAGCAAAGAAGTTCGGCGAGTGCACGGTAACCGCCGACATAAACGAAGCGGCAAAGGACGCCGACGTTATTTACACCGACGTATTTTTCTCCATGGGTCAGGATGCGGACAAGAAAAAGAAAGCCGCGCTTATGCCCTATCAGGTAAACGAAAGCGTCATGGCTCTTGCCGCAAAGGACGCCGTTTTCATGCACTGTCTGCCTGCCCACCGCGGCGAAGAAGTTACGGCGGATGTGATTGACTCGCCGCGCTCGGTAATATTCGAGCAAGCCGAAAACAGGCTTCATGCACAGAAAGCAGTCATGTCGCTGTTAATCAGATAGTATGGGGTGCGGCTTAAAAATAAGGCGCGCCGAAAAAAAGGATGCGGACAAAATACTTGCCGTGACGAAAGCGGCGTTTATGCTGTACAGCAGCGAACTGCCCTCGCAGCAGCCCGTTGCCGCGCTTAACGAAAGCGCCGACGACGTTATCCGCGACATCGAAAAGCACGTCGTTTACGTGGCGGAAGAAGACGGGCGTTTGGTCGGAGCAATAAGGCTGAAAAAACTGACGGGCGAACTTGCCTATGTTTACCGTTTCGGCGTATCGCCGCTGATTGGCAACACGGGCGTAGGTTCGGGGCTTTTGGCGAAAGTGATAGACGAATGCACGCAGGAGGGTTTCAAAGCCGTCGCGCTGCACACGAACTCGCGCTATTACAAGCTGGCGCGCTATTACTACGGCAAACAGTTTTTCGTTCATTCGACATGTTTCGACAAGGGATATATACGCGCCCTGTTCGTAAAAGAATTAAAGCCCGACGAAAAGTACGATTTAAGCGAGGCAATGAAATTATAAAAAAAACGGCTGTCTTGAAAACAGCCGCTTTTTTATTGTATCAACAAAAAAGTAGTATTCTGCTACTTTTGCAGACATTTCATGTAGCGATTGCTATAATAGTATCATATCGCTACATGGAGGAAGATAAGAAATGAAAACTGTATATAAGAGAGATATGAGAGAGTTTGTGACGGATTTGATATTCGATTTCAAGAACCTCGAAGCGGTCGGTGACTTGTTCCAGGATATTTTTCTGGAACTTACATATACCGAAATGGACGAATATCATGCGCGGCAGTATGAAACATTATGCTCGCTTATCGAGGTTATGTGGGCGTATGTACGCGAGTTCGAATCCAAGCTCGGCGTTATGTTGGATTACGAAGAAATCATACGCAAGATTGTAAAGGACGAGTTTTACGTCGAGCCTGTTGCCCTGCCCGTAGAAAACAGTTACTGTTTATCCGAAACCCAGCCGCCCTATTATAGAATATACAAGGAAAAGAAAAAGGATGATTTGTCTAAGGTGTAGATTCCTCCGCTGCGCTCGGAATACTCGCCTGCGGCTCGTGGCGTTCGCGCTTCGCGCTCGGCTGAGGACAGAAATTTTTTTTCTAAGGTGTAGATTCCTCCGCTGCGCTCGGAATACTCGCCTGCGGCTCGTGACGTTCGCGCTTCGCGCTCGGCTGAGGACAGAAATTTTTTTCTAAGGTGTAGATTCCTCGACTGCGCTCGGAATGACAGTATAAATAGTCAAATAACAAACCGTCGGGCGAGAAAAATCGGTCTATATTGTTTTGCAGATAAGGTCGGCGACGGCGGCGGAAGTCAGATTGTCCGTGCATACGCGTTTATCCGCGTATCTTAGGTAGAGGTCGGCGCGCGCAAGACGAAGGGCGGCTATCGACTTTTGAGTGTCGCCTTTTATGAGCGGACGGGATTTATCTTCCGAAAGCCGCTGCATAAGCGTTTCGTCGGTTGCGGTCAGTTCTATCACGGTGCCGCTTTTTTTCAGCGCGCCCATGCACACGGGATTGAGCACGGCTCCGCCGCCCGTGGCTATTACCGCGCCCTTTTTAAGCGAAAGTTCGTAGAGGATTTTGCCCTCTTCTATTCTGAAAAGGTCTTCCCCGTAGCGTGCGAAAAAATCGGAAACCGAGCCGAAGCGTTCGGTGAAAAGCGCGTCGCTGTCGTAAAACAGCATATCGGCTTTTTTTGCGGCGAGTTTGCCCGCGCTGCTTTTATATGTACCCGGCATGCCGATGAGAATGATATTTTTATCCATTGCGGCTAATCTCCGTAAGCGCGAGCAGGTAGACGTTTTTTCCGAAACCCGCTATAACCCCGTCCACGCAAGGTGAAAGCACGGAAGTGCGGCGGAACTGTTCGCGCGCGTAAATATTGGTAAGATGCACTTCTATCTTGCGGCAGGTCTTGTCTTTGAGCGCGTCGGCTATCGCGAGGCTGTAATGCGTATACGCGCCTGCGTTGATTATTATGCCGTCGGCGTCGGTGTTTTGGATTGCCTCGACTATTTCGCCCTCGTGGTTGGACGTAAAAAATTCGACGTCTGCTTTGAGCTTTTTGCCGAGTTCGGCGGTTTCGCTCCGTATATCGGCAAGCGTTACGTTTCCGTACTCTTCCGAGCGCGAGCCGAGTCTGTTGAGATTGACTCCGTTTATGACCAATACTTTCATTTTTGTCACCTTTCCTTTTTATACAAAAGTTCTTCTATATCCGTCCGTATGTTTTCGTAATCGACTTCCGTGAATTTCAGACCGAGAATAATCGAGTCGCTTTTAACCGCCTGATATATCAGCAAATCCGTGCCGTTTCCAATCACCGCACCGCCGCTTTTCGCCCATTTGAGAAAGTCGGTTTCGCGCGGATTGTATATGAGGTCGAACGCATACTTGGGGAAAAACGGCAGAAATGCCGCAGGGTTTTCGCCGTCGCGGAGTCCGAAAGACGTACAGTTTACCACGGTATCCGTGATTTCGCCGACAAAGGGTTTGACGCCGAAGTCGGCGACAATTGCGTCGCGTTTGGACCGGGTGCGGTTATGCACGTAAACGTCGAAACCGCTTTCTTTAAGACCTTTCACCACTTCGCGCGCCGCGCCGCCTGCGCCGAGAATGAGCACTTTGCGTCCGCAGTGCGGCGGTAGATTTTCGGTGAAGCTTTTGATAAAGCCGAATCCGTCGGTGTTGTAGCCGACAGCCTTATCTCCGCATTTGACCGTATTGACCGCGCCGCAGCCGCTTTCGTCGGCGTCGAGCAGAGGTATTATTTCTGTCTTATACGGTTTTGTCACATTGAAACCGTCGAGATTTTTTTTGAGATATTCCGCCGTTTTTACGAAATCGCCGTGCGGCACATCGAAAACCTCGAAAGTCGCGTCTATGCCGCAGTAGCGGAAAATCGCGTTATGCACGAGCGGCGAAAGTGTATAGGAAATGTTTTCTCCGATAAGTCCGAGTTTATATTGCATGTAAAAATCACTCCCGTTTCATTGTGTCAGTATTTCGAAAAAGTCGGGGTAGCTGACCGCGCATGCCTGTGCGCCGACAAGCGTGCCGCCCTTTTCCGACAGCGACATTGCCACCGCCGCCGCCATTGCCATGCGGTGGTCGCCCATGCTGTCCGCGCAAGCGCCGCCTTCGATGTAACCTTTGCCGAATACCCTCATTCCGTCATCGGTCTGCTCGGCTTCGACGCCGAGGTCTTTAAGCAGTTTTACCGTAGCCGCTATGCGGTCGCTTTCCTTTACTTTGAGCTCTGCCGCATCCTTTATTACGCTCTCGCCCTCGCAAAGCGCGGTTAAAACCGCGATAACGGGAAGTTCGTCTATCAGCCGAGGTATGATATTGCCGCCCACGGCGACCGGCTTACGGACGCGCCCCGACACGGTTATGTCCGCCGTGGGTTCTACTTTGTCCGTGCGGTTTTCGATTTCGACGTCCGCGCCCATGGCTTTAAGCACATCGATTATGCCCGTGCGCGTAGGGTTTATTCCGACGTTTTTCACGGTGACTCTGCCGCCGCGCATACCTGCGGCGAGAGCGAACAAAAACGCCGCCGAGGATATGTCGCCGCACACACGTACATTGACGGGAGAAAGTTTCGCACCGCCGACTATGCTCACGCAGGCATCGGTTACGGTTATGTCCGCGCCCATGGCGGCAAGCATTTTTTCGGTATGGTCGCGCGATTTTGTGCTTTCATGCACGGTAGTGACTCCGCTTGCGTTCAATGCGGCGAGCAGAATCGCGCTTTTGACCTGTGCGCTTTTGACGGGCATTTCGTAATCTATGCCGACGAGCGGCGCACCGCTTATGCTTAGCGGCGGAAAACCCGAGCACTCTATTTTCGCGCCCATTTTTCCGAGCGGCTCCACCACTCTTTTCATGGGACGCGCGGACAGCGACGCATCGCCGCCGAGGTAAAAGCTCTTGCCTACCCTACCAGAAAGAAGTCCCGCGAGCAGGCGCATGGTCGTGCCCGAGTTGCCGCAGTCGAGTTCGGCGTTATTTCTTATGCCGCCGTTTATTATGCGTATTTCGTTTCCGCCGACCTCTATCCGCGCGCCGAGGCGGCGCATACATTCGACGGTGGAGAGCGTGTCCTCGCTTATAAGCGGATTTTCCACGGTTGCGCGCGCGCCCGTAAGCATGGCGTTGAACATAACCGCGCGGTGCGTCACACTTTTGTCGCTTTTACATTGCAGCGTTTTTTCGAATTTTCTCAAAGGAGGGATTTCCACATTTCCATCTCCTTTGTAAATTCGTATTTGTCCAGCAGATATTCTCTCTGGCAAAAGTCCTCGCTTATTATAAGCGATATTCTGCCGCCGCTGTTTTTCTTGTCGTGCATTGCAACATTCGATATTTGGGACGACGAAAAACCGAAACGCACCTTTCTTTCGCCGCTCTCGCCGATTATAGAAAGACAGCCGCGGCGTATGCTTTCATACGTATCCCTGCGTATTTTTCCGCTTACAGCCGCCATGCCGCTTTCCGCGATGAGTCCCATAAGCACATATTCGCCGTGGCTTCTTTCGTAGCCGTCGAGGTATTCGATTGCGTGGGCGACGGTGTGACCGAGGTTTAAAATTTTGCGCTTGCCGCTTTCGCGGTAATCGGAATCGGTGACGGATTTTTTGAAACGCACGCACGCTTCGACGACTGCCGAAAAGTCGGTAAACGAGTCGGTTTTTTCGGGAAGCGCATTCCATGCTTTCATGCAGCCGCGGTCGAGCAGAGCCGTTTTATACGCCTCGCCGAGTCCGCAGATAAGTTCGCGCTCGGGAAGCGTTGCGAAAAAGTCGGTGCGGATGTGCACGTGCTTAGGCTTGTGGAACGCTCCGACCAGATTTTTGAGTCTGTCCAAATTGACGCCCGTTTTGCCGCCGACGGAAGAATCCACCGCCGCGAGCAGTGTTGTGGGGACGTTTACGAAATCTATACCGCGCATATACACGGACGCGCAGAATCCCGTCAAATCGCCGACTACGCCGCCGCCCACCGCGACCGCTACGCTTTTTCTGTCGAGAGAATTGCCTGCCATTTGCAAAAGGATTTTTTCCGCAGTGGCAAGGGTTTTCGACTGCTCGCCCGAATCCAGCACGCAGACGCCGAGCGCGTCCTTAAACAGCGGCTTATACAGCGCATATACATTTTTGTCGGTAACGGCAAATCTGCCGCGGACGATATCCGCGACTGATGCCGTGTTTTTTTCGATTGTTATTTCGCCGTTATTCATTGTCTTTTAAGCGGCAATGCCTTTGCCTTTTCGCGCAGACGCACGGTCGACGCTTTTATTTCTTCCATGGTGTCGCCGCCCGTGACGCGCATGAGTTCGTCGGCAATCACGCGCGCGGCTACGCTTTCCAGCACTACCGCCGCCGCAGGCACGGCGCACACGTCGCTGCGTTCCGACGCCGCACTCACGCTTTCACCGCTTGTTATATCCACGGTCTTTACGCCGTTCGCAAGCGTGGGTATGGGCTTTATCACGGCGCGGATAACGACATCCTCGCCGTTGCTCATGCCGCCCTCGATGCCGCATGCGCGGTTTGTCATGCGCTTTACGCCGCCGCCTTCATCTGCATATATCTCATCGAGACAGTCGCTGCCGCTTTTCGTTCCGCCTTCGTAGTCGCCTATTTCGACGGCTTTGACCGCCTGCACTCCCATGAACGCGCCCGACAAAATCGCGTCGAGTCTGCGCTCGGGCGAAATGTAACTGCCTATTGCGGCAGGCAGTCCGCTTATCACTATTTCCACGCTGCCGCCGAGCGTATCGCCGTCGGCTTTGGCTTTGTCTATGCGCGCTTTCATTTTTGCGCCGACCGCACCGTCCATACAGCGCACTTCGCTTTTATCCGCGGTTTTTATAAGCTCGTCCGCGCCGTAGCGTTTGCGGTTACTCATAACTCCGCCTATGCCCGTCACGTGAGAGCCGATTCTTACGCCGACATTTTCGAGCAGGGTGCGGCAAATCGCTCCGAGCGCGACGACGGTCGCCGTGCTTCTGGCGGACGCGCGTTCGAGCACGTTGCGCGCGTCGGTGTGACCGTATTTTACGCAGCCGACGAAATCGGCGTGACCCGGGCGGACATGAGTGACCTGCCTGCCCGCTGCGGCTTCTCCGAACGGACGCATATAATCCGTCCAGTTTTCGCTGTCGCGGTTGGCGATTAGCACGGCTATCGGCGCGCCCGTGGTAAGTCCCGAGCGCACGCCTGCCACAAAGTGCGCCTTGTCGTTTTCTATGCTCATGCGTCCGCCTCTGCCATAGCCCGACATGCGGCGCGCCAAATCGCGGTTTATTTTATCTATGTCGAGAGCAAGACCCGACGGCAGACCTTCCGCGATAAGGCACAGCGTTTCGCCGTGCGACTCTCCTGCGGTCAGATATCTCATAAATAGCCGTTCTCCTCCAAAATGCCGCGCGCCGCAGAATAGTCTTTGAGCGTGCGGAAGCCGAGGCGGAGCGCGCCGCCCTCACCCTCGCGCGAGTTGTCTATGCGTATGCTTTTCAAATCCACGCCGCCGTCGGCGAGCAGCGAGGAAACCCTGCTTATCACACCGACTTCGTCCTTGACGAAAGCATACAGCGCGTACTCGCTTTGAAAGCGTTTTTCGCCGAGAAGGTTGTCCCTGCGGCGTTTGCCGTCGGCGAAGAACGCTCGGGCGCGAACCGAGTTTCCGTCGGCGATATATTCGCGCAGACGGGCGAAATAACGCGAGAAAGCGTCCATTTCCCCGAGCACGTTTTCTTTGTTGGATTTCACGACCGAAAGCCAGAAATCGGGCGACGACGACGCGATACGCGTGGTGTCCAGAAATCCGCCCGAGGCAAGCGACGCGTAATTGTCCTTCGGCGCAAGCACGGTATTGGCGAGCGCATAGGCGACCATGTGCGGCAAATGGCTTATGCCTGCGACCGCTTTGTCGTGTTCCTGCGCGCTCATGAATACGGGCAGCGCGCCCATTTCGGAAACCACCTGCGCCACTGCCTGAGCATCGGGATTTTCCTTATCCGAGGTTATTATCCAAAATGCGTTTTCGAACATTTCGGCTTTCGCGGCTTTGGCTCCGCTCTGTTCGTTTCCCGCCATGGGATGAGTTCCGACATAGCGCGTAGGCATGTCGCCGAAACAGCCCTTGACCGACGCGGTATCGGCAATAACGGCGTCCTCGCCCACCACAAGGCGAACCTGTTTGACGGTGCGCTCGACCGCGCCTATCGGCACGGCTACGAACACTATGTCCGCTCCGCGCAGCGACCCGAGTCCGTGCGAAGAAATCATGCCGTTTTCGGCGCAGTAGTCGGTTACATCGCGGTCTATGTCCACGCCGACGGTTTCGTATCTGCCGCAGAGCGCCTTTGCAATGGACGCGCCTATGAGCCCGAGTCCGACTATGCCTATTTTTTTCATGAGTGTTTTTCTCCTTGTTTTATAGTGAGCACGGCGGAAAGATTTTACCAGCGTCGCGAACCGCCGCCTCCGAATCCTCCGCCCGAAAATCCTCCGCCGCCGCGCGAGAATCCGCCGCCGCTGCTTCCGTTGGATTTGCTTTGGGGACGCGAAGTCATTACGGTGCGGCAGTGCGTGTTCGTGCGGTTGAACATGCTGTTGAATAGTATTATCGTGAATACGTCGCCGCTTGTCATGCGGTAGTAAGCAGGCGGCTCGACCGTCAGCGATTTGAATTTGTCCTGCCATATCGCGCTTACGCCGAGTACGTTTGCATAAGGAAGGATATCGTAATAATACTGGGGATTTTCTTTGAGAAGCATTTCGAGTTTGTCTTTTTCGGCAAGGCGCAGAAAGTCGCGGAAGCCGATTAACTGTCCGAGTCTATCATTGTAATAGCGCGTGCGTTTGATGAGCGCGGGCGCGATTACCAGCACCGACGTCATGCATACGGCTATCGCTATGCGCTGTGAAAGCGTGAGCACCTGACGCGGTACGACAAACATGAACGCCGCGCTTGCCGCCGCGGCGGCGAGCAGGCACACTATGCTCATGAACAGTGAAAAGCCTTTGGTGTGTTTGAACTTATACAGCACCGTCCACTGTCCGAGCAGCGTTACCAAAACCGCCGGCACGATGAACAGCAGCGAAAAGAAGTTGAAGAATCCCAAAGAGATTCTCTGATACGCGAAAAACACCGTCGCAGCCGCGAAAATCACGGCGATAACCACCATTGCAAACGAGAGTACGGAGTTGGATTTTTTGTAAAGTTTGCCGTCGTACTCGTGTTTGACTCCGCTCTGCACCGACGATACGGAAGAATAGAAGCGTTCTTTAAGCGAGGAAATGCGAACCTGTTTTTCCGTTTTGGGTTTTTTGTCTTCGCCGAAAACGTCGGTATCGACCACGGTTGCACGGTCGAACAGTTTTTTAAACATACGTTTTTCGTAATCCGGCGCGCCGTCGTCGAGCGGCGCTTTGTATATGAGCACCGTATCGTCGCCCTCGTCCTCGATTTCGATACAGCCTTTGCTTGCCCAGAAGAATATCAGCGAGGTCACGTCGTCGGGCGAACAAGTATTGTCTATGAGCATACCTGCCTGCGCAGGAGAAAGCTGTCTGCCGCTTTCGCTTTCGGGCGGATAAAAGTTTACCGTGGCAACGGGTTTTTCGGAGCGGGCAAACAATATCTTTGCTATGAGCGTGAGAGCCGCCAAAATTATGCCTATCGCCCATGTTACGAGTGCGGCGGCGTCGAACGGTTTGGCAAAAGTGTCCGACGCAAACGACGCGTCCAGCGTCAATCCGACGAACGGCTGCAATTCGACGTCTTCGCGCGTTTTAAGCACAAAGGATTTTCTGTCGGAAGCAAAAATTATTTCGAACCTGCTTTCGTCGGCAAGAGAGTCGCTGCCTTTAACTCCGCAGTAAAGTTTGAGAGTGTCTTTTTCGTAAGGGGTATCGAAATCGACTTGGACGGTCACGTTTTTGCGCACCATGTCGAAATCGTTTCCGATAAGGTTCAGCAGAAGTCTGTCGTTTTCCACTTCGGGCAATTCCATGGTGTACGATACCGTATAATGCTGCGGACGGCTGTGCATGCCGTACAAAACGTCCTCCACGCCGAAACGCACAAGCAGAAATCCCGAGTCGTGCGACAGTTCGTACTCGTCGCCGCCCGCCGTCAAATTTTTATAACGCTCGCCCGAGTTTGTAGGAAGCGCGCGCGTCATGCCGTGCGAAGTCGCAAGAAATTTTATCGTAAACTCCTCGGTTATCTCCACGGTGCAATCGTTGCGAACGTGAGCGGTGACGCTCATTTGCTGCGCCTCGTATCCCTCGTCCGCCTCCGGCTCGGGCTGCTCGCAGCCGCAAAAACATAAGCAAACAAGCACTGCCGCAAACAGCAGTGCAAGTGTTTTGAGAATAACGCTTTTGAATTTCGTCATAAAGACAGCTTTCTCCCGCATCGATTAAAGTTTTTTAAATCCGATATTCCCTGCTTTGTTTGAAACGACAGCGCGAAAAGCAACATCGGACAGCGACAGGCGAATGTTAAAATTGGACGACGGGCGCCTTTCTCTCCTCCGCACTGTCCAGCTCGAAGTAAGGGCGTTTTTCCAAACGCATTTTTCTCGCGGGTATGCTTGTGGGGAAAACCATGATGATGTCGTTATACGCGCGCACGTTGCCGTTATAGTATTTTCTTGCCTGCACCAACTCGCCCTCTATGCTTTTCAATTGGTTTTGAAGGTCGAGGAAATTCGTGTTGGCTTTGAGGTCGGGATATCTTTCCACGGTCATATTCATAAACGTGGTGAGCGCACTGCCGAGCTGTTTCTCGGCTTCGATACGTTCGGTCTGCGTCGCCGCGTTGGCAACTGCGCTTCTAAGTTCCGCGACTTTTGTGAAAGTGCCTTCTTCGTGTTTTGCGTAGCCCTTGACCACGTTGACGAGGTTGGGTATCAAGTCGTAACGCTTTTTGAGGTATACATCTATGGTCGACCAGCTTTCGTCCGTGCGGTTTACCGTGCGGATAAGCGAGTTTTTCATGCTTATATACCAAGCGACCAGGACAATTATAATCACGAGTACGACCGCGCCGATTATAACGCCGATTGCCCAGGGCTTTAATGCGCATAACATATTCATTTCGAATCCTCCTTGTTTAAGGGACAAAACCGACCCTTTATAATAGTATACAATAAATGCGAAAATAAATCAACTTTTTTATATACAATCCGCCGCCGAAAAGTCAGGAAGTTTTGACGTCTATCCACATGCCGTCGAGTTCGAAATTGTATTCGCCGTAATCTTTCATTATAGCACAGCGCGAAAGGGTTTCGGGCGACGGGAAAACCATGTCGAGATACATCTCCTTAAAGCCTTCGGGAGCGTCGTCGAAAAAGCCGTCCGCGCCCTCTTCGTAATATTCGAGCATGCTGTCCATGGCGGCTTTGACCGCCACGCTTGTGCCCAGCCAGTCCATATTCTTTTCCGCGACCGAGCCGTAATCCTCGAAATATTCGTCGTCTTCGGAATACTCGCCGTAACAGAGATATTTCAAAAAGTAGTTTGCTGCGGTGACGTTGCGCGCATATTTGGGAATGACGAAGCCGTCCACCCAGACGTTGGCGCCCTCCTCGGGCACGACGTAAAACAGATTTTTGTTGCCGGGAGTGACGCGCTCGGCGGCGCAGCCCGTGGCGTCTATTACGCTGTCGTTCATGACGTAGCCCGCGTCGCACGACCAGAAGAATCCGAGCACGGCGTCGGTATTGCCCGAAAGCATGTCGTCTTTGCCGTCGTCGACTTCGTAGCGGATAAGCACGTCTTTTTGTTTTACGAGAGTTTCGCGCGCGGCGTTTATTTTATCCTTGTCGATGTCCGAAAAAATGCTTTCGAGCGCCGCATAATAGTCGGCGTTATAATCGGTAAAGTTGTTAGACTTTTCCGCAAGCAGCTCTCTGCTGTTGTATATCTGCGCAATCGAGTAAGCGTCGCGGACGCTGTTTTTCATGAGAATTTGCTTTTTGTACTTTTCCGAGAACATAGCGTTCCAGCTGCGGAAGTCTTCGGGCGTTTTTGCCTTTGTTACGTCATACATAATACCGAAAGTACCCCACACATAAGGCACGGTGTATTTCAGCCCCGGGTCGAACGAACGGTCTATTCTTTCGGTAAGACCCTCGTAATAAAGGTCGGGCGTTGCCTCGAATATCGTTTCGTCGAGAGGTATGAGCAGGTCGGCGGCTATCATGCGCTGTATCATATAGTCGGACGGACACACGAGGTCGTAATCGGATTTGTTTACGGATATTTCGGTAAACATCGATTCGTTCGTATCGAATTCCTTGTATTTAACGCGCACGGTTCTGCCCGTTTCTTTATAATACCAGTCGGAAAAGCCCTCGTAGACGTCGGGGTCCATGTACTCGCCCCAGTTATAGATTTTAAGCACCTCGTCGCGAGGCTCGCACGCAGTAAGCAGAGCGCACGATACGGTGAGCGCAAACACCGCCGCAAGCACGGGCGAAAGGAATTTATCGAAAAATTTACGCATTGTGGGTGTTCTCCTTACTTCTTCTCTTTGGCGTTTCTCTTGTGCGAGAATATGTTGATTCCCGCAAGCACCGCCAAAATCGCAACGAAGATGAGCGACGAGAGCGCGCGCAGTTCGGGCATTACTCCCTTCTTGGCTATCTTGTTGTACAGATATGTGGAAATGGTGGCAACGTCGCCGTTGACGAACTTCGTCACGACGAAATCGTCGAGCGAAAGCGTGAACGCGAGAGCGAATCCCGAAATCATTGCCGGAATAAGCTGCGGCAGCAGTACGGTGACAAACGTGCGCACGGGCGACGCGCCGAGGTCGAGTCCCGCTTCGTAAAGGTTGGGATTCAACTGCGAAAGGCGCGGCATTACGTTCATTATGACGTAGGGCACTGTTATCATCGTATGCGCGATTATCAGCGTCAGATATCCTTTCGGGATGAGTCCGAACACCAAAAACAGCATCATGAACGACACGCCCGTAACGATGTCGGCATTTACCATAGTCACCTGCGAGGTGAGGTTGAGCAGTGTCTTATACCACTTGGCGCGCGTATAGAAGATACCGACCGCGGCAAGCGTGCCTATCAGCGTGGCGAGCAGCGAGGATACGAGTGCGACAAGCAGAGAGTTGCCGACCGCGCTCATCATTTCGGCGTCGGAAAACACCTGTGCGTACAGCGACAGCGTAAAACCGTTCCAGACTCCGATGCTCTTGCTGGTAGTGAACGAATAGATAACGAGCACGAGTATTGGAAGGTATATTATGACAAGCATAAGATATATGAATGCGCGGCAAAGCGCTTTTTTCGTTTTACTCACAGTATACCTCCTCCGACACGGGCATTGCCTGTCGCGCTTGCTTTTCCGCCCGTCGCCTTATTTGCGATGAGCATGGTGACGGCTATGAGCGCGAGCAGTATCAAAGAGTACGCGCTGCCGATATTCCAGCCGCTGCCGCCGCTTGCCGTAAACCAGTCGTTTATTATATTACCGAACATGTACGTCGAAGTGTCGCCGAGAATTTCGCTTATAGCGAATGTGGATACCGTAGGCATGAACACCATGAGTATGCCGCTCATTATTCCCGGAACGGACAGCGGAAGGCGTACTTTGAAAAAGGTATGCACCGCGCCCGAGCCCAAATCGCCCGCCGCCTCGATATACGATTTATCCATGCCCGACAGTATGCTGTACAGCGGCAGGAGCATGAACGGAAAGAAGTCGTAAACAAGACCTATTATGACCGCGACATAGGCGTTTGTCATGCCGATTAACTGGAACACGTTTTTAATCGCGTAAGTGCGCAGCAGCGAATTTATCCACATGGGCATTATGAACAGCATTACCGTGACTGCCGAGCGGTTGATTTTGCTGTCGGCAAGCATCATGGCAAGCGGATACGCGAGTACCAGACAGATAAGCGTTACGAGCGCAGCCATACCCAGCGAAAACAGCAGAACTTTCAGCGTGTTCGGGGTGGTGAAAAACTTGACGAAGTTGTCGAAAGAAAAGTGTCCGTTTCTTGTAAAGGCGTAGAATGCGGTTATAAGCAGCGGAAGTATTACGAACAATGCGCTCAGCACCGCGTAAGGAAACGAGAAATACGAGCGTTTGAGGCGAAAGCCTTTTAATTTAGCCATTGTCTTCCTCCCCTTCCGCGCTGTCGGATTCCGTTTCCTCGACAAAGCGTTCTACGCTTATCGCTTCGGGCGCGACTACAATGCCCACGCGGTCGTCGGTGTCCCATTCGTCGGCGGTGTCGACGAAGATATCGTCATCGTCGTCGGTGTACACCTGAACCTGATAGTAACTGCCTTTATACAGGGTTTGGGCGATATTGCCGCCGACCGTGCCGTCGCTTTCGTCATCGGTGAGTTCGACCTTATCGAACGCAATACGGGCAACGACCTTATCCCCTTTGGCAAAACCGAGGTTGTTGACAAACTCGAAACTGCCGCCGAAAAGAGCCACGGTATTTTCGCCGTCCACTTCGGTGACGTATTCGTTGACGGTGCGCTGTTTTTTCATTATATGTATGCCGTCCGGCTCGACGTCGAGCGTGACCTCGCTGCCCGTTTTATGCTCGGCGGTATTCTGCACGGTGAACTCGTAGCCGTTTGCCAGCACGTTCATTTCGTAGTAGGTGCCTTTGAATATGCACTGCGTAACGACGCCCGACAGCGCGCCTTTGCCGCCCGCCTTCTTGATTATTATGTCTTCGGGGCGCACCACAAGGTCGACGCTTTCGTTTTTGGCGAAGCCCTTATCCAAACATTTGAAATCCACTCCGCAGAAATTGACGTTGAAATCCGATTTCATGGTGGCGGAAATTATGTTGCTTTCCCCGATGAAGCTTGCGACGAATGCGTTGCTCGGCTCGTCGTATATTTTCTTGGGGCTGCCGTACTGCTGAATTACTCCGTCTTTGATTACGACCACATTATTGCTCATGGTGAGCGCTTCCTCCTGGTCGTGCGTGACATAGACGAAAGTTATGCCGAGGCGGCTGTGCATATCCATGAGTTCTATCTGCATGTCTTTGCGCATTTTGAGGTCGAGCGCGCCGAGGGGTTCGTCGAGCAGCAGAACTTTCGGCTCGCACACGAGCGCGCGGGCGATTGCTACACGCTGCTGCTGACCGCCCGAAAGCGAGGTTACGTCGCGGTGCCCGTAAGCATCGAGTCCGACGAGTTTGAGGGCGCGCGCGACTTTTTCTTCTATCTCGCCTTTCGTGAATTTGCGCGTAAGCGGAATTTTTTCGCCGTTTTTGTCAAGCTTGAATCCGCCGTTTTTGTCCGTCTTATAGCCGTCGGGAATGTTTTTGAGTTTAAGTCCGAACGCCACGTTTTTGAACACGTTTAAATGAGGGAACAGCGCGTACTTTTGGAACACGGTGTTTATGTTGCGCTTGTGCGGCGGCAAATCGGTCACATCCTGACCTTCGAGAAATATTCTGCCGTTTGTCGGAGTTTCGAATCCCGCTATCATTCGCAGCAGAGTGGTTTTGCCGCAGCCGCTGGGACCGAGCAAGGTTATGAACTCGCCGCGGCGCACGGAAAGATTTACGTCGTCGACTACCGTCACGTCGTCGAAAATCTTAGTCACGTTCTTCACTTCGATAATCTTATCGAATTTTTGTCTGAGAACCTCGGGGGGTTTTGTGTCGTTGTTCATCTTAATAAATTCTCCTGAATAATTGATTAAACGTGTTTTTATATAGGTTAAGATTCCTCTACTGCGCTTGCAGTGCCATATAACCGAGGCGTGCGCAGTCTGACAAAGCAGTGCGACGTTATAACGGGCTTTTAACGGCGAAGAAACAAGCAGAACCGGGCAGGCGCAAGTTTTGCGAGGGAGCGTACTTTTTTGTACGTGAACGCAGCTTAAACCGAGAGCGAAGAAACGAGCAATGCGAGGAAGACGAGTAGCGCCGACGGGAGTGTACACCCCCGTACATGACCGAGGCGTGCGCAGTCTGACAAAGCAGTGCGATATTTGTAACGAGCTTTTAACGGCGAAGAAACAAGCAGAACAAGGCAGGCGCGGATTTTGCAAGGGAGCGTACTTTTTTGTACGTGACCGAAGCAAAAACGCAAGCCTAACGCCGTTATGCGCCGTTTATACGCCGTTAAAAGTTCGGGGGAGTTGTTATCCAGAGTAATACCGCCTCGTCCGTCTTGCTTGTGTTCTCGATAAAATGGGTCTTGTCGCTGCGGAAGTAGAAACTCATGCCCTTTTCAAGCCGCTCGACACGGCTGCCGACGGTCAGTTTGACTGCGCCTTCGAGTATATAACCGAATTCCTCGCCGTCGTGCGGCAAGTCTTTGGCGGTTGCTCCGCCGCCGCGCACCGTCATTATTATCGGCTCGCACATGTTTTTCTGAGCCGTGGGCACAAGCCATTTCGTTACGCACTCGTCGGTGTCTTTGACTATGTAATCGTTTTCGCCGTAGGTTATCGGCTCGCTGTCGTCGTCGTCGAAAAACTCGGCAAGCCCCACCCCGAGCGCGGTGAGAATGTCTTTCAGCGTCGCTATCGACGGCGACGTCAAATCGTTTTCCAGCTGGCTTATGTAACCCTTTGTCAGCTCGCACCTATCCGCAAGCTCTTCCTGCGTAAGCGAGTTTTTGAGCCGAAGCTGTTTTATCTTCAATCCTATTTCCATGCCCGTTTTTACGTCCTCCGCAACGGTTTTCGAAGTTTAGTATTTGTAAACTCGGGATTTAAAGCGTTTCGTAAAACTAAACCGAAAGTTTATAATCTCTAAACCGAGGATAAGTATATAAATTTCGCGCTTCCCTGTCAAGCATTTTGCAGTCTTTCGGACAATTTTTTTTGCCGACAAGACAAAAATGCTTGCTTACGGCGGCGGCGGTGTGCTATACTTAAAACACGCCGTCGCATTTGCGCGGCGATAACGGATATTTTATGCGGAGGCGGCAATGACCGACGAAATAAAAAAACAAAGAACAATAGTTATGGTAACGGTATTCGCCGCAATATTTTTCGTTCTGCTTATCAGTGCGCTTATAACCAATCTCGTGCGGATTGCGTCGCTCAAACAGAGGCAGGAGGCTTTGACAGCCCGACTTATAGCAATAGACGAAACAATCAAGGAAAATGCGGCGGACATAGATTACCGCAAAACCGACGAATATGTGGACGCTTACGCTCGCGAATACCTCGGACTTATAGGCGAAGGCGAAAGCGCGTTCATAGCGAAATAATTTCAACTACGCAGCCGCAAGACGAAACGAATGTAATGCGTCCGCTTTTGCCTATGCAAGCGCGGACAAAATCGGGATATACTGTTTTTAATCATGAAAATAAACGATGCTGTTATAAATATAGGAAGCAACTCCGTCAAACTGCTTGCGCCGTCGAAAAGCGCACTGGGACACAGAGAAGCGATAACATGCCAGCTTTCTCGGGGTCAGACGGGCGGCATTCTGAACGGCGACGCGGTTTTGCGCACCGTAGACGCCGTTAAAACCCTTTACGAAAGCGCGGTTTCGCGCAAGCCGAAACACATTTACATTTATGCGACCGAGGCCGTGCGCAGCGCGAAAAACCGCAACAGTCTGATTGAACAGGTCAAGCAAATCACCTCGCTCGACACCGACATCATAGACGGCAAAACGGAAGCGATGTGCGCGTATCTTGGCGCGAAACTGTTTTTCCCCGATTTGGACGCACTGCTGGACATAGGCGGCGCGAGTACGGAAATCGTAACGGTCGGCGAATACGCGAAGATTTCGCGCATGTCGCTGCCCATCGGCGCGGTGCGGCTTACGGACGTAGGCGGCAACGATTATTTCGAGCTTCTGGCATTGGCGCGGGAAGCGGTGGCGAGAGTGCCGCTCAAAAACAGCGCGGTATGCGTGGGCACGAGCGGTTCGTTCTCCTCGCTTGCCGTGATAGCGCACAAAATGGACGGTTTCGACAGCGAAAAAGTACACGGTAAGATACTGGACCGCGCCGCGCTTGACGGCTTGACGTCGTATCTCATTCCCCTATCGCCCGAGGAAATCGCGGCGAAACATCCTGCCGTGGATTTGAGAAGGGCGAACGTACTCAAAGCGGGGCTTGCCATTCTCGCCGCGCTGAAAGAACGTGTCACGTGCGACGCCGTTACGGTTTCGTCCGCCGACGGATTGCACGGATATCTGATATACAAGGGTACTAAAGAATAAACGTATTTCGAAATTTCTCTTCAAAAGTATATTTCCCGCCGCTCGGGAAATACTACTAATGCAAACGGTACATACCGTTTTGTAGACTATGATAAGGAGAGAATTTCAAAATGGCAGAGAGCAAAAATTGCAGCAGCGCAAAGAGCGCGCAAAACGCAAAGTCCGTGAAGAGCACTTCCGCTAAGAGCACGCAAAGTGCAAAGAGCGTTCAGAATAAGTCCGCTCAGAACAAAGCGACGAATGCGAAATCCGCGCAGAATGCGAAAAATGCAAGCACTCAAAACGCTAAGAGCGCAAAGACTTCGAATGCGTCGGCTAAGAGCACCGCTTCCAAAGCTACGAATGCTAAGGCTTCGACGACCAAGTCCGCTACGCAGAACAAGTCGACTTCGGCTAAATCTACGAGCGCGAAATCTTCGTGCGCGAAGAGCACCTCGGCTAAGTCTTCGAGTGCAAAGTCCGCAAAATAACCCTGTTTGCAGGAGTACAAAACCCCTCGGTTTAAAACCGAGGGGTTTTGTATTTTTCGGTTGGTTTCAAAGAGCGTACTGTCCCCTGCCGACAAGCTCGTCCAAAGATATTCCGTAAAAATCCGCAAGCTTGACGCAAAAAGCGATATTCGGCAGCACTTCGCCGTTTTCCCACCTGCTTATATTCTGCTGTCCTATACCGGTTGCTTTCGCCAACTGCCGCTGCGTATATCCCGCCGCTTCTCTCTGCGACTTCAATGCTTCTCCGTAATTTAACATCAGCGTATCTCCTTTATCTTCATATACAATTTATCTTCATTATACACATATTTGTGTCAAATTGCTTGACTGACGCATATTTGTGTAGTATAATAACATTATGACACATATATGTGTCAAAAATAAATACAGAGGATTACTTAAATGAAAAAACGCAATGATTTGATAAAAACAAAATTGGATATGGAATATGTTTTGTTGGAAAGGCTATTGGAACTTATAAGCCATTTGGGCATTACCAAGCGCGACAAAAAGTTAACGTATTTATTCGACAAACTTATCAAATACGTGGATTCACTATTGCGGCTGCCTGAAACTGCGGGCGACATTAACGACATTTATGTGGTTGTAGAACAAACCGAGAACCGATATACGGGGACTCCTCGGCTGCGCCCAAAGTGACGTTGAAAAAGGACTGACATTAAAAGACTGCGGAACAATCGGTGTTACGTATTAAAAAACGGGAGGACGAGCTCCCGTTTGGTTTTTATCAATGTTTGCTGAATTTGTTTTTGAGAGCGGCGAGCATATCGTCGAGAGAACGGTTGTCGCGGCGTTCGTCGTTCCGGCGGTCGTTTCCGCGGCGGTCTTTCCTATCGCCGTGAGGGCGGTTTCCGGGCGCGCCGTTATTTTGAGCGTCATGAGGGCGTTTGCCGAAGTTCTCGCGTTTTTGGGGCTGAGGACGGGGCGCGGCTCCGCTTGCCTGCTTCATGGACAGATTTATTCTCTGTTTGTCCACGTCCACGCCGATGACTTTTACTTTGACCTTATCGCCGACTTTGAGCGCTTCGGACGGGTGTCCCACGTAACCGTTGCTTATCTCGGAAATGTGGACGAGTCCGTCGTGGTGAACGCCGATGTCCACGAATGCGCCGAAGTCGACTACGTTTCTTACGACGCCGTCGAGTTCCATTCCCTCTTTGAGATCTTTGAGGTCAATCAAATCGGCGCGCAGAACCACGGGCGGAAGGCTGTCGCGGATATCTCTGCCGGGTTTGGACAGTTCGGTTATCATATCTTCGAGCGTAGGCTCGCCGACGCCTATTTCCTCGGCTACGCTTCTTTTGCCGTCAACCGCGATTTTTTCTGCGAGCGAGGCTATTTTACCGTCTTTCACGTCGCTGTCGGTAAATCCGTATTTTTTGAGCAGTTTCTCCGCCGCCCCGTAACTTTCGGGGTGAACGGCGGTATTGTCGAGCACGGTGTCTCCGTCGGAAATGCGGAGGAATCCCGCGCACTGTTCGAACGCTTTGGGACCGAGTTTGCCGACTTCGAGCAGCTGTTTTCTCGAACGGAACTGTTTGTCTTTTCTGTATTCGACTATGTTTTTGGCTATACCGCTGTTAAGACCCGCGACACGGGAAAGCAGGCTTTGCGACGCTGTGTTGAGGTCGACGCCGACGCTGTTCACGCAGTCTTCGACTACGCCGTCCAGCACTTCGCTGAGGCGTTTTTGCGGCATGTCGTGCTGGTACTGCCCCACGCCTATCGACTTGACGTCTATCTTTATGAGTTCGGCGAGGGGGTCGAGCAGGCGGCGCGCAATGGATACCGCGCTGCGCGTTTCGGGCTTGAACGTCGGGAACTCTTCCGCTCCGAGTTTGGACGCGCTGTAAACCGACGCGCCGGCTTCGTTGACTACGGCATAGCAGACGGGACGGTCGCACTCTTTTATGAGTTCGCTGACGAATATTTCGGATTCCTTGCTGGCAGTGCCGTTGCCTATGGAAATCACGTCGACGTTGTATTTATCGATAAGCTCTTTGAGTTTGGCTTTGGATTCTTCTGTTTTCGGACGCGGCGGCGTAGCGTAAACCACGGTATGGTCGAGCACGTTGCCCTTATCGTCTATGACCGCGATTTTGCAGCCCGTGCGGTATGCGGGGTCAAGACCCATTATCGTTTTGCCTTTTAGCGGCGGCTGCATGAGCAGAGGGCGCAGATTGACTTCGAACATCTTTATCGCCTGCTCGCTTGCCTTATCGGTAAGTTCGCCGCGCACTTCCCTCTCCACGGACGGGAAAATAAGCCGCTCGTAAGAATCGGTTATCGCTCTTTCCATTACGGCGTCGAACACCGACTGCTTTTTGACTGCGCCGCGCACTATGTCGAGTGCGCGCTCGGTATCGGCGATTATGCCGACTTTGAGGCACTCGTCCTTCTCGCCGCGGTTGAGCGCGAGAATACGGTGCGGCGGAAGCGTTACCACCTTTTCTTTGAACTCGGCATACGTTTCGTATATCTTCGCCTTTTCCGGGTCGGCGTCTTTGACGGGTTTTGCGGTTATTTCGCCCTCTGCGCCGAGGAACGCGCGCAGAGATTTTCTCAGTTCGGCGTCGTCGGAAATGCGCTCGGCGATTATATCGGTTGCGCCGTCGATTGCTTCTTTGACGTTTTTGACGCCCTTTTCTTCGTCGACGTAAGGCGCGGCTATTT
The DNA here is from genome assembly GCA_022793815.1 of Clostridia bacterium. Classification (GTDB taxonomy): domain Bacteria; phylum Bacillota; class Clostridia; order Christensenellales; family Pumilibacteraceae; genus MGBC157735. Next base: position 40,485 of record JAAWDP010000011.1, on the reverse strand, counting down.
CGTTTATGTCGCCCTCTTGCAGCTGCTGCGCCCAGATAACGTCGGCGAGAGGTTCGAGTCCTTTCTCGACGGCGACGGACGCGCGCGTCTTTTTCTTCTGCTTATACGGGCGGTATATATCTTCCACTTCGGTAAGCGTTTTGGCTTTTTCGAGGGCGGCTGCAAGCTCGTCCGTCCATTTGCCCTGACCCTCGATAGACGATTTGACTTCGTCCTTTCTCTTTTCGAGGTTGGTCAGATAAGCAAGTCTGTCCGCAAATTCGCGGAGTACTTGGTCGTCGCATGCGCCGTGCATTTCCTTGCGGTAGCGCGCTATGAAAGGGATTGTGTTGCCCTGTTCGATAAGGGAGACGATGTTGCTTGCGTGTTCGGGTTTTATTCCGAATTCTTCCGAAAGTGTTTGTTTTATGTCCATTTAGACCTATCCTTTGCCGAGCATAGAAAGAGCGCGGACTTTGTGTTATTGCCGCGTTTTGCGAATAACGAAAACGCCGAATACAATTATACTCCATACCGCGGTAAAAAGCAAGTTTTTCATGCGAAGAAATACGGCGCTCAAACAAAAACCCGCATATTCGGGCACGCGCGGTCATATCAGTAAAAAGAGAAGAATAAAGGAGCGAATACGCTATATGAACATTACTCAAAACAAGACCGCGCTGCCCGAAGCAAAGCACGCCGTAACTTTGGAAAACCGCAACCGCGGCAGTATCGACGGCGTGAGCAAAGTAGTCAGCGCATACCCCGACGCCATAAACCTCGTAACAAGCAAGGGCGCGCTGACGGTGTCCGGCAAGGATTTGAAGATACTCAAATTCGACGCGGACACGGGACGGCTTTCGTTCGACGGCGAAGTGAACGCGCTCAAATACGACGGCGGCAAGAAACCGCTTTTGAAACGGATATTCAAATGAGTGATATTGCTCTGTTCGGCATATCGATTTTATTCGGCGCGGCGTGCGCCGCAGTTTCGTTCGGCTTTATGTTTTTCCGCTCGACGGGCGGCATAGCGGGCGGCGTTATTTTGGACGTTGTCTTTTCTCTCTTGTTCTTTACGCCGCTTATTTTATGCGCGGCGCTGTGGCACGACGGTACGATTGCCGCTTTTACGGTGTGGGGGCAGCTGTTATCGTTTATTGCCGTCGTTACGCCGCTGAAAGCGCTGTATCGCAAAGTACAAAGCAAATATGTCCGAGCCCGAAAAGCGCGTGCAGAGGCGCGGGCGGCAAAAAGGGAGCAAAGAAAGCGTTTGAAAGAGGCGCGCCTCAAAGATATGCCGCCTGCCCCGCGGAAAAACGCCGACAAAAAAGCAGCGGAAAAGAGTTGACCGAAAGCGCGCGGTATGGTAAAATCAAACCATGTTCAACATAGTTTTGTTTCAACCGCAGATACCGCAGAACACGGGCAACATAGCGCGCACATGCGCCTGTACGGGCACGGCTCTGCACCTCATACGTCCGCTCGGGTTCGATATTTCCGAAAGCGCGATTAAACGCGCGGGGCTGGATTATTGGGACAAGGTACGAATTTACGAGTATGACGGCATAGACGAATTTTTCCGAAAAAACGACGGCGGCGAGTTTTGGTTTTTGAGCAAGAAAGCAAGCAAAAGCTATTGCGACGTCCGTTTCGGCGACGGGTGCTTTCTCGTGTTCGGAAAAGAAACGACGGGACTGCCCGACGAAATACTGACAAGGTTTTCGCAGCGGGCGCTGAGAATCCCCATGCGCGACGGCGTGAGATGTCTGAATCTGTCCAACAGCGCGGCGGTGGTTTTATACGAAGCGCTCAGGCAAAACGGATTTAAGTCACTGGAATAATGCATAAAAATGAAATTAAAAGAAAATCTTAAAACAGTAAGGAGTGTGTTATTATGAATCTGAAAGGAAGTAAGACCGAAGCAAATCTCATGGCGGCTTTTTCGGGCGAATCCATGGCGAGAAACAAGTATGACTTTTATGCGTCGCGCGCGCGCAAGGACGGTTTCGAACAGATTGCAAACATTTTCGAACAGACCGCAAACAACGAAAAAGAGCATGCGAAAATATGGTTCAAGCTTTTGCACGAAGGCGTGCCCGATACGGAAACCAATCTCAAAGACGCCGCCGCCGGCGAGAATTTCGAATGGACGGACATGTACGCGAAGTTTGCCGCACAAGCCGACGAAGAAGGCTTTAAGGACATTGCGCGTTTATTCCGCGGAGTTGCGGAAATAGAAAAGGAGCACGAAAAGAGATATTTGTGCTTCCTCGGCAAAGTAGAGGACGACACGGTATTTTCTTCGGATGAGGACGTTATGTGGATGTGCCTCAACTGCGGGCACATTCAAAAAGGCAAAACCGCGCCGAAAATCTGCCCCGTTTGCGCTCATCCGCAGAGTTTCTTCGAAATCCAACCGACTTACTGCGAAAAGTAAATTTCTCCGAATAACAAAAAAGGATTCCGTTAAAGGAATCCTTTTTTCGTTAAGTTTTTTCAAGCGGCGGGGTCGTCGCTGCAACGAACGGAAATTGCGGCTTTTTCGTCTTCCGACCAGTCTTTCGTGAGCGCGTCCCACTGCGCCCTTGTGCCGTTGTAAATTATCTCGCATGCGGAAAGGTCGTCGACTCCCGTCAAAGCGGTGGGTGCGAGAATTTTAAGCGATACGGGAAGTACGATTTTTTCTATTTCGCCGCAGAACAAAAACACATCGGAGTCTATCTGCTCCACTCCCTCGGGAAAAGTCACTTCCACAAGGTAAGTTTCCAAGAATGCGCCCATGCCTATCTTTTTGACCGTGGACGGTAAAGGATACCCCCCCCCGCGTGTCAAGCAAATCGCACCGAACTTGCCGTTTTAAATTTGCCGGAATTTTCGTTTTTTTTTACTCACAGAAAAATGCCGCAATCCCGATTGCCGCGTACAAAAAAAAGACGGGCGAGGAAAAATGCCGCCGCGCCGATATTAAGTTGACAAAACGGGAATATTATAATATAATGGTACTACCGCTATGAATATTTTAAACGACTACATCCGAATAGAAGAAAAAAGCGTTTTTTCGCACAAGGTGTACAACATTGTCGGGATTTCGGCGGTTTCGGTTGCCGCGGTAATGGAACTGCTGTGCCTCATTCTGTATCTTACCGTTCCTTCGCTGGGACTGTACGTCTACACGATTTTGTTCTATCCCATCGCAATACTGCTTATCGTAGCGTTTTTCTTCACGGTGCCCGAACTGATACGCAACACTTACGCCCTGTCGCTTATAACAGTGGTTGCCGCTACGCTGCTTTCGCTGCTGCTTGTGACCTCGATATTTTTGCAGGGCTTTCTGCTGGGTCACGTCTATATAATTCCGTTTTACTTTCTGTAATACGCATTTCATTAAAGTCTGAGGATGAGATTCCCCGACTACGCTTGCAGTGACAGGTAATAGTAACGGAATGACGGATAAATATAAATGACGGATATATGAAACGGCGCGTCTTAATCGGCGCGCCGTTATTTTTTTACCGTCTTTTATTTCGTTTCGAGTTCGAGCGACATTTCATAAAGCGCGGTTACGGCTTTTTCGTAGTCCGCATTTTCCACTGCTATTATTATATTGAGCTCGCTGGACCCCTGGTCTATCATGCGGATATTCACGTCCGCCTTGTACAGCGCGGAAGTTATCGCGCTCATCATGCCCTTGCGGCGGTTCATGCCGTGACCGACTACCGCTATAAGCGCGACGTCGTCTATGACTTCGAGGCGGTCGGGGCGGAGCAGACTTTTCACTTTCATGAGCATGCCGTCTATGCGGCTTTTTTCCACGCCGTGCTTATCTATGACCACAGACAGCGTATCTATGCCGCTCGGCATGTGTTCGAGCGAAAGGTCGTATTCTTCGAGCACCGACAGCAGTCTGCGAGCAAAGCCCTTTTCGTTGTTCATCATGGATTTTTCGACCTGCACGGACAAAAACCCGCGCTTTCCCGCGATACCCGTGAGCGGCAGATTTTTGCGCTTGTACTCGCCGCACAGCAGCTTTTCCGTAGGCACGATGAGCGTGCCTTTCGCTTCGGGGCGGAAGGTGTTTTTTATGCGAATCGGAATGTCGCGCGAGCGCACGGGAAATATGGATTCGGGATGCAGAACGTCCGCGCCCATATAACTTAGCTCTCGAAGCTCGCGGTAGGAAATCACATCGATTACTTTCGGATTTCGAACTATTCTCGGGTCGCACGACATGAAGCCGTCGACATCGGTATAGTTTTCGTAAATTTTCGCGTTCATCGCGCCAGCGACTATCGCGCCGCTGACGTCGCTGCCGCCGCGCGTGAAAGTCTTGACAGCGCCATTTTCGCACGCGCCGTAAAACCCGGGAATCACCGCTCCGACTTTGGCGTCCAGCACCGCGCGACACAATCCGAACGTGGTCTTTTCGTCGAAGTTCCCCTCACTGTCGAAACGGATTATTTTTTTCGCGTCCACAAACGGACGGTCGAGGTATGCCGCGAGTATGTATGCCGAAAGATATTCGCCGCGGCTTGCGACGTAATCGGCGTCCGCACCGCCGTCGATATTGCTCTTTATATTTTCCAGTTCGCCGTCCAAATCGAAACCGTTTACGCCGCGCAGCGACAGCGAATCGGCAATAGCCGAAAAGCGTTCCGCAACAGCCGCAAACTCCTGCGAAACGTCGTCGCGCACAAGACGGGCTTTATGACAGGCGTAAAGCATATCCGTGACTTTGACGTCGGACGGACGGCGTTTACCCGGTGCGGAAACTATGACGAAGCGATTTGCGTTTTCGCTTTGCACGATGTCCGCGACGCGACTGACGGACGCGGCGTCCGCCATGGACGTGCCGCCGAATTTAAGTACTTTCATATTTTGCTCTCCCATACTCAAAGTATATGCACACTTTTCGTATTTCGTAACTCACACGATTATCCGAGTCTGCGCGCTTCGAGGTAGTAACGCTTTTCCACGCCCTCGCCTATCGAAAAAGTTTTCTTGGGCAGCTTGCCGCGGCGGTTCACCGTATCGAACAGTTGGCTTTTATCGGGGGCGAACAGCTCCGCGCCCACTTTATTTTCTCCGAGCGCATGCTCTTTAAGCTCTTTTTCTCCGTGTATATAATCGACGGCTTCGCAGCCGTATTCGTCTATAAGCCGCTGTACGAGCGCCACGCCGTCGGTCGCGTCTTGCGGAAGATTATATGTATAATACTCGCCGCCGCTTGTCAGACGCGAAACTGCGGGCAGTCCGCGCGTTTTCGACTGCATGTACGAAATGAAATCGCGCTTGTCCTTGACGGTGCAAAGACGGTGTATCGGGTGGAAGATTATGCCGTCGCTGCGCACGTTCACTATCTCGCAGAGCGCGTATTTCGCCTGCTGATTTTCGGGGTGTTTTTCGTGCATGGCTTTTGCCGCGGCAAGCGAATGATTGCCGTCGCCGACAGCGAACACGAACTCTCTGCCGTATTTTTCCGCGGACTTTTCGGCAAGAGCCGCTACCGCATTTTCGATTGCTTTCACGTCGGTCGGCGCATAGCCGCTTATGCTTCCGCCGCCCATATTCAGTTCGAAACCGTACAGTTTCCTGCCGCGCGATTTATATGCAGCCTCGACCAAAATGCCGTCGGGGTCGTCGCACAAAAGCATTATATGCGGAAGTTCGAGCGGACTGTTTTCCCTGATTTTCATGCGCGGCGGAACGCGCTCCGCCACGACCGCTTCGGTTGCGCGAATCGGGCTTTCGAGGTCCGTAGTGTAATCGTCGAGGTCGATTTTGACGACCAGTCCTTTGCGACTTGCGCAATACGGCGTGCTCCTGTCCACGATTACCGCGTCGTAAGCGGTTTCTCCGAATACGCCCGTATCGAGATAGCGGCGGCAATTTTGCGTTATGCGCCGGATACGCTCGTCCGCAGAATCGTTCAAAAAAATCTCGGGATAGGTTATCCCGAGTGCGGACGGACTGTCACCTACGAATTGTCCGAGTTTGTTCCAATAAGCGTAATCGGAAGTGAACTGGTCGCACGCTATGCATGCGAATTTGGTCATGTCGGTTTTATCGCTCGGCAAAAGTATATCGCCGAAAGAAACGTACTTTTTTTTCACAGCGCCACCGCCAATATGACAAGCGCGGCTCCGAGCACGACGCTCAATATTTTCAGACCGATATTATGCACGAACACCGCTTTGAAAAACTTTGCGGCGCCGCCCTTTTTCTTTTCCTTTATCTCGTACTGTTCGAAATTTTCCATGACAAACTCCTTATTTGTTTCTGTGAGGCGCAAGCGAATCTTCGGACGCTTTGAGTCCGTAGACCTGCGAAAGCGTATCCGTGAGCATTGCCGCATCGTAGTAGCGCGTTATTTCTCCGCCGCGCGCAACGGAAATTACGCCCGTTTCTTCGGACACAATCACCGTCACGACATCGAGATTTTCGGTTATGCCGATACCTGCGCGGTGACGCGTGCCGAGCTCTTTATCGAGTGCATTGGACTCGGTGAGCGGAAGGAAGCAGCCTGCCGCCATTATGCGGTTGCCCTTTATGAAAACCGCTCCGTCGTGCAAAGGCGCTTTGGTGTTGAACAGACATTCGAGCAGCTGGCACGAAAGGCGGCTGTCCAGCGCGGTTCCGCTTTCGAGAATGTGCGCGGGCACGTCTTTGGGCGCAATGACTATCAGCGCGCCGACATTCTTTTTCGCCATGTTCTGAGCCGCGCGGACGATACAGTCGACAGCCTCGTGCAGCTCTTCGTCGCTGCAATCGTAACGCGTGGAATACGTGGCTTTCATGTCGCGGTGACTGGATATTTTCCAAAGTCCGCGCCGAAGCTCCTGCGGAAACAGCAGCGCCATGACAAGCGCGATTATGAGCACGGTATAGCCGAGCACCTTGCCGATAAGGGGAAGCCCGAGCGTATCGGACGAAAGCACTACGGCGCACAGCGCAAGCAGCGCTATGTATTTGATGAGCCGCGAGGCATTGTTTTTCTTTATGAACGCAAATAACAGATACAACAATATCGCCGTAAGCAGTATTGCCACGGACGTGCGAAGCGCCTGCCAACCCGTAAAGGCGTCTTTGATGTTTTGCCAGATTTGCTGCATGGTTATGACCCTTGCTCCTTTATGAAGTTGCTTTCCGAATTTATTATATCATTAAACGGCAAGTTTAGGCAAATTTTTTAAGAGGGTTTTGCCGCGTTTTACAAAAAATTTTGCTTTTTAAAGGGATTGAAAGGGCGCAGGAAAAAAATATATCGCTTAAAGTGCTTGCAATTACACGGAAAATAGTATATAATAGTTATACGTGTTATACTAATATTACGGATTTCGCTTTTACGCGCGTTTTCCGAATTTACCTCATGACAAAAAAGAGGGATTTTATGGCAAAGAAAAACAAGAACATGAATAACGCAAACATTCCGTCCATGGGTGTTGTTCCCCCCGCGGGAATGAATACGATGGGCGGTATTCCGTCGCAGGGCATGTACCCTCCTCCCGCGGGTATGAACTCGCAGGGCATTTATCCCGGCATGCCGTCCATGGGCATTCCGTCGCAGGGTATGTATGCACCGCCCGGCGGTATTCCCTCGCAGGGTATGCCCCCCATGGGCGTCCCGTCGCAGGGCATGTATACGGGCACTTCCACTACCACCACAACTTTTTCGACGGGCGTGGTAGGCGCGCCTCCCGTTGCTCCCCCCGCTCCCGCGCCTGCGGACGCGAAAGGCAAAAAAGGCAAGAAGGATAAAAAAGGAAAGAAAGGAAAAGCGCCCGCAAACGAGCCCGTGGACATTTCGAAGTTCACCCCCGAACAGCTGGCACAGTATCAGTTGGACGAGGCTCTGCGCGAAAGTTCCGACCCCGCAAGCAGACTGCGCAAGCTGAAAAGTCCGATTTCCGTCGGCGGCTGCCTTTTGATGCTTTTGATGTTTGTGCTTATCACGATTGTCGCGGTGTTCATTATCTGCTGGATTATGGTGGACAGGTTCAATCCGCTGACGTTGGGTTATGACATGCTGGACAAATTCGGAATAATCAAGATGTTCCAGGCTATCGGCAATTGGTTCAAAGGATTGTTCGGCGGCGGCGGCAGCGAAGCCGTGGGAATGGTTGTGAGAATGCTCGGACTTTAAATAACAACAATGCAACAAAAAAAGACCGTAAATATTTACGGTCTTTTTATTATTATCGATTTGCGAAAGTAAAACCGAAGGCTGTCAAAAATTCTTTAATATCCGTTTCGTACAGGTCTGTCAAATATATCAGAATTTCCGCGCTCGGCTTTTTCGTTCCCTTCTCCCACTGCGACACCGCCGACTGTGTGACGCTTAAAATCTCGGCAAACTCCGACTGATTAAACCCTGCGATTGTTCTCAGCCGATTTAATTTTTCCGACTGCTCCAAGAGTTCGTCACCCAGCATTTCGCATATTTCAAGCTTTTGTTTTGCATCTATCTCGATAGTCCCGATTGCTTTATATCTTTCGTAATTGGACTTATATTTCATGCTATACTCCTCTTGCCGTTACGGCATTGCCCACGAAAGCAAGCCTTTGTGTTTGCAAACTGCGTTGGCGTTCGCGCTTCGCGCTCGGCTGAGAACGCTCACTCGGCTAAGGACAAAAAAGTACGGAGTCCGACGGCGTAGAGGCGAGCAGTTCGAGAAAAAAGGTTCTTCGCGACGGGGCATGTACACCCCCGTACTTGCCCCGAGCGAGGGTTCTTTTTGACAATGAAATGCGACGCTTATATGCCTTCGACTCAATAGCCGTTGAAAGGATTGTTATTATCCTCGCGGCGTTTAACGTCTATAAACACGTCGCCCTCTTTCGGGTCTTCGTAGTCCATGCCGAACACGGCGACTTTGACGCGGCGCGCCGTAGGTTTATAGGGGTATTTCTTTTCGAAGTGTCTTGCAACGGGAATAAGAACGAGTCCGCACACAAGCAGCACGCTTATCGCTATCAGCAGCGGAATCCACTGTTTCATGAGCAGAGAATAATCGAAAGCGCCTTCGCGCGCGTTTTCCACCGACGCTATGAAATTTTCGTCGGTAAGCGCCGATATCAGCATATTTGCCGTGTCCGCCATTTTCTGCGCATAGCCCGTCATGTGCTCGTTCAGATATGCGACATTATCGTTTTCGGTATAGGAAACATTGCTCTGCCCTTTCATCTCGTCGAGTCCGAGCGAAAGCGTATCGAACGTGCCGCCGAATATGTTTGCGTAAGGTATGCCGCGGTCGGCAAACGATTTCGTCGAGCCCAGCATTCCGTAATGCACGTAAGCCATGCCGTCGAGGTATGCCGCGCTCATTTTCGGAAGCGTTACGGGAACGGTCTTAAGCTCTGCGCCGACATGCGCCGCCTTACTTAAAAGATAGGTTTCGGGCTTGGTGACTACTTCGTCGCAGTAAATATACGTATTGTCGCCGCCTATGTGCTGCAAATTCACCATAAGCAATGTTTTTTCCATGAACGCCGCACTCATAGCCTTAACGTATCTGTCCGCGCCCATGTTCCACAGTTCGCCCGAGCCGAAAAACACGATATGCAAATCGAACGGAAGCTGCACGTCGTTATCGGCGATATATTTCGCCAGCGTCATTAGGGTTGCGACGCCCGTGCCGTTTCTGTACGCGCCCGCGCTTTTCGTACCTTCCAAAACGGCGGTATTGCCGCTTTTGACGTCGGCGTATTGGTTGTCGTAGTCAGCACCGATTATCACGCTTTTCGCGCCCTCGACCGCGCTTTTGCGCACCGCCGTCACGTTTTGGGAAACGAGCGGTTTCGGCTCTTCCTTGTTCGAAGCGAAGCGCGTATTTTGAACGGGCGGCGTATATTCGAAAGTCACCGTCGACGTTTCGAATCCGCCGAGCGACTGCATATAATCGTGCAAATACTTTGCGGCGGCTTTTTCGCCGTCGCCGAACAGCGTTCTGTCTATCCTTTCTTCTCCGCTTTCGCCGCCGACAAACTCGGCAAGAGCGTCCTGCATTTCGCTTGCGGAAAACACCTGCGTTTCGGGAGCCGGAGGCTGAGCTGTCCGCATTGCCGACGCGGATGTTTTCGCACCGAGTGCAAACGGCGCGGTTACGAGAGCTATGAGCGTAAGTGCGAGCGCGGATATTTTAAGCAGTTTTTTCATGCGAGCACCCCCGAAACCAAACCGAGCAGAGCAATCATCACATATACTATGACGAACGTGCCGCCGAGTTCGAAAATAAGGCGGCTGTACTGTGTTTTATCGATGTAAGTTTTCAGCGACCACACCATGAACAGCGCAAAGAAAATCGCCGGCACTAAGTTCTGCGTGAGCGCGAACGCCCAAACCGAGCCGAGCGGATAAAACATGAAAATCAGATTGATACCGCCTACGACGACCATTGCAGGAATATAGAAAAACCGCAGTGCATAGCGCATATCGTCCGCGACGACGCAGCCGCGGGTTCGGACGAATCTGAACGCAAACGACGTTATTATTTCGTAAATCAGCACGGGCATGAGTCCGCCGACGAAGAATGCGAATATGTCGTTGTCGAGCATGGGCGGCAGTCCGTAGTTTATAGCCATGAGCGCGACGCTGCCGCGCGAGTTGACGAAATACGAAAAGCAAAACGCGATGTAAAGCACGGCTATGACTATCCACTTATTTATCTTCTTTTCTTTTATAAACTTCAATGCGTAACCTCCGTTATGCCGCGCACAGCGTTTCGGCAATGAACGTGTCCAGCGCGACACGGTCGTTTATGCGTCCCGATTTGAAATCGGCATCTATTTGCGACAGACGGTCGACTATTTTTTTCAGTCGCTTGGGCGTATATGTTTTTGCCTGCCGCGCCGCCATTTCCATTGCGTAAGGTTTGACCCGAAGATAGCGCGCCAAAAGTTCGCGGTCGCACTTGGACACCGCCGCATACAAAAGACGGCGGAAATGCCCGTAAAGCGTGCCTATGACCGCCACGGGCGCGGTGTTTACTATGATACTGTCGTAAACGGCGTAGGTGCGTTTGACGTCTTTTTTCGCAAGCGCGTCGCTGAGTTCGTATATCTTGTAATCGCCGTCGGGCACGACATAAGCGGCGACGTCGCTTTCCTCTATCATTCTGCCGTAAGCGACTTCGCACAGTTTTTCGAACTCGACTTCTATGCGCGTAAGGTTGCACAGACAGTAGTTTGCGAGAAGATGCGCGGCGTCTACGGAAATGCTCGCACCGCGTTTTGCGGCTTGTGCCGCTATCCACTTGACGGTCATTTTTTCGTCGAGGCGGGCGCAGTCGACCACCGTATACTTTCCGACGTTTGCGGCAAGGCAGGCAGGGAGCTTCTGCGCGGCGAAAATCACGAGCGTATCGGGATTGGGACTATGATGAACGTATTTCAGGAAGCGTTCCAGCGTTTTCGGCGGCATGTTCTCCATTTCGCACTTCATGAGTTTTTTGCCGCTCATCATCGGGAGCTGTCCGTACTGCAATATCATTGCGTCTATATCGGACGAATCGCCGTAGCACGCCGAGTTGATTTCCGGCATGTCTACAAGGCGTTCGAGCATTTTGACCGCGCTCGATATTAAAAAGGCGTCGTCGCCTATCGCCGCGTAAACGGGGTCAAACACTCCCGCTTCGACATGCTTTTTGAAATCGACGAATTTAATCATACCGTTATTATTGTAATACATTTAAGGCGATTCGGCAAGCGTTTCGCACCGCTTTTTGTTTCGTGTACGTTTTGTGTCAGAACAGATTGCCGAGAAGCGGATGCGTATCGTCTGCGAGCCCGAAGAAATACGAGTTGAGCGACGAAGCCTGAACGCTTGCGTCCTCCCACTGTTTCACTTTCGCCTGTTCCGCAAGCGCGGCGACTTTTTCGTCGATATTTTTCACCACGGCGTGATTGCCGAATATCATGACGCAGAGTTTGTTTCTTTTCCACATTGCGTCGAGTTCGGCTATTTTCGATTCGGCAGCCTGTTCCGACTCCGCCGATTTTTCTTTCACGGACGCGCTTTCCACTCCGAATTCTTCCCTCTCGCGCTCCGCGCTCTGTTTATACTTCACGCACGTTTCGGCAAGCGCGACCGCCTGTCTGCTGCACTCTTCGAGCGAGCGAAATATATTTGTGGTATATATTACTTCCGCAGCCGCCGCGGCAATCACGAGAGCCATGGCGACGGACGCTATTATAAGTTTTTTCATTCAAGTTTTCCTCCCCGTTTTTCTACCAATTGTCTCCGCCCGTTATGCGTACCGCCGAAGTAAAGCACTTTGCGTTTTTGGGCGACACGTACAGCGTTCCGTCCTGGCGTATGTCGGCATAGAGCACGTCGCGCACGGCGTGTACTTTGTTTTTGTTAAGCGCCTTTACTATCTGCGGCCGCGTCACTCCCGCGGTCTTTAAATTTTCGTCCTCCCACTTGCCGTCAATCAGCAGTGCGAGCGGCAGATATGCGGGCGCGGTTTCTTCCCCAGAGGTCGGCTTTTCCACCACGCAGAGTTTGCCGTTGGTTTCGAAAATGGCGTATTCTATGTCCTTCAAATCGACGTAGCCCGCGCTTCGCACCGCCTCGATAAGGTCGTTTATATTCACGTTCATTTTTTTGAGGTTATCGTAATTTATCCCGTCCTTGTCTATGGCTATGACGCTTCTGCCCGACAGCAGACGGCGCACGAACATGCTTTTTCTCGACAGATACGAAAAGACGATATGCAAAAACGCGAGCGTAACTATGGGTATCACGCCGCTGTAAAACGGAATATACGGGTCGTTCATGGGAATGCACGCAACCTCGGCTATTATGAGCGTTATGACAAGTTCGAGCGGCTGCATTTCGCCGAGTTGGCGTTTACCCATGAGCCGCACGAAAAAGAACACCAAAATAAATGTTATTACGGATTTTATGAGTACTATCAGCATGTGGATAGTATTCTTATTCGAATCGGATTTTATGACTTACAGAAGTTCAAAACGGCGTCGGTAAAGTTTTTGCAGGCGTCTTTCATGAACGTGTAGAAATCCGCGACATTATCGCCGCCGTCGGAAACCGCGCGCAAAATCGCAAATGGCACCGCTGCGCGGGTACAGACCTGTCCCACCGCCGCGCTTTCCATTTCCACTCCGCCGACCTTAAATGCCGAGCATATAAAGTCCATCTTCGCTTTATCCGCGACGAATGCGTCGCCGCTGGCTATCGACGCGGTGACGAATTTCGTGCCGTTTTTTTTCAGCGAGGCTTTCAGCCGCGCGGTGAGAGCGGCGTCGCATTCGAAATAGGCGGACTTGAAATCGGGATTGCGACCGAGTTCGTATCCGTCGGCGCGCATGTCGAAATCGTACTGCACGACCTTATCGGCGAGCATAACCGTACCGAAACCGTAAACGCCTGCCGCCAGTCCCGTGTTTATCACTTCGTCGGCTTTGAACACCGCTATCGCAACGGCAGCCGCGCTTGCCGCGCTTACCTTGCCTATGCCGCTTTTCAATACCACCGCTTCCGTGTTTTCCAAAGTGCACGTGAAGCAGTCTATACCGCACACACAGTATTCTTTTTTGTTTTTCGCGGCAGTCTTTATGAGCTTGATTTCTTCGTCCATTGCGGCTATTACTGCAAGCATGGTTTCTCCTTTTGCGGCGGCGATGCGCCCGATGTGTATTATAATAAGTTTAACATAAGCGGTGCGGTCAAGTCAAGCGCACGGTCATCGCAAAAAAAATCCGCCGATACGCTTATACCGACATGCGGCGCGCTTCGGCGGGGGTTTTGGGTACGGCAACAGTAAATCACTCGGTTAAGCCGCCCGTCTTTTTACCGCCGACGGGTGCGACGAAGCGTTTGAGCAGTTTGCGGAGCGGATAGCACAGCGCGGTTGCGGCAACGATTTTTATCGCGTCGCCTATGAGGAACGGGACTACGCAGCTGCCGAGCGCGGCGGCGAGGCTTGCCTTTGCCTGAAACATGTACCACAGCGTGCCGAAAGTATACAGCACTACTGTGCCTGCGACAAGCGCGAGCGGATATGCCCACACGTGTTTTTCCAGCCTGTCGACTATGAGTCCGATGACGAGCGCGCACGGGATATAACCGAAGATGAAGCCGCCCGTAGCACCGACGAGTTTATGAAAGCCGCCCGTGAAGTTTGTGAATACGGGAACGCCGAACGAGCCGAGCAAAACGAACACGAGCACCGCCGCCGTGCCGCGCTTGAAGTCCAGCAAACATGCGGCTATATAAACGCCGAGCGAACCGAACGAAAGCGGTATGGGACCGATATTGACTGCGAACGGGCTGAGTACGCAGACGAATGCCGCGAGCAGCGCTATGTATACTATTGTTTTGGTTGCGTTTTTCATTTGAGTTTCAGAGTGACCTCCCCTGCCGAGAATTTAATCCTTTTGCCTTCTCTTTCAAGAATAAGCGAGCAGTCGTCGTCGAGAGCGACCGCCTTTGCCGTATACGAACCGTTGACGACCACTTCGCGCCCGAGCATGAACAGGCGGCTGCGGTAGTCGGCGATAAAGCCGCCGTTTTTGATTTGGGTTTCGGTTTCCGCCAGCCCTTTGAGAATCTCGGCGGCGAGTTCGCACCTGCCGATTTTCACTCCGCTTTCGGTTTGGACGTCGGTCGCCACCTCGCGCACGTCGTCGGGAAAGCACGGGTCGGTCACATTTATGCCTATGCCGATTACCGCATAGTCGAGCGAGCCGCCCTCGAAGCCCATGCCGCCCTCGGTCAAAATTCCGCATATCTTTTTCGAGTTCATATACAAGTCGTTGACCCACTTTATGTCCACGCTTTTGCCGCACAGCTTTTCCACGGCTTTTGCCGCCACGACAGCCGCATAAGCGGTTATCTTGCCGCAGTCCGTCATATCGAGTTTGGGGCGGATGAGCGCGCTGATATACAGACCGCTGCCCTTTTTGCAAAAGAAACCTCTGCCGAGGCGTCCCCTGCCCGCGCTTTGGGTTTCGGCAAGCACGGCAACGAAATTTCCGCCCGAAGCCGCATGTTTTTTCGCGGCGTCGTTGGTGGAAGTAAGCGTTTCGTGCACCTCGGCTTTCCATTCTCCGCCCGCGAGCATTTGTATTTTCTCCGCGCTGAGCATGTCGCCGAGACAAAGCGAGTAGCCCCTGCCGCTCTTTGCCGAAATGTCGTATCCGTCGAGCCGCAAGTCTTTTACGCATTTGCAGACCGCGGCTCGGCTGACTTTGTATTTCATAGCCATTTGTTCGCCGCTGATTGTTTCGCCGCTTAAAAGTCTGTTCAAGATGTTTTCTTTCAGTTTCGTCATAACGGTTTAATTATACGAATCGCAAACATCATTGTCAACTTTTTATGCGTCTTTGGTTTACAACTTTCGCGGCGGAGCAAGAAAAACCGTAATACGGATTAACGGCGAAATAACATGGGTCGTCTATACCGATAAAAACGAAATTTGCGGAATTGCCGCAAATATTTGCTTTTGCGCGCAACGAGTGCTATAATTAAGATATACGGTTAAAAGGAGATTCGAATTATGGATACGGAAAAATTGAAAACCGACGCCTGCAACGGCGATGCGGCGGCGCAGTGTGCGTTAGGCAAGATTTTACTGCGTATAGATTACGACGGCAGCGAAATAGCCGAAAACACGGATGAAGGCATAAAGCTTCTTGAAAGCGCGGCGGCGCAAGGACATGCGGAAGCCGAGTTCTACCTGGGGCTGTGCCGTCTTTACGGACGCGGCGTAAGCAAGGACGATAAAAAAGCGTTTAACCTCACCCTCTCTGCGGCGGAAAAGGGCTATGCGCCCGCAGTCAACAACGTAGGTAATTTTTACGAAAGCGGCATAGGCGTGGAAAGAAACGCAAGCAAGGCTTTCGAATGGTACAAAATTTCCGCCGAACAAAACAATGCCGTCGGTCAATTGAATGTCGGCAATTGCTATAAGAAAGGAATAGCGGTAAGGCGCGACTTTGCCGAAGCGCTTAAATGGATGAAGCTGTCCGCCGAAAACGGAAACGCCGACGCAATGTTCGAAGCGGGGCTTTTTTACGACGACGCACTTGGCGTAAAGCGCGACATGAACGAGGCGCTGGCGTGGTACAAAAAAGCCGCCGAGCAAAAACACGGCAAAGCGATGTGCTACATAGGTTATTGCTATCAATACGGCGACGGCGTGGAACGCGACCTCCAAGAAGCCGTCAAGTGGTATAAGGCTTCCATGGAGCAGAAATATTTTCAGGCGTTCACCAATATGGGTTATTGCTTTCAGTACGGCGAAGGCGTGGAAAAAAATACGGAAACGGCGGTTATATTGTATCATGCCGGCGCGGAACTGGGAAGCACGGACGCGCTTTACAACCTCGGTATCTGCTACTCGAACGGGTACGGCACGGAAGCAGACCCAAACAAAGCAATCGAGTTCTTTACGCTTGCCGCAGAAGCCGGGCGCAGCGACGCAATGTTTATGCTCGGGCAAATATACGAGTACGGCGAGGGCGTTGACGAGGACATAAACGAAGCGGTCAAATATTACAAAGCCGCTGCCGCGAAAGGCAATACGGACGCGATAAAAAGACTGAATAAAGGAAAGTTCAAAAGATATTTATAAGCGGACGAAAGCGGATATGATAAATCCGACGCCGTTTAATATTGCTTTTGCGTATCGAACTCCATGGTTTTTACCGCATGTTCGAAAATAGGCGCCCAGTACCACCTGTCTTTGCCGAGGCAGTTCCAACTGCCTATGCCCTGCTTCGAGTTCGACGAAAAGAAAAACATTGCGTTATAAACGGGCTGGTCGATGGCAACGGTTATAAAATCGACGAAGTAAATTTCCGAGCCGTCGCTTGCGGCGATAATCTTTGCCTCCCCGAATTTAGCCGACGGCAAAGTGTTTTTCAGCATGGCAAGCATTTGCTTACCGAACGCCGCCACATCTTCGCTTTGAAGCGAGCCGCCGAAATTCACGTTTAAATTCACGGTTGTGTCGGGCGTAGTGTAGATATACCGCGGCGGACTTACGGGGTATTTGATACGGCGCATTTCGTCCGACATCACAACGAAACTTTCGGGCATAACGGCGGTGATTTTACCGTCCGCTATACTCGCCCTCACAAATTTCACATTCGGCAGTTCGCAGCCCTGCGGCATATCCGCGCGAATGGATTGGTAGTTTATGCCGCTCACGGTGCAGTCGAGCGCGCTGCCGTTTACCGCAAACGTAGTTCCGCACGCGGGACAGTACGCCGTTTTTACCTTGTCGTCAAGTCGGACGGGACTGCCGCACTGAGTGCATATAAGGGCTTCGAGTCCGTCTTTCGCGCGCTTGATTTTTATCTCGTCGCTCACGGTGCGCGTGCTGCCGCAATACGAGCAAATCCCGTTTTCGTCCAAAGCACCGCCGCAAACGGAACATAAATTGCCTTCAAGACGCTCGTCCGAAACTTGTATTTTGATTTCCGCATCGGACAGTATGCCGACTGTATCGCTCTTTGCCTTGCGCATGGGTTTCGCATTGCCGCGATTGAATTTGCATTCCCCTTTTACATATATTTCGCCTTGCGGTATGTTGCGTTTTTCCGCTATAATTTCGAATGCTTCGATTAAATTGCCCGTAAGACGCCGAAAATAGCCGTTTGTGTTTTTATCCCTTACGAATGCGCAGTAAACTATTTCCTTTTCTGTCCGATAGCCGTTGCTCTGCTCTAAACACACGGTAACGAAATAGGCGTTTTTATAGTCGATAACCTCTGAAAATTCCGCAGGAACAACATTTACCTCGTATGCGCAATATTTGCCGCCGAGCGACGCCGCCCACATTTTCAGCCTGTTAAACAAAACAAACCCGTCTGTTTCGTCGATTGTATCTTTTAACTTACTATAGCTCTTTTTCAGTTTGCGGTGCGCTTCGTCCATACCGTACTGCTCGGCAATCGCGTAGCAGTAACAGGCTTTTTCCGCGTCGAAATACGGGCTTTTTTTATCTCCGTAAAGACAGCAGCCGACAACGGCGCAGTCGCAGTTTACGTTGTCTAACGCGCCGTCTAAATATTTCAAATCTCGTTCGGTGAGCGAATTGCCGCGCAGACGGCTCAAAACATAGTGAGCGCAGGCATTGTCGTCGCCGTTAATCAAAAGATTAAAAAGCTCTTCCTGCGACGCTTGGGAGTAATCCGTCGAGGATTTACCGTAGAGCTCCCTCGCGTGCTCGATGTCGCGCTTTACCGTCTTCATATATTTTTCGGTAACTTTCTTACCGAAATCTTTTATCGTTTTATTTTGTTTTTCGGTCATCGGCTATATATTCGAGTTACAAAACGGGAATCGCGGCGAGATAGATTAAATCGCGACGCTCGGCAGCCGCGCCCTCGGCGAGAACCGCGGCGTTCACGGCTACTTCTCCTCCCGCCTGTTCGACAAGCGATTGCATGGCGGAAAGCGAGCCGCCCGTGGACACCACATCGTCGACAAGCGCGACCCTTCTGCCCTTTATGAGTTCGGCGTCGTGCGCGGAAAGATAGAGAGTTTGCATATTTTCCGTCGTTATAGATTTGACCCGAGCCGATAACCCGTCCTGCATATAGAGTTTTTTGCTTTTTCTTGCCACCGCATAGAACGGGTGCGAAAGGTTGCGGGCAAGGCAGTGCGCCAGTTGCAATCCTTTGCTTTCGGCGGTGAGTATGACGTCGAAAGTCTTGCCTTCGAGTCTGTCTGCCAAAAGCGCGGCGCAGCGCTCCGTCAGAGCGACATTGCCGTGCAGATTGAAAAACGCAATGCTCATGCCGTCGCTTATTTTCAGCACGGGCAGATTTTCGGTTATATCGCCTATTTTTACGGGATAGGTTTTATTCATCTTTTGCCTGCCTTTATCGCATTAAGGCGCGACGGATTCGCAGTCGCACTTATCCGTGCATGCGGTTTCGGTGCAGACCTCGTTTGTGCATTTACCGCAGTCGGCGCAGACGCTTTCGCAAGCATGCGCCGCAGGCTCGGGACCCGTATGACCTTCGCACTTATCCGTGCACGCTTCGCCCATACAGTCGGCGTCCGTACAATTGCCGCAGGTCGGGCACTCGTGTTCGCACTTGTGCGCAGGCACGGTTATGCCCGTGAAGTCGAAAGTGGCGATTATTTCGCCGTCCGAGTCCGATTTGAGCGTTATGCGCGTGAGCATGATGTCGGCAGCCGAAAGCGTGGAATACGTAAACGTATGCGTATCGGCATCGTATTGGAGCTCGATTTTCGCATCGTTTGCTTCGGCGCGGAAGTTTGTTATATGCGCAGGCAGGTCGAGTACGATTTTGCCGCTCTCGGCAGCCGAAACGCGGAAGCCGTCGACTTTGACCACTTCGGTGAACTTATCTCCGTTATACGGCGAACCTGCCTTGTTATAGACTGCGTCTATGCGCAGAAGCACGTCTCCGTCCGCCGTATATGTGACGGTCAGAACTCCTCCCTCCTTTGTGACGGTCGCGTTGTCCGTAAGCACGGTGACGGTCAAATCGAAGTCCGCGCCGCACGTAACGGTATTGCCGCTTGCGACAGCCGTAAATTCGGGCGCCGCCGCCTTGGTTACGGTTATTTCGGTTTCCGCCTTTATGACACCGACAAACGGACAGGACGGCTTGGTAACGGTTATTGCCG
Source organism: Clostridia bacterium (assembly GCA_022793815.1). Lineage (GTDB taxonomy): Bacteria > Bacillota > Clostridia > Christensenellales > Pumilibacteraceae > MGBC157735. The sequence continues at coordinate 20,879 of JAAWDP010000011.1, read as the reverse complement.
CTTCTATTACGACGGTTCCGTCCTCGCGCTGAGGCGCAGCGGTGAACGCGCCCGAGGCGCTGTCCACGGCGCCGTATTTCGCGCCGTACTTAACGGAATAAGTCACGGTATAGTCGTCCTCGGAAAGATTGGATACTTTAAGCGAAGGAACGCCGCCGACGTACTTAAATTCGGTTATCGCGGGCTTTTTGTCGAAGTAGAGGGTTATGGACGCATTGAGCGTCTTTTTGTGCACGGTTGCGCTTATGTTGACCGTGCGCGACGAATTGCCGTCCGCTTTCACGGTGAATACGGGCGCAGATGCCGCGCCGTCTGCGGTGAACGTATCGAAAGCAAAACTTCCGCACGCCGCGCTTACGATAACTTCGGCACTTTCGTCGAAGTGGTTATCCGCGCTTGTTTCGGGTGTTACGCTCACTCCGCCGCCTCTCGCTTCGAGCGTGAGAGCGGGAACGTCGACAGCTTCGAACGAAACCCGTGCGCACGTTATTTCATAGGACTGTGCGGCGCCGTTTACCGTCGCTTTTGCCGTAAACGATTTTTTGCCTGCCGAAAGCGCGTACACTTTGACGGTTACGCTTGTTTGCGTGCCGTTTACGATGAGCGTATTGCCGCTTGCCGCTGCCGCGTCGCTGACAAGCTCCGCGCCCGTCAATCCTTCGAATACTATCTTCTCTATGCCGGTGCCGCCCGTAACGAACGTATATTCGTTGTAGGACGCGCCGACCGCGCTGTCTACTGCGGCAATGACGGACGCATTATCCGTTCCGAAAGACATGCTCACGTCGGGCACGGCATTGATTTCCAGCCCGAGCTCGTACACGCAAAGTTCGTAAGCATTGTACGGACGGAACAGCAGTTTAAGCGTTCTGCTGCCTACCTCGGGAGCAAACTCGACGCTTATGCGTATGCCGTTTTCCGTATCTTCCCTGACTGCGTTTGCCGAGCCGCCGCTCAAAATCGCTTCCGCGTCGCCGACGAACACATAGCCGTCTGCGGTCAAATCGACGCTTACGCGCACTCTGTCCTTATCGGTGAGCGAGATATTGCCGTCCGCTGCGTTCTGCACGACGTCGTTCACGTATACGGACGCGGCGGCAACGGTTATGACTGCGGGTTTGACGGTTATGTCCGCAAAGCCCTTATAAACTCTGTTGAAGCTGTCGGAAGCCGTGATTTCCACACGCGCGGTTTTGTCTTGTGCGTTTTGTGCGAGCGCGGTATTGCTGCCGAGGCGCACCGATACGGCAAGCGCGTCGGTTACGTCGATATACTCACTGCCGCCGATTATTTCGATAACCGTTATATTTCCCGCCGAAGCGCCGCCCGCTCCGACGAAATCAAACGACGACAAATCTATTGCAAGCACGTCGGAAGAACCGTCCGCTATTTCGAACGAAACCGAGCTCTTTACTTCGAGCGCACGGACGTACACTTTGAAAGTCACATCCGAAAGCGCCTTGCCCGCATATTCGCCGCTTATGAGCGTGGGGGTGGCTTTGACGGTGACTTCTCCGCCCTTGCCGCTCGTCGTGGAAAGCACATTGGCGTCGAGCGAAGCGACGGTTGCGCCGTCGGTAATCGAGTACACCGCGGCGACGTCGTAGCCTGCCGGCGAAGTGATGCCGAGCGTGAGTTTGCCGCCTGCGGTCACGCCGTAGTAAGAATTGGCGCTTGCCTCGGGCAGCACGTCTATGACTACGCTGCACGTTTCGGAATATCTGCCGTGTTTGCCGCCGTCGAAAGTCGCGGTGACGCCGAGCGTTACTTTGCCGCCTGCCTTGGTATCTTTGACCGAAACCGTGTAGCCGTCGGCGGAATTGCCGACGAGTTCGACAAGTCCGTTTGTGGGCATAGACACTGTAACGGTTACGGTTTCCTCGCCCTCATAGGGATGCGTTATCGTATAGAGGTCGGAAAGATTTACGCTTGTTTTTCCGTCCGCGCCCTTCAAATAGGTGCGCACGTCGTTCGCCTTTATATCGGAACGGAGCGTTCCCTCGTGGGTTATCTCTATTTCGTCGGTAAATCTTCCGCCTTCATAGTGACCGCTTTCGACATCGAGAACGACGCGTATGACGGCTTTACCCGACTCGTCGGTGACTTTATGCGTGTAAGTATTGCCGACAAGCGCAATGTAATCGCCGCCGCTTACTATTTCGTATCTTACGGTAACCCTGCCCTTGAAGTCGGCGTCCTTGTCAAACGTGTAGGAAAGCGTGCCGTCCGTATCGACAAGAGTTACGCCCTTTGGCATGCCGTCCATGGTGAATACCGCGCCCACGGCTTCGCTTGTATAGAATCTGCCGTTTACAGAAGCAGACGCGAATATTTTGATTTCGCCCGGCTTATCGACGCGGTAGCGAACCGTATACGTTCCGGCATCGGCGTCGAACTTGGGATAACCGCTCAAAACGGTGAGTATGCCCTCTCCCTGCAACACAAGATTTATGTCGCTCTGCTTGAAAGTTTCGCCCGTAGCCGAAAAGTCTGCCGTGTATTCTATAATCTTTTTGTCCGTATCGCTTTCATAATCGGCTTTGAGCGGACTGACGAAGTTTTCGGTGTTTCCGCCGTTTACGAGTTTTATCGAACCGTCGACCGACGCAACGTCGTTTTTGACTCCGAAACTCATTTGTCCCGCAGCGAAAGTCTTACCGTACTTATTAAGAACCGCTCTGACGGTTATGCCGCCCACCGTGGAATACGTAAGCGTACCGTCGGAGGCTATTACGGGAAGCGCACTGCCGCTTGCCGCAAATACGAGGGTATAGCCGTCCGCGGCTTTAACCTTGTAACTGCCTACGCCGAGAGTGAGCATGCTGCCGTCAGCAACCGCATGAGAGTTTCCGTCCTCCACGGAGAACAGGTTGTTTTCGAACGTGCGCCGCGCCGTAAGCGTAACGCTTATTTCGGCTTCCGCCGCAGCGTCCACACGTTTGCCGTCCACGAGCGCGCCGACCTTGAACTTATACGTTTTGAGTCCCGCGTCGGTAGCCGTATCTATCTTGCTTATATCGAGAGTAAGCGCGGAGCCGTCGAACGAGAAGGCTTTGCCTGCGCCGAGGTCGTCTCCGACAAGCGTAATGCCGCTCACCGCGTATTTACCGTCTATTCCGCTTTTAACGTCCAAAGCAAACGACGTCTGCGGCATATCGTCCATGAGGTTGACGCTCACGCCGCTCGAAGCAGAGCCCGTATACTGCGCGGTAAGGCGCGGTACGTGCACGGTCACTCTTACCGTGCGCTCGACGTCGTAGCCGACTGCGGACGGGGTGGATTTTGCTTTGACCGTGAAGGTCTGGGAGCCGCCCACGCCGCCGAAAGTAAGAACTTTGCCGTTTACGGAGAACACGCTGCCCGACGACGGAACTATTATCCATTCGTCAGTGTAAGGCGCGACGCCGCCGGCTCCGACGAGCGTAACTTTATCGGTCAAATCTACGGTTTCGGTGGCGGCGCCGTAATAGATGCGCTCGACCTCTGTCATCCCGTTCACGGTGCTGCTTCCGTCGATATCGACGTTTATCGAAACAACCTTGTTGTTGACGCGCACCGTTATGCTTTTTTCGATTCCGTTATGAGACGCGACCACTTTGAATTCGCCGCTTGCCGCGGTGACTGTGAGTCTGCCGTCTGCGCTTACGGTTGCGGGAGCGCCCGAAGCGCCGTAATCGTTGCCTTCGGAGTCTACCACCTTATAATCTATCGCCGCGCCGACGACGACATTATTGTCGCCGAGGTTTGTCACCTTTGCCGACACGTCGCAGGGCACGGATACGTCGAATATGTTTCTAACGGAAGAATCGACGAAATCCAAACCGACTGCGGTCGTTCTGAGCGACAGCGAAATTTCGTTGCTCGATTTGACCGCTCCGCACTGTGCGCGCAGCGAATAGCTGCCGACTAACGAGTATACGTTGTTATAGTAGACGAGATACCAACCGTCGGATTTTTCTTCGAGTTTGAACGGACTGTTTGCGTAATCGGAAACGACCTTGCCGTTATGCAGCAGAACGTAAGTCACCTGCGCGCCGTCGGGCGAATCCAGCCCTGCCGCGCCGTTGTTGAACGTGACGGAAAGTTTGAGTTCTTCTTTGTCCGCTCCGCCGTCGGTGACTGCCTCGTAAGCAAGGTCTTTGTTTCCGTCCAAAAGCAAATCCAGCGCGTAGACTTCCACGTCCACGCCGACGGTTATGTCTATCGAATCGTCGAACACGAGCAGAGTTTTAGCCGCGTCCGCATATTCTTTTACGTTGAGCGTGAATACCGCAGATGAAACCTTTTTGCCTTTGGCTCCGACGCGAACGGTTTGCGCCGCTTTGTCGTAGACGCAGTCTACGTCCGACGCGGCGCCGCTCTTTGCGCGTATGCTCACTTCGCGCGTGACGTTGCCAGACGCCGAAGTATAATGGTTTTCGCCGTCGAAAGCGAGAGCAAAAGCCAAATCTTTATAAGGCGCGGTATTATCCGCCGAATCTATTTTGAGAGAAACATTTGCGGCGGAGGACGAACCGTCGAGCAATATGTCCGACGACGGCGCATAGACATGGACGTCGAGCGTATGGGAAAGGCTGTGTCCGTTGGACGCGCCGACACGGAAAGAAACAGAATCGGGATTGGTTCCGTTTGCCTGCACTATGACCGAATCGATAAATTCGAACGTGCCCACTTCGGAAGGATTGCCGCTCGGACGGAAGAAAGATTTTTCCCTGCTCTTATCCGACGGGTCGAGCAGTTTGACCGTATCGAGTGCGCCGAGGCTGTAATTTACTTCCCCGTAAGTGATGTAATTGGATATTCCGCTGCTCGGATAGGTTACTTTATAATAAACTTCTATTTCGTTTTTCTCGCTTGCGGAAGGGTTCTTTGCGGACGTAAGATATACGATTTCCCCGTCGGCAAACGCCTGAGAGCATGCGGCGTCCTTATAGAGCGTCACTCTTGATGCTTCGAGCGAACGATTGCGGACTTCGTAGGTGACGGAAACCGAAGTGCCTTTGACGCGGAAAGTAAGCGTGCTGTCCTTCTCGTCCGCAGGCATTTTGAACGTAAGTCCGTTTTCCTGCGTTACGTCGTCGTTTTTGCCGACGGTGATTTGTTCGAGGTTGCCGTAAGAAGTATCGTTATAAGCGAACGGGGCGGAAAAATCGCTTGCGCCCGTCTTAATGCACGCTTTCAGGTTTACGGTGACTCTGCCGCCGCCCGCAACGGTGCCGCGGTAACCGCTTGCCGAATCTCCCGTAAGCGAGCCGTCGTCAATTTCGAGTTTTTCTATTTCTCTGACCAACTCGACTATGAATGTCTGCGCGAATGCGTCGTTATACGCCTTGCCCTCGGGATAGAACGTGATACCTACGGTAGTTACTTTATTGTTGTAATCGCCGAGATGTCCCGTCATCGCATATTCGAACAAATCCTTTCTCAGATAAAGCGTTTTCGCCTGGATATTGCGGTTGCCCGTTACGGAGAACAGCGAATTTACGCGCATGTTATCCGCGGTGTAATTTCCGCCGAGCGCGGCGTAATCGGTATCCGTGAAATAGAAATCGTAATTGCTTTCGTCGCTTGCCGTCTGACCGACAAGATATTTTGTAGGGTCGTTCAGATAGATTGCGACGCTGTACTGCCCCGTTTCGCCGCGGTTGAGTCCCGACGCATAGTTTCTTGTGAGTGTCGGTATGGTAATGGGCAGTTTGTCGTTGAGTCCGTTGCCGAAGAATCCGTAGGAGAACGACGCCCTGTGTTCGGATATTTGCAGTCCGAGCGGCGTATCGATTACTTTAACTATAAGTTCGATGGTCTTTTCCGTATTATCCGCGCCTTTGAGCGTAAACGAGAAAGTCGCTCTGTCTTCTATATAAAACGCGGATTTTTTCGGGTGCAGCGACGCGAGCAGTTTGTTCGACGCGTTATCGAGCGTAAGCACCGAGGACGGGTCGGTATAGACGCATTCGGTGAGCGCAAGACCGTCCGCGGGATTTTTGTTGCCTGTTCCGTCGTTGTATTTGAGTAGGTCGGCGACCTTAAACGAAGTAGCGCCGTCGCTCATGTTGAGCGTGAGCGTAGCGGATGTGCCGTGCGCTTCGAAAGTGGCGTACTGTCTGACAAGCGCGTCCCTGTCCTGCTGTTTGAGCGTTTCGAACTCTTCCGCAGTTATGAATTCAATATCCTTTGCCTGCGTCTTGGGATGGAATACGACTTTGAGCGTCTTGCCCTGCGTATTGGCTATTGCCGTAGTGAGCGTCAGAGTTACGGGGTCGTCTCCTATCGTGTCCGAAACGGTGTATAGTATCTTGGACTGCATGGCGACGTTCACGCCCGACTTGCCGACGTAGACCGCCGTTGCGGAAATGATATTGCCCTTGATTCCGTTGAACACTATTCCCGAATCGGGATTGTCGATACGGATGTCCGCAGTAACCTGTTCGGACGGCAGAGGCTGGTTTGCGGAAAGGTTGGTTCCGACATCGAACAGATAATTTATCGTAAGTTCGCCGCCCGCGCCCTTGTAAGCGGTTACGCCCTCGTTGCCGTTGTAAACGTCTTTGAGCTCCGTGAACATGCTGCCGCTGCCGTAATAGCCCATGCTGAGAGGACGGTATTTTACGGTGACGGCAAAGGTGAGCGGATTGCTGAGTCCGTTGCCGTCGCTGAGCGTGACGGTGGCTTTGCCCGGACGCAAAGCATTGAGCGCGCGGTGGTTGTTGGTGTCTATGGTGTAGTCTTCGACTATTGCGCCCGCAGAACCTTCTGCGTTTTTCACCGTGATTTTAAGGTTGCCGTTAGCGTCCCAGTTCGTGTTTTGCAGGGACTGCGGTTCGACGCGCACGTTTTGGCGAAGGTCGAACTTGTCGCCGACGTAAATTTCGAGATTTTTGAGCTCGGTCTTTCCGTCCTCGCTCATAAGGCGGTATTCGGTGACGTAACCCATTTGGGAAGGGTCGACCGCTTCTATTTCCAATACCGCGCTGACCTCGGGGTCGCTGTTGTGGCGGTTGGCATAGACGGTGATTTCCGCTTTGCCCTTTTTATCCACCGTAAAAGTCACCGTATCGGTAACGGCGTTGTTGTTGATTTTGGACGATACTGCGTCGGGGTTTTCGCCTCCGACGGACAGCTCCAAAGAGTCGCTGTAAAATCCGTCTTGATTGTTGACGTGGGAAACGACGGTTTTCTGACCGAATTTATCGGTGAAAGGTTCGTGAGCAAGATATACCGTATAATAGGAACGTTTGGTTATATCCGAAATATACGGCACTTTTATTTTGTATCTGTTCGGCGCGCTGCCCGCGCTTATTTTTGCGTCGCCGTGAACGGCGTGGGAAACGCGTTCCATTTTAAGTTCGCTTGTTCCCTTGCTGACAATCTTGACGTTTACCTGCTGCTGCTTTTCGGCGATTATTTCTTCCTGCCCTTTCTTGCCCGTGACTTTGAGTCCCGTCTTGACTATGACGGTGGCGGTGGTGCCGCTTGCTCCGTCGGCGGGAGTGAACGTGCAGTAGCGCTTTACGCTGTCGCCCGTGATTTCGTCGCCTATCGGATTGTTTTCGGCTTCGCCTGCGCGGGAAGCGTCGGTTCCCGTGATTTCTTTGAGTTTATCGGAAGGAAGCACGAACTCGACATAGGTGTCGGCTTCGCCCGAATACCCCACGGTTGCGCACAGCGTATACGTGTCGCCCTGCACGGCAACCAGCGAATCGTCCGTGTCCACAAACAGATTGTTCGTTACACGCAGTCCGCTTATCGCACCCGGAGCGACATTGGGCTTGACGAGATACAGCACCAAAAACAGCACCGTCGTTGCAAGCAGTACTCCCATTATTATGTAGAATACTATATTTTTCTTTTTGTTGACCGGGGACAGTTCTATGACCTTATCCGTGATTGCCATGTCCTTTACTCTCCGAAATAGGATTTTCTTATTATATATAATACTACACTTTACGCAAAAAGTCAATCGAATTTTCCGTAATTTTAGCACTCGCATGCTTCAAGTGCTAACACTCGGGTAAAAAGATTGTCAACTTTTCCGCGGCGGACTAAACGCCCGTAAAGCATATTGTCTTTCGCAAAAGGTTGACAGAAATGCGCCGTTATGATAGAATGATTTTATTCGACCCGACTTCGTCTTTGCCGCGCAATAAGCGTAGGCGGCAAGCCGAGGGCACGGTCGGAGAAGGATGTGGAAACCATGAAAGAAACTTTGGCAAACGCCGCCGTAAGGCTGAGGATAGCCACGCGCAAAGCCTGTATGGGCAACGAGGGCGGAAAGCGCAAAAACACTCTGTCGCTGGAAACAAAGATACTTTTTCTTATACGCGACATGCCGAGAACTCCGAACGATTTGACGGACATACTCGCACTGAAAAAAAGCAATCTCGCCGCGCTTGCTTCGCGCATGGAGCAGGCGGAACTTATAGAAAGGCACAAACTGGATTTCAAGCGCGACACCGCCTATCACATCACGCAGACCGGCATAGAATATCTGGACGCGCGGCTTAACGCGATTGAGGAAAGTTTTGCGGCTTTCGTAAGCGGCGAAAAGGAATACGCCGAAGCTTATGAGGTTTTGGACGCCGCCGTAAGACTGCTTTCTTTCATATAAACGACTCGAAAAAGCATATTAATATAGTATTCGTAATAAAAGCCGAACGGCATTGCGGTGAAAGAGGTATAGATGGCAGATAAGAAAATAAGCGAAACGGAAAAAATAATCAGGTCGATTGCAAAGCACGACCCCGCGGCGCGCAGCAGAGCGGAAATTATTTTGACGTACAGCGGTTTTCACGCGCTGATGTTTCACAGATTCGCACATCTTCTGTTCCGCCACAGATACAAACTTTTGGCGCGCATAATAAGTCAGATAGCCAAGTTTCTTACGGGCATAGAAATCCACCCTGCCGCACAGATAGGAAGCGGCGTATTCATAGACCACGGCGCGGGCGTAGTCATAGGCGAAACCGCCGTCGTCGGAAATAACGTGCTCATTTATCAGGGAGTCACGTTGGGCGGTACGGGCAAAGACAAGGGCAAGCGTCACCCCACGATAGAGGACAATGTAATGATAAGCGCGGGTGCAAAGGTGCTGGGACCGTTCACGGTCGGGCGCGGCGCGAAAATAGGCGCGGGCTCGATTGTTCTGAAAGAAGTGCCGCCGAACGCCACCGTCGTGGGCGTTCCCGGGCGCATAGTAAAATTGGACGGCGAGCGCGTGGACGATTGCTGTCAGTCGCTCCCCGACCCCGCATGGGACGAACTGTGCCGTTTAAACAAGCGCATCGAACAGTTAAGCGAAGAATTGGAAGATTTACGCGGTAAAAAAGAGAGGTAAAGCAATGCTGAAATTATACAATACTCTTTCGAGAAAAAAGGAAGTTTTCACTCCGATTGACGGCAAAACGGTGACGATGTATTCGTGCGGTCCGACCGTATACAATTACGCTCACATAGGCAATCTGCGCACATACGTATTTATGGATTTGCTGCGGCGCGTATTGAAATACGACGGTTACAAACTGAACGGAGTAATGAATATAACTGACGTCGGGCATTTGCTTTCCGACGGCGACGAGGGCGAGGACAAGATGGAAACCGCAAGCCGCCGCCTGAACAAAACGCCCGAGGAAATAGCGGCTTTTTACACCGACGCATTCGTAAAAGATTTGGCGAAACTCAACATTTCCCTGCCCGAGACCGTAGCCAAAGCCACCGACCATATAGACGATATGATACAATACGTCGAGGACTTATGCGAGAAAGGTTACGGCTATGAAACCGACGACGCCGTATACTTCGATATTTCCAAATTTCCGCAGTACGGAAAACTGTCGAGACTGAAACTGGACGACCAGATTGCGGGCGCGCGCGTCAGCGTGAACGAGCAGAAGCGTCACCCCGCGGATTTCGCGCTTTGGAAGAAAGCCGAACCGAATCACATAATGAAGTGGCAATCGCCCTGGGGGCTCGGTTATCCCGGCTGGCATATAGAGTGTTCGGCAATGAGCCGCAAATATCTCGGAAAAATATTCGACATTCACACGGGCGGCGTCGACCACATTCCCGTTCACCACGAAAACGAAATAGCGCAGAGCGAGGCTCGCGAGGGACAGAAAACGGTCAACGTGTGGATGCACGGCGAATTCATGTGCGTGGACGGCGGCAAGATGAGCAAGTCGCTGGGCAATACTTACACGGTGGATAATCTCGAAGAAAGAGGCTATTCCCCTCTTGCGTTCCGCTATTTCTGCCTGAATGCGCATTACCGCAAAAAGCTCAATTTCACTTTCGAAGGCATGGACGCGGCGCAGGTCTCTTACGACAGACTGCTCGACGCGGTATACAGACACAAAGCCGCGCCCAAGACCGACGACAAAGCCGCCGAAAAGTACAAAGCCGAATTTGCCGACGCCATAGACGACGACATAAATATTCCGCTTGCGCTCGGCGTGCTGTGGAAAATGCTGAAAGAGAGTCCGAGCCGCAATATATACGACGCTGCGATGCGTTTCGACGCGGTGCTGGGGCTGTCGCTTTCCAAAGCCCGTCCGCTTAAAGAGGAGCAGCCGCAGCAGGAACAGGAACTGCCGGAGCAGGTGAAAAGACTTGTAGAAGAACGCAGCGCTGCGCGCGCCGCAAAGGATTTCGCGAAATCGGATGAACTGCGCGCAAAAATAGACGCTTTGGGCTATAAGGTTATCGACACGAAAGACGGCTGTCGGTGCGAAAAAAAGTAACGCGCAGATGAGTAAGCGGTATAAAAAGGAATTCGATTTTTCGTATGCGCTCGGAACGGCGGTTGTGTTCGAGCTTATGACGCGCCGCCCCGAAAGCGCGCGGTGCGTTTACGTTCACCCAGACGCGACGAAAGGCGACGCGCTGGACAGGCTTGTCGCGCTTTGCAACAGCCGCGGCGTACAGGTCAAGTACGAAACAAAAATTTTCAATGTGGTTTCGCAGAAGGAAAACTGCTTTGTAATCGGCGAGTTCGAAAAATCGGACGGCACACTGTCGAGCGAAAATTCGCATATTGTGCTGGTCAACCCCATGACGGGCGGCAACGTGGGTACGGTCATGAGAACCGCGCTCGGGTTCGGATTTTCGGACGTTGCTTTGATTGCTCCGTGCGCAGACCCGTTTGCGCCCGACGTCGTGCGTTCGTCCATGGGCGCGATATTCTCGCTGAACGTGCATGTGTTTTCTTCTTTCGGGCAATACCGCGACGCATATCCGCTTCACGGGCTTTACCCGTTTATGCTGGACGCAAGCACTCCCATCGGCGAAATACGGTTTACTCCGCCCTATTCTTTGGTGCTGGGCAACGAGGCGCACGGACTGCCGAAAGAGTTTGCGAGTTACGGGCAGTGCGTTCGGATTCCCTCCACGGACAAAATAGACAGTTTCAATCTGTCTGTTGCGGCGGCAATAGGAATGTACGAGGCGACGCGAAGAAAACAGCAAAGCAAATAAAAAATCGTCTTGCGAAACACGCAGGACGATTTTTTATAAGGTTGAGATTCCTCGACTTTGTTCGGAATGACAAAAGAAGTAAAATGTCGGGGTGACACTGATTAGAAAGGACAGAGCGGGGGTGAATTTGATTAAGTCTTATCATAATATCGCCTCCTATCGAAAATTATGGTATCCAACAGGTGCAAAACACTTGGCCTGTATACATTTAATAGTTGTACGGCACCCGAGGGCGGATAAGCGAGCAGTGCAAGGCAAACGAGCGTTTTCGAGAGGGAGTGTACTTCTATGTACATGACCCGGGAAAACGCGACGTTTGACACCGAAATGCGACGCTTATATGCCTTCGTCGCGGCGGACTATTTTGCAGCCGACGGAAGCAAGCAGCCAATACGCATCGTCGAGCAGCTGATAGTCGTACTTGATTACATCGGTCTGTTCTTCGGAAACATTGTCGCGCTCGGCAATCATTTTGCGGAAAGCGACGAGTCCGTCGAAAGTCGTAAGGTTGCCGTGACGGCGGCAGGGATAGTTTCTGCCGTTGGTAAAACGGGTTTTGCCGCCCTTTAATGCGGTTTCTTCGAGTATCTGCCGTTTGCTTGCCGGAATCATGCCTTTGCTTATCATAAACGAATTCCAGCGCAGATGTTCTTGCACGGCAAGGTTTTTGCGGCGCGAATCTTTAAAATCCAAAGTATAATACACTATCTTTTTGCCCGCCGCCGCGAAGGAATAAGTTTGCGTATCGGGCATATCGTCCGCCGCATAGATTTCGAGGTATTCTTTTTCGCTTAACGCCTCGCCTGCCGCGTCGGTCTTTACGTAATCGAGCCCCATAAGATTGAGTTTGGAGCGAAGCGACAGACAGCAGTACAGCGAGGATTCGCGCTCCGATTGGGTCTTGGCGCAGAACCAGTTGCGGACAGCGCACTTTTTATTTTCCGCGATAAGCGCGTCGCTTGCCTGCCCGCCGTGCGTAAGCGAATATTCCAAATCGTAAATCTCGTTGCGCAGCATTGCCATGCGGTAGATTTCGTCGCCTATTATCTCGCCGTAATCGTACACGTCCTCGCGCTCGTTGCCGATAAACAGGCAGCCGGAGCTTTCAAGCTCTTCGCAGCCGCCGATGCGTTTTCGCACTTTCACCATTATGACAAGATTGTCTATGCCCCACTCGCGTTTTTTCGCGGTGAGTTTCTGCGCCATGTCTATGTTTTCCAAATCCGTGCCGAACGCTATTACCGCTATGTTCACATCGGACTCGGAGCGCGTGACTGCGGTTTTGATTTCGCGGTAGAAACGCGGGTCGTTGATGTCGAGTTTGTAGTACAGTTCGGTTGCGGGCAGCGACGGCAAAGGCAGATAGTCCTTCGTCTTTATCTCGTCGAGCGCGGTTTTATATCTGTAATAGGAATGGTTCAGGTTCTTGTCGTTTTCGGCGTTTTCCCTGTCGAAAATATGATAGTTGACTTTTTTGAGCCGAGCGCCGCCGCGGTCCGCCGTGATAAACTGGTTATTTGCTACGGAAGTCATGAATATGCTGCGGTTGGTTTTGCCGAAACCTATCATGCAGACGTTTATTTCCACGTCCTTGCGGATAAACGAAGTCGCGTAATCGATATGCCGAGCGTCCATGAACCGTGTAAGCGGATAGCGGTCCACAAAGTTCATCGCTATCATGCGGTATTTGCTGACATAATGTATACAGCCGTTTGCGCTTGCCGTCACATCCTCGTATATCGCTTCGTAACGCGGGTCGCCGAACACGAATATATGCAGATGTCTGAATGCCGACTGCTTTTCTTCGTCCGTCAGCGACTTTATGCGCTCTATGAACCGGCGGCAGATTTCGAGGTTGGTTTCCTCGCTTTCGGTATTTACGACGACGCTGTGATTGACTCCGCCGAACACGCTTTTGGAAAAAATCATTGCCGCGGTATCGCCGTAATCCGATACGGACATATAGCGTATTTTTCCGGCGTAGAGCGACAGTTTGGTTTCCTTGCTTATATTTTTTCCGACCAAAGTTTTGCGGACGCCTTTCGCACTTTTCCAGATGTCCGTATTGTTATCGTTACAGCCGAAAATGAACAGTTTATCCATTTTACCCCTCTTTGCCGCACCGCGACTGCGCGCCTGCCACAACGACTGCGCCGCAAGCGAGAACACGAACAGCACGGCATTGAGCGCGACGAGCGTATAGGCGTAATACATTGTTATCTTGTAAAACAGGTCGGCGTCGATAAGCGCTTTGACCACGTTGACGTCGTATTTGAGCACGACGAGTTCCACGCTTTTGGTTATCGAAAGCAACAGGGATTCGAGCACGTCGCGTCCCGAAAAGAGCACGCCGATAAAGAACAGAGGTATTACCGAAAGATATACCACGGCGCACTTGCCGCGCTTGAAGCTGCGCACGAACGCTATGCGCCCCGAACGGTTGCGCCTGAAATAACTTATTGTCACATAAAGCACTTCCGCCGTGAGCAGGGCGAAGCATATTGCCGTAACGATGTGTTGCGCCGTCATTTAATCGAGTCCTCCTTTGTATGAGAGAAAACCGCGTCGCGAACGGAAATTATTTTCCGCGCAGGTTTTTTATTTCTTCGAGTCTGTTTTTAAAGCGGACTTCCAGTCCCTCTTCCGTAGGACGGTAGTAAGTTCTGCCGACAAGGCTGTCCGGCAGGCACTGCATGTCCGTGATTTTATTCTCGTAGTCGTGCGCAAACTTATAGCCTTTGCCGTAGCCGAGGTCTTTCATGAGCGACGTGGGCGCGTTGCGTATTTTGAGCGGCACGGGCTCGGCGAGCATGTTAAGCGCGTCGGACTTTGCCTGCATGTATGCGACGTCGAGCGCATTGGATTTGGGCGCGAGCGACAGATACACCACCGCCTGTGTGAGATGAACGCAGCACTCGGGCATGCCTATCATGTGGCAAGCCTGAAACGCGGCGACGGCGATTTCGAGGGCGCGCGGGTCGGCAAGCCCGACGTCCTCGGACGCAAAGCGCGTGACTCTGCGCGCGACGTAGAGAGGGTCCTCGCCTGCCTCCAACATGCGCGCCAGCCAGTAGACGGCGGCGTCGGGGTCGGAATTGCGCATGGACTTATGCAATGCCGAAATGAGATTGTAATGTTCCTCGCCACCCTTGTCGTAGAGCAGGGATTTTTTCGAAGTGCATTGGCTTACGGTTTCCGCAGTGACGGTTATGTCGCCGTTTTCGCCGTAATCGCCGTTGAGCACAGCCATTTCCAGCGTGGACAGCGCGCTGCGCGCGTCGCCGTTAGCGAAATCCGCAATCATTTCCACCGCCTTGTCTTCCATATTCACGACGGTTCTTCCGAAACCGCGCTCGTCTTCGAGAGCGTGCCGCAAAAGCGCGGTTAAATCGTCTTTGGACAGAGCCTGCAAGACGAAAACTTTACAGCGGGAAAGCAGAGCTCCGTTGACCTCGAAAGACGGGTTTTCCGTGGTCGCTCCGATAAGTATTATGCTGCCTTTTTCGACAAACGGCAAAAAGGCGTCCTGCTGAGCCTTATTGAAACGGTGTATTTCGTCCACGAAAAGTATGGTCTTTTCGCCGAAGCGGCGGTTCTTTTCCGCCTGCTGCATTACGTCCTTTATTTCTTTTATGCCGCTTGTGACGGCGGAAAAATCAATAAACGTCGATTTGGTTTTACGCGCTATGATACGGGCAAGCGTGGTTTTGCCGACTCCCGGCGGACCCCAGAAAATCATGGAGCCGACGCTGTCGTTTTCTATTATGCGCCGAAGCACTTTGCCCTCGCCGATAAGGTGCTTCTGCCCCACAAACTCGTCGAGAGTGCGCGGACGCAGGCGTGCGGCAAGAGGCAAACCCGTATCGTCGGAAAAGAGGGTTAGCTGCTCCATTGTTTCGGGTTCTCCTTTTATGTTTTTTTAACAGTGAGCTGCATGGGTCTAAGGATGGGATTCCTCCGCTTCGGTCGGAATGACAAATAAAGAGGAATGGCAGGTAACGGGAAGCGGCGGATTAAAGGCTGCCGACGGTGCGGGGGAACAGCAAAGTGTCCCTTATGTTCTGCACGCCCGTAAGATACATGAGCATGCGGTCGAAGCCGAGTCCGAAACCGCTGTGCGGCACGGAGCCGTACTTGCGCGTATCGAGGTATTCGGTATAGCCGTCGAGGTTCATTCCGCGCTTTGTCATGGCGGCTTTGAGTTTTTCCGAATCGGCTTCGCGCTCGCTGCAACCTATTATCTCGCCTATTCCCGGAACGAGAAGGTCGGTTGCGGCTACGGTTTTGCCGTCGGGGTTCTGTTTCATATAGAATGCCTTGATGTCCGCGGGATAGTCCACGACGAACAGCGGCTTTTTGTAATATTCTTCCGTGAGATATTTCTCGTGTTCGGTCTGCAAATCCAAACCCCACTCGACGGGGTATTTGAATTCCCTGCCCGACTTTTTGAGCACCTCGACAGCCTCGGTATACGTTACGCGTCCGAAATCGCTTTTCAGTACGCCGTCGAGTTTTTCTTTGAGTCCTTTGTCAACCCAGCTGTTGAAAAACTCCATTTCGTCGGGACATGCCTCCATGGTTTCGCGGATTATGGACTTTATGAAATCTTCGGCTATTTCTATTATGTCGTCGATGTCGCAGAAGCACACTTCGGGTTCTATCTGCCAAAACTCCGCGGCATGGCGCGTAGTGTTGCTGTGCTCGGCGCGGAACGTGGGTCCGAACGTGTAAATGCGTCCCAGTCCCATTGCCGCCATTTCGCCTTCAAGCTGCGCGGAAACAGTGAGCCCCGCCTTCTTGCCGAAGAAGTCGTCGGCATTGTATTTGTCTTCGCTCTTGTATTCGGCATTCCAGGGCTGAGTGGTGACGCGGAACATTTCTCCCGCGCCCTCGCAGTCGCTGCCCGTGATTATGGGCGCGTGAACGTACTTATAGCCATTGCGGCGGAAGTAGCCGTGAATGGCATGGGAAAGCGCGTCGCGGACCGCGAATACCGCCTCGAAATAGCGCGTGCGCGGGCGCAGGTGCGGTATGCTGCGCAGAAATTCCAGCGTATGACGTTTCTTCTGCAAAGGATAATCCGCAGGACATTCGCCGAGGATTTCGACGTCTTCGAGCAATATTTCCCAGCCGTTTTTCTCGCTCTCGACAAATTTGCCTACGGCTTTGACGGACGTTCCGACAGCCATTGCGGGGCGTATCTTTTCGTCGGCGACCTTGTCTTTATCGACGATTAGCTGCATGTTTTTGAAACATGTGCCGTCGTTTATTTCCACAAATGCGACCGCTTTTCCGTCTCGGGCGGTACGCACCCAACCGCAAACGGTAACGGATTTTCCGACAAATTCTTTCGGTGTTTCGTACAGTTTTTTTATATCGGTATGTTTCATAAAAGACTCCTTTTTTATAAGGTTGAGATTCCGTTGGCTGTCGCTCGGAATACTCGACTGCGGCTCGTGGCGTTCGCGCTACGCGCTCGGCTGAGGACAATAATAATGGGCGCAGAGTCCGACGGCGGAGAAACGAGCAAGACGCGGCGCCCGCGGATTTTCGCGTAGGAGTGTACACCCTCGTACATGACTGCGCGAAAAACACAATGGCAACAAAGTATTGCGACGTTTATACGCCGTCGGAACAAGACGGCGGAGAAACGAGTCAGGCAAGGCAAACGGATTTTTTCGAGGGCGAGTTTACACCCCCGTAAATGACCCCGAGAAAAAATCCGTTTAACAAAGCATAACGAAGTTTATATGACTTTTTACGGGCGGAGGCGGTCGACGCCGCGGTAAATAAACGTAACCTCTCGCACGTTTTTATAGCCGAGAAGGTTCATGAGCATTCTCGTCAAGCCGAAGCCGTAGCCGCCGTGAGGAGGGCAGCCGTAGTTAAAGCAGGACAGGTAGTCTTTGAGTCCCTGCGGCAGATTTTCCGTTACTACTTCTCCGTCGGGCGTCATGGCGTTTGCGGGAATCAGTCCTTTTTCTATGCCCTGTCTGACTATTACGGGATAGCGGTGTTCGCGCTGTGCGCCCGTGGTTACTTCCAGTCCGTTCCATAAAAGGTCGAACGAAAGCGTGGTGGACGGGTCTTCGGGGTTATACATGTGATAGAACGGACGTATGGACGTCGGGAACAGCGTTACGAAAACGAAGTCGCTGCCGTGCTTTTCCTTTGCCCATTCGCCGAGCATTCTTTCTGCGGTCGGGTCCAAATCGCCCTTGGTTTCGGGCGGCACGACATAGCCGAGGGAATTGACGATTTCTTTCGCCTGCTTCATGGTTATTCTCGGGAACGGAGTTTTGGGCACGGTTATCTCTCTGCCGAGAACGGCTTTTATTTCGTCGCCGTGTTTTTCTTTGACGCGCTTGATTACGTGCGCCACCCATTCCTCTTCGAACTTCATTACGTCCTCGTAAGAGTTTATCCAGGCAAACTCGCAGTCCACGCTGGTGAACTCGGTATCGTGGCGCGACGTGAACGATTTGTTCGCGCGGAACACGGGTCCTATTTCGAACACGCGCTCGAAGCCTGCGGCTATCGCCATTTGTTTATAGAACTGAGGCGACTGCGCAAGATACGCCTTTCCGCCGAAGTAGTTTAATTCGAACAGTTCCGCACCCGATTCGCTGGGGTTGCCCATGAGTTTCGGCGAGTGGATTTCCGTGAAGTCGTGGTTTATCCAAAATTCGCGCATTGCCATTTCCGCTGTGGTCTGGACGCGGAATATGAGTTGGTGTTCGCGGCTGCGAAGGTCAAGAAAACGCCAGTCCATACGAAGGTCGCGGTTGGACTCGTTGAAATCGGTCAAGTCTATCGGCAGCGTATTGTTTGCGAGGTTGGCTATTTCTATCTCGTCGGGGATTATCTCGACGCCGTTGAGTTTGACGAAATCGTCCACGTTCACCCTGCCCTTTATTCTGACCGACGATTCGAGCGTGAGCGACGATATAACGTCGTTGACGGCTTTGCGGTTTTCGTTTTTCTCGACGCTTATCTGCACCGATTCGGTCACGTCGCGCACGACGAGAAACTGCATTTTTTTAAGGTCTCTGACCTGTTTGACGAAACCGGCTATTTCCACGGTTTCCCCGTTGTGTTTTTTGACTTCGCTTATCTTAATCACCTGTATGTTCCTCCGAAAGTTTCGAATTTGTCATTATCTAAGATTTTACCATTATCCGTTGAAAAAGTCAACCTTAAAAGCAAACCGACAAAAAATTTCGCTTGACTTATTTTTATGTTTAATGTAATATAATACGAAAGCGGTGAAAGGTAGTTTCGGCAGTCGTTTGTCCCACCGCCATAAGCGGGACACGGGCTGCTTTTTTACTACTCTTTAAGGAGTTTATTCATGTGTTCGATTTTTTGCATAACCGACAAGAGCATACCAAAGGACGCCGCAAAGCGCGCGTTTAACGAAACGGAAAGCCGCGGTCCGGACATGAGTGTTTTCGAGGAAACCGCTTTCGGATATGCCGGATTCCACCGTCTTGCCATTATGGGTTTAACGGCGAGCGGAATGCAACCGTTTTACCGCAACAACAATATTTCGCTGTGCAACGGCGAAATTTACGGGTTCCGCGGCATAAAGCGCGAACTGGAAGAAAAGGGATATTCCTTTGCTTCGGACTCGGACTGCGAAGTACTTCTTCCGATGTACGAACTGTACAAAACGGATATGTTCCGCCGCCTCGACGCGGAATTCGCATGCGTGATATATGACGGGGAAAGCAAGTCTTGCATAGCCGCCCGCGACCCGATAGGCATACGTCCGCTCTATTATACCGTTTTGAAAAGCGGCGCTTATGCGTTTGCGAGCGAAGCCAAAAATCTTGTTCCGATTGCGGACGGCGAGGTGCTGCCCTTCCCTCCCGGACATTATTTCGAAAACGGAAAGTTTGTCTGTTACCGCGACGTTACCGCCGCGGCTACTGCGGTTTTCGACATAGACAGCGCGTGCATGGGCATACGCGAAAAGCTGGTCGAAGGTGTGAAAAAGCGATTGGACGCGGACGCGCCGCTCGGATTTTTGCTGTCGGGCGGTCTGGATTCGTCGCTTGTATGCGCGATAGGCGCGCGCCTGTCCGACAAGCCGATACGCACGTTTGCGATAGGCATGGACAAAGACGCGATAGACCTCAAATACGCGCGGCAGGTTGCGGAGTATCTCGGCGCGCGGCACACGGAAATATTCATGACGAAAGACGAAGTTATCGCAGCACTGGACGAAGTAATAGCCGCGCTCGGCACTTACGACATAACGACGGTGCGGGCGAGCATGGGCATGTATCTGCTCTGCAAGGCGATACGCGAAAAAACCGACGTCAAGGTGCTTTTGACCGGCGAAATTTCCGACGAGCTTTTCGGGTACAAGTACACGGACTTTGCGCCCGACGCGGCGGCGTTTCAATCCGAGTCGGTCAAGCGCGTGAGCGAGCTGCACATGTACGACGTATTGCGTGCCGACCGTTGCATTTCCGTCAACTCGATGGAGGCGCGCGTACCGTTCGGCGATTTGGATTTCGTCGAGTTTGTCATGAGCATCGACCCCGCGTTGAAAATGAATACATACGGCTGCGGCAAGTATCTTCTGCGCCGCGCGTTCGAGGGCGACTTACTCCCCCGCTCGATTTTATACCGCGAGAAAGCCGCATTTTCGGACGCTGTGGGGCATTCGATGGTGGACGACTTAAAACAGTACGCCGAAAGCGTTTACAAAGACGACTGGAAAGACATCGCGAAAAAATATTCCTACCACGCCGAACCGTTCACGAAAGAATCGCTTTTGTACCGCGAAATTTTCGAAAAGCACTACCCTTCTCAGGCGCGGATGGTGGCGGATTTTTGGATGCCGAACAGGGACTGGAACGGCTGCGACGTAGACGACCCGTCGGCGCGCGTACTGTCCAACTACGGCGACAGCGGAAAATAGCAAGCATAAAAATCTTCCTCGGCTTTAACCGACCGAGGGGTTTTTGTTTGAGCGTTTTTCGGTTTTATTTTCGGACGTTTTTGGGTGCGCCTGCTACCGTCCGAGAAAAACGGGTTCTTTTAGTTGACTTTACGACCCGTTTCACGTATAATAATTGCGTCGAAAGCACCCGTGGTGGAATTGGATACCATAAAGGCCTCCGACGCCTTCGGTTCGGGTTCGAGCCCCGACGGATGCACCATAACAGGGGTATACGAACACCCAGATTGAGAAACCGAGTTTTCGGTTTCTTTTTCTTTCGTGCTATTTTCGTCCTCGCCGCCGTTTCCGTTGGGGTAATCGGGAAAAATCAAGTTCAAAAGCAGTTCGTTTTTCTGCCCGCTTTTGAGATTGAATAGCACTTTCATTTTGTCGTCGTACATCACAACGCGATAAATAAACGTGTCAATTAGTGCCTTGCGGTTTTTCGTCTTGGTAT
>JAAWDP010000026.1 GCA_022793815.1 Clostridia bacterium | reverse complement strand
GTCAAGCGCGAACTTCGTCATTAAAGCCGTTTTGCCGACACGCGGTATTCCGAATATTTGTGTAATCATGGTATATTCGGCAATGCCGTATACATACGTTTCGCATGTCTACGGCATTACCTTTTCACTCCTTTATTGTTTAAGTATCTTACGCACAAGCGTTACGATGAGCCACAAGACAAGCAGAAAACCTACTATGCAAGCAGAAACTATAAGCAGCGTTTTCCAATGCATACCGCACCAAGAAAAGGCTTTGACGAGCCACGAAAAGATATTCTTAAAAACGGAAAACAGGCGTTCCCACCAAGGTATAGTCGGATTATTCTCGCCGTCGGGAATGGGACTCGATGTCTGTTTGTTATCTACCACGCCGAGATTGTAGACAACCCCGTCAGTTTCGAACTTTAAACGCAAAATTGTAACGTCGCTTACGTGCGTGCCGTTCTGAATATATACGGTAGACGTTGCAGACGAAGTATATTCCGTTTCCGCGAACCTTAAAACCCATGCCATGTCGGACAAGTCCTTTTTAGCTTCGTCGGTAAGGGTAACGTCCTTATCGTTAAGCAATTCGTGCACTGTTTGAATACGTTTCCACTTATATCGATGTGTGAATATGCCGCCGTTGTTTCCGCCCGTTTGTTCGCCCGTAAGCATAAGCGGAACAGTAGTATTCTCGCCGTAACTGTATCCCGATGTAGACGTATAATAATACGGCGTGGATATGTAAGTAAGTTCCGCTTCCATAAGCCGTTCGATGTCGCGGTCGGTCGAGAAAGCGACGTAATGACTTTCGCATTTCGACCAACCGAACACAGAAGAACCTTTCGGATATACTATACGACCGACACGCTTATCCGTAACGGCAATGACTTCGGTAGAAACCATACTGTACGTGACGTTTTCCGAAATAGTGCAAGCCGTCCAAGTCGCGCCGACGGGATAGGACACCGAACTTACGGTTTGCCCGTCTATGGGCGGAATGTCCACACCGTCGAGCCACCTGCGAAAAATACAGACTATATCGTAATAACGCACTGCGTCGGACTTTACGGCAAAATCTTCGACGACATACTTAGCGAGCGTTCCCGAGTAATTCACGAGTTCAAGCACGTAATCCACGGGCTTAAAACTCTCGTTTATAGCCGTCGAAAAACGTATTTCCGTTGCCGTTACTTTCGCGCCGGCAGGAGCATACGCATAAACAAACAGTTCGCCGTCTACACTCTCCGCTATCTGTATAACCGCAAGCGAATAATCCCCTTCACGCTCGGGATAGTCCTCTGCGGCAAATGTTTCGTCTTTACTCAAATCCGTTATAACGTCGCTATATTGCGGCGCGGCAGACTTTCGCAGAACCGACGAGGGTACGGGAATATCCTCGCAAGAATCGATATTGAACGAGATACCGCCGACAACAAGCAACACGATTATTACAACAAGCACTATGACAAGCAGCACGCCGCCGAGGCTATATGCACGTATCTGTTTTTTACCGTTCTTCTTCATAGCCGTCAACCTCGCTTATGTGCCACAACGGAAGCAAGAACGGTGGAAAGTATACCTGCGCAGGCAAGCGCGCAAACCGACCAGAACAGCCACGAATTGCGCGCCATGAACGCGCCGAACTTTTCCTCTTTCGTCATTTCCACAACGTCCACTTCCGAATCCTCGGTAACGGGCGTATTCTTGCTTATCTTTTCGCCGTTCGCATTTACAAGGTTCATGTATTTAAGCATTTTGTCGTTGTCCATAGCCTTGACAAGCGTCGTACCGAATTCTACTTGCAATGTTTTGTATACCTCGCCGTTTACCTTGAAAGTGACAGTACAAACGACT